>NC_020453.1:1200000-2400000 GCF_000344805.1 Bradyrhizobium oligotrophicum S58 | reverse complement strand
ACGGCGCGGGCCGTAGCCGCGGCGCACACGCGATCAGGGGATATCCATGTCCGATCCTATGCTGGCACGCCGTGAACTGATCGCCTTGTTGTCGCGCATCGGGATCGGCGGCCTTCTCGGCGGCACGGCCGACCGCAGCGCCGCCGGTTCGACCGCAATGCCGGCCGCCTTCCCGGCCGCAGCGAAATCGCCGCGCGGCACGGCGCACATGGAGGTCGGCGTTCGCCTCGATCGCGGCAGGCCCGGCGTGACCATGACCAGCCGCTTTGTTGGCCTGAGCTACGAGAAGGACAAGCTACGACAACCGATGTTCACGCCGGGCAATGACGACCTGCTGGGGCTGTACCGGCTGCTCGGCCCCGGCGTCCTGCGTATCGGCGCCAATGCCGTGGACCGCTGCGCGTGGCTCGGTGGCGTACCCGGACTGGCGCCGATCCAGTCCGAGATGGTCGACGCGCTCACCGCCTTCGCCAAACAGGCCGACTGGCAGGTGATCTACGGCATCAATCTCGCCAACAACACCACCGCGCGGGCCGCCGCCGAGGCTTCCTACGCGGCCCGCGCCCTGGGGGATACCTTGTCGGCGTTCGAGATCGGCCGGGCGTCCAGTCGAGCCAATCTTCGATCACGTGGAAAAGGTCAAATCAAAACTGGCCAAAGCTCAGCAGTATGCCGACATGGACGCTTACTACGGACCGGACGGAATTTACGACAAGCTAGTCACGGTAGGGCTGCCGAAAGAACTTACCTTCCGGGACATTCGACCACTTCAAGCCGCAGACTTCTGGGCTTTGGAATATCGGAAAAACCATCTCACGATGGATGAATGGTGGTGTCTTGAAGATCGGCCTCAGGTGCATGGGGAAGAACAATGGGAGCACCTACGGCAGTGGGTCGAAGAAAAGTACAGCAGCTTTGAACAGGCCACGCGCAAGTCAGCGCAGGCGCTCATTCGTCGCAACGACATGAAGTGCATGATTTGGCACTACCCAGAACTGTGCGACGCCCACAAAGCTAGGGGTGGCGTATGGTCTTAGGTTTCTCCACAACCTTTTTGAACGCGGGATCACAGGCATGCCATTCGGCGTTTTGAACTGCAGGATCGCTAGATGAGTGCGAATCCAACGGCCCTGCGCGTGCGACGCCGACCCGCCGTTTTCGCTGCGGCACAGTTATATCACGCAATCTTTGATTGATCGCGGCGCTCCGATGGCGTTGATAGGCATTGTTGGTCCGGGGGGAATGCAACATGTTGCGTGTCAGCTTTGCCGCCGCTTTGCTGCTCGGCGGTCTGTTCATCAGGCCTGCGATGGCCGAGGGCGCTCAAACAGCCGGCTTTCCGCAAGCGGACTGGCAGACCGCCACGCCGGAAGACGAAGGGATGGATTCCGCGGCGCTGGCGAAGCTGGTCGCTTTCGGCAAGACGCTGCGGTTCGACAGCCTGCTGATCACGCGCCATGGCCGCATCGTGCTCGACGCCGCCTACGACCCGTACAAGGCGGACGATCTGCACATCATCAATTCCTCGACCAAGGCGGTGGTCTCTACGCTGATCGCGATGCTGCACAAGGACGGAAGGCTCGACAGCCTCGATCACCCGGTGCTCGATTTCTTCCATGATCGCAAGATCGCCAATGTCGACGCGCGCAAGCGGGCGATGACCGTGCAGCATCTGCTCAACATGACCTCGGGCCTCGACTGGGACGAGGGCTATAATGGCGGTGCCGAGAGATCCATTGTCGAAATGACGTCAAGCCCCGACTGGGTTCAATATATTCTCGACCGGCCGATGGCCCATGCGCCGGGGGAGACCTTCTACTACGACAGCGGCAACTCGCATCTGCTCTCCGCGCTCGTCACCAGGCTCACCGGCCGGAGCGCCGAGGACTTCGCCACCGAAAGACTGTTCGCCCCGCTCGGCATCACGGAGCACGCCTGGTTCAAGGATCCGCAGGGGGTGTCCGGCGGCGGCTTCGGGCTGGCGCTGAAGCCGCGCGACATGGCCAGGATCGGCTATCTCTATCTGCGCCGCGGGCGCTGGGGCGACCAGCAATTGCTGCCGCCCGACTGGATCGAGGCCGTCAGCCACGCCACGATCAGCATGAACGCGGCGTTCGATCCGGGCCTGAGCTATGCGGACCAGTTCTGGGCGCTGCCGGATCGCAACGTCTTCATGACCGTGGGCTATCACTGCCAGGTCATCATGGTGCTGCCCGATCCCGATATCGTGGCAGTGATGACCGCGCGCGACTTCTGTCCGTTCCGCAAGCTTGCGAACGAGATTTCGGCAGCCGTCAAATCGGACAGCGCCTTGCCCGCCGCACCGGAAGCCGCGGCGAACCTCGCGGCTGCCGTCAAGGAGGTGGCCACGGAGGCTCGGAGCCCGGTCGGCGCAGTGCCGGAGATCGCGGCAGCCATCTCAGGCAAGACCTACACGTTCCCGCCCAGCCCGGTCGGCATCAGGGCGATGACGCTGTATCTGACGGACGCCGATCCGCATGTCGCATGGGATATCCCGGAGCGGGGCTCGGAGAACGGCATTCTGCACCTGCAAAGCCCGATCGGGCTCGACGGCACCTTCCGCAAGACCGCCCAGAGCCATCCCTGGCAGCCCTACACCTACCGCGCCATGAAAGGCAGCTGGGTCGACGCCACGACGTTTGCGGTCGACGTGCAATTCATTGGCCAGGGCGAAGAGCGAAATTGGCGCCTCACCTTCGTCGGCGACAAACTGACGATGAAGACCCGGGGACGATACGGCAAGGACGTGACGATCGAAGGCAATGTGGTCCACTAGCCGCGGCAACGTTCACTTCGCCCGCCGCGTGAGATTGCGCCGGGGGCCGCCATGATCAGGACGGCGCGACGGCGAGTCCAGCTGCCGCGCCAAATTCACGCCCTGCGGCATGCCGGCGCCGCTTCGGCACCAGCCATGACATAGAGGCTGCGCCCGGCTAGACTGGGTTCCGGCCGGGGAAAAGTGATTCAGAGCGATGATGAAACGTTTCATCTGCGAGCAGAACGTCGCTCATTTCGAGAAATTGCTGGCCGAATCGACCGACGCCGTCTTGCTGCGCACGCTGCGGGTGCTGCTTGCGAGCACAAGGCGTGAGCTGGCCCTGCTCGAAGCCGCGGACGTGGGCGCCGATCCCTCGTCGTCGAATCTGCACCGACGGCCGGTCGCCGACGCGACTGCGATCAAGCGGCATTTCCAGCGGGAATTCGACACCTCGCCTCACCCTTATATGCTGATCGACCCAGGACCAGGATTGTACATCGCCGACATCAACGCAGCCTATGCCGCCGTGACCTTCACCGAGCGGCAGATGATCGCAGGCAAATCGCTCTTCGAGGTGTTTCCGGACAATCCCGATGATCCGCTCGCCGACGGCGTCAACAATCTCTACGGTTCGCTGCGCACGGTGGTGCAGACCGGGCAGCCGCACGCAATGCCGATCCAGCGCTACGACATCCGCAATGCCGAAGGCGTGTTCGTGGAACGGCACTGGCAGCCGATCAACACGCCTCTCCATGACGAGCAGGGACGCCTCGCTTTCATCCTTCATCATGTCGAGGACGTCACGCCAGACGTGAAGGCAGGCTAGCACCGGCTCGGCGCTGTGCCTGCCAACATGTCACCGCAGCGCTGCTGAGAAACTCCAAGCGCGGCGCACCACACGCTCGTCGACATCCTCCCGCACATGACCTGCGTCGTCAGAGCCGCGGTTGACGGCCGAGGGCATCGCGACCCGGCCGGAACACACCGATCAATCCCTTTTGTATTTAGAACTCTGCTCCGGGGCGCGCGTTGGTCCTTCGCAAACGACAGTCAGGTACAGCCGGGAGGGGAACGCGAGGAACCTGTCGTGTCGGCCGTCGGCACAGCCGCGTCTCCACCGGCGGCGGCAAGCACGACTCACGCCCTACGCACGGCCGGAAGCGAAGGGCGGAAACACGCATCCGGCGCATGGAGCGAGCAACCAATGAGCAACAAGCATCGGAAGCTGCCGCGCCCGACCAATGTCGACCTCGTTCGCAATCCGCTGATTGGTGGCTCCAAGGGCGTGACGATGGCGCAGGCGAGCCTCGATGATCTCCAGGAGCTCGAAGGCGTCAACACGATCCAGGGCGATGTCGAGAACGATACCAATGCGCAGGGCGGCATCGACAAGGCCGAGGTGATGGACCGCCGCCGCGGGCCGCCGCAATCCGACCGCGACCAGCCGCCGCGCCGTCGCGCGTTGCAGGGCCGCAAGACCCACGAGCAGCAATTGCGCACGCTCGAACGCAAGCCGGACAATCCCGATTCCGGCGAGCTCGCCCGCGAGATCGAACGCGAGCAGCACCGGCAGCGGCCGCTCGCGGCGCAACCGAGCAACGGCAGCTCTGCGCCTGGACCGCACCTCAAGGGCAAGGGCGATGGCTCGGGCGCCATGACCGACCTGCAGGAGGATCTCGTCGGCGAGAACATGGTGCTGTCGAACCGCGACAAGACCGAGAGCTCGCGCGAACGCGGCCAGGACGGCCGCTGCGTCGAGACCGAGCAGTTTCAGGATCACAACGACAACAAGGGCCGCGGCTGAGGCGCGGCCAGCCGATCCGGCGGAAGGCAGTCTGTCTGTCAGGAACGGCACGACGCAATCGCTGTTAGCTCCGCTCAAGGAGAGAAAGGCATCGCATGAAGACGATCACCACCATCGGCATCGCCGCGGCTTTCGCGCTGACGAGCTCACTTGCGCTGGCCCAGAGCAGCAGCGGCGCCGGCGCCAATACCGGCACCGGCGGCTCGGGCACGGCGACGAGTCCCGGGATGGGCCATTCGACCGACACCGGCACCACCGGTGCGAACATGGGCCGCTCGTCGACCGGCACCGACACCAGCGCGACCGGCGGCCGCACCGGCAGCGCGACCGGCATGAGCGACGATGTCACCGGGACAGAGAACGGCACCACCGGCACGATGAGCCCGCATTCGGGCACGATCAATCCGAAGCGATGAGGATTGTTGTTCGTCGTCTCCGCCGTTCCGAAAATTGAGACTGGCGGCCTTCTGCAACGGCAGTAGAGGGCCGCCGCGGCGGAGCCGCGCATGGCACCCATGCGCATCGCTCGCACGAGCCATTGCTAGCGCCGTCGACGCCGACGGAAATCGAAGCGAAAAACGCGGGAATACGCCACCACGCCGCAATTCCGCGCGGCTTGGAACAACTCGTCGACGCGTAAACTCCGCACTGCTTAGAGCAATTCAACTACACGCGCCATGTCCTTCGATCCGCCGGGTTGATAGATCGAACGTCGTTCGGGCCGACGCCTGAACGACTCGACGTGGAAGTGACGTGAACGATGACGAAGTGTGAAGGCCGGCGCGATCCTCGCGATCGTACCGGGATGTGCGGCGCGCTTGCTATCATGGGCGCCTTGACTGCCGATCTGCTCTGCTCTCCTGCCCCCGTGCATGCCCAGGCGACGTTGCCGCCGGTGACGGTGGATGCGCCGACCGCGAAGCGCAAGCCTCCGAGCGCCACCGCCGGCGCGCAGCAGCGCCGCGCACAGGCGCTGCCGTCACGACGAACGGTCCAGCAGGCTCCGCCTCCGCCGACGCGCGCGGAACGCGCGGCAGCGGAGGCCGCGGTGCTGAACGCCGCCAAGCTCAACTACCGCGCCATGCCGAGCGCGACGACCTTGCGAACCGGCGCCTCGCCGCTGAACACGGCGCAATCGGTCAACGTCGTGCCCGAGCAGGTGCTGAAAGACCAGCTGCCGCGCAACATCGACGATGCGCTCGCCAATATCAGCGGCGTCACCCAGGCCAACACGCTCGCCGGCACCCAGGACGCGGTGATGCGGCGCGGCTTCGGCGACAACCGTGACGGCTCGATCATGCGCAACGGCATGCCGCTGGTGCAGGGTCGCAGCCTCAATGCCGCCATCGAGAGCGTCGAGGTGCTGAAGGGACCGGCCTCGCTGCTGTACGGCATCATGGATCCCGGCGGCATCGTCAACACCATCAGCAAGCGGCCCGAGCTGTATCAGCACGGCTCGGTCACGCTGCTCGGCTCGGCCTATGCCAACAGCAGGACCGGCGCCGACGGCACGATCGACGTCACCGGCCCGATCGGCGATGGCGGCCTCGCCTATCGTTTCATCGGCTACGGCGTCAGCGAGGACTACTGGCGTAATTTCGGCCGCCACCGCGAGATGCTGGCGGCGCCGTCGCTGGCCTGGTACGGCGACACGACGACGGTGCAGCTCAACTACGAACATCGCGAGTTCATCACCCCGTTCGATCGCGGCACCGCCTTCGTCAACGGCGCGCCGCTGGCGATCCCGGCGACGCGGCGGCTCGACGAGCCCTTCAACAACATGTGGGGACAGTCCGACCTGGTGCAGGCCTCGATCGAGCAGAAGCTCAACGAGGACTGGAAACTCAACGCGGCCTACAGCTACAACACCGAGAGCTTCAGCGCCAACCAGCTGCGCATCACCAAGATTGATGCGAAGGGCGTGGAGACCCGCAGCAATGACGGTACGTGGGGATCGCTGAGCCGGGTGAGCTACGGCACGTCCTACGTGCAGGGCGGCTTCTGGATCGGCGGGTTGCGCAACGAGGTGCTGTTCGGCGGCGACGCGCAATATCGCACGATCTATCGACAGGACCTGATCCGCCAGCCTGTCTCAAACTCGACCTCATTCAACGTCTACAATCCGGTCTATGGCCTGCTGCAGCCGGGCACGACGATCTCGCCGGCCGACAGCGACCAGACCGACAAGCTCGGCACGTACTCGCTGTTCCTGCAGGATACGCTGCATCTTACCGACAGGCTCGCGCTGGTCGGCGGCGTGCGCTACATGGACTATGAGCAGATCGCCGGCCGTGGCCGGCCGTTCACGGCCAACACCGACGTCGCCGCCGACAAGGTGCTGCCGCTCGGCGGCGCCATCCTCAAGCTGAACGAGCAATTCTCGCTCTATGCCAGCTACACGCAGTCGCTGAAGCCGAACTCGACCATCGCGCCGCTGTCGGGCGGCGTCGTGCTCGGCTCCAACATCGCGCCGGAGCAAGGCACGGCCTGGGAGACCGGCTTCAAGTTCGACCTCGACAAGCGGCTGTCCGGCACCGTCGCGGTCTACGACATCGACAAGCAGAACGTGCTGGTGTCGCAGACCAACGCCAGCAACGTCGTCGAATACACCACGGCCGGCAAGGTGCGCTCGCGCGGCGCCGAGATCGACGTCACCGGCAGGCTCTCCGACGCCTGGAGCATGATCGGCAGCTACGGCTACACCGATGCCAGGGTCACGGATGACCCGGTCTACCGCGGCAACCGGTTGCAGAACGTCGCGCTCAACACCGCCTCCCTCTACTTGGTCTACGATTTCGGCATCGCCGTGCCCGGTAAGCTCAGGCTCGGCGGCGGCGCGCGCTATGTCGGCGACCGCGCCGGCGATGCCGCCAACAGCTTCGTGCTGCCGTCCTACGTCGTGGCCGACATCTTCGCGAGCTATGAGACCAGGCACCAGAACCTGCCGGTGATCTACCAGCTCAACGTCAAGAACCTGTTCGACAACGTCTACTACCCGTCGGCGGTGAGCGCGCTGAACGTCGCGGTCGGCGACGCCAGGCGGGTGTCGCTGTCGGCGACGGTGAAGTTCTAGCGACAGGACGGGGAGGACGCCGCTTGACGGGATTCCATATCAAGCCAGCACTGCTGCAGATTCACTCCGTCCTCGGCCTCGCCGCGGCGCTGGTGCTCGCCTCGATGGGCGTCACCGGCGCGATCATGGGCTTCGAGGACGAGATCCAGGCCGGTCTCGACGCCTCGCTGGCCCACGTGACGGCGCGTAGCGACGCGCCGCTCGCGCCGGCTGAGCTCGTCGCCCGGCTGCAGGCCGATCCGGATGCCGGCAAGGTGGCCGCGATCACGCTGTCGCGCGATCCCACTGCGGCGGTGCACATCCGCTTTGCGCGCGGCGAGAATGGCGGACGACCGTCCTCGGTGCTGGTCGATCCCTATGACGCGCGCGTGCTCGGCACGCCCCGCGGCGAAGCGTTCTTCGCCACCGTGCGCCGGCTGCATCGCTGGCTGCTGCTGCCCGGCGACGGCAACGGTGCCGGCCGCCAGATCACCGGCGCGACAGTGCTTGGCCTCGTGATACTGCTGATCACCGGCCTTGTGCTGCGCTGGCCGCGACGCGCCGGCAGCGCGACCTCATGGCTGAAGCCGCAGCTCGGCCTCAGCGGTCGCGGCCTGCACCGTTCGCTCCACACCGTGATCGGCACGTGGCTGCTGCCGGTCTACCTGGTGATGGCGCTGACCGGGCTGTCCTACTCCTATAACTGGTACAAGGACGGTCTCACCTGGCTGCTCGCCGCGGCCCCGCCGCCCATGCCGAAAGCGCCGCGCGAGGGCCGCTCGGAGTCCAGACCGGAGCCGAAGCCGATGGCGCTCGATCTGGTATGGGCGACAGTGCTGCGCGAAACCGGCGACCGCTTCGCCGCCATTCAGATCACGCTGCCGGCCGCCGGCACGACGGTGCGCGTGCGAGCATGGCCGCGCGAAGCCCATGACGGCGTGCGCGACGAATTCCGCATCGAAGGCGCGACGGGCCGGCTGCAGGCGGCGGAGCGCTATGCCGACAAGACGGCGGGCGAGCGCGTGCTTGCGCGCATCCTGGATATCCACCGCGGCAGCATTCTCGGCTGGCCGGGCCAGCTCGTCTTCATGCTCGCCGGCGCGCTGATGCCGCTGTTCAGCGTCACCGGCGTGCTGCTCTATGTGTCGCGCAGACGGTTGCGCCGCCCGCCACGGCCGTCGCCGGCAATCCAGCTCGTTCCGGGCGAATGAGACCCGTGCTCAGGCCACGGCGCGAGCATGCGACGCCCGGCGGATGGCGTTGGCCGCGATGATGACGTGCAGCAGCAGCGACACGCCGAAGCCGAGGGCATGCTGGGCCGCGGTCGCGGGGATGGCGAGCACGGTCACGAGGCCGAGCGGAATGAACAGGACGATGCCGGTGACGAGGCCGGGATTGTAGCTGCGGAAACGCAGCGCCGGGCCGATATGGCCGATCGAATTGACCAGCATCAGATAGGGCGCGACCAGCGCCCAGGCCGGGCCGGCGATCCAGGCCATGTAGAGCGCGATCAGGTCGATGCCCCAGACCGCGCCGCAATTGACCCAGAGCACGTCGCCCGTGGTCAGGGCCTCGCGGCCGCCGAATATCACCTGATTGACGAAAGTACGGAAGCGATCGCCGGTATGCTCCTCGACCTGGTGGATCATGTAGCCCGGCGAATGCAGGAAGATCAGCAGCAGCGCCAACGGCCAGTCGGCCGCCAGCAGCGGCACCAGCGCCAGCAGCGCTGCGGCCATGAACACGGCACCGGCGACCCAGTGTCGGGTGAGAAGGTCGAGCATCACCTATTGATGCGCGAGTCGGACGGCATTGCCAAGCCGGGGTCCCCCGGAGAAACCTGCCGCCCGGGCTGGGGGTGCGACCTCATGTCAGGCCGCAGCCTCCAACCTCGCGCCCTGCCGCGCGACCTATTTGAGCAGCACCAGGCATTCGCCGGCCGGCGTGGCGTTGGCGCGGGCGGTGTCGCGATCGAACTTGCCGGCCATCACCAGCGGCCGGACCCGCTCGACGATGACATCCTTGACGACGCTGTCCGGGCCGATCGCCGGCGCGCTCGCGTCGTAGATCTGCTTCGCGACCGGCGACAACTTGGCGGCGCAGGACTCGGCAGCGGGGCGGTTGCCGGCGAGCGCGCTCTGCGACAGAAGACAGGAGGACACGGCGATGAGGGCAACAAACGGAAGTACGAGGCGAAGCATGGCAATCAGTCCTTCGTTCAAATGAGGTTCAGCCGGGTGCAAGCAGGCTCGGCCGTGAACTCATCGATCACTATCCGGCCCCGCATGCGGGCTCTGACTTAGCCCGGCCCGGCGGCAACGCCTACTCGATTTCCCACGTCCGCGACCCGAGATCGGATTGATGCAGCAAACTCCTGAGATCCTTCGAAAAACTCCGGTCCAGAAGCGCACCCGGCAGACGCTGGATGTGATCTTCGAGGCAACCGCTCAACTTCTGCAGAGCGGCGGCGGCAAGGGCCTCAACACCAACGCCATCGCCGAGCGCGCCGGCTTCTCGATCGGCACGCTCTACAGCTACTTCAAGGACAAGACGTCGCTGCTCCGCGCGCTTGTGCTGCGCGAGTTCGTCCGCCAGGAGGCACAGTTCGCCGACACTCTCGAGGCGCATCGTGGCCTCGGGCGCGAGGCGATCGTGCGCGCGGCCGTGCGGCAGGGCTTTGCGCCATTCGCCGGCCGCCACCGCGTGCGGCGGCATCTGCTCGTGCTGTTCGGCAACGACGCCGAACTGCAGAAGGCGCTGCACGACATGGTCGACCGCATGACCGGGCGCCTGATCGAGGCGGTCGGGCTCGAGAGCGAGGCGATTCCTGCTGCGCGCCGCTACATCCTGATCCGCGCCGCGCTCGGACCGATCAGGGCCGCAGTGATGTGCGAGCATCGGTGGATCGAGACGACCGAGCTGGAGGACGAGCTGGTGCGGCTGTTGCTGTTCCTGCTGCAGCCGGACACGCGCGCGCCGATCGCGTGCTAATTGGGCTTGCTCTCGGCATCGCCGAGCCGCTGCGCGAGCTTCTTCAGGCTCGCCTCGGTGGGCGGCAGGCTCTGGAACTCGCGGATCGCGCGCGACAGCTCCTGATCCGACATCGGATGCGCCGGCTGCTTCAGGCGCCCCTCGGTCAGCGCTGCGGCAATGGTCTCGATGTGCGGCCCCGTGCCGCCGAACAAGCGACGGAGCCGGTAGAGGAACGCGATGTGGGGCACGGCTGTTCTCCCGATGCGGCGACCGGCAACACCCTCCGCACCTCATTATAACATACCAATTTTAGGAGGAACCAGGAGCCACATCGTCTCTTTTGATACGGATGATAATCAAACAGGCCCGATTTCCCCATGGATGTTGACAAGATCGTCGTCAACAAGCTCCGGGAACATTCCCGGCTCTCCAGCGACGATGTCGCCGAGATCAGGAATCTGGGCTTCGCGCCGCGTCAGCTGGCCGACCATGAGGACCTGATCCGGCAGGGCGACGAGCCCGAGAAATCCATGGTGGTCCTGTCAGGGTGGGTGGCGCGCTATCATTTGCTCAGCGGCGGCGGCCGGCAATATCTCTCGTTTCACATGGCGGGCGACTGGCCGGATGCGCAGGCGCTGTTCCTCGATCGCATGGACCACGCGGTCTGCGCGATCGGGCCCGCTACCGTGGCCGGCATCGGCCACAAGGAGCTGACCCGGGCGATCACCCGGCGGCCGGCGCTCGGCTTCGCGATCTGGCGCGAGACGCTGATCGACGCGGCGATCTTCCGCGAGGCGATCACCAACAACAGCGCGCGGGCCAAGCCGGCGCGCATGGCGCATCTGTTCTGCGAGCTGTTCTACCGCGCCCGCGCGCTGGGCCACGTCCACGGCGATCAGCTGCAGCTGCCCGTCAGCCTGATCCAGCTCGGCGAAGCCCTGGGGATGGCGATCGCGACCGTCAACCGCACGCTCGTCGAGCTGCGCGCCAGCCACGCAGCCAATTTCCGCAGCGGCACGCTGATGGTCCACAACTGGGGCCGGCTGTGCGAGATCGGCGAGTTCGATCCCGGCTATCTGCACCTGAAGAAGCCGCGCTGAGGGGCTCAGATGCAGAGTCCGATCACCTTGATGGAGAGATGGCAGTCCTTCGAAGCGGGAGGCTTCGCGCCCCAACGCACCGATTTTGCATCCGCCTTGGGCGCGGTCTGCGCCACCGCCGGCTTGCCCTTGGTCTTGGGGCCGGTCTTCGGCTTGTCCGCATCGTAGTCGCCCGCGATCACCATCGCCCAATAGGTGCGCTTGCCGCTGACCGTTCTGGCGCTGGCGATGCCGACCTTGGTCGCCTTGGGCAGCAGCAGATTCTTGCGATGGCCGGCCGAGTTGATCCACTGCCCGAGCGTCTTGTCGAAATTGTCGTAGCCATAGGCGATGTTCTCGGCGGCGCGGCCGGCGTTGGACGGCGCGACCCGGCGCGTGAACGGCCCGAGCACCTCGTGGCTGAGATCGTCCTTGTCGGCCATCGCGCGCGCCTGCTCCATGGCGATGCGGTCGAGCGTGGCGTCGCGCATCACGCGGCCCTCGCCATGCTTGAGCCGGAACGCCGAGATCTGCTCGGCGGGCGCTGCGTCCTCGGCGATCGCGGCCTGACACGACATCGCCATGACCGCAGCGACCATGACCGCTGCGACCAGCACCGCGCGCGCGCCGCGCGACATCGAAACAAGCGCCGCCATGCTACTCCACCACCTCGATCGGATAGACGTCGATTGCCGGCTCCTCATAGGGATGCACGGCGCGGATTGCTTTGATCACGGCCTTGAGCTTGTCCTCGGCGCAGACGGTCTCAATGCGATCCTCTTCGACGGCTTCGAGCTTGCCGACCGTGCCAATTGTGGGATTCGCGCCGGCCAGCGGCCGGAAGCGGCCGATCCCTTTCACGGTAAACGAGCAGTTATCATAGTTGCCGATGCGCCCCGCGCCGGCCTCGCCGATGGCGCTGCGCACGGCCTCGCCGGCGGCTTCGGGGACATAGACGACGATCTTGTAGCTCTTCATCCGCGCGCGAACCCGCCTTCGTTCACACGGGCGTTACCATCGCCGCCAGAATGGCGCAATTTTCGGCGCGTCACGCCCGGTCACAATCGCGCCAACGGTAGGCCTCGACGACCAGCCATTCCGAAACACGCCTTGTGCGACGCAGCAAACCCGATACCTATGGGCATCATCTCCCGCGTTACCCCACCATGGAAGGCCCGCGCCTTGGCTGATACCAGTGCCGACACCATCGAGATCGTCCGTCACCGGCCGATGGGCTTTACCGAATTCGTCATCGTGATCGCCGCCATCATGGCGCTCAACCCGCTGGCAATGGACATGATGCTGCCGGCGCTGCCGAACATCGGCGCCTCGTTCCACATCGATGTCGCCAACCGGCTACAGACGGTGCTGTCGGCGTTCGTGATCGGCTTCGGCCTCGGCCAGTTCGTGATCGGCCCGCTGTCCGACAGTTACGGCCGCCGCCCCGTCCTGATCGGCGGCATGGTGGTGTATGCGATTGCCAGCGTGTTTGCACTTGCCGCCCCCTCGTTCGAGCTGCTGCTGCTGGCCCGCGTCCTCGAAGGCCTCGGCACCGCCGCGACGCGCGTGATCGCGACCTCGATCGTGCGCGACTGCTATGCCGGGCGCCGGATGGCGAGCGTGGTCTCGCTGGCGATGATGGTGTTCATCGCCATCCCCGTGATCGCGCCCTCGTTCGGCCAGGCGGTGATGCTGCTGACGCAATGGCGCGGCATCTTCGTCGTGCTGACCCTGTACGGCATCATCGCGCTGCTATGGACCGCGGCACGGCTGCCCGAAACGCTGCCGGAAAATGAGCGCAAGCCGTTCTCCGTTGCCGAGATCTCGGCCTCCTTCCGTAACACCCTGACCAACCGTCAGACGCTCGGCTACGCGCTCGCCGCGAGCGGCATCTTCGGCGCCATCCTCGGCTACGTGCTGTCGTCGCAGCAGCTGTTCACCGGCGTCTATCATCTCGGGCATTACTTCCCGGTGGCCTTCGCAGCGATCGCAGTGACCATCGCCATCGCCGGCTTCCTCAATGCCCGCCTCGTCGGGCGGCTCGGCATGCGCGTCATCTCGCATGGTGCACTGGTCGGCTGCGTGCTGATCGCGCTGGCATGTTTCGTGACGGCGATGCTCGACGTGCTGCCGCTGTGGCTGTTCATGACCCTGTCGGCCGGGATGATGTTCACGTTCGGACTGATGTTCGCGAACTTCACCGCGCTGGCGATGGAGCCGCAGCGCGCCAATGCCGGCACCGCCTCCTCGCTGTACGGCTCGATCACGACCCTGCTCGGAATGGCCGCCGGCGCCGCGGTCGGTCAGGCCTTCGACGGCACGCCGCTGCCATTCGCGACCGGCTTCCTGGCCTGCACGTCGAGCGCGCTGGTGATCGTGCTGATCACCGAGAAGGGCCGGCTGTTCCACGGCCATGGCAAGCCGGTCTAGTCTGATGCATTCGGTTGACCCGAGCGGTCAGCCGCGATTTCGTTTCAACTCGCTCCATCGGGGAGAGGTCGGCGCATAGCGCCGGGGGCGGGTCCAGCACCTCGGCACGATCGGTCGCCCCGGGCAGACTACGTCGCATCTTCTGTCAGCCGAAATGAGACTGGTGGAGCGCACAGCCTGCTTTTGCCCGACTCCACCAACTCGCGCGATGCAACAAGTCGGCAGCTATCTGGGGCGCAGCAGTCGCGATGCCTGCCTGTTCGGAACGATTTACGATCCGTCTCGGGCCGTCTGGCCTGCGCACGCAATGTCGGCCGCCGGGCCTCGGCCGGAAGTAAGCAGTAGGGGACCGCCAAGCTGCTTTCGACCCCATGCGGACATTTGAGATCAAATAACAACGCATTTCTTAGTAAGAGCCAAATAATCCTGATGGCTAAGTCCCTAGAGGTCGGGAATGAGAAACGCGACAGTAGCCGCGCTCGTGTACGAGTTTTTGTTCGAGGTTTATCGGAAAATGGATCTCGACCGCGCAGAAGGATGGATGCAATCGCTTTCTGATAAGGACGGCTCGCTACGCGAGGCCTTTGACCATGGACACTTGAGCTGCTGGGAGTGGCCCGCCGGTACGTTGCAGGAAATTGGTATTCTCAAGCCTCTCCAACCAAAGCCGCTCGTGTTCGGGCCTTATTTCTACCCAGTACTGACCTTGGAAGAATGTGCAGCTACCGACTTCTCAAAATTCGAGACCTTTGACAATTATTGTATTGCGATGTTCTCATTTGAAATGCTGCACAGTCATTTTGAACATCGCGGCGAGGTCAATCTTAGCATTCGGTCGAGCCGCTTCCTGGATGCTGTCGCGCGCCGAGATGATATTTTTCTGATCGAGGACAACGGCCAGGTCAGGTTTGATAAGCCGCGCTTCAACGAGAAAGTCATGGAGCGTTGGAACGGAGGGCTGGATGATCGCCGCATCCATCCCAAAGGAGGTGATTAGGCCTGATGTGGAGCACTCTGAAAGAGTGGCGAGCCGATGTCGCCTCTTGGCTCCATGTCGGACCTCCGGTCGGCGCCCGGCGATGTCCGCTCCCAAGACTCAACCAGAAGTAGGCTGTCGACCGGAAGACCGCTTGTGACCCGAGGCTGCCGATCTAGGCGTCGCAGCAAGTCGGCAGCAATCTGGGGTATGCTGGCCGTGCGCGCGTTGGAGACCCGGCAAGGCTGCTTCGCCAATCCGTTGAAACCTCTATGCCGAGGGATCTCGTCCCGTTCGTTGAGCCTGGCGCCTCACCCGGATTGCATCCGACGATGCAATCCGACTTCTCCCAATGGGAGAAGTGGACCTCTGCAGCCGCCCCCATCGCGCAAGTTCTCAGATGCACGGCCCCTGTCCGCGCTGCGGGCATAGCTTCAGCGTGCTCGACAGCGAGAGCAGCAGCCGCGCGCTGCGCGTCGTGTTGTCCGGCGCACGGTAGCCGAGCGGGACGGCGACGCCGAGATCGGCGCGCCAGTCGTTCGGGAAGGTGAAGCGGACGCCGGCTCCCACCGACGTCAGCGCGACGCCGTCGGCCGGACGAAAGCCGTCGTTCCAGGCGAGCCCGGCGTCGAAGAAGCTGTAGAGCTGGTAGCTCGTGAGATATTGCCAGTTCGGCTTCTGCTCGAAGCGGACCTCGAAGGTGCCGGCGACGCCGTTGTCGCCGCTGATCTCGGCGCTGCCATAGCCGCGGCCATAGGCGAGGCCGCCGAGATAGAATTGCTGCGAATTGTACAGCGGCCCCGAGGCGATCTGGCCGGCGGCCGCAAGCTTCAGCGACCAGGCGTCCGACAATGTCTGATAGCGCGCGAACCAGCCGTTGAAGACCGAGAAGCTCGGCGATGCGCCCGCGCGCGAGGCCAGCGGATCATCCGCCGGCGTGGCGCCGAACGCGTTCAGCCCCTGGCGGTAGGCCAATGTCAGATAGCTGTCGCCGCCGACATCATCCTTCCAGCGATAGTCGGTGGTGAAGGTCAGCGTGCGGGTGCGATCGCGATACCAGATGCCGAACAGGTCGCGCTCGGTGACATCGCTGAATGCCGCCGCGAGAGTCAGCTTGAGCGAAGCGCTTTGCGACTGGATCGGCGCGATGCCGCCGCGCAATTCGAACGTCTCGGTGACGGTGTTGTCATTGAACAGCCGTCGCCGGTCACCCGGCCGCACCTCGCTGTACAGTGCGGAGGCGCCGATCTGAGCACCGTCGGTACCGACCGGGACGTCGTAGGCCAGCCGCCCGAAGGCAAGCTGACGCGGATCTCCCGGCGTGGTCGACAGGTTGGCCGTGAGCGTATCGCCGGGCAGCAGATAGGAGTTGAAGGCGGCTGTGGCGTAGCTCTGCCAGGGACCGACGGTCGACGAGCCCAGATTGTCGATCCCGGTGAAGCCGTAGACGTGCCAGGTCTGCAACTCGATCACCAGGCGGAAACGGCCGGTGGTGCCGCCGATCTCCTCGATCGCGGAATCGGCGATGCGGACACCGCCACGGCCATTGATCAGCAGCAGTTGCCGCTCCAGCGTCGCAAGCCGCGACGGCTGCTCGGCGAGCACGGGGCCGAGCATCGGCCGGACGCCGAACTCCTCCGCACCCGCCCCCTTCAGGCTGACCTCGGTGATGCTGCCTTCGAGGATCTGGATCCGCACCGTGCCGTCGCTGATGTCCTGCGGCGGAATGATCGCACGGCTGAGATGGAAACCGGCGGCGCGGTACTGATCGGTGATCCCGGCGGCGATGCCGGCGAGATCGGCCTGCGAGACCGGCTTGCCGAGATAGGGCTGATAGGCGGCGGCGATCTGTTCGGCCGTAAGCACGGTGGCTCCCGTCAGCCTGACGCCACGCATGGTGAACAAAGGCTTACGATCGCCACCGCCCTCTTGGGTTGCGAATTGCGGCGCGCGCGGCCGCGCCGGCACCGGCTGCGCTGAACGTGACTGCTGATCGTCGAAATATTTCTCGGTCTGCCGCGGATCGAAGCCGGGCTGGCTGACCTGCTGCGCATGCGCCGTGGCGGCGACCAGCGACGCGGACAAGGAGACGGCGGCGAACACGGTTCCACGCAGCCGTCGCAACCCGTGCGATACGGTCGCCCTGTCGCGCCGGCCCGCAATCCTCCCAGTTCCCTCGACACACCCAGCACGCATGCTCCGTTTTTAGTTTGTTAAGGTCAATGAAGCGTAAATGCGTGAAGAAAACGCGGCCGCAACTCCTAAGGGTCTCTTGAAACATTTCGATTAGTTTCAAAAGCCGCCAACGACGCGAGTTCGTGCCATGTCATCCAAGCGTTTCCTGATACCAGGACTGATCGCTGCGTGCCTTTTCGGCGCAGCGCCGGCCGCGTTCGCCGCCGACGGTGAGCCGTGGCTGTTGAGCAAATCCTCGGGTGAGGTCTGGGTGACCACGCCGGGCGCGGCGCAGGTGTCGCTCGGTTCCGAGGAGCCGCTCAAGCCGGGTGATACGATCCGCACCGGGCCGACCGGGCGCGTGCGCCTGACGCGCGGCGCCGAGACCATCGTGATCGCGCCGAACTCCGAAGTCGGCCTGCCTGCCGCGCCGAAGGACGGTTTGGCGACGACCATCCTGCAGCGCGCCGGCTCGATTCTGCTCGACGTCGAGAAGCGCAACGTCCAGCATTTCGAGGTCGAGACGCCCTATCTCGCAGCCGTGGTCAAGGGCACCCAGTTCAGTGTCACGATCTCAGGCCGCAGCACCAAGGTCGAGGTCAGCCGCGGCCAGGTGCAGGTGTCCGACTTCAAGACCGGGCAGATCGCCCAGGTCCAGCCCGGCCAGGCCGCCACCGCCTTCACCAATGGCCGGTCCGGCCTCAGCCTGTCCGGTTCCGGCACCTTCAGCCCGATCGAGCAGGGCCGCCCGCGCACGCCCACGATCGATCGCGTTCCGGTGCCGCGCGACGGCCTGCATGCGCCGCGCGAAGCCAAGGGCAGCGTGATCCACGCACTGAACGCCAATGGCGCCGCAGTGCGCTCGGGCGCATTGGCCGGTTCGCCGCAACATTCCGCCACGACCTCCGTTGCAGCAAGGCCGAACGTCGTGCGGATCTCGGCGTCGATCGGCGAGGTCAATCTCAACATCCAGAAGGCGACGCGCGGCCTCGCCCATGGCGCCCATGCGCCGACCGTCGGCGCAGGGCGGAGCACCGCCTGGAATGATGCGCGAGGCAACAACGGCAATTCGACGAGCAATGCGGCGACCGCAGGCGGCACGTCGGGCGACTCCTCGGTCGCAGCCGCCGTGACCGCGGCAGTCGGCTCGCCGAGCGGCTCCGCCAGCACCAACCTCGCGACGACCAACGGCAGCGGCAACAATGGAAGTAGCCACAGCGGCGGCAACAATGGGAACGGCGGCGCCGGTGGCAATAGCGGCAACAACGGAAATAGCGGCAACAACAGCAACGGTAACGGCAACGGAAACAGCGGCAACGGCGGGAATGGCAACAGCGGCCATGGCAATAGCGGCCATGGCAATGGCAACGCCTACGCTTATGGCCATAACAAGAATTGATGTGACCATCCCGGGCATCACACGTCGTCACGCGGCGCGGAGCCCTGCAGTTGGCGGCAAGATGAGTTCGGGATCGCGAAAGCGGGTGTAGGCGTGGCACGCGGGCGTTCGGGAGGGGGCATGTTCAGGCGGTTCATGCCGCATATTCTGGTCGTGGTTGCGCTGCTGACGGTCGGCCTGTCCGGCAGCTACGAGCTGCTCAGCCACGCCCTCGTCGATCTGCGCTTTCGCCTCGACGACCGCCCTGCCAGCGGCGAGATCGCGGTGGTCGCGATCGACCCGCGCTCGATCGAGGCCATCGGCGTCTGGCCATGGCCGCGGACCCAACATGCGCGCCTGCTGGAGCAATTGCAGCGAGCCGGCGTCCGCGACGTCGCCTTCGACGTCGATTTCAGCACGCCATCCGACGCCGCCGGCGATCAGGCCTTCCTCAACGCACTGCAGAATGCCAAGGGCTCGGTCGTGCTGCCGGCCTTCAAGCAGCTCGACGCGGCGGGCAAGGACACGTCCATTCACGTCAACCGGCCGCTGCCGCAGTTCGAACAGCTGGCCTGGTCGGCCTTCGTGAACATCGAGGTCGCGCGTGACGGCCGCGTCAGAAGCTACGCTCTCGGCGAATTTTGCGAGACCGGCGGCAGGAGGACTTTCCTGCAAACCATGGGAGCGTTCCTCGCCGGCAGCGATGCGGTCAAGGACAACGCGTTCCTGGTCGACTACGGCATCGACCCGTCGTCGTTGCCCAAAGTGTCGTATGTCGACGTCCTCCGCGGCGACGAGACGGCGCTGGCCCGGCTCAAGGACAAGCGGGTGATCGTCGGCGCAACCGCGATCGAGCTCGGCGACTATTACAGCGTGCCGAATGGCCGCGTTCTGCCCGGCGTCGTGCTGCAGGCGCTGGCGGCGGAGTCGATCATCCAGCATCGCACCCTGCTCGCGACATCGACTGCGGCCACCGTCGCCGGCCTGCTGCTGATCGTCATGATCATGCTGGCGAGCTGGCGGCACCTCTCGGCGGCCCGGCGCGCGCTCCTGATCGCGATGATCAGCATCGTCATCGAAGCCGTGGCGCTGGTGCTGCACGACCGCTATGCGCTGGTGTTCGACACCTCTCTGCTGCAGATCGCGCTCATAGCCTACCTCGCGGCGACCGCGCTCGACGAGATCGATTTTCGCGGCCTGCTGCGCCACGTCGCCGAAAGCCGCTTCGAGCGGATCGCGATGTCGATCGGCGACGGGCTGGTGTGCACCGATCAGGACAAGCGGATCACGGTGTGGAATCCGGGCGCGGTCGCGATCTTCGGCTACGGCGCCGACGAGATCATCGGCCAGCCCTTCGCGCGCCTGCGCGCCGACGGCAGCGACACGCACGACCTGTTTCCACGGCAGGAGGCGGCGCTGCCGGCGACACTGCTGCCCGGCGGCGCCACTGTCGAGTTCGACGGCCGCCGCAAGGACGGCGAGGTGTTTCCGGTCGAGGCGAGCTTCTCCGCCTGGCAGGGCGCCGACGGCCTGCAATATGGCGTGATCCTGCGCGACATCTCGGTGCGCAAGCGCGAGGCGGAACGCATTCGTTATTTGGCCGAGCACGACACGCTCACCGCCTTGATCAACCGCAACACGCTGCAGACCGATCTCGCCGCCATGATCGAGACGGCCGACGCCGCCTCCGACCAGGTCGTGCTGCTGGTGATCGGGCTCGACGCGTTCCAAGAGATCAACGACATGCTCGGCCACGCCTTCGGCGACAGCGTGCTGCGCGCCGCCGCCCAGCGGCTCCGGGCCGAGATCGGGAGCATGGGCCGCGTCGCCCGGCTGAGCGGCGACGAGTTCGCGGTCGCCATTCCCTGCTCCGCGATCGGCGGCACCGTGGCCGAGCTCGCCGGGCATCTTTCGCAGCTGTTCGAATCGCCGCTCGAGACCGGCGCGCGGCAGCAGCGGGTCAAGGTCAGCCTCGGCGTCGCGGTGCATCCAGACGGCGGCCACAATGCCGACGAGCTGCTCAGCAACGCCCACCTCGCGCTCTGTCGCGCCAAGACGGACCGCCGCGGCAGCCATGTGATCTTCGAAAGCGCGATCCGCCATGAGCTCGAGCAGCGGCTGACGCTCGAGGCCGAGCTCGCGCTCGCCGTCGAGCGGGAGGAATTCGAGCTGTTCTACCAGCCGCAAGTCGAGCTGCTGCATGGCCACGTCATCGGCGCCGAGGCGCTGATCCGCTGGCGTCATCCGACGCGCGGCCTCGTGCCTCCCGGTGATTTCATTCCCGTCGTCAACACCTCGCCGCTGTCCGAGGCGGTTGCGACCTGGGTCATGGCGACCGCCTGCCGGCAGGCGCGGGACTGGCAGCTCGCCGGCCATGACATTCGCGTCGGGGTCAACCTGTCGCCGTCACAGTTCCAGTCGGGCGACCTCGCGGCCTTCGTCAGCAAGCTGCTCACGGTGACGGGCCTGTCGCCGGGGCTGCTCGAGCTCGAAGTCACCGAGGACATCCTGCTGCACGACGAGCCCGGCGTGCTGCAGACCTTCAACCGGCTGCAGGCCCTCGGCGTCAGCCTGGTGTTCGACGATTTCGGCACCGGCTATGCGAGCCTCAGCTATCTCAAGAAGTTTCCGCTCGACGGCCTCAAGATCGACCGCTCCTTCGTCCGCGACGTGCTGACCCAGGCCGACGACGCCGCGATCGTCGGCTCGACGGTGAGCCTCAGCAAGCAGCTCGGCCTGTCGGTGATCGCCGAGGGCATCGAGAACCAGGCGACGGCCGATTTCCTGCTCCGCCTCGGCTGCGAGCACGGCCAGGGCTATCACTTCGGCAGGCCGATGCCGGCGGCGGATTTCGCGCGGCAGTTCCTGGCGATGGATGCCACCGACCAACGTCAGGCCGGCGCGGCGTGAGGTGATGCCAAGCCGGAGCGAACTCGACGCAGGGCTTCGTTGATCGCACGCGGTCTCTCTTCCGCCATTCCGGGCTCGCGCTACGCGCGCCCCGGAATGACGAGAGACTGTGGTTGGCCGTCTGCCTCAGCCTGCCCCTTACTCTCAGCTCTTCTTCCCGCCCTTGCCTTCGGTCTCCAGCGCCTTGCGCACGGCCTTGAACTCGTCGAGCGCGGCCGGATCGACGCGCGGGAAATGCAGGTCGAGGCTTTCGAGCGCGGCGACGATGGTCGAGCCGATCACGACGCGGGCGAACCATTTGTGGTCGGCCGGCACCACGTGCCACGGCGCATAAGGCGTTGAGGTGTGGCGCACGATGTCCTGGTAGACCGCCTGGTAGCGGTGCCACTTGGCGCGCTCGTTGACATCGCCCATCGAGAACTTCCAGTTCTTCGCCGGCTGCTCCAGCCGGTCGAGGAAACGCTCGCGCTGCTCCTCCTTGGAGATGTTGAGAAAGAATTTCAGGATCACGGTGCCGTTGCGCGAGAGATAGCGCTCGAACGCGGAGATGTCCTCGAAGCGCTCGCGCCAGATGTTCTTGGTGACGAGCCTCGGCGGCAGCTTCTCCGCCTTGAGGACCTCCGGATGCACGCGCGTGACCAGGCATTCCTCGTAGTAGGAGCGGTTGAAGATGCCGATGCGGCCGCGCTCGGGCAGCGCGATGGCGCTGCGCCACATGAAGTCGTGGTCGAGCTCCTTCGACGTCGGCTGCTTGAACGACGTCACCTCGCAGCCCTGCGGATTGACGCCCTCGAAGATGCTCTTGATGGCGCTGTCCTTGCCCGAAGCATCCATGCCCTGCAGCAGCACCAGCACCGACCAGCGGTCCTGCGCGTAGAGCTTCTCCTGGAAGTCGGCGAGCCGCTTGCGGTTCTGCTCGATGATCGCCTCGCCCTCTTCCTTGTCGAGGCCGCCCTTCACCTTGGTCTTGTGCGACTTGAGGTGAAACTTGTGGCCGCCATCGATCCGGAACGGCGAGATGAAGCCGTCGAGCTCGGTCGCGAGCGTGCGCGCCTTCTTGGTCATGAGCAGCCACCTGTGTCGCTGAACTGGGTCTCGAGAAAGGCGGTGACGAAGCGCGGCATCGCCGCGCTCAGATCGCCCCGATTGCGAACCAGCTGGATGCGCGAGAGTTCCGGCTCGTCCTGCGCGACCAGATTGGCCTCGATGCGGCGCTGCAGCTCGTCACCCGCTTGCGGAGCGTCGAGCACGCGCATCAGCGCGATGGTGGCGCCGGTCACGACGCAGTCCCAATGCGCTGCCGCCTGGTAGTCCGACGGCGCGAGCCCGGTCTCCTCCTCGACCTCGCGCGCGACGTTTGCGGCGAGATCGAGCGCACCATTGCTGACGTCGGCGAGATCGGGCGTACCGGCGGGAAAATACAGCCGCCCTGCATTGGCGGTGTGCGCCCCCATCTCACCCAGCACGAAGGCGCCGTCGGCGGCGCGCAGAGCGCCCATGCCGAAACCGTTGAAGGCCGTGCGATCGGCAAAGCCCCAGTCGCGCCAGGCCAACAGGCTGGCGAAGTCGGTCTCGAAATAGCTCGCCGCGAACAGGCCATCCGTGAAGCGCGGATTGCGGCCGAGCAGCACGCGTCCGTTCCACAGGCCCGGCTTCTCGCGCTGGCGCTCGGCGAAATGCGCCGCGATCTCGTCGCGGCGCTGGTTCGCAAACGGCCAGTCCCAGGGCTCGACCTTGAGGTCGAGCGCGGTGACGCGGCGGATGACGACGTCTGTCATCCGCTATTTCGCGCCCTTCGCCTGTTCGACGAACTTGTTGGTGAAGGTCTTGCTGACATCGACATTGGCCTTGGCGACATCGGGCGAGCCGGTGCTGAACACGGCGAGCACGGCATCGGCGCCCTTCGGGTCCATCTTGCCGGTCTCCGAATACATCGGGATGGTGTTCTTCAGCGCCGCGAGATACAGCGCCTTGTCCTTGCCGACGAGCTCCTCGGGCATCTTCGCCATGATCTCCTCCGGCGTATGCGCATGGATCCAGTTGAGCGTCGCCACGATCGCATTGGTCAGCGCCTGCGTCTCCTTGTCGTGGCCCGCGATCCAGGCCGCCGTCGAATACAGCGCGCCGCCGGGATACTCGCCGCCGAACACCTCGAGCGTGTCGTGCTGGGTGCGGGTGTCAGAGAGGATCTTCAGGTCCGGATGCGTGCCCTGCAGCACCGTGACCGAAGGATCGAGCATCACGGCCGCATCGATCTGGCCCTGCTCCATCGCGGCCACCGCCGTGGCGCCGAGGCCAACGCCGATCACCGCGGTGCCCGAGGGATCGAGGCCGTTCTTCTTCAGCATGTACTTGAGGAAGAAGTCGGTCGACGAGCCCGGCGCGCTGACGCCGACCTTCTTGCCGGCGAGATCCTTGACCGAGCTGATTTCCTTGTTGTGCGACGGCGCCACCACCAGCACGAGGCCGGGATAGCGGTCGTAGACGACGAAGGACTGCATCTGCTGCTTCTTGGCCGCGAGATTGACACAGTGGTCGAAGTAACCCGACACGACGTCGGCGCTGCCGCCGAGCACGGCCTTCAGCGCATCCGATCCGCCCTTGAGATCGACCAGCTCGACGTCGAGCCCGGCCTTGTCATACTCGCCGAGCTGCCTGGCCAGCACCGTCGGCAGATAGCACAGGCAGGCGCCGCCGCCGATCGCGATCGTGACCTTGGATGCCGCCGAGGCGAGACCGGTGCTCAACGTCAGCGCCAGCAGCGCGCCGGTGACCCGGCCCAACATCTTGTTCATTGATTTCCTCCGTTCATGTTGTCGGTCAGATTAGGACGGTGCGCGTGGATTGAGAAGGCCGCCACAAACTCGCTGTCGTCCCTGCGAACGCAGGGACCCATAACCACCGGCCGTCGTTTGTGGCACGCGGGACGACCAGTCTTTTTCAACCGCGAGATCACGCGGTATGGGTCCCCGCGTTCGCGGGGACGACAGCGGAGGGTGGCGCGCCAACACGCCTATCACCGGCCATCCGCCGCATCCGGCCGCCATACCAACAGCCGCCGCTCGACCAGTGTCACGCCGACGTCGATCAAAATCACGAAGGCCGACAGCACGAACATGCCGGCGAACACGCCGGCGACGTCGAAGATGCCTTCGGCCTGCTGGATCAGATAGCCGAGTCCGGCCGCCGAGCCGAGATATTCGCCGACGACGGCGCCGACCACCGCGAAGCCGACCGAGGTGTGCAGCGACGAGAACATCCACGACAGCGCCGACGGCCAATAGACGTGGCGCATCAGCTGCCGCTCGCTCATGCCGAGCATGCGGGCATTGTCGCGCACCACGGTCGAGACTTCCTTGACGCCCTGGTAGACGTTGAAGAACACGATGAAGAACACCAGCGTCACGCCGAGCGCGACCTTGGACCAGATCCCTAAGCCCAGCCACAGCGTGAAGATCGGCGCCAGCACCACGCGCGGCAGCGCATTGGCCATCTTGACGTAGGGATCGAACACGGCGGCGACCAGCGGCTTGCGCGCGAACCAGAAGCCGACCAGCACGCCGCCGAGCGAGCCGATCGCGAACGCCAGGATCGATTCCCACAAGGTGATCGCGAGGTGCTTCCAGATCGTGCCGGTCGCGAACCATTTGATCACCTGGGTGAAGACGTCCTGCGGGTTGGAGAAGAAGAATGGCGGCAGCCAGATGCGCCCGAACACCGGCACCGTGGCGAAGAACTGCCACAGCGCGATCGTGACGATCGCGACGAGCAGCTGCAGCGCAAGCAGACCGAGACGCGACATTCAGGCTGCTCCGCTGTAGATGGCGTAAACAATGTGCGCGCCGCACGGGCGGTGTGCTCCCTCCCCCCTTGCTGGGGAGGGTCGGGGTGGCGGGTCCACACGGGAAGTCTTTCCTGGGACCCCCACCCCCGCCCCCTCCCCGCAAGGGGGAGGGGAGTCCGACCTGAGTGCTTGGCGGACAGCCGAACGCGACATCACACCGCCTCCGCCTGCTTGTAGGTCTTCTCGACCTCGGCCTTGAGCGTCTGCCAGATATCGCGATGCAGCTCGTGGAACTCGTGCTTCATGCGCACCTCGAAGATGTCGCGCGGGCGCGGCAGGGACACGCGCCAGTCGCCGATGATGCGCGAGGCAGGTCCCGCCGACATGATGACGACACGGTCGGCGAGCGCGATCGCCTCCTCGAGATCATGGGTCACGAACAGCACCGCCTTGCGATCAGCGCTCCAGAGGTCGAGCAGCAGATTGCCCATGATCTGCCGCGTCTGCGCGTCCAGCGGACCGAACGGCTCGTCCATCAGGATGATGCGGGGATTGCGGATCAGAACCTGGGCGAGCCCGACACGCTTGCGCTGGCCGCCCGACAGCATGTGCGGATAGCGGTTGCCGAATGCACCGAGGCCCACCGATGTCAGCCATTGCTGCGCCTTCGCCGTGGCCTCGGCGCGCGCCGTGCCCGCGACCTCCAGCCCGATCGCGACATTCTCGAGCGCCGTCTTCCACGGGAACAGAGCATCGGCCTGGAACAGGTAGCCCGCATCGCGATTGAGGCCGCCGAGCGGCTTGCCGAAGATGCGCACGTTTCCCGCGGCCGGCTTCAGCAGCCCCGCCGCCACATTGAGAAGAGTGGATTTGCCGCAGCCGGTCGGTCCGACGATGGCGACGAACTCGCCGTCGGCGACGGCCAGATCCGCCGTCTCGACGGCGGTGTAGCTGCGTCCGCCGGCGAGACGGAATGCGACCGTGGTCCCGTCGAGCGAGACCGCGGCGGCCGTTGACTGCGTCACGTCCAAGTTCCTCCCCGAAAATGGCCGGGACGGCTTAGCCGCTTGCGCGGCGAAGTTCAACGCAAGCGCCGGACGTGCTAGGTGGTCTGCCTGAGCCCTCCAGGCCACCTCGCCCACCAAGGCCGCATGCAGCGCACGCCCCTCATCGCCTACGCCAACGTCCGCAAGAGTTTCCCCGGCCCGGCAGGCGCGGTGGCCGCGGTCGACGACGTCTCGCTGGAGATCGCCGAGGGCGAGTTCCTGGCCATCGTCGGCGGCTCCGGCTCGGGCAAGACCACGCTGCTGCGGCTCACCAACCGGCTGATCGACGCAGACAGCGGCACGATCCGCATAGCCGGCGACGATATCGGCGGTCTCGAGCCGGTCGGCCTGCGCCGCCGCATCGGCACCGTGTTCCAGAACGGCGCACTGTTTCCACACATGACGGTTGCCGCCAATATCGGCATCACCCCCAGGCTGCTGGGTACGCCGCCAGCCGAGATCGCGAGCCGCGTCGACGAGCTGCTCGACCTCGTCCAGCTCGACCGCACGGTTCATCGCGACCGCCTGCCGCACGAGCTCTCCGGCGGCCAGCGTCGGCGTGGCGCGAGCGCTTGCCGCCAGCCCACGGATCGTGCTGATGGACGAGCCGTTCGGCGCGCTCGATCCCTTGACGCGCGATGCGCTCGGCAACGACTACCGCGCCCTGCATGAGCGGTTGAAGCTGACCACGGTGATGATCACGCATGACATCACCGAGGCGCTGCTGCTCGCCGACCGCATCGCCGTGATGCGCAGCGGACGCCTGATCGAGGTCGGCACCGCGGCCGAGCTCGCCGTCAGCCGCGAGCCCTATGTCGCCGAACTGATGACGACGCCGCGCCGGCAGGCCGCGCGGCTCGCGGCGCTACTGCCCGAAGGCGGCGCGGCATGAGCGTTCTGTCCGATCCGCGCTTCGCCGAGGCGCTGTCGCATCTCGCCGACTATCTCGGCAGCCATCTGCGCGTCAGCATCGCCGCGCTCGCGCTTGGCCTCGCGGTCAGCTTTCCGCTGGCACTGCTCGCGCGCAACCGCCCTGCCCTGCGCAATGTCATGCTCGGCGCGGCCAGCGTGGTGCAGACCGTGCCGGGACTGGCGCTGCTCGCGCTGTTCTATCCGCTGTTGCTGGCGTTGGCCGCACTCACGCTGCGCTGGTTCGGCCTGTCATTCTCGGCATTCGGCTTCCTGCCGGCGGTGCTGGCGCTGGCGCTGTATTCGATGCTGCCGGTGTTGCGCAACACCATCACCGGGCTGAACGGCGTCGACGCCAGCCTGATCGAGGCAGCGAAAGGCGTCGGCATGACCGAACGCCAGGCGCTGACGATGGTGGAGCTGCCGCTGGCGCTGCCGGTCATCATGGCCGGCATCCGCACAGCGGCGGTCTGGGTGATCGGCACCGCGACGCTGTCGACGCCGATCGGCCAGACCTCGCTCGGCAACTACATCTTTGCGGGGCTGCAGACCCAGAACTGGGTGCTGGTCGTGTTCGGCTGCGTCGCCGCCGCCGTGCTGGCGCTCGCGGTCGATCAGTTGCTGGCGCTGATCGAGCACGGCCTGCGTACGCGTAGCCGGGCTCGCGTCGGCCTGGGGACGGCAACGATCGCGCTGATGGTGGCGGCCAGCCTGCTGCCCTCCCTCGCCGGCGGCTCCGCGCGCTACGTGGTCGGCGCCAAGACCTTCACCGAGCAATATGTGCTGTCTGCGCTGATCAGCGAGCGGCTGCAGGCCGCCGGTCTTTCGGCGACGTCGCGCGCCGGGCTCGGCTCCAGCGTGATCTACGAGGCGTTGAAGAACGGCGACATCGACGTCTATGTCGACTATTCCGGCACCTTGTGGGCCAATCAGTTTCATCACAAGGAGCAGCTGCCGCGCGAGGCGCTGCTCACAGCGTTGAAGCAGGACCTCGCGAAGGACAAGGTCACCCTGCTCGGCGAGCTCGGCTTCGAGAACGCCTACGCGCTGGTGATGCCGCGCAAGAAGGCCGAGGCGCTCGGCATCCGCAGCATCGCCGACCTCGCCCGCCACACTTCGACGATGTCGATCGCCGGCGACTACGAGTTCTTCTCACGCCCCGAATGGGCTGCGTTGCGCGACGCCTATGGGCTCGCCTTTCGCGCCCAGCGCCAGATGCAGCCGGACTTCATGTATGCGGCGGTGGCCTCAGGCGAGGTCGACATCATCGCCGGCTACACCAGCGACGGCCTGATCGCCAAATATGATCTCGTGGTGCTCGACGATCCCCAGCACGCAATCCCGCCCTATGACGCGATCCTGCTGCTGTCGCCGAAGCGCAGTGATGACCGCGCGCTGCAGGACGCACTCCGGCCGCTGCTCGGCCGCATCGACATCGCGACGATGCAGCAGGCCAATCTGCGCGCGTCCGGTAGTGATGCCGAGTCGTCCCCGCAAGCGGTGGCGCGCTGGCTGTGGACGAAGATCGGGAAGTAGATCATCCGCTTCCTGACGTCACGAGCACCATCCAGGCTCCTGCAGAGCGAACGCGTTCGCCGCAACGCCTCCCGGAACCGTGCCCATATGTTCAGTTAAACTTATAAGATTGACTTCATAGTTGGACTGCCATAGCCTTGTGACGTGAACCGACAGTCGTCCCAAAAAGTCCCCCCGTCCGCTGCCCGTGCTTTGGCTGGCGAGTTGCGTGCGGTTGCCGGCAAACTGAAACGCCGACTGCGCGAGCAGGCTGACGCCGGGGATCTACCGCCGTCTCAGGTGTCCGTGCTGCTTCGCCTCGAGAAAGACGGGCCCGCGACGGCCTCCAGCCTCGCGCGGACCGAGGGCATGCGGCCGCAATCCATGGGCCCCATTATCGCGGCGCTCGAACGCGCCGGCCTCGTGCGCGGATCGCCCGACCCGGGCGACGGCCGACAGACCATTCTTTCGTTGACGGAAGCGTGCCGCATCTGGATCGACGAAGGACGCGCCGCACGGCAGGACTGGCTGTCGCGCACCATCGCCGCACGGCTTTCGCCGGCGGAGCAGCAGCAACTCGCTTCAACCATCGCGCTGCTCCGACGGCTCGTCGATGACTGAGGCGCGCATTGCGCAAATCCCTTCCATCGAAAGGCAATGAGTGATGGCGCTGACGCAGCTCGATCCGAACACCGCGCTGATCGTCGTCGACCTGCAGAAAGGCATCGTCGGCGGGCCCCTGCTGCATCCGGTCGGTGAGATCATTGCGCGCGCCTGTGCCATGGCGGAACGCTTCCGCGAACTCGGGCTTCCTGTCGTGCTGGTCAACGTCGCCGGCACCGCGCCGGGGCGGACCGAGCGGACGCCACATCGCACTGCGCCGTTCCCTGCGGACTGGACCGATCTCGTCCCCGAGCTGAACCGACAACCGAACGATATCGTGGTGACCAAGCGGACCTGGGGCGCCTTCGCCAGCACCGATCTGGAAGCACGATTGAGGGCGCGCGACGTGACGCAGGTGGTCGTCGCCGGTGTGGCGACCGGCACCGGCGTCGAATCCACGGCGCGGCAGGCGTACGAGCAGGGCTTCAACGTCACGCTCGCCGTCGACGCCATGACCGACACGCGCCCCGAGGCGCATCAGTACAGCCTCACCAACGTCTTTCCGCGACTGGGCGAGACCGGCACGTCCGCGGACATCATCAGACTGCTCGGCGCGAGGAACCCCTGACATGAGCTGGCTCGATCTCGTTTCCTATTTCTTCGGCGGTGTCTTCCTGGCCAACGCTGTTCCGCATGTCGTCGCCGGCCTGATGGGACAGCCGTTCCAGAGCCCGTTCGCGAAACCCTCCGGGCGCGGCCTCTCCTCGTCGACGGTGAACGTGCTCTGGGGCCTGTTCAACGTCGCCGTCGGCTATCTGCTGGTCTGCCGCGTCGGCGATTTCGAACTGAGGAACACAAGCGATGTCGTGGCCCTCGGCCTCGGCTCGCTCGCAATCGGCCTGATGCTCGCGCGACATTTCGGCTCGCTCCATGGCGGCGACCTGCGGGAGCGATCATGACGGGCCCGGCGCCGGGCATGTTCCGGTCGCTGCACAATTTCAACTATCGGATCTGGGCGGCCGGCGCATTCGTCTCCAATATCGGCACCTGGATGCAGCGCACCGCCCAGACGTGGCTGGTGCTGATCCAGCTCACGTCGCACAACGCCTCCGCCGTCGGCATGGTGATGGCGTTGCAATACGGACCGCAGCTCCTGCTCCTGCCTTTGACCGGATATGTGGCCGACCATTTCAATCAGCGGCGGATACTAATTGCCACCCAGGCGACGATGGGCGCGTTCGCGCTCATCCTTGGTGTCCTCACCGTCACCGGCGTCGTCCAGCTCTGGCATGTCGACGTGTTCGCATTCCTGTTCGGCTGCGCGGCAGCCTTTGATGCACCGGTGCGCCAGACCTTCGTCGCCGAGCTGGTCGGCGACAATGATCTGCCCAACGCGATCGCGCTCAACTCGACATCGTTCAACGCCGCGCGGATGATCGGCCCTGCAATCGCCGGGATGGTGATCGCGGCGTTCGGCACCGGCTGGGCCTTCCTGATCAACGGCGCGTCGTTCATGGCCGTGCTGGCGTCGTTGAGCCTGCTCCGCACCGCCGATCTGCGTCCCAACCCGCGCGCGCTGCACGCCAAGGGAAACGTCCTGGCGAGCGTCACCGCCGGCTTTCGTTATGCATGGTCCCAGCCGGAGCTTCGGGCCACCTTGATCATGCTGGCGCTGATCGGGACGTTCGGACTCAACTTCCAGATCTTCGTCTCGACCATGGCGATCAAGGTCTTCAACAGCGATGCGCGCGGCTATGGCCTGCTGTCCTCGGTCATGGCCGTCGGCACGGTCGCCGGCGCCTTGTTCAACGCCAGCCAGCACCGACCGAGATTTGGCGCGCTGCTCGCAGGCAGCGGCCTGTTCGGGCTAGGCTGCACGCTGGCTGCGCTCGCTCCGACCATCTGGCTGTTCGGCGCCGCGCTCGTCGTCATCGGCGTCGCTGCGCTGATGTTCACCAACACCACCAACAGCCTGATGCAGCTCGCGACCGAGCCCTCCATGCGCGGCCGGGTGATGGCGCTGCGCGTCGGCGTCGCCCTTGGCGGCACGCCGATTGGCGCGCCGATCGTCGGCTGGGTGGCCGACAGTTTCGGTCCGCGCTGGGCGCTCGGCGTCGGCGCGGCGTCAGGTTTGGCTGCCGCGCTCGTTGCCATCGCAGCGATGCAGACGTCGCAGCGCGCGTGATCTCACATCCCCGGCTCGATCGGCTTCTCCACCGCGCCGCCATAGTCGGCCCAGTCCTTGAAGCCGCCGGCGTTGAACACCTTGTCGTAGCCGAGGTCCTTCAGCGTCTTGCCGGACAATGCGGCGCGACCCCCGGAGGCGCAGTAGATGATCACGCTCTTGTCCTTGGCGAAGTTCTTGTCGTGATAGGGCGAGTCCGGATCGGCGCGGAATTCGAGCATGCCGCGCGAGACGTGGTGCGCGCCTTCGATCTTGCCGCTCTTCTCGACCTCCGGCGCATCACGCACGTCGAGCACGAGCGTGTTGCCTTTGGCGATCATCGCCTGCGCCTCGGCGGGCGTGATCTTCGGCACCGCGGCGTTGGCGGCTTCGAGCATCTGCTTGACTGACGTCGACATGGATTTGCCTCCCACACGTTGAGGCGGCAGCGGTAGCGGGCCTGCGGCTGCCCCACAACCCACGATCGGGGGAGAAAACCCGGCTGGTTGAACGGCGAACGCGCTCACCACGTGGAATTGTCCACATAGTGGACGATCGTATCCATCTTTTACAAATATATGGACTCCACCAAGACGATCGATCATTCTGCCGTTCATGTCTGCTGCCTCACGATCCCCTCTCCCCGTTCGCGACCGTGCCGTTGAAACGATGCTGGCCGACAGTGCCGGCGACGCCGCTTTCGCCACGACGCTGGCGAAGGGCCTCCTCGTGCTGGAGGCGTTCGGGACCGGATCACCGGTGCTCGGCAACATGGACATATCGGTACGCATCGGCATGCCGCGGCCGACCGTCGCCCGGCTGACCCACACGCTGACCGAGCTTGGCTATCTCTCCTTCGACAAGGACCTCGCGAAATATCGCCTCGGCGTCCGCGCGCTGCGGATGGCGCATCCGCTGCTCGCCGACATGCCGTTCCGGCAGATCGCACGGCCACTGATGCAGGATTTCGCAGCGAGCGTGCGCGGCACAGTGTCGATCGGCCTGCTCGACGGCAGCGCCGTGGTCTATGTCGAGACGGCACGTTCCGGCGACGTCGGCCCGCATGTTCCTGACATCGGCATGCCGATCACCGTGGTCGCGACCGCCATGGGACGCGCGGCGGCAGCCGTCCTGCCGCGCGCCGAGGCCACGCGCTTCGACGCCCAGCTCGCTGCCGATCATCCGCAGCAATGGACCAGCTTCCGCGAGCCCTATTTCGGCGGCATCGCGCAATGTGCCGAGCGCGGTTTCTGCACCTGCGTCGGCGAATACATGCCCGCGATTCACGCGGTCGCTGCGCCGCTGCACTACGCGGCCAGCTCCGGCCGCGCCTTCGCGATCAATTGCGGCATACCCGCCTTCCGCCTGCAGCCGGGCCAGCTCGAGGCCGAGATCGGCCCGCGCATCACGGCGCTCGCGGCCAGCATCCGCGGCCTCATCAACGAAGCCGAGCCCGAGATCGCGCCGCGCGCGGCGCTCGCTGCCGAACTCGGCTGAGACAGGTACGGGACGCCATGGCCGGGCCACTCCAGGGTTTGCAGGTTCTCGATATAGCGACGATCATCGCGGCGCCGTTCGCGGCGACGCTGCTCGCCGACTACGGCGCCGACGTGCTCAAGATCGAGATGCCGGGCCAAGGCGACGGCGTCCGCACCTTTCCGCCGTTCAAGGACGGCAAGCCGCTGTGGTGGAAGACCGCCAACCGCAACAAGAGCTTCGCCACGCTCGATTTGCGCACGCCGGACGGGCTCGCGCTGTTCAAGCGGCTGCTGCCGCGCTTCGACGTGCTGATCGAGAACTTTCGTCCCGGCACGCTCGATCGCTGGGGACTGCCGAAGGAGGTGCTGTGGTCGATCCAGCCGCGCCTCGTCATCCTGCGCGCCACCGCCTTCGGCCAGGATGGACCGTATCGGGACCGCCCCGGCTTTGCCCGCATCTTCGAGGCGATGGGCGGGCTCACCTACATCACCGGCGAGGCCGATGGCGAGCCGACGCATCCGGGCTATCCGATCGGCGACGCCATCGGCGGCGCGTTCGGCGCACTCGGCGTGCTGGCCGCATTGTGGAAGCGGGCTGTTGATCCCGAGGCGCCGGGCGAAGAGATCGACCTCGCGCTGACCGAGGCGGTGTTTCGTCTGCTCGACGTGCTGCCGGTCGAGCATGACCAGCTCGGCTTCAGCCGCAGCCGGATCGGCAATGCCAATGGCTATTCGGCGCCGGCTGCGGTCTATCGCACCCGCGACGGCCGCTGGGTGACGTTGGCCGGCTCGACCAACGCGCTCTACGCCGCCAACTGCCGCGCCATCGATCGTCCCGACCTGATCGACGATGAGCGTTTTGCCGACAACGCCTCGCGCGTGACGCATGCGACCGAGCTCAACGCGATCTTCGCCGCCTGGTGCGCCTCGCACGACCTCGAGTACGTCCTCGCCCGCTTCACCGCGGCCAAGGGCACGATTGCGCCGATCTACGCGATCGACCAGATCGCGGCGGATCCCCAGGCGAAGGCGCGCGAGATGATCACGCGTGTGCCGGACCGCGACTTCGGCTCGGTGGCGATGTCGAACGTCGTGCCGCGCTTCAGCAACGATCCGGCGACGCTGCGCCATGCCGCCGGCGACGTCGGCCAGGACAACCGCGAGGTCTACCAGGGCTGGCTCGGCCTGTCCGACGAGGAGATGGAAGAGCTCGCCCGGCGCAAGGTGATCTGACGCCACCCGACAGAGCAACGACAACGACCTCAAGGCGCCAGCGAAGAACGCGCCGGAGCAACACAGGCAGGAAAATGCAGCATTCAGGGAGAAGCGCCATGAGACCACCTGGAATGACGCGACGTGCCCTTCTCGGCGCCGGGGCTGCGCTGGCGCTCAGCCACCGCGCCATGGCGCAGGCCAATTGGCCCGCACGGGTGGTGCGGCTGATATGTCCTTATGGGGCCGGCGGCGCCAGCGACATCTCGCTGCGCATCCTGGCGACAGAGTTCGAGCACCATCTCGGCCAGCAATTCATCGTCGAGAACAAGCCGGGCGCCGGCAGCCGCATCGCCAACGACGTCGTCGCCCGCGCCCCGCCCGACGGCTACACCCTGCTCTACGCCGCCGCGCCCTACGTCACCGCCGAGGCGCTGTTCGGCAAGCTGAGCTACGACCCGGCCAAGGATTTGCGCCCAGTCGCCGGCACCATCGTCGCGCCGATCTTCCTGATGATCAGCGCCAACGCGCCGTTCAAGACGCTGACCGAGCTGCTCGCCTACGGCAAGTCGAAGCCCGAGGGCCTGACCTTTGCCTCGCCGGGGGCCGGATCGCAGCCGCATCTCGCCGCCGAGCTGCTGTTCCGCGACGCCGGCGTCACCGGCCTCAACATTCCCTTCCGCGGCGATTCGATGGCGTACACCGAGCTGCTTGCCGGCCGCGTCGATGCGACCTTGACCGCGATCAGCACCGCGCTGCCCTATATCCAGTCCGGACATTTCCGCGTGCTCGGGGTCGCCGCCACCGAGCGAAGCGCGATCTATCCGCAGGCGCCGACGCTGCGCGAGCAGGGCCTGCCGAACGTGGTCGCGTCCGGCTGGTACGGCTTCATGGCGCCGTCAGCCACGCCGCAGGCCATCGTCGACCTTCTGTCACGCGAAATCCTCGCCGATCTCGCCGCGCCGGACGTGAAGCAGAAGCTTCTCACCCAGGGGCTCGACGCACAGCCGCGCGACGCTGCGGCGTTCGGCCAGTTCATCGCCGACGAAACCAAGAAATGGAGCGCGGTCATCCGCGACGCCGCCATCAAGGCCGAATGAGTTTCACAAAAAGTAGTAAGGGAGTCGAACGTCATGAGGAATGGGACCACCGCGCTGGCCGCGCTCGCGCTGCTGTCGCTCGCCTGGACGGCGCCGGCGCTATCAGCCGAGAAGAAGTACGATACCGGCGCCAGCGACGGCGAGATCAAGGTCGGGCAGACCGTGCCGCTGAGCGGCCCGGCCTCGGCCTATGCGACCATCGGCAAGGCGCAGGCCGCGTACATGAAAATGGTCAACGACCAGGGCGGCGTGAACGGACGCAAGATCAACCTGATCCAGTATGACGACGCCTATTCGCCGCCGAAGACGGTCGAGCAGGTGCGCAAGCTGGTCGAGAGCGACGAGGTGCTGCTGACGTTCCAGATCATCGGCACCGCGCCGAACGTCGCCGTGCAGAAATATCTCAACGCGAAGAAAGTGCCGCAGCTGTTCGCGGCCACCGGCGCCTCGCGCTTCACCGATCCCAAGAACTTTCCTTGGACGATGGGCTTCAATCCAAGCTACGTCGTCGAGGGCCGCATCTACGGCCAATACATCCTCAAGACTCATCCCGACGCCAAGATCGGCGTGCTCTACCAGAACGACGATCTCGGCCGCGACTATCTCGCCGGACTGAAGGCCGGGCTCGGCGACAAGGCCGCCAAGATGATCGTGGCCGAATCATCGTACGAGATCACCGAGCCGACGATCGATTCCCACATCCTGAAGCTGAAGGACGCCGGCGCCGACCTGCTGTTCAGCGCCTCCACGCCGAAGCAGGCGGCGCAGGCGATCAAGAAGGTCGCCGAGCTCGGCTGGAAGCCGGTTCACATCGTCGACATCAATGCCAATTCGCTGGGCGCGACCCTGAAGCCTGCCGGGCTCGAGAATGCCAAGGACCTGATCAGCGTCGGCTACGTCAAGGACCCGCTCGAGGAAGGTTTCAAGAACGACCCCGGCGTGCAGCGCTATCTGGCCTTCATGGAGAAGTACTATCCCGACGGCGACAAGGGCTCGAACTTCAACGTCTATGGCTACATCACCGCCGAGCTGCTGGTCCAGGTGCTGAAGCAGTGCGGCGACGAGCTGACGCGCGACAACGTGCTGAAGCAGGCCACCCATCTCGACCATGTCGAGCTCGGCATGCTGCTGCCCGGCATCAGCATCACGACCTCGCCGACCGACTATCGCGTCAACAAGCAGCTGCAGATGATCCAGTTCGACGGCGCGCACTGGCAGAACATCGGCGGCATCGTCACCGACGCGGCCACGGAGTAGCAGCGGCGCAGAAACCCGCCCCGCCCGGTCGGCGTCTGCGCCGGCCGGTTACAGCCCCCGGATCAAATCGGCGTCGATCAGCATGCGGTTGAAGCGGCGCGCCTCGGCACCGTCGCCGCAGCCATAGAACACGCCCTTGCAACGGAGCATGATCTCCTTCTGCTCGACGAAGGACGGATCGAGCGGAATGCCGGCCGCCTCCAGGGTCACCAGCGGCAGGTAGGCGGCGTCGATCCTGTCCATCACGACCGCGCTCTGGCGCGGCTCGAAATTGACCGCGTCGACCGCGTAATAGGTGGCGTAGTAGCGCGGATCGTAGCTTTCGAGCTTCTCGCCGATGCCGGCCTCGTCGAGCTTGGGATCGAGGATGTGCGGCGAGAATTCCGGCTGATGATCACCATAGCGCACGATCAGGAACGGCTGGTCGCCGAACCGCTTCTTCAGGCTGGCGACGAAGCGCTGATAGTCGGATGCGCTCATCGCCTGCCGCCGCAGATATTCATCGATCGCCGGCAGATTGCCGGGCGCGCGCCATGACGGCGTCAGGTCGGGCCGGAACGTCGTCTCCCACGGGAAATGATTCGCGGCGAGATAGACGAACATGAACAGCGGCTTGCCGCGCTGCCGCTGCTGCATCAGGTCGAGCGCGGCGTCGTAGAAGAAGCCGTCGGGCTCGACGCCCTTGGCGCCGAGATCGCGCGCATCGAGGAAGCGATCCACACCCATCGTGGTCTGGAAGTTGCGCGCGCTCATGAAGGCGCCGTTGGCCGGATAGATCGAGGCGGTGTCGTAGCCGCATTGGCGCAGCGCCAGCGGCAGCCCGCGCTCGACCCGGCCGGCGGCGATCCGGGTCACGAAATAGGCGAAGCGGCCGAACGAGCGCGACGACAGCCCGGCGAGCACGTTGTACTCGGTGAACCAGCTCGGCCCGCCATTGCTCTCGGCCATGAACTGGCGCGCCTTGCCGTCGAACGATTTGAAGTGGCTGCCATAGCCGGCGGGCACCTTGATGCTCGGCGCCGAGCGGATGTCGAAGCTGGATTCGTCGTGGATCAGCACGATGTTCGGCCGCTGCCCGGCCGGATGGCAGGAATCCGGAACGAAGGCCGCCAGCCGGCGGTCGGCCGTGGCATCGGATTCCATGAAGCCGTTGGCGAGGAAGTCGGAGACGGCGGTGACGCCGGAACGCGCGAACTTCGACAGATAGCCGTCGTCGTAATAGCCGCGCCAGGCCTCGTCGCGCCAGTTGAGCGAATACAGCGTCAGCGCCGCTAGGCAGGCGAGCTTGCCGGCGAGCGCCGGCAGCCGGGCGACGCGGAACGGGTCGGCCCACCACAGCAATCCCATCAACGGCAGCACGACGGCCGCCGCCACCAGCACCGAGAGCTTCAGGTTCGGAAAGATCGTGAACAGGAACGCCGCGCTGTCATGGTCGATCAGCATCACGTCGACGAAGTTCGCGGTCATCTGGACCACGGCGTGCTTCAGCTGCGACAGCAGCACCAGCACCACGACCATGGTCAGCGCCAGCGCGCCCGACACCGCAGGCCGCCGCAGCAGCACCAGCCAGAAGCCGTTCAGGATACCCCACGCCAGCACAAAGCCGAGCCGCGAGCCGAAATCGGTCTCGGTGTGCAGCATCAAGGCCAGCGCAGCCACGTGCGGCGCCGCGACTGCGGATAGCCGCACGGCGGCTGAACGTGTCGCGCTGGCCGCGGCGAGCGTCGTGATCGGTTCGTGGTTCGGGGTCAGTGACATCAGGCGATCGACAGGAGGCGCCCTTCGCCGGCGCATGCCGGCAGCTCAAGGACACCCTACCCTGTCATGCGACCGTAATGAAATCGTCACAAATAACAACAGTCCGGAATCGCACGGAGAGCGGCGTGTCGTCTCGCGGCGCGAAGCGGCCCGGCCGCCGCTCCGGCACATTGTCGGCGCGGCCGGTTCAACGCTGCGCGCCGCCGGTCTCGAGCAGCCGCTCGCGCACCAGGCGCGCCGCGCCGCGGCTCCATGAATAGTTGGCGCCGAGGCGCAGCCCGCTGTCGCCTGCGGCGACGAGCGCACCGCTGTCTGCCTGGCGGACGCGGAAGCCGATGATGTATTCGGTGCGGCCGATCCGCCTGACGATGCCGAGCAGCGACTGCTGGGCGCCGAGCGCGCGGGCAGCCCGGACTTCGCAATCATCGCATTCGCGCATCGGCTGCCCCTGCTTGATCTCGCCGGACGCCTCGACCAGGCGATAGCGGCCGGACTGCGCCAGCAGCTGCCGCACCGCAGCGGTCGCTTCCTGCAGCCCCTTTTGGTCGGACTCGCTTTCGCCGAGCGCGGCACCGGCGCTGGTGTCCTCGAGCTCGAACGGCAGCAGCACCAACCGGATCGGCTCCGGCGGCGCCAGCGCGTCGCGGGCCTGGCGCGAGACGAATATCTCGGCGCGCTCCCAGGCCTCGTCGGAGTCGCCCCGGAAGGTGAAGATCTTGTCGAACAGCACCCGGTTGGACGCGACCTCGATCGCCGACGCCCGCGCCCATTGCACCAGGGTGGAGAGCTTCTGCACGCCGCCGGTGATCACGACGTCGGCGCCGGCCCCGGCGGCCATCTGCAGCCGGACGGCAGGCGGTGCATCGGCCGGAGGACAGGAGGCGCCGCAGACGGGACTGACCAGGCGCAGCCGCGCGTCGGCCGCGACGTCGCGCCGGAGCGCGGCGATGAAGGCCTCCAGCCGCCGCTGATGCACTGCCGTCTGGTCGACCGGCTCGCCGGAGGTGTCGAGATAGCTGAAATCGTCGACCAGCACGGCCGGAACGCGGTTCGAGGCGGTCTCGGCGCGGACCGGGCCGGCCGCGAGGGTGAGCGCGAGAACGAGGCAATGGAGGAAGCGACGGTTCGACATGGGACCCCCGAGCGACTTGTTTTGCATCACCCGAGGCTAGACGCGCGGCCCTGCGGCAGAACGGGGCGCGGTCACGGCGAGCCACGGGAAAATTTCACGGCGTGGCGACGAGCGGGCCGTGGCGCTTTCTGCCCCCGATGTTCTGACGTTAAATGCCGCTCGGGCCGGGGCTCGCTTGGACGCGCTGACAATGTTGACCCGCTACGATCTCAAATACCGCCTGACCCTGCGCATCGCCGTGGTGTCGGCGCTGTGCTTCGCGGCGATCTCAGCCTATGTCCTGTTCGACATCGACCGCTCGGCGCATCTGCGCAACGAACGGATCGCCGAGATCACGGCCCGGACGCTGCAATTGCAGCAGAGCAAGATGCACTGGGTCAACAGCCCGCAGGCCGGCTTTCCCGATCTCGATGCGGTCGCGGCCGCAGCGATCGGACCCGGCGTCTGCATCGCCTATCGCGGCCTCGACGGCGCGATCGTGCAGCGCATCTGCGGCGGCGCCGAAGCGCAGACGAACGATCCGCCCCGCGCCTTCACGCTGCTGTATCGGCAGCTGTTCGATCCCGGCCGGGAAGCGGCGCGGCCGGTCGTGTTTCGCGACGGCAAGACCGGCGACGCCGTCGTCTGGACCGATGCCGGCGCCATGACCGCGGAAGCCTGGCGTGAGCTCGGCCGGCTGCTGCCGGTGCTCGGAACGGCGCTGGTGCTGCTGTGCGTGCTGGCCTACACCGCGCTGGCGCGCGCGCTGCGCCCGACTCGGCTGATCCGCGCCGGCCTGGAACGGATCGCCGCCAATGATCTGTCGGCGCGATTGCCGCCGTTCGACCTCGCCGAGCTCTCCGCGATCCGCGACGCCTTCAACCAGCTTGCGGAGGGCCTGGAGACGGCGCTCGCCCAGCGCAGCGAACTGACCCGGCGCCTGATTGCGCTGGAGGACGACGAGCGCCGCCACCTCGCGCGCGAGCTGCATGATGAATTCGGCCAGTCGCTGGCGGCGATCCGCGCGCTCGCGGCCTCGATCCGTCACAGCGCCGCGCAGGATTGCCCGGCCCTGGTTGGCGAATGCGACAGCATCGCCCGCGCCGCCGCCGACATGATGGACATGCTGCGCGGCACGTTGGTGCGGCTGCGCCCGCCCGACGTCGACCAGCTCGGCCTGGCCGCCAGCCTCGAAGGCCTGGTCGCAGGCTGGAACAGGCGGCAGCAAGGACCGACCCGGTTCGAGATCGAGCTGTCGGGCGGCATCGACCAGGTCTCCGACATGATCGCCATCAACCTCTATCGCATCGCCCAGGAGGCGCTCACCAACGCCGCCAAGCACGCCGGGGCGACGCGCGTGCGGCTGCAGCTGGCGCGTCATGATCGGCCCGGCGACGGCAGCGCGGCCATTGCACTCACCGTCGAGGACGATGGCCCAGCCTCCGAGACCGTCGGGACATCAGGCATGGGCCTGCTCGGCATGCGCGAGCGCGTCGCGACGCTGGGAGGCAAGATGAGCTTCGCGGCCGGACAGAATGGCGGCGCACAGCTCAGCGTCGTGATCCCTCTCCCGGCAGTGCCCGCCCCCTCGTTTGAGCAAACCCAGCCGGCAGCGGCCTGCGCCGCATGAGCACGCCCGCCGGCACCATCCTGCTGGTCGACGACCATGCCGTCGTTCGCGAGGGCTATCGCGCGATGCTGCAGAAGCAGCCGGGCCTGCGGGTGGTCGCCGAAGCCGCCGACGGCGCCGAAGCCTACCGGCTGTTCAAGGAGGTCAGGCCCGATCTCGTCATCATGGATTTGAGCATGCCGGGTGTCGGCGGCATCGAAGGCATCCGCCGCATCCGGCAATGGGACCGCGGCGCGCGCATCCTGGTTTTCACGATGCATGAGAATGCAGGCTTCGCCGTGCAGGCGATCCGCGCCGGCGCGCGCGGCTACGTCACCAAGAGCAGCCCGCCGGAGATCCTCCTGCGCGCCGTCATGGACGTGCTCGCCGGCCACATCGCGATCAGCCCCGACATCGATCACGAGCTTGCGCTCAGCCGTCTCTCCGGCGAACGGGCGGCCGCCGACGTGCTGACGGCGCGCGAATTCGAGGTGATGCAGATGCTGCTCGCCGAACGCAGCACCGAGGATATCGCATCGGCGCTCCATCTCAGCCCGAAGACGGTCGCCAATCTGCACTCGCTGATCAAGGACAAGCTCGGCGTCGCCACGGATATCGAGCTGGTGCGGCTGGCGTTGCGGCAGGGCCTGCTGAATTGAGCCGCAGCCTCAGGATTCCTCCGAGGCGGTGTGCGGCGCCCCGGCGGCGTCCGATGCGGGCTCCGCGGCGTCGGGATCGCCCATCAGATGAAACTCCCGCCCGAGCCGGCGCTGCACGCTCATGACCGCGCGGTCGACGTCGCTGATCAGGCTGTCGCCGAGCACGACGTGGGGGATCTCCCAGTTGCGGCCGCTGCGCACTTCGATGGCCTGGACGGCCGGCACGCGTGCGGTCTCGCATCCCGGCTGTGCCCGGATCGCGTCCTCGACCAGGCGCGTGAGCTCCGCCTGGGTCTTGCCGCTCGTCGTCATCGTCCGCTTCAGGCCTTGGTCGCCGAGGTCAGGCCGAGCCGCTTGGCGATGATGCGGTCGACTGTCCGCTTGGGAAGCGCGCGCACGATCAACTGCCGCAGCGGATCGGGCGCGATCTCGTAGCGAACCTTGGGCGACGGCGCGGTCAGGGCTTCGTACACCCGCTCGCCGATGGTCTCGGCCGGCAGTCCGGTATTGCCGAGCTGCAGCATGAAGCCGCGCACCTTCTGCAGCGCCGGATAGAACGGCGAGCTCTGATACGGCGACAGATCGACCTCCTCCGCCTTGGCCCAGATCGGCGTCTTCACCGCCCCCGGCGCAATGATGATGACGTCGATGCCGAACAGCATCAATTCGCGGCGCAGGCTCTCCGCCAGCCCTTCGACCGCATGCTTGGAGGTCGAATAAGGCGCCATCAGCGGATTGCCGTTGCGACCCGCGACCGAGCTGATCATCACGATCCGTCCGCGCGCGCCCGTCATCGCCGGATCAACCCCGAGCAGCGGCGCGAACGCCTGGGTCGCGATCACGGGACCAATGACGTTGACCTCCATCTGATGACGAAACTGGTCGATCGGCAGCTCCGTCACGGGGCCGGCGACCGCGATGCCCGCATTGTTCACGAGGCCAGCGAGTGCCTCACCATTGAGAGCGGCGCGCACCTCGGCGGCCGCAGCCTTCACCGCCGCCTCGTCGGTCACGTCGAACAGCAGCGGGGTGAAGTTGGCACCGAGCTCGCTTCGCAGACGCTCGGCATCCGCCGGCTTGCGAACGCTCCCGAACACCCGGAAGCCGCGTGCGAGCAGCAGCTTCGAACAGGCGAAACCAATGCCGGTGGATGCCCCGGTGACGACGACGGATTTCATGGCGACCTCAAAGATTTGCGAACCGATTATCGCACGGGATGAGGCTCAACGCTGGCGCTGTTTTTTGACACGAGCGCGCACGTCGTTCGGCGCCTCGCGGACATGCAGGACGGGCCGAGATGCGGCAAAGGCGACCGCGTCAAGAATGTGATTTAAACTTCAATCCTTGAAGGGATGACAACTGACGTGAGATCGAGGGCGACGGCGAGACTGGATGAAGAGAGGCGTCTGACCTTATGAGATCGTTAACCTTTCCGTCACACGCCGTCGCTTCGGCCCGTGCTGGACGAGGGTGCTCGCACCTCGTTGCGTCCAATTCCCGGCAATTCGCGTCAAGGCCGAGGTCCGGCTCCTCTTTCCCTTTAGACGCTCCGTCTTAATTTTCCGTATCCGTGTTTCTCCGGAGTACTACCTCCCGCTGGCCTAACACATTGTTATCGCCCGTGCCGAAAACTGCCCCCGCCGAGAGCCTGCAGCGTGGCAGACGTGCATCGCTGCTGCGCCGGCATTCCGGACCAGACGGGCGCAAAGCGTGCATCAGCCAGAACAGCTTCCACACTCAGAAAACTCCATCATCGCCGAGCTCGAAGAGGCCGTTCGCGGCGGCTCGTCCGAGAAGCGCGTCCACACGCTGCGCCAGGTCACCAACCTGTTCCTGCACGATGGCGAACGCCTCAGCGAGGACCAGATCAAGGTGTTCGACAACGTGCTCTGCATGCTGGTCTCGCGGGTCGAGACCCGCGCGCGGGCCGAGCTCAGCAAGCATCTCGCGCCGGTCGACTATGCGCCCGTCGACCTGATCCAGCAGTTGGCCCGCGACGACGAGATCTCCGTCGCCGAGAACGTCCTGATGCACTCGACCCGGCTGACCGAACATACGCTGGTCGAGGTCGCCTCGACCAAGGGCCAGGACCACCTGATGGCGATCTCCGGACGCCCGCATCTGACCGAGGCCGTGACCGACATCATCGTCGATCGCGGCGAACGCCAGGTCATCCGCAAGCTCGCCAACAACCAGACCGCACGCTTCTCCGACACCGGCTATTCGGGAATGATGGCGCACGCGGAGGACGACGACGAACTCAGCGAGATCATCGGTCTGCGCGTCGACTTGCCGAACAAGCATCTGCGCGACCTGCTGCGCCGGGCCACCGAATCCGTCCGTGCCAAGCTGATGGCCTCGGCGCCGCCGGCGCTGCAGAAGGAGATCAAGAAGGTCATCAAGGCCATCGCCGACGTTGCGCGCAGTGACGGCGGCCTCGTCGGGCGCGACTTCACTCTGGCCGAAGAGGCCGTCAAGCGCATGAAGGGGCTGAACGAGCTGAACGACACCGCTATCGCCTTCTTCGCCGAGACCCGCCGCTTCGGCGAGGTGGCGGCCGCCCTCGGCCTGCTCAACAACGTGCCGACCGAGATGATGGCCAAGGTGCTCGAAGGCCCGCGCACCGACATCGTGCTCATTCCCTGCCGCTCAGCCGGGCTCGCCTGGTCGGTGGTGGCGAAGATCCTGACCCACCGCCCGATCAAGCACGCCATCGACACCGACACGCTCAAGCTCGCCGAGCGCGACTATGGCAAGCTGTCGCTCGACACCGCCCAGCGCACCCTGCGGTTCTGGATGGTGCATAACAAGGTGGAGAAGTGAGCGGCTTGCTCGCCTTCTACCGCAGCGAGGCCCCGCGGCGTCTCCCCAAACTCCGCCGTCGTCCCGGCGAAAGCCGGGACCCATACCGCGTGATGTGGGTTGGCGGAGAAGATCTAAAGTCATCGTCCGTCGCAAAGCGAACGCCGGTGATTATGGATCCCCGCTACGACCACGCCCACGCAGCACAATGAGGCGCTAAGATTATCTCGTCCCTGACGACGCCGGACGATTGGCCACCGGCAGGCAACGCCACAGCAGCCAGGCTCCGCCGGCGGCGAGAGCCAGCAGGAAAAGACCGGTCAGGACGGTCGGTAGATGAGACGGCGCCAGCCCCCACTCCGGCCCGATGATCACGCCGCTGTCGAACGTCTCGCTGCTGTTGGCACACAGCGCGGCAAAGACGGGATCTGCCGCGATATCCGCCGCGATCCTCGCTTCGAGCGCCTTGGCTGCGGACTGATCGCCCGGCATCGTGCCCATATGCGCCAGCAGCGCACGCGCTCCGGCGACATAGGCATGGGAGCATTCGTTGAACGGGCTCGCCTCGTCGGTGAGGCTGCCGGGGACCAGACCCCACAGGCAGGCGAAATGTTGCAGGCTGACGAAGCCCATCAGCCGGCGCAAGGTCGGATCGGTCCGGACCTGCCCCCGCGCCAGATCGAGGATGTCTGACCGATAGGTCGCGACCGCCAGCATCTCGCCATGGCCGATGGCCGGAATCTCGACCCCGATCAGCGTTCCCTGCTGCGGCCGCGGATGGTGCGCATGGGCTGGCGCTGAGGCTGCGAAGATCGCGGCCGCGACGATGAGACCGTTTCTCCAACGGCGAGCGATGACACACCGTTCGCTGCGCGCCGTCATCGGTCGTCCTTCAACGGGACCAGGGCTGCGAGCGTCCAACGCCCGCCGACGCCCGAGAGCCTTGTTCGCGTCAGCGGCGCGACGTCGATGCGCCCGAAGGCCTCGGGGCCGGCGCCGAGCGCATGCGCAATCGCAGCACGAATGACCAGCGCGTGCGTGACCGCAAGGACCGCGCCATCGACGGCGAGCAGGCCCTCCATCCACGCGCGGGCGCGCGTCATCACGTCCATGAAGGACTCGCCGCCATGCGGAGCCGCGCGCGGATTCTGCAGCCATTCGGCAACGGCCTCCGGCGCCTGCGCCTGGACCTCCGCGAGCGATCGTCCCGCCCAGCGGCCGAAATCGCAGTCGCGCAGCGCAGGCTCGGGCTTGGCGTCGAGGGCCAAGCCTTCGGCAGTCTCAGCGGCGCAACGGGCCGGGCTGCGCAGGACGACCTCACAGGACGGCAGCCGGCCGGCCAGCCGGGCGAGGCTGTCTCGTCCGCGCGGATCGAGCGGCTCATCGGCAGCGAAGGCAACGGCAGCCGTCGATGCCGTCGCGGCCGCGCAGATCAGATGCAGGCGCGTCGTCATGCCTGCCGATACCGGCGCCATTCAAGCGCGCGCGCCATGCTGCGCCATCTGGCGCTCAGCGAGGGCGCCGAACAGCAGCCCGAGCGTCGCCCACATGATCGCCTGTCCGCCGAAAGACGCAATACGGAACTGCCAGAGCACGGCGGCCGGAAAACCTTCAGGCACCTCGTCCACGACCGGCAGCGCGAAGCCTATGCCGGTCATGACGACGACATAGACGCCTGCGGCAATCAAGGCCGCATTCCAGGCGCCGAGCCGCGACAGCAGGCGGAGGCGCAACATGCCGGCGGCGATCATCGCGGCGAGCGAGATCAGGAGCATCGCGAAATACAGGCTGGTCCGCATCCCGATCGTCTCGGCCAGGCCGACGGACGGCGGATTGGCCGGGTATTTGAGCATGGGCGTCACATAGACGGCGACGAAGCCGGCCGCGGCGAGCAAGGCGGAGGTCGCCCGCGGACCGAGATCGGCCATGCGGCCGAAGGCGAGTGCGAAGGCCAGGGCAAACAGCCCGCCGAACGCCGTGCTGTAGACGGCAACGCCGGTCAATAGTCCAACACCGGCCTGGATAGCCCGGCTGACCAGCTCAGGCTCGGCCTCCGCGACTGGCGCGGGCCGGCCCTTGGCCGCGGCCTCTTCCGCCGCGGCTTTGGCCTTCGCCTCATCAAGCACCGTCTCGAAGGCAATCGCGCGCGCGACAGATGATTCGCCAGCCAGCCTGAGAAAGCCGAAGGAGAGCAGCGCGGCGACCAGGCCGGCCAGCATTCCGCGCAGGAGCAGTCGCCCCGTCATCGATCGTCTCTTACAGATGCGCTGCTCTCGCCGTCACGAGCGGCGTGCGACAGCGCCGCTTCGACGTGCCGATGCTGGCCGTTCAGTGACAGGGGAACCCGAGCAGATGCCGTCCGTCATGGACGAACTCGTGGACATATGCGCTGTTGAACAGCGCAGCCGCGCCCTCCTCGACGCCGACGAAATAGATGCCCAAAGCGAGCATCAGGCCGCCGAAGATCGCCCACGGCAGAATCTCGCGCACGGGAATGGCTGTGGGCAGAGTGACCGGAAGGGACGTCGCTGTTGCCACGATGAGGCTCCTTGATTGCAAGTCCTGCTCGCCGAGGCCGCGCCACACGGCGCGCCAACGCGAAGACGGTGTCTGGTAACATTATAACCGCGATCTCCCACGAACCGAAAGTCGAAAGTGCATCGCATCCTCGACGAGACCGGCGTGGTGCTTCGGCAACAATCCCCGCCGGTCGTGGGAAAACCCGAGGGATCGATTGACTCCGGCTCCGGCCGGCTTCTACGCTTATCGCGACGGTGCCCCCGACCGGGGCTCAAAAGGGAATGCGGTGACGGACGGATCCCACCCGGGACCATCCGAAAGCCGCAGCTGCCCCCGCAACTGTAAGCGGCGAATCTCGCGTCATAGGCCACTGGGAAATCTCGGTCCCGGGAAGGCGGCGTGGAGGTGATGACCCGCGAGCCAGGAGACCTGCCGTCAGCCGTGGTCACACGCGAAGATGCCGGTCGGGGAGTTATTGGCATCGTTTTCACGCCGTGCATGAAGATGCCGGCATGAGGCCTCGTTCGCGGTGACGTGCCACTGACGTCATGCCGAGGTCACTCGTGTCTCCCGTTCCCTATGCCAGGCGCCATCGCGCCGTTCTGTCGTCGTTCTGCGTCCTCTCGTCGGTTGCGCTGCTCGGTCCTTGCCCGGCCATCGCGCAGCAATCCGCCTCGCCCAATCTGCTGCCTCCGGTCGAGGTCGACCTGCCGCGCAGCAGGCCGTCAGCTCCGAAGCCAGCCGGGGCGCGCGAGCCTCAGGCCCGCACCGCCGCGCGACCGCCGATTCCGGCTACACCGGCCAGCACGCCCGTCGTGGTCAGCCCGACCGGCATCGTCACGCCGGCCGCCAATGTCGCCAGTGCGATCACGGTGGTGACTGACAAGGACATCGCGACCCAGCAATTCCGCAGCGTGCCGGAGATCCTGAGCACCATTCCCGGGCTGAACGTCGTCCAGGCCGGCGGTCCGGGCGGCCAGACCAACGTCTTCATGCGTGGCACCAACGCCAACCACACCAAGCTGCTGATCGACGGCATCGATGTCGGGGACGTCACCAACAGCAACGGCGCGTTCGATTTCGCCCATTTGCTCGCCGCTGACATCCAGCAGTTCGAGGTGCTGCGCGGACCACAGAGCGGGCTCTATGGTTCGGACGCGATCGGCGGCGTCATCTCGGTGATCACGCGCAAGGGCGACGGCCCGGCGCGGGCGACCGCCTCGCTCGAGAGCGGATCGTTCAAGACCTTCAACCAGAGCGCGGGACTGAGCGGCTCGAAGGACAATGTCAACTACGCGGTCAATGTCGCGCATCTGCACGCCGGCGACGTGCCGGTGACGCCGTGGCAACTGCTGCCGGCAGGACAGAAGGCGATCGGCAACGCCTACGACAATGTCACCGCCTCGACCAAGCTCGGCGTCGACCTCAACGACGCCTGGACGCTGAACTCGGTGGTCCGCTACACCGATGCGACCCTGCTGTTCACCGGCGACAGCGGCTTTCCGAGCTTTCCCGACGCCATCAGGAGCAACCACACCGTCCATCAGCTGGCCACGCGCGAGGAAGCCGTGTGGTCGCTGCTCGGGGGCCGCATCAGGAACTATTTTGGCGTCAACTACGTCAACGACTGGTCATCCGATTTGACCGCCGGCAATCCCGTGGCGGCGGTCGCGACGGGCGAGCGCATCAAATATGACTGGCACGCGGTGACCGAGCTCGCGCCGCGCAACAATCTGGTCGTCGGCCTGGAGCAGCAGACCGAGCGGCTGACAACCACGGATCTCTCGGCCGAGAACGGCAACAAGGCCGGCTTCATCGAGCTGCAGACGGAGTTTGCGGAGCGCTGGTTCGTGGTCGCGAGCCTGCGCAACGACGTCAACGATCAGTTCGGCGCGCATGGGACTTATCGGATTGCACCTGCGGTGATCCTGCCGGTCACCGAGACCAAGCTGAAGGCGAGCTACGGCACCGGCTTCAAGGCGCCGACCTTGAGCCAGCTGCACCGGGATTTTCCAGCGTTCAACTTCTTCGCCAATCCCAACCTGAAGCCGGAGGAGAGCACAGGCTACGATGCCGGCTTCGAGCAGCCGCTGTTCGAGGGTCGCGTCCGCTTCGGTTCGACCTACTTCCACAACAGCATCACCAATTTGATCGACTTCAACGCCACCTTCACCTCCAATGCGAATGTCGGGCTGGCGACGACCGAGGGCAGCGAAAGCTTCGTGGCGGCTAAGCTCACGGATCGCATCTCGCTGCGCGCGGACTACACGTTCACCCGCGCGATCGACGCGACCACCGGCCAGCAGCTGCTGCGCCGTCCCAGGGAGAAATGGAGCGCGACCGCAGTCTGGACGCCGCTCGATGCGCTGACCGTATCGGCCACCGTGCTGCGCCTCGGCAACTGGCTCGACGTCAGTCGCGACGGCATGACCACGGGGCTCACTGCGCCCGGCACCACGGTCGTGAACCTGCGCGGCGACTACGCGGTCTCCGATCAGGTCAAGCTGTTCGGCCGGATCGATAACCTGTTCAACCGCCACTACCAGAACCCGACCGGCTTCCTGGCGCCGGGCCTTGGCGTGTTCGGCGGCATCCGGGTCGCGAGCTACGGAGTGCAGTGACGGCGCCGACAGAAATTCCGGCGGCTGACAGAAGCTGCCGAAATGGACTACAATCGCAACAGAAGGAGACGTTCCATGGCTCTCGACATCCTCACGCCCTCCCGCTCCGAAGCTCGCCTCGCGCCCGTTCCGCAGCGGCATGCCGCCGCGTTCTGCTTCGCGCTGCTGACCTCGGCCTGCGCGCTGGCCAGCTTCGTGTTCGCCTGCGCGACGCCGTTCGCAGCTTTCGCAGTGGTTGCAGCCGCGATGCTGCCGCTGCGCACGGCACTGCCGGCGGTGCTCGGCGCCTGGCTCGTCAACCAGGGCATCGGCTTCGGCGCCCTGCACTATCCGGTCGATCCCACCACGCTGGCCTGGGGCGCCGTGATCGGCGTCGCGGCGCTCGGCGCCACGATCGTCGCACGCATCGCGCTGGCGGCCTTGCGCACAGCGCCAGCGCCGGTCGCGTTTGCCGTCACGCTCATCGGCGCCTACGCCGCCTATGAGCTCGTGCTGCTCGCCGCCACGGCCATGCTCGGCGGCGCCGCGAGCTTCACGCTCGCGATCGTCGCACGGCTCGGCCTGACCAGCGCCGCCTGGTTGGTCGGCCTGGTCGCCGTCAGCGAGATCGTCCGTCTACTCACGCCGCCGGCCTCGCGCCGGGCGGCCTCCTGACGGAACCTGGAGACCTACTTGCCAAACAAAAAAACGGCGGGCCTTGGCCCGCCGTTTTCCATTCCAAGTCGTCGTCGCAAGAGCTCAGTTCTTGCTCTTGTCGACCAGGGCGCCCTTCTTGATCCAGGGCATCATGTCGCGCAGACGGGCGCCGACCTCCTCGATCGGGTGCTGCGACAGGCGGGCGCGGGTCGCCTTGAACGAGGACTGGTTGACCTTGTTCTCCAGCATCCAGTCGCGCGCGAAGCGGCCGGACTGGATGTCGTCGAGCACGCGCTTCATCTCCGCCTTGGTCTCCGGAGTGATGATACGCGGTCCGGTGACGTACTCGCCATATTCGGCGGTGTTGGAGATCGAGTAGTTCATGTTGGCGATGCCGCCTTCATAGATCAGGTCGACGATCAGCTTGACCTCGTGGAGGCACTCGAAATAGGCCATCTCCGGGGCGTAGCCGGCCTCGGTCAGGGTCTCGTAGCCGGCCTTGATCAGCTCGACCAGGCCGCCGCACAGCACGGCCTGCTCGCCGAACAGGTCGGTCTCGCACTCTTCCTTGAACGTGGTCTCGATGATGCCGGCGCGGCCGCCGCCGATCGCCGAGGCGTAGGACAGGCCGAGGTCATGGGCGTTGCCCGAGGAATCCTTGGCGATCGCGATCAGGCAGGGCACGCCGCCGCCGCGCTGGTACTCGGAACGAACGGTGTGGCCGGGGCCCTTCGGCGCGATCATCAGCACGTCGAGATCGGCGCGGGGGTCGAGCAGGTTGAAGTGGACGTTGAGGCCGTGGGCGAACACCAGCGCGGCGCCCTGCTTCATGTTGTCGTGCAGGTGCTCGCGGTAGATGTCGCCCTGCAGCTCGTCCGGGGTCAGCATCATCACGAGGTCGGCCCACTTGGCGGCCTCGGCGACTTCCATCACCTTGAAGCCGGCGGCTTCGGCCTTCTTGGCCGACTTCGAGCCCTTGTACAGCGCGATCGCGACGTCCTTGACGCCGGAATCCTTCAGGTTCAGCGCGTGGGCATGGCCCTGGGCGCCGTAGCCGACGATGACGACCTTCTTGCCCTTGATCAGGTTCAGATCGGCGTCGCGATCGTAGTAAACACGCATTGTCGTTTCCTCTTTGAGATGGCCGGAATTGGCTGATGAGTCAGGCGCTTGGGTGGGGCACGGCGGCCGACGCCCGAACGAAATCCGGCCCGTGTCTAGAGCATTTTGGGGGCGCTTGGAAACCCCGAACTCGCATGGCGGCGCCCCCCTTCATGCGTCCATGAACACCGGATAGAGCGAGGCCAGCAGCAGCACCGCCATCAGGATGTTGAAGCCGCGCACGGCGCGTTCGGAGCTCAGCAGCGGCCGCAACGCGGTCCCGAACAGCGTCCAGGTGATGGTCGAGCCGACCGCCATCACGAAGCTGATCGCGACCTGCAGCGCGACATTGGCGGGAAAGCGCGCGATCGCCGCATAGGCGGTGATGGTGCTGATCACCATCACCCAGCCCTTGGCGTTGACCCACTGGAACAGCGCCGCGCCCCAGAACGACATCGGACCGCGCGAATTGTGCTCGTCAGGCTTGGTCGCACCCGACAGCGCGATCGCGACCGCGAGATAGATCAGGTAGGCGGCCCCGAGATATTTCAGCACCGTCTGCAGCACCGGATAGGAGATGAACACGGCGGCAAGGCCAAAGCCGACCGCGCCGACCATGAACGCGAAGCCGAAACTGACCCCCATCATGTGCGGCACCGTGCGCCGGAAGCCGTAGGTCACGCCCGACGACAGCAGCATGATGTTGTTCGGCCCCGGCGTGAACGCCATCACGAAGGCGAACGCGATGAAGGCGATGAGGAGCTGCTGGGACATCTAGTGCACTCCCGCCTCACGGCGATTCTTCACCCTCCCCTGGAGGGGGAGGGTCGATCGCGCATGCAATGCGCGATCGGGGTGGGGTGGGCCCCAGGCACAGCTCGCGCGTGGAGGCATCACCCCACCCCGTTTCACATCGCAGCTTCGCGCGATGTGAAACGACCCTCCCCCTCCAGGGGAGGGTGGCAGCGTGGCCACCTCACCGTTTCGCAGAAACATCAGCGCCTACCCCTGCCCCGCCGGCTTCTGCAGCACATAGGTCGCGTGCATCGGGGCGTGGTAGTCGGCGGAGACGGTGATGAAGCCGACCTCGGTCAGCATGCGCTCCATCACCCAGGCGAAGGTCGAGTTCTCGTCGCGCATGTGGGTGATGACGCTGTCGCGGCCGAGATCGTGGTTCTTGATGTTGTAGTCGGCCCACTGCTCGACCGAGCGCTCGGTGCCGTCGGGCATGCTGACATAGACGATGTCGCGCAGGAAGAACTGCGCGCCCGGCTTCAGCGCCGCGAAGATGCGCGCCAGCGCCACCGCCTTCCAGAAGTCCGGCAGATGGTGCAGCGTGAACTCGCTGGCGATCAGATCATAGGAATTGGGCTCGTAGGCGAACGACAACAGGCCCGCCGAATGCATCCGCACGGCGGTGCGGCGGTCGCGGGTGTAGATCCGGGTCAGCGCCAGCATCGCCGGCGAGATGTCGATGGCGTCCACGACAGCGCCCATCAGCGCCGCTTCCGTCGCCAGCACGCCGTTGCCGCAACCGATGTCCGCCACCCGCCAGCCCGGCTTGACGCCGAGCATCTTCAATGCGGCGCGCGCGCGCTCGTCGGCATCATCTCCCGAGCCGTAGATCGAGGCCACGGCGTGATCGAGCCCGATCCGGTTCCGTTCGTTGTAGTACCAGTCGCGCGCCAGCATGGCTCACATCCCTTCCGGTCCCCGCCCGATCGCCGCAATGCCGGTCCTCGCCACTTCGACCAGGCCGAGCGGACGCATCAGATCGATGAACTGACTGATCTTGTCGGTGTTGCCTGTGATCTCGAACACGAAGCTCTCGGTGGTGGCGTCGATCACGCGGGCCCGGAACGCATCCGCCAGCCGCAGCGCCTCGACGCGCGGCTCGCCGATGCCGCGCACCTTGACCATCGCGAGCTCGCGCTCGATCGCGCGCTTGGTCAAGGTCATGTCGACGACGCGGTAGACCGGGATCATGCGGTCGAGCTGGTGCTTGATCTGCTGGATCACCATCGGCGTGCCCGTCGTCACGATGGTGATGCGCGAGAGGTGTTTTTGACTCTCGGTCTCGGAGACGGTGAGGCTCTCGATGTTGTAGCCGCGGCCGGAAAAGAGACCGATCACCCGCGCCAGCACGCCGGGCTCGTTCTGCACCAGCACGGAGAGCGTATGCGTCTCGTTCGGATCGTGGCGGTCTTCGATGAAGTAGGCGGAGGCTGGCTGGTTCATTGGTGTCCCCTTATTCCCTCTGCTGTCATGCCCGCCAACCGGTCTCGCCTTCGGCGAGCCCGATGACAGGCTCCAGCGGGCATCCAGTCGACGCCGGCGGTCGTGAGACTCACGATGGCCGCGGCGTGCTGGATCGCCCGGTCAAGCCGGGCGATGACAGTGGTGTGTGTGGTGAGCGGAGCGTGCATCATGAGGCTCCCGCTTCGGCATGGGCGGCAGCCGGCATTACCCAGCGCCTGAACAGATCGAGATCGATGTTGCCGCCGGTCAGCACCAGGCCGACGCGCTTGCCGGCGAGCTTGCCTTTCTCCTGCAGCGCGGCCGCCAGCGACGCTGCACCGGCGCCTTCGGCGAGATTGTGGGTGTCGGTCCAGAAGATGCGGACGGCCTCGGCGATCTCGGCATCACTGACCTGCAGGATGCGCGACGCGCCCTTCAGGATGATGGCGAGCGCATCCGCATCCGGGCTGCGCGTGGCGAGGCCGTCGGCGTGCGTATCGGCGCTGTTGGTGGTCACGACGGTGCGCGCGGCGAACGACAGCGCGTAGGACGGCGCCTCGGTCGACTGCACGCCGACGATCTCGGTCTTCAGCCCGAGCAGGTCACGTGCCAGGATGCAGCCGCAGATGCCGGAGCCCTGCCCGACCGACACGTAGAGCACGTCGAGAGCAGGCGCCTTGCGCAACAGCTCGAGCGCGTAGGTCGCGACCCCACGGACGAGATCGGGATGGAACGACGGCACCATCTGCAAGGACTCGCGCGCGGCATGCCGGCCGGCCTCCTCGCGCGCCTCCTGGAAATCGCTGCCATGCTCGATCAGCTCGGCGCCGAACGCCGCCATCGCGCGGTTCTTCTCGACCGAGTTGCCCTTGGGCACGTAGATCGTCACCGGCAGGCCGTTGCGGCGGCCGGCGAAGGCGATGCTCTGGCCATGATTGCCGCGCGTCGCGGTGATCAGGCCGCGCACGCCGGGATGCGTGCGCTTCAGAGCGTCGACATAGACCAGCCCGCCACGCACCTTGAAGGCGCCAGCCGGCGTGTGGTTCTCGTGCTTGACGATGACATGAGTGCCGAGCCGCTCGGCGAGCAGCGGCCACGCATGCGCCGGCGTCGCCGGCACCGCGGCGCCGACGATGGCATGGGCGGCTTCGAGCTCAGCTAGTGTGAACACAGCCGCCTCCTCACATGAGCCGTCATGCCCGCGAACGCGGGCATCCAGTACGCCGCGGCCGTCATGGGACTCACGGCGGCCGCGGCGTACTGGATCGCCCGGTCAAGCCGGGCGATGACAGTGCAGTTTTGGGTTGGCGTCGTGCGCACAGTCAGTCCTCACACCAGCGCCTTGCCGCCGGCGAACGCGGCGGCCGGATCGGACGCTTCCGCCGGCAGGATCATCTCGTTGTGCGCCTTGCCCGACGGGATCATCGGGAAGCAGTTCTCCAGCGCCGCGACGCGGCAGTCGAACAGCACCGGCTTCTTGACCGAGATCATCTCCTTGATCGCGCCGTCGAGATCGCCGGGCTTCGACACCTGCAAGCCGACGCCGCCATAGGCCTCGGCGAGCTTGACGAAGTCCGGCAGCGCCTCCGAGTAGGAATGCGACAGGCGGTTGCCGTGCAAGAGCTGCTGCCACTGCCGCACCATGCCCATGTACTGGTTGTTGAGGATGAAGATCTTGACCGGCAGCTCGTACTGCACGGCCGTCGACATCTCCTGCATCGTCATCTGCACCGAGGCGTCGCCGCCGATGTCGATGACCAGGCTGTCGGGATGGGCGACCTGGACGCCGATCGCCGCCGGCAGGCCGTAGCCCATGGTGCCGAGGCCGCCGGAGGTCATCCAGCGGTGCGGCTCCTCGAAGCCGTAGAACTGCGCCGCCCACATCTGGTGCTGGCCGACCTCGGTGGTGATGTAGGTGTCGCGCCCGCGCGTCAGCTCAAACAGCCGCTGGATCGCATATTGCGGCATGATCACGTCGCGGTTCGCCTTGTAGGCCAGCGAGTTGCGCGCGCGCCAGGTGGCGATCTCCTGCCACCACGACTTGATGTCGGGCTTCTTCGCCTCGGCCTTGAACACCTGCAGGATGTCGGCGAGCACGTCGCCGCAATCGCCGATGATCGGCACGTCGACGCGGATGTTCTTGTTGATCGAGGACGGGTCGATGTCGATGTGGATCTTCTTCGAGTTCGGCGAGAACGCATCGGTGCGGCCGGTGATGCGGTCGTCGAAGCGCGCACCGACGCACAGCATGACGTCGCAATCATGCATCGCCATGTTGGCCTCGTAGGTGCCGTGCATGCCGAGCATGCCGAGCCAGTTCTTGCCCGAGGCGGGATAGGCGCCCAGCCCCATCAGGGTCGAGGTGATCGGAATGCCGGTGACCTCGACCAGCTCGCGCAACAGCCTCGAGGCTTCCCGTCCCGCATTGATGACGCCGCCGCCGGAATAGATCACCGGGCGCCTGGCGCCGGCCAGCAACGCCACCGCTTTCCGGATCTGCATCGCGTCGCCCTTGACGCGCGGCGCATAGGAGATGTGCACGTCCGACTTGCGCGGCGGATGATAGGTGCCGGTCGCGAACTGCACGTCCTTCGGCACGTCGACCACGACCGGGCCCGGACGGCCCGTGGTGGCGACATAGAACGCCTCGTGCAGCACCTTGGCGAGATCGTTGACGTTGCGGACCAGCCAGTTGTGCTTGGTGCAGGGCCGGGTGATGCCGACCGTGTCGCACTCCTGGAACGCGTCGTTGCCGATCAGGTGCGTCGGCACCTGGCCGGTGATGCAGACCAGCGGGATCGAATCCATCAGCGCATCCGCCAGCGGCGTCACCATGTTGGTGGCGCCGGGGCCGGAGGTCACCAGCACGACGCCGGGCTTGCCGGTCGAGCGGGCGTAGCCTTCGGCGGCATGGCCGGCGCCCTGCTCGTGGCGGACCAGGATGTGCTGAACCTCGCTCTGCTGAAAGATCTCGTCATAGATCGGAAGCACTGCGCCGCCGGGATAGCCGAAGAGGTGCTGCACGCCGTGGTCGATGAGCGCGCGCACGATCATCGCGGCGCCGGTCATCTGGTTCGGATCGTGGCTCTTGTCGGTCATGGTGGGCTCCGGATCGCTTCTGTCAGAGGCTTTCGTCTGGGTCGGTCGTTTCGGTTCGGTCGCTTGGTTCAGGGTCGTTTCGGTCAGGGTCGTTCAGTTCGGGTCGTTGAGCTCCAGGCAATAAAAAAGGGCCCTGGAAGGCCCTGCGCACCGCTCGGATCATGGATGGCCGCTAGCCATCCCCGGCGATGCGCCTGGGTACGACTACGATAAGGAGGGCGGTAATAATGTTGCGCATGACGCCGATCTGGCTTCCCAAAGGTTGCGCGAACATAGCCGGGGCGGCCCCAATGTCAAGGCAAAGCCGGGCTTGTCAGCGCAATTTTGCTACGTTAACGCGGATTTTGCCGTTCGGCGAGCGGTAATTTCGTCATAGCTGCCGTCATTGCGAGCGAAGCGAAGCAATCCAGGGCTACGCGACAGCGTGGATCGCTTCGTCGCTGCACTCCTCGCGATGACGATCAAACGGACGCCACCCACGCCCGTGCCTGCTCCGGCGTCCTCCACTCGAACTCCGGCAATTGATGCCGGAACCAGGTGAACTGCCGCTTGGCGTAGTGGCGGGTGTCGGCCTTGCCGACGACAGCCGCCGCCTCCAGCGAGATCTCTCCGCGGAGATGGCGGATCAGCGCCGGCACGCCATGGGCCTTCATCGCCGGCAGCAGTGGGTCGAGCCCGCGCGCGGCTAGCCGCGCCACCTCCTCCAATGCTCCACCGGTCAGCATGGCGTCGAAACGCGCGTCGATGCGCGCATAGAGCGCCTCGCGCTCCGGCGCGATGAACACGGCCTGATAGCTGCCCTCCGGCAGCAGCGGGGGCGTCGTCTCGGCATGCCAGTCAGCCAATGGCCGACCGGTCGCCTCGATCACCTCGAGCGCCCGGGCAACACGGGTGCGGTCCCGCGCATTCAGCCGCTCGCCCGCAGCCGGATCGCGCCTCGCAAGCTCCGCATGCAGCGCCTCGACCCCGTCACGGTCGAGCCGGAGACGCACGGCGTCGCGCACCGCATCCGGCACGGGCGGCACTGCCGACAGCCCCCGCGTCAGCGCCTTGAAATAGAGCCCGGTGCCGCCGATGAAGACCGGCAGCCGCCCTCCCCGCCTGATCTCGTCGAGAACCTCTGCGGCGTCACGGACATAGTGGCCTGCCGAGTAGTTCAATCCGGCATCGACATGGCCATAGAGCCGATGCGGCACAGCGGCCTCTTCCTCCGGTGTCGGCCTTGCCGTCAGCACCCTCAGATCACGATAGACCTGCATGGAATCGGTATTGATGACGACCCCGCCCGCTTTTTGCGCAAGTTCCATGGCCAGCGCCGACTTGCCGCTGGCGGTCGGCCCTGCGATAAGCACGGCTTTGTTGATCCCTGGCAAAGTCACCTGATGTCTCTCGTCGCCACCTTCATCTGCAATCCCGCCGATCCCGCGCTTGATACCACGATCGTGGAGGCCTTCCTGGCCGTGCTGCCACAGCCTGGCACGCCGCGCTGGCTGTTCGACGAGGTCGCGATCGACATCCCCTTCGCCCATGACGGCGAGGTCCACAAGCTCGAGGCACGCCTGCGCGACCTGCGCGGCGACATGCCGATCGACATCGTCGTGCAGGCGGAAGCCTTCCGGCGCAAGAAGCTTTTTCTCGCCGACATGGATAGCACCATGATCGGCCAGGAATGCATCGACGAACTCGCCGATTTCGCCGGGCTGAAGCCGCGCGTCGCCGCCATCACCGAGCGCGCCATGCGCGGCGAGATCGCGTTCGAGCCGGCGCTGCGCGAGCGCGTCGCGCTGCTGAAGGACCTGCCGGTGAGCGTGGTCGACGAGGTGCTGGCCAAGCGCATCAAGCTGACACCCGGCGGCCGCCACCTGGTGATGACGATGCGCGCGCACGGCGCCTATACCTGCCTGATCTCCGGCGGCTTCACGCTGTTCACGCGCCAGATCGCGGCCAAGATCGGCTTCCAGGAGAACCGCGCCAACGAGCTCGTCGTCGATGGCGGCACGCTCACCGGCGAGGTGCGTGAGCCGATCATCGGCCGTGACGCCAAGCTCGCCACCCTGCTCGAGCTGCGCGAGTCGTTCGATCTCGACGAGATCGACACGCTGGCCGTCGGCGACGGCGCCAACGACCTCGGGATGATCGAGGCGGCCGGCCTCGGCGTCGCCTATCACGCCAAGCCCGCTGTCTCGGCCGCAGCATCAGCCCGCATCGACCATGGCGATCTCACCGCTTTGCTCTATGCGCAGGGCTACACGCGCGCAGAGTTCGTGGAGTAACAGAGCCGCACAGCCGTCTCGCGTAGGGTGGGCAAAGCAGCCGCCCGCAGGGCGGTCGCGTGCCCACCGTCGGTCCGCGCGGACGGAGCGAATGGCGGGCACGGCGCATGATCGAGCGGACCCGGCGACGATAGCGTTGCCGCGTCTTTGCCCCCTCCACCTCTCCGGCGTCATTCCGGGGCGCGCGCGGCGCGAGCCCCGAATCCATAACCCCAGGCGGCAACGAGGATTCGACGTGTCGGCGGCGCTTGTCTTCGAGACAATCACCGCTCGGCTTTATTCCCGGCTCATCGCTGCGCGATGCCCCAGAATGACGGCCGGATGAGCAGGGATCGTGCTACGGCCGCGACGGATCGACCGATCTCAGCCGATTGTGACAACGAGCTGAAAATTGCGAATGCTCGACGATAGCAATCGTATCTCATGCCTGACTTGCAATTTCAGGCGGGACTCGCCATCCAACAACCCGAGCTCATTCGTCTCACGAGGAGTCGCGCAGGATTTTGTTTCAATCCAGTACATTCACGCGCAACTCCATTCCAATCTCATTTCGAATCGCAAATCAGATCATTCGCGCGTCGTATGAAGGCAGGGGTAGTGCTGCGATTTTAACCGCATCACCAATCGATGAATTGTCAAATCATGCTGCAGCGCATATAAAGCTGACAGCGCAAGGGAGTGTCCAAGGAAACGAAAGCGGTTGCACGTGATGCAATCGATCATCGTCACAAAAGGACCTCCCGATGACCATCAAGCACATCATTCCCGGCTCCCTCGTTGCCCTCGCGCTGCTGAGCGGCGCTGCCGTTGCCGGCGAGCTGCCGAGCTACGCAATCACCTCGATCCCGGCGACCCCGCATCAGCTCTCCGTCGTCGGCGCTTCGGCTGCCGAGGAGCAGGCTCCCGTCGCCGATCTGACCCGCGCCGGCATGCCCGCCACCCCGCTGCAGCTCGCCGTGCTCACCCATCACCGCCGCAGCGCCGCGCTCGTCGTTCCGACCACCGTCGGCAGCGCACGCAACTAAGCGACACGACGTCTCGGTCCATCACGCCACTTGCTGCTGCTTCTCCGCGCCGGTCCGCACGACCGGGGCCGGAGGCAGCAGCAGGAGTGCCGACAGGCCGGCCGCGGTGCAGACCGACGCAGCAAGCAGAAAGACCCACGCGTAGTCCAGGACTGCGCCTGACCTTCCCAGAACCGCGCCGAGCACGGCAATGCCGATCGCAAAGCCGGCTTGGCGCATGATCACCGTCACCGCCGCCGCCATCGCGGCGTGATCTGCCGGCACCAGCGCAACGACCGCTCCCGACAGCTGAGGATGGGCCAGCGCGGCCCCCAGCCCGATCACCCCCATTGCGACGCGCACGAGCCACGACTGCAGCCCCGGATCGGGTGCAGCCAGCGCGCCGACGAAGACGAGATTGCCCACAGCCATGATGGCGAGCGCGACGCTGAAATGCCGTCGCCATCCCCACCAGATGACCAGCTTCGCACCAATCGGCGGCACGACGAGCATCGGCAGGGTCGCCGCGAGCATCGCAAATCCGCATTCAGCCACGGTCCAGCCGAACGTCGTCCCGAGAAAGCCCGGCAGGTAGACCAGGATGGCCCAATAGCCGAGCGACACCGCATTCAACAGCAGCGCGACCGCGACCATCGCGCGGTTGGCGAAAATGGCAGGGTCGAAGATCGGCTGCGCGCGGCGCTGCTGCTGCCAAACGAACATCGCCAGCAAGAGCGCAGCAAGGACACAGCCGGCAACCATGCGAAATCGCCCATCGACGTGCAGCAGCGTGGTGACGAGCACACACAGCGCGGCGCTGAGGAGGCCCATGCCGACGTAGTCCAGCGAGTGCTGCGCCGAACGACGCGTCTCCGGAACGAGCCGGGGAATGCTCAATGCGGCCAGCAGGCACGCCGGCAGATTGGCCAGGAATATCCAGCGCCAGCCGAGCCATCCGGAGATCGCGCCTCCAAGGCTCGGCCCGAGCGCCATCGCGATGCCTGAGACGACGCCGAGGCACGCCAAGGCGCGGCTGCGCGCACCCGCCTGCGGGTACAGTCCCGCGATGAGCGCGATGCCACCCGTCATCACGAAGGCCGCCCCGACTCCCTGCAGACCCCGCGCGAGCCCCAGGGTCAGACCATCGCCCGCCAAAGCGCACGCCACGGATGCCGCGGCAAACACGAGATTGCCGCCCAGCATCGCCCGCCGGCGGCCAAAGCCATCGGCGAGACCACCGGCCACCACGAGCGCCGCCGTGAAGGCCAGACTGTATGCGTCCATCATCCAGGCTTGGCCGGCGATCCCTAGTCGAAGCTCGGTTGCGATCGTGGGCAAAGCGACAACCACCGCCGTCACATCGAAATTCGTGAGGAACGCTGCCAGGCTCACGGCGACCGCCGGCCACATCGACGGCTGGATCTCGCTGTCAGCGTCGAGCAGCACTGAACGCTCAGTCCGCATTGAACGGCCTCACTCATGATCGGCGACGCCTCAGGAATGAACGACCTGCCCATTCACGTCAGCATGAATCTCCTTCATAGTTGGGCGCATGCGATCGCTTCCCCCGTTTGATGGCCTCGTCGCCTTCGAGGCCGCCGCGCGTCACCGCAGCATGACGCTGGCGGCCACCGAGCTTGGATTGACGCAGAGCGCGGTGAGCCACCGCCTGCGCAAGCTCGAAACCTATCTCGGTGCCAAACTGTTCAATCACCGCAGCGGCACCGGGCTGTCGCCGACGACGGCCGGCGCGTCGCTGCTCACGGACATCGTGAGTCTCCTCGATGAGATGGCGACGCTGCGCGCACGGTACCGCGCAGAAGCGCAGCCCGCCGTGCTGAAGGTCGGCGTCGGCGCAGCGCTGTCGCACCACTGGCTGGTGCGACGCCTCCCCGGCTTCATGTCGAAGCATCCTAAGGTCGGCGTCGAACTCGTCGTCGCCGAAAGCGAAGCCCAGGCGCGCGCCGCCGATGTCGATCTTCAGGTGCTGTGGCTCCCGAAGGCGACGGCGCGCGCGAGCTCGACACAAAGGTTGCTGTTCAGGGAGCAGGTCTTCCCGGTCGCCATGCCGCGGTTGTTGCGGCGCGGCCGCCCGCTTCACACCGTGCGCCAGCTCGCCAACCTTCCGATCATCCACAAGGGACGCGCCGGGCGCGATGATGGCGCGGAATGGTCTTGGCCCGTATGGTTCGAGCGACTCGGGCTGGGAACGGAGGCTCCGGCCGGAATGCGGGTCGATACGATCAGCTTGGCGCTGGCTGCGGCAATCGAGGGCGTCGGAGTAGCACTGGGACGGTCGCTGCTCGTGCACGACGCGCTGACGGAGCGCCGCTTGACCCGGGTGCTTTCGGCAGACTGGGACATGCCGTCCAGCAAGGTGCATGTCATTCGCTGGCCGGCCATCCTGGGCACCGACGCGCGCGTCAGACTGTTCGCGAACTGGCTCGCCCGCGAAGCAGCGATGCTGTCCGACCGCGAGCAAAGTGCGGGCATGGATTCTGATAAAAATAAATCTATTGCTATTTTACAGAAACCATGATTGTCTATGCGCATCCCGCCTCACTGCGGAGGGGCGTTGCGCGCGATCGTCACGACACGCGAGGTGGGGATGCGATGGCCGCGGGAGATCGCAGCGTCTTCTCACGAGGGCGCGGACGAACGATCGCTTGCGGACGTGAAGTCGCAGCGTCCTGATACCCCGACGCTGGTATCAACTCGACGCAATGCTAGCGCATTGCGCTGGGGATGGTGGCCAACAAGCCCGGCGCACCAGGGAGACTGCGTATAAGCGTGAAGACCGTCGCGCAGGGAATGCCGGTGATCGGCACCACCTGTGGTACCTGCCGCCTGCATTTTTTTTCGCAGGCGGGCCATGGGTGAGGCCTTCACCCGGCATTCCCTGCGCCCTCTGCATTCTCGCGAGGGACGAACTGATCGCAGACCTCGGGCATCACTTGCCGCGAGACCGCGCTGCTATGTCCCTGATTGATCGTTAAGCTGTTTGAAGCGTGAATCCATCCTCCCCTGCTCTGTCGTCCCGGACAAGCCGTGACGCGCGAGAGCGATGCGTGTGGAAGCAGGTCCGTAGCCCGGATGAGCGTCAGCCGAAGCTCGCAGAGCGAAGGCGAAAGCGATATCCGGGATCATCGCCGGCGGTTCGGACGAACCCGTATGTCGCTATCGCTCGTCCGGGCTACGGGACTATTAGTTACCGTCATTGCGAGGAGCGAAGCGAAGAAGCAATCCAGAGCCGAGGACGTGACTCTGGATTGCTTCGCTTCGCTCGCAATGACGGATGATGGTGCCGCCCTACTGCAAACTCAGCGCGACGAAGCGCAGCTCGCCGTCGGCGTTGGAGACGAGCAGCAGCACCGACTTCTTGCCGTCCTTCTTGAGCTGGTCGACGCGCTTCTTGATGTCGACGCCCGAGGTCACCGCCTCCTGCGCGACCTCGACGATGACGTCGCCGGCCGACAGCCGCTTCTCGGCGGCGTCGGAGGCCTGATCGACGCCGGTGACGACGACACCCTTGACGCTGTCCTTGATCTTGTAGCGCGTGCGCAGATCCTTCGACAGCGCAGCGAGATCGAGCCCGAGCGCCTTCTGGGTCTGAGGCTTCTCGGCCGGCTCGTCCTTCTTGATCGCCGCCTGCTGGACCTTCTCGTTGTCCTCGAGACGGCCGAGCTTGACCTTGAGCGTCTGCTCCTGGCCCTTGCGGATGACGATGATTTCGACCTCCTTGCCGACGGCGGTATCGGCGACCATGCGCGACAGGTCCTTCGGCTCCTTGATGTCGTGACCGTCGAACTTGACGACGACGTCGCCGGGCTCGATGCCGGCGGGCTTGGCCGGGCCCTTGTCGTCGACGCCGGCGACCAGCGCGCCGCGCGCCGGCTTGATGTTGAGGCTCTCGGCGATCTCGTCGGTAACGCCCTGGATGCGGACGCCGAGCCACCCGCGGCGCAGCTCGCCAAACTGGCGCAGCTGGTCGACGACGCCGGCGACGGTTTTCGACGGCACCGCGAAGCCGATGCCGATCGAGCCGCCGGACGGCGAGATGATCAGCGTGTTGACGCCGATGACCTCGCCCTCGAGATTGAACAGCGGGCCGCCCGAATTGCCGCGATTGATGGCGGCGTCGGTCTGGATGTAGCTGTCATAGGGGCCCGAGGAGATGTCGCGGTTCTTGGCCGAGACAATGCCGGCGGTCACCGTGCCACCGAGGCTGAACGGGTTGCCGATCGCGACCACCCAGTCGCCGAGCCGGAGCTTGTCGGAGTCACCGAACTTGACGACGGTCAGCTGCCGCGGCGGCTTGAACTTGAGCACCGCGAGGTCGGTCTTCTTGTCGACGCCGACGAGCTCGGCCTTGATCTTGGTGCCGTCGTTGAGGATCACGTTGATCTCGTCGGCATCGGCGATGACGTGGTTGTTGGTGACCACGACGCCGGAATCGTCGACGATGAAGCCGGAGCCCAGCGAGTTGGTGCGGCGTGGCGAGTTGTCGGCACCACCGCGGCCGCCCGGACCGCCGCGGCGGTTCTTGAAGAAGTCGTCGAAGAACTCCTCGAACGGCGAGCCCGGCGGCACCTGCGGATTGGCGCCGCGGTTCTCCGAGGAGCCACCCTTGGCCTCGACGGTCTGCGAGGTCGAGATGTTGACGACGGCGTCGATCACCTTCTCGGCGACGTCGGCGATCCCCTCGGGTCCCCGCGCCGAGGCCGGCGCCGGCGCGAGCGCCCAGCCGGCGGCAAGAACGGCCGCAGCCAGAATCGGACGCAGGCGACGGCTGAGAGCAAGGGTTGCAGTCATCAGGCGGATCTCCAGAAAGTCGGCAAAATTCGATCGGTACAGTGCGCAGGAACCGGGCCACGACGCAAGCATGCCGGCCAGGGCGCCGAATTCATCATTGAAGGCGACCTAATACGGCAAAATGGCGCGGCTATCGCCTCACAATGGCGTTGGCCGGGCGGCGGAACGTAATGGCCGAGGCTAGCCGGGGTCCCGTGACGCCAGGGCGCTGCGACAGAGGTGGCCGGCTCAGATCGGGCGCCGGATGACCCAGATCAGGACCAAGCCCGCCACCGCCGAGCCGATCCCGACCGCCCGCAGCACATTGTCGGGCGTGGTCATTGCCGTCTTCATCGCTCGCCGCATCCACTCCGGGCTTGCTGCGAACATCAGGCCCTCGAGCACGAACAGGATACCTAATCCGATGAGGAAATCGGAAAACGCAATGGACCTCATCGGACCCGGACCTCCCGTTCGACCTTCTTGATATCAGACGGGGCGAAGCAACGGCTTCGCCCCGTCGGTGTCAACTCTTTCTTCGCCGGGATCAGCCACGCCGGACGAAGATCAGACGGCATCAGGGCTTGATCAGGGCTTGGGAGCCTGCGCCGCGGCCGCCGTCGCGTTGGATGCCGATGACGGCGTCTCCGTGCCCACCTTCCCCGAGGGGTTGGAGAAGTAACGGAAGAACTCCGAATCGGGCCGCAGCAGGAAGCGTGTCTCGCCGGACTTCAGGCCGTTCTCATACGCCGTCATCGAACGGTAGAAGGCGAAGAAGTCGCGGTCCTTGCCATAGGCCTCAGCGAACAGCCGGTTGCGTTCGGCATCGCCGGAGCCGCGGGTCTGTTCCGCTTGAGAGTTGGCCTCAGCCACGATCACGGTCGCCTCACGATCAGCCTTGGATTTGATCTCCTGAGCCTTCTGGCCGCCCAGCGCACGGAATTCAGCGGCTTCGCGCTGCCGCTCGCTGTTCATGCGGTCGTAAACCGCTTGGCTGTTGGCCTCCGGCAGATCGGCGCGGCGGATGCGGACGTCGACCACCTGGATGCCGTAGGCATCGGCCTCCTTGTCGAGCTGGTCGCGGATCTTGCGCATCAAGGTTTCACGCTCGTCGCGCACCACCTGGGTGAACGTGACCTCGCCGAGCACGCGACGCAGGGCGGCGTTGAGCAGGGTGCCGAGCTGGACGTTGGCATTCTGGATCGTGCCGGCTCGCTGGTAGAACTGCAGCGCGTTCTTGATCCGGTAGCGGGCGAAGGCGTCGACCACGAGGCGCTTCTGGTCGAACGCGATGACCTCCTGCGAGGGGTTTTCGAGGTCGAGGATGCGCTTGTCGATCGAAATCACGTTGTCGATGAACGGCGCCTTGACGTTCAGGCCCGGCTCGGTGACGACGTCGACCGGCTTGCCGAACCGCACGACGAGCGCCTGCTCCGTCTGCGCCACGGTGAACAGCGAGCTGTAGCCGATGACGACCAGCGCGAGGGCGATGACCAGCGCGACGATGCCTGTGACGGGGGACCTCATCGGACGCCTCCCTGCTGCGCGGTGCTCGGGGCAGCCTGGCGGCGCGGCGCGAGATCGCCGAGCGGAAGCAGCGGCACGGGACCGCCGCCGGGCCCGCTGTCGAGCACGAGCTTCTCGGATCCCGAGAGCACGCGTTCCATCGTTTCGAGATAGATGCGTTCGCGGGTCACGTCGGGCGCCTTCTTGTACTCGTCATAGACCTTCAGGAAGCGCGCGCTCTGGCCCTTGGCCTCGGCGATCGCCTGCTCCTTGTAGCCTTCGGCGACCTGCAGGATCTGAGCGGCCCGGCCGCGTGCGTCGGGGACCACCTTGTTGGCGTAGGTCTGGGCCTCGTTCTGCGCCTTCTCCAGATCGGCTCGCGCCGCCTGCACGTCGCGGAACGCCGCGATCACCTGCGCCGGAGGGTCGACCTTCTGCATCTGCACATTGTCGACCTGGATGCCCGAGCCGTAGGTATCGAGCGTCTTCTGCATCAGCTCGAGCACGCTCTGCTCGATCTGGGTGCGGGCGCCGGTCAGCACCGGCTGGATGTTGGAGCGCCCGATCACCTCGCGCATCGCGCTCTCGGCCACCGCCTTCACGGTGCCCTCGGGATTCTGGATGTTGAACAGGAAGTCGGCCGCGCCCTTCGGCTTGATGCGCCACAGCACGGTGACGTCGACGTCGACGATGTTCTCGTCGCCGGTCAGCATCAGGCTCTCCTCGGGCACGTCGCGCCCGCCGCGGCCGCGCCGGCCGGGATCGTCATTGGCGGTGAAGCCGATCGAGATCGAGTTGACGCGCAGCGCCTTGGGCAGCAGCACGGTCTCGATCGGATAAGGCAGGTGGTAGCGCAGGCCGGGCTGCTCGTCGCGGACATATTTGCCGAAGCGCAGGACGACGCCGAGCTCCTCGGACTGCACCCGGTAGAAGCCGGACAGCAGCCAGATCGCAACCGCCCCGAGCACGATCAGCATGACACCGGCGGCGCCGAAGCCGCCACCGGGAATGAACTGCTGCAACCGGTCCTGGCCGCGCCGCAGAAGATCTTCGAGGTCGGGTGGCCTTGGACCGACCGGTTGCGGCCCCGAGCCCCAGGGCCCCTTCGGACCCGGACCCCACGGGCCTCCGCCCTGATTCTTCCACGCCATCGATCGATCTCCTCCGAGAGGCTGATAGTGTACAAACGCCGGCCCCCGACAGTGGCCGGTTTATAAGGGACGGCCACGCCCCTTACAATGTAGCGCTCCAGCTAAGCCCGAACCGGGTTTTGTCAATGTAAACAGCGGCCGAAGCGCTGGTTTGCCGCGGTCCGGACGGACCGGAGCGGCCCGACGACGCGACTTCATCATTAACGGAGGGTCTTGAAGTGGCCGCCGCGTCCGTCCGCGGGCACGACGTTCACCGTTTCCGGCGATAGGTGACGTAGGAATATTCGGCCTGATCGTCCGGACCCGAGGCATGGCGCTCGCGCGCCACCTCTTCCCATTGTGCGGGGTCGATCGACGGAAAGAGGGTGTTGCCCGGCGGGCTCGCATGCACCTCGGTGATCTCCAGCCGGTCGGCCGAAGGCATCGTCGCCGCATAGATCTCGGCGCCGCCGACGATGGCGATCTCCGCGGCTGAACGCCGCAGCGCATCACCACGGGCGATCACGAGCGCCTCGTCGACCGAGTGCGTCACGATCGCACCGGGCGCGCGAAACTCGGCGTCGCGCGTGACCACGATGTTGGTGCGGCCCGGCAGCGGCCGGCGCGGAAACGAGATGAAGGTCTTGCGGCCCATCACGATCGGCCGTCCCATCGTCATCGCCTTGAAGCGCTGGACATCGCTCTTCTGCCGCCACGGAATCGCGTTCTCAGCACCGATCACGCCATTATCGGCGATCGCGACGATCAGAACGGTCTCAATCATGGCGCCCTCTCCGCAAGCCGGGCCAGCGCAGCGTCCGTCACCTTGCACGGCGTCCACTCGTCCATCAGCTCAGCACCGAGCGATTTGTAGAACGTGATGGAAGGCGCATTCCAGTCGAGCACCGACCATTGCAGCCGCGCCCAGCCTTTGTCGATGCAGGTGCGTGCGAGATGGCCGAGCAGCGCCTGACCGAGGCCGTTGCGGCGGAAGGCGGGGCGCACGAACAGGTCCTCGATATAGAGGCCGGGCTTTCCAGCGAAGGTGGAGAAGTTGACGAACCAGACCGCAAAGCCGGCGACCTCGCCGTCCCACTCGGCGATGTCGCAAAACAGCATCGGATGGTCGCAGAACAGCGCGGTCGCGATGTCAGCCTCGCTCGCGGCGACCTCGTGCGCGAGCTTCTCGTAGTCGGCGAGCTCGTTGATCAGTGCGAATACGACGCCGATGTCGTCGCGGCAGGCGCGGCGGATGGACAGAGACATGCGCTACACCGCGACCGCGGCCTTGATATGCGGATGCGGATCGTAGCCGGCGAGCGTAAAATCCTCGTAGCGAAAACCGAAAATGTCCGTCACGTCCGGATTGAGCGTCATGGTCGGCAGCGACCGCGGCGCGCGGCTCAGCTGCAGCCGCGCCTGCTCGATGTGGTTGGAATAAAGGTGCACGTCGCCGAACGAATGCACGAACTCGCCGGGCTTCAGGCCGGTCACCTGCGCCACCATCATCGTCAGCAGCGCATAGGAGGCGATATTGAAGGGCACGCCGAGGAAGACGTCGGCCGAGCGCTGATAGAGCTGGCACGACAGCTTTCCGTTCACGACGTAGAACTGGAACAGGCAGTGGCACGGCGGCAGCGCCATCTTCTCGACGTCGGCCGGATTCCACGCCGTGACGATCAGCCGGCGCGAGTCCGGATTGCGCTTGATCATGTCGATCACGTTCGCGATCTGGTCGATGTGGCCGCCATCCCGCGTCGGCCACGAGCGCCACTGATAACCGTAGACGGGGCCGAGATCGCCTTTGGCATCGGCCCATTCGTCCCAGATCGTGACGCCGTTGTCGTGCAGATATCCGATGTTGGTGTCGCCCTTCAGGAACCACAGCAGCTCATGCACGATCGCCTTCAGCGGCAGCCGCTTGGTGGTCAGAAGCGGAAAGCCGGCGGCCAGGTTGAAGCGCATCTGGTGGCCGAACACCGACAGCGTGCCGGTGCCGGTGCGGTCGTGCTTCTCCGCGCCGTCGGCCAGGATGCGTTCGAGCAGGTCGTGATATTGGTGCATGACGGATGCTTGCCGTTGAAAGCGCAAGCTGTAGCGGAGGAGCAGCTCCTCCGACACAACATTCAGGTGATTATACCCAGGAAGCTGGCTTCTGTCGAAGCCGGTTCGGGAACGGAAACAAAAGTTCCCCCCTACCCCTCGACGAACACCTCGTCGCGCTTGCGGCGCAGCGCCGGCAGCACAGCCAGGACCAGCAGGGCGGCCGCGATCGCCAGCAAAGTGGCCGAGAGCGGGCGCGTGAGGAAGACCGACCAGTCGCCGCGCGAGATCTGCAAGGTGCGGCGCAGGTTCTCCTCCATCAGCGTGCCCAGCACCATCCCGAGCAGCAGCGGCGCCGGCTCGAAATCGTGCTTGATCAGCCAGTAGCCGAACAGGCCGAAGGCGCCGGCCAGGATGACGTCGACCGGCGCATTGTTGATCGAGTAGATGCCGATGGCGCAGAACACCACGATCGAGGGGAACATCAGCCGGTACGGCACGCGGAGCAGCCGCACCCAGATGCCGACCAGCGGCAGGTTGATGATGATCAGCATCAGATTGCCGATCCACATCGACGCGATCATGCCCCAGACCAGATCCGGCTGCTTCTGCATCACCTGCGGCCCGGGCTGGATGCCGTGAATGGTCATCGCGCCGACCATCAGCGCCATCACCGCGTTCGGCGGGATGCCCAGCGTCAGCAGCGGAATGAAGGAGGTCTGTGCCGCGGCGTTGTTGGCGCTCTCCGGCGCCGCGACGCCCTCGATCGCACCGCGGCCGAAACGCGACGGATCGCGCGCGATCTTCTTCTCGAACGTATAGGCGGCGAAGGAGGCGATCACGGCGCCGCCGCCCGGCAGGATGCCGAGAATGGAGCCGAGAATGGTGCCGCGAACGATCGCCGGCGCGGAGTCGCGGAGGTCTTTGCGCGTCGGCATCAGCCCCGTGATCTTCTGCTGCACCAGCTCGCGATCGGCTTCGGCGCCGCCGTCGAGATTGCGGATGATCTCGGCGAAGCCGAACACGCCCATCGCCACGGTGGCGAAGCCGAGCCCATCGGCGAGTTCGGGGATGTTGAAGGCCATGCGCGAGGCGCCGGTCTCGAGGTCCGCGCCGACCATCGACAGCAGCAGGCCGAGCGCGATCATCGCCACCGCTTTGAGCACGCTGCCCTTGGCAAGCACGACCGCGAAGATCAGGCCGAGCACCATCAGCGAGAAATACTCGGCCGGCCCAAACAGCAGCGCGAGCTTCGTCAGAGGCGCACCGAGCACTGCGATCAGCACGGTCGCAACGCAGCCGGCGAAGAACGAGCCGATCGCCGCGATCGACAGCGCCGGACCCGCGCGCCCCTGCTTGGCCATCTGGAAGCCGTCCAGCGTGGTGACGACCGAGGTCGCCTCCCCCGGGATGTTGACGAGGATCGACGTGGTCGAGCCGCCATATTGCGCGCCGTAATAGATGCCGGCGAGCATGATCAGCGCGCCGACCGGCGGCAGGCCGAAGGTGATCGGCAGCAGCATGGCAACGGTCGCGATGGTTCCGATGCCGGGCAGCACACCGACCAGCGTGCCGACGAGCGCACCGACCAGGCAGAGCAGCAGGTTGATCGGGCTGAGGGCGACGCTGAAGCCGAGCACGAGATTCTGAAACAGATCGAACATGCCGGCCTCACTGCACCAGGAAACGCGGGAACAACGGCATCGGCAGGCCGAGCACGTAGGGGAACAGCAGCGCACAGCCGAGCGTCAGGACGACGCCGACGATCAGCGTCTCGCCCCAGCGTGTTTCCGACGTTCCGAGCGCGGCGATCAGAAAAGCCGCGAGCGCAGCGACGATCAGCCCCAAGGGGCGGATCGCCACGGCAAATGTCAGGATGGCGAGGGAAACGAAGAACGGCCCGCGCCAGTGATAGACCTGAAGCGCCGGCCCCTCGGTCACCAGACCGATCACGGCGACGGCAGCCCCCATTGCCAACAGCAGCACGCCGAGCATGCGCGGCGCGGTCCCCGGGCCGAACGTGAATCCGCGCATGCCGGACAGATCGCTCGCGGCCCACAACGCGAACAGCGCGATCGCCATCAGCGCCACGCCGCCGAAATAATCCTGCGGAGCGCGCGGCCGCGCGAGAAAGGTGAACACCGCGATGGCAATGAGCGGGTAGGTGTAGATCAGCGCGAGCAGCGCATCCGATCGGAGCGTGACCTTGCCGCCATCAGCCCACTGGCCCAGCAGCATCGGCAAGGATTCGACCAGGGCGGCGCCATGCGCCGCCACGACCTGCAGCGGCGAACGCGCCGAAACCGCTGCGACGAGGCCGACGAGTGAGATGGCGAGTTCGACGAGTTGCGGGGCGAAGGCAAGGAGCAGAATGATCGATGCGCCAGTCACGTTGCGTGCGGCCGGCACACTGGCCGTCCCGCCCGACAACTGGCCCGTGGTGTCGGCCATGCCTTGCCCTCCCCAATCGGCCTTGGCGGCCGACATTGTTCTCGTTCGCTGGCCCGGAGCGGTCTCCGGCCAACCGTACTCTTTGCCTAGCGACTTTACCTACAGAAGGCCAGCAAAACCGAGGCAACCTCCTGCGGCCAAGAGCCAGAGCGGATTGACCCGCGTGATCGATGCAACGGCAGCGGCAACCACCGTCAACAGGAATGCCGGCCACGTCCGGTCCGAGGCCTGCACCAGGATCAATGCGCTCGCCGCCATCAAGCCGATCGAGAGCGGGACCAGCGAGGCCTGCAGTACAGCGGGCCAGCGCGCGTCGCGCACATTCGACAGCCACCGGCTGACGACATAGGCGAGCGCTGCCGTCGGGCCGCACATCGCGACAGTGGCGGCCGCCGCACCGGCGACGCCTGCGACGGAATAGCCGATCAAAGTGACGATCAGAACGTTGGGCCCGGGCGACAATTGCGCGATCGCAAAGGCATCCGCAAACTGCTTGTCGGTCATCCAATGTCGAACGTCGACAGCAATGCGATGGAGCTCCGGAATCGCGGCATTCGCGCCGCCAATCGCAAACAACGAGATCAGCGCAAACGTCCAGAACAGCTGAAACAGCGGATTGTCGTCACCGCTCATCGCGCCCACCGCAGCTTTGCGTAGGTGACGGCAAGGCTGAGCGGCACCGCCGCCAACAACACTGCAGGCAGCGGCAGGCGCGCCAGCCCGATCGCGGCGAAAACGGCGAGCATGACCATGAGCCCGAGAACGTCGCGCTTCTTCAGCAGCGGCGACATCATGCGGAACACGGCCGAGGCCAGCAGGCCGACCGCCACGCATGACACGCCGGCCAGCACGCGCCTCAGCGCATCGACCTGCCCGAAATGACCGTAGATGGCCGCCAAGCCGGTCACCAGCAGCGTCGGCGGGCCGAGTAGACCCGCAAAGGCCGCGAGCCCGCCGGCAATGCCGCGCAGCCGCGAACCGAACACCAGCGACAAATTGACGATATTCGGCCCCGGCATGAAGTGGCAGAGCGCAAAGGTCTCGTTGAATTCCTCCGCCGTCATCCAGCGGTGCTCCTCGACGATCGCGCGCCGGGCGAACACCAGCACGCCGCCGAAGCCGGACAGCGACATTTTCGCAAATGCGAAGAAGAGCGTGCGAAGGCTGGGCGGGTGTTTGGCGATGTCGGCCGTCACGGGAGCGGCCGGCGCGGTCTCGGCGGTCATGCCGCACTCTAGGAGCACAAATTCGCGGCTGCCAAGGTCGAACGACAGGTTCCCCGCCACAGCCCACATTTTTGTCGCGGTCAAAAGCCTCTGCGCTCTGTGCATCCGCCGGCGGGCGGCCTATATAGGGGGTGCCGGCTTGCCGGCTATGGAAATAAATCGCCGTCGAAATAAACCATTCGGACCCGGGGGCGGTACCCGGCGCCTCCACCAAAGCCCGCGGTCAGACTTGATGTTTGGCGCGGGTTTTGGCGGGGGCGAAATAGGATCGACGAGGGCGTAAAGGGCGAGCTTTTTCCCGGTATTGTTCCGCCGTTATCGGGCTACTGCAATAGTTGCCAACGACAACTTTGCTCCGGTTGCTCAGGCTGCGTAACGCAGTTTGAAAGACCACCTTAAAGTCCTAACGGGTTAAGCTCCGTTAGGCGGGGTTCGGAGGCACCTGGCAACAGAAGCCTCCACTTTCACCCGCACCGGTTTCCTTCTGCCCCCTCTTTTCGCACCCTCCCCGTTCATTCCTTGACATCCGGACTTCCGCGGGCTTGTGCGCGTTCCCATATGTCGGACCGGCTTGGCTGCTGACCTCGGCGCCCGGCCGGGGTACGATGTGCCGAATGCGAGTCGGGACTGCTGCTGCCCACCAGGCGCGGCGATCCGACACGGGCGGGGCGCGGCCCATCACGATACAGGACCGATCATGGCGACGGATCACATTCGATACGACGTGTTGGCGCGCGACGCACTGCGCGGGGTGTTGCGCCGGGTGCTGACCGATGCAGCCGCGCATGGCCTCCCCGGCGAGCATCATTTCTTCATCACCTTCGTGTCCAAGGCCGACGGCGTGAAGCTGTCGCCGCGGCTGCTGGCGCAATATCCGGAGGAGATGACGATCATCCTGCAACACCAGTTCTGGGATCTGGTGGTTTCAGAGGATCGTTTCGAAGTCGGCCTGTCGTTCGGCGGCATCCCGGAGCGGCTGGTGGTGCCGTTCCACGCCATCAAGAGCTTCTTCGATCCGTCGGTGCAGTTTGGACTGCAGTTCGAGCCGTCGGAAGCGATCGCCGAGACCCCGCCCACGCCGAAGCTTCCGACGTCGACCGCACCCGCGGCCATTGCTTCAGCGCTGCCTCCACCGGCGACGGACGCGGATGAGGACAAGCCAGTCCCTCCGGCGACGCCTGGAGAGGGCGCCGAGGTCGTCCGTCTCGACCGCTTCCGCAAGAAGTAGGCGCATTCGCCGCGCGCGGAACGGCGGTCTCTGCCATAGATTGAAGCATGCTGAACCGGCGCGGGCCGGCTCACGACCAATCATGGGCATGCTTCATGGCAAAATCAGCTGATTCATCATCCGGCGGATCGACGCGCGTCGAGACCGACAGCTTCGGCCCGATCGAGGTTGCTGCCGACCGCTATTGGGGCGCACAGACCGAGCGCAGCCGGCAGAACTTCCGCATTGGCCGCGACCGGATGCCGACCGGCCTCGTGCACGCATTGGCGCTCGTGAAGCTCGCAGCCGCCGAGACCAATCGCGAGCTCGGGCTGCTCGAGCCCCGCATGGCGGAGGCGATCGTCCACGCCGCGCAGGAGGTCATCGACGGCAAGCTCGACGATCATTTCCCGCTCGTCGTCTGGCAGACCGGCTCCGGCACCCAGACCAACATGAACCTCAACGAGGTGATCGCCAATCGCGCCAGCGAGCTGCTGGGCGGCGAACGCGGGAGCAAGAAGCCCGTGCACCCCAACGATCACGTCAACATGAGCCAGTCGTCGAACGACTCGTTCCCGACCGCAATGCACATCGCGGCAGCGCAAGCGATCTCCGGCCATCTGGTGCCGGCGCTGTCAGAGCTGCTGGCAGCGCTGCGCGCCAAGCAGGATGCGTTCGCCGACATCGTCAAGATCGGCCGTACCCATACCCAGGATGCGACGCCGCTGACGCTTGGCCAGGAATTCTCGGGCTACGCTGCACAGGTCGAGAGCGCCATCGCGAGGATCGAAACGGCGGCCCGCGACCTGTTGCCGCTCGCCCAGGGCGGCACCGCTGTCGGCACCGGCCTCAACGCGGATCCGAAGTTCGCAAAGCTGTTCGCCAAGCACGTCGCCGGCATCACCGGACTGCCGTTCACCAGCGCCGACAACAAATTCGAGGCGCTGGCGTCGAACGACGCCTATGTCTACGCGCACGGCGCGCTCAATGCGGCGGCCACCGGTCTGTTCAAGATCGCCAACGACATCCGCCTGCTCGGATCGGGCCCGAGGTCGGGGCTGGGAGAATTGATTCTGCCCGAGAACGAGCCGGGCTCCTCCATCATGCCGGGCAAGGTGAACCCGACTCAGTGCGAGGCGCTGACGATGGTGTGCTGCCAGGTGTTCGGCAATCATACTGCGATCACCGTGGCCGGCAGCCAGGGCCACTTCGAATTGAACGTCTACAAGCCATTGCTCGGACATTGCATGATGCAGTCCATACAATTACTAGCTGATTCCGCTCGTTCATTCAGCGAACATTGCGTAGCCGGAATTCGTGCCGACGAAAAGCGGATTCGTGAGCTGATGGAGCGTTCTCTGATGCTGGTCACGGCTCTTGCGCCGAAGATCGGCTACGACAACGCGGCCAAGGTGGCGAAGACGGCGCACCAGAACGGCACGACGTTGAAGGAAGAAGCGACGCGGCTCGGCTTCGTGTCTGAAGACGAGTTCGATCGCCTCGTGCAGCCCGAAAAGATGACCAAGCCCGGACGAGCTTGACGGTAGTCCCGTAGTACTACGGGGGGTGATGCAATTCTCGCTGTTAACCCCTAAAGGATACTCTCGACTACAAGTTCTGCTGCGTTTGGTGAGTACAAGACCCGCTCGCAATGACGCGAATGGCGATCGAACTATCAGGGGAGCGATGACGTGATTGTCTGGATAACGCCTAGGCTCATCTGCGCAACGCGCACTCTCTCGTTGCAATGTTCGATGTCTTAGATGATTGGAGCGAGCATGGGAGACGTCATCAACTTGAAGCGTTTCAGAAAGCGCGTAGAGCGCGATCAGGCAGCGAAGGTCGCCGAAAGCAACCGCGCTCGTCATGGCAGGACGAAGTCCGAACGCGCAACTGACGCACAACGCGAAACGCGCGCGAACGAATTACTCGATCAACATCGTATCAATGGCGAGGACGCGTGATGAAGTCGCCCGTCGTAAAACGTTCAATCGTGGTCGCAGGCCACAAGACCAGCGTCAGCCTCGAAGAGGCGTTCTGGAACGGCATGAAGGAGATTTCGGGTCTCCGTAACATGACCCTGTCCGAACTGGTCGGAGAGATCGACAACAATCGCCAGCAGGGCAACCTGTCATCCGCGATCCGGCTGTTCGTTCTCGACCACTTCAAGAGCCGCGCCGCGGCCTCCTCGGGCCTCGAGCCGAAGGCGGCGGTGGACAGCCGGCACACGGCCGCTGCCGCAGCTCCTTGAGGCAGATCAGAGGGCGGCCCGCCCGGCCTGTTTAAAATCGCTCTAAGATGCCGCGGCATTGAACATGCCGCGCTTGACCTCTTGGCACGCGATTGAAAATACAGGCTATGAGCGAAATCTGCGATACAAGGCCGCCTCTGCCGCTCGGTCTGGCCCGGCGGGGCTATACCGGAACGATCCAGCATCTTGCTGCTGGTGGCACGACGTCGTCCCTGCCCGACATCGAGCTGGAGAGCCGGCTGATCGAGCTCGGCTTCGTCGAGGGGGCCCGCGTCGAAATCCTGCATGAAGGGATCGTCGGGCGCGATCCGATCGCCGTCCGCGTGGACAACATCACCGTCGCGGTCCGCCGTCGCGAAGCCATGGCCGTGATCGTGGCGTAGGCCGCGGAAAGCCTCCCTCATGGAAAGCTCCTTGCTGCATCTGGCCCTGGTGGGTACGCCCAACAGCGGCAAGACCTCGCTGTTCAACGCGCTGACGGGAAGCCGCCAGAAGGTCGCGAACTATCCCGGGGTCACGGTCGAGCGCAAGGAAGGCGCCTTCGTCACCCCACAGGGCCGCCAGGTCTCGCTCGTCGACCTGCCTGGAACCTATTCGCTGCGCGGCCGCAGCCCGGACGAGGAAATCACCCGCGATTTCGTGCTCGGACGCGCCACGGGCGAGGTTTTGCCCGACCTCGTGCTGTGCGTCGCCGATTCCACCAATCTCAGGTTGACGATTCGCCTCCTGCTCGAGCTCAAGAGCACCGGGCGCCCGCTCGCGCTCGTGCTCAACATGTTCGACATCGCCAAGCGGCGCGGCGTGACGGTCGATGTCGCCGGCCTGTCGCAGGCGCTGGGCGTACCGGTCGTCACCTCGATCGCCGTCCGCAAGGGCGGCACCGACGATCTGCTGCAGCTGACCGACCAGTTGCTGGCCCAGGCGGCCGCGGCCACGGGGGATCGCGCCAACACCTGGCGTCCCCTCACCGTGCCGGAGCTGCGCGCGACCCAGCGCGAAGCCGATCGCATCATCGCCGCAACCGTCAGCCTCCCCGAACGGCCCGACACCTGGACCGCCCGGATCGATTCGGTCGCGCTGCATCCGGTCGGCGGCCTCTTCATCCTGCTGGCGATCCTGTTCGTCATGTTCCAGGCCGTTTTCGCCTGGGCGCAGCCCCTGATGCAGGTGCTGTCGGCATCGTTCGACGCGCTCGGCCAGGTGGTCCATGAGCTGCTGCCTGAAGGCCTGCTGCAGAGCTTCCTGCAGAATGGGGTGATCTCGGGCGTCGGCAGCGTCATCGTCTTCCTGCCGCAGATCATCATTATCTTCCTGTTCATCCTGCTCTTGGAAGATTTCGGCTACATGGCGCGCGCGGCGTTCCTGATGGACCGCATCATGGGTGGCGCCGGGCTGCACGGCCGCGCCTTCATCCCCCTGCTCTCGAGCTTCGCCTGCGCCATCCCCGGCATCATGGCGACCCGGGTGATCGACAACCGCCGCGACCGGCTCACCACGATCCTGATCGCACCACTGATGACCTGCTCGGCGCGCATCCCGGTCTATACGCTGATCATCTCGGCCTTCATCCCGCCGACCAGGGTCTGGGGCCTGATCAGCCTGCAGGGCCTCGTGATGTTTGGGCTCTATGCGGCCGGGATCATCAGCGCGCTGCTGGTGTCGTTCCTGGTCAAGTTCTTCCTGATGCGCGACTATCAGCCGGCACCGTTCATGCTCGAGCTGCCGGATTACAAGATGCCGCGGCTGCGCAGCATCGCGATCGGCGTCTACACCCGCGCCAAGATGTTCCTGCAGCGCGCCGGCACCACGATCTTCGCGATGATGGTGCTGATCTGGTTCCTCGCCTCCTTCCCGCAACCGCCGGAGGGTGCAACAGAACCCGCGATCAACTACAGCCTCGCTGCCATGATCGGTCAGGCCATCGCGCCCCTGCTGAAACCTGTCGGCTTCAACTGGCAAATCGCGGTCGCGCTGGTGCCCGGTATGGCCGCCCGCGAGGTCGCAGTGGCGGCGCTCGGCACGGTCTATGCGATCGAAGGCGGCAAGGAGGCGGCCGAGCAGATCGGCCAGGTGCTGGCCAGTCGATGGAGCCTCGCGACGGCGCTGTCGCTGCTCGCCTGGTACATCTTCGCCCCGCAATGCGCTTCGACGCTGGCGGTGATCCGGCGCGAGACCGGCAGCTGGCGCTGGATGGCGGTAACCTTCTTCTACATGTTCGCGCTTGCTTACGCCGCGAGCTACGCAACCTACCACATCGCGGTCGCGATGGGCGCGGGCTAATTTTCCCCGCGCCCGGCGGCGTCACTGCACGGCGTCTACGTGCAGCGCGAAGCCGCGCGCATCTGGCGTGCCAAGCTCGGGGCGCAGCTGCATCGACGGGATCAGATAGTCGCCGTGGTTCTGCCGCCGATACGGGATCGGCTTGGCGGTGAACAGGGTCCGCATCCGCTCACGCAGCTGTTCGGCGATCCTCACGAAACCTGCATCGTCCAGGCGGTTCACCCGGTGCGCCACGAACGCGGGCAGCACGTCGAAACCGGGATAGAACAGGATGCCGTGATTGATCGGAAACAGGAGGTCGTCCATCGGCCCGTTGATGCCGCGGTCCGAATAGTGCTCGTCCCAGCCGCCCGTCGTCACCGCCAGCATCGCGCGCTTGCCGGCGAACACGCCCTCGCCGTAGCGGTTGCCCCAGCGCTTGTCGCTGTGCTCGCCGACGCCATAGGTGAAGCCGTAGGAGTAGACGCGGTCGACCCAGCCCTTGAGGATCGCGGGCATCGTGAACCACCACAGCGGAAACTGCAGGATCACCGCATCGGCCCATAGCAGCTTGTCCTGCTCGGCCCGGACGTCGTCGGTCAGCGCATGCGTCTTGAAGGCCTCCCCGGAGGCGGTGGCGACGTTCAGGCGCGCATCCGGCTCGAGCTGCGGGAAGTCGGCGCGGTCGGCGGCCGCCTTCCAGCCCATCGCATAGAGGTCGGAGATCCGGACCTCATGGCCCTGGGCCTTGAGCTCGGCGACGGCGATGTCGCGCAGGGCGCCGTTGAGAGAGCGGGGTTCTGGATGGGCGAAAACGAGCAGGACGTTCATGGTGTCGATCCTTTGCTGGAGCAGGCCATGACATAGACGCGCCCTCATTTATCCACTACATAGTGTATATCGATAATATCATGCCGTATTATGGATAAATCAGACGTCAGCATCGCCCACATGCGCAGCTTCGTCAGGGTCGCCGAGCGCGGCAGCCTGTCCGCGGTGGCGCGCGAGCTCAACGTCGGCCAGTCCACGATCTCGCGTCATCTGCAGGAGCTGGAAGACTCCATCGGGGTGCCGCTGCTGAGCCGCACCACGCGGCGCGTGACGCTGACGGACGAGGGCAGCCGCTACTATGCGAACTGTGTCCAGATCCTGCGGCTGATCGAACAGGCCGGCGACGAGGCGCGCGGCACGCGTGGCGCGGCCAGCGGCATGATCCGCATCTCCTGCACGGCGGCGTTCGGCATCCTGCACGTCACCCGGATCGTCTTCGCATTCCAGGACCGCTATCCGGACATCGCGGTCGATCTCAACCTGACCGACGAGCGCATCGACCTGGTGCGCGAGGGGGTCGACATCGCGCTGCGGCTCGCGCCGCTCGCCGACAGCTCGATGAAGCTGCGCGCGCTCGGCCACTCGCACCGGCTGCTCGTCGCTGCACCCAGCTATCTGGCGAGGCGCGGTACGCCGCACACGCCGGAAGAGCTGATCGGCCATGACGCCATCCGCATGCCCAACGTCGCCGGCAGCGAGGTTCTGACCCTGGTGGCGCCTGATGGCCAGCACCATGAGGTGCCGTTCATCGGACGCTTCCGCACCAATCATGGCCTCGCCGTGCGCGAAGCCGTGCTGGCCGGGCGCGGCATCGCTGCGGCGCATGGCTGGCTGGTCGACGATCTCATCACTGCGGGCAGGCTGACCGTGATCCTGCCCGAGCATCGCCTGCCCTCGGTGCCGCTGAACATGCTGATCGTGCCGGAGCGCGCCGGCATCGCGCGCGTCCGGCTGGTGATCGAGCATCTTGCCGAGACGATCATGCGCCTGCCTGGCATCGGGCCGGAGCCCTGATCTACAGCCGCGGCATCGTGTCCGGCCGCACCTCGCGCGCCTGCGCCGCGAGACGGATCGCGGCATTGGGAGCGCCGAAGCCCTGGTAGTTGCGCCGCTGCACGATCTCGAAGAAGAAGCGCTCCTCGAAGATGTGGGTGTAGACCTGGAAGAACTCCGCGTCGCCGTCGCGGTCGTACAGGATCTCGTTGGCACGGAGCGCGGCGATGGTCTCGGGCGCAAGATCGTATTTGGCTTCGAGGTCGTCGTAGTAGTTGTCGGGAATGTCGAGGAAACCGGCGCCGCGGGCGCGCATCTCGGCCACGGCCGCGAAGATGTCGTCGCAGGAGAACGCGATGTGCTGGACGCCGGAGCCGAAGAATTCCGAGATGAAGCGTGACGACAGCGTGCGGGTCGCCGTGGAGCCGTTAAGGATGAAGCGCAGGCTGCGATCGCCATTGACGATGGCCTGGCTCTGCACGAGGCCCCTGGGGTCGGCGATCTCCATCTGCGGCAGGCGCGAAAAGTCGATGAGCCCGGCATAGAACAGCAGCCAGGACAGCATCTCCTCATGCGGCATCGATTGCACGATATGATCGACAGCCACGAGACGGTCGTTGCCCTCATCGCCGGCGACCGCTTCGAAATCGACGTCCCAGTTCTTGCCCTTGGCGTCCAGGAAATACAGCAGACTGCCGCCGACGCCATGGATCGCCGGGATCTCCAGCTCCCCCGGCCCGACCGGCTGCACGAAGGTACGGGTCTTCAAGGCCTGCGCCCGCGCCATGGCACGATCGGCGCTGTCGACGTCCAGCGCAAGCGCGCAGACACCCGGGCCGTGCGTGACGTAGTGCGAATGCGCGAAGCTCGCCGGCTCGCAATTGATCACCAGCTCGATCGCGCCTTGCGACCAGCGTTGCACAGCCTTGCTGCGGTGCCGCCCTGTGTTGCGGAAGCCGAGCTGGCTGAACAGACGCGCGAGAGACTCGGCCTTGTCCTCACTGACGGCGAATTCGACAAAGCCGATGCCGTGGCTTCTCACGCGGGGCTCGAAGCGCGGCTCCGCCGCGGCAGGCATCTTCCCGGCGAGATCGTCCTGCAGCAGCAGCAGCGAGCGCATGCCGTCGAGCGCCGTTCGCGGCGCCGAGCCGGCGCGGAACTGGTCGTTGAATATTTCGAGCGACAGCGGCCCGGCATAGCCGGTGGCCGCAACGGCCTCCATGAACGCGCCGACCGGCAGGTCGCCCTGCCCCGGAAAACTGCGGAAATGCCGGCTCCAGGACAGCACGTCGAGTTCAAGCTTGGGCGCGTCGGCCAGCTGCACCAGGAAGATCTTGTCGGCGGGAATGGAGCGGATCGCGTTGGTCGGCAGCGCCGGTGCCAGCGCATGGAAGCTGTCGAGGATGACGCCGATCGCCTGGTGATCGGCGCGGCGCACGATCTCCCAGGCATCGCGATAATCGTGCACGTGGCGGCCCCAGGCCAGCGCCTCGTAGCCGACACGCAAACCCCGCTTCGCCGCGCGCTCGCCAAGTTCGTGGAAATCGGCGGCGGCGCGATCGATGCCGCCGAGCGAGGCCGGTGACACGCTGCTGCAGATCAGCAGCAGATCCGTGCCGAGCTCCTGCATCAGGTCGAACTTGCGCTCGGCGCGGACGAAGGTGCGCGCGCGCTGCGGCTCCGGCATGCCCTCGAAATCGCGGAACGGCTGATAGGCGCAGATCGCAAGCCCGAGGTCGCGGCACATCTGGCCAATCTCGCGCGGCCGAGCGCCGAACGCGACCAGATCGTTCTCGAAGATCTCGACCGTATCGAAGCCTGCGGCCGCGATCGCCTTGAGCTTCTCGTCCAGGGCGCCAGAGATGGAGACCGTTGCGATCGAGCGCTTGTTCATGCCGCCGTCTCCTCCATCGCGCCGCCCAGGAACAGCTGGCCGATACGCGGATCGGCAAGCACGCGGTCGGCCTTGTCGATGATCCGGGTGCGGCCGAGCTCGAGCACGATGCCGTAGTCGGAGATTTCCAACGCCGAGCGCGCATTCTGCTCGATCAGCAGCACCGAGACGCCGCGGTCGCGCAGCTGCTTCAGCATGTCGAAGGTCTGCTGCACCATCAGCGGCGACAGGCCGATCGAGGGCTCGTCGATCAGCACCAGCTGCGGCTCCAGCAGAAGGCCGCGGGCGATCTCGAGCTGCTTCTGCTCGCCGCCCGACAAGGTCGAGGCCTGGCGGTCCGCCTTCTTGCGCAGCACCGGAAAGACGTCGAGCGCAGCCTCGACACGCGCAGCCAAATCGAAGTCACGGGCAGCAGCAACGCCGCCGAGCTCGATGTTGTGGCGGACCGACAGCTCGCCGAAGATGTTGCGGCCCTGCGGGATGTAGCAGATGCCGGCGCCGAGCAGCGCGCGCTGGCTCAAGCCGGTGACGTCGCGGCCCTTGAAGACCACCTTGCCCTCGCGCAGCTTGAGCAGGCCGAAGATCGCCTTGAACACGGTCGACTTGCCGGCGCCGTTCGGTCCGATCACGGTGGTGATCGATCCCTTGGGCACCGAGAAATTGGTGCCATTGAGGATCGTCATCTTGCCGTAGCCGCCGACGAGGTTCTGGACGTCGAGAATGGGATCGCTCACGGCCGTCTCCGTCAATGTCCGAGATAGGCTTCGATCACGGCAGGGTTCGCCCTGATCTCGTCGGGTTTGCCGATCGCCAGCACCTTGCCCTCCGCCATCACCATCACGCGCGAGCACAGCGACATCACGAATTCCATGTTGTGCTCGATGACGACGAAGGTGGCGCGGCGCTCGCGATTGATCGCGATCAGCCGCTCCTTGAGATCGCCGAGCATGGTCGGGTTGACGCCACCGGCCGGCTCGTCGAGCAGCACCAGCCGCGGTCCGCCCATGAACGCCATCGCAGCATCGAGCAGCTTCTGCTGGCCGTAGGACAGGCCCCCGGCCGGCTCGTTGGCGAGATGCTCCAGCTTGAAGAAGCCGATCATCTGGTCGGCCGTTGTTGTGAGGCCCGCATCCGACGGGCCGAGCAGGCGCGACAGCATGCTGCCGCGATGCTCCTGACCGGCGAGGATCAGATTGTCCCGCACCGACAGTTTCGGAAACACCTGCAGAAGCTGGAAGGTGCGGCTGACGCCGAGGCGATTGAGATCCGACGGCCGTTGCCCGGTGACGAGCTTGCCGTCGACCCTGACCTCGCCCGCGCTCGGCACCAGCTGGCCGAGGATGCAGTTGAACAGGGTCGACTTGCCGCAGCCATTGGGCCCGATCAGGCCGAGGATCTCGCCCTCCTGCACGTCGAAGCTGACCCCGTTGACGGCGGTGATGCCGCCAAAGCTCTTCTTGACGTCGCGGACGTCGAGGACTGCGGTCATTGCGCGGCCTCCAGCTTGGATTGAGCCGCCGCGCGCAACGCCGACGCCGCCTGGGTCCGGCGTGAGCTGAGATAGCGATCAAGAATGCCGAGGATGCCGGAGGGCGAATAGATCAGCAGCACGATCACCGCGGCCGCATAGAGCATCAGATAATAGCCCTCGGCAAAGCGCAACCACTCCGGCAGCAGCACCGCGATCATGGCGCCGAGGAAGGGTCCGAACATGAAGCCCGAGCCGCCGACGATCACCATCATCAGGAGATCGAGCGAGAGCTGCAGGTTGAACGGCACCGGATCGACATATTGCGTCAGCGGCGCATACAGCACGCCGGCGATGCCGCCGAGCACGGAGCCGATCGCGAACGCCATCAAGGTGTAGCGCCTGGTGTCGATGCCGAGCGACTGCGCCCGGATCGGGTTCTCGCGGAGCGCCATGAAGGCGCGGCCCCAGGGCGAGCGGATCAGCCACCACATGGCGAGCGTCACGAGCCCGAGCGAGCCGAGGCAGAGATAATAGAACGGCAGCGGCTTGCGGGTCGGGAAGCCGAAGATCTCCGGCCGCGGAATGTTGCTGATGCCATAGATACCGTTGGTGAGCCAGCTTTCGTTGCGGAACACCAGGAAGGCCAGGGTCGAGAACGCGAGCGTGACGAAGGCGAGATAGTGATGTTGCACGCGTAGCGCCGGATAACCCAGCAGCCAGCCGACGGCAAAGCAGATCACGATCACGAAGCCGAGCGCGGATATCAGCGGCCAGCCATGCGTGGTCAGGATCGCGGCCCCGTAGGCGCCGATGCCGACGAACGCGCCCTGGGCCAGCGACACCTGACCGGCATAGCCGAGCGTGAGATTGAGCCCCATGGCGGCGATGGTCATCACCGCCCACTGGCTCAGGATGTACAGGCCGTAGCGGTTGAAGTTCATCGGGATGATGATCAGCCCGGCGATGACGATGACAGCCAGCGCGGCGAGAAGCAGTCTGCTGTGCTTGGTCATACCGTGCGCTCCTCGGCTCGGCCGAGCAGGCCTTGCGGCCGGAACAGGATCATCAGGATCAGCAGCACCATGGGCACGGCGGCGCGATACTGGGTGGAGACATAGGCAGCTGCGAGGTTGTCGACGATGCCGATCAGCAGGCCGCCGGCAATGGCGCCGCGCACCTGGTTGAAGCCACCGACGATCGCGGCGATGAAAGCCGCCTGCCCCAGCACCTCGCCGCTGGAGAATTTTGCGAGATAGATCGGCGTGATCAGCAGCGAGGCCAGCGCCACCAGCACGGCGTTGATCAGGAACGTCAACAGGATCATGCGCTCGACGGGGACGCCGATGATGCGCGCCACCGTTGGGTTCTGCGCCGCCGCCTGCATCTGATGGCCGAGCGAGGTGCGGTTCAAAAGCGTGGTCAGGCCGATGACGGCCAGGATCGCGACGGCGAGCACGCCGAGGCTCTGCAGCGAGATGGCCCGGCCAAGGACGCTGATATCGCCGGCGGGGACGATCGACGGAAACGGCGAGGCCTCGGCGCTGAAGAACTGCTTCACCGCCTCCTTGATCCCGATCGCCAGCGCCATGGTGGCGATCGCCAGCGGCAGCACGCCATGGCGCAGCATCGGATCGACCAGCAGCAGCTTGAAACCGAGCCCGAGCAGCAGCGCCGACAGCAGGATGCCGACGAGCACCGCGAGCCAGAACGGCACGCCGAGATGCATCACCGCGAGCATCAGGAAGGCCGGCAACATCACGAACTCGCCCTGGGCGAAGTTGATGGTCTGCGAGGTCTGCCACAACAGCGTAAAGCCGACGGCGACGAGCGCGTAGATGGCGCCGGTGGCGAGGCCCGCCACGATCAGATCGAGCAGATTGGACATCGTTTCCCCGTGAACCCTTGGGTGACGGCGGCGCGGGCATCCCCACCCGCGCCGCCAGTCGACCGTTGTCCTCAGTTCAGCTTCGGCAAGACCTGCTTGACGACCTGCTTGCCTTCGACCACCTCGACCAGGAAGCCCTGGCGATCGATGTCACCATTCTGGTCGAAGGTGACATCCATCAGGATGTTCGGTTCGGTCGCGGTCTTGATGGTCAGGCCGTGCAGTGTGTCGGCGAACGCCTTGGAGTCGACCTTGCCCATCTTCTCGGTGGTGGCCTTGACCATGTAGATCGCGAGATAGCCCTTCAGGCCGTTGTGATCGGGGACGTAGTTATACTTCTTCACGAAGCGGTCGCGGAACGCCTTGATGGCCTCCACCGGCGCATCGGTGGTGAGGCCGACATGGCCACGGGCCCCGTTGGCGGCGTCACCTGCGAGCTCGATCACCTTCTGGCCGACCAGCGTGGTCTCGCCGATCAAAGGCGCGGTCACGCCCTGACGCTTGATCTCCTTCAGGATGCGCGCGCTCTCTTCCTCGTTGACGTAGATGAAGACCGCGTCTGGAGCTGCCGCCTTGATCTTGCTGACGTCCGCGGCGAAGTCCGCCTGACCGGCTTCGGTCGAGAGATCTGCTGCGACCTTGATGCCGAGACGGTTGAACTCCTTGGTGATGACGTCGCGTCCGCCGCGGCCGAAATCATTGTTGACCCACACCACCGCGACCGACTTCGCCTTCAACTCGTCGTTGACGTATTTGGCGACCTTCGGCATCGACGACTGCTGGCCGAACGAGGTGCGGAACAGAAACTTGTTGCCAGCCTGTGTCAGCTCGGCCGCCTCGCCGCCCATGATCTGGGTGATGCCGGCCTCGGCCGCCAGCGGTGCCGTCACCTTCACCGAGCCGGAATAGCCGGGCCCGAGCAGCACGTAGGGCTCGCCGTCGAGCGCCTTCTGCACCTGCGCACGCGCGACGCCGGGGTTCGACTGCGAGTCGGCGTGGCTGACCTCGATCTTGCGGCCGAGGATGCCGCCCTTGGCGTTGATCTCCTCGACGGCGAGGTCGATGCCGTTCTTCCAATTGTTGCCGACGGTGGCGCCGCCGCCCGAGAGCTCGGCGACGTTGGCAATCTTGATGGGGGCGCCGGATTGCGCGTAGGCGGCTCCGGACAGCAGCACGGCTGAGCACAGGCCAGCCAGGATGATCGATCTCATTTTGTTTCCTCCTCTGTTTCCAAACGCTTGTTTGCGTTTCTTGCTTGAACGACTGGTCCGGCGCGTATTGGCCGGTTTACTCAGGCGGCGTCAACCGCCGGATATCTCTCCGCCATGTGGTTGTCGAACGCCGCCCCCATCGCCTCGGTCGATGGCGCGAGGCCGGTGAACAGCTCGAATGCGTCGGCGGCCTGGTAGATCGCAAGCTCGCGGCCGAGCAGAACGCGCGCGCCCTTGGCCTTGGCGGCTTTCAGCAGCGGCGTCCAGAGCGGCGAATAGACGGCATCGGCGACCCAGAGATCGGAATGCAGCAATTGATCTGGCACCGGCGTACCGCGGTTCGGCAGCATGCCGATCGGCGTGCCGTTGACGACGCCAACGGCCCCCTGCAGCGCCGCTTCGACGCTGTCGACCACAGTATACGCTCTGCCCGCCGGCAACAGGCTTGCGAGCTTTTCGGCGCGCGCGCGCTCGGTGTCGTAGATGCGAAGGCCTGCGACGCCGAGGTTCGCAAGTGCGAAGGCGATCGCCTTGCCCACCCCGCCGGCTCCGACCAGCGCCACGACGCCCCGCTTCGTCTCGGACACCAGCGGCGCCACGGCGCGCTCGAATCCGGTGGTATCGGTGTTGTGCCCGATCAGCCGGCCGTCGCGCACCACCACGGTATTCACGGCGCCCATCGCCTTGGCCTTCGGCGCGAGCTCGTCGAGCAGCTCGACCACGGCTTCCTTGTAGGGATAGGTCACGTTGACACCGGCGAAGCCGAGACGGCGCACGCCTTCCAGCAGCGTTGCCAGCCCTGCGCGGTCGGCGCCGGCGACCTCGATCAGCTGGTAATGGCAGCGCACGCCGAGCGTCGCCGCCGCGTGTTCGTGCATCGCGGGAGACGCCGAATGCGCGATCGGCGCACCGATCAAGCCGGTCAGGAATTTGCGGGCTTTGAGCGCGGAAAGATCAGGCACGTTGGCTTCAGTCTCTGCTGCTGCTTCGCGCGATCGCCGCACGAGCGATGAATCTCGCCGCGGACGATAGCGCGTCCGCCGGCTAACACAATTATCCAAATATCCGCTGAACCTAACATCATGTTATTTTTTGCCGAGGGCAGTTTTCGCCGGTTTGGCCACCTGGCGTCGGCCCGGCTCCAGTGCGCGCATCTCCGCGCGCAGGCAATCGATGAAGTGCTCGGCATAGAGCGACAGCGGCGTGCCGCGCTTGACGGCAATATAGGTGTCGAACCGCGTCGGCTCGGCAATCTTCAACAGCTCGATGCCGGGATAGCCGCCATGGGCGACGGTGAACTGGTCGATCACGGCGATGCCGAGCCCGGCCTTCACCAGCGCGCAGACGGTGGTGCCGAAGCGCGCCTTGATCGAGATGTTGTAGTCGAGTTTGTTGCGCGCGAAGATCTCGGCCATGATCCGGCCGTAGGGATCGTTCGGATCGATGCCGATCAGCGGATAGCGCGTCATCTCGGCGGCGGAGACCTGTTTGCGGCCGGCGAGCTCATGGCCCGGCGGCACGATGCAGAACAATTCGCCCGAGGCCAGCGGCAGGAATTCGAGCCCGGAATGGTCGAGCCGGTAGCTCATCGCCACGCACTCGCCCTTGCCCAGCATCAGATAGTCGATCGCCTCCTCGATCTTCAGGATGTTGATGTCGATGCCGAGATCAGGATAGCGGCGGCGGACGCGCTCGATCGCGCGCGGCACCATCACCTGGGAAATGCTGGGCACCGAGCCGATGCGCAGTTCCGACAACGCACCGCGGCCGATGTTGGAGATGATGTAGCTGAGATCGTCGACCTTCTCGTAGACGCTGTTGATCTGCTCGAAGATGTTCTGCGCCTCGGGGGTGGGGAAGTAACGGCCATTCTGGCGCTGGAAGAAGCGGATGCCGAGCGAGCGTTCGGTGTACTTCACGAGGCGGCTGACGCCCGGCGCAGAGACCTTCAACAGGCGGGCTGCGCCGTTGATGGTGCCCGTCACCATGACCGCGCGGATGACCTCGACCTGGCGCAACGTCATCATCGGCGCGGCCCCTGCCCGACGCGCGGCGAGATCACGGGTTGCCCGGCGGCGTCAACACAACGGGCGGACGCGGCACCGGCCGGGGACGCGGCGGCAGCGCGCCGGGCGCCGGCTTGATCTCGACCGGCGGCGGCAGCGGCGCGACCTGTGACTGGCTCGCGGCGACCGGCGGCACCGGCGGTGGCGCGGCTGCAGGCGGCGACGACAGTGGTGCGGCGAGCGGCGGAACGGCGGCGCGCGGGCCGCCCAGCCTGGCGCGCGGATCGCGCCGCGGATCACGCCCGGGCAGCGGCACGTCCGGCACAGCGGGCGCGACCGGGCCGGCATCATTACCACCCGGCAGCGACGCCGTCGACGATGGATAGGCCGGCGGCACCTCGCCACGGGCGATCGCATCCAGCCGCCGCGTCTCGCGATCGATCGCGCGCACCGCCAGCCAGGACGACAGCGAGGTGACGTCGACGGCGCGCGTCAGCGCGTCGGGTGTGCCAACGACAAACAGCTGAACCTCGGGACGGCTATTGGCATTGCCGACAGCGTTCGCGCTGAGGCTGGCGCGGATGTCGGCCTGGTCGGCCGGAATATCGAAGCCGCCGGAGACGATCGCACGCGCGCCTTGCGCCTCGAGCGTGGTGGCGCCGACGCGCAGCCGGCCGTCACGGATGATGAAGGGAATCTGGGCAGACGCGACCGACAGACTGCCCGACGTCAGAATGGGTTCGACCACCTGCCGGAGCTTGCCGTCGTCACCGACCTGCCCGGCATCAGCCGCGCGCAACGCCGCCTCGAAGACGCGGGGGTCGAGGTTCGGGATCGCCGCATTGTCGATCGTCACGGTGCCGTTGCCCGAGAGCGCGTTGACCAGCCCCTGCACGCTGCGGCCCTCGGCGGCGAGCGTCATCTGCGCAGAGACTTTGCCCGGGGGCATCTTGAGGCTGCGATAGCGCAAGGCGGCGCCGTCGACGCCGGCGAGCTCGATGCGGCCATTCAGGACCAGGCCGTTGGGATTGGGCCGCGCATCGACGGACGCGCTCACGTCGCCGCCGCCGAGCTTGCCCTTGAGTTTCTCGATCGTGAGCGACTGGCCATCGCTCTTGATCGCCCCGCCGAGCGGCCGTAGATCCATGCCGGTCAGGATGGCGCCGCTGAGCGCCTGGAACGAGACGCGGCCGCGCCATCCCTTCAGAAGACCGGCGCCGAGCGGCTCGGCCTGCTCGCGGCCGGCCGCGCCGACCAGCACCGAAAACACCTGCGGGACGTCGAGCGCGTCCAGCCCGAGCTCGCCATCGACTTGCTTGTCGTCGTCCAGATTCATGGCGAGCCGGCCGCGCAGCCGCGAGCCGCCGACCGTGCTGTCGATGTCGTCGAGCGTCACATGATTGTTGGAGAGGCCCAGCCGGCCGAACAGTCGGATGTTCTGCGCCGCCGCATCCTGCGGCTTCAATCCGAGCAGCGGCGCCAGATTGGCGCTGCGCAGGCGCAGATTGACATTGGCCTTGGTGGCATCGCCCCATGGCTCGACGGTGCCCTGCGCATCGCCATCGAGGCCGCCGCCGGACAGTTTTGCATTCACCCGCAGCGGCGCCCGCCAGCTGCCGGTCACGCTGGCGTCGAACTGGGCCGGACCGTTGCCGGCCGCCGCGATGCGATCGAGCCCGAGCAGCGCCAGCACGACATTGCCCTGTTCGGCCGAAACCCGGCTCTCGATCCCCAGCTCGGTGCGATCGATGGCGTCGACCTCGAAGCTGCGCAGCGCCGCCGCCGACGGCTTCGCCGTCAACGTGGCCGAGCCCTTCAATTGCGGCGCATCGAGATCGAGCACTGCCTTCGCCTGGCTGCGGTCGGCATTGGCGGGATCCTTGGCGATATCCAGCGTAAGCTTCAACCGCGCCGCGCCGGCGGGCGTGCCGAGCGCATCGAAACGCGTGGCGATCTGCGGTGCGAAGGGCTGCAGCAGCGCGGTGATCTCCTTCAGCGAGCCTGCCATCGAGGTCACGACGAGCCGCCCGGTGGCGTCAGCACGATCGAAGCGGCCCGAGCCCTCGCTGGTCACCCCGCCGCCCTGGCCGAACTTGAGCTGATCGACGGCAATCGTCTTGGGATCGTAGGAGAAGCGTGCGGTGAGCGGACGCAGCTCCTGGCCGCTGAGCTTGGCGCGGCCGACATCGAGCGCCACGTTGGCCTCGGCCGGCCACTCGCCGGTGACGCCGACCAGGGAACGCGTGACGGCCATCGCCGCGTCGAGATCGAGCCGGTCGCCCTTCAGCACCGCCTCGAAGCGCGAGCCGGGCCCGGCAGACCGGTTGACGAGCGCGATGCGTCCGTCGACGGAGCCGCCATCGATGTCGGCCTTCAGGCCGTCGATCGCGACCCGGTCCGGCGCCACGTTGAGATCGCCGCGCAGGCGCAGCGGGCGCTGGGTGCGGTAGCTGCCGTCGCTGCGGCCCTGCAGCCAGGCCACCAGCGTATCCGGCTCCGACGAGTCGAGATCGAGCGCGCCGGTGAAGCCTGCCGTGACCGAGGTGGAAATGCCGATGGTCCGGAATGTCAGATGCGTCGACCCCGGGGCGCGCAGATCGACCTTCTCGAGGCTCCACGCCGTCGGCTCGTTGTGCAGGTCGGCCGTGAAATTCTGCACCGGGCGGCCGGACAGCATGATCTGCTCGGTCGTGAACTGGACGCTGGCGGGCAGCGGCAGGGTCGGCAGCTGCGCGATCCAGTTGCGCAGCGCCGGCAGCACCAGCGCCGGCGCGATCGCCCGGCGGTCCTTCACCTCGTCGCCACCGGCCAGCAGCTTGTCGGCATCGAGCTGGCGCGCCGACAGCGAGGCTTTCAGCACTGGCGCAGCGCCGAAACGGACGTCGCCATTGCCGGCAAATTTCAGCGAGCGATCTTCTTGGCCGAAGGTGACCTCGATCTGCTCGAGCTTGGCGGACGCCTGATCGGCCACGACCTTGGTGGCGATCCGCCAAGGTGTGGATTCGGCCCGACTCGCCGGACTGGTGATGGCCCGCTGCGCCGGCGACGGCTTCGCAGGAGGCTCTTTCGCGGCCTGGCCCTTGGTGACCTGCCCCTTGGTGACCTGATCGTTGGCGGGCTTGTCCTTGTCGGCGCCCTGCTCCCTGGACGGCGAAGACAGCGTCAGTGCGCCCTCGAACTTGGGCGAGGCGTTGGGAAAGCTGATCAGGCCCTCGATATCAGCCATGACCGGACGCTCGCCGGGGTCGACGTTGAGGTGGACGCGCAGGCCGTTGGAGTCCTTGTCCTGGCTCGATGACACCCGGAACGGGTAGCGGGCGCCGCGGATCGACACCGCGCCGTCGCCGCGCAGCGAGCCGGCCAGCGAGCGCACGTCGCCGGAGAAGACGATGTCGGTCAGCTCCAGCGTCGAACGGCTGGCCGCATCGTGCAGCGCCACCCGGCCGGTCAGGTTGAAACGGTCGATCGAGAGGGCAGCCAGATTGAACCGGCCCGAGGCGGCCGGCAGGTCGACGCGGCCCTTGGCGTCGAGCCCGAGATCGGCCGCCATGCCACCGATGGTGAGCTCGTTGGCCTTCCACTGCCCGCGCATCATGTCGCCGAGGCTGAACTCGACGTCGAGCTTGTCGGCCCGCAGCTTGCCGAGATGGTTGGCGCCGCCGAAGGTGACCTGGCGCAGCCGCAAGGTGGGGGTCGGCAACAGCCGTGCATCCAGCGCACCGGCGACCCGTACGGGCACGCCGATGACCTTGCCCGCCTCGGCCTCGAATTGCGGCCGGAACTGGTTCCAGTCGACGAAATACGGGCCGATCAGCGCGGCAAGGAGCGCAAGGATGAAGGCAATCGCCAAGCCGAGCAGGGTCGTCTGCACGGGGTCTCCCTCAAAGGACAACGCTCCGGCGTCCCAACCTTCCAACAGATGCGGCCTTGGCCCCACGGGCATCGATACCGGAGCGCTGCATCATATAGGATTAAGTATGGCGAAGTCACAGCGCTGTCGGTATTTCGACGCCCGTTGCACAAGTCCGTTAACGAAGATGGTTACCAGTGCGCCGGCAGCCGCTTGAGGCCGCGCAGCACGAAGGTCGGCCGCCATTCCGGGCTGTCCGGATCGTCGAGCTTCAGCTCCGGCAGCCGCCGCAGCAGGGTTCCGATCGCGACCTCGGCCTCGATCCGGGCGAGCTGAGCCCCCAGGCAATGATGGATGCCGCCGCCGAACGACAGCGGCTTCACATTCGCCCTGACAATGTCGAGCTTCTCCGGATCGTCCGGATAGACGGCGGGATCGCGATTGGCCGAGCCCAGCAGGCACAGCACGGTTTCCCCCTTCGGGATCCGGCGGCCGCCGAGATCCTCGATGTCCTCGAGCGCGACCCGGCCGGTGAGCTGCACCGAGGAATCGTAACGCAGGAACTCCTCGATCGCGTTGGTGATCAGCTCGGGCCGCGCCTTGAGCAGCGCCAGCTGGTCCGGATTGCGGTGCAGCGCCAGCAGGCCGTTGCCGATCAAATTGACGGTGGTCTCATGCCCCGCGCCGAACAGCAGGATGATGTTGGCGGTGAGCTCGTCATGGCTGAGCTTGGCGCCGTCCTCCTCGGCCTGCAGCAGCTGTGTCGTCAGGTCGTCGCCGGGTTGCTTCCGGCGCAGCTCGAACAGATGCTGGAAATAGGCCTTGGACACCGCGTTGCCGGCATTGCCTTCCGCGATCTCGGCCTTCGACAGCGGCACCGGCTCGAGCAGCCGGCCGCCCTCGCGCGAGCTCTTGTAGAACGCCTCGCGATGCTCCTCCGGGATGCCCAGCATGTCGCAGATCACGGTGACCGGCAGCTTGAAGGCGAAGTCCTCGATCAGGTCCATCCGTCCCTGCGGGATGACCTCATCGAGCGTTCGGTCGACGATCTCCTGGATCCGCGGCCGCATGTCCTCGACCCGGCGCGCGGTGAACGCCTTCACGACCAGGCCGCGAAGCCGGGTGTGGTCCGGCGGATCCTGCTGCAGCATCCAATGGCTCATGCTTTGGAACACCGGCTCGTTCATGATGTCCGGGCCGTAGCGGCGGATCGAGCGGGCGACGAAATCCTTGCCGAACCGCTTGTCGCGCAGCACGAGGCTCGATTCCGCGTGGCGGCTGGCCAGGAACGCCCCGAACGGCGTCACATGCATCGGATCGTTGTCGCGCAGCTGCGCGTAGAAGGGATAGGGATCGCGGATGAATTCCGGCGACAGCGGGTTGAACAGCGGCGCCGCCTTGTTGGCTTGAACATGTTCGTTCATTGGTCACCCTCTCCCGGATCGTTGGCCGATTAGTTCACGGCCGCGCCGCCATGGCAAGTCGGCCAGACCACACATCATGCCGCAGCCCCCGCCGCCGTCCTTAACCTGTGCAACTGGCCGGCGACGAGGCGGACCTTGCGCGGGGCCGCGATCCAGATCGCGGCTGCGGAGACGAAGCTTCCGACGAGCGCGATCGCAAAGCCCGGCGTGTAGCTGCCGGTGAGATCATACAGCACGCCGGTCACCCACGGGCCCGCAGCGCCGCCGCATAGTCCGATCAGCATGACCGTCCCGAAGATGCTGCCGAAATGCGCGCCCTGGAATATTTCGAGCGCGACCGCCCCCATCACCGAGGTGATGCCGTAACCGAGCGCGCCCTGCGTCGCCACCATCACATAGATCAGCAGCAGTGACGGCGCGACCTTGAGCGCGATCAGCGCCGCGAAGCAGATCGCGAAGCCGAGGCAGCCTAGCCCCCATACCGCCTCGCGCCCGAGCCGATCCGACAGATGGCCGAGCGCGATCTGCCCGGGAATGCCGAGCAGGCTGACGGCGCCGAGCGCCCACACCGCGACGCTGGAGCTGAAGCCGATCTCGAGCAGGTATTTGGTCTGATGCACCTGTACCGCGTACCAGACATAGAGGCCGAAGAAATAGCCGAGCGCGAGCCACCAGAACCGGCTCGTGCGCAGCGCGCGCGGCAACGTCCAATCGATGCCGGCCCAGCCGACGTCGACGACGTTGGAGACAGGCCTGGCGGCGCTCGCAAGCGGCGCGGCATCGCCATCGGGCCGCAGGCCGAGCTGCTCCGGCTTCTTGCGCAGCAGCAGGTTGATCGGCGCCAGCACGACCAGCACCACGATGCCCATGGCAGTGCAGGCGGCGCGCCAACTGGTCTGCGCGATCATGTGCTGCACCCAGGGCAGCAAGGTCATCGAGCCGATGCCGACGCCGGCAAAGGCGATGCCGATCGCGAGCCCGCGGCGGCGGATGAACCAGTTCGGCAGGAACAGCGACTGGCCGGAATAGCCGAGGCAGACGCTGCCGGCGCCGACCATGACGCCGATCGTGACGTAGAGATGCCAGGGCTGCGTGGTCAGCGGCGCCAGCAAGAGCCCGCCGCCCATCAGCGCAACGCCGATCTCCATCACCGCACGCGGGCCGGTGCGATCCATCAGCCGTCCGATCAAGGGACTGACGATGCCGGAGGCGACGAAGCCGAAGGAGAAGGCGCCGGCGGTGACGCCGCGGTCCCAGCCGAATTCGGCGAGGATCGGCGGATAGAACAGCGAGAACGCGGTGCGCGCATTGACGCCGATCGCCATCGTCACGAAGGTCACGGCGACGATGACCCAGCCATAATAGAACGGCAGGCGCATTGTTGTTGTTTTCACTCCCTGGTGCATCCTTCGCATCACCTGCGTACGAACGGGTCAAGGATTTTCTGCGCAGCACACGGTGATGTCAGCTACCTCCGAGGTCATGTGTGCAGCGCACCTCTGGAAACGCTGGCCTTTCCTCGGTCATTGCGAGCGCAGCGAAGCAATCCAGGGCTGTGGACGGGATTCTGGATTGCTGCGCTCGCAATGACGATGCTGAGATATCTCGCATTCATCGACCGGACCGACGCGCTGCTACAATTCCGCGGCATGACATGCCCGGACTATGTAAGGTCCGCTCCCCCTCCTGAATAGGAGGGCGCAGGGAAGGCCGGGCGCTGGCCGCGCCCGTGGCCCCCGTGCGGAAAAATTGCACGGGGCAGGAACCACAGGTTCAGCCGAGATCACCCGGCCCTCCCTGCGCGATGGGCTTCACGCTTATATGCAGGCTTCCTGGCGCTCGGGCTTGTTGGCCGCCATGCGCGACAATGCGCCTTCGCGCATCGTGCGGGATACCAGCGTCGAGGTATCAGAACCCTGCAACTTCACGTCCGCAAGAACATCGTTCGTCCGCACATCCAGGACATGTTGCCAAGGACATGCTGCGACGTCTCGCGGCCACCGCTCCCCGCCTCGCGTGTCGTGACGATCGCGCGCAACGCCCCTCCGAAGTGAGACGGGATGCGGGAGAAGATCGCGGTGATTTGCCCGACGACGCAAGCGAAATCTGCTGCGACAAAGTAACCCGACGGGCAAATTGGCCCGACGGGCAGATGCACGTCGAACTAATAAGTCGGCATCTCAAGCCGCGGCCTTCGCCTCGTCGGCGCCATGGAACGCATACACGTCCATGCGCAGCACGCCGTAATTGGCGCTGTTGTGCAGGCGTTCGACGCGCGCGCCCTCGCCGGCGGCGCCGAGTGCTGCGAACAGCGGCAGGAAGTGTTCGTCGGTCGGATGATTGTCGCGGGCATGCGGAGCAAGGCGTCGATAGTTGACGAGGTCGTCGATGCGGCCTTCGATCGCGGCCTTGTGCACCCAGTCGGCGAAGTCGACCACCCAGGATGGCGCGGGATCGTCGATGTCGAGCCGACGCTTGCGGAACTCACCGAGATTGTGGGTGAAGCTGCCGCTGCCGATGATGAGCACGCCTTCGTCACGCAAGGGCGCCAGCGCGCGGCCGAGCGCGAGATGATGTGCGGGGCCGCGCTCGGTCTGGATCGACAGCTGCAGCACGGGAATGTCGGCCTGCGGATACATCAGCAGCAGCGGCACCCAGGCGCCGTGATCGAGCCCGCGCTCGCGGTCGACACCGACGGGAAGGCCTGCGGCCTGCAGGCGCGCCGCGATGGCCATTGCGAGATCGGGCGCACCAGGTGCGGGATAGCTCAGTTGATAGAGCTCGCGCGGAAAGCCGTAGAAATCGTGGATCGTCTCGTTGGTGGCGACGGCATTGACGACGGGGATGTCGGTCTCCCAATGCGCCGAGATCACCAGGATGGCCTTCGGCCGCGACAGGCTGCCGCCGAGGCCGAGGAGGAAGTCACGCGCCGCCGAGTCCGTGAGCGGCAGCATCGGCGAGCCGTGCGACAGGAAGATGCTGGGCAGGGTCATGTCATCGCTCCTCGTTCGAGAGATATCTCAGGTCGCGCACCAACCACAACTGTCGTCCCGGCCTTGAGCCGGGACCCATACCGCGTGATCGAGGTTTGAGGCACGCTGCGCGTCGACCAGCGTGCTCAACTCATTTGTGCCGGTGGTTATGGATCCCCGCGTCCGCGGGGATGACAGCGAGATTGTGGCGGTAGTGAACCACCCATGACAACGATCAATGTGCGCTGCGGAGCTGGCCGCCGGCAAGGCTCGCACGCAGGCCGCCGAGGGCGTAGGCGCCGTCGCCGAGCAGGGCCTGGATCACCAAGGTCACGGCCCAGAACGCCGGATATTCCCAGCCGCCCTTGGGATTGTTGAAGAAGAAGCCGGCCGAGCCGTGCACGGTGAAGATGGCACCGAGCAGGATCGGCACGGCGGCGAGCGCCACCCAGCGGGTGTAGAGGCCGAGGATCAGGGCGATGCCGGCCAGAATCTCGGCTGAAATGACGAGGTAGGCGAGTTCGGGCGGCAGGCCGATGCTGCCGAAGAACTTTGCGGTGCCGGCCGGGCTGAACACGAACAGTTTTAGGCTGGCATGAGCCAGGAACAGGCCGCCGAGGGTGAGGCGGAGCAGGAGCGCAGCATAAGGCGCAGTACGGGAATCGATCATCTAAACCTCCGTGGGGACCCCCAGGATATGGATCATTCCCCAGCAGGCGATAATCCGGTACAAGGGAAATTCACCTCGTACCCCTAGAGTGAGATAACCGATTGCTGGACCGGCTGACCGGGCTGGAAGTGCTCTCGAAGGTGGCCGGCTCCGGCAGCCTGTCAGCGGCGGCGCGCGTGCTCGGCATGTCGCCTACCATGGTGACAAAACACCTCGCGGCGCTGGAGACGCGGCTCGGCACGAGGCTGTTCCATCGGACAACGCGCCGGCTGACGATCACCGAAGCAGGGCGGCGCTATCTCGACCTGGCCGAACGCGTGCTCGGCGACTTCGAGGCGGCCGAGAACGCGATCGCGGCCGATCGCGTCGAGCCGCGCGGGCTGTTGCGGCTCAACGTCCCGCTCGCTTTCGGGACCCGCCAGATCGCGCCGCTGATGGCCCGGTTTGCCGCGCTCTATCCCGGCGTCAGCGTCGAGCTCGGCCTCAACGACCGGCTGGTCGACCTGATCGAGGAAGGCTGGGATCTCGCGATCCGGATCGGCACGCTCAGGGACTCGACCTTGGTGGCGCGGCGGCTTGCGCCGTGCCGGATGATGATCTGCGCCGCGCCGTCCTATCTCGCCGCCCACGGCACGCCGCGCAGCGCGGCCGATCTCGCCGGCCACAATTGTCTTGGCTACACGCTGGCGGCGGCTGGCCCGTCGCGCTGGCGCATGGGCGGCAAGACAGCGGTCGATGTCACCGTGAGCGGCAATCTGCGCGCCAACAATGGCGATGCGCTGCTCGCGGCGGCGCTCGCCGGACAGGGCGTGATCTACCAGCCGACCTTCATCGTCGGCGACGAGGTGCGCGCGGGGCGACTGGTGCCGGTGACGCTCGACGTTCCGCCATCGGACCTGCTGGCGGTGCACGCGGTCTACCTGCCGGACCGCACGCCCTCGGCCAAGGTGCGCGCCTTCATCGATTACCTCGCCGCGGCCTTTGCGCCGCAGCCACCGTGGGATCGCGACCTTGCGTAAGCGGACGGACAGCTTTCCTGCCGTGCGCGCGGAGACATCGACATGACTGAGCAATCACCCGACGACGGCGACCATCACTGGCCGATGCTTCGCTCACTGCGGGGATGGCGGATCAGCGCCCTGCCCGCCGACCTCGCCGCCGGGCTGACGCTGGCGGCGATCGCGATCCCCGAGCAGATGGCGACCGCCAAACTCGGCGGCTTCACGCCCGAGACCGGCTTCTTCGCCTTCATGGCGGGCTCCCTAGGCTTCGCGCTGTTCGGCGCCAACCGCTTCCTGTCCTGCGGCGCCGATTCCACCATCACGCCGATCTTCGCCGGCGGGCTGGCGCTGCTCGCAGCCGGCGGCTCGCCCGAATATGGCAGCCTGGCCGCAGGCCTGGCGCTGCTGGTCGGAGTCATGCTGGTGCTCGCGGGCGGCTTCAGGCTGGGTGGAATCGCCAACCTCCTGTCGGTACCGGTCACGGTCGGCTTCCTGGCCGGCATCGCCGTCCACATCATCGTCTCGCAATTGCCGGGCGTGCTGGGCCTGCCCTCTCCCAGCGGGCCGACGCTGGAGCGAATCGTGACCTTGGCGGGCGAGCTCGGCAAGGCCAACCCGTACACGATCATCATCGGCTTCGGCGTGCTCGCGACCGTCACCGTCTGCGAGCGGATCAGCGCCCGCATTCCCGGCGCGCTGATCGCGCTCGCCGCCTCGACCCTGTTCGTGATCGCGGCCGGCCTGGAGACGCGCGGCGTGCCCGTCATCGGCGAAATCTCCGGCGCGTTGCCAATGCCGTCCGTGCCGCTGATCGGGCCGGAACAATGGGCGAAGCTGGTCCCTCTCGCCTTCCTGATCGCCGTCGTGGTGATGGTGCAGACCTCGGCCACCACGCGCTCGTTCCCTTCCGATCCGAGCCGCCCGGCCGATGTCGACCGCGACTTTCTCGGTGCCGGCGCCGGCAGCCTGCTGGGCGGATTGTTCGGCGCGTTTCCGGTGAACGCCAGTCCGCCGCGCACCGGCATCGTGGTCGAGACCGGCGGCCGCTCGCAGCTCGCCGGACTGCTCGCCGCCGTCATCGTGCTGCTGCTGGTGCTGTTCGGCGCGCGGCTGCTGGCGCATGTGCCGGAGGCGGCGCTCGGCGGGGTGCTGCTATTCGTCGCACTGCGCATCATCCGTGTGTCGCAGATCGTCAGCGTCTATCGCGCGTCCAAGGGCGAATTCCTGCTCATCGTGGCGACGGCCGCCGCCATCGTCGTGCTGCCGATCGAGCAGGGCGTGGCGCTCGGCATTGCGCTGTCGCTGCTGCACGGCATCTGGAGCACGACGCGCGCGCATCTGATCGCGTTCGAACGCGTGCCCGAGACGACGATCTGGTGGCCGGCGCACCCGCAGATCAAGGGCGAAGTGCTGTCCGACATTGCCGTCGTGGGCTTCCAGGCGCCGCTCAGCTTTCTCAACGCCACGACGTTCCGCGCCGATCTGCAGCACATGCTGCGCAGTCGAAAGCCGCGGCTCGTCGTATTCGAGGCGAGCGCCATCGTCGAGATCGACTTCACCGCCGCGCAGGCGCTGCGCGAGGTGATCCGCCTCTGCAACGAGGCCGGAACGATCTTCGCCGTGGCGCGGCTGGAATCGCTGCGGGCCCAGGCGGCCTTCGAGCGGTTCGGCCTCTACGACGTGCTGCCGAGAGACCGCGTGTTCCACAGCGTCGACCTCGCGCTGCGGAAGTTGCAGGGCGATCACCAGAAGGGACCGGCGACGCTTTGAAGCTCTGCGTGTGACCGCGTGATACAAAACGATACGCAACGCAGTGGCGATCGACACACATGCGCAAAGTTTGTCGGCGAGACATCCGCATCATGACGCCCGGCCCGTCGGCCGCGGCGCAAGGCAAGGATCGTCGTTCATGCGCAAGCTGTTTTCGCTGCTGTTGATAGCCATGTCCATCACGACTGCACGGGCCCAAGGCACGGGCGCGATGCGCCAGGCCTGCGGCGACGACGTGCGCACGCTCTGCTCCGGAATCATGCCGGGCGGCGGCCGCATCAAGCAGTGCATGATCGAGAAGTTCGACAAGCTCTCCGACGTCTGCAAGACGGCCCTGAAGGAAGCAAAGGCGCAACAGAGCGGCAAGTGATGCCGCCTGCGACAGAAACCAGCGGGACACCTCGATCGCCGTTCATGTTCCTTGCAGCGAACATCTGCTAGAGACTGCACGACAGCGACACTGCAGCGATGCGCCACATGATCGGCAGAGCTGCGCCGCACGATCGGTGTCATGGACAGGTCTATGGTATTAGGACGAGGTTTCGCTGCCTCGAAAAAATTGCGAAACCAAAACCTGTCCGACGACGTCTAAGGACTGCACTGATTCGAAACCAACGAGAGGACCGCACTGCAATGCGCAATCTGTTCACCTCCGCCCTGCTCGCCGCGACCGTCATGCTGGGCGGATCGGCAGCTCATGCCTTCACGCTGCCGGCCCAACCTGCGGCCGCCGATAGCAATGTCGAGCGCGTTGCCGGCGGCTGCGGTCCCGGTTGGTTCCCCGACCGCTGGGGCCGCTGCCGCCCCGCCCCGCGCCCCTATTATGGTTACGGTGGCTACGGCCCGCGCACCTGCTGGGTGCGCCCGACCCCGTGGGGACCGCGCCGCGTCTGCCGTTGATTGATGCACTGACGACCAGCGCCGCCGCATCCAGAATGCGGCGGCGTTTTTTGTTGGGCGGTTCGCCAACAATGCCTTGGATCTGAGCTGTCGCCTCGATCACGCTGCGCTCCCTCTCCCCATTCTTCACGGTGAGAGGGAGCAGGCGGAGCGAGGTGGACACCGACCGCGCAGCGAGAGCCCTGCAAGCCAAACGCCGAATCCGAACTGCCGTAACCGTTCACCCCGCCGGGATGATCTTGCCGGGGTTGAAGATGTTCTGCGGATCGAGCGCGGCCTTCACCGCGCGCATCGCGTCGAGCGCCTCTTCGCCGAGTTCCGATTTCAGGTACTTCTGCTTGCCCTGGCCGATGCCGTGCTCGCCGGTGCAGGTGCCGTCCATCGCCTGGGCGCGCTCGACCAGGCGATGCATGAACTCCTCGCCGCGCGCCATCTCGTCGGCATCGTCGACGTCGCACATCAGCGAGCAGTGGAAATTGCCGTCGCCGACATGGCCCACGATCGGCGAGGTCAGATTGAACCGCGCGAGATCCTCTTCGGTCTCGCCGACGCAGTCGGCGAGACGCGAGATCGGCACGCAGACGTCGGTCGCGACCACGCCTGCGCCGGGGCGGATCGCCTTCACCGACCAATAGGCGTCGTGACGCGCCTGCCAGAGCTTGGTGCGGTCCTCGGGCTTGGTGGTCCAGGTGAACGCGCCGCCGCCACACTCCGCGGCGATCTCGGCAAAGTTCTTCGACTGTTCGGCGACCTCGGCCTCGCTGCCGTGAAACTCCAGCAGCAGCAGCGGCGTCTCCGGCAGGGTCAGCTTCGAATAGGCATTGCAGGCCCTGACCTGCGCGGCATTGAGCAGCTCGATGCGCGCCACGGGAATGCCGGTCTGGATCGCGAGGATCGTCGCCTGGCAGGCGCCGCGCACGGTCTCGAACGAGCATGACGCCGCCGCGATGGTGTCGGGAATGCCGCGCAGGCGGATCGTCATCTCGCAGATGATGCCGAGCGTGCCTTCGGCGCCGATGAACAGATGCGTCAGATCGTAGCCCGCGGCGGATTTCTTGGCGCGGGTGCCGGTCTTGATGATCTCGCCGTCGCCGCGCACGACCTTCAGCGCCAGCACGTTCTCGCGGATGGTACCGTAGCGCACCGCATTGGTGCCGGAGGCCCGGGTCGAGGCCATGCCGCCGAGCGACGCGTCGGCGCCGGGATCGATCGGGAAGAACAGGCCCTGGTCGCGCAGATATTCGTTGAGGGTCTTGCGGGTGATGCCGGGCTGGATCACGCAGTCGAGATCCTCGGCATGCACCTCCAGCACCTTGTTCATGTCGCGCATGTCGATGCAGATGCCGCCGGCGGGCGCGTTGACCTGGCCCTCCAGCGAGGTGCCGGTGCCGAACGGAATGACCGGCACGCCGCGGGCAGCGCAGATGCGGACCACGTCCTGGATGTCGGCGGTCTCCTGCGCCAGCACCACGCCATCCGGCGGCTGCGTCGGCAGCCAGGTCGTGGTATGGCCATGCTGCTCGCGCACGGCCTGCGATGTGATGAGCTTGTTGCCGAAGCGGGCCGCGAGCGCGTCGAGCGCGCTTTTCAGCGCCTCCGGCGCGGGCCGCTTCAAATCGTGATGGGGGATCGTCGTCGCCACTATGTCCTCCGCGAGTTGGGCGGACCGTGGCAAAGGACGACCAAGGGGTCAAGGGAGCAAACGGAAGAGCCGATGAGCGATAATGCAGTGCCCACTTCACCCGCCGCGGGGCCGTTTTTGTCGTCGATCATGCAGATCGAGCCGCAATGGATCGACTACAACGGCCATCTCAACATGGCCTATTACCACGTGATGTTCGACCGCGCGATCGACCAGCTGTGGGCCGAGCTCGGCATCGGCCCGGCCTACATGAAGGAGCGCCAGGGCTCGACCTTCATCACCGAGTGCCACGTTCGCTACCTGCGTGAGATTCATCTCGGCGACCCGGTGCAGGTCGCGGTCTGGCTGATCGCGGCCGACGAGAAGCGGCTGCACACCTTCGAGGAGCTGCGCCATGCCGGCGAAGGCTGGGTCTCGGCGACCTCGGAGGGCATGTCGGTGCACATCGACATGAGCAAGCGCAAGGTCGCGCCGTTCCCGCAGGATATCCAGGACAACATCGCCCGCGCGCTGCAGGCCCACGCCGCACTGCCGCGCCCCGAGGGACTCGGTCGCGCGATCGGCATGCCGGCGAACAAATAGCTAGCTCGGCATCACCCAGTCCGGCAGCCGCGCAAACCAGGGCTGCGCCTGCTCGAGCTGGCGGGCGAGCTGCAACAGCCTGAGCTCATCGCCGAGCCGGCCTATGAACTGCACGCCGAGCGGCAGGCCGTCGGCGGTCCAGTGCAGCGGCACGCTCATCGCCGGCGTGCCGGTCAGGTTGGCGAGCTGCGTGAACGGGACATATTGCAGGCTGTCGCGGGCGATCTTGTCGATCATGCCGTCGAGCAGACCGTAGCGGGTCAACAGCCCGAGCAGGCCGACGCGGTCGAGCATGTCGAGCAAGGTCTGCTCGGCCGTGCTCGGATCGCCCTCTCCGTGGCGGATCGGCGGATGCGCCAAGGTCGGCGTCAGCAGCATGTCGTAGCGCGCATGGAAGCGCGCCAGCGCGCGGGCGAAGCCGTTCCATTTGAGCAGCTGCGTGGTCAGCGCACCGGCCGAGATCGCGCTGCCGAGCGTCGCCAGCACCCGCGTCAGCAGCTCGAACTCCTCCCGCTTGGCGCCCTTGGCGCGTGCATCGGCGACGAGCGCTGCGACCTGGCCGAAATAGATGTGCAGGAACGAGGTCGCCAGCGCCGCACCATCGATGTCGGGCGTGGCCTCCTCGACCTCGTGGCCGAGCCTCTGCAGCAGCTTCACGGCGTTGTCGACCGCAAGCTTCGCCTCGGCATGCACCTCGGTGCCGATCGGCGAGGCCGTGCTGATGCCGATGCGCAGGCGCGGCGGATCGCGCAGCGCGGCGTTCGCGAACACCACGCCGGGCTCGGCGCAGAGGAAAGGATCGCCGGGCTCTGCGCCCGCGATGACGTCAAGCGCCAGCGCCGTGTCGCGCACGCTGCGTGAGATCACGCCCTCGCTGGACGCGCCATACCAATACTCGGCGAAGCCGGGACCGGACGAGACCAGGCCGCGGGACGGCTTCAAGCCGAACAGGCCGCAGCAGGCAGCGGGAATCCGGATCGAGCCGCCGCCATCATTGCCGGCCGCCATCGGCACCACGCCCGAGGCGACCGCTGCCGCGGCGCCGCCGCTGGAGCCGCCCGGCGTATGCGCCGGATTCCAGGGATTGTTGACGCGCCCGAAGGCGCGCGAGTCCGAGACGCCCTTGAGCGCGAGCTCCGGCAGATTGGTCTTGCCGAAGATCACGAGGCCGGCGTCGAGGTACCGCCGCACCACATGCGCATGCGCGCCCGCGACGACGCCAGACAGCGCCTTGCTGCCATAGGCGGTCGGCAGGCCCGCATAGTCCTGCGCGCAGTCCTTGATCAGGAACGGCACGCCGGTGAAGGGGCCGGTCGCAGGCTTGGCCAGCTGCCCGCGCGCCTCGTGCTCCATCAGCCTGCAGATCGCATTGGTCCGCGGCTGCGCCCGCTCGCTCTGCTTGAGGGCGAGCTGCAGGAGCTCGGCGGCGGTCGTTTCACCGGCGCGGACAGCTTCGGCCAGGGCGACCGCATCGCGCTGCAGATACTCCAGGACGTTCACAATTCCCTCCCCGCACCGCAATCAGCCGAACGTCATCGTAGCTGATTCTGGCTGCAACAGAGGCGCAGTTGCGCCGATCGCGGCGGCAATACGGCGCATCGGAGACAAGCAAGGCGGTACGATGGTCAGACCCGGCTGACAAGAAGGCGGGAATGCGCCGCCTCATCACGAATTTAGTTAATTTGATTCAGATCATTCGCGCCGTCTCTGGTGCCGACCTAACCTTACGCATCGTTAGTTGCATAGAGTTGACGAGAGAGCGATGGGACGCCTCGCAAGCCTGCTCAGCAGAGCGCACGACCCGCAGGACGATGTGGCGACCGTCCCCGCGACCACCGCCGACTACTTCATCCTGCTGTCGCGCGCGATGGAGAACCTTCCGGACTCCCGTCCCGAACGTCGGGCCGAAGTCTATCAGTCGGCACGCCAGGCGCTGGTGACCCAGCTCCAGGCGATGGATCCGCCCGTCTCCAGGTCACGCATCAAGGCGGAGCAACGCGCGCTCGACGACGCCGTCGAGACCATCGAAACCCGCGCGCTGACGGTGCCGGAGGACAGTCCGGCGCTCCCGACGGCGCTGGTGCCCGACGATCCGCTCCCTTCTTTTGCCGAACGTGCCGATAGTCCCCCCGTTTCCCTTTCAACAGTCGATGACGTCCAGGATCCCGCCATGGCTCAAAGTCAGTTTCATTCCAAGTTTGCCCCGCGCGCCGTCGAGGAGAAGCCGATGTCCCGTCTCGATGAAATCAACCGCGTGCTGCGCAAGCTGCAGAGCGACTCCTTCGGCGTCGAAGCCTGCGCGCTGATCTCGGAGGACGGGCTGATGATCGCGAGCGTGCTCGCCGCCGACATGGAGGAGACGCGGGTCGCCGGCATGACGGCCACCTTGCTGTCGCTCGGCGGCCGCGCCGCGATGGAGCTCGGGCGCAGCCATCTGCAGGAGGTCATCATCCGCGGCGAGTCCGGCTATGCGGTGCTGGTCAGCGCCGGGCGCGGCGCGCTGCTGCTCGCGCTCACCAACGAGAACAGCAAGCTCGGGCTGACCTTCTTCGACATGCGCGAAGCCGTCAGGTCGCTGCAGAAGGTGCTGTAGCACAGTCAAAGAGCCGGCGCGCTGCGATAGCGCGGCGCCGGCGGGAGTAGTTTCATGGCCAATACCGTCCTCTATGACGACGGCGTTCACAAGAACATCCTGCTGGAGGATTTCGGCGCCGGCGACCTCGCGGTGCAGGCGAACCAGCATCTGATCATCCACGACCGTGTCGGCATGCTGCTCGATCCGGGCGGCCACAAGGTCTATTCCAGAGTGCTTAGCGAGACCTTCAGCCAGCTCTCGGGCGGGCGGCTAAAATATCTGTTCCTGTCGCACCAGGATCCAGACATCGTGGCCGCCATCAACGGATGGTTGATGACGACCGATGCCGACGCCTACATCTCCGAGCTATGGACCCGCTTCGTGCCGCATTTCGGCTTCGACCATATCGTCGCCGACCGGCTGAAGCCCATTCCCGACCAGGGCATGGTGTTCGATCTCGCGGGCAGCAAGCTGTATGCGCTGCCGGCGCACTTCCTGCACAGCGAAGGCAATTTCCAGCTCTACGATCCCGTGTCGAAGATCCTCTACAGCGGCGACCTCGGCGCTTCGATCGGCATCGACTACACGGTCACGCGCGACTTCAAGGCGCATATCCGCTTCATGGAAGGCTTCCACCGCCGCTACATGTGCTCGAACCGCGTCATGAAGGCGTGGGCGCAGATGGTGCGGCCGCTCGACATCGAGATCATCGCCCCGCAGCACGGCGCGCTGTTTCCGGACGCGGCGATGTCGCGCCAGTTCATCGAGTGGTGCGCCGGGCTCGAATGCGGCATCGACCTGATCACGCCGATGTTCAAGGTGCCTGCGGGCTGACATGCTGGCGCCCTCCCCGAACCTGTCCTCGTCCGCGGCGTCACTGACGCGGAGCGTGCCGTTGCCTCCGGCCGCAGCGCGGGTCGATGCCTGCGCCGTATCAGGCGAAGAGGCGCCCGCCTGGCTCGCTGTTGCCTTCGGCGTGGCGGGCACGCTCATCGCCGTGATGTCGGCCGCGCTTTGGCAGCAGGGCCTCGCGAGCCCACCAAGGGTCGCGATCGCAAGCACACCTCTCGCGGCACCGCCCGTGCCCGTGCGCGAGGAGCGCATCGCGGACCCGCTGCCGAAACTGCAGGACATGCCGGTACCAGCACCGGCGCCGATCAAACCTGCTGCGCCGCCGGAGCCGGCGGCAGCTCCCCCGCCGACAGTTGCGATTCCAGAACCGCCGAGCCCTATGCGCAAGGCCACGACCGAATGCTTCGCACCGTTGGCGATCGGCTTCGAGCGCGGCAGCGCACGACCGGATCCGGCCGACGTGAAGCGGTCGCTGGCCATCCTGCACAAGGCGCTGTCGCGACACGGCGACGCGATGCTCGTGATCGAGGGGCACACCGATGCGAGCGGCAGCGAGGAGCTGAACGTGCTCTTGAGCTATTCGCGGGCGAAGGCCATCGCGGAGCTGCTGAAGCACGACGGCATCCCGGCGCGGCGGATCTCGGTGCGGGCCGCCGGAGCCGGCGAGGCGCGCGGCGATGCCGGTGCGGTCGCAGGCGATCGCAAGGCCGTGCTGCGCATCGCCGGCGTCGACGATTGCGATCAACTCACAGCGGCGAAACGACCATGACGATCTATGCCATCGTGAGCGGCCTGGGCGCCGCCATTCTCCTGCTCACCTCGGGCTATCTGTTCGGGGCCCGACAGGGCGTGCTGGCGCGCGACCTGCTGCGGCGGCAGGTGCAGTTGCAGGCCGCGAGCCTCGACCAGTTGCAGGAGCGGAGCAGCCTCGACGCGACCGAGCGGGAAACCAGCCTGCGCAGCGCGATCGAGGATGTGCTGGCGCCGCTGGTCGAACGCGAGCGCATCTCGCTGGATCTCGCGCAACTGGCAAGCCGTCCGGGACGGCGGCGCGAGCTGGTGCCGCTGCTCGACAAGATCGCCGATGTCGGACGCTTCGAGACCGTGCTGCTGACCAACGAGGAAGGCTTGCCGCTCGCCGCCAATACCACCGCCCATCACACCGAGCAGCTTGCAGCCGCGGCGACGCGGCTTGCGCTCGTCGCGGAGAAGATCGCCGACGAGAACCACATCGCGCCGCTGTCGGTGATGCTGCGCGATGCCTCGGAGGCGACGACGTTGTGCCGGATCTTCCGTGTCCAGGACCAGACGCTCACCTTGACCGCACTCTCCAACGATGCGCGGCTTGCCTCCGTGGCGCTCGATCCCGCGCTCGCCAAGGTCCAGGTGGCCCTGACCGCACCAGCCTGACTGAGGCCCAAAACGCTCAGGCCCAAAACGCAAAGTGCGCAGCGCCTCGCAAGAGGCACTGCGCCCTTCGCCGACCTCATTTGTCAGGGATGAGGCCGACTACACGCGGGTGCGGCCGCGGGCGAGGCCCACGACAGCCGACACCAGGAACAGCACAAGAGCGATGAAGAAGATGATCTTGGCGATCTCGATGGAGGCACCGGCGACGCCGCCGAAGCCGGGGATGCCGGCGATCAATGCGATAACCAGAAAGGTGACGACCCAGCTCAACATGACACGACCTCTGTCTCTCGATTGCGGTTCACAGCGACGCGGAGCTTCCTCCGAAATGAGATCGACGTGGGCATCCGGTGCCAACCTCCCTTGCTCATTGTTAGTTACGTCGAGCCAACGAGAGGATATGGGACGTGCGAACTCCGCCGATCAGAACGCGAGGCGCAGACGACGCGCCAATCGCTCCCGGAGGACCTCTGGCTAGGCCGCAATGCCTCGTCATCGCGTCGCGCGGGTCGTTCTCGACTTGCAGCACCGCGTCGTCGGAGTTCATCGGGCAGCGCGCTTGCACGAACGAGTTCACTGGGAATACAGCTGCGGGCCGGCCGAGACATCCTCACGCGGCAAACGATTCACGGACCCTGCCCAAGCCACACTTTCAGCAAACATCGGACAACACCTGGGCGGCGCCTCCATACGCCTTGGATCCGACCGCCATAATCTAGGCGACGAAATGCGATCGCCGGCGCAATGCGCAGCCGCCGCGATCGTCATGCATTCAACAGGATCAGGCGATCGAGGAGCGGCAGTGGGACGCCCGTGGGGCATTCGAAATCCAGCGAAGGTGTGGCGAGTCTGGGCCAGACCCCCCGCTGGGCGCAAGATTCGTGCAACTTGAAAATCCACCAACCACGGTTGAGCGACCTGCTTTCGACAAGAAATTCCTCAATCATTCCATGGGTTGAAATCTGTCTTCTGACGAGAGCACGTCGTGTTTCTTCGCAAGGGCCCGATCGGGCTCGCACTTTGTTGGCTGATCGTCGCGTGTCCGGCTCCGGCGATCCGGGCGCTGGAGATCTCGCCGTCGGCACAGGCAACGCCGCCATTGGCAGCGATCGCGCCTCCTCCAACGCCCGTGCCGCTCGAAAATGCGCTGTCGAAAGCGGCCCATGACCTGCTGTCCAAATTCGAGGACGACGCTGCGCCGGGCCAACTCGAACTGGTGATCGACCCGTTGATCGACGGCGTCACCCGGGTGCAATCGGCAGCAACGTTGCTGGAGCAGCAACGCATCACCGCGCTCATCGCGGCCAACTACCCCCGGATCCGCACCCTGCCGTTCACGGTGGCCTCGCTGTTACGAAAGCCGCTGGTCCTGATCGGCACCCTCACCCCGATCAATAACGACGGCTTGCCTACGGGCCCCCGCGACGCCTACCGGATCTGCCTTGCGATCGCCGATCTGAACAGTAACACGGTCGTCTCAAAGGGCGTCGCGCGCGCGCTGCCCGACGACGTCGATCCGACACCGGTCCCCTTCTTCAAGGATAGCCCGGTCCACACCAACGACCCCGCCACCGAGGCCTATGTGAGAAGCTGCCAGGGCGCCAAGCCGGGCGACGCCGTCGACCAGATCTATACCAATCACATCCTCGCCTCGGCTCAGGTCAACGAGGGAATCGAGGCCTACAATGCCGGCCGCTACAAGGCCGCGCTCGAGCTCTATCAGACCGCGCTGCGAATGGACGGTGGCGAGCAGCTGCGCATCTACAGCGGAATCTACCTCTCGGCCCTCAAGCTCGGCCGCACGCAACTCGCCATGCAGGCATTCGACCGGCTGCTCGATTTCGGGCTGAAGAACAGCGATCGGCTCGCGATCAAGTTTCTGTTCAAGCCGGGCTCGACGTTGCTCTACGCCGATCCAGAGGTGCGCGCGCCCTATCAGGCCTGGATCGGCAAGATCGCGCAACGAACCGCCGCCAATCATGTCTGCCTCGAAGTGGCAGGTCATACCAGCGCGACGGGATATGCCGGCGTCAATGACCGGCTGTCCGTCCTGCGCGCCGCTTATGTCAGGGATCAGATCCTGGCCGAGGACAGAAGCCTCGAGGGCCGGCTGATCGCCAGCGGCCGCGGATCTCGAGAAATGATCGTCGGTACCGGCCGCGACGATCCGAGCGACGCACTCGACCGTCGCGTCGAACTCAGGATCATCAATTGTTCGAGCTGATCCGAATCGATCCGCTGGCGCAAACGGACCGCACTTCCGAGGATCGAGGTCACGCCCCGAACGGACGCAATCGGATCCTCCCTTTCGTCCGCACCGCCCCCAAGTCGATCCGCGCGCTCCGAGATGCCCGGCACGCCGGCTCCAACTGGGTCGCAGGAGCCGCAAAGGGCGCAGCGCCCCTTGCGAGGCACTGCGCCCTTCGCCGACCTCATTTGTCAGGGGATGAGGCCGACTACACGCGGGAGCGGCCGCGGGCGAGGCCCACGACGGCCGACACCAGAAACAGCACGATGGCGATGAAGAAGATGATCTTGGCGATCTCGATGGAGGCACCGGCGACGCCGCCGAAGCCGAGGATGCCGGCGATCAATGCGATAACCAGGAAGGTAACGACCCAGCTTAACATGACACGACCTCTGTCTCTCGATTGCGGTTCAAAGCGACGCGGAGCTTGCGCCGTTGCCGGGACAATCGTGGCCGGGAACAAAGGTTCCGGCGGCGTGCGCCGCTAAAAATTCGCGGTTCGCAGGAACAAAAGCCGCGTGGAGCCGGCGCAGCGCCCGATTTAGGGCTGTAAAACGCGCCCGACGGCCCCATATAGCCGTCAATCCCTGCTATGAGGGCTCCTTCCTGCAGACCTCTCGATGCCGTCGTATGGTGGCATCAGAGGGATGAGACTGATTCGCTGATGACCGAGCCCAACCGCCTGAGCCCTTTTCCTGCGCCCGACCACCAGCCCGTCGCCGGCGGCATCGCCGCGCGCGCCCGTGCCGCTGCGAGCGGCGGGGCGCGCTATCTCGCGGGCCTCAATCCGGAGCAGCGCGACGCGGTCGAGACGCTCGACGGCCCGGTGCTGGTGCTGGCCGGTGCAGGCACCGGCAAGACCCGCGTGCTGACGACGCGCATCGCGCATATCCTGAGCCAGGGCCGCGCACGCCCGGGTGAAATCCTGTCGGTGACCTTCACCAACAAGGCCGCGCGCGAGATGAAGACGCGGCTCGCCGAGATGCTCGGCCAGGCGGTCGAGGGCATGCCGTGGCTCGGCACCTTCCACTCGATCGCCGGCCGCATCCTGCGCAGCCATGCCGAGCTGGTGCAGCTGAAGTCCAACTTCACCGTGCTCGACACTGACGACCAGATCCGGCTGCTCAAGCAGTTGCTGCAGGCCGAGAACATCGACGACAAGCGCTGGCCGGCGCGCATGCTGGCCGGGCTGATCGACGGCTGGAAGAACCGTGGCCTGATGCCGTCCCAGGTGCCGTCTGGCGAAGCCGCCGTGTTCGGCAACGGCAAGGGCGGCAAGCTGTATGCGAGCTATCAGGAGCGGCTGAAGATCCTCAACGCCGCCGATTTCGGCGATCTCCTGCTGGAGTGCATCCGGCTGTTTCGCGAGAACCCGGACGTGCTGCGGCAGTATCAGAACCGCTTCAAGTTCATCCTGGTCGACGAGTACCAGGACACCAACGTCGCGCAATATCTCTGGCTGCGGCTGCTGTCGCAGGCCCCATCGTCGTCCGGCTCGTCATTGCCGGGCTCGACCCGGCAATCCATCGCGGCTTCGGACGAAGATGGATCACCGGGCCACGACGCAGCGCGTCGGCCCGGCGATGACGAGAAGAGCGTTGCGGTTCCTGGCGCCACCCCTCCACCCAAGAACATCTGCTGCGTCGGCGACGACGATCAGTCGATCTATGGCTGGCGCGGCGCCGAGGTCGACAACATCCTGCGCTTCGAGCACGACTTCCCCGGCGCCAAGGTGATCCGGCTGGAGCGCAACTACCGCTCGACCGGCCACATCTTGGCGGCCGCCTCGCATTTGATCACGCACAATGAAGGCCGGCTCGGCAAGACGCTGCGCACCGAGGACGTCGAGGGTGAGAAAGTCACCGTCACCGGCGCGTGGGACTCCGAGGAGGAAGCCCGCGGCATTGGCGAGGAGATCGAGGAGCTGCAGCGCAAGGGCGAGCATCTCAACGACATCGCCATCCTGGTGCGCGCCTCATACCAGATGCGCGAATTCGAGGACCGTTTCGTCACGCTCGGCCTGCCCTACCGCGTCATCGGCGGTCCCCGCTTCTACGAGCGCGCCGAGATCCGCGATGCGCTGGCTTACTTGCGCGTCATCAACTCGCCGGCCGACGACCTCGCCTTCGAGCGCATCGTCAACGTGCCGAAGCGCGGGCTCGGCGATGCCACCGTGCAGATGCTGCACGATCACGCCCGCAAGCGCCGTATCCCGCTGTTCGAGGCGGCGCGCGCCGTGGTCGAGACCGACGAGCTGAAGCCGAAGGCGCGCGGGAGCCTGCGCCAGCTCGTGCTGCAGTTCGAGCGCTGGCGCGCCCAGCGCGAGGTGACGCCGCACACCGAGCTCGCCGAGATCGTGCTCGACGAGAGCGGCTATACCGAGATGTGGCAGAAGGACCGCTCGGCCGATGCGGCCGGGCGCCTCGACAATTTGAAAGAGCTCATCCGCTCGATGGAGGAGTTCGAGAATTTGCACGGCTTCCTCGAGCACATCTCGCTGGTGATGGACCGCGAGGGCGCCGCGGACGAGGACGCGGTGTCGCTGATGACCCTGCACTCGGCCAAGGGGCTGGAGTTCGACAACGTGTTTCTGCCGGGCTGGGAGGAAGGTCTGTTTCCGAGCCAGCGCACGCTCGACGAACAGGGCCGTGCCGGGCTCGAAGAGGAGCGCCGCCTCGCCCATGTCGGGCTGACCCGCGCGCGCCGTCGCGCCAAGCTCTATTTCGCCACCAACCGCCGCATCCACGGCACCTGGACCACGACGATTCCGTCGCGCTTCCTCGACGAATTGCCGGCCGGCAGCGTCGAGATCACGGAATCCAAGGGCGGCTCCGGCTGGGGCGGCGCCGGCGGCTATGGCCCGTCGCGTTTCGACAATGTCGAATCCTTCGGATCGAGCTATTCCACGCCGGGCTGGCAGCGCGCGCAGGCGCGTCGCCCCGGCGCAGCGCGCGGGGCGACCGAAGGCGGCTTCAAGGAAGAGCAATCGCCATTCTCGGGGCGCGATCCTTTCGGCGGCGGCTTTGGCGGTAATTTTGGCCGGAGCAAGCGCGGACCGCTGACCATCGAGGGCGAGCTGGTCGCGAAATCGACCGGCACCACGTCGGAATTCGCACTCGACGACCGCGTGTTTCACCAGAAGTTCGGCTATGGCCGCGTCGTCAAGATCGACGGCAACAAGCTGACCATCGCCTTCGACAAGGCCGGCGAGAAGAAGGTCGTCGACAGCTTCGTCGAGCGGGCGTGACCTGAGGGACACTGTGCGCTTGCCGTCGCGCGGCAAGCGGATCGTGGCAATCGAACTTCAAGCTTCGCCTTCGTTAGGCCTTGACCGTGGCAGCTTGCGTCGTATGAGATGCAACCATGGTCCGGGGATACATTCTGCTTCTTGTTGCGGTACTGCTGGGTGCACCGTCGCTTGCGATGGCGCAGACGATGAGCTTCGGCGATTCCGCCGGGTTGATCGCATCGAGCTGCGGCGCCGACATCACCGCCAATTGCCGCGGCGTCAATCTCGACTCCAACCGGCTCAAGGAGTGCCTCTCGCGCAACCAGGACGTGGTCTCCGCGCAGTGCAAGGCCACCTATTTCAAGGCCTTCGAGGCGATCCAGAAGCGCATCGCGGCACGGGTGACGGTTGCCAATGCCTGCCAGCGCGAGATCGTCAAACTGTGCGGCGGTTCCACCAAGGAGACCAGCAAGTCGATTCCGTGCCTGCTGACCGCCAACGGCGTGAACGCGCGGTGCCAGCAGGCGATGGGCGAGGCGGGGTATCGCTGATGCAGCGGACGGCGACATCACTGCTGCCAGGACTGCTCCCAAGCCTGCTTGCCGCTTCGTTGATGGTCGCGAGCGCGCCGGCGCGGTCGCAGGAGATCACCCGCGAGGACATCGTGCGCCAGCTCAGCCGCTTCGAGAGCGCGCCCACGCTCGATCTGCCGGCGCTGAAGCAGCAGACCCAGGAACGCTCGAAAATTCGCAGCCGCAATGAGCCACCGCCGCAGAAGCGCACGCCGATCGCGCCGGAGCTGATGAATCTGCCGGCCTTCAACGTCGACATTCAGTTCGACCAGGACACGCCGATCGTGCGTCCCGAATCGTACCAGGCCGTGGGACGGATCGCCGACGCGATGGTGTATTCCGACCTCCTGCCCTACACGTTCCTGATCGTCGGCCATGTCGAAGCCAACGGCAAGCGCGAGTCCAACGTCATCCTGAGCCAACGCCGGGCCGACGCGATCCGCGACATCCTGGCAAATACCTTCAAGATCTCGGTCAAGCGCCTGCAGTCGGTCGGGCTCGGCGAGGAGCAATTGCTCGATCCGTCGAAGCCGACCGCGCCCGTCAATCAGCAGATCCAGATCATCACGGTCGCCAAGGCCGCCGAAGAGGCGGCCGCCCCACCTCCGGCCCCTGCGCCGGCGGCGCCGGGCAAGCAGGCTCCGCGCAAGCATCGCAATTGATGCAAGTAAGACCTGCGCGGGGGCCATGAACCTGTGGCCGTCTCGGCGCGACTGTCACTTCAGCACATGACGCGATCGGCCGCCCGCGAGACGCAAATGGAACCCGTTATCACCCTCGCGCGGCAACGCCAGCCTGCGGCGGACGGCTGGGCCGCGATTGCCGGGTTTGTCGATGCAGCCGCTTGATGGTATAGCCCCGTCTTTACGGCCGTCGATTGAGCGGTCGTCGGTCTCATTGACGAGCGAGCCAGACATGAACGCCATGTTCCGACGCCAGATGATCGACTACGTCCAATATCATCGCGATCCGCGCAACGGCCTGATGCATGTGCTCGGGATCATCCTGCTGTTCCTCGGGGCGGTGCTGCCGCTGAGCTTGTGGCATTTCGACGCGTTCGGCATCCCGATCAGCCTGGGCGCCGTACTGGCGCTGCCCGTCCTGCTGTATTGGCTGCTGCTCGATGCCGCACTCGGTGCGGGCATCCTGGCCTTCGCCGTGCTGTTCCTTGCTGCGGCCATGATGATTGCCGATCACGTCCACGGAATGGCCTTGTGGGCTCTGTTTGCCGCGCTCGTGATCCTTGGCCTGGTGTCGCAAGCCGTCGGCCACAAGCTGTTCGAGCGCAACAATCCGTCTCTGCTGGATCATCCGGCGCATCTCTTTCTCGGACCAATGTTCGTGATGGCGAAATTGTACATGGCGCTCGGCTTCAGGCCTTCGGTGGCCGACCTCATCGCGCCGGACTGGTCGTCGGATCGGCACGCATCGGACCATCTTCAAGGCGATCAGCACTCACGCCCCTAATGAAAGTCCTCGTCACAGGCGGCAGCGGTTTTATCGGACATCACCTCGTCTCGGCGCTCGTCACCCGGGGCGTCGAGGTGCGCGTGCTCGACATCCGCTGTCCTACCCACATGATCACCGAGGTGGAGTATCTCGAGGGCTCCGTGCTCGATGCGGGCCTGGTGCGACAGGCCGTCGCCGGCGTCGATCAGGTCTATCACCTGGCCGGGCTGCCCGGCATGTGGATGCCGGACCGCGAGGACTTCTACCGGGTGAACTGCCTGGGCACCGAGACGGTGCTGGCGGCGGCGCGCGCCAGCCGGGTCCGCCGCTTCCTGCACTGTTCGACCGAGTCGATCCTGTTCGACTATCCGGGGTCGGCAGGCGCTGCGTCAGCTGCGACCGCGCCTCCGGCGGAGGCCATGCCGGGTGCCTATACCCGGTCGAAGGCCCTGGCCGAGGCCCGCGCCATGGCGGCTGCGGCGGACGGCTTTCCAGTCGTGATCGGCACGCCGACGATGCCGATCGGGCCGCATGACAGCAACCTGACACCGCCGTCACAGATGTTGCGCCACTTCCTGGACAGCCGGGTGCAGCTCTACCTCGATTTCGTCGTCAACCTGGTCGACGTCCGTGACGTCGCCACAGGCCTGATCCTGGCAATGGAACGCGGCAAGGTCGGCGGCCGCTACGTGTTCGGCGGCGAGAGCCTGCGCCTCAGCCGAATCCTCGAGCTGATGGCGGCGATCAGCGGCCGCAAGCATGTGGCCATTTCCGTGCCCGGCCGGCTGGCTGAGCTGTCCGCCGGCATGCTCGAATTCATCTCCGATCACCTGACCAAGCAGACGCCATCGGGCACCGCTGAAGGCGTCAGGATCGCCCGGTCGGCCTCGGACCTGTCGATCGACAGGGCGAAGCGGGAGCTCGGCTACGCGCCCCGCCCGATCGAGCCGACCTTGCGCGAGACCATCGCCTTCCTGCTCGATGCCGAGCCGGGAAAACGGCTCGACGAGAAACAACACCCTTTTCGCACGGCGGCCGAATAGGTAAGAGCGGCCGATCCCACGTCTCATAGCGGTTCCAAGACATGTCCGGTGATGCCAGTCCCATCTCGTCGGTTGCGTTCAGCGGATGGACCACCACCTGGCCGACGTCGCTGTTGGCCATCATCTGGCTGATCTGGCTCGCCAGCTGGGTCGGAGCCTCGTTCTGGTCGGGGCAGACCCGAAAGCATGTCACGGTGATCAGGACCAGCCGCTATCACGCGCTGATCGTGCTCGGCGGTATCCTGTTCACGCCCTGGACCTCGCGCCTCCTGGGCGAGAAGCCGTTCTGGCACCCCGGCGAGACCGGCGTCTACCTGCTCACCGTCGTCACGCTGGCGGGCATCGCCTTCACCTGGTGGGCGCGCATCCATCTCGGCCGCTTCTGGTCGAACGCGATCACCCACAAGGAAGGCCACAAGGTCATCGACACCGGCCCCTACGGCATGGTCCGCCACCCGATCTATACCGGGCTGATCCTCGGCATGCTCGCGACCGGTCTTGCCGTGGGCACCGTGACCGCGGTGCTCGGCGCCCTCCTGATTTCGCTCGGCATGGCCTGGAAGGCAAAGATGGAGGAGGTCTTCCTGGGCCAGGAGCTCGGCCCGGATTATGTCACCTATCGCCAGCGCGTGCCGATGATCATCCCGTTCCTGCCGCCGGGCTGACGCTCAGCGCCGGACCGACGTCTCTGGCATCTGCGGCACCGGCTGGTTGGCGGCCTGCGGCAGCAGATGGCGCGGCAGGATGATGCGCTGGCCGGGGACGATCGGCATGGTGGCAAGCCCACGGTTGGACTGCTGCAAGGCCCACAGCGGAACGCGATAATTGGCGGCGATCTGGTCGAGGGTCTCGCCCGGCCGCACCGGCACCGGAACCCCGCTGTCCCACAGCTCCACGGATGCTTTCGGCGGCACGAGATAGCGCAGCTGGACCGGATCGGCCTCGGCGGTGGCCGAAGTCTGCGACAGCTGGCTGATCATCGCGACCAGCTGGGCGTGCACATCCTCCATCTTGTCGATGTTGATGTGCGTGACCTCGTCATGATCCTTCATGTCGAAGCTGGCGTAATGACCGCGAAAGCCGGGCTCCGGCTTGACGTCGCCGCCCCCGAGAATGTTGTCGGACAGGAACAGGTTGATGAAGCGCTGCACGTTCAGCGGCACGCTCTTGGTCGCATGCGCCGGATCGACGGTGACGACGAGAGCGACCGGAATGTTCTGCTCCTGCAGCGTGATCGCGATGCGGACGCTGCACAGCCCGCCCATCGAATGGCCGATCAGCACGATCGGCCCGCCCTCCTGGCGGTAGTTCTTGGCAACCTGGAGTGCGATCAGGTCGCACAGCGTGAATTCATAGACGCTCGCCCAGAACCCGGCCTTCTCGATCTTTTCGGCGAGGCGGTCCATGCCGGTCGAGAAGAACGGGCCAAGGGCGCCGCGGAACAGGTAGACCCGCGGTGGCGGCAGCGGCTGGGTGATCTCGGGCGGCGGGGGCGCCGGAACCGGGCGGATGGCGGCTGGCGTCGGTGTAGCGGCCGCCTTGGCCGACCTGGTGGGAGCGGTGGCCGAAGCGGCGCCTGCGACCGCGGCCTGCGGCACGGAGATGGCGAGACCGGCCGCAAGCAGCACGGCCAGGAATGGCCCTGAAATGGCCCGGCCGAGGTGGATCCTGGCCATCAGCGCCCTGCCGCCGATCATGCGTGCATCCCTGCAAAGCTCATCCGCAGCAGGAAAAGGTAAGTCCTGCTGGGCCGCTTGTCGCCGTGGAATGGGAGCATTTTGGGGCGCGCCCGTCGGCGCCGCCGCGAGCTACCGGTAACCGGTGGCGCTGGCGGCGCGCTGCGGAGCGGCCATGCGGGTCGGCGGCGCAGCCGGCCTGCCCCGCCCACCGAACACGACCCCGTCGATCGCGCCGATCACCTTCTGCTGCATGATCTGGTTCTTCTCGATGGTGACGTGACCGACGCCGGGAACCGCCTGGACGTCCACGTTCTCGAGCTTGCCACGGAAGCCGTCGTCGCGGCGGACCGGCTCGCCGGCGCCGCTGGCGATGTAGAAATTGATGTAGCGTTCGGCGTTGCCGCCGACGAGCTTGGTCTTGAACACCGAATCGAGCCCGATCGCGAGCTTCACCGGGACGCCGAGCTGGCCGAGCTTGTTGATCATGTCCGGCAGCGCGGTGGCGCCGGAGGAATGCCCGACCAGGATGATGGTCTTGATGCGGCCGGCCCGGTAGGCCGTTGCCGCCTCGTCGGCCAGCGACGACCACGACACGAAATTGGCAACCGTGTTCGGGATGCCCTGCGAATCCAGCTTGGCGGCGATATCGTCGAGCCCGAGCGAGAAGATGTTGAGCACGCCGCGCAGCAGATAGACATGGGTCGTGCTTGCGGCGCTTGCGGCCAACGGGCTCGGCGCAGCGCGCACCGATCCGGTCCCGAGCGGCAAGGCCAGCGAGAGGGCAAGAGCGACCATGCCAATCCAGCGCGCAGGAAGGCTGCGCTTCGAATTGGTTCGAACGGTGCTGGCGCGTGGCGACATCGGTCCTTCTCCGCGGCGGAAATGTCGAGACGGCGCGACCGTACCCGAGATGCTCGCGGACGCAACATCGTCCCGCATCGCAGGGCGCGTTCGCGTCGTGGACGTGGCCGTGCAGCAACACTCGCCACATCAACCACACAAAAGTCCGACAAACGACATGATTGACCGCGGCTGGCGCGATTGCGGGAGCGCAGGGCCGTTCCTATCTCAGCGCTTCGCCCGCCCTGCGCCTGTCGAACGCGCAGCCCCCCGAATCGTTTTCGAATCCCCTTGCATCGAATCCCCCGTGATGGCTCCCGTCATTTCTGTTTCCGGCCTGTCGAAGACCTATGCTTCGGGCTTCACCTCGCTCAACAACGTCAATCTCGAAATCGAGCGCGGTGAGATCTTCGCGCTGCTCGGTCCGAACGGCGCCGGCAAGACGACGCTGATCAGCATCATCTGCGGCATCGTGAACGCCTCCTCGGGCAAGGTCGCGGTCGGCGGCCACGACATCGACGGCGACTACCGCGCCGCGCGGGCGCTGATCGGGCTGGTGCCGCAGGAGCTGCACACGGATTCGTTCGAAAGCGTGTGGGCGACCGTCAGCTTCAGCCGCGGCCTGTTCGGCAAGCCGAAGAACCCCGCTTTGATCGAGAAGATCCTCAAGGACCTGTCGCTGTGGGACAAGAAGGACGCCAAGATCATCACGCTGTCCGGCGGCATGAAGCGCCGCGTGATGATCGCGAAGGCGCTCTCGCACGAGCCGCAGGTGCTGTTCCTGGATGAGCCGACCGCGGGCGTCGACGTCGAACTGCGCAAGGGCATGTGGGACATCGTGCGCGAGCTCAAGGCCGCCGGCGTCACCATCATTCTCACCACGCATTACATCGAGGAAGCCGAGGAGATGGCCGACCGGGTCGGCGTCATCAACAAGGGCGAGATCGTGCTCGTCGAGGACAAGGCGAAGCTGATGGCGAAGCTCGGCGGCAAGCGGCTGAGCCTGCATCTGCAGCAAAGGCTCGACGCCGTCCCCGAGGCGCTCGCGCCCTATCATCTCGCGCTGTCGGACGACGGCTGGCGGCTCGCCTACGATTACGACACCAAGGGCGAGCGCACCGGCATCACCAGCCTGCTCGGCGATCTCAGGACGGCCGGCATCCGCTTTGTCGATCTCGAGACCAAGCAATCATCCCTGGAAGACATCTTCGTGAGCTTGGTGCGGCAATGAATTTTCGAGCAGTCGCCGCGATCTACAAATTCGAGATGGCGCGCACCTGGCGCACGCTGCTGCAGAGCATCGTGTCGCCCGTGGTGTCGACCTCGCTCTACTTCGTCGTGTTCGGCGCCGCCATCGGCTCGCGCATCAGCGAAGTCCAGGGCGTGAGCTACGGCACCTTCATCGTGCCTGGCCTGGTGATGCTGTCGGTGCTGACCCAGAGCATCGCCAATGCCTCGTTCGGGATCTACTTCCCGAAATTCATCGGCACGATCTACGAGATCCTGTCGGCGCCGATCTCGCATTTCGAGATCGTGCTCGGCTATGTCGGCGCGGCCGCGACGAAGTCGATCATTCTCGGCCTGATCATCCTCGCCACCGCCGGGCTGTTCGTGCCGCTGCACATCATGCACCCGTTGTGGATGCTGTCGTTCCTGGTGCTGACGGCCGTCACCTTCAGCCTGTTCGGCTTCATCATCGGCATCTGGGCCGACGGTTTCGAGAAGCTGCAGATGATCCCGATGCTGGTGGTGACGCCGCTGACGTTTCTCGGCGGCAGCTTCTACTCGGTCAACATGCTGCCGCCGACCTGGCACTCGATCGCGCTGCTCAATCCGGTCGTCTACCTGATCTCGGGCTTCCGCTGGAGCTTCTACGAGATCGCGGACGTCCGGGTGGAAATCAGCGTCGCCATGACGCTGACGTTCCTCGCCATCTGCATGACCGTCATCTGGTGGATCTTCAAGACCGGCTACCGGCTCAAGCACTGAGCCGGCAACCGATCCGCCGGTCTTTCAGCTCAGCGGCTCAGCGGTAGCAATGGAAGCGACCATAACCGTCGCGGTAACCGCGGCAATGATAGTGCCGATGGTAATAGGCGCGGTGCGGGACGCCGAGCACGCCTTCGACGGCTCCAACCGCTCCGCCGACGCCGGCGCCGACCGCGCCCCCGACGACGCCTCCCACCGGCCCGGCGATGCGATTGCCTTCGTGAGCTCCTTCATGGGCGCCACGGATGATGCCCTGGGCATGGGCGAACTGCGGCAGCGCCAGCCAGGCCAGCGCCAGGATGAACAGGGCAAGCGCGGCGAGCAGATAGGTCAGCCGCTGCGGCGCACGGTCGTCGAGCACCGCCGTCTTCGCTTTCATCGTCAACATTTTGAATCCTGGGAACCGCATGGAGGGAATTCCTGAAACGCAGATGCGGCCAAAAAGTTGCGCGGCCATGACAAAATGGCTGGATTAGAGAGCTCCTAAACACCGGCGCTGCGGCCCTGCGGTCGCGAAAATGTCAGCTCAGATGAACGGGCGGAAGCCTATGCCTGATCAGCGGCCACCATTAAGGTTGAGGCTGCCCTTGGCTGGAACAAAGTGCGGATTTCCGACATAGTGCAGGCCGAGACGATTGAGCCGCGGCGTTTTTGTAGTCCCGTTTGAAGGTCTCTCCAAAGTCGAGGGCCCGGAGGCCAGAGGTTAGATGCGTACCACTCTTTTTGCCGTTGCCGGCTTTGCCTTCCTGTCTGCGACGCCCGCGCTGGCCAAGATCGACATCACGGTCGATAAGAACAACCAGATCATGACGGTCGCAGTCGATGGCGTCGAGCGCTATCGCTGGCCGGTGTCGACCGGCATTCCCTCGCGCGAGACGCCGAACGGCGCGTTCCGCGCCTTCCGCATGGAAGCCGATCACTTCTCCAAGGAATTCGACGACGCGCCGATGCCGCACTCGATCTTCTTCACGAAGGTCGGTCACGCCATTCACGGCACCGATTCGGAAGGCCGGCTCGGCACGCCTGCTTCGCATGGCTGCGTCCGGCTTTCGAAGGCAAACGCAACGACGCTCTACGACCTCGTGCAGAAGGACGGCGTGCTCAACACCACGGTGACCCTGACCGGATCGGCCGAAGTGGCGCTGGCGCGCAATCCGCGCCGCGGGACGGCGGTGGCGCGTCGCGAGGCACCCCAGCAATATGACGACAGCGGCGAGCCGGTCGTGCTGACGCCGCAGCCGCAATTGCTGCCGGGACGCCAGGTCGTTCCGCAGCAGCGGCCGGATGACGGATACATCTATCCGGCTGACGGCAGCGACACCGGCGCACGCTATCCGGCGCCGGGCGGCACCAGCCGTCGGGTCTATGATGCGCAGGCCTATCCGCAGCAACAGCCGCAATATTCCTACGACAACGGCAATCCGAGCTACGCGCAGCCGCGCTACTACCAGCCGCGATCATATTATCAGCCGCGCGGCTACTATACCTATCAGGACTGATCCAGGATCAACCGAGCTGCCGGGCCGCCTCTGTGGCGCGCCCGGCTCCGCCTGTGCCGATGCCGATCACTCGGCACTGACGCCATCGAGCGAAGCGGGCGCGGCCTCGGAACTGGCTTGGCCGCGAGCAGACGGCGCCCGCTTGCGGCGCTGGACGAAATACTGATCGGCGAGCACGCCGATCAGAATCACCGTCCCCATCACCGCGAAGTTCAGCGAACTCGGTATTCCCAGCAGGTTGACGAGGTTCTGCAGCACCTGCAGCAGGACCGTACCGAGCACGACACCGATGATGGACCCCTCCCCGCCACGCAGCGAGCAGCCGCCGAGCACGGCCGCGGCAATGGCATAGAGCTCATAGAACGAGCCGTGCACGGCCGGCGAGATCGAGCGGGTGTACATCGCAATCAGGATCGCAGCGAGCGCGGTCAACCCGCCGCAGATCACGTAGGCCGCGATGACGACGCGATCGGACCGGATGCCGGAATAGCGCGCCGCCTCCTCATTCTTTCCGACCGCGTAGAAATAGCGGCCATACACCGAGCGGTGCAGCACCAGCCACGCTATCCCGGCCACGATCGCAAGCGCCACGACGCTGTGCGGCAACGGAAAGCCGAGCACGTTGGTGCGGCCCGCGGCGAGCCATTCCAAGGTCGGAAAGCTCGCGCCATAGCCGAAACCGGCGGTGGCGTCCTCGGTGTAGTAGCGCGCCGCGCCACGATAGATCAAAAGTCCGCACAGCGTCACGACGAAGGGCTGGATGCGCATCTTGGTGGTGAGCAGCCCGTGCACGGTCCCGATCGCGACGCCGCCGGCAATGATGAGCAGCAGCGCGGCGACCCAGTCGACGTCGCGGTTGACGATCAGATCGATGAACAGCACTCCGAGCAGCGCGATCACCGAGCCCACCGCCAGCTCGATCCCGCCGACGATGATGACGAACGCCTCGGCAATCGAGAAGATGCCGAACATCCCGACCTGGTTGGCGGTGTTGGAGAGGTTGCCGACCAGCAGGAAGCGCGGATTGATGAAGGCCACCACGGCGCCGACCACCAGGATCAGGATCAGCAGGCTGAGATCTTTCTTTTGCACGGGCGCCTCGTTCAGACGGTATGGCCGACGGCGAGCTGAAGCACGTTGTGCTCGCTGAACCGGTCGCGGGCCAGGAAGCCCGAAATTTTGCCTTCATGCATCACCGCGATGCGGTCGCTCACGCCGATCACCTCTTCCATGTCGCTCGAGATCATCAGGATGGCGACGCCGGAATCGGCCAGCCGCCGCAGCATGTCATAGATCTCCTGCTTGGCGCCAACATCGATGCCGCGGGTCGGCTCGTCGAAGATCAGGACTTTCGGCCGCATCGACAGCCATTTGGCGAGCACGACCTTCTGCTGGTTGCCGCCGGACAATGTGCTGACGGACGTCCTCACATCGGTCGTCCGGATCTTCAGCCGTTCGCGCTGCCGGTCGGCATTCTCGTGCTCTCGCGCCGTGTCCACCAATCCAAGGCTCGAATAGGACGCGAGATCCGGCAGCGAGATGTTTTCGGCAATCGAGAGATCGAGCAGCAGGCCGCAGCCCTTGCGGTCTTCCGGGATGAGATAGATGCCGCGATCGATCGCCGCGCGCGGGGACGAGACGCGGATCGGCTCGCCTTCGAGACTGATGCCGCCGGCCAGCAGCGGATCGACGCCGAAGATGGCGCGCGCCAACTCGGTCCGGCCCGAGCCGACGAGGCCGGCGAGCCCGAGGATCTCGCCGCGCCGCAGTTGCAGGCTGACGGCCCGGCTGGGATACGTGGCGGTGACGGCCTCCACGACGTCGAGCACAGTTTCCCCGGGCGGCGCCGCCGGCGGCACGTAGAGCGAGCGCAGGTCCCGGCCGATCATCAGCCGGATCATGGCTGCGGGATTGAGCTCGTCACGCGCGAGCGCGCCGACCATGCGGCCATCGCGCAACACGATCGCACGATCGGCACATTGCATCACTTCGTTCAGGCGATGGGTGATGAAGATGACGCTGACGCCATCGGCCTTCAGGCTGGCGATGACCTGCATCAGCCGCTCGGTCTCGGACAGCGTGAGGCTCGAGGTCGGCTCGTCCATGATGACGCAGCGCGCATCGAGCGACAGCGCCTTGATGATCTCGACCAGCTGGCGTTGCGCCAGCGACAATTCGGCGAGCGGCGTGTCCGGCTCGAAATCGGCAGCAAGGCGCGCGATCAGCGGGCGCACCTGTGCCCGCAGCTTCTTGCGATCGATCAGCCTCAACGGCCCGCCATAGACCGGCTCGCGGCCGATGAAGACATTGGCAGCGACGTCGAGGTTGTCGAACAGATTGAGTTCCTGATGCACGAAGGCGATGCCGGCCGCGATCGCATCCGCCACGGTGTAGCTCGTCCGCGCCACGCCATCGATCCGGATCTCGCCGCTGCTCGGCGCCACGACGCCGCCGAGCACGCGCATCAAGGTCGACTTGCCGGCGCCGTTCTCGCCGAGCAGCGCGATCACCTCGCCGGGCACGACCGCCAGGCTGGCGTGGTCGAGTGCGACCACGCCAGGATAGGTCTTGCCGATGTCGATGAGCTCGAGGAAGGGTTCGCGCACGCCGGCCGTCGCGTCACTTCTTCAGCATCTGCTTCATCTGTGCCATGAAGTCGTCGACGTTGGATTTGTCGATGACCTTGCCGGGTACGATGATGATGCCGTTGGCCGGAACGCCCGACTTGTCGCCCTGCACCACCTTCGCCATCAGCTTCATGCCCTGGTAGCCCCACTCGAACGGCTGCTGCACCACCGTGCCGTCGATCGCGCCGTCCTTGACGCCGCCGAGCGTGATCGGATCCTCGTCGAAACCGATGATCTTGATCTTGCCGAGCTTGCCGGCCTCCTTCAGCACCTCGTAGATGCGCGGGGTATTGTAGGAATAGAACCCGACCAGGCAGCTCACGTCAGGCATCGCGGCCAGCGCGTCCTCGACATTGCGCTTGGCCCGGGTCTGATCGATCTCGTCGCCGCGCACGTCGACCAGTTCGACCTTCGAGCCCTTGATGGTTTCCTTCACACCTTCGATGCGCTCGCGGGCGTTATCGGCGCCGAGCAGGCCGACGAAGCCGACGCACTTGCCGCCGTTCGGCAGCGCCTTCAGCATTAGCTTGCCGGCGTCCTTGCCGAGCTCGACATTGGACGAGCCGATATAGGCGACGCGCTTGGACTGCGGTGCGTCGCTGTCGGTGGTGAGCAGAACCGTCTGCCCGGCGATCTTGTTGAGGTGCTCGGTCTGATTCTTCGGATCGACGGCGCTCACCATGATTCCGGCAGCCCCGGCAGCGACGAGGTCATCCAGCATCCGCTGCTGCACGGCGGCTGCCGCCTGCTCGGGATATTTGAGCTGCAGGTTGTAGTCGGGCAGTTCGCCTTGCGCCTTCTTGACGCCGGCTTCGGCGATCTTCCAGAAGTCGGACGCGCCGTTGACCACAAAGGCGAGCACCTTCTTGTCCGCGGCTCCCGCCGAGCCGAGACCGAGCGCCATCGACAACAAGGCAGACGCACCGGCAATCCAAAGACGCTTCATCGAACCCCTCCCATGTGAGCCAGCTTGCTTGATGCAGCCGGCATTTTTGCAATCGAGAAACACACACTCTGTCGTTGTCCGGCAGGCACGCTCGGCTCGGACGGACAACACACATCTCAGTTCAAACTGGGCAGCATCGGGTGACAGATCGCGCGGCGAATCCAGTCAAAGCCTCGCCGCTCGGATCTTCATCCCATTCTGCTGCGCACGTCCCCCAACCGCCGTCCACCTGAAGACGCTCAGCATCGACTTCTGATGAGGGGCGCACCTCAAGGTAGCATGGTGGTCATCGGCCCGCAACAGATGCCCGAGCAGAAAGCGCCAAAGTGCTGCATTTTGCGGTGCGGCGCCATTCTCAGGGAAATGCGGGCTGGGAAGACCAATGCCGCAACGCAACACAACATCGCCCCCGCGAGGCACGCACCTCGCAGGTCATATACGGTCTTCACGGCTCAATGCAGTCGAGGCCGAGCTGATCTGAGGGAGAAGCGACGAGCGACCGCCCCGCTACTCGCCGTCGCGCAGCCGCCGATACACGGCTCCGAGAACGTTGGAATAGTCGTCGGTCCAGACCCGCTCGCCGTCGGTCGGCTCGGTCTCGGTCCACTTGTCCGACGATGCGAGCTTGCCGACGTCTGCATCCTCGCGCGCGCTGACGACGACGTCGGTCGAAAAGATGTACTCGTCGTCGCGGCCGGAGTCCTCATTGTAGACCCAGCTTTTCAGGTCGTTGGCATCGGCGATGCCGACGACGACGCTTTCGAGCTCCAGATGGCGGTTGGAGACGTGCATCACGACGGCGCCCTGCGGCGCCAGCTTGGCCTTGTAGATTGCCATCGCTTCCTCGGTTGCCAGATGGATCGGAATCGCATCCGAGGAATAGGCATCGACGATGATGAGATCGTAGGCGCCGTCCGGCTCCTTGGCAAAGGTCAACCGGGCATCGCCGATGACAGGCTTGAAGTCGGGCGCGCAGTTCCTGATGTAGCTGAAATATTTCGGGTCGCTGGCGGTATCGACCATGGTCTGGTCGATCTCGAAATATTTCCAGCTCTCGCCAGGCTCGGCTGCGCAGGTGAGCGTGCCGGCGCCGACGCCGATCACGGCGACCTTCAGCGGCGCGCCCTTGCGCTCGCGGATCGCGGTGATGGCGCGGCCGATGCCGCCGTCCTTGTGGTAATAGGTGATCGGCTCGGGCCGCCCCGCGACCTTGGAGCCGTCGGCATTGAGATATTTCTGCGCGCCGTGGATCGTCGTGCCGTGCATCAGCACGTGGTAGTGCCCATCGGAAGTCACCACGATCTTGTGCACGCCGAAGAAGCTGCGCACCGTCTCGACGCGGCCATCGTCGGCCGGATAGGCGCGGATCAGGACGAGCGCAAGCGCCGCCGTTGCGAACACCTTCCAGCGGCCGCCGTTCAAGAGCACTGCGAGCAGCGCCGCGAGCACGCCGACTGCGCCGGCGACATAAACGCGATGATCTTCCAGATAGGTTGTGACCTTGCCGGTCATGCCGGCCGGCACCAGCAACGCGACCGCGACTGCCGCCAGCACGATCCAGTACCAACGCGTGACCTGCGGCAGCCGCTCGGCCTTGTCGGCCGGACGGCACAGCGCCGCCAGCGCAAGCAGGATCGGATATTCGGCCACCCAGGAAAAGGTGAAGGGCGCGATCAGCCCGGCGAACAGGCCGCCGACCATGCCGCCGAACGACAGCGCGACATAGAAGCCGGTGAGATATTTTGCCGGCGGACGCGTGCGCGCGAGTTCGCCATGACAGGCCATCGCGATCACGAAGAAACAGAGCTGATGGCCGCCGAGCGTCAGCGCGAGATTCTGTTCCCCGCCGAAAGCGAGCAGCACCACGACGCCGGCGATCGCGAGCGGTTGCAGCGCCAGCATCCATTTGTGCGGCAGCAGCGGCCGCGATTGGAACACCAGCACCCAGGTCAGCAGATAGAGCGACAGCGGCAGCACCCAGAGCAAGGGCGCGGCTGCGACGTCGGTGGAGATGTGCGCGGTCACCGCGATCAGCAGGCCGGAGGGCACCGCGGCAAGGAAGATCCAGCGTGCCCGCAACAGCCAGCTCGGCGCCGGCGCGTCGCTGTCATCGCCCTGCAGCAGGCTGGCAACGGTCACAGGCGAACGCAGCAGCAGCACGCCGCAGCCGGCGATCAGCGCGATCAGCAGGCCATAGCCGCCGGTCCAGATCAGGTTCTGCGTGCGCAGGCTGAAGATCGGCTCGATCAGCAGGGGATAGGACAACAGCGCGAGAAAGCTGCCGATGTTCGACGACGCGTAGAGGAAGTACGGATCGGGCCCCGCCGGATGGCCTGTTCGCACGAACCAGGCCTGCAGCAGCGGATTGTTGGCGGCGAGCGCGAAGAACGGCAGGCCGATCGACACCGTGAACAGGCCGAGCAGCCAGAGCGCATAGCCCGATGTCGGCGGATCGCCCCAATGGCCAGCAATCGACAGCGGCAACGTCAGGAGGGCGAAGCCGAGCAGCAGCAGATGGATCGCGATCGGGAGCACCCGGCTGCGCAGCTGGGTCAGGAAATGCGCATAGGCATAGCCCGCCAAAAGCAGCGTCTGGAAGAACACCATCGCCACCGACCACACCGCCGGCGAGCCGCCGAGCCGCGGCAGCACCATCTTGGTAAACAGCGGCTGCACCGAGAACAGCAGCAGCGCGCTGACGAAGATCGCGGCGGTATAGATGACGAGAACGAGCCGATTGCGGGCGGCGGAAGGCTGTACGACGGCAGCGGACGAGGCGATTGAGGTCATGACAACTCCAGCAGCGGCTCGGCTGGCCTCAGGTGGGGGCGGACCGCGCCGTGCCGACGACACATAGCGGATCGCGGGGCGGTATGGCGAGAAGCCACGGAAATGGAGTTTCCCTTGACGGCGCGCCGATCCGGGGCGACAGCACGATCTCCAGGAGCAGTTCCCCGCAGCCGAGACGTGTTGGTCATTAATCAGGGCTTTTTGAAGCGGACATGAACGAAACCGACGTCATCATCATCGGTGCCGGCCACAACGGCCTGACTTGCGCGGCCTATCTCGCGATGGCGGGCCTGCGCGTGCACGTGGTCGAACGCCGCAAGGTGGTCGGCGGCGCCGCGGTGACCGAGGAGTTTCACCCCGGCTTCCGCAACTCGGTCGCCTCCTACACGGTGAGCCTGCTCAATCCGCGCGTGATCAAGGACCTGAAGCTGCACGAGCATGGGCTCGAGATCGTCGAGCGCCGCGCGCAGAATTTCCTGCCCTCGCCCGATGGCCGCTATCTCTTGACCGGCGAAGGTCGCACGCAAGCCGCCGTGGCGAGGCTCAGCAGCCGCGATGCCGAGGCAATCGGCCCGTTCTCGGCTCGCCTCGAGGCCATCGCCGACGTGCTGCGCAGCCTCGTGCTGCGGGCGCCGCCGAATCTCGTTGCCCAGTTCGGCTTGCCTGCGATTCGCGAGGCCTTCAACGCGCTCGGCACCGCCAACACGCTGCGGGCGCTGTCGCTGGAGCAGCAGCGCGACCTGCTCGATCTGTTCACGCGCTCCGCCGGCGAGATGCTCGACGAGATCTTCGAGACCGACCTAGTGAAGGCGCTGTTCGGCTTCGACGCCATCGTCGGCAACTATGCCAGCCCCTACGCCGCCGGCTCGGCCTACGTGATGCTGCATCACGCCTTCGGCGAGGTGAACGGCAAGAAGGGCGTGTGGGGCCATGCGATCGGCGGCATGGGCGCGATCACGCAGGCGATGGCGCGTGCGCTTCACGAGTTTGGCACGCTGATCGAAGTGGATTGCAGCGTCCGCGAGGTGATCGTCGAGCGCGACCGCGCCGTGGGCGTCGTGCTCGAGGACGGCCGAACCATCCGCGCCCGCTACGTCGCGGCCAACGTCAATCCGAAGCTGCTCTACACGCGGCTGGTGCCGGCCGGCGCCCTGCCCGCGCCGTTCCTGAGCCGCATCCGCAACTGGCGCAACGGCTCCGGCACGTTCCGCATGAACGTGGCGCTCAGCCGCCTGCCCTCGTTCAGCGCCCTGCCCGGCGAGGGTGATCATCTGTCGGCCGGGATCATCCTCAGCCCGAGCCTCGGCTACATGGAGCAGGCCTATCTCGATGCGCGGGCCCATGGCTGGAGCCGGGACCCCATCGTCGAGCTGCTGATTCCGTCGACGCTCGATGCCACGCTCGCCCCGCCCGGGCAGCACGTCGCCAGCCTGTTCTGCCAACATGTCGCGCCGGAGCTGCCGGACGGCCGGTCCTGGGACGATCACCGCGACGAGGTCGCCGACCTCATGATCGCGACGGTCGATCGCTATGCGCCCGGATTTGCGGCGAGCGTGATCGGCCGGCAGGTGTTGTCGCCGCTGGATCTGGAGCGGCAATTCGGCCTGCTGGGCGGTGATATCTTCCACGGCGCGCTCAGCTTGAACCAGCTGTTCTCGGCCCGACCGATGCTCGGCCACGCCGACTATCGCTCGCCGCTGCGAGGGCTCTATCACTGCGGGTCGGGCAGCCATCCCGGCGGCGGCGTCACGGGTGCCCCCGGTCATAACGCGGCGCAGGCCATCCTCACCGACCACCGCGCGCTGTTCGGCTGAGAACAGGCCGTGGAAAGGCTTGCGGGCAAGTCTGTCGGCAAGATGTGCAAAAGCTGCGGTCAAGCATGTGGAAGACCCGCCCAAAGGCTGTGAATAAGCCTGTGGGCCCTCCGGATCAGCTGCCCCGCATCGTCCGCGCCGGCACGAAAAACCGGGCGCCAGGCCCGGTCCTTCGAGAACGCCGCGTTGATCCGGTTACTTCAGGGACGTGTTGATGGAGTCGAACTTGCTGCTCAGCGAGCTACCCAGGCCGTTCACGGCCGCGATGATGGCCAGCGAAATACCGGCTGCGATCAAGCCGTATTCGATGGCGGTGGCACCGGACTCATCACGCAAGAACTTCAAGACAACAGTCTTCATCTGTACCTCGTTTCCAGCCTGGAACCGAGGATTGTCCGGTTCCCACGGCCGGAACCATAGGTGGTAAAATCCTAAAAGCCGTCTAATGACGCCCGTTCAACTCGTCGAATATTTCGCGGCAATTACCGCGCAACTTTTAACGGCGGCGTTTCCCGGGCCGGATCACAACCGAAAGCTGCGCAAATTCCGCGCGTTGCAGGCAAAAAGCTTGCACCAGCGGTCAAATTGCTTAACCACGCCGTGAAATGAGCGCGGACTTGATCCAGATGACATCAGCTTCACCACCTCCGACCCACAAGGCCAGCTTCTCGGTCGCGGATGAAGCCACCGCGCGGCCGGCGGTCGACGTCCTGACCGAAGTGTTCTTCGACGGCGATGCGGCGGTTGCCGCCTTCGAGCGGGCGGACGGGCGCTGGGATGTCACGGTTCACTTCGCCGATCCCCCGGATCAGGCGCTGGTGCGCGAGCTGGTGGGCGGGGCGGCAGGCCCGGAGGTTGCCCAAAGTCTCACGTTCGAGGTGGTCGAAGCCAAGGACTGGGTCAAGGCCAGCCTGGACGACCTCGTCCCCGTGCCGGCCGGCCGCTTCATGGTCCATGGCGGACACGACCGGGAGCGCGTTCCCGGCAACAAGCTGGGGATCGAGATCGAGGCGGCGCTTGCGTTCGGCACCGGCCATCACGGCACCACCCGCGGCTGCCTGCTGCTGCTCGACCACGTGTTGAAAATTCGCCCGCCGCGGCGGGTGCTGGACCTCGGCACCGGCACCGGGGTGCTCGCCATCGCCGCCGCCAAGGCGACCCATCGCGCGGTGCTGGCCAGCGACATCGATGCACCATCTGTGGTGGTCGCGCGGGACAATGCCTGGCTGAACGGCGCTGGCCCCCTGGTCCAGGTGATCCGCGCCACCGGCTTTGCGGCGGCTGAGTTTGGCCGCCGTGGCCCGTTCGACCTGGTGCTGGCCAACATCCTCGCCAACCCGCTGCGCCAGCTGGCGGCCCCGATGCAGCGCCATCTGGCGCCCGGAGCCTTCGTCATCCTGTCGGGCCTGTTGACGCCTCAGGCGCGCGGCGTCCTCGCCGCCTATCGTGCGCGCGGCCTGGTTCCGGTGCGGCATCTGAAAATCGAGGGCTGGAGCAGCCTGCTCCTGCAGAAGCGGCAGTGAGGGCGGATCAACTCACGGCAATGGTTCGGGCCTGTCGGCGGAGTTCTGTAAATTCAAGCACTGTGACTTTTACGTCTTCGGCTGATTGTTGGAAGAGCCGGATTCGGACTGATCACGAGCGGCGCGTCGAAGACGGGGCTCGACCAGACGATTGACGAGATCTGCCAGCGCGCTGCGCGGCTTCTCGACAGGCGCGTTTGCCGGTGCGCGTGGCGTCGGCGCCGACAGTTTCTCGAAGGTAAAAGCAGGCATCGTGCATCCCCTCGCCATTGAGTTGAGGCACTCCCCGGATTGTGCGACCGTGGATGATCTTTACGATCGTGGTCATCACATCCATACGTTTCCCCGCCGCATCTCTTTTGGATGACCGGCATACGACAGCAAATCTTTTTGCACAGGCGAATGCAAGGAGATTCTTCGTGCACTGCACTGCTCCCTGGAGGAGTATTTGTCCGCTTAACGAGTCCCACTTCTAAAGTATGAGAACGATGTTCGAAGCTGTGTTCCAGACGTTCGAAGAACCTGAAACCGGTGTCGCGCTGACGGCGCGACTGGCCGCGCTCCGCGAAGAGCTCGCCCGGCGCAAGCTCACGGGCTTCATCGTGCCGCGCGCCGACCAGCAGCAGAACGAATATGTGCCGCCTTCCGACGAACGCCTGGCATGGCTCACCGGCTTCACCGGCTCGGCGGGACTCGCGATGGTGCTGCCACAGGCGGCCGCGATCTTCGTCGACGGCCGTTACACGCTGCAGGCCGGCAAGCAGGTCGACGGCAAGGCCTGGACGGTGGAGTCGCTGATCGAACCGCCGCCGGAGAGCTGGCTGACCCGCCATCTGCAGAGCGGCGACCGCATCGGCTTCGATCCCTGGCTGCATACGACCGCCGCGGCCGAACGTCTCGCCGCCGCCTGCGCCAAGGCCGGCGCGGAGCTGGTGCCGGTCGAGGGCAATCCGATCGACAGCATCTGGACGGAGCGCCCGCTGCCGCCGCTCGGCGCCGTATCGATCCATGGCGCGGACCTCTCCGGCGAGATCGAGGCGGACAAGCTCGCCCGCATCCGCCAGGAGATCGAGCGGCTCGGCGTCGAGGCGCTGGTGCTGTCGGATTCGCACAATGTGGCCTGGACCTTCAACATCCGCGGCAGCGACGTCTCGCACACGCCGCTGCCGTTGTCCTATGCCGTCGTGCCGAAGACCGGGCGTCCGACGATCTTCATCGATTCCCGCAAGCTCTCGAACATCACGCGCGATCATCTCGAACAGAGCGCCGAAGTCGCGGAGCCGGACGCGCTGACCTTGCGCCTGACCCAGCTGGCCCAGTCAGGCGCGGCGATCGCGCTCGACAGCGCCACGGCGGCCGACGCCCTGACGCGCCTGATCCAGGGCGCCGGCGGCAAGCCGGTGCGCGGCGCCGATCCCGTCAGCCTGCTCAAGGCGGCCAAGAACGCGGTCGAGATCGAAGGCACGCGGCGCGCGCACCGGCGCGACGCCGTGGCCCTGGCGCGCTTCCTTGCCTTCATCGATCGCGAGGCGCCGAAGGGGGCGCTGACCGAGATCGATGCCGTCGAAGCGCTTGAAAGCTTCCGCCGAGACACCGGCGCACTCAAGGACGTGTCGTTCCCGACCATCTCCGGCACCGGCCCGAACGGCGCCATCGTGCATTATCGCGTCACCCGCAAGAGCAACCGCCGCATCATGCCGGGCGATCTCCTGCTGATCGATTCGGGCGCGCAATATCAGGACGGCACCACCGACGTGACGCGCACGATCGCCGTGGGCGCGCCGACCGACGAGATGCGCGACCGCTTCACCCGCGTGCTGCGCGGGCATCTTGCGATCGCGCGCGCGATCTTCCCGGACGGCACCACCGGCGCGCAGCTCGATACATTGGCGCGCCAGTTCCTGTGGCAGGCTGGTCTCGATTTCGAGCATGGCACCGGTCACGGCGTCGGCAGCTATCTGTCGGTGCACGAGGGGCCGGCGCGGATCTCCAAGCTCGGCACGACGCCGCTGAAGCGCGGCATGATCCTGTCCAACGAGCCCGGCTACTACAAGACCGACGCCTTCGGCATCCGCATCGAGAACCTCGAGCTGGTGGTGGCGAAGGACGTCGCGGGTGCGGAGAAGCCGATGAACGGCTTCGAGGCGCTGACCCTGGCGCCGATCGACCGCCGCCTGATCGACGTCGCGATGCTGAGCCACGACGAGTGGGCGTGGCTCGACGCTTACCACGCGCGTGTGAGAGAGGCGGTCCGAGCTGCGCTCGACGAGAGCGACCAGCATTGGCTCGACCAGGCGACCGCGCCGCTCTAGCCGTCAAGCGAAGAGCTGTAGGGTGGGCAAGGCGGCCGCCGAAGGCGGCAGCGCGCCCACCGCCGATCACGGAATTCATCGGCTGGACGGTGGGCACGGCGCCACCACGATCTCGGATGAGGAGACGGCGCGGCTGCGCCTTTGCCCACCCTACGGCTCATGCCACGAACTACACCATCGGCTCGCCCGAGCCTTACCGTCTCTGGATGCTCACTGAGAAATGCCGGGCGGCGCGATGATTGATCCGGGTTGCAACTGTCCCGCTCCCGGTATGGCCGCATGCGGAAACAGGCATTTCCGCGGCGCGGCAGGTCGCTACAGTCGAAGGCGTCGGCAATGACCCGAGCCAACGACCTGAGCAACGCCTCTCATGCACGGAATGATCAGTAGACCGCTCGTGGCCGCGCCACAGCGCGAGACTCCCTCCCGCATGGTGCTGATCCTCCTCGTCGTGATGACCGGGCTGGCGCCAATCTCACTGTACCTGCTGGTGCCGGCGCTGCCGATGCTGGCAACCACGTTCGACCGCGACGCGTCCGTCGTGCAGATGACGGTGTCGTTCTACATGGCCGGCATCGCCATCTCGCAGTTGCTGCTCGGCCCATTGTCCGACCGTTTCGGCCGCCGTCCCGTGATGCTCGCAGGGCTCTCGCTGTCGATCGTCGCGAGCGTCAGTTGCATCTTCGCCGCCACCCTGCCCCAGCTGATCGCGGCGCGCTTCTTCCAGGCGCTCGGCGGCGCCAGCGGCATGGTGATCAGCCGCGCCATCATTCGCGATCTCTACCCGCGGGAGCGCATCGGCGCGATGATCAGCCTGGTCGTCGCGGTCATGATGATCGCGCAGATGCTGTCGCCGCTGACCGGCGGCCTGATCGAGATCGCGCTCGGCTGGCACGCGATCTTCTACGTCGTCGCGGCCTTGTCGATTGCCATCGCTGCGGCGGTGACGCTGGCGCTGCCGGAGACACGCCCCGCCCGGGTCGAAGGCGCGAGCTTCCGCCGCGACATCGCCATGCTGGTGAAGAGCCGCGCCTTCCTCGGCTACATGCTCTGCCAGGTGCTGGCGTCGCAGATCATCTTCGCCTTTGCCGGCGGCGGCCCCTACATCGTCGAAGTGCAGATGGGACGCTCCTCGGCGGAATATGGCGCCTGGTTCGCGACCACCGGCTTTGCGTATTTCGTCGGCAACCTGTTCTGCGTGCGCTACGCGCCGCGTCATTCGCTCGACAGGCTGATCTGGTTCGGGCTGGTGCTGCAGCTCACGAGCGCGGCGCTGAACTTCGCGTGGAGCATCTTCGGCTTCAACCAGGTGCCTTCGGTGCTGTTCGGCACGCAGATGCTGCTGATGTTCGCCAACGCGGCCGTCATGGCGAACTCCGCCGCCGGCGCCATCAGCGTCCGGCCAGGCGCGGCCGGCACCGCGTCCGGCGCGATGGGCTTCCTGCAGATGGGCGTGGGCGCGCTGACCTCGCAGCTCGGCGCCTGGCTCGGCGGCCATTTCGGCAGCACGCTGCCGCTGACATCGGCGATGCTCACGCTGTCCCTGGCCTGCGCCTGCAGCATGATCTTCCTGGTCCCGCGCACGCAGATGAAGGTGACGAAGGAGCTGATCGAGACGGCGGAGGAGGATGAAGCCGGGGTGATGTGAGGGATTGTACGCACTCGCGTGCCTCTCGGTGTCATACCCGCGAAGGCGGGTTCCAGTACGCCGAGGCCTATCGACTCTATCAGTACGGCTTCTGGAATACTGGATCATCCGCTTTCGCGGATGATGACAGCCGTGGATGTTGCAACCGGCGTCCGCAGCAAACAGCACCGCGGGACCTGCTACTCCCCGATCAGCTGCAACCACTCGTCCTCGGTCAGCACCTGGACGCCGTGCTTCTGTGCGTCCTTCAGCTTCGAGCCCGCGCCGGGACCGGCGACGACGTAGTCCGTCTTTTTCGATACCGAACCCGACACTTTCGCACCGAGCCGCTCGGCGGTCGCCTTGGCCTCGTCGCGCGTCATCTTTTCCAGCGTGCCCGTGAACACCACCGTCTTGGTCGCGATCGGCGAATTGCGCTTCGGCTTCTCGGCATCGAGGATCTTCACCTCTTTCGTCAGCCGCTCGACGATGCCGAGATTGTGGTCTTCACCGAAATAGGCAGCGATGCTCTTGATCACGGTGTCGCCGATCTGGTCGAGTGCGTCCATCTCCGCGATCGCCTCCTCGTCGCCTTTGGCAACCTTCAGGCAGGCATCGTGGAAAGCGTCCCACGAGCCATAGCCGCGCGCCAGCGCCAGCGCCGTGGTCTCGCCGACATGGCGCATGCCGAGCGCGTAGATGAAGCGCTCCAGCGCGATCTCGCGCCGGGCATCGATGGCGTTGAAGAGATTGCGCACCGAGGTCTCGCCATAGCCCTCGATCTCTTCGAGCTTCAGCCTGGCGTTGCGCGCGGCAAGCGTGAAGATGTCGGCTGGCTCCCGCACCCATTCTTTCTCGAAGAAGAATTCGATCTGCTTCTCACCCAAGCCGTCGATGTCGAAGGCGCGGCGCGAGACGAACAGGAGCAGATGCTGGATCTTCTGGAACGGACAGGCGAACTCGCCGGTGCAGCGGGCGCGTGAACCCTCCTCGCCGGTCGCGATCTCCTCGCGCACGACATCGGTGTGCAACGGGCACGGGCACGTCTTCGGGAGCTTGAATTCGCCGGCATCAGCGGGCCGCTTGTCGATGACGACGTCGACCACCTGCGGGATCACGTCGCCGGCGCGCTGGATCACGACGGTGTCGCCGATCCGGATGTCGCGGCCCTCGCGCAGGACCTCGCCCTTGTTGCCGATGCCCTTGATGTAGTCCTCATTATGCAGGGTGACGTTCTGCACGATGACGCCGCCGACGCCGACCGGCTCCAGCTTGCCGACCGGCGTGAACGAGCCGGTGCGGCCGACCTGGATCTCGATGTCCTTGAGCACGGTCATGGCGCGCTCGGCCGGGAATTTGTGCGCAATGCCCCAGCGTGGCGTGCGTGAGACGAAGCCGAGCCGCTCCTGCCAGTCGATGCGGTCGACCTTGTAGACGACGCCGTCGATGTCGTAGTCGAGCTCTGCGCGCTGCTCCTCGATCTGATGGTGGAACGCGATCAGCTCTTCCACCGAGTGGCAAAGCCTGGTGAGCGGATTGGTGGTGAAGCCACAGCGCTCGAACCATTTGATCATGCCGCTCTGCGTCTCGGCCGGCATCTCGCTCATCTCGCCCCAGGCATAGGCGAAGAAGCCCAGGGGACGCGAGGCCGTGATGGTCGGGTCCTTCTGGCGCAGTGAGCCGGCGGCCGAGTTGCGCGGGTTGGCGAAGACCGTATCGCCGGCCTCCTTCTGGCGCTCGTTCAGCGCGAGGAAGGCCTGCTTGGTCATGTAGACTTCGCCGCGGACTTCGCAAATGTCCGGCAGGTCGCGGCCGTGCAGCTTGTGCGGCACGTCCTTCAGGGTGCGGATGTTGGCGGTGACGTCCTCGCCCTCGGCGCCGTCGCCGCGCGTCGCGGCCGTGACCAGCTCGCCGCGCTCGTAGCGCAGCGACATCGACAGCCCGTCGATCTTCGGCTCGGCCGAGAAGTCGATGCGATCGTCAGCGAGCTTGAGGAAGCGCGCGATGCGGCCGGCGAAGTCGCGCACATCCTCCTCGGCAAAGGCATTGTCGAGCGACAGCATCGGCACCGCGTGGCGCACCTTCTTGAAGCGCCCCGAGGGCGCGGCGCCGACCTTCTGCGACGGAGACTCGCTGCTGACGAGTTCCGGAAACCGCTTCTCGATCGCGTTGAAACGACGGCGCAGCTCGTCATAGGCAGCGTCGGATATCTTCGGCTGATCGTCCTGATAATAGAGCCGGTCGTGGGTCTCGAGCTCGATCGCCAGCCGCTTCCATTCCACCTTGGCCTGGGCCTTGGTGAGGTCGGCGACGTCGACGGGTTTCTTGGGCTTGGTTGTCTTGGGCATGCTGCGGACTGTCTGCTCGTCAAACCGGGGGCGGCCCAAGGGCCGCCCCGAAACGACGGTTTACACAATGCGCGCGCCGGAGCCAAAGCGTTCGGCCCGAACCCTCAACTTATGCGGCCGCCGCCTCCAGCAGCCGGTCGGCGGCGGCGCGGGCTTCGGCGGTGACTTCGGCACCGGCCAGCATGCGCGCGATCTCTTCGCGGCGGTGCAGGGTGGCGAGCGTATTGACCCGGGTGACGACGCGCTTGCCGCGATCGAGCGCATCCTTGGAGATCAGCAGATGCTGGTCCGCCCGCGCGGCGACCTGCGGCGCATGCGTCACGGCCATCACCTGGACCCCGTGCGCGAGCCGCGCCAGCCGGGCGCCGATGGCGTCGGCGACCGCACCGCCCACGCCGGTATCGATCTCGTCGAACACCAGGGTCGGCGCCGAGCCGCGGTCGGACAGCACCACCTTGAGCGCCAGCAGGAACCGCGACAGCTCGCCGCCCGAGGCGACCTTCATCATCGGGCCCGGCCGCGTGCCCGGGTTGGTCTGGACCCAGAACTCGACCCGGTCGATGCCCTCCGGCCCCGGCGCCTCCGCATCGCTGTCGACCTGGGTCATGAACTTGGCGCGTTCGAGCTTGAGCGGGGCGAGCTCGGCATGGACGGCCCGGTTCAGCTTCTCCGCAGCCTTGGTCCGCGCCGCCGACAGCTTGGCCGCCGCCGCGGCATAGCGGGCATCCGCCGCCGTCGCCGCCGCCTCCAGCTTCTTCAGCTGCTCGGCGCCGGCATCGATCATCACCACGTCGGCAGCATATTTGGCAGCCAGTGCGGCGAGCCCGCCGACCGGCGTCGAATATTTGCGCGCGGCGGCGCGCAGCGCGAACAGCCGCTCCTCGATGCGCTCCAGCTCCAGCGGATCGAAATCGGTGGCCGCAAGCGCCACCGTCAAATGCTGGTCGGCCTCCTCGAGCGCATTGATCGCCGAATCGATCGCCTTCACCGCCGGATCGACCAGCGCCGGCGAGCTGACCGCGCGCCGCTCCAGCCGGCGAACCGCCGCGGCCAGTGCTGCGATCGGCGACTGGTGGCCGCTGACCGCATCCTGCGCGTCACGCAGATCGCCCGCGATCTTCTCGCCCTGCATCATCGCGGTGCGCCGGGCGGCGAGCTGCGTCTCCTCACCCTCCTTCGGCGCCAGCGTCTTCAGCTCGTCCGAGGCATGCCGCAGATAATCGGCCTCGCGGGCGGCGCGCTCCATGCCCGCGCGATGCTGTTCCAGCGCAGTGACCGCAGTCCGGCGGGCCGCCCAGAGCGATTCGACCGCGGCAACATCGCGTTCCAGCCCGGCGAAGGCATCCAGCAGACGGCGGTGAGTGGCCGCATCGACCAGCGCGCGCTCGTCGTGCTGGCCATGGATCTCGACCAAGGTGGCGCCGATCGCCTTCAGGGTCTGCACGCTCACCGACTGATCGTTGATGAAGGCGCGGGTGCGGCCGTCGCCATACTGGACGCGGCGCAGGATCATTTCGCCATCGGCGTCCAGGCCGTTGGCGGAGAGAATCCTGGCGGCCGGATGGTCCTTGCCGATCTCGAACACGGCCGTGACCTGCCCCTGGTCGGCGCCATGGCGCACCAGGCTGGCGTCGCCGCGCCCTCCCAAAGCGAGCGCAAAGGCATCGAGCAGGATCGACTTGCCGGCGCCGGTCTCGCCGGTCAGCACCGCAAGCCCTTGGGAAAACTCGAGATCGAGTCGTTCGATCAGGACGATGTCACGGATCGACAGTCGCGCCAGCATGGAGCCAGAGTCCTTCGTAAGGGGGCGGAAAGCCCCTGAGCGAACGACTCCACGCTATCAGTATTTTGAGAACAAAACAAGAATTGAGAACATAACGAGATCAAGATCGTCTGTCTCAGGGACAGCTCAGCCCAGGCCGAGCTTCTTGAATGCCCGCGAGATATAGGACCCTTTGTTCTCCTCGGGCTCGACGCCGCCCGACTTCACGAGGTTATAGGCGTCCTTGTACCATTTGCTGTCCGGGAAGTTGTGCCCGAGCACGGCGGCGGCCGTCTGCGCCTCGCCGACGATGCCGATCGTCATGTAGGCCTCGGTCAGCCGGTACAGCGCTTCTTCGACATGCCGGGTGGTCTGGTATTGCGTGACCACCGTCTTGAAGCGGTTGATGGCCGCGGTGTAGTCGCGCTTCTGCATGTAGTAGCGGCCGACATCCATCTCCTTGCCGGCGAGCTGGTCGCGGGCACCCTCCATCTTGGCCTTGGCGTTGGTGGCATATTCGGAGGTCGGATATTTGCGCACCACCTCTTCGAGGGCGGCGATCGCCTTCTCGGTCCGGCCCTGGTCGCGGCTGATGTCCGGGATCTGGTCGTAATGCGAGGCGGCGATCAGGTATTGCGCATAAGCGGCATCCGGGCTGCCGGGATGCAAGGTGACGTAGCGGGTCGCGGCGCCGATGCAGCCGTCGTAATCCGCCGCCTGATAGGAGGCATAGGCCGACATCAGCAGCGATTTGCGTGCCCAGTCGGAATAAGGATGCTGGCGGTCGACCTCTTCGAACTTCTTGGTCGCGCTCTTCACGTCCTTCTTCTCGTTCATGAGGTACAAGCCCTCATTGTAGAGCTTGTCCGCGGGCTCATCGACGAACGTGTCGTCCTTCGCCATGAACTTGTCCCAGAGGCCGCCGGTGCCGCAGCCGGCCAACGGAAGCGCCAACAGCGCCAGCGAGGCGCTCAGACGCAGAGCGCGGCCGGCCGATAGTGTGGGGTGACGGAGTTCGCGCGTGAGACGCTGGTTCGACATGCTTCTTTAGAACCCGATGCCTGTGATCTGATCTACGCCGCGCACCATGAACATCGTCTCATGAGCGCGAAGGAAGAGCCCCGCTGGTGGCACGCATCCCGCGGCCCCGGCCTCTCTAACCGAAAACACTTCGTCAACCAATCGCATAGGCAGCCAATCCGTCCGGATTAAGGCAACACCGAGGCTACCGCCTCGCATCATGGTTACCCCAGCAAAAGCCGTTGGAAAAGCTACAGAAGCGGCCACCACCCCGGACGAGGCGCGAGCGCTCGGCAATGATCGCTAACGAAAATATCGTGGGAACATCGACGCGGCTACCCGCCAACGATGTAATTCCGGACCGCAACGGCCAATTCACGACCGTCGAGCCGAAAGATTCGCAGCTGGTTCAGTCCAATTGGACTCAGGACACGTCCGGGCCGTAGGCCGGAGCCACCATGCCACCCACCATTCCGCCGACGGCCTCTGCCGCCACGCGGGGACGACGCACGGTCTCACCCTCGACGACCCGCCAAGCGGTGCGATCGGCCATCAGGGCGGTCAGCACGGCGTGGTTCAGCTTGTGACCGCCACGAACCGATCGGTAGGTTCCGAGCATCGGCAGGCCGGCCAGCGCAAGATCGCCGATCGCGTCGAGCACCTTGTGGCGGGCGCATTCGTCGGCGTAGCGGAGACCTTCCGGGTTGAGCAAGCGGTCCTCGTCGAACACCAAGGTGTTGTCGAACGAGGAGCCCAGCGCGAAACCGGCGCTCCACAGCCGCGACACGTCGCTCATGCAACCGAAGGTCCGGGCACGGGCGATCTCACGGCGGAAGCGTTCCGGATTGAGCTCGAAATGGTAGGCTTGGCGACCGATCACGGGGTTGGTGAAATCGATCTCAGCCTCGACCCGGAAGCCGGAGCTGTTGGGACGCAGCTCACCCATCGAGGCGCCCATGGTCACCTGGACCGGCTTGAGCACCTGAATGTAACGGCGCGGGGCCGACTGATTGACGATCCCGGCCTGGTCGATCGCAGCCACGAACGGCGCGGCACTGCCATCCATGATCGGAACTTCGGGGCCGTCGACCTCGATCAGGGCATTATCGACACCCATGCCGCGCAGCGCGGCCAGAACATGCTCGGCGGTGGAGACCAGCGGACCGTTACGGTCGCCAAGTACCGTTGCGAGCTCGGTAGCGATGACCGAGCCGAAGGCGGCCTGGACCTCGCGGTCAGCGCCGTCAAGGCCGGTCCGAAGGAACACGATCCCCGCATCGATCGGCGCAGGACCCATCGTCAGGCTGACCGGCGCACCAGAGTGGACGCCTACACCGGTGACGGTGGCTTGCGAACGAAGCGTTGTTTGCCGGCTGAATTTCATCGACGATCGCCCAAGACCCCCGCCTGAACCCTTTACCGGCCGCCCTCGCGAACCGACTCAGTTTCAGGCATCCCCAAGTCACGGCAGAACTTAACGAGAGCCCCCAAGAGCGCCAACTCACGCTTCTTTACGGATTGTTACCCCATCTCTGCCGTATTCGCGCCAACCCTTAACCAAACTGGAACGTGGCCTTAACCCTCCTCGTTCCCCATCCAAACACCGAAAGAATAATTAATCATTTAAAATCAGTTAGTTGAACAGTCCACAACGACTCGCTGAAGCCCAGCAAAAAGGCCCGGCTCTCGCGAGCCGGGCCTGTTCAGCACCATCCGGGCTGTAACAATTCTCAGGTTGCCTGCCGGCGGAGGAAGGCCGGGATATCCAAATGGTCGTCGCCCTGTGGCGCGGGCGACACAGGCGCAGGGCGGCCATGGACGTCCAGGCCCTGAGGCGCCGGGCGGCGGGCATATTCCGAGACAGGCGATTCGTGGCTCGCAACCTGCTGGTTAACGTTCCGCTGCGGCTTGCGTTCCGGCAGCGGCGGCATCTGCGGCATCGCAGGCCCCGCGGTGCGCACCGACATCGGCGGCTCGCTGTCCTCGTCGCGACGGCCGAGGCCGACATTGGCGAGACGCTGCAGCAGTGACATGCGGGTCTTCTGCGGATGCTCGTCGCCTTCGTCTCCCCTGGCCTGCCGGATCTCGGCCTGAGCCGGCATCGGAAGGTCCTCGAACTTGGGCATGCGCGGCGCCCGGGTCGGAACCCGCTCAGCAGCTTGCGGGATGAACGTCTCCGGCGGAGCAGCCGGCTCGATCGGAGCTGCGCGCTGCGCCTCGGGCTCGGGGAAGAGCGACGGCTTCTGCGCGATCGGGCGCACCGTGACATCCCCATAAGAGGTCGGCTGCACCGGAGCCGGCGCAGGCTCGCTCGCCATCGCAGCGGCCACGGCTGCCAGCGTATCGCGCTCGAGATTCGGAGCCGGACGTGGCGCGGGAGCCATCGGCGCCGGCATCGGAGCTGCCGGGGCCTGAGACGCCTGCTGTTCGAGCTTGGCGGCACGTTCCGCCAGCCGCTGATTGTCGGCGCGCAGGCGCGCGGTCAGGTCGGCAAGACGGCTTTCGGGAAGGCCCGCATGAGCGGTCGGGGCGGCGGCAATCGGAGCGACAGCCGCCGCCGGCTGTGCAGTCGTCGTGACGTTCCGGTTGAACTGCGCCTGCTCGATGCCGGTCGCGACCACCGATACCCGGATCAGGCCGTCGAGCGATTCGTCGAAGGTGGCGCCGACGATGATGTTGGCGTCCTGGTCGACCTCTTCGCGGATACGGGTCGCGGCTTCGTCGACCTCGAACAGGGTGAGGTCCTTGCCGCCGGTGATCGAGATCAGGAGGCCGCGGGCGCCCTTCATCGAGGAATCGTCGATCAGCGGATTGGCGATCGCAGCTTCGGCGGCGGTCAGCGCGCGCTTGTCGCCGGAAGCTTCGCCGGTGCCCATCATCGCCTTGCCCATTTCTCTCATCACCGCTCTCACGTCGGCGAAGTCGAGATTGATCAGGCCTTCCTTGACCATCAGGTCGGTAATGCAGGCGACGCCGGAATAGAGCACCTGGTCGGCCATCGCGAACGCATCCGCGAAGGTCGTCTTCTCGTTGGCGACCCGGAACAGGTTCTGGTTCGGGATGATCAGCAGCGTGTCGACGACCTTGTGCAGCTCCGAGATGCCGGACTCCGCCGTGCGCATGCGGCGCGCGCCCTCGAAGTGGAACGGCTTGGTCACGACACCCACGGTGAGGATGTTCATCTCGCGCGCGGTCTTGGCGATGACCGGAGCCGCACCCGTGCCCGTTCCGCCGCCCATGCCGGCGGTCACGAACACCATGTTGGCACCCGAAAGATGATCGCGGATCTCGTCGATCACCTCCTGCGCGGCGGCAGCTCCAACGTCCGGCTGCGAACCGGCGCCGAGGCCCTGGGTCACCTGCGTGCCCATCTGGATGATGCGCTGGGCCTTCGACATCGTCAGCGCCTGCGCGTCGGTGTTGGCGACGACGAAGTCCACGCCCTGCAGTCCGGCCGTGATCATGTTGTTGACGGCGTTGCCGCCCGCGCCGCCGACGCCGAACACGGTGATCCGGGGCTTCAGCTCGTGGATATCAGGAGGTGTAATAGTGAGTGCCATGGGTGCCTCTCGATCACGCGCGCGTGGGTTCGCCCCGGCCGCCGGCCGCGGGTTGTGTTGTTGAAATTCGCATGGGACGGAACTCGGTCATCAAAAGCCCTCGCGTAGCCATCGTCCGACCTTTCCGAAATAGCCGTCGGTTCCTGTCCCGACCTGCCGCGTATGCCGCGGTTCGACATGTTCCAGGTGCGCGTATTGCGGATAGACCAGGAGCCCGGTGGGCACCGCAAAGGCGGCGTTCTTGGCCTCATTGGGGAGACGGCCGAAGCCGAGCGGACGACCGACCCGCACGGGACGGTCGAGGATCCGGGTCGCAAGCTCGACCAGACCCGTCAGCTGGGAGGCGCCTCCGCTGAGGACGACGCGCGCCTTGGGTTCTGCCGCAAAGGGCGAATCCTTCAGCCGGTCGCGGACCATTTCAAATATCTCCTCTGCGCGGTGCCTGACGATGTTCGCGATGGTGGCGCGGGACACGATCTGCGGAACATCCCGCTCGTTGTCACCGGCCGTCGGAACAGACATCAACTCACGCGCGTCGGACCCGCCAGTCAGCACCGTGCCATATAACGTCTTGATTCGCTCGGCATCTGCAATGCACGCTGATAGTCCGCGCGCAAGATCCATGGTCACGTGATGCCCGCCGAGCGCAAAACCGGAGGCATGGACGAAGCGCCCGCCGGAATAGATCGCGATCGTCGTGGTGCCCGCCCCCATCTCGACCACGGCCGCACCGAGATCCGCCTCGTCGTCGGTCAGCACCGACAACCCGGCAACATACGGGCTTGCCGCCATCGCCTCGACGTTGAGATGGCAGCGCTCGACCACGAGCATCAGGTTCTTGGCCACGGTGGCGTCGGTGGTGACCACGTTCATGTCGACGCCGAACTGCCGGGCCAGCATGCCGCGGGGATCGCGGATGCCCTTCACGCCATCGAGCGTGTAGCCGACCGGCAGAGCATGCAGCACCGCCCGCCCGTCGCCGGTAGCGTGGTGCATACCGGTGGAGGTGACGCGGCTGACATCGGCCTGGGTAACGGCGCCGCCGCGAATGTCCGAGGTGGCCTCGATCAGGTGACCCATCACGCGGCCGCCGGCGACCGGCAGCAGGACGGACTCGACCCGCACCTTCGCCATGCGCTCGGCCAGGGCGACCGCCTGACGCACGGCCTGCTCGCATTCGACCGGGTCGACCACGGCGCCGGCCTTGACGCCGCGCGACTGGATCTGGCTGTAGCCGATCAGCTCCACCGCATGGGTGCGGCCGCGCAGCGCATCGCTCGGCGGTGCCGGCCTCAGCCGCGCGATCATGCAGGCGATCTTGCTGGTGCCGACGTCGAGTGAGGCCACCAGCGCGGTGCGCTTCTGGCCCATCGGGCGGGTCTTCGGGGTCTGGCGATCGAAGCCGGTCATGCGTCACCGGCTTTCTTCTTGGCCTTCGCCTTGTCCTTGAACAGATCCTCGCGGGCCTTGGCCGCGTCGTCGGATAGTTGCACGGTCAGGCGATCGGGCAGACGCATGTCGATGGCGACGATGTCGCGCGAGAACAGCTTGTCGTCCTGATCGAGCCAGCTGAGCGAAGCCAGCGCGTTGCCGACGTCGTTCTCGGGCAGGCGGATGTCGAGGCCGTCCTTGGTGCGCAGGTTCCAGCGCCGCTCACCGATGAAGACCGCCGCCTTGGTCACGGCGCGGACCTGCGGATAGCGCGCGAGCAAAGCGAGGAAGTCGCGCGCGCGGCTCTCGGCGCCCTTCCCCACCACGAGCGGCAGGGTCAGGAAGGGGCGCGATACATAAGGCTCCAGCACGGCGCCATCATCGGCGATGACCGAGAGACGGCCGTCCTGCTGCCAGAGCGCGAACGCCTTGCGTTCGACGATGTCGATCTGCAGCTGACTGGGAAAGAATTTCTGCACCGTCGCTTCGGCGATCCAGGGATTGGCCTTGAGCTTGTCGCGGACGGCGGCGGCATCGAGGAACAGCAGCGAGGAGCGGCCGGTGACGCCGCCGATCGCGAGGATCTCGTCCTGAGTGAGCTGCTTTCGGCCGTTGATCGCGACCGCCGTGATGCGGAAGCCGGCCGCATTGGCCAGCGCATTGCGGGTGTCGGAGAGGGCCGCGCTGACGTCCTGGGCGTGGCCGCCCTTGACGATGCCGAGCCAGACGCTGCCGAACAGCAGCGCCACCGTCGCAACGGTGCCGAGGCGACGCGGCAGATAGCGCTCGACGAACGCGACGACGCGCGGCGGCGCCTCGCGCTCGACCATCGGCGCCAGTGCGGCCTGCATCGGTGCACGATCACGGCGGGCCGACCGGCCATTGTGCCGCTGCCTGGCACCACCGACCGCGAACCTGACGCGCGGAAGACGGGCCGACACGTACTCGCGCAGCAGGATTGCCGCGCCAAGGGCAGCGGCCTTCAGGTCAGCTTGGGGCCTCTGCGATCGAGCGAGGCGTCCTGCACCATCCATTGCACGAGCTCATTACTGTTGCGCCCGCAAATACGTCGCGGACCCGCGCTCCTCGGCCCCCGACCCGCCAGGACGCTGGTGACCCCCGATACGGTGATGACCACCGCGATGCGTTTCGTCACGACAGCTCAAGGCAGCCGAGCACCACTGAGGCGCCAGCGTTAACCTTCGGACGTCCTGGTAAACAAAAAGTAAAATCGGTCCGGAGAGACAAATTTTTTCTCCGATTTTTGAGGACCTTGCCCGGAATTCTTAAGCATTTTACAGGTTACAGGAACCACCGGGGGACCCCGGGCCGGGTTCCTTCGGGGCGTCTATCGAACGCCCTCACGGCGAACGCGACGTTCGGCCAAGGCAATCTGCTGATTGAGGAAATCGACAAAGGCGATCCCCTGAGCCTGCAAGGCCTTGGGGTAGAGCGAGGCCGCGGTCAGCCCGGGCAGCGTGTTGGTCTCGAGATAGACCGGACCATTGCTCGAGACGATGAAGTCGGTCCGCGAGTAGCCGCCGCAGGACAAGGCGCGATGGGCCTTGATCGCCTCCTCCTGCAAAGCCGCCGTGATCTCCGGACTGAAGCGGCCCGGACAGATCTCCTTGGTCGCCGCCGCGAGGTACTTCGCAAAATAGTTGAAGGCGCCGTCGGCGGGGAGGATTTCGATCGGCGGCAGCGCGATCAGCGATCCGTCGGATTGTTCGAGCACGCCGCAGGTCGCCTCGGTCCCAGTGACGAACGGCTCGATCAGATACTCCTCGGTCGTGGCGGCGCCGCGGACGGCGACGAGGTCCTGCAGCGCATTGACGAAGATCAGGCCGAAGCTCGATCCGTCCTTCACCGGCTTGGCGATCAGCTTGCCGTAGCGCGCAAGCGCAGCCTCGGCGTCGTCGAGCGCAACGCCTTCCGCCACCGTCACACCGCCGAGCACGGCGAAGCGCTTCGCGGCGACCTTGTCGAAGGCGAGGTGCGAGGCCGCGGAGCTCGAGCCCGTGAACGGGACGCCGCGAAGCTCGCACATCAGTTGAAGCTCGCCGTTCTCAGCCCGGCCGCCATGCAGGCCGAGCACCAGAACCCGATCCTCGGCCCTGGCGCGATCGAGCGCCTCGCCGAGAGTGCCGACCGTGGCGCCATCGGCGGTGAACGCCTCCTCGAACGGCTTGGCATGCGCGACCAGCGCCTTGCCGCTGGCCTGATGCACCGTATCGTCAGCCTCCCAGAACCAGAGGTCAGCCTCAGGCAGCGCGGCGTGCAGCGCCTTGGCGCTGGCGACCGAGACGAGCCGTTCCTTGTTGGAGCCGCCGAACAGAATCGTAGTGTGCATCAATGTCTTCTCGGTTGATCTCAAACGCGATCGCGACTGCGCTGAAGTCACTTGAACCAGCGGACTGATCAGCTCGCCTTGATTCCAATCCGCTTGATCTCCCACTGCAATGCGATGCCCGAGCTCGCCTTGACCCGCTCACGCACGGTCTCGCCGAGCGTTTCGATGTCATCGGCGGTGGCGTTGCCGGTGTTGATCAGGAAGTTGCAGTGCATTTCGGAGACCTGGGCGCCGCCGACCTTGAAGCCGCGGCAGCCCGCAGCATCGACCAGCTTCCAGGCGGAATGTCCGGGCGGATTCTTGAAGGTCGAGCCGCCGGTCTTCTCGCGGATCGGCTGGGCCGTCTCGCGATGCGCCTGCACCTCGGCCATGCGCGACCGGATCGCCTCCGGCGACGACGGCGTGCCGCGAAAGCGGGCCGCCGTGAAGATCAGCGCCGGATCGACGCCGCTCGCGCGATAGGTGAACTTCATGTCGGCATTGTTGAAGCGGTGCGTCTCGCCCCGGCAGTCGATCGCAATCGCTTCAACGAGGATGTCCTTGGTCTCGCCGCCATTGGCGCCGGCATTCATGCGCAGCGCGCCGCCGATCGTGCCGGGGATGCCGAACAGGAATTCGAGGCCGGCGAGGTTTGCCGACGCCGCGACCTCGGCGACGCGCTTGTCGAGCGCGGCAGTGCCGGCTGTGACGATGTCGCCGTCCGCTTTGACCTCGCCGAACGCACGCGGCGCCAGCCGGATCACCACGCCAGGTACCCCGCCGTCGCGCACGATGAGGTTGGAGCCGACGCCGATGACGTACACTGGCAACTCAGCTGGAAGGTGTTTCAGAAAGTAGGCGAGGTCGTCGGCATCCGCCGGCGTGAACAGCACCTGCGCCGGGCCACCGACGCGAAACCAGGTGAACGGCGCCAGGATTTCATTCGCAAGCAGCCGCCCGCGCAGCTCCGGCATGGCGGCCTTGAGCTCGGGTGTGATGTCGGGGAACGTCACCACCCTACCCCAGCGCCTTCAACTCGCCGGGCAGCGCGTAGGCCCATTGCGTGATGTTGCCGGCACCGAGGCAGACGACGAGATCACCTGACTTGGCGAGGTCCTTGACGATGCCGGCGAGGTCAGCAGCCTTCGGCAGCGGCACCACCTCGCGATGGCCGTGGGCGCGCAGGCCCAGCACGAAATGATCGCGATCGATGCCTTCGATCGGCGCTTCGCCGGCGGCGTAGACGTCCGCCACGACCACAGCATCGGCGTCGTTGAAGCAGGTGCAGAACTCCTCGAACAGCGATTGCAGGCGGGTGTAGCGATGCGGCTGTACCACCGCGACGATCTTGCCGTTGGTGGATTCGCGCGCCGCCTTGAGCACGGCCGCGATCTCCACTGGATGATGGCCGTAATCATCGATGACGGTGACCCCGTTCCACTCGCCGGTGCGGGTGAAGCGGCGCTTGACGCCGCCGAAGCCCGCGAGCGCCTTGCGGATCGCCTCACCGGACAGGCCGAGCTCATGCGCCACGGCGATCGCAGCCGTGGCGTTGGAGGCGTTGTGCCGCCCCGGCATCGGCAGCATGATGTCGGCGATCTCATGCGTGGCGCCGGTCTTGCGATCGCGGAACACCACCTTGAACAGCGAGCCGCCCCCCGCAGGCGTCAGATCGACCAGCCGCACGTCGGCCTGCGGATTGGTGCCGTAGGTGATGATGCGGCGGTCCTCGATCTTGCCAACCAGCGCCTGTACGATCGGATGATCGATGCACATCACGGCGAAGCCGTAGAACGGCACGTTCTCGACGAAGGTGCGGAAGGCCTCCTGCACGGCATCGAAGGTCTTGAAGTGATCGAGATGCTCGGGATCGACATTGGTGACGATGGCGACATCTGCCGGCAGCTTCAGGAAGGTGCCGTCGCTCTCGTCGGCTTCGACCACCATCCATTCGCCGGCGCCGAGCCGAGCATTGGTGCCGTAGGCGTTGATGATGCCGCCATTGATGACGGTCGGATCGAGGCCGCCGGCATCGAGCAGGGTCGCCACCATCGAGGTGGTCGTGGTCTTGCCATGGGTGCCGGCGATGGCGACACAGCTCTTCAGCCGCATCAGTTCGGCCAGCATCTCGGCGCGGCGGACGACGGGAATGCGCTGGGCGCGCGCCGCCATCAGTTCCGGATTGTCGCGCTTGATCGCGGTCGACACGACGACGACATCAGCGCCGGCGACGTTCTCAGCCTTGTGGCCGACGCTGACAGTGATGCCCTTCTCGCGCAGGCGCGCGACATTGGCGTTGTCAGACGCGTCAGATCCCTGCACCGTGTAGCCGAGATTGCACAGCACCTCGGCGATGCCGCTCATGCCGATGCCGCCGATCCCGACGAAGTGGATGGGTCCGATCTCGCGCGGCAATCTCATGAGGCATCCCGTCCATGGTGTCGCGGAACGCCCGGCCGAGGTCCGGCCGCGCGCTCCGAATCATGCGCCCTTCATGCAAGACATGGCAGGTTGGGACAAGCCCGCAAAAGCCGGAAAAACCACGAATTTTCAGCAGTTCCGGCCGGATTTTGGCCGATTTTCTGCCATCTAGCCCGCCGCCCGGGGAGTCTCAGAGGCCGGCCGTCCTGATCACCAGATCGGCCAGCCGCTCTGCGGCATCCAGCCGCCCCGCCGCGCGCGCCGCCTGGGCCATCCCGGCCAGCCGCGCGGGCTCGGCGGCGAGCGCCGAGATCTCCGAGGCCAGCCGGTCGGGCGTGAATTCGGACTGCACGATCCGGATCGCGGCGTTCGCGTCCGACAGCACGCCGGCATTGGCGAACTGGTCCTGGTCGATGGCGCCGGGCAGCGGCACCAGGATCGAGGGTCGGCCGATCGCGGCGAGCTCGGCCACGGTCCCGGCGCCGGAGCGCGAGATCACGAGGTGGTTGGCCGCCAGCCTCGCCGGCAGGTCGGTGAAGAATGGCTGCAATTCGGCGTTGATCTTGAGCCGGTCGTAGACCGCGCGCACCCGCGCCATGTCCTCCTGGCGGACCTGCTGGGTCAGCACCAGCCGGCTCCACAGCGCCGGCTCCAGCCGCTCGATCGCGCCGGGGACGATGTCGCTCATCACACGCGCGCCCTGGCTGCCGCCGACCACGAGGAGCCGCAGCGGACCCGCGGTCTCCGGCGGCATGTAAGGCACGGCCGCAGCTTCGAGGATCGCAGGACGCATCGGCGTGCCGACCGTGGTCGTCTTGGCCGACAACGCGGGATCACGGTCGAGCACGCCCGGCAGCGAGGTCGCGATCGCCTTCACATGCGAGGACAGGAAACGATTGGCGCGGCCGAGCACGGCATTGGCGTCATGGATCAGGCTGGGCACGCCGGCAAGACGAGCGGCGAGCAAGGGCGGCACGGTCGGGTAGCCGCCGAAGCCGATGACGGCCGCAGGCCTCAACCGCCGCATCAGGTTGAAAGCAGCCACGGTGCCGGTGCCGAGCAGCAGCGCGGTGCGCGCGAGCGCAATCGGCGAACGGCTGCGCACCGTCTCGCTCGGCACCACGTCGATCATGTCCTTGGTGAACAGCCCGCTGTAGCGCAAGGCGCGCGCGTCGGTGACCAGACGGACGCGAAAGCCGCGCTTGATCAGCTCGACGCCGAGCGCTTCGGCGGGAAACAGATGGCCGCCGGTGCCGCCGGCCGCGAGCAGAATGAGAGGCGCAGATGAGGTCATGCGCTGATGTTTACAGGCAATGTGTCGTCAATGCGAGCGAGGCGGCTTACGCATAGTTGCGCAGTGAGCCGGCCGCGTCGGTCGCCTCGGCCTCGATCCGCGGCCGTTGCCGCGTCAGCGCCAGCATCATGCCGACGCCATAGGCGAGCGACACGATCGAGGAGCCGCCATAGGAGACGAACGGCAGGGTCATGCCCTTGGCCGGGATCAGCTGCAGGTTGACCGAGATGTTGATGGCCGCCTGGATGCCGAACAGGATCGCCAGGCCCGAGGCTGCGAAGCGCGAAAAGCCATCCTCGGTGGCATAGGCGCGCGACAGCGTGCGGATCACGATGAAGGCGAACAGCGCGACCAGCGCCAGGCAGAGAATGATCCCGAATTCCTCGGCGGCGACCGCGAACACGAAGTCGGTGTGGCTATCCGGCAGGCTGCGCTTGGCGATGCCCTCGCCCGGCCCGAGCCCGAACCAGCCGCCGTTCGAAAACGCCTCCATCGCGGTGTCGACCTGGAAGGTGTCGCCGGAGGCCGGATTCATGAAGCGCTTGATGCGGCCGGCGACGTGCGGGACCAGCAGGTAGGCGCCGAACAGCCCGGCGGCCGCGGCCCCCGCAAGGCCGGCGACCCAGATCATGCGCATGCCGGCGATGAAGAACAGCGAGCCCCACACCATCAGGATCAGCATGGTCTGGCCGAAATCCGGCTCCATGACCAGCAGCGACACCAGCATCAGCAGCAGCGTCAGCGCCATCGTCGTCGCCGGCATGTCGGGCCGCCGCGCCGATTCCGAAAACAGCCAGGCGGACACCACGACGAAGGCCGGCTTTGCCGCCTCGGAGGCCTGGATGTTGACACCCACCAGCGTGATCCAGCGCCGTGAGCCCTTCACCTCCGGGCCGATGGCGAGCGTGAGCACGATCAGCACGATCGCGATCGCGAACACCACCAGCGCGCTGCGCCGGATCTGGCGCGGCGACAGGAACGAGACGCCGATCAGCACGATGAAGGACGGCAGCAGGAACAGGACGTGGCGGTTGAAGAAGTGGAACGGGTCGAGCCCGATCCGGGTCGCCACCGGCGGGCTCGCCGCGAGTGACAGGATCACCCCGCACAGCATCAATGCCAGGATCGCGCCGAGCAGCGGCCGGTCGACCGTCCACCACCAGTCGGACAGCGGATTGCGTTCTTCACGGGAGAGCATCGGGCGTCCACCTGAGGCCTTAAGGAATCAGCCCATTGGCGCCCAGGATGGTTATCGAAGGGTTAAGCTACTCCCATCAATTAGAGCAGGCGGGTGATCCAACAAAGACTCGTCATCCCCCGCGAAAGCGGGGGATCCAGTACGCCGCGGCAGCGCGGCGAAAGCACATCGGCCTCTGGAATACTGGGTCACCCGCTTTCGCGGGGGACGACAGCAGAGGTTGGTGGGAGAGCGATTAAACCACCCGCTCCACGCCCGGCAGCGCCTGCACCAGTTCGCGGAAATGCGTGCCGCGGATTTCGAAGTTGCGGAACTGGTCGAACGAGGCGCAGGCCGGCGACAGCAGCACCACGGCGTCCTTCAATCCCGAGGCCTCCGCGTCGGCGGCCGCCTGGGCGACCGCGACCTCGAGCGTGCCCGACATGTCGTGCGGAACGTTGTCGCCGAGCGTGCCGGCGAACTCCGAGGCCGCCTCGCCGATCAGATAGGCCTTGCGGATGCGCGGGAAGAAGCCTGCGAGGCTGGTGATGCCGCCCGCCTTGGGCTTGCCGCCGGCGATCCAGAAGATCTCGGCGAAGGACGACAGCGCATGCGCGGTCGCGTCCGCGTTGGTGCCCTTGGAATCGTTGACGAACAGCACGTTGCCGAGCCGACCGACCTGCTCCATCCGATGCGCCAGCCCCGGAAAGCTGCGCAGGCCCTGCTGCAGTACGTCCTGCTTTACGCCTAGCGCAAGCGCGGTCGCCGCAGCGCAAGCTGCGTTCTGCGCATTGTGCTGGCCGCGCAGCGAGCCGATGCCGCCGAGTCGCGCGATTTCGCTGCGCGCCCCGCCTGCGCTGCGCATGATGGCCTCGTGCTCGACATAAAGCCCGTCGGCCAGCGGGTTCTTGACCGAGATGCGGACAACACGCTTACCGGACTGATCGAGCCGGTCGGCAATCGCGCGCGAAAAACCGTCGTCGACGCCGACGATCGCGGTGCCCGCAGGTTTGACTCCCGCCACCAGCCGCTCCTTCACGGCGGCGTAGTTCGCGATGGTGCCGTGGCGATCGATGTGATCCTCGCTGACATTGAGCAGGATTCCGACGCTCGGATCGAGCGAGGGCGTCAGGTCGATCTGGTAGGACGACATCTCGATGACGTGGACGCGGCCCATCCGCGGCGGCTCCAGCGACAGGATCGCCGTGCCGATATTGCCCCCCATCTGGGTGTCGTAGCCGGCGACCCGCATCAGATGCGCGATCAGTGCCGTCGTCGTCGATTTGCCGTTGGTGCCGGTGATGGCGACGAACGGCGCATCCGGCGCGTGGCGCCGGCGCTCACGGCAGAACAGCTCGATATCGCCGATCACCTCGACACCGGCCTCGCGCGCTTTGAGCACGCTCCAATGCGGGACGGGATGGGTCAGCGGCACCCCCGGCGCGAGCACCAAAGCGGCGAAGTGCGCCCAGGAGACGGTGCGCAGATCGGCGGTGATGAAACCCGCCTTCGCGGCGTCCGTCATCCGGTCGGCGCCGTCGTCGGCCGCGATCACCTCGGCGCCGCCGGCACGGAGCGCGTGGCACGAGGCCAGCCCCGAGCCGCCGAGCCCGAATACGGCGACCGTCTTGCCGGCAAACGAGGTGACGGGGATCATGTCAGCGCAGCTTCAGGGTCGACAGGCCGACCAGCGCCAGCATCACCGAGATGATCCAGAACCGGATCACGATCTGCGGCTCGGTCCAGCCGAGCTGCTCGAAATGATGGTGGATCGGCGCCATCCTGAAGATGCGCTTGCCGGTCAGCTTGAACGACGCCACCTGCACGATCACCGACACCGCTTCGAGCACGAACAGGCCGCCGATCACGGCCAGCACGATCTCGTGTTTTACCGCGATCGCGATCGAGCCGAGCATGCCGCCGAGCGCCAGCGAGCCGGTGTCGCCCATGAAGATCGAGGCCGGGGGGGCGTTGAACCAGAGGAAGCCGAGACCGGCGCCAAGCACCGCGCCGCAGAGCACGGCGAGCTCGCCGGTGCCCGCGACATAGTGGATCTGCAGATAGTCGGAGAACACGGCGTTGCCGGCGAGATAGGCGATCAGGCCGAAGCTCGCCGAGGCAATCATCACCGGCACGATCGCGAGGCCGTCGAGCCCGTCGGTCAGGTTGACGGCATTGCCGGCGCCGACGATGACGAAGGCGCCGAAGAGAACGTACAGCCAGCCGAACTTGATGACGAGATCCTTGAAGAACGGAATGGCGAGCCCGGTCGAGGATGGATCGCGCCCGAGCCTGACCAGCGCATAGCAGGCCACCAGCGCGATCGCGGCCTCGATCAGCAGCCGTGCACGGCCGGCAAAGCCGGAATGCGACTGCTTGGTGACCTTCAGATAGTCGTCATAGAAGCCGACGAAGCCGAAGCCGAGCGTCACCGCGAGCACGATCCAGACATACGGATTGAGCGGGTTGGCCCACAGTACGGTAGAGACGACGAGGCCGGACAGGATCATCAGGCCGCCCATGGTGGGCGTGCCCTTCTTGCTGATGATATGCGATTGCGGGCCATCGGTGCGGATCGGCTGTCCCTTGCCCTGGCGCAAGCGCAGGTGATCGATGATCCAGGGGCCGAACAGGAACACGAACAGCGCGCCGGTGACCACGGCGCCGCCGGTCCGGAACGTAATGTAGCGGAACACGTTCAGCAGCCCGCGAAACACCGACAGGCTCGGAAACGTATTCGTCAGCTCGATCAACCAGTAGAACATCCAACCCGCCTATGCCGCCTCACCGAGACCGCGAACACGGATTCGCATTCGCGAATCTGGCCCGGTCTCTTTAACCATGATCGGGGCCGGGGTGCGAATCATAGCCTGACGGGAATGATCCGTCCGGCATGGCTGCCCTGACCACCGGTGAAAAGAAATCGCTCTGCCGCGCCGCGATATCGCCGGATTTCAACTTCTGCCCGGCAGCGCCGCTGCGAGCTTCGACACGAATTTGTTGACCCAGAAGATCTTCTTGCTGCCCTTGATGACCACGACGTCGCCCGGAGCCAGCAGTGCCGCAACCTGCCCGGCATCCAGTGTCACCGGATCCTCGTGCCAGCCGAGCCGCTTCTCCCGCGGCAGGTTGTCGAACAGGTGACGCATCAGCGGGCCGACGCAATAGACGCCGTCGATATCAGCGAGATGCCCGACCATATCGGCATGATAGGCCGGCGCTTCGGCACCGAGCTCAAGCATGTCGCCGATGACGGCGATCCGACGTCCCCGCACCGGCCGGGCCTGCAGGCTGTCGAGTGCGGCCGCCATGCTGGCGGGATTGCCGTTGAAGCTGTCGTCGATCAGAACGATGTCGCCGACGGTCTGCTCGACGCCGCGCCCCGTCATGATGCCGACCTGCCCGAGTTCCTGCGCCAGCAACGCGGGATCGAGTCCGGCCGCCGTCACGGATGCGAGCGCCGCCAGCGCATTGTGCAGGCGATGCGGCGCGCCCGGCGTCAGCGCGAATGCGACGCGGCGGCCGGCGATGTCAGCTGTCACATCCCAGCTTTCGCCGCGCGCGATGTGCGAGACTTCGCGCACCTCCGCATCGCCGCCGAAGCGGATCACCTTGCCCGTCCATTCCGGCGCCGCAAGATCGGCCGGCAGCACGAGAACGCCATCCGCCGGCAGGCCGCACGCGATCGAGACCTTCTCTTTCCTGATCGCTTCCAGGCTGCCGAGCTTCTCCAGGTGCACCGGCTGGACGTTGACGACCAGCGCCACCGTCGGTTTTGACAGCTCCGTCAGCCGGGCGATCTCGCCTGTCTGGTTCATGCCCATCTCGACGACCCAGACCGAAGCGTTGGGATCGGCGTTGCAGAGCGTCAGCGGCACGCCCCAGAAATTGTTGAAGCTCGACGGGCTTGCAGAGGCACCGGGATAGGCCGCGATGAACTCCTTGGTCGAGGTCTTGCCGGCGCTGCCGGTCAGCCCGATCACGGGGCCGTGGAAGCGCGCCCGTGCGCCGCGCGCCAGCGCCCACAATCCATCGATCAGCGTATCCGGCACCACGAGTTGCGGAACCGTGATGCCCTCGATCCTGTGCGGCACGATCATCGCGACCGCGCCGGCCGCCTCGGCATTCGCCGCGAACTCCCAGCCGTCGCGGCTGGAGGCAAAGCTCGACACGAACCCGCCGCTCGGTGTGCCGCTGAGCGCGACGAACAGGCTGCCGGGCTTCACCGCGCGGCTGTCCTGCGTGACGAAATCGATCGGGGTTTCCGGATAGTCACCGGCGAGGCCGAGCGCGCGCGCCGCCTCGGCCACCGTCCACAGCGCCCTCGTCATGATGCCCTCGATGCCAACGCGTCCGCGACCGCTTCATGATCGCTGAAATGCAGAACATTGCTGCCGATGATCTGTCCGGTCTCGTGGCCCTTGCCGGCGATCACCAGCGCATCGCCGGGCTGCAGCTCGCTGATCGCAACCCGGATCGCCTCGGCGCGGTCGCCGATCTCGCGCGCGCCGGGTGCGGCTGCCAGGATCGCGGCGCGGATCGCGGCCGGATCCTCGCTGCGCGGATTGTCGTCGGTGACGATGATGCTGTCGGCCTCTTCGGCCGCGATCGCGCCCATCAAGGGGCGCTTGCCGGTGTCACGGTCGCCGCCGGCGCCGAACACGACAACGAGTTTTCGCGTGGCATAGGGCCGCAGCGCATGCAGCGCCTTGGCGAGCGCATCCGGCTTGTGCGCGTAGTCGATGAATATGGGTGCGCCATTGTGCTCGCCGACCAGCTCGAGCCTGCCCTTGGCGCCTTCGAGCTTCTCCAGCGACTCGAACACCGCTTGCGGATCACTGCCGGTGCCGATGGCAAGGCCGGCGGCGACCAGCGCATTCTCGATCTGAAACGCGCCGACCAGCGGCAGCCGGATGAAATAGATGCGGCCGCAATGCTGGATTTCGAGTTGTTGCGCGAATCCATCGACCGCTGCGGCCACCAGCCGGATGCCCGCCCCCGCGCCGTCGCCGTGCGTCCCCACCGTCATCAGACGAAGCCCGCGCGCATCCGCCGCGGCGATGACCTCCGGCGAGCATTCATGATCGGCTGAGATCACCGCCGGCCCGCCTGGCGGAACGAGATCGCGGAACAGTCTGAGCTTGGCATTGAGATAATGTGCAAGGTCGGGATGGTAGTCCATGTGGTCCCGCGACAGGTTCGTGAACCCGCCGGCCGACACCCTGACACCGTCGAGCCTGAATTGATCGAGCCCGTGCGAGGAAGCCTCGAACGCCAGATGCGTCACGCCATCCTGCGTGATTTCGTCGATCTGCCGATGCAGCGCGATCGGATCGGGCGTCGTCAGCGAGCCGTAGACAGTGCGCTTGTCCGATACCAGCCCGATGGTCCCGATGCTGGCCGAGCTGTGACCGAGCCTCTGCCAGATCTGCCGCGTGAACGCCGCGACCGATGTCTTGCCGCTGGTGCCGGTGACGGCGGCGATCGTCGCCGGCTGCCGTGGATAGAACCGAGACGAAGCGAGCGCGAGCGCCCGCCGCGGGTTCGCCAGGGCGATGAATGGAACGGCCAGCCCTGTTCCAGTGCCCGCCGCACCGGCCACGGCGACCGCACCGGCCGCGATAGCGGCCGCGATGAAGCGGGCGCCATCGGTCTTGGTGCCGGACAGGGCAAAAAACAGGTCGCCGGGCCGGACCGCGCGGCTGTCGACGGCGAGGCCGGAGATCTCGACTGCGGCGATGCGGGCGTCGAGCGTTGCCTGATCGCCCAGGAGGTCGTGAATTTTCATCCTGGTTCCGTACCAGTCCTGGCTCCGCCCGGTCGGCGGCAGCTCCAAAGCCTGCGATTCGAGACGGCTTACTGTGTCAGCCGCGATGCCGCAAGAATTTGGCGGTCGGACGGCGGCAGATCGAAACGGGGCTCGATTCCCAATAACGGCCCGATCCGGGAGATCACATTGCCGGCGGTCGGCACCGCGTTCCAGCCGGAGGTGATGAAGCCGTAGGTTTCCTTGAGCGGCTGCGGCTCGTCCAGCATGATCAGGAGCTGGTATTTTGGCTTGTCTGCCGGGATCACGGCGGTGAAGAGGGTCAGCACCTTCTTCTTGGCATAGCGGCCGTTGATCACCTTCTCGGCGGTGCCGGTCTTGCCGCCGATGTAATAGCCCTTGACGTCGGCATGTTTCGCGGTGCCGATCTCGGCGTTCAGACGCATCAGGTAGCGCATCTTCTCCGAGGTCTCCGGCTTGATGACGCGCTTGGCGATCTGCATCGCCTCGGCCTCGGTGCGCTTCATGAAGGTCGGCGGGATCAGGTAGCCGCCATTGACCAGCGCGCTGACGCCCATCACGCCCTGCAGCGGCGCCACCGCCATGCCGTGACCGAACGAGATCGTGATCGTGTTCAATTCACTCCAACGCTTGGGCAGGATCGGCGAGGCGCTCTCCGGCAGCTCGGTGCGCAACCGGTCGAACTGGCCCATCTTGCGCAGGAAAGCCTTGTGCGCTTCCACGCCCTGCGCCAATGCGATCCGGGCCGCCCCGACGTTGGAGGAGAAGTAGAACACCTCCTTCATGTTGAGGAAGCGCCCCTTCGGCTCGTCGTCATGGATCGCGAACTTGCCGTAATGCAGCGCCCCGCGCGCATCCCACAGCGAGTTGAGATCGTACTTGCCGCTGTCCAGCGCCATCGCCAGGGTAAAGGCCTTGAAAGTCGAGCCCATCTCGTAGACGCCCGTCGTCAGGCGGTTGATCCGATCCGGATCATGCGCCTCTTTCGGGCTGTTCGGATCGAAGTCCGGCAGCGACACCATCGCGATGATCTCGCCGGTCCTGACGTTGACGACGAGACCGGAGGCCGCCTTGGTCTTGAACTTGTCCTTGGCCTTGAGCAGTTCGTCGCGCAGCGCATGCTCGACGCGCAGATCGACCGAGAGCTCGATCGGCCGTTGCAGGCGATCGGTGGCGAAGCCGGCGCGGTGCAGGTCGGCGAGCCCCTGATTGTCGAGCCACTTCTCCATGCCGGCGATGCCCTGGTTGTCGATGTTCACCAGGCCGATCAGATGCGCAACCTCGTTGCCGGTCGGATAGACGCGCTTGTTTTCCCGCAAGAAGCCGACGCCCGGCAGGCCGAGGCGATGGATGTCCTGCTGCTGCTTCGGCGTCATCTCGCGCTTGAGCCAGACGAAGCCCTTGCGCGACATCATGCGCTCGCGCACTTCGTTCGTATCGAGATCGGGCAAGGTCGCGGTGAGCAGCTCGATCGCCTCATCCTTGTCGATGAGGCGGCGTGGCTCGGCGAACAGGCTCGGCGTCTTGACATCGGTCGCCAGCACGGCGCCGTTGCGGTCGACGATATCGGGGCGCGCGGTGGCAATGGCGTCCTGCTGCGCAGCCCGCCGCGCGCTAGGGCCGTCGGAGCCGACTGCGAACATCACGAGCCGGCCGCCGATGACGGCATAGACGGCGGCGAAGGCGATGATCGCCAGGCCGACGCGCGCGCGCGCCTTGGCGGTGCGATCGACATTGCGCCCGTACAGCAGCGTGCGCACCAGTCGCTGTCGCCAGGGTTCCTGCGGCTTGACGCGAGGCCGAAGCTGATCGGTCATTGCTGATCCTCCGGACGAGGCACGGATCCGGTCACGGGCGGCTCTTCATTGATCGCGTCGATCGTATCGATCATCGATCCGATCGGATCCGGATTGTCCGGACGGGTGAACCGCGGCGGACGCTCCGGCAGATTTTTCAGGCTGTCATACTGCGTGGCATTGAGCGGCTTCAGCGGCAGATGCCGCTCGACCAGCCCCTGCAAACGCAGCGGCGCATCGAGCTTGGCCCATTCCGAGCGCAGGATCGCGATGGCTTCGCGCTGCTCGCGGATTTCGGCGCGCAGCTGCAGCACGCGCTCGACGCGCGCGGTCGAGTCCATCTTGATGCGATAGACATAGGCCGCCGCGAAGATCAGCGAGCAGATCACGACGAGGTGCAGGAGCCGCATCGCTCACCCTCCTCGCAGGACATCGGCCAGGCGCGGCCAGGGCGACGACGATGGCGGGACGTGCGCCGGCGCTGCCGTGCGTTCCGCGCCGCGCAGCTTGGCGGAACGCGCGCGAGGATTGGCCTCGATCTCGGTCTCCGCAGCCACGACCGGCTTGCGGTTCAGCAGGTGGAAGCTCGGCGTCTCCTGGGCGATCTCCGGCAGATGGCGCGAGCCGCCGCCGGTCTTGCTGCGCTCGGCGAGGAACGTCTTGACGATCCGGTCCTCAAGTGAATGGAACGAGACGACGGCCAGCCGGCCGCCCGGCGCCAGGATGCGCTCGGCCGCAGACAGCGCCTGTTCGAGCTCATCGAGCTCTTCATTGACGAGAATGCGCAGCGCCTGGAATGTCCGGGTCGCCGGATGAATGTCGCCCGGCTTGGACCTCACCACGCGCGCGACGATGTCGGCGAGCTGCCGCGTCGTCGTGATCGGCTGTTCCTTGCGCGCGGCGACGATCGCGCGCGCCACGCCACGCGAATGCCGCTCTTCGCCGAAGATGTAGATGACGTCAGCCAAGTCGCGCTCGGCGGCGTGCGCGACGATGTCGGCGGCGGTCGGTCCCGCACCGCCCATCCGCATGTCGAGCGGACCGTCGAACCTGAACGAGAAGCCACGCGCGGCAGAATCGAGCTGCATCGACGACACGCCGACGTCCATGACGATGCCATCGATCCGGGCAAGGCCCTGCGACACACAGACATCGGCGATCGCCGAGAAGCGGCTTTCGACCAGGGTCAGGCGACCACCCGCTTCCGCGACGAGACCGGCGCCGCCGGCGATCGCGGTGCTGTCGCGGTCGATTCCGAGCACGCGTGTGCCCGGCGTCTGCAAGATCAGGCGTGTGTAACCGCCGGCGCCGAACGTCGCGTCGAGATAGGTTCCGCCGTCGCGCGGTGCGAGCATCTCGACCGCTTCCGGACCCAGCACCGGGATGTGCCGCTGGTCAGCCGTGCTCACGCGCCACCCCCGCGAGGATGCCGCTGTTTCAGACTGACTTTGCTCGGCAGCGAGCCCATCGCGCCTTCGATCCTCGCGCCCCGTCAACTCGCCAAGCCATCTCCCGGGACGGTCGATGCCCCGCCAACCCCATGCGCGAACGCCGGCACGCATTGGTCGTGCCGGCGGCATCCCCGATCCGACAGCGGTCGCGCGCCGCCGGGTGTTCCCGGCACCGCTCGTCACCGCGATCTCCCGTGCAGGACCTTGCATGGTGGCGCTGCCGTCCCGAAAGCCGGCTTGGCTCTTCACCACTTAGTAACGGCGTTTAGCGTTAACAAACCGTTGACGGTCTGTGGCGGATGTTGGGCACGGCTGAGTGGGGACGGCAGAATCGATCGCGGATGAGCCGCTCTCCTCCTCTCGATCAATATGATCGGTCGGGATGCGATTTCGATTGCGGCTGGCACATGTAAAAGAGTAGTGCCTGCCCTATTCGATTTGAGCCATTGCCGTCGCCGTCCGCTTCGAGTCGTTCATGCCAAGCTCCTCCGACAAGCCGGAATCGAAGCGCCCCCGTGCGCTGCCGATCCCCAAGGGCATTTCAGACCTGCCCCTGTTCACGCCGGACTCGTCGATCGCGTCCGACGTGATCCCGTCGGCGAATTTCGGCGAGCGCAAGGGCGGGCGTCAGCCGGACATGGTCATCCTGCACTACACCGGCATGCCCGACGTCGACGGCGCGATCACCAAGCTGTGCACTGCCGGCACCGAGGTGTCCGCGCATTACATTGTGCTGGAGGACGGGCGCATCGTGCAATGCGTGCCGGAGGCGCTGCGCGCCTGGCACGCGGGTCTGTCCTCCTGGGGCGGCGAGGAGGACATCAACTCCTGCTCAATCGGCATCGAGATCGTCAATCGCGGTCACGATTGGGGCTATCCGGATTTTCCGCCGCGGCAGATCGCGGCCGTGATCGCGCTGTGCCGCGGCATCATGCTCCGCCGCAACGTGCCGGCCCACCGCGTGCTCGGTCATTCCGACGTCGCCCCGTCGCGCAAGAAGGATCCTGGCGAGAAATTCCCGTGGCACTCGCTGGCAAATTCGGGCGTCGGCCATTGGGTGCAGCCGGCGGCGATCACCAAGGGCGAGACGCTGAAGCTCGGCAGCATCGGCGATGACGTCAAGGGCCTGCAGAAGGCGCTCGCCAGATATGGCTATGGCGTGCCGATCACCGGCAAATTCGACGGCCTCACCATGGAGGTCGTCACCGCATTCCAGCGGCACTTCCGCCCCGAAAAGATCGACGGCATCGCTGACCGCTCCACGTTGTGGACGTTGCATGCGCTGCTGACGAGCCTGCCGGCAGAGGATTCGGCGCCACGCGTCTGATTCACCCCGCATCGAGCTCGGCGAGCCGGCTGGCATAGAGACGCTTGAGCGGTGCAAGCTGCGTTGCGTCGCTCGCCGCGAGATAGGCTGCGCGGGCCTCCTCGCGCCGATCGAGCCGCCGCAGCAGGTCCGCCCGCACCGCCGGCAACAGGTCGTACTGCTTCAAGCCGCCGCGCGCGGCCAGTGAATCGACCAGCCCGAGCGCCCGCGCCGGGCCGTCGACCATCGAGACCGCAGCCGCATGATTGAGTTCGATGACGGGCGATGGCGCGATCCGCAGCAGCACCTCGTAAAGTCCGACGATCTGGCGCCAGTCCGTCTGATCGTAGCTGGGCGCCTGGGCATGGAGTGCGGCAATCGCCGCCTGGACCGTATAGGGCTGCGGACGCCCTTTGACGCCAAGCGCCTGTTCGACCAACGCAAGGCCTTCTGCGATCTGCTCACGATTCCACAGCGAGCGGTCCTGCTCCTCCAGCAGGACGATGTCGCCCGCCGCATCGGTGCGTCCGGCCCGGCGCGCATCGTGCAGCAGCATCAGGGCGAGCAGGCCCTTGATGTCCCCTGCGTCCGGCATCAGGCCAAGAAGCAGCCGCCCGAGCCGGATCGCCTCGCAGGCGAGATCGTGGCGAATCAGCTCGGTGCCGGAGGTCGCGAGATAGCCTTCGGTGAACACCAGATAGATCACGGTCAGGACGCCGCGAAGTCGTTCCTCGAGTGCGTCGCGTCCCGGCACCTCGTAGGGAATGCCGGCGAGGCGGATCTTCTGCTTGGCCCGCACCAGGCGCTGCGACATCGCCTCCTCGGTGCTCAGGAAGGCGCGAGCCGCCTCGGCCGTGGTCAAGCCGCACACCGTGCGCAGCGTGAGCGCCACCTGGACCTCCGGCGCAAACGACGGGTGGCAGCAGGTGAAGATCAGCCGCAGCATGTCGTCGTCGAGATCCGGCGGCGCGGCCTCCTCCTCGTCCGCAGCATCGAGCTCGATCGCGTGCACGATCTGTTGTTCCTTGCCACGAAAGTTGCGCCGTCGCCTGATCCGATCGATCGCCTTGTTGCGGGCGACATTGACCAGCCAGGCGCGCGGATTGGCGGGGGCGTCAGACCCCCGCCATTTGAGCAGCGCTGCCGCAAACGCATCCTGCAACGCGTCCTCGGCCAGATCGAAGTCACCGACGAGCCTGATTAGGGTCGCGAGCGCGCGGCCGGCCTCGTCGCGGAACACCGTCTCGATCGCGTCAGGCGTCATCGATGACATTTTCGCAGGCCCGTAGCGCCGGCCGCCTCAATGATCGTACTGCCAGATCGGCCGCACCTCGATCGAGCCGATACGGGCGCCCGGAATCCGGGCAGCAATGCCGATCGCCTCGTCGAGATTCTTGGCCTCGATCATGTAATAGCCGCCGAGCTGTTCGCGGGTTTCGGCGAAGGGGCCGTCCGTGGTCAGCATCTTGCCGTCACGAACCCGCACCGTCGTCGCCGTCGTGGTCGGCTGCAGCCGGTCGCCGCCCTTGTAATTGCCGCTCGCGATGATCGACTGGGTGAAGGTCTGGTACTCGGCCAGCATCGCCTGCTCGGTGTTCTTGTCACGCTTCGCGTATTCGACCTCGTTCTGATAGATCATCAACAGATATTGCATGGGATTTGCTCCTTGCGTTCGGCTGGGTCGCCGACATCCAGTCGAACGGCGCGTCCGGGGAACGACACGATGAGCATAATATTTTTCGCTGGCGCATCGATGGCTTGACGTGCCGCGCCGGAGGTCCCATTCAGGCTCCATCAGTCGGCCGGACGGCCGCTCCGGCAGGTGCCGAAAGGCCGCCGGGGAGGAAAGTCCGGGCTCCATCGACATGCGGTGCCGGATAACGTCCGGCGGGGGCGACCCCAGGGACAGTGCCACAGAGAACGAACCGCTTCCTCCCGCAAGGGAGGCAGTAAGGGTGAAAAGGTGCGGTAAGAGCGCACCGCGGGGCCGGCAACGGAACCGGCATGGTAAACCCCACCGGGAGCAAAACCGAATAGGGACGGCCACGCGGAGACAATCGCCCCAGGCAGACGACCGCCAGGCGATGACGTCCGCGGGAGCGATGTCAGGCTCGCCGTCCGGGTAGGTTGCCCGAGGTCTCGCGCAAGCGCGATCCCAGAGGAATGGCCGTCGCGTATCGTCATGCGCAAGCGTGGCGGTGCCCTACAGAACCCGGCTTACAGGCCGGCTGATATGTTCATGAGGGGCTCGGCGCCGACAGCGCCGGGCCCCTCACCATTTTGATCATCCTGCCGCCGAGAGCTGGCCGAACTCGATCGCCTGCCGCTCGAACAGGCTGCGATAGAGCCCGCCCGATTTGCCGACCAGCGCGGCGTGGCTGCCCTGCTCGACGATGCGGCCGCGGTCGAACACCAGGATGCGGTCGAGGCTGCGCACGGTCGCCAGACGATGCGCGATCACGATCGCCGTCCTGCCCTTCATCAGCCGCTCCATCGCCTCCTGGATCAGCGCCTCCGACTCCGAATCCAGGCTCGACGTCGCCTCGTCCAGGATCAGCACGCGTGCGTCCGCCAGGAAGGCCCGCGCCAGCGCCACCCGCTGCCGTTCGCCCCCGGACAATTTGACGCCGCGTTCGCCAACCAGCGTGCCGTAGCCCTTCGGCAGGCGCGTGATGAACTCATGCGCGTTGGCAAGCCGCGCAGCCTGCTCGATCGCGGCCTGGCTGGCACCCGGCCGGCCATAGGCGATGTTCTCCGCCAGCGAGCGGTGGAACAGGATCGGCTCCTGCTGCACGATCGCGATCTGGCTGCGCAGCGAGTCCTGCGTCACCCGCGCGATGTCCTGACCGTCGATCAGAATCCGCCCATCGGTCACGTCATAGAGCCGCTGCACCAGCTTGACGAAGGTCGTCTTGCCGGAGCCGGAGCGCCCGACGAGGCCGATCCGCTCGCCCGGCCGGATGTCCACCGACAGCCGGTCGTAGAGCGGGGTGCGATGGCCGCCATAGTGGAACGTCACCGCATCGAACACGATGTGCCCGCCGGTCACTGCGATCGGCTTGGCACCTTCGGCATCGACGATGCCGATCGGCTCGCTGTGGATCGCGACCAGCTCGTCCATGTCGTTGACCGCGCGCTGCAGGTTGTTGATGTGCATGCCGACGTCGCGCAGGTAAGCATGGATCACGTAGTAGCTGGTCAGCACATAGGTGACGTCGCCCGGCGAGGCCTTGCCCGCCATCCACAGCAGCACGGCGCCGCCGATCACCGACGAACGCAGGCACAGGAGCACGCCGAGCTGCACCGCGGCCGTGGTGTTGTAGCGCAGCCAGGTGCGGTTGACGCGCCGGGACCAGCGGCTGACGACGCGCATCAGCCTGAAGTCCTCGCGCGCCTCGGCGCCGAACGACTTCACGACGGAGTTGCAGCTCAGTGCATCCGCGAGCGTGCCGCCGACCTTGGTGTCCCAGGCGTTGGAGATGCGCGCCGCCGGCGCGATGTAGCGGGTCGAAAACGCGACCGTCATGGAGACATACAGCACCGCGCCGACTGCGATGACGCCGCCCAGCGCGCCCCAATGCAGGCCGAGCAGCACCATCGAGCCCAGCAGCACCGACAGCGACGGCAGCAGCGCCAGCAGGATGGTGTCGTTGTAGAGGTCGAGCGCCCACATGCCCCGGGTGATCTTGCGCACGGTCGAGCCGGCGAAGCTGTTGGCGTGCCAGTCGGTCGAGAAGCGCTGCACGCGCACGAAGGCATCTCGCGCGACATCGGACATGATGCGCAGGGTGAACGGCACGATCAGCTGCAGCCCCCACAGCCGCAGCACGATCGAGGCGAAGCCCAGCGCGACGATGGCGCCGAACGAGATCAGCGCGGCGTGCCGGGCATCGACATTTGCCGGGCCGAGCGTCAGCGCATCGACCAGCCGGCCGGAGAATAGCGGCATGAACAGGTCGGCGGCTGTGGCGCCGAGCAACGCCACGGCGATGCCGAGGGTCATGCGCGGCTGCTTCAGCCAGTGGCGGGTCACGAACGGGATCACGACGCGGATCGCGGCGGGACGTTTGTCGGCCTTCAGGCGGGTGACTTCGACGGTCATGGCATCATCCGGCCGCGCTCGCAGCGCCAGCCGGCTCCAAATGAAGCAGACGCACCAAGCGCGCGGTCTGCGAATGAGTAATTAGGCGTTGGGAAGTGAAGGTGTGGCGCTCAATGCGAGCGGCGGAACACCAGGACCGGCATCGAACGCGCGGGCGTGAAAAGCACAGGCGTCGAAATCGCGGGCATCGAGCGGGTGCATGCGATCTGCAGATGCGATGTAGTCATGCAAATCTCCCCGGTTCGAGCGACAATTCGAGCTTCATAGCAGCAGCGGCATGATTTGGCAACCCACGCGCCTCGCGCGTGGGTTCACCGATCAGTGTGCGTCGCCGCCGCCGGCCATCGGCGAGCTCGGCTTGTTGAGCAGCATCACCATGAAGCTCAGCGCGATGTAGAAGCAGGTCAGCATGAAGAACGCATCGCCATAGCCCATCACCACGGCCTGCCGGTGCACGATCTGCGACAGCTGTTTCATCGCCATCAGCGCCGAGTCGCCCATGCCCTGCAGCTTCTGCTGCAGCATGTTGAGCGTCTCGACCGCGGTGGCGTTGCCCCAATTCACGCGCTCGTGCAGCCGGGAGATGTGCAGGTCGGTGCGGTCGTTGAGCACCTGATTGATCACGGCGAGGCCGACCGCGCCGCCGAGATTGCGCATCAGGTTGAACAGGCCGGAGGCGTTCTTGACCCGGTCGGGCGCCAAGGTGCCGAGCGCGATATTGTTGGTCGGCACCATCGCGAACATCATTCCGACGCCGCGCAAGACCTGCGGCAGGAACAGCTCCCAGAAGTCGTAGTCGCGGGTGATCCCGGTCATCTGGTAGGAGCCGATCGCGAAGATCACGAGGCCGAAGGCGATGATCAGCCGCATGTCGACCTTCAGCATCAGGCGGCCGACCACCGGTGCCATCAGGAACATGGTGACGCCGGAGACGAACATGGTCTCGCCGATCATCAGCGCGCTGTAGCCGCGCACTTCGGCCAGATAGCGCGGATAGATGTAGGTCAGGCCGTAGAGGCCGATGCCGATGCAGAACTGCAAGAGGCAGCCGACCGCGAAATTGCGGTCGCCGAAGGCGCGGAGGTCGACGATCGGCTCGTTGGCCGTCAGCACCCGCCAGAAGAAGCAGACCGCCGAGACGGCGCAGACCGCGGCGAAGATCGCCACCGAATTGTCCTGCAGCCATTCATATTGCGGACCTTCCTCCAGCACATATTCGAGCGAGCCGAGGAAGCCCGCCATGAACACGAGGCCCCACCAGTCGAAGCGGTCGAGCAGCTCGAAATGCGGCTCATCGAAATCGACCAGCGCCAGCACGCCGATCGTGATCAGGATGCCCGGCGGGATGTTGACGAAGAACAGCCAGTGCCACGACATCGCGTCGGTGATGTAGCCGCCGACCGTCGGGCCCACCGTTGGCGCGAGCGTGGCGACGAGGCCGATGATCGGACCGACGATGTGGAATTTGCTGCGCGGAAACACCGTGTAGGCCGAGGCGAACACGGTCGGGATCATGCCGGCACCGAGGAAGCCCTGCAGGGCGCGCCACAGGATCATCTGCTCGATCGACGAGGCGAAGCCGCACAGGAAGCTGGAGATGGTGAAGCCGGCCGCCGAGATCGCGAACAACATCCGCGTGCCGAGCGCGCGCGACAGGAAGCCGGACAGCGGGATCGCGATCACTTCGGCGATCAGATAGGCGGTCTGCACCCACGACACTTCGCTGGAGCTCGCCGACAGTCCCGCCTGGATCTCGGTCAGCGACGCCGACACGATCTGGATGTCCAGGATCGACATGAACATGCCGAACACCATGATCAGGAACGCGATCAGCCGCCGCGGCGCGATGCGGTCCGCCGGCGCGCTCATGGTGGTGTCGGCTGTCGTTGCGGTGGCCATGGTCGAATGAGTCCGCTTGGGTCGAGGACCGCGCCGCGCGAGAGGTGCGCTCCCCTCCCCCCGCGCGAAGCGGAGCTTCGCTAGGTGGGGAGGGGTTGGGGGAGGGGGCCGACAACGGCGGTCTCGCCCGGAGTACCCCCCTCCTCAACCCTCCCCCACAAGGGGGGAGGGAGCTCACTGCCGATGCCGCTCCTATCTACCCTGATCCTGTTAGTTCAAACTCACCCGCATCATTGCGGATGGATCATCATCGGCGAGTCGAGGTCGGCGTCACCGTCGGCGTCCTTGGCGTCGGTGGTGTCGACGGTGACGTAGACGGACATGCCGGCGCGCAGCAGGTTTTGCCGTGCGACGTCCTTCGGCACGCGGATGCGCACCGCCAGCCGCTGCACGATCTTGGTGAAGTTGCCGGTCGCGTTGTCCGGCGGCAGCAGGGTGAACACCGAGCCCGACGCCGCCGAGATGCTGTCGACCACGCCCTTGAAGCCGCGCGCGCCATAGGCGTCGACCTTGATCGTGACCGGCTGGCCCGGGCGGATGCCCTTGAGCTGGGTTTCCTTGAAATTCGCATCGATGAAGACGTCATCAAGCGGCACCACGTTGCCGAGGCGCTGGCCAACCGCGATGAAGTCGCCGATGTTGACGAGGCGGTTGGAGAAGGTGCCGTCGACCGGGGCGCGCACGGTGGCGAATTCGAGATCGCGGTCGGCCTTGGCGAGCGAGGTCTTCAGCTCGGCAAGCTGCGCCTGGGCCTCGGCCTGCTGCGCCTTGGTCACCTCGACATTGTCGCGCGCCGCATCGAACGCGGCCTGCGCCGCCTTGACGGCCGCGATGCCCTGGTCGCGCGAGGCTTCCGACTGCTCAAAGGTGGCATGCGAAGCAAAACCCTTGCTGCTCAGCGCCTGCTGGCGCTCATAGTCGAGCCCGGCGCGCTTCATCGCCGCCTCGGAGGAGGTCAGATTGGCCTGCGCCTGCTCGACGGCGCTCTGCTGCGCGGCGACCTGGCGGCCGATGCGCGCGATCGTCGCCTCCTGGGTCGCAATCCTGGTGCGCGCGGCGTCGACCGCGATCTTGTAGTCGCCGTCGTCGATCCGGAAAATCACGTCGCCCTTGCGGACGACCGAGTTGTCACGCGGCACGATCTCCTGGATGTGGCCGGCGACCCGGGCGCCGAGCATGGTGTTGTTGGCGCGGACATAGGAATCGTCGGTCGAGACCATGAAACGGCCGACCAGGAAATAATGCGTCGCATAGCCGGCCGCGGCGAGCGCCAGCAGCAGGCCGATGCCGGCGAGCACGCGCTTGCGCTTGCCCGACTTTGGCGGAGCAGCGGGTCCGGCCTGCGGCTTGTCGCCGGCAGGGGCGCCAGCCGGCGCTGCCGGCAATTCGCGCGGAGCTTCGGTGGTGACGTCTGCCTTGAGATCGGCAGCCTTCGCATCGGCCGGCTTGCGCTGAGCAGCCTCGTTCGCGTGCGGACGGGCCGCCTCGCGCGTGGCCTGGCTCGGCACGTCCTCCGCATCCGGACGGCGTGCTCGCACAGCCTGTTCTCTCGCAGCGGCCATCAGAGACTCCCACCCATGACAGCGGGGCCGCAAGGCCCCCGTAAAATCTGACCGAACCGTTCGGTCAATCCATGACTATCATTGACCGAACGGTTCGGTCAATCTATATCTTAGCCGGTGCAACATAGTCGTTGACCTGCTTCTGCGACGTTGGGACCGGCGCAATCTTCGGGAACAATCTAAACCAATGATTGAGACAGATCCGAACACTACCCAGGTGATGCCGGACGAGGATTCCTCGAAGCGGCGCCAGATCCTCGAGGGCGCCCGCAAGGTGTTCATGAACTTGGGTTTCGACGGCGCCAGCATGGGCGAGATCGCCCGCGTCGCCGGGGTCTCCAAGGGCACGCTCTATGTCTATTTCAGCGACAAATCCCGGCTGTTCGCCGCCATTGTCGAAGACGAGACCGTGCATCGCGGCACCTTGAACGTCCAATTCGATCCGGCCCGCGATGCCGAGACGATGCTGCGCGAATTCGGCCAAGCCTGGATCGCGGTGGTTTGCCGGCCCGGCGGCGGATCGGCGATCCGCACCGTGATGGCGATTGCCGAGCGCATGCCGGAGGTCGGCCACCGCTACTATGATTGCGTCATCGAAGGGACGATCGGCAGGCTGGCGGCCTATCTGCAGGCCCGGGTCGAAGCGAAGGAACTCTTCATCGACGACTGTCATCTCGCGGCGTCGCAATTCCAGATGATGTGCCAGGCCACGCTGTTCCTGCCCTTCATCTTCCAGGGAGCGCCCGCCCCCCCGCCCCACGACGTGCAGAGGGTGGTGGCGAGCGCGGTGCGGATGTTCCTCGCCGCCTATGGCACGAAGCGCTGACGACCCGGCCGCATCGCACCCCCGCCCCGCCGTGACCTCAACATCAGACATGCGCTCTCCTTCTCGCGACGACTGACGTCCGAGGCTTGCTGTCAGGTCACCCTCGAATCGATCGGAGGGTGCAGGGAAGGCCGGGCGCTGGCCGCGCCCGTGGCCCGCCTGCGGAAAAAAATGCAGGCGGCAGGTACCACAGGTTCAGCCGAGATCACCCGGCCCTCCCTGCGCGATGGGCTTACGATTTATACGTACTCTCCCCGGTGTCCGGGCTTGTAGCCACCGTCGTCGGCGCGATGCTTACGCATCGTCGCCAACTTGACGCCAGCATCGGGGCGCCAGGACCATACGACTTCACCGTCCTGCCGGTCGCGTTCGTCCGCTCGCGATCAAGCGCGCTCCGCGCCGACAGGCCACCGCTCCCCACCTCCAACGCTCGTGACGACCGCGAAACGTCCCTCTTCGATCGAGGCGGGATGGGGATAGACAAACATTAATTTCTGAAAAATGGAAGCTGAATATTTTTCGCGGAGAGACTGGACAGGGCAAATCAGCTTGATGCGACGAGAGAAATTAATTTTTGCGCGCAGGGGATTTCGTGATGAGCGTAGCCGGACGTGCGCAGCGGAATCCGCGCTTAGGCTCATGCGAGCTAGCTGGCATCTTCGTCATCGCGAGCGGCAGCGAAGCGATACAGGAGCGACAAAGCAAGACTGGATCGCTTCGTCGCTTCGCTCCTCGCGATGACGACGTGGTGGCAAGCTCTGCGTCACGACCTCAACTGTCATCGCCCGGCTTGACCGGGCGATCCAGTACTCCGAGACGCTTGTGACTAGACTGAGAGGCCGCGGCGTACTGGATACCCCGCCTTCGCGGGGTATGACAGCGGAGTGCTTTATCGGCATACGTCCGTAGGGCGAGCAAAGCGTCGACATCAGACGGCGCGTGCCCACCGCTCTCACCGAAGCACCTGCAGTTGTGTTCGTGCACAGCGCGCCAGGTTGGCCCTGACCACGAGGTAATGAAAAGGCCTGATCGCGTTGAGATAGGTGAAGCCGAGGGCATTGTGGGTATGCACAATTGTTGTCGCGATGAGCAACGTGCCTGTTGGAGAATGGCGTCGGAGCAGAGATAGCCGGAAGTCCAGGTGCCGGTCATCCGTACCGAGGACAATTTCGTCCTTGCCCTCCCATTGCACCGGAAAGAAGTCCACCCGTTCATGGCCGTCCGGGGACGTCCTGACCGTATCGGAGGTCTTGATGCCGAAGGGCGTCACCATGGCGTCGCGCAGCGCGATCAACGCCTTTTGCCACGCGGGTGGATTGACGAGTGTCCGCCTCGCCAGCTCGCGCATGCTCGACTGGTCCGATGCACTCAAGTCGATGCTGTAGCTATCGAGCAGACTGGCGTTCTCGTACCAGCTCGCAACGACACTTTCCGACGGCGGCGGCGTCCGGCGTACCTGCGGCTTGCGGTCTAAACCCATGCTCATGATGACGTCACCTCTTCAAGGAGCCATCGGCTCGATCCATGTCTGCGCCAGCGAACATTGCGCCAAGGTATCAGGCCTCCCGACCGCCCTCCACCCTTAGCAATATGGCCGCCATGAAACGCAATGACGTGGACAATGCAACGCGCGTAAGGGCGGGCAAAGGCGCCTTACTCCGCTGCAGCCGCGGGTGACGATGCAATGGCGCCGTGTCCATCGTTCCAAACCGTTGCACCTGCCTGTATCGGACGTCCGGCCCGAACCGAGCGGCCGAGCCGGGCCCAACAGGAGACAGTGGCCGAGAGAACTGAGCATCGTGCAACCTCATAGCTCGCAGCCGGAACCTTTTCAGGGCGGAGCGGTTGGCGTTCGACCGCGAGTCCGGAGTACGGCCGCTGCTCATGAAGACCGCGTGGACCAGTACCTTGAGCGGCTGTCCTCCGCAGTATCGTCCGGCGCTCTTGCAGCTCAAATCAGTGCGCGCTCAGCGGACGCCGGGACAGGGATAGCAAATGAGGCCTGTAGCGAGACAGCCCTTCAAGCCGCGCAGCACTGAAGAACTGATGGCACTGCTCAGTACAGTCGCGACCGCAATTCTGGCCGTCATCATCATCTCGATGCTCTATTTTGGCCGGGACATCTTTGTGCCCGTTGCGTTGGCTATTCTCCTCAGCTTCGTGCTGGCGCCGCTGGTCGAACTATTGCAGCGTATCCATGTTCCGCGGGGGTTGGCCGTCGTGGGCGTGGTCATCGTTGCCTTTATGCTGATCTTCGCGATGGGGAGCCTTCTCGCCACCCAGCTGACACAACTCGCAGGTGACCTTCCCCGGTACCAGTCGACGATCAGCGAAAAGATTCAGTCGTTTCGGGATACCAAAGCCGGGAGAGGCACGCTGGAGCGCGCTTCCGACATGCTGAAGGATCTCGGCAAGGAACTTGATAAACCGAAGGACGCCGCCTCGGCGCCTGCGCCCGTGGCCGGCCCGAATGCCCCCGCGCGACCGGTGCCGGTCGAGCTGCGCCAGCCCGATCCCGGCGCACTGGAAAGTCTGCGGACCTTGATCTCCCCGCTCATTCATCCGCTCGCGACCACCGGCATCATCATCATCTTCGTCATCTTCATTCTGATTCAGCGCGAGGATCTTCGTAACCGCTTTATTCGCCTGGCCGGCTCGTCGGATCTGCAGCGTACGACGGCTGCGCTGGACGATGCGGCGAGCCGCCTCAGCAAGCTGTTTCTGACACAGCTCATCCTGAACGGCGCATTCGGCGTGGTGATCGGCACCGGCCTGTGGCTCATCGGAATTCCAAGTGCGATCCTTTGGGGCATCCTCGCGGGTGCGCTTCGCTTCGTCCCCTATATCGGCGCCGTTATCGCGGCGGCATTTCCGCTGGCGCTGGCGGTCGCGATCGATCCCGGCTGGTCGATGCTGCTTTGGACGCTCGCTCTGTTTCTTGTCGTGGAACCGGTCGTGGGCCATGTCGTCGAGCCGATGGTCTACGGCCACAGCACGGGGCTTTCTCCCGTTGCCGTGGTCGCGTCGGCAACGTTCTGGACAGCGCTGTGGGGGCCGATCGGGCTCGTGCTCGCGACCCCCCTCACAGTTTGCCTCGTGGTGCTCGGGCGGCATGTTGAACGATTGGAATTTCTCGACGTCATGTTCGGCGATCGGCCAGCGCTTTCTCCTCCGGAAATATTCTATCAGCGGATGCTGGCGGGGGATCCGACGGAAGCGGCCGAAAAGGCCGAAGAGTTTTTGAAAGAGCGCTCGCTGGCATCCTACTATGACGAGGTCGCCCTGAAGGGTTTGCAACTGGCGCAGGCCGACGCCGAACGCAATGCGCTCGACCAGGAACGTCTCACGAAGATTCGAGACGCCGTCAGCGAATTTGCGAGCGATCTTTCCGATCAGGACGACCGGCCGGCGGTGAAGAGCAATTCGACCACCGATGCAGAAGCATGGTCGGCGGTGGAAGGCGTTGCAGAAAATGCAACCAATGAACACTTGCCTTACCTGCGCAAGGAAGCTCTCGCGCCGGATTGGCAGGGTGAGCATCCCGTCCTGTGCGTCGCTGGGCGCACCCTGATCGACGAGGCGGCTGCGATCATGCTGGCTCAGCTTTCGACGGAGCACGGCCTCGCGGCGCGAGTCGAAGCGGCAACATCGCTTGCCACGACCAATGTCTTCCGCCTCGATACGACCGGCGTCGCGATCGTTTGCCTGGTCTATCTCGATGCCCGCGGTGCGGCGCACATGCGGTATTCCGTCCGACGTCTGAGGCGGAAATTGCCGAAGGCCATCATCATCCTGGGCTGCTGGGTCGAAAACATTGACCCGGCTGCCCTGGAATTGCTGCGGGAAGGCGCCAAAGCCGACCTCGTCGCGACGAGCATCGGTGAGACCGTCAGGCTGTGCGTCGAAGCGACGGGGGCAACGGAACAGGGGCACGAGGCCGCCGGGCAAGGCAAGTCCACAACGGCTGCAGCATGAGACCTCCATCGACGTTCGCTCTTGGAATGACCGGACGTTCGATTAACCACCGGCAGCACGGCGATCTGTGGACTCGCGATCGGGTCAAGTTGACCCGCTTCTGCTGGCAGGGCACAGCAGCGGCGGAATGTTTGCGTCAACGCACCAGATGACGTGTTTCTGGAGTGAACCCGCCCCAACGTCTGCCGAAGGACCTGCGGCGTCTCGCACCATCGTCATCAACGGGACGAGCGACGCCAAGCTACGGCGCGCGATCGCAAGCCGCGCGGCGTCATCGCGAGGCAACGGCGCCGTGCCCACCATTCTCAGCCGATACACCTTCCTAAACTGGAAATCTGGCTGGAGCCTAGAGTCCGCGAAGGCCCTGAACGAGAAGAGCGACCTCAAGATCTACCATGGCTCCGTTTCGCAACGTTGCTACGCATCATTCACGTCATACTCTCGTCGTGCTGCTTCACTTCATGCTGCTCGGCAGGTTTAGACTCGTCGCTTCCTCCGAAACATGTGACATCATAGGTCTGCGACGCCAGTCCCCCGAACGAGATGCCCGGTATCGCTCCCGATACAGTTTTCAACCAAGGCTGGGATATGGACAAACGAAGATTCTTCGGTCGCCCCGCGGGTTTGACTGTGGCCCAGATCATCTTGCTGACGGGCGCCGAATGCCACGATGCTGCGCGACTTTCGCACGTGATCACAGATGTTGCGCCCCTCGAACTTGCCGGGCCGACTGACCTCACTTTCATCGAAAGCAACAAATACGCCGGCGCCTTGGCGACGACGCGCGCTGCAGCCTGCCTCATGCTCCAGCGCTTCGAAGGTCAGGCGCCAAGCACCCTGATCCTGCTGCCCACGGAGCGGCCCTATCGCGCCTTTGTCAACGTCCATCGTGAACTCTACCCTCAATCCCTGCGTCCGACCTCCCCGTTCGAGGCCAACGACATCGCTCAGGGCTCAACCATCCATCCGACTGCACGCCTCGGGAGCGGAATAACGGTTGATCCGGGAGCTGTGATCGGGCCTCGGGCCGAGATTGGAGCAGGAAGCATCATCGCCGCGACCGCCGTCATCGGTCCGGACGTATTGATCGGCCGCGATTGCTCAATCGGCGCGGGATGTTCAATCACGCATACGCTTATCGGCGAGCGCGTGGTGATCCATCCCGGATGCCGCATCGGGCAGGACGGCTTTGGTTACATTGCCGGTGCCAGGCAGCAGAAAGTTCCGCAAACGGGACGCGTGATCATCCAGGACGACGTCGAGATCGGCGCCGGGACGACGATCGATCGTGGCGGCATCAGGGACACGATCATCGGAGAGGCGACGAAAATCGACAATCTCTGTCAGATCGGCCACAACGTCGTCATTGGTCGCCATTGTGTCATCGTCGCGCAGTCGGGTCTCAGTGGCAGCGTGACGCTCGAGGATTTTGTCGTGCTTGGCGGCAGGGTTGCGATTGCGTCCCACGTCACGATCGGCAGGGGTGGGCGCGTGGCCGGGGGCTCGGGCGTCATGAATGACGTTCCGCCGGGAAAAACGTGGGGTGGCTATCCGGCCCGGCCGAGAATGCAATGGATGCGGCAACTGGTGACATTGGCTCGACTGACCAAATCCGGCGACACAGCTGAGGCGCCTTCAATACTTTCCGATCAGAGTTGAAATCCAATCGATGATCTTTCCACCATAGTCTCCGCTCCCAAAAATAGCGCGTAGGGCGGATCAGCGAAGCCTGGTCCGGCACTGCTTCCTTCGTCGCTCTTAAGATGGCGGATTGCCCTAACGCTAATCCGCCCTACGAACTCGAACCATCGTGTCGGCCTGCGCTACTTCTTCCCGCTCTTCGTGGTGTGGGAATGCGAATGGCTGTGACTGCTGCTGTGGCTGTGCGAATGGCTGTGATTATGCCCATGATCATGCGCCGCCTCGATCGGCATCAGTGCGACGTGGCCGTGGCGGACGCCGCGTTCGGCGATGACGTGGTCGGCGAAGGCCTTGACCTCGCGGCGCTCGCCCTTGAGCACGGTGACCTCGAGGCAGCTTTCCTGGTCGATGTGGACGTGCAGGGTCGCCTGGGCGAGGCCGGAATGATCGTGCGCCTCCTGGGTCAGGCGCTTGGGCAGTTCGCGCGCGGCGTGGTCGTAGACGTAGCTCAGGGTCGCGATGCAGTGGCGGCTGTCGCTGGCACCGGTGTCGGCCGTCTCCAAGCCGCTGCGCAGCAGGTCGCGAAACGCCTCCGAGCGGTTGTCATAGCCGCGCCGGGCCATGAAGGCGTCGACCTCGGCGAGCAGGTCGTCGTCGATGGTGATCGTCAGGCGCTGCATGTCCCGTCTCCCTGAGTTGCGCGGCAAGCGCCTATCCACCAGATGAGTATGATGTTTTTACGTTGACATCATACTGGTGTCACCCTAGCGTTCTTTAACACCCGACATCAGGGCGAACCAAGTGAGCGTGTCGCGGGCCAATGAAGGCTCACGGCAGATGATGGCGCACGCCTGATGACGAGATCGAGGGGCGTGACGATGCGGTGGCGTGGGGCGAGTGTTGGCGTGCTGATGGCGGCCTTGGCGCAGCAGGCAAACGCACATCCGGACCGCGCTCCCGCCGAACTGCCGACGGTCGACGTCGATGCCCCCAGACGCGCGGCCAAGCCGAAGCCGCAGACCAGGCGCGCGGCACAGCGGCCGAAGCCCGGCGCCGCCCGTGCAGCGACGAATCTGACGCCGGCCGCCACGGCGGCGGCGGCACCGTCCGGCGCACCCAATGTCGGTTCCGGCGCGCCCCGCCCGCAGGGCATGGCGAGCGAGGTCGTCATCAGCGGCGAGGAGATCAACGCCCGCCCGGCGACCCGGCCCGGCGAGGTGCTCGAAGCCGTGCCCGGCCTGATCGTCACGCAGCACTCGGGTGAGGGCAAGGCCAACCAGTATTTTCTGCGCGGCTACAATCTCGACCACGGCACCGACCTCGCGCTGTTCGTCGACGACGTGCCGGTCAACATGCGTACCCATGCCCATGGCCAGGGCTATGCCGATCTCAACTGGCTGATGCCGGAGACGATCGGCCGCGTCGACGTGCGCAAGGGTCCTTATTTTGCCGACGAAGGCGACTTCGCCTCGGTCGGCAGCGTCCATATCGGCCTGGTCGACAGCGTGCCCAAGGCGATCGCGCAGATGACGGCGGGCAGCTTCGGCTATCGCCGCTTCTTCGGCATGGACTCGGTCCATGTCGGCGACGGCCACCTTCTGATCGCCGGCGAAGCCGGCCGCTATGACGGCCCCTGGACCACACCCGACGATGCCAAGAAGCTGAACAGCCTGGTGCGCTACAGCCAGGGCACCGCCACCGACGGCTTTTCCATCACCGGCATGGCCTATGCGAACCGCTGGACCTCGACCGACCAGGTGCCGGAGCGCGCCATCACCTCCGGCCTGCTCGGCCGCTATGACGCGGTCGATCCGACCGATGGCGGCAAGACCAACCGCTTCGCGCTGTCCGGCCGCATCGCCGGGTCAGACGATGCGGGGTCGTGGAAGGCCAACGCCTACGTGGTGAAGAGCCAGCTCGATCTCTACAACAACTTCACCTATGCGCTGCGCGATCCGGTCAATGGCGACCAGTTTCATCAGCACGACGACCGGCTGATGCTCGGCGCCAACGCGTCGCGCACCTTGGACGGCAGCTTCGCCGGCCGGCCGATGGAGACGACCGTCGGCGTCCAGACCCGCTATGACGACATCGCGCTGGCGCTCAGCTACACGGCGCAGCGGGCCTATCTGAGCTCGGTCCGTAGCGACAAGGTCGGCGAAGGCAGCGTCGGGCTCTATGTCGAGAACACCGTGCGCTGGACCGACTGGCTGCGCACCACGGTCGGCTACCGCGGCGACTATTATCAGACCCACGTGTATTCGCTCATCAACGGCAACAACACCGGCGATGCGTCGGCAAGCCTTGGCAGCCCGAAATTCCGCATGGTGCTCGGGCCGTTCTATCAGACCGAGTTCTTCCTCGGCGCCGGCTACGGCATGCACAGCAACGACGCCCGCGGCGCAACTACGACTGATGATCCGAACGCGCCCGGCAACCGGATCGAGTCGTCGCCGCTGCTGGTGCGCACCAAGGGCGCCGAGGTCGGCGTCCGCACGCGCATCATTCCGAGGCTCGACTCGTCACTGAGCCTGTTCATGCTCAACCAGGATTCGGAGATCCTGTTCTCCGGCGATGCCGGCGACACCGAGCCCAGCCGGCCGAGCCGGCGCTACGGTTTCGAGTTCACCAACCATTATCGGCCGGCGTCGTGGATCGACATCGATGCCGATTTGGCGATGACCCATGCGCGCTTCGTCGGCACCGATGACGGCCAGGCCACAACCTATGCCCAGCTGGTCGGTTTGGGCGCGCCGGCCGAGGTGCTGCGCGGCAACGCGCCCGGCAACTACATCCCCAACGCGCCCTCGATGATCGCTTCGGCCGGCATCACGCTCGGCGAAAAGACCGGATGGTTCGGCGGCGTGCGCTGGCGCTATCTCGGCGCGACGCCGCTGACCGAGGACAACTACTTCCGCTCGACCGCGACCAGCGTCTTCAACGGCCGCATCGGCTTCCGCGACGCCAATGGCTGGCGCATCCAGCTCGACGTGCTGAACCTGTTCAACACCAAGGCCAACCAGATCTCCTACGGCTACGGCTCGCTGCTGAAGGTGCCCGCCGATCAGCTCTACCAGGCGTGCTACCCCAGCGGGGGAACGTCGACCGTGCCGGCCCAGGTCTGCCAGACCGGCGTGATGGACCGCGTCCTGCACCCGATCGAGCCACTGACGTTCCGCGTCACGGTGGCGGGGACGTTTTGATCCGCGCCGCTATCGCCGCGACGGCGGTGAACTCCCCTCCCCCTTGCGGGGAGGGGTTGGGGGTGGGGGTCCACGAGTCCAGCTCTTCGTGATGAGAGCTACGGCTCTATCAAAGGCCTCAGCGATCGATAGTGCGTCGGGTTAACGACGCCGAACACATGCAAATGTCGATATCTGAGAGGTGCACCGCACGACGTTCGGCGCACGCGGGCCCCCACCCCCGACCCCTCCCCGCAAGGGGGAGGGGAGCTCACCGCCGCCTGGGCAAGATGACGAAAGCCAATATCGAGATGCCCCGTTCAAGGCCTGCGGCCTTGCCCTGGGCCATGATGCGACAGGATTCGTCAACAGCACAATGGCGGACCATCCGCCACGATTGCGATTTCGAAATCCGGATCCTCGCCGCGCGCGGCATCGTCCGCTCCCACAGCGGTCGTCTCGCTCTCCGGCGGCACCCGCCACGGGATCGGCTTCGGCGGCATGCGCGCCAGGCGCTGCGCATCGGCGACGGCGCGGCGGGCGATCTTCAGCGAGCGGCAGACCAGCACGGGCTGCTCCTCGGTGCCGACCTCGAAGCCCGAGCCAATCGCCTTGATGCGATACAATGCCATATCCGCCTCTCCCAATCCGGCAGCAACCAGAACCCCGCGCGCCTTGTTCCTCGCGACTGTGGCAGGTCTAGTGTCGGCCAATGGCGGACGGCAAAGCTGGTCAACGAACTCCTAATGCGTTTGCCGTGCTCGCGGCGTTTCCGTTTCGGGGCGGGACAGAGCGCCATCTGGCGCGGCTGACGGCGAAAGAAATCCACAGCCACGCACAGGATCGGCGAGGGGCGAACGGGAGTCGCGAACAGAACGTGGCGCCCTATTCGCGATTCTCGATTCGCCCTTCGCTCATCCTCAATAGTCCCGGAATTCGTCTTCCTCGTTGATCAGCTGGCCAATCGACTTGGCTTGCTTGCGCGACTGGATCGAGCTGGTCACGTCCGGCTCGCGCTGGCCATAGCCATAACGCCGCTGCTGCGCGCGCGCCGCCACCGCCTCGCCGGACTGCGCGGCGGGCTGGCAGATCAAACGGCGGCTGGCGCGGCGCATCAGGTCCACATGGATGTGGTCGTAGTGATAGACGTTGGAGCCCGGCGCCAGCACCGTGGTGAACTGCTGGCACGCCCCACCCTGGACGTCGCGCAGAAAACCCTGCTCCTCGGGCAGGCCGATCCAGCCGTCCTTGACGCTGATGCGGCGGCCGTCGGCGAGCGTGAAGGCGGCGATGTCGAGCGCATTGCCGAAGGCGTGCTCGGAAATATGCGCACTCGGATTGCCGTTCATGCCGCGGCAGGAATAGGCCGAGATCTGCTTGATCTCGACGACCTTGGTGCCGAACCAGCGCTGGGCGGCCGGCTGTACGGATTCCGCGATCCAACGGTCCAGCGCCGAGACGATCGGACAGGCGAGCGTCGCGGTCGGCTTCACCGCGACCGGGCCGACGGCGCCGACCACATCGCCGCGCGACGGCCCGAGCCGCGGCGACGCGTCCGGCTGCTGCGACGGATAGGCGGTGCGCGGCGCGCGATACGGCGCGGCAGGATAGGACGCGTCGGGCGGCAGGTTGGCGTCATCCTCGGCGATCGGCGGCTCGAGCTGCAGCGGCGCGCCGGGAGGGGCGCCATAGGCCGGCGGCTGCGACGTCGCGGCGGGATAGGCGGGCTGTGGCGCGGCCTGCGGCTGATAGGTCGCGGGCGGCGGATAGCCGGGCGGCTGTTGATTGACCGGCCAGCGCGGCTGGCCGCCGATCGCGGCCGGCGGACGCAGGCTCTCATCGGCGAAGCCATAGCTCGCACTCGCTTCACCGAGCGCGGCCACCTTCAGCGGATAGTCGGCGCCGCACATGCCGGGGCCGGAGATCGGATCGATGCGGACGATGTCCGCGCCCTCCTTCACCGCACCCGATTTTAGGCAGGCGATCTCGGCCTCGGCCCGCCACGGCTCGCGCTCCTGGAAGAATCCACGGCCGCAACCCGCTAGCGAAACAAGGACGATGGAGCCGACGAGATACAAACGAACTCCGCGCGTCATATGCAGAGGTTTGCGGCAATTTGCTTAAGGACCTGTCAATGCCGTCGATTTACGGGGCGCAAACCATCACGACGTGAAAGGCGGTCGTTTTACGGGGAACGACAGCCGCGCTGTCTTTTTTGCCGATGCGGATCGGATATGTCTCGCGCGCGCTCTGCGAGCGCCGGGAGCGCGTACACGTCAGACGCGCAAGAGATGCGAAACGGAGCCGTGTCATGACCCTTGCCGGTCGGCTGAGCATGATGGTCGCGTATGTCGCGTTTGCATTCGTCGGCGCGATCGTGGTCGGCCTGTTCTGATCACCACCATCCGATTTTGAGAGCTGACGAGCTGCGGTCGGCCCGGCGGCATGCCGTCGCGCCGCTCCATCATCTTCAGAGAAGTCATCTTCTAACATGGCTTCCGACGGCTGTGACCTTCGTCACAGATGGCGCCACCACGTGCGCCTAGAGTTCCCCTCAGGTTTACGACGCCGTCCCGAGGGAGCTCAATCCATGAAGACCGTGTATCTCGCCGCTGCAGCCATTCTGATCGCGAGCGGCACCGCGCAGGCCGGCAGCTCGATCGCCTTCGACTTCGACGGCCACAAGATCCGCGTCACCGTGCCCCGCAACTGTCAGTCGCTGTCATGCCTGCAGGTCTCCGGCGTCGATCTCAGCGGGCTGAAATCGGCAAAGCTCGACGACGACGATGCGGCGGCGAGCAGCGCGCCCGCAGCGTCAGCCCCGGCTGCGGCCACGCCCGTTGCACCTCCACCGGTCGTCAACGCGCCCGTGCCGATCGCCACGACACCTGCCACGCCGCCGCCGGCCGCAGCACCCGCACCAGTCGCACCGGCTGCGACGGCGCAACTGCCGGTGCCGCCGGCCCCGGTCGCAGCGACCGCGACAGTCGCGCCGCCGCTGCCGGCCGCCGTCGCACCGGCTCCGGCTCCCGTTGCGACCACCGCTGCCGCGCCCGCCGCACAGCCGGCGCCGGCGGCCGACCCGACCTCGCCGCTCGGCCTGTGGGCGACCGAAGGCGGCAAGGGCAATGTCGTGATCGAGCCATGCGGCGCCAACATCTGCGGCTTTGCCGAGAAGACGCGCGAGAAGATCCTGATCAACATGAAGCCTAAGGACAGCAAATGGGTCGGCCGCATCCATGATCCGGATGGCGGCGGCAACTACGACTCCACCGTCGTGCTGAGGAATCCGAACACGCTGCGGGTCCAGGGTTGTGCCTTCGGCGGCCTGTTCTGCGGCGGCCAGACCTGGAAGCGCGTCAGCTGACCCCCGTCGCTTCACCCGCGCCCACAGCCCCGCCGACACGGCGGGTCTGTGCTTTGCGATCGTGCAAGCTCAAGCCACCTTGGCTGGGATCGCTGCAGGCATCGCGAGGCGCAGCGGCAGCGACAGCCGCACCCGCAGGCCGTGCGGCGCGTTCGGCATCAGCGCGATGCCGCCATCATGCTTCTTCATGATCTCCTGCGCGATCGACAGGCCGAGGCCGAAGCCGCCGGCCGAGCGCGCCTGGTCGAGCTTGACGAACGGCTCCAGCGCGCGCGCCTGCAGCGCCTGCGGAATGCCCGGGCCGTCATCGGCGACCTCGATCGCGATCATGCCGTCGGCCGGCGCCGACAGGCTGACGATGACCTCGCTGCCATGCTTGACGGCGTTCTCGACCACGTTGGTGACGGCGCGCGACAGCGCCCGCGCCCGGCCCTCGCAGACCAGGCGCTGCGGCCCGTCATAGCTGACGGCGTGGCCGACATCGGCGAAGTCGCAGCAGATCGTCTCGAGCAGGCTCGACAGCTCGATCCGCGCCGGCTGCTCGGCCTTGGTGTCGTCGCGCAGATAATCGAGCGTCTCGTCGAGCATGCGGCTGACCTGGTCGATGTCGCGCAGCATCGCGTTGCGCATGTCGCCCTGCCCGATCCGCTCCGAACGCAGCCGCAGCCGCGTCAGCGGCGTGCGCAGGTCGTGGCTGATGGCGGCCAGCATCCGCGTGCGGTCGTCGAGCAGCGCGCGGATGCGCGCCTGCATCTCGCTCAGCGCCTCGGCGACCTGGGCGATCTCACGGGGGCCACGCCGGCTCAGCGGCTCCTGCGCGGCCGGCGAGCGACCGAACGCCGCCGCCGCGCGCGCCATCTCCGACAGCGGCCGGATGATCGCGCGCGCCGCGTAGATCGACAGCAGCACGCCGAGGATCAGGATGAGGAACAGGAACACCGCCGTCGGCTTCAGCACCATCGACCAGAAGTCGAGGCGCGGCACGTCGTCGAACACCAGCGCGCGCTCGCCGTCGACCTGGACGATGATCTGGGTCGGCGGCGCCGCGCCATAGCTGACGCCGTGGAGCAGGGTGACGTCCCGCAGCACGCTGAGCTGACGGCGGGCCAGCCGCGAGGTCCATGGCACATTCCTGACGGGCTTATCGAGCAGCGTGAGCGCGGTCAGCGGCACCAGCTCGACCTGGATGCCCGAGCTGCGCAGGCTCGACAGGCTGCTGTCGACGGCGACCGGATCGTTCGCGGCGCGCACGAAGTGCACCGCCTCGGCCACGCGCGCGATGCCATAGGCCGGCGATTCCTGCTCGTCGGGCGGATCGAGGAACAGCAGCGCCGCCGCGATCATCAGCACCATGCCGAACAGCACCGACAGCGACGCCAAGGTCACGATCTGCGTGGTGAGGCCGAGGCGCGGGCACGGCTTGCTATCTGGCGTCATCGATCTATCTGGCATCATCGATGGTCTCGACTCTTGGCGTGAAGACGTAGCCGCCGAGGCGCACTGTCTTGATCAGGGTCCAGCTTTTGGCGCCGGGCTCGATCTTCTGGCGGATGCGGCTGATGTGAACGTCGATGCTGCGCTCGACCGGCCCGGCCTGCCCGCCATGCGCCAGCTCGATCAGCTGCTCGCGCGACAGCACGCGGCCAGCGTTGCGGCAGAACGCCAGCAGGATGTCGAACTCGGCGCTGGTCAGGGTGATCTTGACGCGGTCGGGATCGAACAGCGTGCGCGTCGCGGGCTCGATGCGCCAGCCCTCGAAGGTCATCGGCGCCTGGCGCGCGGCGATGAGCGCGGGATGCAATTGCGATCGGCGCAGCAGCGCGCGGATGCGCGCCACCAGCTCGCGCGGATTGAACGGCTTCACCACGTAGTCGTCGGCGCCGAGCTCGAGGCCGAGGATGCGGTCGATATCCTCGCCCTTCGCGGTCACCATGATGATCGGCACGGTCGAGATCTGGCGCAGGCGGCGGCAGATGCTCATGCCGTCCTCGTCCGGCAGCATCACGTCGAGCATGATGAGATCGACCTGCTCGCGCTGCAGGAGGTCGTTCATGGCGGCCGCAGAGGACACGAAGCGCGGCGCGAAGCCGTGCTCCCGCAACAGCTCGGTCAGCAGCGCCGCAATCTCCCGGTCATCTTCGACGCATAGGATGCGCGCCGCAGCCGGTATGTTTGCATCCAGAGTCACGGCGGTATCGTGTGACGACATCATGCGCGGAACATGGTCGATTTGAGTCGAAAAGAACAGCCCGAAGCGGCGTTCGATCGTGGCGAAAGTAAGCTGTATTGTTAAGGCGGAAACATTTCTTGACGCGACTTAATCCCGGGCAATCGTTAACCAGCTTAGGCTTCGAACATCAGACAAACATCAACAGGGAAGACCTGCGGCGTGGCAGACCGGCCGACGCGGCCTCCTCCGAACCGCGATAGTATCAGCCCGCCGTGAAGCCCGTATTGCTCGCCCTCTGTCTCGCGACCCCGCTGCTCACCGGCTGCGCTGTCGGCCCCGATTACGTGACGCCGGATTTCGGCGTGCCGAAACGTTGGAGCAGCGACCGCAACCAGCCGGCGCAGTCGCTGAAGCTCGCGTATTGGTGGCGCAACCTCGGCGATGGCCTGCTCGATCAGCTGATCGGCGAAGCGGTGGCCGGCAATCTCGACGTCGCCGCCGCCAAGGCGCGCATCCGCGAGGCGCGGGCGACGCAGCGCCAAGCCGTCGGCGCGCTGTTTCCATCCATCAGCGGCACGGGCACGGCGACGGAGAGCCGCAGCGCCGGCAGCTCGACGAGCGGCATCGCCATCGCGCCGAGCACCTACAGCCAGTACCAGGCCGGCTTCGATTCGAGCTGGGAGCTGGATCTGTTCGGCGCCAACCGCCGCGCTGTCGAAGCCGCAAGCTACGGCGTCGACGCCGCCGAGGACGATCTACGGGCGACCCTGCTCACGCTGATCGGCGACGTCGCCTCCAACTACATCGATGCGCGTGCCTATCAGGCGCGTGCGGCGCTGGCCCGGCGCACCGCGGCCTCGCAACGCGAGACCGCGGCACTGACCGAGCGCAAGCAGAATGCCGGCTCGGCCTCCGCCGTCGACACCGCCAAGGCGAGCGCGCTCGCCGCCAGCACCGAAGCGACCATTCCGACCTATGAGAGCAGCTATCAGCAGGCCGTGCACCGGCTCGGCGTCCTGCTCGGCCGCGACCCGACCGCGCTCGGCCAGACGCTCGCCCGCGCGACGCCGATCCCAACGCCGCGCCTGCCGCTGCCGAAGGGCATCCCGGCCGACGTGCTGGTGATGCGTCCCGACGTCCGCAAGGCGGAGCGGCAGCTCGCGCAGTTCACGGCCAAGATCGGACAGGCGACCGCGGCGCTGTACCCGGATGTCAGCCTGACCGGCACGGTGTCGACCACGGCGCTCAAGCTCGGCGATCTCGGCAAGAGCTCGACGATCGGCTGGTCGATCGGACCGAGCCTGTCGGTACCGATCTTCAATGGCGGCAAGCTGCTGGCCGCCGTCGAGGTCGCCGAGGCGCAGCGCGACGAATACCACGTCGCCTGGCGCAGCGCCGTGCTGAGCGCGCTCGAAGACGTCGAGAACGCCATCGTCAGCCTCGGCCAGGAGCGCATCCGCATTCGCAGCCTGAGCGAATCGGCGCGGCGCTATGGCGAGGCCGCGCGGCTGTCGCGCTCACTCTACCAGACCGGCTCCAGCACGTTCCTCGACGTGCTCGATGCCGAGCGCTCGCAATTCACCGCCGAGGACAGCCTGCTCGCGAGCCGTGCCACTCTGGCAAAGAACTACGTGGCGCTGGCCAAGGCGCTGGGCGGCGGTTGGAGGGGAGCAATCGACAGCTCGGTGCCCGAAATCGTCGACAACAGCACCGGCCCGCATCTGATGCAGACCGTCGAGACCAGGTGAATCCCCAAGTGATACGATGAACGCACCCCTGCCCCACATCCCCCGACCGGTCGCGACGGAGGACAGCATCGCGCCGAAGCCGAAGCGGCCGCGCCGCCGGCTTGTGCTGATCATCGGCCTGCTTGTCGCGCTCGCGCTCGCGGTCCTGCTCGTCACCCGGTTCACGAGCAATCCCAACGCCAATCTGGTGACGGCGCCGGTCACGATCGGCGACATCGAGCAGACCGTGCTCGCCACCGGCACGCTGAAGCCCGTCAAGCTGGTGGCGGTCGGCGCGCAGGCATCGGGGCGGCTGGTCGCGCTCAACGTCAAGCTCGGACAGAAGGTCAGGGCCGGTGATCTCATCGCCGAGATCGATTCGTTGACGCAACAGAACACGCTGCGCACCAACGAGGCGAGCCTGCGCAGCGTGCGGGCCCAGCGTGACGAGAAGGTCGCCACCCTGGCGCTGGCCGAGGCGAATCTGGCGCGGCAGCAGGTCACGCTGGCGCAGAAGGCGTCGTCGCGTGCCGACTACGACAGCGCCGAGGCGACCGCCAAGCAGACCCAGGCCCAGATCGCGCAACTCGATGCGCAGATCGTCGAGGCAGAGGTGGCGATCGAGACCGCACGCGTCAATCTCGGCTACACCAAGATTACCGCGCCGATCGACGGCACCGTGCTGTCGATCGTCACCCAGCAGGGCCAGACCGTGAATGCGGTGCAGTCGGCGCCGACCATCGTCGTGCTCGGCCAGGTCGAGACCATGACCGTGCGCGTGGAAATCTCCGAGGCCGACGTCGTCAGGGTCCGGCCGGGACAGAACATCTATTTCACCATCCTCGGCGACCCCGATCACCGCTACCAGGCCACGCTCGGATATATCGAGCCGGCGCCGGAATCGATCAAGAGCGATTCGAGCTTCTCCTCGAGCTCGACCACGACATCGAGCAGCAGCACGTCGTCGTCCTCGACGTCGTCGGCGATCTACTACAACGGCGTGTTCGATGTCGCCAATCCCGAGGGGCGGCTGATGACCTACATGACGGCCGAGGTCCACATCCTGCTCGGCGAAGCGCGGAAGGTGCCGACGATCGCCTCGTCGGCCCTGGGCAATGCCAATGCGGACGGCAGCTATAACGTCCGCGTGCTCGATGGCGCGGGCACGCTGCAAAAACGCGCGGTGCGGATCGGCCTCAACAACAAGATCAGGGCCGAGGTGGAATCCGGCCTGCACGAAGGCGAGCGGGTCGTGATATCGGCGCCCGAGGAGAGCGCGAAGCGAACCACGATGCCGCCGCCCGGAGGCCCGTGATGACGGAGATGCTGATCGACCTGCAGAATGTCGGGCGGCGCTACGCGTCCGGCGAAGGCACCGTCCACGCGCTACGCGGCGTCGACATCCAGATCGCGCGCGGCGAGATGGTCGCGATCATCGGTCAGTCCGGCTCCGGCAAGTCGACGCTGATGAACATCCTCGGCTGCCTGGATCGCCCGACGTCCGGCAGCTACCGGATCGCCGGACGCGAAATGGGCTCGCTCGATCCGGACGAGCTGGCCGCGCTGCGACGCGAGCATTTCGGCTTCATCTTCCAGCGCTATCATCTGCTCGGCGAGCTCACCGCCACCGAGAATACCGAAGTGCCTGCCGTCTACGCGGGGCTTGGCCCGGCCACGCGCCGTCGCAAGGCCGAGGCGCTGCTGCAGCGGCTCGGCATGGGCAGCCGCACCGACCACCGGCCGGGGCAGCTCTCAGGCGGCCAGCAGCAGCGGGTCTCGATCGCCCGCGCGCTTGTCAACGATCCCGACGTGATCCTCGCCGACGAGCCGACCGGCGCGCTCGACCGCGCCAGCGGCGAGGAGGTGTTGCGCATCCTCGACGAGATCAGCGCCTCCGGCCGCACGGTCATCATCGTCACGCATGACGCCGGCGTCGCGCAGCGCGCACGCCGCATCATCGAGCTCCAGGACGGCCGCGTCATTTCGGACAAGCCAAATCCACGCACGCCCGAGCCGGCGGCCGACGCTGCGATCGAGGGCGCCGGATCGCCGGCGCCGTCATGGTGGCGCAGTCATCTCGACCGCTTCCGCGAGGCGACGCGGATGGCGCTGCTCGCGATGAATGCGCACCGGCTGCGCGCCTTCCTCACCATGCTCGGCATCATCATCGGCGTCGCCTCCGTCGTCATGGTGCTGGCGCTCGGCCGCGGCTCGCAGGCGCGGGTGCTGGAGAACATCAACCGGCTCGGCACCAACACGCTGGAATTCTTTCCAGGCAAGGATTTCGGCGACACCCGTTCCAGCAAGATCAGGACGCTCGTGCTCGCGGATGCCAAGGTCATGGCCCAGCAGCCCTATGTGGATGCGATCTCGCCGACGGTCTCGACCACCAGCACGCTGCGGTTCGGCGCCATCGAGGTCAGTGCCCAGATCTCCGGCGTCGGCGAGCAGTATTTCCGCGTCAAGAACACCGAGCTCGCGGAAGGCAGCTATCTCGATGCCGACACCGTGCGCTCCTACGCCCAGGATGCCGTGATCGACGACAATGCGCGCAAGGCGCTGTTTCCCGATTCGGACGTCAGCCCGCTCGGCAGCGTGATCCTGATCGGCAAGGTGCCCTGCCGCATCGTCGGCGTCACCAAGCAGCAGCAGGCCGGGTTCGGCTCCAGCTCCACCCCGATCGTGTACCTTCCCTACACGACGGTGCAGGCCCGCTTCCTCGGCAACCAGGTGCTACGCAGCATCAGCGTCCGCGTCGATGAGGCGACGCCGATGGCAGCGGCCGAGCGCGCCGCGACGGCGCTGCTGACGGAGCGGCACAACACCAAGGACTTCTTCGTGCTCAATACCGACGACATCCGCAAGACCGTCGAGAGCACGACGCAGGTGCTGACCCTGCTGGTGGCGGCCATCGCCGTGATCTCGCTCTTGGTCGGCGGCATCGGCGTCATGAACATCATGCTGGTGTCGGTGTCCGAGCGCGTCGGCGAGATCGGCGTGCGCATGGCGGTCGGCGCGCGGCGCAGCGACATCCTGATGCAGTTCCTGATCGAGGCCGTGCTGGTGTGTCTGCTGGGCGGCGCGCTGGGCCTTGCGCTCGCGGTCGGCTTCGGCACGGTCTTCAACGCGCTCGATGTCGGCTTCCAGCTGATCTACTCGCCGCTCGCCATGGTCGGCGCCGCCGTCACCTCGATGGCGATCGGCATCGGCTTCGGCTACATGCCCGCCCGCAGCGCCTCGCGGCTAGATCCTGCGATCGCGCTGGCGAGGGAGTAGGTCGAGGCGTCGATGAGCGCTAAGGAAGAGAGAGTCGATTCGTCGCAGCAACGGCAGGGCGCTCCCTCTCCCCGTTCTTCACGGGGAGAGGGTTGAGGGGCAGACGCGCGGGAAGTGTTCGTGGTGAGAACTGTACCCCCTCACCCGGATTGCATCTTTCGATGCAATCCGACCTCTCCCCGCAAGCGGGGCGAGGTGCACCGAGCAAGCCGCAAGCTTTGAACACCTCATGAGCAGAAGTGAGAGCGAGCTATCGGCTACTCAACCGACTGCCATTGAACACAGCCCCTCGGATGGAGGCCTCGCACGATATTCGTCCGCGCCGCTACTGCTTCGCCATCTGCGTGCTCGCCTGTGCATCCTTTGCCGCCGCGCCCTTGTCGACCCATTCCGGCGGGGCGCCGAGACGGTTCGCGACCATGCCGATGACACCGGGATCCCGGCCGAACGCCTCGCAGGCGGCGTTCTTCGGCTTGCCGCCGAGGGCCGCCCCGATCCGTGCGATCGACGGCAGCTTCGGGGCCTTGCCGAACGGGGTCTCGCCGGTCACCAGCATCTGGCCGAAATCGGCGCTGAAGGAGCTTGCCAGATCGTAGGCATCGCCGGCCTGGGACAGCACCGGCGAGTTGGTGAACGAGTTGGCGCCGCGCGCCCACACCATCGCGGCCTGCTGGCGGCCCTTGCGGTCGAGCGCCTCGGCTTCGACGCTGAGACTGCCGAGCCCGATCGGCAGCCGCGGCACCGGGACGGGAACGCCGAGCGCGCCGGGCACAGCCGACACGACCTTGGACGCGCCGGCGGCGACCGGATCGGTCGGCGTCGCCTGGGTGATGAAGGTGCGGGTCGTCAAATCGGCCCTCTGATTGGGCGCCACGACCGTGAGGCGTTCACTCAGATTGAGACACAGCGCGCGATCGACGGCATTGGCCACGAGCTGCCGCTGCTGCTCCGTCAGCACCGCGCCGGCCTCGCCCGAGAACGATGTCGGCATGATGCGCACGGTCTGCGCCGCCAGCACATTGTCCTTGTCGACGTTGAGCAGCGACTTGGCGAGCACGCCGTTCGACTCCGCCAGCGACTGATAGGATGCGAGCGCGCCGCTCTGCGTCATCGGCGCCGTGGCGCAGCCCGACAGGCCGAGCGCCGCGCACAGCATCGTCAGGCGGACGGCACCCGGAGTGCATGATCTCACGACAGCCGCGACGTCGATCTCGACCATGCTTCTCTCGCCTCACGCCGACCATCGCCGCCCTGTCGCGGGCGGCGCATTCTTCTCCTCCGGGATTTCGGACAGCGTGGGGCGGAAGCGTGGAGAGATGTTTCGAAACCGCACCAACCAAGGAGAGAGTACGGCGCGCGTGTGGGCGGCGGCCGTGGACTCACAAGCCGCTGACGATGGCGATGACACCTGTTACGGCCAGCGCAGCGCCCAGCCAGGCTGCCGGCGCGGGCCTGAGCCCGGTGCTCCACCACAGCAGCGGCAGGATCATGACGGGCGTCGTCGACGACAGGCTGGAAACGATGCCGACAGGCCGGCTGGTCAGCGCAAACAGAACGAGCGTCATGCCGACGCCCATCCCGAGCACGCCGCTGAGCGCCGAGCGTATCATGACTGATCGATCGACCGGGAGCGAACTGCGGCCGCCCGGCATGACGGACAAGGTGAGCAGGCCTGCCAATCCGATCGCAGCACGAATGGATGTGGCCAACGCCGGATCCAGACCCGCAGCCATCACCGGACGAGCGACCAGGACCGCAGCCGCCGCGAACAGCGCCGCCGCGAGACCGAACAGGAGTCCCGTGCGCAGCGAGCCATGCGTCTCGTCAGAGATGGCGCCGGGCTGCCTGAAGATGATGGCGACGCAGACCCCGCCCAGGATGCACCCGACGCCGATGATCTTGATCGTCGACAGCGTCTCATCCAGCAGGAGATAGCCGAGCACGGCGGCGAATGCGGTCCAGCTCGCATAGACGACCGCGGTGAGGCGCGGCCCCAGCCGCGCCAGCGCTGCATAAAAGCAGGAGTCGGCGACAACGACGCCGAGCAGGCTCGATGCCGCCAGCAACAGCAACTGATGATGGGACGGCGCGGCCCATCGGCCTCGCAGCGTCACCGGGGCTAGCATGGACAGGAGCGCCGCCGCGAGACGGACGGCGTTGAATCGGACCGGACCGAGGTGGCGAACCGCCGACGGCGCGATGACGTTGCTGACTGCGATGCTGAAGGCAGCCGCCAGAGCGGCCAGATCGGAGAGCATGTTGGACGCCACTGCTGGACGATCTGACAAACCGTCCAGCGATCCTCGTGCGCGGACGCAGCTGGGTCAAGCCGCCCTCACCTCACCCCACAAGCTTGTCCAACGTGATCGGCAAATCGCGCACACGCCTGCCGGTGGCGTGATAGACGGCATTTGCGATCGCTGCGGGCACGCCGACGATGCCGATCTCACCGACGCCCTTGATTCCCAGCTTGTTGATGATGCGGTCCTCTTCCTCGACGAAGATCACCTGGATGTCATGCACATCGGCGTTCACCGGCACGTGATATTCGGCGATATTGGCGTTCATGATGCGCCCGAAGCGGTGATCGATCATCGCTTCTTCGTGCAGAGCCATGCCGATGCCCCAGACCACCCCGCCCATGATCTGGCTCGCCGCGGTCTTGGTGTTGAGGATGCGCCCGGCGGCGACCGCATTGACGATGCGCGTCACCCGGATAACGCCCAACTCTTCATCGACCTTGACCTCGGCAAAGATGGCCGAATGGGTGTTGTGGGCGTGCTCGTCGTCGTCCTCGAACTCCGAGCCCCGCTCCTTTTCGATCCGGTCCATGCCGCCGTGACGCATGACATCCGCCATCGGCACCGAACGGCTGCGGTCGGCGATCGCCACGATCGCTCCGTCCGCGAGAGTCACCTCGTCTGTCCCCAGCCCCTCCAGCGCCGATTCCGGCATGCCCTGCGCGATCTTCAGCAGCTCGGCGCGGATATCGGCGGCGGCATTGACGATCGCATGCGAGATCGAAGCCGCAGTCCACGAGCCGCCCTCGACCGGGGTCTTCGGCAGCGTGGAGTCGCCGAGCTTCACAGTGATGCTGTCGAGCGGCACGCCGAGCATGTCGGCGGCGACCTGCGCCATGATCGTGTAGGTGCCGGTGCCGATGTCGGAGGTCGCGCTCGCGACCTCGACATGACCGTTGGCCGTCATGACGATCCGCGTCGCGAACGGCATCTGCAGCGCCTCCCAGGCGCCGCTCGCCATGCCCCAGCCGACGAGCTCACGGCCGTCGCGCATCGACCGCGGCTCCGGGTTGCGCTCCGACCAGCCGAAAGCTTCGGCGCCCTGCTGATAACACTCCCGCAGTCGCTTGCTGGAGAACGGCAGGTTCTTGTCCTGATCCCGATCGGAATAGCAGCGCAGGCGCAATTCGAGCGGATCCATCTTCAGCGCCACGGCGAGCTCGTCCATCGCGCATTCCAGCCCGTAGACGCCGCTGGCCGCGCCGGGCGCACGCATGTCGCCGGGCGTCGGCACGTCCAGCCTGGCGAGCCGGTGGGTGGCGCGCGAGTTGTCCGAGGTGTAGAGCACGTCGCCCCAGCCGATGTCGTTGCGCGAGAACGCCTCGTGCTGCGAGGTCATCGCGATCGCCTCATGCGTCAGCGCCGCCAGCGCGCCGTCTTCACTGGCGCCGAGCGCCAGCCGCTCGATCGTCGCCGGGCGATAACACAGGCCGTACATCTGGGCGCGGCTGAGCACGACGCGCACGGCGCGTTTCAGCTTGAGCGCCGCCATGGCGGCGAGCACCACCTGGTATTGCGGACGCAGCCCGGAGCCGAACGCGCCGCCGACGAACGGCGACATCACCTGGACATCGTCGTCCTTTAGTTGGAACACGCTGCAGACGTAGCGCTGCACGTTCTGGACGCCCTGGGTCTTGTCGTAGACCACGAGCTTGCCGCCCTCGCGCCAGAGCACCGTCGAGGCGTAGAGCTCCATCGGATTGTGATACTCGATCGGCACGCCATAATCGGCATCGTGACGCACGGCTGCGCCGGCGAGCGCCTTGGTCGCGTCACCACGCGGCTTGACCGGCTTGTCGACCTTGAAGGCCTGCTCGCGCCGGGCATGAAGGTCGGTGGCGAAGCTCTCGGCCTGATACGCGACTTCGACCAGCGTCGCCGCGAAACGCGCGGTGTCCTCGTCCTCGGCCACCACCAGCGCGACCGGCTGGAAGTTGAAGTGCACCCTGTCATCGTAGAGCGGGCGATAGGGCGAGCCGTCCTCCGGCGCCACCTCGTCGCGATAATCGTCATCCTTATCTGCCATCCTGACCCGGTTGGCGTGGGTCAGCACGTCGATGACGCCGTCGACGGCCAGCGCGCGGCTGGTATCGATGCTGATGATCCGCCCCTTCGGGATGGTGGAATTGACGACGACGCCGAAGGCGAGGTCAGGCGCGGTGAACTCGGCGGCATATTTGGCGGCACCGGTGACCTTGGCGCGGCCGTCGACGCGTGAGGTGGCGCTGCCGATGTGAGCTGTCATGGGATCACCGGATCGACTTGATGGATTGAATCTGTGGCGTCGCGCTCGCGGCCTGGGTCAGGGTGCGAACGATGGCGCGCCGCGCCAGCGGGAGCTTGAACGCGTTGTGCGCGTAGGCCTTCGCATCGTGGAGCAGGATGTCGGCCGCGCGGCCGAACGCGCCGCGATCCGGCACCTGCCCGCGCAGCGCGGATTCCGCGGTCTCGTTGCGCCACGGCTTGTGGGCGACGCCGCCAAGCGCAAGCCGCGCCTCCCGTATACGACCGCCGTCGAGTTCGAGCGCAGCGGCAACCGAGACCAGCGCAAACGCGTAGGACAGGCGATCGCGGATCTTCAGATAGCTGTAGTTCGCAGCGAAGCCCTTCGGCGGCAGTTCGATCGCGGTGATGATCTCGTCGGCATGCAGCGTGTTGTCGAGGTCCGGCCGGTCGCCGGGCAGCCGGTGGAAATCGGCAAAGGCGATGACCCGCCCGCCCGAGGCACCCGCGACGTGCACCGTGGCGTCGAGCGCGGCGAGCGCCACGCACATGTCGGAGGGGTGGGTCGCGATGCAGTCGGCGCTGGTGCCGAGGATCGCGTGACCGCGGTTGAGGCCGTCGATCGCCGAGCAACCGGCGCCGGGCGTGCGCTTGTTGCAGGGCGTGGCGACGTCATAGAAATAGGCGCAGCGTGTCCGCTGCAGGAGGTTGCCGCCGGTCGAGGCCATGTTGCGCAACTGCGCCGAGGCGCCGGCGAGGATCGCGCTCGCCAGCAGCGGATAGCGGCTCTCGATGGCAGGGTGATAGGCGAGCGTGCTGTTCGGCACCAACGCGCCGATCCTGACGCCGCCGGCGCTGGTCTCCTCCACATTCGTCAGCGGCAGGCGGCTGATGTCGATCAGCTGGCGCGGCTGTTCGACATGATATTTCATCAGGTCGATCAGGTTGGTGCCGCCGGCGATGAACTTCGCCTCCGGCGTCGCCGCCTTGAGCCTGACGGCTTCCGCGACGTCGCTGGCGCGCGCGTAATCGAAATTGTTCATCGGCTGCCTCCCATCGCCTGCTCGATGGCGCCGACGATGTTGGGATAGGCGCCGCAACGGCAGATGTTGCCGCTCATCAGTTCGCGGATCTCTTCCTTCGTCGTCGCCCTGCCCTCGGCGATCAGGCCGGCGGCCGAGCAGATCTGGCCCGGCGTGCAATAGCCGCATTGGAAGGCATCGTGATCGATGAAGGCCTGCTGCAGCGGGTGCAGCTCATTGCCTTTGGCCAATCCCTCGATCGTCGTGATCTCGGCGCCGTCTCTCATGACCGCGAGCGTCAAGCAGGAGAGCACGCGCCGGCCGTCGATCAGCACCGTGCAGGCGCCGCACTGGCCGTGATCGCAGCCCTTCTTGGTCCCGGTGAGATCGAGATGGTTGCGCAGGAGGTCGAGCAGCGTGGTCCACGGCGTCACCGACAGCGTCCTCGGCTGGCCATTGATCCGAAGCGTGACGGACAGCGGTGCTGGCTTTGCGGTGGGCGCGGCGGTGTCGCGCGCTGGCGGCGTGCTCATGCGGTGTCTCCGGTGACGACCGGCATCAACCCGCGATGGCGCGATTGGTTCTCAGCAATTTTCGGGCAGCGCGAGGCACAAACGAACAACGCCCGGCGCCCGCACGAATGTGCGGCCTAACCCGTTGGCGTTCAACCGATGTTCGTCGAGCGGCTCAGGCGGCGCGGCCGAGCCACGCCCGCATCTTCTGCGCAAGGCTGCGGCGCGGCGGACCGTCTTGCGCGTCGGCGTCTGCATCTTCGCGCGGTGCGGTCTCTGCGTCCGCGTTCGGCATGTCCGTCTGCCGCTCACCGAGGCCGCGGCCCTCGGCCTGCGGCACAGCCGGGCTGGGCACCAGCGACTTGATCGCGGCCGCCACGGCCTCGATGCGTTCGAGATCCGCCGGCCCGCGCTTCGTTTCAGGCTCTTCGGGCTGCGTGGCGACCGTCTCGGCCGCCTCCGCCACCGCCGTGGTCGCATCCCAAGCAACCGGCTCCGACTGATCGAGGTCGGGAGCCGCAGCCGCGATCTCGGTGGACGGCTCGTTGGATTCGGCCACCGCGACGCCGACCGGCTCCGGAACCTGCGCTGGAGCCGGCTCCTCAACGACTCGGCTGCGGCGCTTCCGCGCCGCCGCGGGCTTTGCAGCGACCGCCGCCGTGTCCTTCTCGATGGCGTCCTTGTCGACAACAGCCGTCTCGACCGCCGTCCTGGCCGCCACCTCCGGCACGGACTTCGCCCTGGTCTTGCGGATCAGGCCTGCGAGTGCGTAGGGCCCGACCGTCTCGAGAAACGTCTTCTCATGATCGCGCGACAGCCGCGCGACCGCGGCATCGAGCGGCAGCCAGTCGACGGCGCGGACGTCATTCATCAGCGGCTGCGACGGTTCATCCGCAGCCTCCATCCGCCAGTAGTGCACGACCTTGGCGCGCGTGCCGGTGTCATACACCAGGGTGCCGAGGAACTCGTGCACGGTGACCTTGTGCCCGGTCTCCTCCAGCACCTCGCGCTTGGCAGCGTCGCGCGGCGTCTCGCCGTCGTCGAGCTTGCCTTTCGGCAGCACCCATTCGTCGCGCTTGCGCAGGCGCACGACAGCGACCCGCGGCGGTTGCTCCCGCCGCAGCACGATGCCACCCGCCGCCATGATCTGCGCTCTCGCCATCGCCGCTCCCGCACTTGCGGGTTGTAGCCCGCTGATTCGCCAGTTCAACGCTACGATATGGTGATGCGCAACGGCGAAATCGAGATTTCGGCGGCGGGCTCCTTACATTGCGCCGGCGGCGACGCGCCGGCGCCACAGTGGCTGGCCGGCCCGGATGCGCGCGCCCTCCACGACATTGGGGCAGAACGTGAAGTCGCCGGGCGCGAGCAGGATGATGGTCGATCCATGCTCGAACCAGCCGAGCTCGTCGCCCTTGCGCACATTGTTGTTGCAGGCGTAGGCCAGCGGCCGCTCGGTCTGCGCGTTCAATACGCGGTCGAGCGCATGCAGGCGGATGCTCGCGACCAGGATCGCCGCGACCGGCACGATCGTGAACGGCTCGCCGGACGCAAGATGCGTGCGGATGACGGCGCGCTCGTTCTTGCAGAACAGCCGCTCGACGCGCTTCAGCGCGATCGGATTGACGTTCCAGACATCGCCGTGGATCAGGCTGACATGCTCGAGCGTCATGTCGGCGGGCGCATGGAAGCGGTGATACATGCTCGACGTCAGACGCAAGGTCACGAAGCAGCCGTTGCGATGGGTCTCGACCACGGCAGGATCGGCGACGAGCTCGCTCAAGCGATAAGGCGCGCCCTTGATCTGATAGAGCTCGCCGTCCTTGATCAGGCCATGGGCGCCGATGATGCCGTCCGACGGGGCGGTGACGATGGCAGGATCGGAATCGAACGGCCGCAGGCCCGGCTTGAGCTCGCGCGTGAAGCAGGCGTGCAGGCTGTTGAAATGCGTTTCCTTGGCCTCGGAGAGATCGAGGTCGGAGAACAGCTTCCACAGCGCGATCGCGGCGTCCGCTACAATCGGGTTCTCGATCTTGGAGAACCAGCCCATGAAGCGGGTCAGCGCGGCGCGCGGCACGCGGTTGGTGAGCAGGAAGTTGAGGTCTTCCTGTTGGGTAAAGGAGGCGATCAGGCTTTTGACTGTCATGAATCTGTCAGCAGGAGGGGTTAGCGCTGGTGGACATGATGGAAAACTCGATTCCTTATGTATCGCTGGCCGTCGGCGCCGCCGTGACGGCTGGCGTCGCCCCGAAAGTCACCGCCCGGATCGCGCTGTCGCGCGCCAAGCACCGCTCGCTCGCCGGGCATTCCAAGATGTCGCGCCGGATCTCCAAGCTGATCCCGCGCTATGAGTTCGAGATCGACACGTTCTTCCGCTCCGACGGCGCGCCGACCGACATCGCGACCCGGCGACAGGACGGCTTCTTCCGGCTCGGCGCGCTGTTCCAGGAGAGGTTCGCCAAGAGCCGCGCCCTGACGGCCGAGGCCGCGAGCCGCATCTCCGACCTGCAGTTCACCCAGAGCTACCGCGTGCCGTTCCAGTACAGCCGACTGGTCAAGGAGCAACTCGGCGCCGGCTCGTTCATGCAGGCTTCGTCGGGCGTCACCTTGACGGATCTCGACGGCAATCAGTTCTACGACCTCACCGGCTCCTACGGAGTCAACATCTTCGGCTACGACTTCTACAAGGAATGCATCGCGGCCGCCGAGCGGCGCGCGAGTGCGCTCGGACCGGTGCTCGGTCTCTATCATCCGGTCGTGGCCGACAACGTGAAGCGGCTGACCGACCTGTCGGGCATGGACGAGGTCTCGTTCCACATGTCCGGCACCGAGGCCGTGATGCAGGCGGTGCGGCTCGCGCGCTACCACACCGGGCGCAACCATCTGGTGCGCTTCGCCGGCGCCTATCACGGCTGGTGGGGCGACGTGCAGCCCGGCGTCGGCAACCCGATCGCCCCGCACGAGACCTACACGCTCGCCGAAATGTCCGACCGCACACTGCATGTCCTGCGGACGCGGCGCGACATCGCCTGCGTGCTGGTCAACCCGTTGCAGGCGCTGCATCCGAACGGCAATGCGCCCGGCGATTCGGCGCTGGTCGACTCCTCGCGCAAGGGGAAGTACGACCGCGAGGCCTACACGGTCTGGCTGAAGCAGCTGCGCGAGGTCTGCACCGAACGTGGCATCGTGCTGCTGTTCGATGAGGTCTTCCTCGGCTTCCGGCTCGCGCCGGGCGGCGCGCAGGAGTATTTTGGCGTCAAGGCCGACATGGTCACCTACGGCAAGAGCCTCGGCGGCGGCCTGCCGATCGGCGTGGTCTGCGGCAAGCACGAGTTCATGCGGCGCTTCCGCGACGACCGGCCCGCCGACATCTGCTTCGCCCGCGGCACCTTCAACTCGCATCCTTACGTGATGACGGCGATGGACGAATTCCTGAGCCGGCTCGACAGCCCGAATTTCCGCACCATCTATGACGGTCTCGACGAGACCTGGAACGGTCGCGCCCGTCAGCTCAACGCCATGCTGACGGAGCGCGAGCTGCCGGTGCGCGTGTCCAATCTGCAGTCGATCTGGCTGGTCGAGTACACCGTGCCGTCGCGCTACAATTGGATGCTGCAATACTATCTGCGCGCCGAGGGCCTGGCGCTGAGCTGGGTCGGCACCGGCCGCTTCATCTTCAGCCTGAACTACACCGACGCCGATTTTGCCGAGGTCACCAAGCGCTTCGTCACGGCCGCTGACAAGATGAAGCAGGACGGCTGGTGGTGGAACGACGGCACCCTCACCAACAAGGCGATCAAGCGCCAGATCCTCAAAGAGATGCTCGGCGCCGCATTCGGACGCTGAGGTCTCTGCCACCCTCCCCTGGAGGGGCAGGGTCAGCGCGCATGAGCGAAGCGAAATGCGCGCCGGGGTGGGGTGACAGCCCCTCCGCACGTGAGGTGCGGGCGAGCAAGTGGAGAGATCACCCCACCCCGACGCGCGCTGCGCACGCGTCGACCCTGCCCCTCCAGGGGAGGGTAGCACCGCCGCTTTGGCTTCGTGCGCGATCGATCTCACGAGAGCTTCCCCAAAAACACCGATGCCCGGGACCGGCCCGGGCATCGCGCAACTCTGACGCATCGGCCGGGTCAGGCGTGCTGCTCCTCGAGGCCCTCGCCCATCAGATCCAGACCCGGATCGATCAGTTCGCCGCGCAGCAGCGCGATCGGCGCCTTGCGGTAGAGCATGAAGTCGTTGAACGGGTCGGTGAGGATCTTGGTCATCCAGACGAGGCCGGTCTCGACGTCGCGGATGAAGAACAGGTGGATGGTACGGAACAGCAGCCCGCCGATGCCGATCACGAGCCACAGCTTGGCGGTCTCGCGGGCGAAATCCATCGCCGATGTCCAGGGCGGCAGCAGGCCGAACAAGGTCGGCTGCAGATAGAGCACCACGGGGGCCGCGGCCCAGATCGACATCAGCACGACCTTGCGCTGCAGATTGTAGCCGACCTTGATCTCTTCCTTGTGCTCGTGCGTCGCCTGGTTGACGTGGTCGTAGCCCCTCGGCTCGAAGAAGAAGTGGCCGGCCTGGCGCGAGGTCATCGACACCAGCCAGCCGATCAGGGCCGAGATCAAGGGGTCGAACACCATCATCACATAGGCGATCATGAAGCTGACCGCGCTGACGAAGTGCAGGCTCTGATTGATGCGGCTGTGGTGATAGTAGCGATGGTCGTCCCAGCGCTGGATCCGCAGCTGCTCCAGGAAATGCTTGATCATGGTTGCTCCGAAGAATGAGTTGCAGGTCGTGTACAGGGATTCGATGTAGATCTCGTGACATCATCAAGATGTCACACGATCGGACGCAGGAAAACGTTGGAACTACGGGGGTGGCCGCGCGTGGCGGTAGGAGGCTGCCGCGCCTTTAGGCTGCGGCAGCGAGATCCTGCTTGCGGAAACGCACGAGCGAGAAATGGCCGAGCGGCGGAATCAGGCGGCGCTCGACCAATTCCATGCGCTGCGCGCCGGCGAGCCAGCGCATGTAGCGCGACCAGCCGAACTCGGCGGTGCGGAAGCCGAGCCGGCGGACCACCGGCTGCAGCGCCTGCTCGATGACGCGGCGCATGCCGTCGTCGGCGCTGACGCGGGTCAGGATGATCAGCTCGCCGCCGGGACGCAGCACGCGGGCGAACTCATCGAGCGCGACCTCCGGGTTCGGCACGGCGGTGACGACGTATTGCGCCATCACGACGTCGAAGGAATCGTCGGGGAAATCGAGCTGCTCGGCATCCATCACCGCGAGCCCCTCGACGTTCTTCAGCCGCTGATCGGCGACGCGGCGCATGGCCTTGCCGAGCATCGCTTCGGAGATGTCGGTTCCGAACACGCGGACATGGGGCGCATAGAGCGGCAGCGAGATGCCGGTGCCGACGCCCACCTCGAGCACACGCCCGCCGAGCTTGTTGGTGGCCGATATCGCGGCCTTGCGGCCTTTCTCGAATACGCCGCCGAACACGAGGTCATAGATCGGCGCCCAGCGGTCATAGGCCTGCTCGACCTGCTCGCGGTCGAAATCGAGCTCCCGCGCGCCGTCGAGCTTCATGGTGTCTGCCATCGTTACATCTCACTTGGTTTTGGAATTGATCGAGTGACACGATATCCGCCGTCAGCCGCGCACCGCGCTCTGACCGGCGAGCACCGGCGTGGGACGCACGACACGCGACGGCTGCAGCACGGCGAGGTTGCCGATGAACTGGCGCGCGCTGTTCTCCCAGGAGCGGTCGAGCGCGAACGCGCGACAGGTCTCACGCGACATCGTCAGCGCCTTCAGACACGCCGCGCGCAGGTCCCAGTCGATCGCCCCGATCGGATGATCGGCGATGACGTCGAGCGGACCCGTCACCGGGAAGGCCGCCACCGGCGTGCCGCAGGCGAGCGATTCCAGTTGCACCACGCCGAACGTATCGGTCAGGCTCGGAAACACGAAGACGTCGGCCGCGGCCATGTGCGCGGTCAGATCCTTGCCGGTCTTCTCGCCGAGGAAATGCGCCGTCGGGAAGCGGCGCTCCAGCTCCGCCTTCTGCGGGCCGTTGCCGATCACGACCTTCGAGCCCGGCAGATCGAGCGACAGAAACGCCTCGAGGTTCTTCTCGACCGCGACGCGGCCGACGGTCATGAACACCGGGCGCGGCAGATCGAGCGCGACGGGCGCGTCCGGATTGAACAATTGCGTATCGACGCCGCGGGTCCAGAAGCCGAGCTTCTTGAAGCCGCGCGAGGCGAGATCCTGCCGGAGCGAATTGGTCGCCACCATCGTCATGGCGGCGGCATCGTGGAAGCGGCGCATCACCCAGTAGCCGACCGCATCGGGAATGCCGGTGCGCACCGAGACATATTCCGGAAAACGCGTCGTGTAGGACGTCGTGAATGGCAGACCGTGGCGCAGGCAGTAGCGGCGCACCGCCCAGCCGATCGTGCCTTCGGTCGCGATATGGATCGCATCGGGCGCGGCCGCCTCGATGCGGCGGGCGATCTCGCCGGCCCTGGTCACGGCGAGCCGCAGCCCCGGATAGGTCGGCACGCCGAACGATGAAAACCCCTCCGGCGTGAGGAAGGTGATGTCGGCACCTAATCCTGCAGCCGCGCGGGACAGTGACGTCAGCGTGCGCACCACGCCGTTGACCTGCGGGTGCCAAGCGTCGGTTGCGATTAAGATGCGCATAAGGCGATCCGGAAAGTTGCAGCGATTCTGAACGTCCGCAAATTCCGACATTGTTATTTCAGGCGTGTGACGTCATCGAACTGTCGAAGGTTCTTTTTGCCTCCTGCCGCCGTTTTCCCCGCGATCTCCAGCCGTTTGGCGCAGGAATTGTCTTGAAACCGTCATGAAACAAACGGTTAAGCCGACGAAACCGTTTTGCCTGCAGCGTGCAAACGCAACGAAACTTTTCTCCCCTATCAGTTGCAAGATCAGGCGCTGGTCAAGGCGCCCCAAAAATGATGACAGGCGACTGATTTCAAATCGCAGGCCGGCACTACGGCCGCGGCAAAGAGTGATCAAACAAGGGGACGTTCATGTTCACGTCAGGCACAGTCCGACCGCAATCACTCATTCTCTTCGGTATGCTGGTCGCGGGCGCAATCGTGGCAGCGACTCCGACGCAGGCAGCATCTCCCGCGCCGCTCCCGTTCCCATTCCTGCTGCCGCCGCCGGTATCGAGCTACGAGCCGCCTGCAGTGGCGCCACAGCTGATCACGCCGCGCGAGGACGAGGCGACGCCCTATGAGTTGCCGGCGCGCCTGCGCCGCCAGGTCGTGAACTACGCGACCCGCGAGGCGTCGGGCACGGTCGTGATCGACACACCCAACAAGTATTTGTACTACGTGCTCGGCAATGGCCAGGCGATGCGCTACGGCATCGGCGTCGGCCGCGACGGCTTCACCTGGTCCGGCGTTCAGTCGGTGACCAGGAAGGCCGAATGGCCGGACTGGACGCCGCCACCGGAAATGATCGCGCGCCAGCCTTATCTGCCGCGCCACATGGCCGGCGGTCCCGGCAATCCGCTCGGGGCACGCGCGATGTATCTCGGCGGCACCGTCTATCGCATCCACGGCACCAACGCGCCGGACACGATCGGCACGCATGTGTCGTCAGGCTGCATCCGCCTCACCAATCAGGACGTGATCGATCTCTATTCGCGCGTCAATGTCGGCGCCAAGGTGATCGTGCTGCCGATGGAGCGCCGCGCCGATCTCGGCCGAGTCACACGCTGACCCACGCCTGACGTTCCTTTCCTCGCCTCCCTGATCCTCCCTGACTGGACCGCCGTGGCCGCAAGCCCGGCGGTCACTTCTTTGCGCGGCCCGCGTCATTCACCATCACGGCCGATTGATGGCTCGCTTCCGTCAGCGGTTGCTCTGGCGCGCCTCCGTCCGGCCCTGTAAGCTTGGCAACTTCGCATTAACCGCGATCTCGCCGTTGCCGGAACGAGCCGGCATCGCGGCAGCGGGTGTCCGTGGATCCGACATGAAGCTTCCGATGCAGCGACCGGATTGGCAGAGCAGGCCGCATCCGCTCGCTCCGAAATCACAACAGCCGCCGCGACGCTCGCCGCCGCTGCGGCTGATCTTGATCGGCGCCGCCGGCCTTGCCGCCGTCGTCCTCATCGGCATCATCATTGCGGAAGTCTTCCTGTTCTCGGGCAGCACGCCCGCACCGCAGCTGGCCCAACTGGCGCCGCTGCCGCCTGCGACGCGCAACTCGATCATCATGGCGCCGGTCTCGATCTCGCTCGGCGCGATCCGGGATGCCGCCGAGAGAGCAACGCCGCGCAACTTTGCCGGCAAGGCCGACAACCCCGCCGCCCAGGTGCTGCAGAACGCCGACATCGGCTGGACGGTCAACCGCGGCGCCATTGCCGCGACCGGCAGCCAGGACACGCTGTCGCTGGCGACGCCGCTCTCCGGCCGGCTCAACGTCACGGGGTCGTTGTCGGCCAAGGCCACCGGCGCGCTCGGCGATGCCATCGGCGGCCTGCTCGGATCGGATGCCGCCAAGCAGATCGGCGGCATCAACATCAAGAACCTGAACGCCACCGCCGACATCAAGGGCAACGTCATCATCGCGATGCGGCCCCGGCTGGCGGCTTCCTGGTACGTCGAACCGAATTTCACGGCCCAAGTCAATCTCGGCGACACCGCGCTGACCGTGGCCGGAGCCAGGGTCAACGTGCCCGCGCAGATGAAGCCGGTCATCGACAAGACCGTCAATGATCAGCTCAACGTGCTCAGCGACAGGCTTCGCAAGGACCCGACGATGAGGCGCAGCGCGCAGGCGCAGTGGGCGCGCGCCTGCCGCTCGGTGCCGCTCCAGGGCACCGCTCCGGGATTGCCGGCGGTCTGGCTCGAGATCAAGCCGACACGCGCGCTGGCCGCGCAGCCTGCAATCGACTCCACGACGGCGAGCGTCACGATGGGGATCGAAGCGGAGACCCGGGTGACGGCGGCGGAGACCAAGCCGGAGTGCCCCTTCCCCGACAAGATCACCATCATTCCGCCTACCGCGGGCGGCATCAACGTCGCCGTTCCGATCGATGTCCCATTCACCGAACTCAACAAGCTCGTCGACTCGCAACTCTCCGGGCGGACGTTTCCCGAGGACGGCTCCGGTCCTGTCGCTGTCACCGTCAAGCACGCCACCGTCGTCCCGTCCGGCAACCGGCTGCTGATCTCGTTGCAGGTCAAGGGCAAGGAGAAGGAAAGCTTCTTCGGCCTCGGCGCCGAGGCGACCGTGCACATCTGGGGACGCCCCGTGGTCGATCAGGCGCAGCAGATTCTGCGTCTTGCAGATCTGCAGCTCGCGGTCGAATCGGATGCCGCTTTCGGCCTGCTCGGCGCCGCCGCCCGCGCCGCGGTTCCGCATCTGCAGCGCGCGTTGCTGGAGCGGTCGGTGATCGATCTCAAGCCGTTCGCCGACAATCTCCGCGAGAAGATCGCGAGCGCCATCGCCGAGTTGCAGAAGAACGAGAACGGCATCCGCGTCGATACCGACGTCAACAATCTCGCCCTCACCGACATCGCCTTCGATGCCAGCGTGCTTCGCGTGATCGCATCGGCCGAGGGCACGATGACGGTCCGGATCAACGCGCTGCCGGGCCTGTAGTCCCCAACCGCGCAACGGTCCCATGCACCGCCCCGCTTTGCGCGCGCCCGCGAACGCGGCTAGACATCCCCGCACCAACAACAATAATCTCGGGAGAGAAACAATGAAACATCCGGTGCAAGCGATCGCTGCCGCCATCGCGCTCGCGGCGCTCTGTGGAACCGCTCGGGCGCAGACGATCTCGGACGACGTCGTCAAGATCGGCGTGCTCACGGACATGTCGAGCCTCTATGCCGACGCCACCGGAAAGGGTTCGCTGGTGGCCGTCCAGATGGCCGTCGAGGACTACGGCGGCAAGGTCAAGGGCAAGAACGTCGAGGTGATCTCGGCCGATCACCAGAACAAGCCCGACGTCGGCGTCAACATCGCCCGCAACTGGTACGACAACGAGAAGGTCGATGCGATCTTCGACGTGCCCACCTCCTCGGTGGCGCTGCCGATCTCGGCGCTGACGCGCGAGAAAAACAAGATCCACATCAATTCCGGCGGCGGCTCCTCCGACATCACCGGCACGCAATGCTCGCCCAATACCGTGCACTGGACCTATGACACCTATGCGCTGTCGAACGTCGCCGGCAAGGCGATGGTCAAGCGCGGCGAGGACACCTGGTTCTTCATCACCGCCGACTACGCCTTCGGCCAGGCGCTGGAGCGCGACGCCGCCAACGTCGTCAAGGAGGCCGGCGGCAAGGTGCTCGGCGACGTCCGCCACCCGTTGAACTCGTCGGACTTCTCGTCCTTCGTGCTGCAGGCGCAGGCCTCCAAGGCAAAGGTGGTCGGCCTCGCCAATGCCGGCGGCGACACCCAGAACGCGCTGAAGCAGGCCGCCGAATTCGGCCTCGCCCAGAGCGGCCAGAAGATGATCGCGCTGCTGATGGAGATCACCGACGTGCACTCGCTCGGCATCAAATCGACCTCCGGGCTGATCGTGACCGACGCGTTCTACTGGGACATGAACGACGAGACCCGCGCGTTCTCCAAGCGCTTCAACGACAAGGTCGGGCACATGCCGACCATGATCCAGGCCGGCCTCTATTCCGCGACCACGCATTACCTGAAGGCGATCGAAGCCATCGGCACCGACGAGGCGCCCAAGGTGATGGCCCAGATGCGCGCGACGCCGGTCAACGACTTCTTCGCCAAGAACGGCAAGATCCGGATCGACGGCCGCATGGTGCACGACATGTATCTGTTCGAGGTCAAGAAGCCCGAGGAGTCGAAGGGCGACTGGGATCTCTACAAGCTGATCGCAACCGTACCGGGCGACGAAGCCTTCCGTCCGCTCGACAAGGGCGGCTGCCCGCTGGTGAAGTCGAACTGATCTGAGCGCAGCGCGCACGATCATCTAGCTCTCCTCAGACCGCAAGCGGAGCGGCAAAGACGGTCGGCTCCCTCTCCCCGTTCTTACGGGGAGAGGGTCGGGGTGAGGGGCAGCCGCACGGGCAGGCTTAGTTAGTAGCACCTTCCCTAGTCAGCCGCGCGCATCTCCGAGGTGATCGAGCGTCCCCGGCTCGTTCGTCACAAATCCCCAAATATGGATTCAGACCGCCCGTGCGGGTCCCCTCACCCCAGCCCTCCCCCCTGAAGAACGGGGAGAGGGAGCGCAGCGTCGCTCGGGTCGGAAGCTGGGTGCACGAGTCTAAAGGCGCACCGCTACGGGAGGTTGATCTGATCCGCGCGCGAACTGCGGCAGTGCTTCGGTAGTCTGGTGCAGTCAGCCCCACCGCAGCACCCCTCCGCCCCCCGTCAGGCTTGACGCGCCCACACGAAAGCCGCAACACGGATGTAGGCGGTGTCCAGGCCTTGCCGGACGTTGCCGCCAGGAAACATCCCGTAACAAAATTCTTCGCAAAACGCCGCGATTCTAGGTCAATTGATCAGCATGGCCCAGACACAACCTCACATTCTCGTCGTGGAAGACGACCGCGAGACGCGCACGCTGATCGCGAAATACCTGCGCAACAACGCCTGCAACGTGACCACCGCGACCGACGGCCGCGAGATGACCCGCATCATGGGCGATCATCGCATCGACCTGCTGATTCTCGACGTGATGCTGCCCGGCGAGGACGGCCTGACCTTGTGCCGCAAGCTGCGCGCGGAATCGCAGGTGCCGATCATCATGCTGACCGCGCGCGGCGAGGACGTCGACCGCATCCTCGGGCTGGAGATGGGCGCGGACGACTATCTGCCAAAGCCGTTCAATCCGCGCGAGCTGCTCGCCCGCATCAACGCCGTGCTGCGGCGGCAGGCCGCGGCGATGACCGCGAGCGCGACCGAAGGCGCCACGGCCCTCGGCTTCCTCGGCTGGAAGATCGATTTCCGCCTGCGCGAGCTGCGCAATCCCGAAGGCGCCCGCGTTGCGATGACGAGCGCCGAGTTCGATCTGTTGCGCACCTTCTGCGAGCGGCCCGGCCGCGTATTGTCGCGCGACAGCCTGCTCGATTTGACGCAAGGGCGCAGCGCCGGCTCGTTCGAGCGCTCGATCGACGTGCTGGTCAGTCGCATCCGCCGCAAGATCGAGCCGGATCCGCAGGAGGCGACCATGATCAAGACCGTGCGTTCCGGCGGCTACATGTTCACGCCCGTCGTCGAAGTGGTGACGGCGCCGCAAAGCCATTGACCGGTTGGAATCGGGTGGCAGTGTCATGATGTCGTTCGGCTTTCTCAACCTCAAGGGAATCCGCGGCCAGATCACGGCGCTGGTGGCCATCTCGATCGTCGCGCTCCACGCCATCATCACTGCGACGTTCCTGATCTATCGCGCTGAGCAGCCGGAAGGCGAGAACGAGGCCGGCCCGTTTCAGCTCGCAACCGTCGTCCATGTGCTCGGACGCGCCCCTGCCGGCGACCGGCCTCGCTTGATGGCCGACATCGCGCACGCCTATCCCGAGTTCGACATCAAGACCCATTCCGGCCCGCTGCCGATCGCGCCAGGACGAGCGCCCGAACCGGGCGCGGATGCCGAAGGCGCACCGCGCGCTGCCGAGCAGGGCTTCGGGCCTCAGGGCGTTCCCGAGGTCGGACCTCACGGGCCCGGCGGCTTTCGGGGCCTGGGTCCCGGCTATCGCATCTTCATGACGCCGCCGGGACCAGGCGTGCGCCGGGTCATTTTCGCGCTGCCCGATGGCGACATGATCTCGGCCAAAACACCCGACCGGCCGCACCGGCCGCCATTCTGGGGCGCGCCCTGGCTCACGACAATCATGTTCGCGCTGATCAGCATGACCCTGCTCGGCCTGTGGGCCGCACGCGCGCTGACCTCGCCATTGTCGAGCTTTGCCAAGGCGGCCGAGAATTTCAGCCTCGATGGCGATGCTCCCGCATTGCCCGAGCGCGGTCCTGAAGAAATCCGCTCGCTCGCACGGGCGCTGAACCGGATGCGCCAGCGCATCTCCGCTTTGATCAACGACCGCACCAAGATGCTGGCGGCCATCAGTCACGACCTGCGGACGCCGCTCACCCGCATGCGGCTGCGCTGCGAATTCGTCGAGGACGAGCTGCAGCGCAGCCGCATGCTGGCCGATCTGGATCAGATGCATGCGATGCTGGGCTCGGTGCTGTCGTTCCTGCGCAACGGCCGCAAGCTCGAGCCGATGACGCTGGTCGATATCGCCAGCATCCTGCAGCTCGTGGCCGATCAGTTCGCGGATGTCGGCCACAACGTCATCTATGTCGGCCCGACACATGCGATGGCGACGGTGCGGCCGGACGACCTGATGCGCTCGGTCACCAATCTGGTGGAGAATGCCGCGCGGTTCGGCAAGGAAACCGTCGTCAGGCTGACGGTGTCCGGCAAGTGCCTCACGATCGACGTCGAGGATGACGGTCCGGGGATCGTGGATGCGCTCAAGCCCGACATGCTCGAGCCGTTCGTACGCGGCGACGATGCCCGCAACATGGATGAAGCGACCGGCTTCGGGCTCGGCCTGTCGATCGCCAAAGCCATCGTTCAGGCGCATGGCGGCGAGCTGTCGCTGCATGATCGCAAGCCCTGCGGGCTGATCGCCCGCATCGAGCTGCCGCTGAGCCAGACCACCTTGCGTCCCGCAGCCTGACGCGCGAACGCGCCCGGGCAAGCCGGGCGCGCCGCGTCGACGATCAGCTGTTCGTCGGTGACGCGATTACTCCGAGTACTTGAACTCGGGCATCGCCTTCAGCTGGTCCTTGGTCGAGTTGATCATCGCGTGGTCGGGATACCAGCGGCTCTTCGAGCTCATCGACGACGAGGACGAGGTGCCGGTGGCGGCGCCGGTCGTCGTGGTCGAGGCCGGCGGATTGGTCGACGACGTCGTGCCAGCGGCCGGAGCGGTCGAGGCGGTGTTCGACTGCACCGGCTGATCCGAGAACTTGATCTGGTCGAACGACACTGCAACGAGGTGCTCGCCCATGCCGAGGAAGCCGCCGACGCCGATCACGACGCCCTTGACGTTACCGCTCTTGTCAACGAGCAGATCGTCGATGGAGCCGACATTCTCGTTGTTGTTGTTGTAGACCTTCACGCCGACCAGCTTCGAGCTGCGCCAGTCCCCCTGATAGGACGCCGCCGTGGTGTCCGCACGGGTCGTGGTGCTGGTGGTCGTGGTGGTGCTCTCCGCGGCGAACGCCGCGGTCGCGAGCAGCAGGGAACCGGCGAGGCCGGCCGCAACAGTCTTCATCACCATGTGGTGTCTCCTCTCAGTGAATGGTGACTAGAGAACTGCAATCGACACTCGGCGTTCCGCCGGAACCACGATTTCGTCACGTTGCGCGACAAGCCGCCTCACCGCAGCGCGGCAGTGCTAATCTGTGACGGTTCTGCTGGATGTGGTTGACGTCGCGAAAACGGCATTGGCTCAGTTCTTGACGAACAATGCACACTACTTGCCGCGGTGACGGTCAGCTCCCTCTCCCCGTTCTTACGGGGAGAGGGTTGGGGTGAGGGGCAGCCGCACGGGAAGTGTATGTGGTGAGACCTGTACCCCCTCACCCGGCTTGCATCTTCGATGCAATCCGACCTCTCCCCGCAAGCGGGGCGAGGTGGAGCGGAGCAAGCCGCCACGGCCGTGCTTACATCGGCATCAACGATAGACCGTCTGTTCAGTATTCCGTTTGAGTCCCATTGAATTGCTGAGCCCCGCGCACGCCTGAACCAACTACGCCGCCAGTGCACCATCCTGGTCGACGGGCTCGGCGTAGAAGGCGATGGTCTCGAAGCGGTAGTCGCAGAGGCGGCAGTGCCAGAGATAGGCGGTGCGCCGGCCATCCCTCTCGACCCACGACGGCAGGGCGATCGGCTCGGCGCATTGGGCGCAGGGATTGTTGCGCGGCAGGTCGAGGACGCGGACTGCGAACTCCGGGTGGTCGGTGTCACTGAATTGAATGTCAGGTGATTGAATGCCGGCTGCCTTCACGGCCATGACGCGCTCCCTGTCTGTTCAGTTTTTTTGAATGAGTCAGGCTTGCTGTCGAACTGACAGCGACCATCATAAGCGCCCGCGGACTGATTTGCACGCGCCGGGATGCCGCGCGGCATCCGACCTCACGCGGATGCGATCGATGCCTTTGATTCAATTGCCGCCGGCATCGACCGCCGGTTCCGCACGATGACGGGCACCCGCCTTGCGCAGATGGATGGTGGCGATGTCGTCGGCATAGACCTTCTGCCAGCCGTCGACGTGATCGAGCAGCTTGGTCGCCGCGCTCTGCGTGCGCAGCAGCGTCGCCTCTATGTCGTAGTCGCTGAGCAGGCGGAACAGATTGTCCGGCTCCATCAGGCCGGATGCGGCGTTGTGATCGACGAAGAACTTTTCGCCATAGAGCTCGGTGCGCCCATCGATGAAGGGTGCAACACCGGTCGAGATCAGGTAGCCGCCGAAATCATAGTCATTGAGGACCCGCGTCAGGTTGAGCTTCTTCAGCTCGGTGACGGCAGCAACCGGCGTCCCGCGCAAATTGGGCGCGTAGCTGAGGATCGGCAGCGATGCGATGGTGGCAGCGCCGAGCATGAGCACGACGGCCGACGTCAGCGATGCGCGCGCCCCGCCCGCGATCATCGACAAGGGCTGCGTGCCAATCTGCCGAGCCAGCGGCGCCGCCAGCGCCAGCGGGCCGACGAGCGCAAGAATCTCGGCAGCGCGCGCCTGCGCCAGCGCCATATGCAGCAGCCCGAGCAGCATCAGGATGCGCACCGGCGGCAGTTTGATGCCGTGGAACAGGGCAAAGCCGAGGGCCGGCAGCACGCAGATCTCGAACGGGCCGAGCCCCTGAAAGTCGGTCGCCTTCCATTCCACGATCAGCGGCAGCGCCTGTCCGAGCGCCAGGATCTTCTGCGAGGCGAGCAGCGCGTTCCAGCCATAGGGCGTGCAGCAGCTCGCCGCCAGTGCGAGCGCTGCGAAGGCCGCCCAGCGCAGCGCCAGGCCGCGGCGGGCCGAGGCATCGGCATTGACGAGCGCATCGAGCGCGGCGGGCGCGATGAAGAACAGGCCGAACACGAAGCCGCCATGGAGGTTGGCCCACAGCGCGATCAGCAGCACCAGCGCCGGGGAAGGCGCATCCTTGCGATCGGCCGCATCGACCAACCCGGCGATCCAGGCGACCAGGATCGGGAAGGCCAGCACATGCGGCCGCGCCAGCAGATGTGGCAGGCAGAGCAGGAACGCCGCGACCACGAACAGCAATGTCGTGCCGTCGCGCAGATGCCGGCCCAGCGCGCGCGCGAACAGCGCGAACGCCAGCGCGATCGCCGAGGCCGCCAGCACCACCGGTCCGCTCCAGCCGGCGAGCGCGTAGGCGCCGGCATAGGCGACCTGCGCCAGCCATTGCGTCGAGATCCAGGGCGCGCCGCGCATGGTGAAGGAATAGACGTCGACCTCGGGCACCGCGCGGTGATCGATGATCCACTGCCCCACCGTGACCTGCCACAACGTGTCGGGATCGTTGAGCAGGCGGTTGCCGGAGATCAGCACCAATGCATACACGCCGGCGCCGACCCACAGCGGCAGCAGCGCATGAGCCGGCCGGGCGGTCGCTTCGGTGTGGGTGACGGACAGCGTCATCTCTGGCGTGGATCTCGGTGGTGGTAGACTCGTTCCAGCCAAGCATGGCCGGTCTAATGCGGCGTAAACCCGCCTCCGAGCCCGTATCTGCCCGGCCCGCCCGAACGCCGAGAGCCTCATTTCTGCCACATTATCGCCCGGCGTTCGCACCAATTACGGTGCGTAAAGTGTAAATGTGTGCCGGGGGGCTGCTTGGCACGCGCGTGGTTCCCGGGGGATCCTGACACATGAGACGTCTTGTGCTGACGGCCTGCATCGCGGGCCTTGCCATGGCCGGCCACGTGCCGTTTGCCGCGGCCGAAGATGCGAGCGCCGCGTCCGATACCGCCAAGTCCAAGACCGGCAAGACCGCTGCGAAGGGCAGCACCGCGATCAAGCTCGCCCATGTCCGCTCCGACGGCATCAAGGAGCTTGCCGCGCGCAGCGCCGTCACCAAGGCGGCGCGCGAGGTCGAGGCGATCGAGGCCGTGAGCGGCGCCGACACCACCCCGCCGATGGACGCCAATGCTGCCGCGCCGGCCGAGGCCGATGCCGTCCCGGCCGACGCGCCCGCCGCCGAGACCCGCGACACCGACCGCAAGGCGGCCGATGCGAGGCCCAAGCACATGAACACCGGACATCCGCACATCGACGCGCTGGTCGCCGTGCACGCCGCCGCCAACAACATTCCCGAAGCGCTGATCCATCGCGTGATCGTGCGCGAGAGCAAGTACCAGAAGGACCTGGTCGGCAGCTGCGGCTGCATCGGCCTGATGCAGATCAAGCTCGGCACCGCGCGCGGCCTCGGCTACACCGGCGACGCGCAGGGGCTGCACGATCCCAACACCAATCTCACCTATGGCGTGCGCTATCTCGCCGGCGCCTACCGCGCCGCCCATGGCGATCATGATCGCACCGTGCACTATTTCGCCAAGGGCTATTACGAGGAGGCCAAGCGGCAGCGCGTCGCCGACGCCCGTCCCGCCGGCCGCTCCGAGCGGACCAGCGCGCCACTCGACATCACCCCGAAGATCGCGACCGGCCGTCACGCGCGGGCGCACTGACGGCATTTGGTTCCTCACCGCCCGTCCCAGTCTTTCCGTGACACTCCGTTGACACGGCGCCGTATCGGTCTATTTTAAGCGCGTTCCGAGGGGAGCTCCGAGGGGGAGCTGAGATACCGCAGCGTGATGCGGTGACCCTTTGAACCTGATCCGGGTCATGCCGGCGAAGGGACAGGGATGCAGCAGACAACCACGCGCGGGGATTCTCCCGTATCCATCATTGGCGCCGGCATTGCCGGTGCCTGGCAAGCCCTGCTGTTCGCGCGGGCCGGCCACGATGTCACCCTGCACGAGCGCAGCGACGCCGAGCTGATGCTGTCCACCAGCCACTGGGCCGGCGGCATGCTGGCGCCCTATTGCGAGAGCGAGGTCGCCGAGCCGATCATCAGCCGGCTCGGGCTTGCCTCGCTCGAGCTGTGGCGGCGCGAGTTGCCGGACACGCCGTTCAACGGCTCGCTGGTCGTGGCGCATGCGCGCGACCGCAGCGACTACGACCGCTTCGCCCGGCGCACCTCCGACTATCAGCGGCTCGACGCCGCAGCGCTCGCCGCGCTCGAGCCGTCGCTCGAGGGCCGCTTCCGCGAAGGCCTGTTCTTCCCGGCCGAGGGTCATGTCGAGCCGCGCCGCGTGCTGCCGAAGCTGCATCAGCGCATCGTCGAGGCCGGCGGCCGGGTGGTGTTCAACAGCGACGTCAAGGCGTCCGATCTCGACGGGCTCGTCGTCGACTGCCGCGGGCTGGAGGCGCGCGACGCCGAGCCGGAGCTGCGCGGCGTCAAGGGCGAGATGATCCTGATCGAGACCGCGGAGGTGCAGCTGGCGCGCCCGGTGCGGCTGATGCATCCGCGCTGGCCGCTGTATCTGATCCCGCGCGAAGACAATTTGTTCATGCTGGGCGCAACCTCGCTCGAGGCCGAAGACACCGGCGTCTCGCTGCGCTCCGCGCTGGAGCTGCTGGGCGCCGCCTATGCGGTGCACCCCGCGTTCGGCGAGGCGCGCATCCTCGAATTCGGCTCGGGGCTCAGGCCGGCCTATCCCGACAACCTGCCGCGCATCACCATCAAGGGTAGCTGCGAGATCTGCGTCAACGGCCTCTATCGCCACGGCTTCCTGATCGCGCCGGCGCTAGCGCAGGCGACGCTGAACTACGTCGCGCACGGCCAGATCGACAACGAGGTGATGCGATGCGCGTGACCGTCAATGGCGAGGCCCGCGACATCGCTGCGACCTCGGTGGCCGCGCTGCTGGCCGAGCTCGACTACGAAGGCACCCATTTTGCGATTGCGCTGAACTACGACGTCGTGCCGAAGAGCCGCTGGGCCGAAGCCACGCTGAAGGCCGGCGACGAGATCGAAATCATCACGCCGCGGCAGGGAGGGTGATGATGCCGACGGAGTGCTCGCTCTCACGTCACCCACAGCTGTCGTCCCCGCGAAAGCGGGGACCCATAGCCACAGGCGACCGTAATGACGCACGATCTCTCCCCGCGTGCCCAAATGCGACATCACGCGGTATGGGTCCCGGCGTGCGCCGGGACGACAAGGGGAAACAGCGCGCGCCCCATCCACAGCTGTCATCGCCCGGCTTGACCGGGCGATCCAGTACGCCGCGGCGCCGCAGCTTAACTGCGCTGCCTCTGGAATACTGGATCCCCGCTTTCGCGGGGATGACACCTCCAGTTGCGGCGACCACCGTCCGGAATGACGGAGACAACTAATGCCTACCTTCTACGACAAGACCTTCACCTCGCGCCTGCTCATCGGCACCGCGCTCTACCCCTCGCCGGCCATCATGCAGGACGCGATCCGCGCCTCGGGCGCCGAGATCGTCACCGTGTCGCTGCGGCGTGAGGCCGCCGGCGGCAAGTCCGGCGATGCGTTCTGGAAGCTGGTCCGCGAGCTCGGCGTCACCGTGCTGCCGAACACCGCCGGCTGCCGCAGCGTGCGCGAGGCGGTGACCACCGCCAAGCTCGCGCGCGAATTGTTCGGCACCGCCTGGATCAAGCTCGAAGTGATCGCCGACAACGACACGCTGCAGCCGGACGTGGTCGGCCTGGTCGAAGCCGCCACCATCCTGATCAAGGACGGTTTCGAGGTCTTCCCCTATTGCACCGAGGATCTCTCCGTCGCGACGCGGCTGGTCGATGCCGGCTGCAAGGTCGTGATGCCCTGGGCGGCGCCGATCGGCAGCGCAAAGGGCATCATCAACCGCGATGCCTTGAAGCTGCTGCGCGACCGCCTGCCCGACATCACCCTCGTCGTCGACGCCGGCCTGGGCGCGCCGTCGCATGCGGCCGAGGCGCTCGAGCTCGGCTACGACGCCGTGCTGCTCAACACCGCGATCGCCAAGGCCGCTGACCCGGTCGCGATGGCGCGCGCCTTCAGGCTCGGCGTAGAGGCCGGCCGCACCGCCTACGAGGCCGGGCTGATGGACGCCCGCGATTTCGCCTCGCCCTCCACCCCTGTCGTTGGGACACCGTTCTGGCATGCCGTATCCTGATCGCTTCTATCCCGTCGTCGACAGCCTCGCCTGGGTCGAGCGCCTGACAAAACTCGGCGTCGGCACCGTGCAGCTGCGCGCCAAGGACCTCAATGACGGCGAGGCGCTGCAGATCGTCACCGACGCGCTCGCCATCACCAGGGGCACGGCGACGAAGCTGATCGTCAACGACTACTGGCGCGCGGCCATCGTCGCCGGCGCACAGCACGTCCATCTCGGCCAGGAGGACCTCGCCGACGCCGACGTCGCCGCGATCAAGGAAGCGGGCGTCACGCTCGGGCTCTCCACGCATGACGATGCCGAGCTGGAGACTGCGCTCGCCGCCAGGCCGGACTACGTCGCGCTCGGCCCGATCTTCCCGACCACCTTGAAGGCGATGCGCTTCGCGCCGCAGGGCATCCCGAAAATCACCGAGTGGAAGAAGCGTGTGGGCACCATCCCGCTGGTCGCGATCGGCGGCATCAAGCTGGAGCAGGCCGCGGACATCTTCGCTGCCGGCGCCGACTCCATCGCCGTCGTCAGCGACGTCACCCAGAACGCCGACCCCGACGCCCGCGTCCGCGCCTGGCTCGATGCGGTGAAGGAGCCGGCATGATGCGCGCAGCATTTGCGAATGCGTCTGAGAGCGATTGCGCACTGAGGCGAGCCATGCGCACGCTCTACTCCCCTCCCCCTTGCGGGGAGGGGTCGGGGGTGGGGGTCCACACGAAGACCGCCCGTGTTGTACCCCCCACCCCAACCCTCTCAGCGCGAGCGCAGCTCGTCGCGCCCCGCAAGGGGGGAGGGAGCCTGAACAGCGTGCGCCCCTCACGCCAACAACTCATCACCACTCTCGGCTCGATGCGAGCGGGCAGCAAGCGCGGTGCGCTCTCTCCGTCAGTACGAGCGGAGCGACGTGTCCGCCGAAGCCCGCAGGACGGAGGCGGAAGCAATCCAGAGCCACGCGCCGCTCTGGATTGCCTCGTCGCTCACGCTCTTCGCAATGACGTTCCCCATTCACTCCGACAACAACAATTGACAAGGAGGATCCCATGAACATCCGCTCCAATCCCGACACCACCCTGCCCGCCGTCACCACCGGCCCGCTGCCGTCCTCGCGCAAGATCCACGCGACCCCGGACTCGGCGCCCGACCTGCGCGTGCCGCTGCGCGAAATCATCCTCTCCGAAGGCGCCGGCGAGCCCAATTTGCCGGTCTACGACACCTCCGGCCCCTACACCGATCCGACCGTGACGATCGACGTCAACGCCGGCCTGTCGCGCGCCCGCACCGCCTGGGTGCGCGAGCGCGGCGGCGTCGAGGAGTATGTCGGCCGCGACATCAAGCCCGAGGACAATGGCAATGTCGGCGCCGACAAGGCCGCAAAGGCCTTCACCGCGCATCACAAGCCGCTGCGCGGGCTCGACGGCCACAAGATCACCCAGCTCGAATTCGCCCGCGCCGGCATCATCACCAAGGAGATGATCTACGTCGCCGAGCGCGAGAATCTCGGCCGCAAGACCCAGCTCGAGCGCGCCGAAGCCGCGCTCGCCGACGGCGAAAGCTTCGGCGCGGAAGTCCCCGCCTTCATCACGCCTGAGTTCGTGCGCTCGGAGATCGCGCGCGGCCGCGCCATCATCCCCTGCAACATCAACCACGCCGAGTTGGAGCCGATGATCATCGGCCGCAACTTCCTCACCAAGATCAACGCCAATATCGGCAACTCGGCGGTGACCTCTTCAGTTGAAGAGGAAGTCGACAAGATGGTGTGGGCGATCCGCTGGGGCGCCGACACCGTGATGGACCTCTCGACAGGCCGCAACATCCACACCACGCGGGAATGGATCCTGCGTAATTCGCCGGTGCCGATCGGCACCGTGCCGATCTACCAGGCGCTGGAGAAGTGCAACGGCGACCCGGTCCAGCTGACCTGGGAGCTCTACAAGGACACCCTGATCGAGCAGTGCGAGCAGGGCGTCGACTACTTCACCATCCATGCCGGCGTGCGGCTCGCCTACATCCACCTCACCGCCAGCCGCGTCACCGGCATCGTCAGCCGCGGCGGCTCGATCATGGCCAAGTGGTGCCTCGCGCATCACAAGGAGAGCTTCCTCTATACGCACTTCGAGGAGATCTGCGACATCATGCGCAAGTATGACGTCTCGTTCTCATTGGGCGACGGCCTGCGCCCCGGCTCGATCGCCGATGCCAACGACCGCGCGCAATTTGCTGAGCTGGAAACTCTTGGCGAGCTGACCAAGATCGCGTGGGACAAGGGCTGCCAGGTCATGATCGAGGGCCCCGGCCACGTGCCGATGCACAAGATCAAGATCAACATGGACAAGCAGCTCAAGGAGTGCGGCGAGGCGCCGTTCTACACCTTGGGGCCGCTGACCACCGACATCGCGCCGGGCTACGACCACATCACCTCCGGCATCGGTGCGGCCATGATCGGCTGGTTCGGCTGCGCCATGCTGTGCTACGTGACACCGAAGGAGCATCTGGGTCTCCCTGACCGTAACGACGTCAAGGTGGGTGTCATCACCTACAAGATCGCGGCCCACGCCTCCGATCTCGCCAAGGGTCATCCCGCCGCGCAGCTGCGCGACGACGCACTGTCCCGCGCCCGCTTCGACTTCCGCTGGACCGACCAGTTCAATCTCGGCCTCGACCCGGAAACCGCAAAACACTTCCACGACGAGACCCTGCCGAAGGAAGCCCACAAGGTCGCGCATTTCTGCTCGATGTGCGGCCCGAAATTCTGCTCGATGAAGATCACCCAGGACGTCCGCGACTACGCCGCCACGCTCAACGATCCGGCGACGGTCGGCATGACCATCAGCGGCACCATCGAGGACGGCATGGCCCAGATGAGCGCCAAGTTCAAGGAAATGGGCGGCAGCGTGTATCTGGATGCGGAGAAGGTGAAGGAGAGCAACAAGGCGTTGTCCTGACGTCCCCTCGCAGATCAAGTCACCGATAGATCTTTAAGACCTTCGCCATGCCCCACATTTGCCTTGGCTAAATAGGGGCATGGTGTAAGACTTCTCGGGTTTACCTCTGGGTGTTATGGGTCGATTGAGGAAGGGCGCTTTGATAGTCACGCACCTTGCTATACAAAACTGGCGCAACTTCCGAACATCGGAAGTCGACCTGAGCGAACGCACCTTTGTTTTGGGCGCGAACGCTTCCGGAAAGTCCAACTTTCTGGACGTATTCCGCTTTCTTCGAGATGTCTGCTCTTCGCAAGGGGGCGGGCTACAAAAGGCCATCCAATCGCGCGGCAATCTTTCGAAGGTCAGATGCCTGTCTGCACGACAAAACCCCCACATCGAGATCGACGTCACGCTAAAGCCGTCATTAGACTCCGATGAGAGCTGGCGTTACATTCTCTCGATCGCGCAAGAGCCTCGCGGGTTTCGTCGACCAATCGTACAAAAAGAGATCGTGTACAAGGACGGCAAAATGATCCTTGAGCGTCCAGACAAGGACGACGGCTCCGACCCAGAGAGGTTGATTCAAACACATATCGAACAGGTCAATAACAATGTCGAATTTCGCGATGTAGCTCGATTTTTTGCATCAACAACCTACCTCCACCTAGTTCCGCAATTGCTCCGATTTAATGATGAAATCCAAGGTCGCACTATCGAAACAGACCCATTTGGCCAAGGCTTTCTCGACCGCGTAGCGAAAACCCCAGCTAGATCACAGAAAAGCCGGCTCAGCCGAATTGAACGAGCGCTAAAGATCGCGGTACCGAATCTGGAACAGCTGAAGTTCGAACGCGACGAAGCGACCGGGCGCCCTCATCTTGCTGCTCTTTACAAGCATTGGCGTGCAAATGCAGGTTGGCAGAGAGAGGATCAGTTTTCTGACGGCACCTTGAGATTGATCGGGCTACTGTGGGCTCTTCTCGAAGACGACGCTCTGCTTCTACTTGAAGAGCCCGAACTCTCGCTAAATTCTGCTATTGTCTCTAAATTGGCACCGCTGATCTATCGGCTTCAGCGACAACGTCGCCGGCAGGTGATCCTCAGCACTCATAGCGTCGACTTACTCTCTGATCCAGGTATAGCCGCCGAGGAAGTGATACTGCTGGACACCTCAGGTGAGGCAACCAAGGCAGTCAACCTTCGAGAGGTTTTCGATGCATTCCAGCTTGTAAAATCTGGCTTCCCCATTAGCGAGGCCGTACTCCCTAAAACCGCCCCAACTCAGATAGATTTGTTTGCTCAAGTAGATGACTGAGATCATCCTGTTTTCAGAAGATACGCTTATAGAACAAGCGGCTCAGAAAATTATCGCCGTCGAAAACTCCACCCTTACTGTTTCAAACGTCATGGGACGGCGTGGCTTTTCGTATTTTCAAAGTCGGATTGCTCAGATCCGCAGATCAGCCGTGTCACTCAAGTTTTTGATCTTCTTAGATGGAGATGAACTAGGAACAATTTGCCCGGGCAATGCCATTGAGCAGTGGTTTCATACACGACATCCAGACAACATTCATGTTAGATTCGCATTTCATGAGGTCGAGAGCTGGCTACTGGCCGACAGGCACAATTTGGCGACATTCCTGAACGTCTCTGCTAGTGCAATACCTGTTGTCGGAGACAAGGTTCGAAACACAAAGGAGCTACTCATCCAACTGGCTCGCCGAAGCCGTAGCCGCGAGATACTGCAGGATCTCGTTCCACCTTCAGGATACACTTCGCCGGTTGGTCCGGCATACAACGCCCGCATATCAGAATTCATCCAGAACAATTGGGATGTCAAAGCTGCATCTGCCGTAAATGATAGTTTGGCTCGTGCGTGCAGGCGCGTCTCAGAAATAAAGTAACGAATTCGGCGTGAATGGGCCCATTGGATGATGCTCGCCGCCGCTGACGGGCGACCGAAGCTCAATACTGACTAATAGCGAAATTGAGAAGTCGTCATGCCCCCAATCCACCACATCCCCGCCCCACCACACATCAAGGCCCCGCCGCTGTCGTTCGGCACACGGATCGGCGATCTCCTCTTCGTCTCCGGCATTCCCGGCTTCGACGCTGACGGCAACCTGCCCGATGATTTCGAGGGGCAGTTCGCCAACGTCGTGACGAACTTCACCCGTGTGCTGACCGAAGGCGGCGCGACCTTGCGCGATCTCGTCAAGGTCAACGTGCTGCTGACGCGCGCCTCGGACGTTGCGACCATGAACCGTCTCTATGCCGAGGCGTTCGGGCCGGCGCCCTACCCGGCGCGGACCACCTGCGTGGTCGCGGCGCTGCCCGATCCGAAGATGCTGATCGAGATCGAGGGCGTTGCGGCGATCGCTCCGACGTAGCAATTGTTGAACTCGTCATTCTGCTGCCCTTGGCTCGGAAGCCAAGTGCGGTGCGCATGAATGCGCCCTCTCCCCTTGCGGGAGAGGGCTTGTATGACAGCGCGGCAAGCTCGGTTGGGTGAGGGGTATCTCTCCGCACGGTCATTCGCGGAGAGACACCCCTCACCCAACCGCGCGCGTGGATGGATCGGAGATGCCCTCTCCCGCAAGGGGAGAGGGCGCTGTATCGCGCAGCACGCCGAGCAGCCTCAATTTTGTCGAGTGGGGGCAATGCGAAGCCCGACTCTCTCCCAACCTTGAGATCGCGGTGGCGCCGTTCCCACCGCGTCGTCGACGAGTTCGCTGCTCGATGGTGGGCACGCTGCCGCCCTGCGGGCGGCGGCTTTGCCCACCCTACGGCGGTTCGCTCATCGCGGGCGCGCGTGCGAGCAATGACAAGCTCGCCTGTGGAACTCCGCCTGCATCGCCAAGCAATCAGCCATGCAATCACGGCTGCCACATTTAATCGCTTGCCATCGATTTAAAATTGAATATTCTGAAATATAATACCACATTAAATTCACAATCCCGAAAAATTAAATGATTGCTGTCCGGCCGGTCCACACGATCTCCCGCATGGTGCGCGCAGCCACGGCACCGCTGTGGAACTCCGTTCGCGAGGCCTGGCAGGTCCAGGTCTATCCGCTCGGATACGTCGCCTCGCATGACGGCATGCGCGGGCTGATGACGCTGGGCGTGGTCGCGGCCCATGTCTCCTCCCAGACCGTGCCGGGCGCGGTGCTCTATATCGATCTGTTCTTCGTGGCGAGCGCCTATTACATCACCGGCCTGCTGCTGCGGGACGTCGACAGGCACGGCCGCGTCGCGTTCCGGCAGTTCTACGCTCGGCGCTTCGCCCGCATCGTGCCGCCGCTGCTATTGATGCTGGCGGCCTATCTGCTGTTCACTTGGCTGCTGCGGCCGTCGTTCCTGCCGGCGCTCGGCCGCGTCGCGATCGCCCTCACCTACGTCTCGAACTACTGGTACGTGTTCGACCCCAAGACCATCGAGGACATCGGCCACACCTGGACGCTGTCGACCGAGGAGCAGTTCTACCTGCTGTGGCCGCTGACCTTCGCGCTGCTGGTGAAGCGCTTCGGCGTGAGCTGGCGGCTGGTCGGGGCGATCTGCGCCATTGCGGCGGCGATCTGGGCGTGGCGGGTGTCGCTGCTGCTGGACGGCGCAGAGTGGCGGCGTCTCTACACCGCATTCGACACCCGTGCCGACGCGCTGATGGCCGGGTGCGCGATGGCCGTGGTGCTGCGGCTCGTGCCGCCCGGCGCCTATCTGGCGCTCGACCGTCTGTGGCCGAAGCTGGCATGGCCGCTGCTGATCTACTGGATCGCGATCACCTTCCTGTTCTGGCCCGCCTATGGGCCGAACCTCAACTACTATTATTTCGGCAGCATGGTCTGCGGCGTCCTCCCCGGCATCCTCGCTCTGACCATGCTCGCCCGCAGCAGCGGCACGATCTGCCATCGCATCTTCGAACGGCAGGAAGCCGTGTTTCTCGGGCGGATCTTCTACGGCGTCTATCTCTGGCATCTCCCGATCCTGAACTTCCTGAACGACTACGGCCTGTCCTGGCAACTGCGGCTGCTGATCGGCCTGCCGCTGTCGATCGTCGCCGCAACCTTCTCCTATGCCCTGCTGGAGCGGCACTTCCTCCGCCGGCGCGCAGTGGCGCAGCCGCTCGCGGCGCGGCCGGTCATCAGCGGCACGGATCTCGGCCTCACGTCCCGCCCCAGGGCCGGCCGGGAGGTTCCGCCGCCGCTGCCAGTGCGACGCATGTTGACATCACGATCGTGAGTGCATCCCACCGAGACTCGGCAACCGTTGCCATGCACTACGGTCAGACACCTCTGCTCGCGCGGATTTGCCGCACGAAGTGATCGTCCGCGCCTTCAAATTGATCGAGACGGCTCCGACAAGGCGCCCCACGGCTGGGGCCAGTTTGTTGCCGGAGTTTTCACGATGCCTCGTTTCACCACCCTCATTCTTGCAGCAGCTTCAGTCGCCGCGATGCTCGCTGCCGCCGCGCCGGCGCAGGCCGGCTATTACATCCTGCGCTGGAACAACACCGGCGTCTGCCAGGTCTGGAGCGAGGCGTTCGCGTTCAAGCCGATCGCATGGCCGTCGGGCTACAAGGTCATCAGCCGTCCGGTGCCGACGTTCAACGACGCCGTCACCCTGCAGGTCAAGCTGCGCCGGGAGGGACGGTGCACGCTGTGAGGCATTGCGCTGATGCGCGATGTCCACACCGGATGCGCATCTGCCCGAACTCCCTGACATCACTGTGAACGGACGATCGTGGTGGCTTGCGTCGCGTGCGCTTTTGTCGCACCACTTCGCGATGGCTGTCACGCGCCAGCGAGCAAGGCTGCCGCGTGCAGCCAGTGGATGCTTTTGTTCGTTCGTTTCAGGAGATTGACGATGCGTCGCTTGACCACTCTGGCTGCTGCCGCCGCGCTTGCGGCCAGCTCGATCGCTGCCCCCGCCTTTGCCGCGCCGGCGCCCAAGAGCGGCTACTACGTGATCCGCTGGGACAACACCGGCATCTGCCAGATCTGGAACACCGACCTGCAGTCGAAGCCGGTCGAATGGCCGTCGACCTACAAGATCGTCTCCAAGCCGGTGCCGACCTTCGTCGAAGCCACCAACATCCAGCTCAAGCTGCGCGACGAGCGCCGCTGCTTCCTGTAAGCGACGGGCCGGCCGGCGGCCCCGATCAGGCCGCCCCGGCAATCGGGCTCGCCGGCATCGGCACGAAGCCGGGCAGCGCGGTGAGCCGCGCCAGCCACGCCACGATGTTCGGATACGGCGACAGCGACACGCCGCCCTCGGGCGCGTGGGCGGTGTAGCTGTAGAGCGCGATGTCGGCGAGGGTCGCCATCTCGCCGACGAGGAATGGCCGGGCGCCGAACTCTCGCTCCATCACGGCGAACAGCGCATCCGCCAGCTGATGCGCCTTCGCCATGTCGAGCGGCGCCCCGAACAGGGTCGCCACCCGCGCCGCGGCCGGGCCGAAGGCGAGCGGGCCCGCAGCGGCCGACAGCCAGCGCTGAACCTGCGCCTGGCCGAGCGGATCGCGCGGCAGCCAGCGGCCCGAGGCATCATAGCGAGTCGCGAGATAGACCAGGATCGCATTGGAGTCGGGCACGACGGCGTCGCCGTCGACCAGCACCGGGACCTGGCCGAACGGATTGAGCGCGAGAAAATCCGGCTGCTTGTGCGCTCCGCCCTTGAGATCGACATCGACGAACTCGCAAGGAAGGCCGAGCAGGCTCAACATCAGCCGTGCGCGATGCGAATGGCCGGACAGGACGAACTGGTAGAGGCGGCGTTGCATCATGTGCTCCCGTTGTTCCGGAGCAGGCTGTAGACCGCGTCCGGCGCAGCAACAACGCTGCTTGGCGACAACAGCTTGTTGCAGCGGCTGCAATAATGCGACAACGCCGCTCATGGACCGCCTGCCCGATCAGCTCCAACCCGGCCTGCGCCTGGTCTTCGTCGGCACCGCCGCGAGCGAGCGCTCGGCGGCGACCGGCCATTACTACGCGCATCCCGGCAACCGCTTCTGGCCCACGCTGTTCGCCGTCGGCCTGACGCCGCGCCCGTATCGGCCGCACGAATTTCCGGCGCTGCGCGAGCTCGGGATCGGCTTCACCGATCTGTGCAAGCAGGGCGCCGGCATGGACCATGTCGCGCTGAAAGCCGGCGTCGACGTCGCCGGCTTCGCAGCCAAGATCCGGCACCACCGGCCGGCGACGGTGGCATTCACCAGCAAGAAGGCGGCGAGCCTGTTCTATGCCCGGCCGACCAGCGCGATCGCGTTGGGGCGGCAGCCTGAGCGCGACGACTTTCCGACCGCGTTCGTGCTGTCCTCTCCCTCCGGCGCCGCATCAGGTGCGTGGACGCTGCAGCCGTGGCGGGAGTTGGCGGCGCATATAGCCCAGGATTGCGCCTGAAGAAGCGCTGGTCGCGCGCCGGATGAGAACCAGTAGGGTGGGCAAAGCAGCCGTCCCGCAGGGCAGCTGCGTGCCCACCGTCGATCAGCATACTCGAACGGTCAAGTGGCGGCACGGCGCGCGATGGAGCACGGCACGCAGCGGGCGTGGCGGGCGCGCCTTTGCCCACCCTACGCGCTCTCTCCATATTGTCACGCCCTGGCTCGTCTTTTAGACGCGCAGGCGGGACGCCCCCCCCTCAAGCATGACGAACAACTAATAACGACTTCCCGCGCGGAGGCAGCTCTGTCCAGGCATGACCGAAACGGCGCAAAACGACACCGCGCCACCCGACGGGCAATCCGCGCATGCGCGCCATGCGCAAATTGCCCGTCGCGTTACTCTGCCGCAGGCGCATGCACTTGCCATGTCGGGCAAATCAGGACGATGTTTTCGCTCAACCCGCCTCATGCAGAGGGACGTACGCGTCGTCACGATACGTGGAGGTGGGCCGCGGTGGACGTGATGGCTGCGCCCGACGAGCGCCGGCGGTCACGTACGGCGAAGTCGTGATGTCCTGATACCCCGAAGCTGGTATCACGCAGGCGCTCATGCGAAGACGTGGCGCGTGCCATGGTGGCCAACAAGCCGGCGCACCAGGGAGACCACGTATAAGCCGTCAAACCATTCGCGCAGGGAAGGCCGGGATGCCTGGCCGAGCCTGTGGTTCTGCCGCGTGCTTTTTGTTGCACGCGGACCATGGGAGCGGCGAGCTCCCGGCCTTCCCTGCCCCTCTCGTTATTCGACGGGGCTCACACGATGCATCCCTTGCGCACGCGGTGCGGCGAGAACGCGAAGTCATGAGCAGGACGTGGAAGACGTTGTCGAGACGCCTGCTCCACCCTCACTGTTATCGCCAGCGCAGGCGGGCGATCCAGTACTCCGCGGCAGACGTGATCGACGGCAGCGCCGCGGCGTACTGGATCGCCCGGTCAAGCCGGGCGATGACACCTGTTGTTAGTCGTTAGTTGTCAGGGCACCGATCAACAATGACCTCGCTACCTGATCGTGATCGCGAGCCCCGACAGGTCGACATTGGCCAGCAGGCCGATCTGCTCGCCCGAGAGCTCCAACACCGCGCCCTTCTGGTTGGTCAACACGATGCCGCGCACGCCGCGGCCGACCGCAAGGCCCGCGCCGGCAGCGCCATAGACACCCTCGACATCGGACGGACGCCAGATGTTGCTGACGCGGCCGCGCAGCACCGTGCGCGAGCCGCCGAACACCAGACCCCAATCGAGGCCGCCGGTCGACAGCGGATAGGCGCGACCATGGAAGTGCAACATGCCGCTGCCGCCGGAGCCGCCGATGATCCATCCCGCCTTGTAGATGGTCAGCGTGATGAAGCCGCCATCCGCATGCGCCGTCGCCGGCAGGATGGCGCCGCAAGCCGCCGTCAGTGCCACCAATAGACCGCGAAGCAAGGGTGCAATTTTCATGGATGAAGTCTCCAGCGAAGTGAATTTGGGATGCGTGAAGTTGAGGTAATTCGATGGCCACGTGTGACGATCATGCCCCACCAAGCGAATCGATCGGGCCGAATTTAGCCCTTTGCGCGGCACCACGCATGCGGCCCGCCCTGTGTGATCGAAATGCCGCCTCCTGCGAACGGAGACCCGTGGGATCAGCGCGCAGGCGCCGATCGTCATCGCGGCCGCTGTGCTTCGGTTTCGCGGGTCCCGGTCGGCCGGCGACGGCGAAATGGGTCCAGACCCGCGCGAAACCAAGGCCATTTCGGGGTATTCGCCGCCGGCGCGGCGCCCGGAGGCGCGTGTTAAGGCCTCATTAACCTTGTCGGACCACGGTGATTTACGGGCTGGATGTTCAGTTGGTCTCGATGTTTGCGCGTCGTTTGTTTGATTTCGGCGCGGGCGTTGATCGGGAGGAGTTATGTCGCAAGAGTTGTCAGCCGATACCGCAAGTCCGTCACTCGTACCGCTTGCCATGCCACCGTCGCGTCCCGCGGCGGAGGTTCTGCCGCTGTTGATCGGCACGCCCTTGTCCGAGATCGAGCGCGAGCTCATCGTTCAGACCCTGGCGCGCTGCAACGGCAACCGCACCCATGCCGCGAGGCTGCTCGGGATGCCCGTGCGCACCTTGCGGAACAAGATCCGCAGCTACACGGCCGACGGCATCGTGGTGCCGGCCTATACGGCCTGATACGAAGGCGGCCACGCGATATCCCATCGCGTGGAACTCATTACGACGCGGCGCCGATTGATGTTGATCAATCGGCCTCGCGGCCCTCCTGCAATTGCTGCGGTTATCGCGGCTCTGTTACGCTTCGCCGCGAATCACCTGTTTGTAGCGGAGTTGCGGTAGTGGCAAAGAATCCGGCCGGACGCGGCCTGCAGGGGCCCACAGGTCCACGTGGCCCGCAAGGACAGCCGGGACGGCGCGGGCCGGATGGCCAGCGCGGCAAGCCGGGCCCTGACGGCAAACCGGGCGCGCCAGGCAGACCGGGTCCGCAAGGCCCGCGCGGCGAAGCCGGTCCACCCGGCAAGGCGGGACCGCAGGGACCTGCCGGATCCCAGGGGCCACAGGGCCCGCGCGGCGAGCAAGGACCGCGTGGCGAGCAGGGCCTGCCCGGCACGCTGCCGACGATCGATCAGCTGATGCCCTGGCTGGAGCAGATCTTCGCCGCCTATGACGACTACAAGCGCACGCGCGATCGCGAAGCGAACGAGCGCGAGGCCGAACTGGTCGCGGTGCGCGACATCTTCGCCGCCACCGAGCATGACGAGGCGCTCGAAGAGGCGTTCGAGGACGACGATCCGCACGAGATCGATGTCCCGAAGAAGAAGAAAAAGAAGAAGCACAAGAAAAAGAAGAAGCACGCGAAGCAGGCCCAGAGCCGGGACGACGAGGGCTTCTGAGCTTCGCGCGTCGCGGCGGCGGCAAGCGCGGGGTCAGCGCGGCCCGAACCTGACGGCCGAGCGCTCCCGCGCCTTGGCGGCCTCGATCTCGCGGTCCCGGGGCGCCGCCTGGGTCTGCAGCGAGGTCAGCAGCCGCCGTGCGGCGTCGGCGACCTCCTCGACCGCACGTGCGAAGGCGGCCTCGTTGGCCTGCGACGGCGCGTTGAAGCCGGACAGCTTGCGCACGAATTGCAGCGCGGAGGCCTGGATTTCCGCCTCGGTCGCCGGCGGCTCGAAATTAAACAGCGTCTTGATGTTGCGGCACATGACGGGGTCTCATCAATCCGGTGCTGAACCAAGTCGAGGACCGTGCTATCATGCTGCCGACGCGGCCGCCAAGAGCCGCGCGCAGATCAGGGGGATGACATGCTTCGACCGTTTGCCGCCGTTTTTGCAGCTTGGGTGGTTTTTTGTGCGCCTGCCCGCGCCGCCGACTTTCCCGCCCCGAAGCAGGGCGACTTCGTCGTCAAGGATTTCAAGTTTCACACCGGCGAGACGCTGCCGGAGCTGAAGCTGCACTACACCACCGTCGGCGAGCCGAGCGGCCAGCCGGTGCTGGTGCTGCACGGCACCGGCGGCTCGGGCGCCAGCATGCTGGGGGCGCCGTTCGCCGGCGAGCTGTTCGGCAAGGACCAGCCGCTCGACGCGACCAGGTACTACATCATCATTCCCGACAGCATCGGCCACGGCAAATCGTCGAAGCCGTCGGACGGATTGAAGACGAAGTTTCCCGCCTATGACTATGCCGACATGGTCGATGCCCAGTACCGCCTGCTGAACGAGGGGCTCGGGATCAAGCATGTCCGCCTCGTGATCGGCAATTCGATGGGCGGCATGCACAGCTGGGTGTGGGCGACGCGCTATCCGGACTTCATGGACGTGGCGGTGCCGATGGCCTCGCAGCCGACCGAGATGGCGGCCCGCAACTGGATGCTGCGCCGGATCATGCTGGAGACGATCCGCAACGATCCCGATTACAATGGCGGCAACTACACGACGCAGCCGCGCATGATGAAATACGCCGTCACCGCCTATGGCACGGCCACCGCCGGCGGCACCATCGCCTATCAGCTCGCGGCGCCGACGGCGGCGAAGGCCGACAAGATGGTCGATGAGCGACTGGCACAATCCGTTCCGTCGGACGCCAACGACTTCGTCTATCAGTGGGAATCGTCGCACGACTACAATCCTTCGGCCGATCTCGACAAGATCAAGGCGACCGTGATGCTGATCAACGCGGCCGACGACGAGCGTAATCCGCCGGAGACGGGCGTTACCGCCGAGGCAATGAAGCGCGTCGCCAACGGCAAGGTGCTGCTGATCCCGGCCTCGGCCGAGAGCCGCGGCCACCTGACCACCGGCAGTGCGAAATTCTACGTCGAGCCGCTGCGCGAACTGCTGGCCACGGCGCCGCAGCGGGGCATGTGAAGCAACGAGGAGCGTTGAATGCGCAGGATGGTGCCGGCCGGTCTGATGATGGGCTCCCTGGCCTGCGCAAGCCTCGCGTTCGCCGTCGACAACGGCCAGTTCGAGAACGTGCCGCCCGATGTGCGCGCCTGGTTCAAGAGCGTGATCGCCCCGAACGGCGTGCCGTGCTGCGACGTCTCCGACGGCCATCGCACCAGCTATGACGTGCGGGACGGCACCTATTGGGTGCCGATCGAGGGACGCTGGATGGCGGTTCCGGAGCGCGCCATCATCCGCGACCGCGGCAACCCGATCGGCGAAGCCGTGGTGTGGTACGTCCATCACCGCGGCGACATCATCATCAGCTGTTTCGTCCCCGCCGATGCCGTCTGACCCGAACCCTGCGAGGTCGGCCCTTGGGATCTGGCCATGATGGAGTCATTGCACGACGACAGGACCCGCGCCGTCATGCGCTGGCTGATGGCGGCCTTCTACATGGTTGCGGGGATCGCGCATCTCGCGATCCCCGAGCCATTCCTGCGGATCACGCCGTCGATCGTTCCGTTTGCCCCGCAGGTCATTCTGCTCACCGGACTTTGCGAGCTCGCAGGCGCGGTGGCGCTGGTGACGAAGCCAATGCGACGCTGGGCGGGGATCGGGCTCGCGGCCTATGCCGTGTGCGTGTGGCCGGCCAATTTCAAGCACGCCATCGATGGCATCGACCTGCCCTATCTCGGCAGCAGCTGGCTCTACCACGGTCCGCGCCTGGCATTTCAGCCGGTGCTCGTCTGGTGGGCACTCTACAGTGCAGCGTTGATCGACTGGCCATGGCGTCGCCACGCGTGACGCCGAGACGATGCGAACAGGAGACAAGCCGTGAGCGACCCAGCCAATGCCGACCTCGCAGCGATCTATCCAAAGCCGAACGAGCGGGTGATCGCAAAAGTGCGTCCCACGCTCGACATTCACAGCCGCAAGTTCATTGCGCTCTCGCCGTTCTGCGTGATCGCAACCTCGGGCTCGGATGGCAGCGTCGATGCCTCGCCGCGCGGTGGCCATCCGGGTTTCGTGCTCATCGAGAACGATCATCGCCTGGTGATGCCGGATCGCCCCGGCAACAACAGGCTCGACAGCCTCAGCAACGTGTCGGACGGCTCGGGTCAGGTGCAACTGATCTTCTTCGTCCCCGGCATCAACGAGACCTTGCGTGTCGGCGGCACGGGTTCGCTGTCCACCGATCCCGACCTGCTGGCGAAGCTCGAGGAGTTCGGCAAGCCGCCGCGCTCGGTGCTCGTGATCAGCGTGCGGGAAGCGTACTTCCATTGCGGCAAGGCCATCATGCGCTCGAAACTGTGGTCGCAGGAGGCACAGGTCGCGCGTTCGAGCATGCCGAGCATCAGCGACATCATACACGATCAGACCAGCCTCGGCGCGCCCGAACCCCAGGACGCAGTCGATGCACGCTACCGCCAACAGCTTTGAGAATGCCACTCTTTCGCAAAAGCGCGTCAGCTGCGAGTCATCGGCAACGCTCTATGAGTGATGCGCCCGAATTCGTGAGCGCACGCGTTGATACAGGTCAACGGTCACGGAGACGGCAGAAACTAGGTATGAATGTGTCATTTCCGAAGCTGGAGCCGATCGCCGTCGATGCCCGCGTCCTCTTATGCAGCCCGCCACAGATGCCCCGGCCTTTGGGCCGGCACGTTGCTCGTGCTTGCGCTCTGTATGCTGCCATCCGCCGCATCAGCCGATGACGTGAAGCTCACCCCGGCCCAGGCGCAAAACCTCGGCATCCGCGTTACGCATCCGATTTCGAGTCGAACCGATAGGACGCTCCCCTACCCCGCGCAGATCGTGATTCCGACGCCGCAATTGTGGGTCGTCAGCGCTCCCGTCTCCGGCATGGTCACCAATCTGGCGGTGGCCCGCGGCGACCGCGTGACGGTCGGACAGCCGCTTCTGACATTGGAGAGCCCGAGCTACGTGTCGCTGCAGCGCGAATATCTCCATGCGCTCGCGCAGGAGGTTCTCGCCGTTCAGCAGCTGAAACGGAACGCCGATCTGTTCGAAGGCAAGGCGATCCCGCAGCGCGTGCTGGAATCGAGTCAGGCCGAAGCCCGCCAGGCCAATATCGTGGTCGCCGAACGGCGGCAGATGCTGCACCTCAGCGGCCTCTCGGACGACGCCATCACACGCCTCACCAATGAGGCCGCCATCAGCGCCACGCTGACGGTCAGAGCGCCACAGGCTGCATCCGTGGTCGACATCGTGATCTCGCCGGGCCAGCGGCTGGAACAGGCTGCACCGCTGGTGAAGCTCGCGCGCCTGTCGCCGCTATGGGCCGAGATCGCAATTCCGGCCACCAATATCGGTGCCATCAAGGCCGGCGCGCGAGTCGACATCGACGGATACGCGACGCCAGGGCAAGTCATCCTGGTTTCCGAAACAACCGATGCGGCGACCCAGACGATCCTCGTCCGCGCGGAGGTTCCGAACAACGGCGAATTGCATTCCGGACAGACCGCAGCCGCGCGCATCGGCTTCATCTCGGCCGGAGAAAGCGCCTGGGAGATCCCGTACAGCGGGCTGGTTCGGCGCGGCGAGCAGACCTCGATCTTCGTCGCGATCGAGGGCGGCTTCCGGCAAGTCCCGGTGACGCTGCTCGCGGAGGACCAGGACCATGTCGTCGTGTCCGGCTCCGTGACCGACAAGGATGAGGTTGCGATCGGCGGCATCTCGGCGCTTCGCGGCATTCTCTCAAGGCTGGGACAATGATCCTGCAGCGACTCGTCGCATTCGCGTTGTCGCAGCGGCTGTTCGTCATTCTCAGCGTGCTGTTGCTGATCGGCGCGGCTGCCGTTCTGCTGCCCAGCCTGCCGATCGACGCCTTTCCGGATGTCTCGCCGGTTCAGGTGAAGGTCATCATGAAGGCCCCCGGCCTCACGCCCGAGGAGGTCGAGCAGCGCATCACGGTGCCGATCGAGCTCGAGCTGCTCGGCCTGCCCAACAAGAAGATCCTGCGATCCACCACCAAATATGCCTTGGCCGACATCACCGTCGATTTCGAGGACGGCACCGACATCTACTGGGCCCGCAATCAGGTGTCGGAGCGGCTCGCCAATATCTCGCGCGATTTCCCGGATGGCGTAAGCGGTGGGCTGGCGCCGATCACCAGTCCGCTCGGCGAGATGTTCATGTTCACGATCGACAGTCCCGAACTGTCGCTCGCCGAGCGGCGGAGTCTGCTCGATTGGGTCATCCGGCCGGCGCTGCGCACGGTCCCCGGCGTCGCCGACGTCAATGCGCTGGGCGGCTACGTCCGGGCGTTCGAGATCGTTCCGCGCAACGATGCGCTGGCGGCCCGCGGCATATCCTTCGAGCTGTTTCGCAAGGCGATCGAGGCCAACAGCCGCAATGACGGTGCCGGCCGCGTCAACCAGGGCGAGGACAGCGCGCTGGTGCGGATCGAGGGCAGCATTCGCGGCGTCGACGACATCCGGGGCATTGTCGTCGAGAACCGCGACAACATTCCCATCCGCGTCAGCGACGTCGCACGCGTGAGGATCGGCGCGCTGACGCGTTACGGCGCGGTCACGGCGGACGGCAAGGGCGAGACGGTCGAAGGACTGGTGCTCGGGCTGCGCGGCGCCAATGCCGGACAGCTCGTGCGCGACGTGCGCACGCGGCTGGAGGAGCTCAAGCCGTCCCTGCCGGCCAGCGTCACCATCAACGTGTTCTACGACCGCAGCCGCCTGGTCAACCGCGCCGTCGGCACCGTGGTGCGGGCGCTCGGCGAGGCCACGGTGCTCGTCGTGATCCTTCTGCTGCTCTTCCTGGGCAATTGGCGCGCTTCGCTGGTGATTGCCCTCAGCCTTCCGCTTGCAATCGCGATGGCGCTGCTCGTGATGCGCGCGGTCGGCATGTCGGCCAACCTGATGAGCCTTGGCGGACTTGCGATCGCGATCGGAATGCTGATCGACGCACTCGTCGTCGTGGTCGAGAACATCGTCGGCAATCTCGGCAAGCACGATCGCGACAGGACGGCGCCACTGATTCACATCGTGTTCCGCTCGGTCTGCGAGGTCCTGCAACCGGTCGCATCAGGCGTCCTGATCATCATCATCGTGTTCGTGCCGCTGCTGACGCTGCAGGGACTGGAGGGCAAGCTTTTCATCCCCGTCGCGCTCGCCATCATCTTCGCGCTGGCGGCGTCGCTGCTGCTCGCGCTGACGGTGATCCCGGTCGCGACATCGTTCGCACTCAAATCCGCATCCCACGCGGATCCGCTGTTGATCCGGGCAGCGCAACGCGTCTACGCACCGGCGCTGGCCTGGGCGCTCGGCAACGAGCGCAAGGTCATGCTCGCTGCCGTGCTCGGCCTGATCGCGGCGGGCTACGGCTACAGCCAGCTCGGCAAGACCTTCATGCCGACCATGGATGAAGGCGACGTCATCGTGAGCGTGGAAACGCTGCCGTCGATCAATCTCGATGAATCCCTGGCCATCAATGCCCGGCTGCAGACGGCCTTGATGAAGGTGCCGGACATCTCCGGGATCATCGCGCGCACCGGCTCGGACGAACTCGGTCTCGACCCCATGGGCCTCAATCAGACCGACACGTTCCTGGTGCTCAAGCCGGCGGACCAGCGGCAGAGCCAGGATCGCGAAGCGCTGCTTCAGAAGCTCCGCGACGTGCTGACCGGCTTTCCCGGTATCTCGCTGAGCTTCACGCAACCGATCGACATGCGCGTCCAGGAGATGATCAGCGGCGTCCGCGGCGACGTCGCCGTGAAGATCTTCGGCCCGGATATCACAAAGCTCAACGAGATCGCGGCAAAGCTTTCCGCGATCCTGTCGAGCGTCGATGGCGCGCAGGACGTCTACACCACGCTCAACGAGGGTGCGCAGTACTACACTGTCACGGTCGATCGATTGGAAGCGGGCCGCCTCGGCCTCACGGTCGACTCCATCGCGACTTCGTTGCGGACCCAGATCGAAGGACGGACGATCGGCACCGCCCTTGAAACCGGCCGACGCACGCCCATCCTGGTCCGAGGCAGCGAGACCACGCGCGAGGCGCCGACGCTGCTCGCAATGCTGCCGCTGACGCTCGCAGCCGGACAACACGTGGCATTATCGCAGGTCGCGCGCATTCAGCGGGTCGACGGTCCCGTGAAGATCGACCGGGAGGACGGCAACCGCATGAGCGTGGTGCGCAGCAATGTGCGGGGCCGCGACATGGTCGGCTTCGTCCAGGCGGCGCAGCAGAAGGTGGCCGCAGAGCTTCAGCTCCCATCCGGTTATCGGCTGACCTGGGGCGGACAGTTCGAGAACCAGCAGCGCGCCGCCGCGCGTCTGTCCATCGTGGTCCCGGTCGCGATCGGCCTGATCTTCGTGCTGCTCTTCACCACGTTCGGCTCCGTGCGGCAGGCCTTGCTGGTGCTCGTCAACATTCCCTTCGCGCTGATCGGCGGGGTGTTCGCGCTGGTCTCGACCGGTGAATATCTGTCGGTGCCTGCGTCGGTGGGATTCATCGCGCTGCTCGGCATCGCGGTCCTGAACGGCGTCGTCCTGGTCTCCCACTTCAATCAACTTCGCGCCCATGGACTTTCCGAAGAACGCATCGTCGTGGAGGGCGCCAGGCGCCGGCTGCGTCCGGTGCTGATGACCGCCAGCATCACCGCACTCGGGCTGATCCCGCTGCTGTTTGCGTCGGGCCCGGGATCGGAGGTCCAGCGACCACTGGCGATCGTCGTGATCGGCGGACTGCTGTCGTCCACCCTGCTGACACTGATCCTGTTGCCAATCCTGTACCGCCGCTACGGCGCTGCTGCGAAGGACGCGACATGACAAACCAAGCCGTGTGCCTGACGCTGATCGCTCCGCGTGAGCTACGCGAGGAGCTGTTCGACTACATCAGTGAGCAGACGGATCTGGTCACCGGCTTCACGGCGTCCGATGCGGCCGGACATGGCGTGCGCGTCCGGCTGCGCAGCGCCGCCGAGCGGGTCAAGGGCCATGCCGACGAGGTGGTCGTACGGATCGTGCTGCAGGAAAATGATTCCGAGCGGCTGCTGGAGCGGCTCAGGAGCGCCTTCGCCGGAACGAAGCTCGTGTATTGGGTCGTGCCGGTCACCGCGTTCGGCGTCATCGACTGAGCCCGCCGAACACTCGAAACGTTGCGCCCGGTCCGTCAAGCGGTCGATTCGAGGCCCGAAACCTTCAGCCTTGAATCGACCCTTGTCCAAACAGCAGCGCCGCCTTGCGCCGAAATCAGTGCTCGCTCTCGAGCCCGCCGACGTGCTTCTGGGTATAGAGCTCGAGGCCGATGCGGCCGATCAGGTCGAGCTGCGTTTCAAGGAAGTCGATGTGGTGTTCCTCGTCCTTCATCAGCCGTTCGAACAGGTCGCGCGAGACGTAGTCCTTGACACCGTGGCAATAGGTGGCGGCTTCCTGATACAGCGTGCGCGCGCCGATCTCAGCGGCGAGATCGCACTCGATGATTTCCTTGACGTTCTGGCCGATGCGCAGCGGATCGAGCACCTGCATGTTCGGGAAGCCGTCGAGGAACAGGATGCGGTCGGTGAACTTGTCGGCGTGCTCCATCTCCTCGATGGACTCCTTGCGCCAGACCTTGGCCATTTCCAGGAGGCCCCAATTATTCAACAGGCGATAATGCAGCCAATATTGGTTGATGGCAGTCAGCTCGCTGCGCAATCCCTTGTTGAGATATTCGATGACCTTTGGGTCGCCCTGCATAGATAAGCTCCGAAAAAGTTAGAGGCCGCTGGCGCTCAATAACAGGTTCGAAGTGCGGAGACGACCCCGTTCACAGGCATTTTTGGGTCGGTAGAACGGGCGGCCGGGGCGCCGCCGCTCAGCAGGCGGCCAGCGCAAACCGGCTCTGAAGGTCGTCATCGACAGACTGCACCGGCGTTTGATGATGATGGTGACCGTGCTGGCAGCCAGCCTGACAGGCGCGCGCGCAGGGACCCAATGCTTCATCGATGATCGTCTTGATCGTGCGCGCACACCGCCCGCATTCCGCGCTGCACCCCAGGCAGCCATAGACCTGCTTGGGGTTGCGCGGCAACTCGTCGGCAGCTTCCACCGCCTGGCGGATGTCGTGATCGCTAATGACGTTGCAGGAACAAACAATCATAAGAAACCGGCCAATCGTCCTTGATCAGGTATCGATAGTCATCGGCAGCTGCCCGCGCAAAGGGAAAACACTGCTTTTGAAGCGATTCCAATCTCCTACTCAACCTGGAATGAATCTAAGCATGAGACGTTGTGGCAGATCAAAGTCGCCACCAAACAACGACGACGATCGAACAGCAGCTCAGTCGCCGCCGCCCCCGTCGCCTCCCCCTCCGTCACCACCGCTGTCGCTCCCGCTATCCATCGGGTTCCCCATGACATCGGTGGTGGTATTTGAAAACCAACTCGCGAGACCAAACCCCTGACCGTCGCCGGACGCGCTGCTGGTGTCCATGCTGCCACCATCCGACGACACGCGCCGGCGGCTCTGCCTGCGGTCCGCCCATACCAGCAGCGCGTAGCAGAGTGCGGAGGTCAGTCCTACGGCCACCGCAACCGCCATCGTGCTGCTCATGGCCGGCTCATCCCCACGTCACTTTTGTGCGATGCAACATTGAACGTATCCTAGAGATGGGTCGTCCAATGGGACGAGCCCGTTCATTGATCATTCAAGCGGGATATGGGAACCTGTCGCATCGATTGATGCGCCATCTGCCGACCTGCAGTGAGAGAGGTAAGGTCATGAAGAAGACTCTTGCGGCCCTGGCCGCCGTCGCCACGCTGTCGACCGCAGCGCTGGCTCCCGCCCCGGCGGAAGCACGCGGTGGTCGTGTTGCCGCCGGCGTCGCCGCCGGTCTGCTCGGAGGTGCTCTCATTGGTGGCGCCATCGCCGCGGGCAGCAACCCCTATTACTACGGACCCGGCTATTCCTACTCTCCGGGCTACGGCTATGGACCCGGCTACTCCGATTACGGTGGCCCGGCCTATGTCGCCGACCCCGGCTATGCCTGCTACGTGCAGCGTCAGCGCTTCTGGGACGGCTATGGCTGGCGGATCCGCCGCGTGCGCGTGTGCGAGTAATCGTTCACCTTCATTAATTCCATGACCTTGCACCGGAATTCCAAAAACGGCGGCTGACGTGGCCAGAAAAAACCGTTTTTCGGTCGCATCAGGTCGGACAGAGTTTACGAAGGGTTGACGGATTGTCGTGTTTTCTCACGATGCTGACGGCCCCTGATCGTGCGTGAATCACCAACCGGCGCCTGCTTGGGCGCTCCTCGAGGAGATCTCGGAACATGAAGAAGATCCTGACCGCGGTGCTCGCGGTTGCGACAATCGCCGGTTCGCTGAGCGTGACCGCACCGGCTGCGAAGGCTGGCGACGTTGGCGCGGGCGTTGCCGCCGGTCTGATCGGCGGTGCCCTGATCGGCGGCGCGATTGCGTCCAGCCGTCCGGCCTATGGCGGCCCGGTCTATGTCGAAGCTCCGCCCCCGGGCCCGCCGCCGTGCGTGTGGCGCCGTGAGCGCTATTGGGACGGTTATGGCTGGGTGAGCCGCCCAGTCCGCGTCTGCTACTGATCCAGACGATCGATCTCGAAGCGAACAGCCCGGCCCCGCGGCCGGGCTTTTTGCTGCCCGCGTCCGGGCAGCCGGAGCGCCCGCTCAGTGCGCGGCGTCGATCGCCTGCAGCACCGATTCGCTCGGCCAGCAATCGACCTTCAAGCCCGCCTTCTTCTGAAAGGCGCCAAGCGCGGCGCGGGTCTGCATGCCGGCTTTGCCGTCCAGCTTGTCGCCATAGAGGCCAAGCCGCGTCAGGCCGCCTTGCATCGCCTCGACGTCCTTGCTCCGAAGCTGCTTCGAGGCCGACCATGGTGTCGCGAACGCGGCCGGGCTCGTCATGCGATCCGCGAGATGGCCGACGAACAGCACGTAGAGGTCGGAGAAATTGTATTCCTTGATGACGAAGTAGTTCGCCGTCGTCAGAAAAGCCGGGCCATAGATTCCCTCAGGCTGAAGCAGCGATGCCGCCTGCTGCTGCTCGGCTGCGCTCAGGCGCTGGCCACGCACCGGAACGAAGCCGGCGCGCAGCCACTCGCGGATCGGCTTCTTCACCTCAGGCACGCCCATCGTGCAGTCGACATTGGCCGGCGGCTTGACCTCGTAGGCCCAGCGCACCCCGCTCTGCCATCCCTTGTTGGCGAGCTGCTGTGCCGCCGATGCCAGCGCATCCGGCACGGAGCGCCAGAGATCGACCTTGCCGTCGCCATCGAGATCGACGCCGTGCTTGTAGTACTCCGACGGCAGGAACTGCGTCAGGCCGACCGCGCCGCCCCATGATGCGCGCAGATCGCGCCGGGAGACCACGCCGTCGCTCAGCATCTTCAGCGCCATGATGAACTCGATGCGGTATTGGTCCTTGCGCCGGCCGACATAGGCCTGTGTCGCCAGCACGCGCAGCGCGTCATAGGGCAGCGCGTAGCGGCCGAAATCGGTTTCCCGGCCCCAGATCGCGAGCACGATCGGACCGGGAACGCCGAAGCGGCGTTCGATCTCGGCAAGCGCCGGACGATATTGCTGGATCAGCTTCTGGCCGTGCTCTGCAAGACGTGCAATCGAGGCTTCCTTGACGTAGTCGGACGGCACCTGCACGAACTCGGCCTGGGCCGGGGCCCCTGTCGCCGGGCGGCCCGGCAGCAGCAGGTCGGGAAGCTTGTAGTCAGGCTCGAGCTCCCGCGTCTCCGTCTCGAACGTCGCGCGTGAGACGCCCTGCTCCTTGGCTTCGGGCCAGAGCGAGGCCACGAACTGCGTGAATCCGGGATCGGCGGCAACCGCCAGACCGGGATGGTACAGGACAGCCAGAAAACACACGCAAAGACAACGACGGATCGCGAGCGGCACCGTTCTATGCATCCTGAAGACCAAGTCGCCGCTCGATATGCTCGATCCTGAGATCCATCCTGTCCAGCCGATTCGACATGCTGGCGTACTGGTTTTCGAGGTTCCCGATCCGCGGCTTCAGCTCGCGGATATCGTCTCGCACATGATCCAGAGCGCCGCGGATATGGCGCAGATCCTCCAGCACGAGGTTCTCGATATCGGTCATTCCCGAATGGTAGCACATCCCGGAAGGCCCGTGAACGCCAAGTCCATATCCCGGCGCCTCAATGCCCCGCCGACTGCTTCGCCTCTTCGATCGCGGCATTCGACAGCTTGTCGACCACGGCAATGCCGATCGCCGAGAGGATGAACACGGTGTGGATGATGGTCTGCCACATCACGCCGGTCTCGGTATAGTTCGACTTTCCGGACGAGAGCGCGCCCGCTTCGATGAACGTCCGCAGCAGATGGATCGACGAGATGCCGATGATCGCCATCGCCAGCTTGATCTTGAGCACGCTGGCATTGACATGGCTGAGCCATTCCGGCTCGTCGGGATGGCCCTGCAGGTTGAGCCGCGACACGAAGGTCTCGTAGCCGCCGACGATCACCATCACGAGCAGGTTCGAGATCATGACGACGTCGATCAGGCCGAGCACGGCGAGCATGATCTGCTGCTCGGAGAAGTCGAACGCGTGGGCGAACAGGTGCCAGAGCTCCTTCAGGAACAACACGACATAAACGCCCTGCGCGATGATCAACCCGACATAGAGCGGCAGCTGCAGCCAGCGCGAGCCGAAGATCAGCATCGGAATGGGGCGCAGCTCCACGCGCTGCTTTGGCGGCACGGGGGCGTCGGAGGTCACGGACATCTGGGGGTTGCTCGCGGGAATTGGATTGGCGGAGCGCACTATCTACGTCGCCCGCACGTGAGCGGAAGCGACAACTGGCCGCAGCCTGGGCGCGACGCTTTGTCTCGGAAGGACCGCGTCGCGCCGGCTCATCTCAGCGCGTCAGCTTCTTGTACTTGACTCGGTGCGGGATGACGCTGTCCTGGCCGAGCCGCCGCATCTTGTCCTTCTCGTAGTCCTGGAAGTTGCCTTCGAACCATTCGACATGGCTGTCGCCCTCGAAGGCCAGCATGTGGGTCGCGATACGGTCGAGGAACCAGCGATCATGGCTGATGATGACGGCGCAGCCGGCGAAATCCTCCAGCGCCTCTTCGAGCGCGCGCAGCGTGTCGACGTCGAGATCGTTGGTCGGCTCGTCGAGCAGCAGCACGTTGGATCCGGACTTCAGCATCTTGGCGAGATGCACGCGATTGCGTTCACCGCCCGAGAGCGCGCCGACCTTCTTCTGCTGGTCCGCGCCCTTGAAGTTGAACGACGAGCAATAGCCGCGCGAGTTCACTTCCTTCTTGCCGAGCAGGATCAGCTCGTTGCCGCCGGAGATCTCCTCCCACACGGTCTTGTTGCCGTCGAGCGCATCGCGCGACTGGTCGACATAGCCGAGATGGACGGTCTCGCCGACCGTGATGGTGCCGGCGTCCGGCTTCTCCTGCCCGGTGATCATGCGGAATAGCGTGGTCTTGCCGGCGCCGTTCGGGCCGATGACGCCGACGATGCCGCCCGGCGGCAGCTTGAAGGTCAGGTTGTCGATCAGCAGACGATCGCCGAAGCTCTTCGACAGGCCTTCGAAATCGACGACGTTCTGGCCGAGGCGCTCGGCGACCGGAATGATGATCTGCGCGGTCTGGGTCTGCTTTTCGCTCGCCTTCTTCAGCAGGTCTTCATAGCGCTGGTAGCGCGCCTTGGACTTGGCCTGGCGGGCCTTGGGCGAGGCCGCGATCCACTCCTGCTCGCGCGCCAGCGTGCGCTGATGCGCGGCGTCCTCGCGGCCCTCCTGCTCGAGCCGCTTCTGCTTCTGCTGCAGCCAGGACGAGTAGTTGCCTTCGTAGGGAATGCCGCGGCCGCGATCGAGCTCGAGGATCCAGCTGGTGACGTTGTCGAGGAAATAGCGGTCGTGGGTGACGATCAGGATCGCGCCGGGATAGTTGCGCAGATGGCCTTCGAGCCAGGACACGGATTCAGCGTCGAGATGGTTGGTCGGTTCGTCCAGCAGCAGCAGCTCGGGCTGGTCGAGCAGCAGCTTGCACAAGGCGACGCGGCGACGCTCACCGCCGGAGAGTTTCGCCACGTCGGAATCATCCGGAGGACAGCGCAGCGCATCCATCGCCTGGTCGACCTTGCTGTCGAGATCCCACAGGCCCTGCGCCTCGATCTCGTCCTGCAGCTTGGTCATCTCGTCGGCGGTTTCCTCGGAGTAGTTCATCGCCAGCTCGTTGTAGCGATCCAGGATCGCCTTCTGCTTGGCGACGCCGAGCATGACGTTCTCGCGCACCGTGAGCTTGGGATCGAGCTGCGGCTCCTGCTCGAGATAGCCGACGCGGGCGCCCTCGGCGACCCAGGCCTCGCCGGTGTAGTCCTTGTCGAGGCCGGCCATGATCTTGAGCAGGGTCGACTTACCGGAGCCGTTGACGCCGAGCACACCGATCTTGGCGTCCGGATAGAACGACAAATGGATGTTATCCAGCACCTTGCGGGTCGGGTAGGTCTTGGACAGACCCTGCATGAAGTAGACGAACTGGCGCGCCATCGCGTGTCCCTTGGAATCTGCCGGAATTTTCGGAAAATGGTTGCCGCTGATGTAGCCGCGCGGTCCCCAAAGGGCAACCGGCGAGGCCGCCTTTGCCCGGGACAATTGCCGGGCGAATTGGCGGCAGAATCGTCCCGGTGTCGGCCCCCGGGAGCCCCACGGACGATTACGGATCCCGCACGATGTGTGCGGCTGGTCACGACAATTGCAACCATCTTTTAATTAATTTCGCGGGACACTCGGTCTCGGCCCGCAAGAACGGCGCGCCCAAGCGGCGACAAGCCGAACCGACAACAGCGAGAGCCCGTCATGGCAACCTTTACGTCAGTCTCCCTGTCCGCGCCGGCAGCAGAACGCCGCGACCATTCCGGTCTGTTGGCCGAGATCCGGGGCCTTTGGCGCGAATTTCTCACCCGCGCCTTCAATCCGTATCGGCCGGAGCTGCACTACATGCGCGGACCCGGTCCGGCATGGCGGGCCAAATACGGCCAAGACGCCGCGTTCCGGCTCAAGACCAGGTTCGATTGATCACTGCCGGGTGATCACTGCCGGGGCGCTTGCGCAGCGCGCGCCTTGCAGGCAACGATGACATCCATTCACCAGGGCGACCTCGCGCGTCGCTGTTCCCTGCTCCGAATGGATCCCGATCGATGACGCGGCTGCGCTGTGCAATCCTCGACGATTATTACGACACGGCGCTGTCGCTGGCCGATTGGCCGCGGCTCGCGGACAAAGTGGATGTGACCGCCTTCACACATCCGTTCGGCAGCGAGGATGCGGCGGCTGCCGCGCTGGCCGACATCGACATCGTCTGCGCGATGCGCGAACGGACGCCGTTTCCCCGCTCGCTGATCGAACGGCTGCCGCGGCTGAAGCTGCTGATCACCTCGGGCATGCGCAATGCCGCGATCGATACCGAGGCCGCCAAGGCGCGCGGCATCGTGGTTTGCGGGACGCAGTATGGCCGCGATCCGACGGCGCCGCTCGCCATGGGCCTGATCCTGGAACTGACGCGAAGGATCGGCCAGGAGAATGCCCGCATGCATGCCGGCGCGGCATGGCAGGCGCTGGGTGGGATCGAGATCGAGGGCAAGACGCTGGGCGTCATCGGCCTCGGCAAGCTCGGCGCCAAGGTCTCGGGGCTTGCCAAGGCATTCGGCATGAACGTGATCGCCTGGAGCCCCAACCTGACGCCGGAGCGCTGCAAGGACGCCGGTGTCGGCTACGCCACCAAGGACGAGCTGTTCGCCACCGCCGATGTGATCACCATCCATGTCGTGCTCAGCGACCGCTCGCGCGGGCTGGTCGGCGCCGCCGATATCGCGCGAATGAAGCCGACCGCCTACCTCGTCAACACCTCGCGCGCGCCGATCATCGACGAGGCCGCACTGCTGCAGGCGCTGCGGGAGAAGCGCATCGCCGCCGCCGCCCTCGACGTGTTCGCTGTGGAGCCGCTGCCGGTCGCTCATCCGCTGCGCGGGCTCGACAACGTCGTGCTGACGCCGCATCTCGGCTACGTCACCGAGGAGAGCTTTCGGGCCCATTACAGCCAGATGGTCGATTGCATCGCAGCCTGGCTCGGCGGGTCGGAGCCGCCGCGGCGGCTGACCTGATCTGGACGTCGCAAGCCAATCCTGAAAGCAAAACACCCTCCGCAAGGAGGGTGATTCGCAGTCGATCGAAACTATCTCAGCGGATGGTCACCGGCGGTGGCAGCGGCTGCACCGCGGTCGGCTGGATGGCCGGAACGGTGGCCTGCGCCTGAACCGGAGGCTGCCCAGCCGCCGGGCCGGCGGCCGCAGCCGCCATGTTCTTGGCCGAGCCCGGAGCGGCTCCGCCCGGCATCACGACGACGCGGGTGCCGACCTTGACGCGATCGAACAGGTCCGAGACGTCGTCGTTCAGCATGCCGATGCAGCCTGAGGACACGAACTTGCCGATCGTCGAGGGCTGGTTGGTGCCATGGATGCGGTAGACGGTCGAGCCGAGATACATCGCGCGGGCGCCCAGCGGATTGCCGGGGCCACCGGCCATGAAGCGCGGCAGATAGGGCTGGCGCTCGATCATCTCGCTCGGCGGATACCAGTCCGGCCACTCGGTCTTCTTGGTGATCTTCTGCACGCCCGTCCAGGTGAAACCTTCGCGGCCGACGCGGACGCCGTAGCGCATCGCACGGCCGTTCCCGAGCACCAGATAGAGATAGGTGTTGGGCGTATCGACGACGATCGTGCCAGGCGGCTCCTTGGTGACGAAGTCGACCTCCTGGCGGCGCAGATTCGCCGGCAGCGGCGCCGGCGTCGCATCCGGCTGCTCTTCCGGCGGCAGCGCAGCCACCGTCATCGGCCGATCCCCCGCGGACGGCTGCACGCCGCTCGTGACGGCCGGAGCACCGCCCACGGCCCCCGGCGGACGCGGCGCACCGGCGTCGCCACCGGGCGCGCCATTGCCATAGGTGCCGTAAGCCTGCTGACCTGCCGCAGGACGATCGGCATAGATCACCGGGGGCGGACCCGCCGGACGGCCATAGCGCGGGTCATCCGGGGACATCACCGGACCGGTCGGAGCGCCGCTATAAACAGGGGCGCCGGCGGGGCGGCCATAACGCGGATCATCCGGGGACAGTACCGGGCCCGGCGGCGGCAGCGCAGCCGAATTACCGGGCGCGTCCTCGTCGTCGAGCGCATCGAAATCGGGTCCCTGCCCGCGGGCGTCGGCCGGGTAAGGCGTCGGCGCAGGCGAATACGCACCAGGTGCGGTCTGATAGACCTGCTGTGCTACAGCAAACGGGGTTGCCGCCGCGCCCGCTGCCGCGACCGCGCAAACCGTCAGGATTTGTCTGATCATCATTGCCCTTGCAGTATCCCCAAGCCGCCGATTGGGACCTTCTCTCCGCCAAATGGCCGAAGATAGCGGCGCATTCAAGACAATTCGGCCCAAGACGGTCCTACTTCGGCAATTTGTGATCATGTCTCCGTCGTTGCACGGAAGTCTCACGCCGCCGAAAAAGTGCAACGGAGCCGCCAGAGGCCGCATCAATGCCGCGATTTGCCGAGCGGGCGGGAACACTTCCGGTATTCTGACTTCAGCCTGATTCGCGATGCACGGCAGAAGCCGGCCTCGTCGCGAACGCGGCCATTCCCTGTGATCACCGCGTTCCCTACTGGCTCGAAGGTCTCGGCAGTCCCGCTGCCGTGACGAGAGTTACCGTCAATGCTTCCCGGCTTTCGTTTTCTGGTCGCCGCGATCGTCTGCTCCATTTCTCTCACCATCTTCGGCATGGGCGCTGCTGCGCTGTTGCGCGCCGCCCATGAGCAGTTCGCCAGCAACTCGTCCTGGCGCTCGACTCAGGCGTCGGGGTTCACCACGTTCCTGCCGCCGGCCGAACCCACGCCGGTTCTGGCCGTGCTGCGCGTCGAGCCCAGTCCGGCACAGCCGCTCGCGCCGCCGTCCACCGTGGTCGATGCCGCTCCGACGACGGCCGAACAGCCGAGCGAGCCGCCGGCCAGTGCGCCGGTCGCGGAAAAGGTTGATCCGGTGCCCGCCATCGAAGCGCCGGCCCTGCCGACGCCATCGCTGCCGGCGGAAACGGTCGACATGGCCGCGGCGTCCATTCCAACCCCGACGGTCGCGGCGCCAGCCGAGCGCAGCGACACCGCCAAGCCGGATCGGGCCGTCGCCGAGGCGATCGCTGCGACCGTCGAAAAGGCATCCGACAAGCCGCGGATGGATGCCTCCCCGGAGATCGCGGCACTGGCCCCGCCGCCCGCACCGATCGTCGCTGCGGTCGTCCCGGCCGCAGCGACGCCAGCTCCCCAGGTTTTAGCGAGCGCCGATCCGAAGATGGCACCGACAGCCCTCCCCGCATCCGCGGCCGCGCCAATCGCAGCCGTGCTCGATCCCATCGCGGCCAAGCTCGCCGCGCTGGCCGAACAGCCGGCCCATCAGGACCGGCCGGCCGCGAGCGAGCATCGTGCCTCGGTAAAGGTGGCGAGCGTCCAGCTGCGCCGGAGCATCCTCAAGAAGCGTCAGGCTCGCGAGAAGCAGGTCGCGGCGCGCCGGGCCAAGCAGCGGCGCTACGCGGAGCGGGCACGGGCGGCCCGGCAGGTGGCCGCCCAGCAGCAACAGCAGGCATTCCCCGATCCGTTCGGACAGCAGCCGTTCACGCAGGCGCCGGCTTTCGGCCAGCAACAGGCCGCCGGGCCGCGCACCCGATAGCGACTGGGCCGATCAGGCGGCCCCGGTCGCCACGGGCGGGCCGTTTTCGATGCCCCATTCCGACCAGGACCCGTCGTAGAGCGCGGTATCTCGGATGCCGAGACGATAGAGCGCCAGCGTCAGCACCGCTGCCGACACGCCGGAGCCGCACGACGTCACGATCGGCTTGGCGAGATCCACACCCGCAGCGCCGAATGCTTGGCGCAATTCGTCGAGCGGCTTCATCTCGCCGGTCGCGGCATCGAACAGCTCCGCATAGGGCAGATTGCGGCTTCCGGGAATGTGACCGGAGCGCAGGCCGGGCCTGGGCTCCGCGACCTCGCCGGCGAAGCGCGGCGCCTGGCGCGCGTCGATCACCTGCTCGGCGTTTGCGGCGAGATTGGCGACCATCTGCTCGATCTTGCGCACGCGCGCGGCGTCGAAGCTGGCGCTGTAGGTCCCGGCCGCCGGCGTCACCTGGCCGCTCTCGACCGCCCGTCCCTCGGCACGCCACGTCTTCAGGCCGCCGTTGAGCACCCGCACGTCCCTATGGCCGAACGACAGGAACATCCACCAGGCGCGAGGGGCGGCGACCCAGCCGCCTGAATCATAGACCACCACCGTATCGGCATTGCTGACACCGAGCCGCCCGGCATCGCGGCCGAACTGCTCGGCGCTCGGATACATGTGCGGCAGCGGATTGGAATGATCCGACACTTCATCGACATCGAAGAACACCGCGCCCGGAATATGCGCCTTGAGATAGTCGTCCTTCGGCAGCGGCAGCACGCCCGGCATCTTGAATGTCGCGTCGAGCACCTTGACCTTGGGATCACCGAGATGCGCCGCGAGCCATTCGGTCGAGACGAGAGGGTCGTTAGCGATGGTCATGGCCAGGCTCCAGCGTCACTTCAGTTCGTCATCGCCGGACTTGATCCGGCGATCCATCTTCTTCAGGCGATGGACACGCGGGTCAAGCCCGCGTGTGACACGCAGCCTTCAATCCTTCTTCTTCGGCGCCCACGCCTCGATCGGGCCGCCGGCCTCGCGCCACGCCGCAAAGCCGCCGCCGATATGGGCGACCGGCTTCAGGCCCATGTCCTGGGCGGTCTTGGCCGCGAGCGCCGAGCGCAGGCCGCCGGCGCAATGGAAGATGAACGTCTTGTCCTGCTGGAAGATCGGCTTGGCATAGGGGCTCTGCGGATCGATCCAGAATTCCAGCATGCCGCGGGTGCAGGAGAACGCGCCGGGAATCCTGCCCTCGCGCTCGATTTCACGCGGATCCCGGATATCGATGATCACGACGTCGTCACGCTTGGCCGCCTCGATTGCGTCAGCCGCAGAGAGCGTCTCGATCTCCGCATTGGCTTCGTCGAGCAACGCCTTGATGCCGCGGGTGATGGTCTGGGGCATTCTCGAACCTCCCTGCCCCGTCGTTGCGGAGCGTCGTCTTCCTCGTCATTCCGGGGCGGTCCGAAGGACCGAACCCGGAATCCGGAGCTGATCGATCAACCTCGAGATTCCGGGTTCGGTCGCTGACGCGACCGCCCCGGAATGACGGCTCTACCGCACCAGCTCCTTCATCGCCCCTTCCAGGCCCTCGATCGTGATCGGATACATGCGCTCGGAGAAGATGCGACGGATGAGGGTGGTGGACTCTGAATAGTCCCAGTGCTTCTGCGCCACCGGATTGAGCCACACCGCGTGCGGATAGGTGCGGATGACGCGGTCGAGCCAGACCGAACCGGGCTCCTCGTTGACGTGCTCGACCGAGCCACCGGGCACCATGATCTCGTAAGGGCTCATCGAGGCGTCGCCGACGAACACGACCTTGTAGTCGTGCGGGTACTTGTGCAGCACGTCCCAGGTCGGCGTGCGGTCGGTGAAGCGCCGCTTGTTCTGCTTCCACACGCCCTCGTACAGGCAATTGTGGAAGTAGAAATATTCCATGTGCTTGAATTCGCTCTTCGCCGCCGAGAACAATTCCTCGACCTGCGCGACGTGGGAATCCATCGAGCCGCCGATGTCGAAGAACACCAGCACCTTGACCGCGTTGCGGCGCTCGGGGCGCATGTGCACGTCGAGATAGCCGTGATTGGCGGTCTCGCGGATCGTGGTGTCCAGATCGAGTTCGTCCGGCGCGCCGGTGCGGGCGAACTTCCGCAGGCGGCGCAGCGCCACCTTGATGTTGCGGATGCCGAGCTCGACATTGCCGTCGAGATCCTTGAACTCGCGACGATCCCACACCTTCACGGCGCGGTTGTTGCGGTTCTTCTCCTGGCCGATGCGGACGCCTTCGGGATTGTAGCCATAGGCGCCGAACGGCGAGGTACCGGCGGTGCCGATCCACTTGTTGCCGCCCTGATGGCGGCCCTTCTGCTCTTCCAGGCGCTTCTTCAGGGTCTCCATGAGCTTGTCCCAGCCCATGGCCTCGATCTCTTTCTTCTCTTCCTCGGTGAGGTATTTCTCGGCCAGCTTCTTCAGCCATTCCTCAGGGATCTCGGCCTTCTCCATCGCGTCGAGCAGGTTCTCCAGCCCCTTGAACACGGTGCCGAACACGCGATCGAACTTGTCGAGATTGCGCTCGTCCTTCACCAGCGCGGTGCGCGACAGATAGTAGAAATTCTCCACCGAATGCTCGGCGAGGTCGGCGTCGACGGCCTCCATCAGCGTGAGATATTCACGCAAGGAGACCGGGACCTGCGCGTCGCGCAGTGCTGTGAAGAATTGCAGGAACATGCCCATTAGATTGCCCGCCCCCATCCGCCCGTCAAGGGCTGTCGGAACCGGGCGTACTGGACCGGCCGCCTTTTTGCTCTACAATCCATGGAACAGAGTTCTGAATGGGGCTTCCTATGAGTCTTATCGTCGCCATCATCATTGGCGCCATCGCCGGCTGGCTGGCCGGACTGATCGTTCGCGGCGCCGGTTTCGGCCTGATCGGCAACATCGTCGTCGGCATCATCGGCGCGCTGGTCGCAAGCTATGTCCTGCCGGCGCTGCACATTGCGCTTGCCAGCGGCACGCTGGGCGCAATCCTGGACGCCACGATCGGCGCGGTAATCGTGCTCGTGATCCTGGCGCTGATCCGGCGCGCTTGATTATTTCTCCTTTCAATGGCAGCCATCATCTCAAATCAGCAAGCGGCTGATGCCGCTGCGTAGCCACTCAACACAAGTTCGAACGATGAGCGAGACGCGATGAAATTTACCGGCACCCAGGACTACGTCGCCACCGACGACCTCAAAGTGGCCGTCAACGCGGCGATCGTGCTCGAGCGCCCGCTGCTGGTGAAGGGTGAGCCGGGGACCGGCAAGACCGTGCTGGCCGAAGAGGTTGCCAAGGCCGTCAACGCGCCGTTGCTCACCTGGCACATCAAGTCGACCACGAAAGCGCAGCAGGGCCTTTACGAATACGACGCCGTGTCGCGGCTACGCGACAGCCAGCTCGGCGACAGCAGGGTGTCCGACATCAAGAACTACATCAAGCGCGGCAAGCTGTGGGAAGCGTTCACCGCGCCGCAGCGGCCGGTGCTATTGATCGACGAGATCGACAAGGCCGACATCGAATTCCCGAACGATCTGCTGCTCGAGCTCGATCGGATGGAATTCCACGTCTACGAGACCAACGAGACCATCAAGGCGAAGCTGCGCCCGATCGTCATCATCACCTCCAACAACGAGAAGGAGCTGCCGGACGCCTTCCTGCGCCGCTGCTTCTTCCACTACATCAAGTTTCCCGATCCCGACACGATGGGCCGCATCGTCGACGTGCACTTCCCCAACATCAAGAAGCGCATGGTCGAGGAGGCGCTGCGCATCTTCTTCGAGGTCCGCGATGTGCCGGGCCTGAAGAAGAAGCCCTCGACCTCGGAGCTGCTCGACTGGCTCAAGCTGCTGCTCAATGAAGATATCGGTCCCGAGCAGCTGCGCGAGCGCGACCCGCGCAAGCTGATCCCGCCGCTGCACGGCGCGCTGCTCAAGAACGAGCAGGACGTGCATCTGTTCGAGCGACTGGCCTTCCTCAGCCGCCGAGAGGTGTGAGACATCCGTTTCCCGTCGGCCGGAATGACCGGGGCGGCGTGCGTCGTCGCCTGATCAGTTTCCGACCATGCGCCCGATCGCGCGGATGATTCCGTCGACGGCGATCGGCTTCTCGCAACGGAGAATTTTCGAGAACCGGTCTGGAATGATCGACTCGTCGTAGCCCGTCGTGAACACGAAGGGGACGCCGCGTTCGACCAGCAGATCCGCGACCGGGAACGCCATCTCGCCATGCAGGTTGACGTCGAGAACGGCGCCCTCGATTCGTCCCTCGCGCTTGATCAGGGCCACCGCGTCAGGCACGGTTCCCACCGGGCCCAAGACCGTACCGCCGGCGTCGCCGAATGCGCAGCGCAGCTCGTCGGCAAGCATGTATTCGTCCTCGATGATGAGGATGTGTCGGTCGTGAAGCGAGCCTTCAGCCATGCTCCTCGCGCTCCAGTCGCTAGTGTCCTTTTTTGGCCGCATAGTAGCGTGAACCGCGACAGCACGCCAAGCGTGCTCATCGCCATTCAACCTGGAACTCGCCCCCCGCCATGCGGGTTCCGTGACCGCAGGGAACCATCCACAGGCGATGGCCCGAACACGGGACAACCCGTCACGACGCTCGACGCGCAGGCTCCGGCTTGTTAAGCGCCACGCTCCGCGAGAAGCGCGTTTTGAGTCGGGGCACATGACCGTTGCGATCGAGATGGGGCAGACGGCGGCGGGGTCGCCTGCGGCCCTCGACCTCGAGGAACTGCTGGCCACCCGGCTCCTCGTGCAGGGCAATTCCGGCTCGGGCAAGTCGCATCTGCTGCGCCGGCTGCTGGAGCAGAGCGCGCCCTGGGTGCAGCAGACGATCATCGACCCCGAAGGCGACTTCGTCACCTTGGCGGAGCGATTCGGCCATCTCGTGATCGAGGCCGAGGATCACACCGAGCGCGCCCTGCAGGTCGCCGGCGAGCGGGCGCGCATTCATCGTGTCTCCACCGTGCTCAACCTCGAGGGCCTCGACGCCGAGAACCAGATGCGGCGCGCGGCCGCCTTCCTCAACGGTCTGTTCGAGATCTCGCGCGACCATTGGTACCCGATGCTCGTCGTCGTCGACGAAGCCCAGCTGTTCGCGCCGGCCGTGGCCGGCGAGGTCTCCGACGAGGCACGCAAGGCCTCGCTGTCAGCGATGACCAATTTGATGTGCCGCGGCCGCAAGCGCGGGCTTGCCGGCGTAATCGCGACGCAGCGGCTGGCCAAGCTCGCCAAGAATGTCGCGGCCGAGGCGTCGAACTTTCTCATGGGCCGTACCTTCCTCGACATCGACATGGCCCGCGCCGCCGACCTGCTCGGCATGGAGCGGCGCCAGGCCGAGGCGTTTCGCGATCTCGAGCGCGGCCAGTTCATGGCGCTAGGCCCCGCCCTGTCGCGCCGCCCGCTCGGCCTGCGCATCGGCCCCACCGACACCCGGCCGCGCAATGCGACGCCGCGGTTGACGCCGTTGCCCGAGGCATCGCTCGAGGACGCCCGCGCGGTGATCCTCGCGGCGCCGCCGCCGGAGACGCCCGCGCGGCCGCAGCGCAAGCCGCAGCCCGAGCTGCTCGACCAGCTGATGGCGGCGAAGTCGGCCGCGCTCGAGCTGCGCCCCGAGCCGCCGGCGCCCGTCGTCAGCGAAGAGGAGCTCGCCGAGCGCCGCGCCCGCGTCGAGCGCGTGCTGCGCGCGGTGCTGGCCGAGCCCGACGCCGGCTTCCGCGCCGTCGGCGTGCTCTACCAGGAATTCGTCGTCCGCTGCCGCATCGAGGGGCTCGGCACCGCCGTGCCCGACCTCAACGACTTCCGCCGCATGCTCACCCGCGCCCGCGCCGGACTCGGCGGCGACGATGCGGCCGACGACGCCGGCTGGCAGGACGTCTCGCTGCGCGCCTCGCTGCTCCCTGAGGACATGCAGGGCGTGTTCATGATGATCGCCCGCGCCGCCAAGGACGGCCGCCCCTGCCCGAGCGATGCCGCGATCGCCCGCGCCTACGGCTCGCATTCGCTGCGCCGCGCGCAGCGGCTGCTGACCTATATCGAGGACCAGGGCCTCATCGTCTGCCAGCTCGACGGTGCCGGCCGACGCATCGTCACCCTGGTCGAGCTCGCCTGGGCGACGGCGCCCGGCGATCCCAATGCCGACGACACGACGAACGAAAGCCTCGTTGCTTCGTCTTCGTGAGGCGGCGCCCGGATCGCTCCGGGCGCCTCCCGCTGTTGTCTGCGATCAGGTCGCGGCGATCTTGCCCATCGCCGGGTCGCTGATGCTGGGCCGGCCGTTCTCGACATGACCCGCGAGCTGCCAGCTGAAGCCGGCATCGGTGTCCGCCGTCACCGTCAGATCGTACCAGCCATGGGTCTGCTGCAGACGAATCTGCGTCTCCAGCCGCTGGCCACGCTGCAGGCGATGCCGCTCGCTGCGCCCGGTGTAGTTGTCGGCGAGCGTCACCACGCAGCTGGCGCCCTTGTTGGTCAGCGCAACCGCGAGGCTGCGCGTGTCGTCACCGTCGTCCCAATCGCAGAGATGAACCGTATCGACATCGACCAGCGCGGCCGTGGTGGCGACGCCGCCCTTGAAGTGGCGGAAGAAGCCATTCGGACCATGCACCGACAGATCGTACTGCCCGGCGCTGGCGGCGAGGTCCCACACGCCGCGCAGCGACTTGCCGGCCTCGACCGTGTAGCTCCACGGACCGGTCGCGGTGTTGCCGGAGCGGACGTGGAAGCAGACGCCCGCCTGGCCCGGATTGGCGAAGCGGATCGCGAACGTCTTCTGCGCGGCGTCGGCATCGCCGTCGACGCGGAGATCGTAGGGCAGCGGACGCGCGGGACGCAGGCCCGGCTCCTGCTGCGGCAGCACCTGCTTGGCCGGCGGCACCGGGTGGTAGTCGTCGAAGCGCGCACCGGAGGTGATGTCCGCGACCGGCGGCTTGAAGCCGGCCGTGCTCGGCAGCGGCGCCATGCCTTCGTTGGGCGAGGTGAAGTTGAATGCCGAGGTGAGATCGCCGCACACCGCGCGCCGCCACGCCGGGATGTTGCTCTCGAACAGATCGGGCGCCTTGTGATGAAAACGTCGCTCGATGAAGCGGATCACCGAGGTATGGTCGAACACCTCCGAGCACACGAAGCCGCCGCGCGACCACGGCGATACCACCAGCATCGGCACGCGGACGCCGAGACCGTACGGGCCGGCCAGGTGGCTGCCATCGCCGGCGAACAGATCGCTGGTGACGTCGACCGTCGATTGTCCCCAGGCTTGCGACATCGCCGGATACGGACCGACGACATGGTCGAAGAAGCCGCCGCCCTCGTCGTAGTTGATGAGCAGCGCGGTCTTGCTCCACAGCTCCGGATTCGACGTCAGGATGTCGAGCACCTTGGAGATATACCAGGCGCCCGGCCCCGGCAGCCAGTTCGGATGCTCGCTGAACGCCTCGGGCGCCGCGATCCACGACACCTGTGGCAGGGTGCCGTTGCGCACGTCGTTGCGGAGCCCGTCGAACAGGTTCTCGAACGTGCCGCCATTGGCGATGTTGCTGCCGCGCAGCGCCTTCTCATAGAGCGGGCTGCCGGGTTGCGAGTTCTGGTATTGATGGAAGTACAACAGCGAGTTGTCGCCGTAGTTTCCGATCCACGGATTTTCCGTCCAGCCCCAGAAGCCGGCCGCCGTCAGGCCGACGCCGACATCCTGATAGACCTTCCAGGAGATGCCGGCCTTCTCCAGCCGCTCCGGGAACGTGGTCCAGTCGTAGCCGGCCTCGGCATTGGTGATGACCGGGCCGCCATTCTTGCCGTCATTGCCGTCCCAGCCGGTCCACAAATAATACCGATTCGGATCGGTCGGCCCCATCACCGAGCAGAAATAGGAATCGCACACCGTGAAGGCGTCGGCCAGCGCATAGTGCCAGGGCAGATCCTGCCGGTTCATGCAGGTCATGGTCGTGGTGCCCTTGTTGGCGATCCACTTGTCGTAGTTGCCGTTATTCCAGGACTTCTGGCCGTCATTCCAGCCATGGGCAACGTCCTCGACATAGACCGAGCCGGCATTGTCGACGCGGAACGGCATCACCGAACCGGCGCCGTTCGGCTGCTGCCATACCGGGTTGCCGTTCGGCAGCTTCACGGCGCGCGGATCGTTGAAGCCCCGAACCCCACGCATCGCGCCGAAATAATGATCGAAGGCGCGATTCTCCTGCATCAGCACCACGATGTGCTCGACGTCCTTGATGCTGCCGTGGCGGTTGAACGCCGGAATGGCGTGGGCCCGCTCGATGCTCTGGCCGAGGGCCGCGGTCGCAGCCGAGGCTCCGAGCAGCCGCAGGAACTCGCGCCGGTTGTGCGCGATCGTGTTCGACATATCGTTCATTCCCCATGGTGATGACGGTGTCGAGCGGCTTAGGTGGCGGCGTTAACAGCCGCGTGACCGGGCGGTTAAGGATGTGTGGCAGGGTTTTGACACCGGACTTGGGAATGGCGTTCCGCCGGGCGCCATGACCCTTGCACCGGAGGCGAAAAGCTGAATGATCCTTTCGGTTTGAGACGACGATAGGCCGGGCCGGCCCCGGGTTTGACGCGTTGCATTGTTGAGGATGGTTTGCACATGCCGACATTGACGGTGCAAGCGGCGGCCCTGCCGGAGGCGCCGGGATGGTTCTGGTTGCAGGTCGTGTCCAACGCGATCATCGCCTGCGCCTTCTTCACGATTTCCGCCGTCATCGCTCTGTACCTGTGGCGGCGCTGGAATGAGGTCATGTTCCGCGGCGCCCTGGCCGCGCTTGGGCTCTTCGTCGCGCTGTTCGGCCTCACGCGTCTGCTCTCGATCCTCGATCGCTGGATGTCGGACGCAAGAGCCGAGAGCCTCGTCTATGCCCTTCTCGCCGTGATCTCGGTCGTGGTCATCGTGGCCATGATCAGGATGCTGCGCCAGATCCTGGTGCTGCCGACCCGCATCGTGCTGCAGAAGGCCTACGAACGATTGGAGGAGGAGATCCGGCAGCGCCGCGCCGCCGAGGCCATGGTGCAGCGCTTTCAGGAGATCGAGGCCAATGAGGCCCAGGTCCGCCAGGCGCAGAAGATGGAAGCCATCGGCCAGCTCACCGGCGGTGTCGCCCACGACTTCAACAACATCCTGACGGTCATCACCGGGACGATCGAGATCCTCGCCGACGCGGTCAAGGACAGGCCGCAACTCGCCGGCATTGCCAGCATGATCAGCGCGGCCGCCGATCGCGGCGCCGACCTGACGCGGCACCTGCTGGCGTTCTCGCGACGGCAGCCGCTGCAGCCGCGCGCGACCGACGTCAACGCGCTCATGGTCGATGCCGGCCGCCTGCTGCGCCCGACGCTCGGCGAGCAGATCGAGATCGAATCGATGCTGGCTTTCGACAGTGCGCCGGCGTTGATCGATCCGAGTCAGCTCTCGACCGCGATCCTCAACCTCGCGCTGAATGCGCGCGACGCGATGCCGGATGGCGGCAAGCTGACCTTGGAGACCAAGAACGTCACCCTCGACGAGCATTACGCCCAGCTCAACCGTGACGCCAAGCCGGGCAGCTACGTCCTGATCGCGGTCAGCGATACCGGCCAGGGCATTCCCGCCGCGCTGCTCGACAAGGTGTTCGAGCCGTTCTTCACCACCAAGGACGTCGGCAAGGGCTCGGGTCTCGGGCTCAGCATGGTCTATGGCTTCGTCAAGCAGTCGAACGGCCACGTCAAGATCTACAGCGAGGAAGGCCACGGCACCACCGTGAAGCTCTATCTGCCGCGTGCCGCGGGCGCGCCGGAGCTGCCCGCCGCCGACACCGCGCGACCAGCCGTGGCGCGCGGCGACGAGACCATCCTGATCGTCGAGGACGATGCGCTGGTGCGCGACTACGTCGTCGCGCAGGTGCGCCGGCTCGGCTATCGCACCCTGTCCGCGAGCAACGCCACGGAAGGCCTTGCGATCATCGACAGCCCGGAACGGATCGATCTGCTGTTCACCGACGTCATCATTCCCGGCGGCATGAACGGCCGCCAGCTCGCCATCGCGGCCGAGAAGCGCCGCCCCGGGCTGAAGGTGCTCTACACCTCGGGCTATACCGAGAACGCGATCGTGCATCATGGCCGCCTCGACGCCGACGTGCTGCTGCTGGCCAAGCCGTATGTCAGCGCCGACCTCGCGCGCATGATCAGGACGGCGCTGGAGGCGTGAGGCGTGCCGATGGATGCCGCCGGTCGCTCTCTCGTTTGCCGCGATGCGCGCCCCACATTCGGTGTCGTCCCGGCCTTGAGCCGGGACCCATACGCCGCGGCGGATGTGGCTGGGCGAGGTCGATCGACCATCGTGCCTCATACTTCTCCCTGGGGTTATGGATCCCGGATCTGCGCGCGCGTGCCGCGCGCTTGTCCGGGATGACACCGAGTGTGAGGCGAACGGCCTTGGCTGCATGACGATAGTCGAGACACGCGTCATCGAGACAGACGTTTCCATCCCGCGGCGCGCAGCGCCCGAGGTGATGCATCGATCATGTCCCTCTGAACAACGAGAGGGCGCAGGGAAGGCCGGGAGCTCGCCGCCCCCATGGCCCCCGTGCGAAAAAATGCACGGGGTAGGAACCACAGGTTCGGCCGAGACATCCCGGCCCTCCCTGCGCGACGGTGTTACGGATTATACGTGATCTCCCTGGGGATCGGCTGTCTTGCCCCCATCGCCCGCGCGTGCCGTCAAGCAACGCCCGCAACTTGACCTCAGCGTCGAGAGGCCAGGACCACACGATTTCTCCGTACGTGCGACTGCGCTCGTCCGGCACAGCCATCACGTCCATCGCAGCCCACCTCCACGTATCGTGACGACGCGTACGTCCCTCTGCATGAGGCGGGTTGGACGAGACCATCGTTCTGATTTGCCCGACGACACAAGCGGATACGCCTGCGGCAAAGTAGCTCGACGGGCAATTTTCGCATGCGGCGCATGCTGAACTTGCTCGACGGGCATGTCGGCCGATGGCCCGCTCGCTGCATGGCGGCAGCGGCAGTCGTTGCGACCAGGATCGCGCTCTACAGTTTGACGCCGCGCTCTGCCCCCGGCGGCGATAACGCCTGCCGCAGACTTTCCGACGGTGTCTCGCCATAGACCTTGCGATATTCTCTGGCGAAATGGCCCGGATTGTTGAAGCCGCATCGCAAAGCGATCGACGTCACCGTATCCCGCGTTTCCGGGTTGCACAGCAAGCGGCGCGCATGCTGCATGCGGTTCCGCTTGATCGTCTCGCCCAATGAAACGCCGCTGTTTGAGAAGTACTGATAGACAGCGCGCGGGCTTATCCCGTACTGGCCCGCCAGTTGTTCGATCGACGACTTCTGATGCCAGTGCGTCTCGATGTGCTCCAGTATCCGTTGGATGGGCTCTGGCATTTCGCGGTCGCGACGAGTCGCGGTGATATCAATCGTGGAGCCGACGAGGTGGATACACCCCTCGGATGGGCTGTAGACACACGTTCCCATGCCCCGAACCCAGCGCGTTCGCCCGCATTCGTCGACGATGCGATAGTCCCGCGTATATCCGCCCCGCCGCGAGATGGCATGGTGGATTGCCTTCTCCAGCCCGCCCCGGTCTTCGGGATGCACGCGGCTCAACGTATCGCTCAGAGAGAACTTCGCAGCCGACGTGGCCGGACGGCCGTCAATCGCGACGATCAGGTTGAAAGTCGAGAGCCCCGCCAGTTGTTCGGCTGCGGCAAGCTGCCCCTCCAGAATCTTGGTCGCCGTGATGTCTTCGACCACCGCGCAGAACCACTTCAGGCTGCCTGCAGCGTCCCGGATCGGATTGACGATCACGCGTCCCCAGACGACGCTGCCGTCCTGCCGCAGATAGCGCTTGTCGATCCGATAGCCGTCGATTTCACCCGCCATCAGCTGTTCCTGCTGCCGCCGATTGCTCTCCTGGTCTTCGGGATGCGTCAGTTGGAGAAAGCTAATGTGAGCGGCTCTGATTTGCCCCAATGTATAGCCGACCACCCGGCAGAATTCGGCGTTCGCGAAGCGAATGCACCCTGTCTCGCAATCGACGATCGAGATGCCGATGCCCAAACTATCCAGAAATATTCTGGGTATCTGGATAATCTCGGCTATGTCGTTCTCTGGCATGAGCGAGCCTGTAACACCTTGGCTCCGCACAAGCTATCAACCGGAACCACCTCGAATTTGATCTGAGGCAACGATTGCGTGCGACGGATGATCCCGCCAGGAAGCGCTCGCACACGACATGGCCGTGCAGAATCCGAACGGAGCTGCAGTGAAGTGCCTAACTCAATCTTACAGATAGCCTGCTACATTAAATAAACCCCCGTGATTTACCGGGGTCGGCTTTCAGAACCGCTTCGGTGGCCGTCGGTTGCGCGTGAATAGTCAAGGTCGCGCTGACCGCCACAATGACCGAGGCGCGCTCTCATCGGTACTCACGGAGAAAAACTCATGTTCGGTCGCAAGAATAACGGTGACACGCTTGCTCTGCTCGGTGCGAACGCGATCACGGCCAAGGTGATGATCGCCGACACCAATCTCAACATCGTCTATATGAACGAGGCCGTGAAGACGCTGCTCCGGGAAGCCGAGCAGGACCTCAGGCAGCAACTGCCGAATTTTCGTGTCGACGGCCTGATGGGCGCGAACATCGACGTATTCCACAAGGATCCGTCGCACCAGCGCCGCATGCTGCAGGCGCTCCGTTCGGAGCACCGGGCGACGATCAAGATCGGCACGTGGTTTTTCGACCTCGTCGCACAGCCCCTGAACCACCGCGACGGAACTCGTGCGGGAACGGTGGTCGAATGGTCCGACGCGAGCTTGCGCCTGCAAAATATCGATTACGCAGCCCAGGTGGCGGCGATCGGCAAGTCGCAGGCCGTGATCGAGTTCAACCTGGACGGCACGGTCGTTACCGCGAACGAGAACTTCCTGAAGGCGCTGGGCTACGCCTTGCCGGAGATCCAGGGCAAGCATCACAGCATGTTCGTCGATCCAAGGGAGCGCGACAGCGCAGCCTATCGTGAGTTCTGGGCTGCCCTGAATCGCGGCGAATACCAGGCTGCCGAATACAAGCGGATCGGCAAGGGCGGACGCGAGGTCTGGATCCAGGCGTCCTACAATCCGATCTTCGACGACAAGGGCAAGCCCACCAAGGTGGTGAAGTTCGCAACCGACGTCACCGAACAGAAGATGCGCAATGCCGACCTGGCGGGGCAGATTGCGGCCATCGGCAAATCGCAGGCGGTGATCGAGTTCGCTCTCGACGGCACCGTGATCACGGCGAACGAGAATTTCCTCCACGCTCTTGGCTACACACTGTCCGAGATCAAGGGCCGTCATCACTCGATGTTCGTCGATCCCGCGGAGCGGGAAGGCGCCGCCTATCGCGCATTCTGGGCGGCCCTCAACCGCGGAGAATATCAAGCGGCCGAATACAAGCGAATCGGCAAGGGCGGACGTGAGGTCTGGATCCAGGCCTCCTACAACCCGATCCTCGATCTCAATGGCAAGCCGTGCAAGGTGGTGAAGTTCGCTACGGATGTTACGAAGCAGGTGCTGGCGCGCATGGGGAACGAGCGCGTCCGCGGCATGATGGACTCGGTGGCGGCAGGCGCAGAGGAACTCAATGCGTCCGTCCGTGAGATATCCGAAGCGATGACGAAGTCGCGCGAGACCGCAATGGGCGCGGCCGACCGGGTTGCTTCGGCCGACTCGCAGGCCAAGCGCCTGAGCGAAGCAACTCAGGCGATGAGCGGCATCGTCGAGATCATCAGCGACATCACGGGGCAGATCAATCTGCTGGCGCTCAACGCCACCATCGAATCGGCGCGCGCCGGCGAGGCCGGGCGCGGATTTGCGGTGGTCGCCGCGGAGGTCAAGAACCTTGCCAACCAGGCCAAGGCCGCCACCGACAAGATCGGCGCAGAGATCGCCGGCCTGAACGTGATTTCGGCCGAGGTCGTGAATGCCCTGAACGCGATCAAGACCGAGATCCAGAACGTCAGCGAATACGTCACCTCGACCGCCGCCGCGGTCGAAGAACAAAGCACCGTCACCAGCGAGATGTCGTCCAGCATGCAGCGAGCCGCGGCAGAAGCACAGGCAATCGCGGCGGGATAGCGTAGGTGGTCTCCGTTCGTTTGGACGAGCTGCGCCCGAGAGACTCCCGCGGGCCGCGCCCAATATGAGGATCAGTGTCGCGTCGCGTCCCAGGTCACCGGCAGATTGAGCAGGCCGCGAAAGGCCCAGCCGCCGATGCGCGCCGACTCGGCCTCGCGGAGACGCAGGTTCTGCAGCCGGGCGAACAGCGTCGGCAGAGCGACGTCGGCGATCATGGCGCGCGAGGCCCAGGCGCCCGCGCAGAAATGTGGGCCGGCGCCGAAGGCGATGCTCTTGGAGACGTCGCGGCGGATGTCGAAGCGATCAGGGTCGGTGAAATACGCCTCGTCGCGGTTGGCCGAGCCGAACATCAGGAACACGCGCTCGTCGGGCTCGAAGGCGACATCACGGATACTCCAGGGTCTTGCGATGCGCCGCGGCGACATGCCGATCGGCGAGATCCAGCGGGCATATTCCTCGAACACCTGCAGCCAGCGCACCTCGCCATTCACCGCCAGCGCAAGTTGCTCGGGATGCAGCAGCAGCGCCCAGACCGTGCCGGCGATGGCGTCGCGCGGCTCGTTCTGGCCGCCCGAGATCGCGAGCTTGATATTGGCGCGGACGCTGTCCATCGGCATGCCCCCGGCCAGCATCACGCCGAGCAGGCTCTGATTGGGGTGCTTCTCCAGCACCGGCAGCATGTCGTCGATCGCGGCATCGATGCCGGAGGTCGCAGCGTTGCAGCGCGCTTCGACCGCCGGATCGCCGGTGTAGTTGGCAATGCCGTCGATCATCGCCTGCGACCATGCGTTCATGTCCTCGAAGCGCATGTTGGTGAGGCCGGTGATCAGCTTCAGACATTCGGCCGAGAACGGCAGCGCGAAGTCCCTGACGAGATCAATCTCGGCTGCCGGATCGAGCGCATCGATCAGCCTGTCGGCATGAGCCTGGAACTGCGCCAGCCAATGCACCCGGACGGCCCGTGGCGAGACCGCCGGCGCGATCGCGTGGCGCTCGGCCATGTGCGCGGCACCATCCTTGCGCATCATGTTGTGGCCCATCAGCCGGTTCATCAGTCCCTGCGGCTGATGCGAGCTGAAGACGTCGATCTGCTTTTCGGAGACGAAGATGTCGTTGCGCCGGCACAGCAGCGTGCTGCCGAGCTGCGGCACGAAGGCGATCGGCGCCTCCTTGCGCATGCGCGCCAGCGCCGGATAGGGATCGGCCCAGAAGGTCGCGGTGTCGATGTCGAAGCGCGGTGCGGTGCTCACTTTCAGCCTCCGGTCAGACGGCGCACGCTAACTGCGCATGCGCGCGACGTCTGTCCCGGTGATGGGTGACAGCATCCGCGACGGCCTGGCTCAGTTCAGCGGGCGCGGTGTCGTCATCAGCCGCAGCGCGATCGCGAACAGCTCGTTCTGCGAGGCGATGCCGAGCTTCTCATAGGCGCGCTTGCGATAGGTGAAGACGGAGTTGAGGGCGATGCCGAGATCTCCGGCGATCGCCTCCGAGGTGAAGCCTGAGAGGATGCGGCGGCAGACGTCCTTCTCGCGCGCGGTCAGCACCGCCAGCGGTCCGCCGGCGGCGAACAGCGAGGCGAACTTGTCGGCTGGATCCATCGCGGCGGCGCGGTGCTGGCAATGACGCGCGACGATGGCGCCCACGATCGGAGCGACCGCCGCGATGCGCTGGCGCTGGTCCGGCGCGAAGCCGCCTTGCGCAGCGGTGCGATAGAAGTTCACGTAATAGCAGTGGTCGCCGACCCAGATCGCGGTGGCGGCCTTGTCGACGATCTCGGAATCCTCGAAGAACAGTTTGCGGTAGCCCTTCGGATACATGCGGCGCGCGAAGTTCGGCAGCAGGATGTGGCTGGTGTCCGCGCGCTGGCGGAAGATCGTATCGCGGTTCGGATCGGCGGTGTGGAAATGCTCCGAATAGGCGGCGCCGAGGTCGGGCCCGATCGCGATGTTCCCCGTGCTGAGCAGACAGCGCGCCGAGCGCTGGTTCTCGAAGGTGAACACCATGCAATGGCCAACATCGGCAACGATGCGCAGCGTCTCGATAAGGACGCCTGGAAACGACTCCTGTCCGATCGCGAGCACCATGGCGCCGACGGCGCCGGCCGCGCCGATACCAGGCCCCTGAGCCTCCATGCATTCCTCCCGGCTCTCTTTGTTCACTGAGCCTAGCAGCAACCCGCCCCGGCTGGAAGCGCCGCGCCCCGCGTCACCAACCACGGGGACAGACACGGGGCCTCCGGTCCGGCTACGGTCGTCGGCCAAAGACTCGGCCAGTCAACGTGCCGAGCACGCTCAACGGGGAGGACTGGTGATGAGAGCCGCGCTCACGGCGATCGGAATTGCTGCAATGATGGCCTTCGGCTCGCCCGCGCGGGCCGACGTCAAGGTCGGTATCGTGGTGTCCGCAACCGGGCCCGGCTCGGCGCTCGGGCAGCCGCAGATCAAGGCGGTGGCGGCGCTGCCGAAGGAGATCGGCGGCGAGAAGATCGTCTACATCGCGCTCGACGACGAATCCGACAGCGTGAAGGGTCTGCAGAATGCGCGCCGGCTGGTGATCCAGGACCAGGTCGACGTCATCATCGGCTCGTCGCTGACGCCGGTGACCATGCCGATGCTCGACGTCGCGCTCGAAAGCAGGACGCCGCTGCTGTCTCTGGCGGCCTCGACCGCGATCGTGCAGCCGATGGACGACAAGCGCAAATGGGCGTTCAAGGTGGTGCCCAATGACGACATCATGGCTGCGGCGATGCTCAAATACATCGCAAAGACGGGCGTGAAGACCCTCGGCTTCATCGGCGTCTCCGACGGCTATGGCGAGGGCTACTATCAGGAGGTGACGAAGCTGGCGCCGAAGCTCGGCCTGACCGTGACGACGCACGAGGTCTATGCCCGCGGCGACACCAGCGTCACCGGCCAGGCGCTGCAGGTGATGGCGACCAATCCGGACGCGGTGTTCATCGCCTCGGCCGGCACGCCCGCGGTGCTGCCGCAGCAGGCGCTGCGCGAGCGCGGCTATGCCGGCAAGATCTTCCAGACCCATGGCGTGGCGACGCAGGAATTCATCAAGCTCGGCAAGGAGAACGTCGAGGGCGCGGTGTTCGCCGGCGAGGCGTTCTCGATCGCGGACGATCTCGCCGCGGAGGATCCGTTCCGCCGCGCCAACGACGCGTTCGTATCAGCCTATCAGGCCGCCAATGGCGACAAGCCGAACATCTTCGCCGCGCATCTGTGGGACACGGTCACGCTGCTGAAGGGCGCAATTCCCGGCGCGCTGAAGGCCGCCAAGCCCGGCACGCCGGGATTTCGCGCGGCGCTGCGCGACGAATTGGAGCGCGGCAAGGACGTCTATCTCAACAACGGCCTCTCCAACATGAGCCCGACCGACCACAACGGCTACGACGAGCGCTCGGCGTTTTTGATCAAGGTCGAGGGCGGGAGATTCAGGCTGGTGAAGTAGGTGCTGTCACCTTGTCGCGCCCAACTATCTCGGCGCGAGCAGTGCAACCTCTCCCCGCCCTTTGCGGGGAGAGGTCGGATTGCGCAGCAATCCGGGTGAGGGGCATGGCACATACAAAGCAACATCGTGGCTCTATCGGACGGGCACGTCGGCGCCCCGTAGCGGCACCGCCCGTAAGGCTGCCCCTCACCCCAGCCCTCTCCCCGTAAGAACGGGGCGAGGGAGCGCACCGCACGCTCGGTAGCAGCTCGAATTCAAATGGCGAGGACGCGCCAATGGAGCCCTCGCCCTACGCCGACACGCTCTCCACCTCAGCCTTGCCCAAAATCAGATCCGCCGCCTTGTCGCCGATCATCAGGGTCGCCGCGTTCAGGTTGGCGGAGATCATGCGGGGCATGATCGAGGCGTCGGCGACGCGCAGGCCTTGCAGGCCGTGGACGCGAAGCTGGTCGTCGACGGTGGCCCAGGTCGAGTCGGCCGGGCCCATGCGGCAGGAGCAGCCGGGATGGAAGGTGGTGGTGGCGCGCTGCGTCGCCGCCGCGAGGAACTCGTCGTCGCTGTTCACCTTCGGTCCAGGGAAATCCTCGTACGCGTAGTATGGTGCAAGCGGAGCCGACGCCAGCAGCCGGCGCGCCAGCTTCATGCCGGCGACGACGACGCGGCGGTCGAGCTCGGCGGTGAGATAGTTGGTCTGGATCAGCGGCGGCGCGAACGGGTCGGCCGAGCGGAGCCGCACATAGCCGCGGCTCTCCGGGCGCTGCTGCCAGGACGCGACCGTCATGCCGGGCTCGTCCTCGAGCTGGCCCTGCACGCCCTCCTTGTAGCTGGCAGGCGTGAAGGTGAGCTGCAGATCGGAGCTCTCGGCGGTCTCGCCGGAGTGCCAGAAGCAGTACACCATGGTCGGCGACAGCGACAGGATGCCGCGCCGCGTCACCGCCCATTTCAACGCCTCGCCCCACAGATTGAGGCCGCGTGCGAGCTCGTTGACGGTCTTGATGTTCTTGACGCGCGCCACGGTGCGCGGCGCGTAATGGTCCTGCAGGCCCTCGCCGACGCTGCCCAGCGCATGGCGCACCTCGATGCCGTGCTCCTGCAGCAGTTCGGGCGCGCCGATGCCGGACAGCTGCAAGAGCTGCGGCGAATTGTAGGCGCCGCCGGACAGGATCACCTCCTTGCGCGCGCGCACCTCCATCGGCACGCCGCCGCGCCCGCCGCGGTGATAGCGCACGCCAACGGCGCGCTTGCCGTCCAGCATGACGCCGGTCGCGTGGGCATGGGTGCGGACCTCGACATTCGGCCGCTTGCTGGCGGGGCGCAGGAACGCGGTCGCCGAGGACACGCGGCGGCCGTCCTTGATGGTGCGCTGGACGTAGGACACGCCCTCCTGGATCGCGCCGTTGTAGTCGGGGTTGCGCGGGATGCCGAGCGAGACGGCGCCGTCCATGAAGGCCTCGCACAGCGTGTCCTTCCACTCCATGGTGGTCACGATGAGGCTGCCGTCGCGGCCGCGATACTGGTCCTCGCCGGCGCCGATGCGCTTCTCCATGCGCTTGAAGTGCGGCAGCACGTCGGAATAGCTCCAGCCGCGATTGCCCATCTGCGCCCAGGTGTCGAAATCCTGGCGCTGGCCGCGGTTGTAGACATGGCCGTTGATCGATGAGGAGCCGCCGAGCGTCTTGCCCCGCGGCGCATAGATGCTGCGCCCGTTGGTGTAGGGCCCGGGCTCCTGCTGATAGCCCCAATTGATGCTCTTCATGTAGAAGGTCTTGATGAAGCCGGCCGGCAGATGGATGTAGGGATGCCAGTCGCGCGGGCCTGCCTCGAGCACGCACACCGTGACCGACGGGTCCTCGCTGAGGCGGCTGGCGAGCACGCAGCCGGCGGAGCCGGCGCCCACGATCACATAGTCGAAGGTATCCATCTGGTCGGTCGTCCCGGTCTCGTCGTCGCCGCTGGCGCGTTGCCAACGGGGCCATAGCGCGATCAGCGCGGCTTGTCATTCAATTGGTAGTCGAGATGCGCCTTCACGGTCGGCCATTCGGCCGCGGTGATGCTGTAGACGACGGTATCACGCAGCGTCCCGTTCGGCGCAATCTGGTGGCTGCGCAGGATGCCGTCCTGCCTGGCGCCGAGCCGCTCGATGGCGCGGCGGCTCTGGTGGTTGAAGAAATGCGTCCGGAACTCGACTGCGATGCAGTTCATCGCCTCGAACGCGTGCGCCAGCAGCAGCCTCTTGCACTGCGTGTTGAGCGCGCTGCGCTGCACCCGCTTCGCATACCAGGTCGAGCCGATCTCGACGCGGCGGTTGGCGGCATCGACGTTCATGTAGGTGGTCATGCCGGCGACGCGGCCGTCGGCGTCGAGCACCGTGAACGGCTGCATGCTGCCGGCCGCGAACAGGCCGAGCCGGCGCTCGATCTCCTTGGCCATGGTCTCGGGTTTCGGAACTGCCGTGTACCACAGGTTCCACAATTCGCCGTCGCTGACCGCCTCGACCAGTGCGTCGTGATGGTCTGATGACAGCGGCGCGAGACTGGCGTGCACGCCGCTGAGAGTGACTGGTTCGAGAAAGGGCATCAGCAAATTCCGTCATTGCGAGGAACGCAAGCGACGATGCAATCCAGGGCCGCGTATGCCGTCCTGGATTGCTTTGCTGACGCTCGCAATGACGGAACTATCACGTCGAACGTCACTTGTTCAGAAAATTCAGCGGCAATCCCGGCCGCGGCCAGTCCATCGTTACCAGTTCGCCCTTGCCCGACAGCGTGATGTAAGCCGTCTTCAAATCCGGCCCGCCAAAGGCGATATTGGTCGTGACGCGGTCCCCGGTCGGGACCTGCTCGACCAGGGTACCGTCCGGCGCGATCACGCTGATGCACCCCGACACCAGGGTCGCGACGCAGACATTGCCGTTGGCCTCGACTGCGAGCGAATCGAACATCTGGTAGCCGCCGAGGCCGGCGATGGGACGGCCGCGCTCGCCGCGATAGATCACCTCGCGCGGCTTGACCGTGCCGGGCTCGGAGAGATCGTAAGCCCAGAGCCGCGCGGTCGGCGTCTCCGCGATGTAGACGGTCTTCTCATCCGGCGACAGGCCGATGCCGTTGGCCGGCAGGATGCCGTGCACGGCCTCGACGATCTCGCTCATGCCGGGCTTGAGATAATAGAATGCGCCGACATCCATGTCGCGCGCGCGGCGCTTGCCGAGATCTGAGAACCACAGGCCGCCATTGCGGTCGAAGACGAGGTCGTTCGGCCCGCGCAGCTCGTGCTCGCCGCAGCGGCTTACAACTGTCTCGACCTGGCCGCTCTGCAGATCGACGCGCTGGATCGAGCCGCCGAGATAATCCTGCGGCTGAGGCCCCGGCATGATGATCTTGCCGGTCGGAATCCAGGAGAAGCCGCCATTGTTGCAGATGTAGATCTTGCCGTCGGGCCCGAGAGCTGCGCCATTCGGCCCGCCCGGAATCTCCGCCACGACCTCCTTGCGGCCATCGGGAAACACCCGCGTCAGCCGCCGGCCGCGAATCTCGACCAGCACCACCGAGCCGTCGGGCATCACCACGGGCCCTTCCGGAAATTCGAGATCGGTGGCGAGCACGCGCATGTTGGACATCGGACGACCTCCCGCTTCATCACCGCGAGACACGGCCGAGATCGGCCGCCGCGACGACATTCTTATTGTGCAGGAGGTTATCGCAAAGCGGCTGCAGCTTGCCAAGCAAGGCTGACGTTCCCACCGTGCAGGGCTGACTTGCAGCGTGTTGACGCAAGACCCGTCACGGAATCAGCCGGGCGCCGGCACCGATCTCGAAGCCGGTCCTGACATCGAAACGCAACTAGGAACGCGCGAGACACGCATGTCGGCCGACACATGCTATTTGCCGTTCGGCTTCGCCGGCGTCGCGTCCTTGGGGGCTGGCGCATCGGCCTTCTTCTTGAGCTCGTCGGAAAGTCTTGCCTGGCTGGCCTTGAGCTCATCGATGGCGCCCTGCTGTGCGATGAGTGCCGCCTTGAGCGCCTGGACCTGACGATTTGCCGCATCGAGCTTCTGCTGCTGATCGAGCGACTGCTTCGTCATCGTCTTCTGCAGGAAATCGATGTTGCTCTGCAGGCATGAGGTGCGACGATCCATCGCCTTCTCTGCAGTGCAGATCTCGATGCCCGGAATATCCTGCGCATGAACGACAGAACTCGCGCACCACATTGCGAGCAAACACGTGGCAACAAAGATTCGCATCACAATTTTCTCATTGGCTTGCCAAACACATGATTTTGCATGGAACTGATGCTCTTTCCGGAATGATACCATACTGAGACCTCAATCGCGCATTGAAGTTCCGCCTGGGACCCGTTTTTAGGGAGATGCACAGAATGGCTACGCGCGAAAAACGGTTAGCGCAGTTCGACGGCAACGGTGAGCCACCGCCCGGGCAGACGGTCGAGGTGCTGTGCGAAGATCACAGCGGCACCTATCAACTTCCGTTCCAGTGTTTCTACACCGACGGCAAGTGGCACAACAAGGAATCCGGCGGTGCGCTCGAAGCCACCGTGATCGGCTGGCGCTTCCCGCGCGCGCGTTACGACGACCGCGGCGGACGCCGTTCGCAGCCGAGCTTCGTTGCCGATCGCGCTTCGTCTTATTGATCACACACCGCGCCCTGAGTTCTGCTCAGGGCCGGTCTTGTCCAAAATTCGTTTCGAACTCGGATTGAGTCTCACGGCGACATCAGCCCTCGGCAGCGCCGGCAGCAATCACAAGTGCCACCGTCCATCGTCGGGCACACCATTCCGACAAGCACGCCGCGGAATCGCGAATCGAAAGAGACGCGATCGCAGCCGTGGGCCGCGACGGCGCGAGCAGCGTCTGTTTCAAAACGTGACGCTGAAGGGACGCTCGTTAATCCTTGGAACGCGGACGGAACGAATCACGTCCGAATCAGCGGCCGCAGTCGGTACGACAGCTGTTCACGGCTACATGTCGGCCCCGCGCGCCGCGACCCACCACATGCTGAAACGATACATCCGGCCGCACGGCGCGGCCGGATGCCAAAGCTTAACAGAGCGGTGGCGCGGGGAGATCAGGTCCAGGGCGTGACCGGTGGCACCTTGTCGGTTGCCGGCGGCATCTCGACCGTCTTGAAGTCGGCCGGGCTGACGATCTCCATGTATTCCATGTCGGGAGAATAATCGTAGAGGTAGTGCGTGATGCCCGGGCGCTGGTGCACGACGTCGCCGGCCCTCACCAGGGTCGGCTTGTCCTCGTACATGAAGCGGGCCCAGCCCTTCATCATGATGACGATCTGGAAGTCGCAATCATGCCGGTGCCAGCCGGTGCCGTCGACCGGCGGGCAATCCGGATTGGCCTTGACGAGATGGCAGATCACCTGGCCGCCGGTCGCATCGGCGATGCCGAGATCGCGATAGAGGAAGAAGTCGCGCAGGCCTCCTCCCGTGTAGTCGGTGTCTTCGGGCTTGACGTGCGAGAACTTGGTCACTGCGGCATGCTGGTTCATCACGGCCTCCACCGGTTGATCGCGGCGTCAGCAACCCTTGAGGCCCATCGATCGGCCGCAGCGGCCACCTCGCCCGAAAGCGGATTGTGCCATGCGAAAACCACGCCACGCCCTGCCCCGCGCACAATGAGACGCGCGGCACCATGCAGCACGCCGTGAAGCGATTGGTAACACCTGCGTTTTGCACACGGCCGCCGGTCGAGCCCGGCTGACGGGCACCTCTCCTCCCGTAGCCTCGCGACAGCTCATCCGGCTTCAATTTGGGCACAGACTGCCCGGTGCGTGAGCCAATGCGGGTGGCGTGCCCGCGTCCACCTGCGCCCGTGGCGGACGTCCCCCGGCGACGGGCCGGCTAATACTCGACCTCGAGCTCCTCGATCTCCTCGGGCTCGGCCTTGGCCGCCTCGATCCACTCCTGCATCTCAGGCATCGCCATGACCAGATCGGCATAAGCCTTGAGCCTGGGCTCCAGCTTCACGTCATAGGTCACGAAGCGCGTCACCACCGGCGCATACATGGCGTCCGCCATGCCGCGCGGGCCGAACAGAAACGGGCCGCCCGACCTGTCTAGACAGTCGTGCCAGATGGCCCAGATCCGATCGATGTCGGCCTGCGCCCGGGTCCAGACCTTGAAGCCCGGGAAATGCCCTTTCAGATTGACCGGCAGCGAAGCGCGCAAGGTCGTGAAGCCGGAATGGATTTCGCCCGATATCGAGCGGCAATGCGCGCGCTCGATGCGGTCGGCCGGCAGCAGGCCGGCCTCGGGAAAGGTCTCGTTGAGATATTCCCCGATCGCCAGCGTATCCCAGATCGTGGCGCCGTCGTGCCTGAGGCACGGCACCAGGATCGATGAGGACAGCAGCAGGATCTCCGCCCGCGCAGAGGCATCGTCCGGACCGACCACGACCTCGTCGAAATCGAGCCCGGCAAACTTTGCGAGCAGCCAGCCGCGCAGCGACCACGACGAATAGTTCTTGCTGCTGATGGTCAATGTCGGTTTGGCCATGTCGCCCTGCCCCTTTGTCGCTTGTCGTCCGGCCACGCTCCGATGACCTCACGGCCCCAGATTGCGATCCGGAGCCGAATACTCCAGCGATTTGATACAGCAAGCGACATGCCAGTTTTTGAGGCAAGACTCTCCGGCTCTGGCTCCGATATTGCATACATCAAGTTGGAGTGACGGACGGGGACCGATGGCGCTGCTGTATCAAGCCTACCAGAACCACATGGACCTGACCGAGCCCTGGCGCCACGGCGCGGCGGCGGCCATGCGCTATCTCAACCTGATCCCATCAGGGCTCTCCGGCCGCGCCATGCGGCGGCTCTCTGCGGCGCTCGAACTGATCTCGCGGTCGGCCTTGACCTATGCCCGCCCGGCCTATGGCATCGACAGCGTGATGGTCGGCAATCGTGAGATCCCCGTCACCGAGGAAGTGACGTTCAAGACGCCGTTCGGCTCGCTGCTGCATTTCAAGAAGGACGGTGCGCCGGAGCAGCCGCGGGTGCTGCTGGTGGCGCCGATGTCCGGCCATTTTGCCACGCTGCTGCGAGGCACGGTGAAGACGCTGCTGCAGGATCACGACGTCTACATCACCGACTGGCACAATCCGCGCGACATTCCGCGCCATCATGGCCGCTTCGGACTGGAAGATTATACCGATCATCTCATCACCTTCCTCAGCCAGCTCGGCCCGCGTCCGCACATGGTCGCGATCTGCCAGCCATCGGTGTCGGCGCTCGCGGCGACCGCCGTGATGTGCGAGGACAACCACCCCTCGCGGCCGGCGACGCTCACCCTGATGGCTGGACCGATCGACACGCGGATCCAGCCGACCAAGGTCAACGAGTTTGCCAAGAGCAAGCCGATCGACTGGTTCGAGAACAACCTGATCCACTACGTGCCGTTCCAGTGTCGGGGCGCTTTCCGCAAGGTCTATCCGGGCTTCGTACAGCTTACCGCCTTCGTGTCGATGAACCTCGAGCGTCACGTCAAGCAGCACATGGATCTCGCCAACCACCTCGCCAAGGGCGAGGTCGAGAAGGCCGAAACGATCAAGACCTTCTACGACGAGTATTTCGCCGTCATGGATCTGCCGGCGGAGTTCTACATCGAGACGGTGCGCGATGTCTTCCAGGAGCATCTGCTGCCGCAAGGCAAACTGATGCATCGCGGCCGTCCCGTCGACACGAAAGCGGTGCGGCGGATCGGCCTGATGACGGTCGAAGGCGAGCGCGACGACATCTGCTCGATCGGCCAGACGCTCTCCGCGCAGGATATCTGCACCAATGTGCGCGCCTATCGCCGCGTCCATCACATGCAGGCCGGTGTCGGCCATTACGGCGTGTTCAGCGGCAAGAAGTGGAACAACGAGATCTATCCGCTGCTGCGCGATTTCGTGCACGTCAATTCGTAAACCGGGCGCGCTGCCGGCGTTGCAGCGTCGCCGACGGCGGCTCGCCGAACTTGTCGCGATAGGCCCCGGCCATGCGCCCGAGATGGGCAAAGCCGAGCTCGAAGGCGATGTCGATGATGCGCGCGTCCGGTGCCGCCACCATCAGCTGCGCATTCAGCTTGGCCAAGCGGATGTCGAGCAGCATGTCGGAGATCGACATGCCGAAATGGCGGCGGAAGCCGCCCTGCAGGGCACGGATGCCTATTCCCGCCGACGCGGCCAGCTGGGCCAGATCGAGCGGCTCGGCGGCGTGGGCGTCGAGCTGATCCCGCGCCCTGCGGACCGCCTGGGGCAGCGTCTCGATCCGGCCGGAATGGAGCCTGATCGCCTCCGACAGCCCATTGCTCGGCTGCTGAAACAGGATGTCGAGCAGCGTCTCGCGCCAGTTGGCGGCCACGATGGCCGGCAGCTTGCGTGCGCCGCCAAATCCGTCGGTCAAGCGTTCGGCCAATTCGGCGAGCTCGAGCATGTGCGCCCGCAGCCGTGAGCCGTGATCGGCCGACAGCGCGACCGTCGGATCGAATTCGACCGGCTGCACCGCACGTCCCGACAGTGCCGCGGCACGCTGCTCGACCAGGCGGCGGTCGAGCAGCAGGATCAGCTGGGCACAATCGTGCCAGACCATGCGGGTCGGCAATGTCGGCGACAACAACGAGCCCGCGCGATCCGGACCGGAAGCAATCTCGCGCGCTGCGGTCCGGATGCTTGCTGTCCCTGCGAAGGGAAGCTGAACCAGGAAGAAGCGGTCGAGGCAGCCGGGATCGATGGTGACCTCGCCGCCATAGGCGACGTAGTTGATGGAGAAGCCGTCAAATGCCGCGCAATTATGCAGCGCGCGGAAATCGCGCGCAGTCGCAGCCTTTGGCTGCAGCCCGTGCGGACAAAAGATGCGACCTATTTGTTCAGCGGCCTCATCGACATCGTGCGTTGCAACACGGCCATAGGCTGAGAGCCGCGGCGCTGCGGACCGTCCCCAACTGCGATCAGAAGCTGCATTTGCAGTCATGACACATCGCCCGTCGAAATCGTTTGAAACCTATAATAATTAGCATCTGGCGTCGAGGGATTCGTTTTCTGGATAGACACCATGCCGCGACTTGCTCGATCCTCCCTGCGTGTGCAGCAAGGAGATCCGCCATGACCACACTCGAAAAAGGCATCACGCCCGCCGGCACCGGCTATGCCGGCAAGACCTGGAATATCCTGGGTCAGGTCTACTTCCCCAAAGCCGTCACCGACTCCACCTTCGCATTCGAGACCAACAGCGAGCCCGGACAGTTCGTGCCCGTTCACGTCCACCCCACGCAGGATGAGTTCATCCTGGTTCAGGAGGGCGTGCTCGACCTCAAGCTCGACGGCGTCTGGGTCAGGGCGCATGCCGGCGATCTCGTGCGCATGCCGCGCGGCATTCCGCATGGCTACTTCAACAAGTCGGACAAGCCGGCGCGCGCGCTGTTCTGGGTGTCGCCGATGCAGAAGCTGGAGGCACTGTTCAACAAGCTGGACAATCTCGCCGACCCCGCCGAGGTGGTGCGGATCTCGGCCGAGCACGAGGTCGACTTCCTGCCGCCCGAGGCCAACGACTAGGCGTCAGCCGGCGCTCCGTCGGGCTCAGGGTTCGTCAGTGCGGCGCGGTGCGCGATGAGCGCGGACGGCTTTGCAGGCCCTGCAGCAAGAACAGATGCGCCGCCTGAACGGCAGGTGATCGGCGAGAGCACCTCGCCTCGATTCCGCCGCTGGCCCGTCCGGCGGCGCCACATGCTTCGGTCGCGCCGGGCGACCTTCGTCATCATCAAACTCTTCAACGAGCTGTTGCAGCGCGGCGGGCGACGCCTGCCCGAACGCCGCTGCACGCGCGACAACAAGGAGGTCCCATGATCGCTCGAAAGAACGTCTGCGTGATCGGTGCCGGCGTCTCCGGCCTGGCTGCAGCCAAAGCATTTGCCGCCCGCGGGCACAACGTTACCATCATCGAGCGCAGCACCGATCTCGGCGGCGTCTGGGAGCCGGCGCGCTCTTACCCCGACGTGCAGACGCAGAGCCCGAAGGAGCTCTATCGCTACACCGACAAGGCGATGCCCGACAGCTATCCGGAGTGGCCGAAGGGGCCGCAGGTCTATGCCTATCTCGCCGACTACGCCGGGAGTCACGACCTCACGCGCCTGATGCGGCTGAACACCACCGTTCTGTCGATGCAGCGGCGCACGGACGGCAAGCCGGGCTGGACGCTCGATCTCAAGGCCGGAGATCAGTTGAGCCGAGAGGACTTCGATTTCGTTGCCGTTTGCACTGGACAGTTCAACGAGCCGCAGACGCTATCACTCCCAGGCGAGGATCAGTTCAAGGCAGCCGGCGGCGCCATCATGCACTCGTCGAAATACAATGACCCCGGCATGATCAAGGACCGCAACGTCGTCGTGCTCGGCGGCTCGAAATCGGCGACCGATATTGCCGTCAATGCGGTGCGCTCCGGCGCGCGCTCCGTCACGATTGTGTTCCGCGAGCCGGTGTGGCGCATTCCCTATTTCATCGGCGGGCTCATCAACTTCAAGCGCATCCTCTACATCCGCGCCCAGGAGCAGATGTTCGCAAGCTGGGGCATCGGCCCGCTCTCCCGTCTCGCCCATCTCCTGGCGAAACCTCTCGTCTGGGCCAATTGGCGCGGCCTGGAGAGCCTGCTGAAGACTCAGCTCAAGCTCGCCAAATGCAACATGGTGCCCAAGCAACGGATTGAAGATGGCGTGAACTGTTCGGTTCCGATCGCGACGCCGGACTTCTTTCCGATGGTCGCGGACGGTCGCATCAAGGCGGTGCTCGGCACCTTCGATCACTACGAGCCGAACACGATCGTGGCGCGCAGCGGCGAACGGATCGCGGCCGATGTCGCGGTGCTTGCCATCGGCTACAAGCTCGGCGTTCCCTTCCTGTCGGAAGCCGATCGCGCCAAGCTCGTCGATCCCGACGGCCAGTATCGGCTATATCGGCTGATCGCCAATCCCGACCTGCCCGACATGGGCTTCGTCGGCTTCAATTCCAGCTTCTGCACCGTGCTCTGCGCCGACATGGCCGCGCAATGGCTGGTGCGTTACGCCGACATGCAGCTGGCGCATCAGCCCGGTGATCGCGAGATGCGCGACAACATCGAGATGATGCTGCATTTCAAGCGGGTCGAGCGTCCGGCCGCGGGGGTGTATGGCGGGCTATGTGTTGCGCCCTATCACTTCAAGCATTTCGACGAGCTGTTAGCCGACATCGGCGCGACGCGGAGGCGACGCAATCCGTTGGTCGAGATGTTCACGCCACCGGACGCGGACGCCTATGGCGCCTTCCTGGCAACCGCGCCGGCTTACCAGGCCGGCTGACGCGGGCGGGCTGGCCGAGAAGGTCTGCCGCACTGCGAACATCGAGGCGCCGCAAACGCGGCCAATTGCGAAGTGAGCAGCAACTTTGTGTGAAGCTCGCATCCGGCTCCCGTGTCGGATGCGCTACTGTCCGCAGGCTGGCCTTCCCGGCAAAGCCGGGCTATCCAGAGCGCCCTCGGCCTCCGGCCGTCTATTTCGGAGCCTGCCATGACCTTCTCAACCCGCCTTCGCACCGTCGGCCTCGCCGTCTCGGCCGCCATCGTTCTGACGACAGCAACCCAGGCTGCGGAGATTCATGTGATGATCTCCGGCGGCATGACGGCCGCGTTCAAGTCCCTGGTGCCCGAGTTCGAGCGTCGCTCCGGCAACAAGGTCACGATCGCCTACGGCCCGTCGATGGGAACGACGGCGAATGCGATCCCGGTCCGCCTCGAACGCGGCGAGCCGGCCGACGTGCTGATCATGGTCGGCTATGCGCTCAGTGATCTCACCACCAGAGGCAAGGTGATGCCCGACAGTTATGTCGAGCTTGCGAATTCGCCGATCGGCGTGGCCGTGAAGTCGGGAACGCCGCATCCCGACATTTCGAACGCCGACGCCGTGAAGCGCATGCTGATCGCTGCCAAGACCATCGCCTATTCCGACAGCGCCAGCGGCGTCTACGTCTCGACGGAGATGTTCGACAAGCTCGGCATCAAGGAGGAAATGAAGGGCAAGGCGCGGATGATTCCGGCGACCCCCGTCGGCGAGATCGTCGCCCAAGGCGAAGCGGAGATCGGCTTTCAGCAGATCAGCGAGCTCAAACCGGTGAAGGGCATCGACATCGTCGGGCCGCTGCCGGCCGGACTGCAGAAGATCACCGTGTTCTCCGCCGGCATTGCCACGGCCTCCAAGGAGCCCGAGGCCGGCAAGGCCCTGATCAAGTTCCTGGGATCACCGGATGCGCGTCACGTCATCGCGGAAAGCGGCCTCGATCCGATCGTGAGGCGAGCGCCGAACTGATACAGACCGGGCGCTGCGGAGACGATCGCCTCTCCCCCGCCGTGCGGCGTGGGGAGAGTGCGGCAAGCGGCCTCGGGCGCAAGTCGACGCGGTCACTGCGTCAGCAACGTGGATTCGCTCAGATTGTTGGCGCCATAGGCCTTCTTGAGCAGGCCGTTCGCCTTGGACTCCGTCATGAACTTGGTGACGAAGGCGAGTGACTGCGGATGCTTCGGCGGCACCGCGACCGCAGTGTCCGTCTTCTTGAAGGTCTCGGCCAGCACCTTGGTTCCGGGCACCTGCTTGGCGATGAGATTCAGTTGATCGCGCGCCAGCGCCAGCGCATCGATCTCGCCCGCGCTGAGTAGCGCATAGACCTCCTCGTAGGACTTGAAGCCGGTGACGGTCGCCTTTTTCAGAAACGCCTTCGCGCCGCGCATGACCGTCGTATCATTGATGGCCGCGACCTCGTGGCCAGCCTGGTCGAGCGCGGCGATGTTTGGAACATCGAGACCTGCGCGAATGATGAAGGTGGTTTCGACCGAATCGTAGACCGGGCCGAACGAGACCTTGGTCTCGCGATCTGCGTCCTTCGGCATGAACGCCACGTCCCAGGTCCCCTGCGCGCCGGCGTCCGTGATCGTATTGGAATTCTGGTGCTCGACGAACTCGACGGGCACGCCGACCTGCGCAGCCATCGCTTTGCCGAGCTCGATCGGCACGCCTGCATAGCCGCTGTCCGACTTGACGCACCAGAAGGCGCCGCCGGCCGGGCCGACAGCAATGGCGACCCGCAGCTTGCCGGTCGGCGCGATTTCTTCCTTCAAGCCGGCCGCGCCAGCCGTGTTGCCGACAAACGTGATTACTGCAGCTGCCAGGGCTGCGTCACGCAGCCAGCGCCAAAACGCCATGGCCCTCTCCCATCGGATTGCAAGTTGGTACGAGCCGCACCTTGCCGGGAGCACAGTTAAATACAGCTTACCTTGCTGATGCAAAGCAGCATGCGACGCGCAAAACTTACGCGTCGCAATTACCGTTTCGAATAAGTCGATACCGAAAACAGATTAAACGGGCCTTAAACGCAGCGCCGGACCCAGACGCCGTTGACGAGCACGGTCCGGCATGCCGCCGCAGCAACGGGCGGCTTGCGGACGACGACTGCGCCCGCGGCGCCGGCACAACCGGCACGCACCACACCGCGCGCGCAGACGACGGCGTTGGCATCCGACATCGACAGGAAAGGCATCAATACCAGGCCGAACAGCCCGCAAAGAGTTGAAAAAGTGATACGTGATAAAATGCGGCGCATTGTCGAACTCCTGAAGACCAATATCTCATTAGTTAAATATCCACCCTGATGGAAATCTGCCTGGACCACTGCAGCCTGGCAACTGTGACAATTTGGGTGGATCGATCCAGTCGCACCATTTTCGTGCATCTGCCGAGACCGCGAGCCGGCAACCGACCCGGTTACCGATTGGCGGCGAATTGCGCGAGCATGCCTTTGCAGCCAGGCGACAATGCACTGGCATTGGCTGCGAGGCACTGCGCGACCCGGCCGCCGCCCGGCTCGATCCCGCTGCAGAATGCACGCGCATCCGAGCCGCAGGCCGCCCTGACGATGCGCAATTCTTCGAGCGGACGCAGCGGCCGCAGCACCATCGTGGGCGCTGCCGGAGCCGCAGCCGGCGTACCAACGGCTGTGGTCACCGGAGCGGCAGCCGGTGTTGCGCTCGCGGCCGCCGGCGCGCTGGTACCATTGGCAGTCGCGATGGCCTTGCCGCAGGATGCCGACACCTTCGCCTTGTTCTGCTCCAGGCACTGCAGCGCGCCAGCGCCGCCCGGCGGTACGCTGCTGCAGACCTTGGGATAGTCGGAGCTGCAGGCGCTGCGGATGGCCGCGACCTGCGCCTCGTTCGGCTTGGCGGCCGGTGCCGCCACGGCTGATGCCGGCGGTTTCGGCGATTCAGGTTTGGCAGCCGTTGCGGCCTGAGCAGGCGCCGCGGGCTGCGCGGCGGCCTTCGGAGGCTCAGCGGCGAGCTTGGGTGCCTCAACGGCCACAGGTTTGCTCGCAGCCGGCAACGCGGCCGCCGGCTTTGCATCGACCGCGGGCTTCGCCTCCGCAGCGGGCTCGAGCGCCTTCACGGCGGTCTGGCATGATGACGACAGGCTGGCCATGTTCTTCTGCAGGCACTGGAAGGCCGCGGCGCCGCCGGGCGGCACGCTCGCGCAGTTCGACATGTAGTCCGACCGGCACGCCGACTTGATTGCATTGCGCTGCGCGTCGGTCTGCGCCAGCGCCTGCGCTGCAGCGAAGGCGGCCACGGCAGCCACCCCAAGTACGAGCATCCTTGTGTAACGGATGATCATCGGTCGATCCCCAATATGTTCAGATCCATGGGCGCCGCCGATGCAGGACGATGAGCACGGATTTGTCAGTATGACGCATGCGTATCGATTGAGGCTGCGCCGCTGGGGAAGGCTTGGCAACTGAGGAAATTTGGGTGGATCAGCGCGGTCAGCAAATTCTCCTCTCATGAACACGATCGTCGTTGTTGTTCGACCTGGCATTCTTATCGATAGCGCCGGTCTTGCCAGATCTAGTGAGTCCTCAGCGGCGTCTCCTTCAGCCCGTTGTCGTCATAGGCCTTGCGCAGCAGGCCGTTGGTGGCCGCCTCGGTCATGAAGCTGGTGACGAAGGCCAGCGCCTGCGGGTGGCCCGGAGGCACGGCGACCGCGGTCACCGTCTTCTTGAAGGTCTCGTCGAGCACCCGCGTGCCCGGCAGCTTCTTCGCCAGCGCGTTGAGCTGGTCGCGCGACAGCGCGAAGGCGTCGATCTCGCCCCGCTGCAGCAGGCCGAAGATCTCGTCATAGGTCTGATAGCCGGTCACGCCGGCGTTCTTCAGATGCGCGATCGCGCCGCGCATGGTCGTGGTGTTGTTGACGGCGGCGACCTTGATGCCGGGCTGATCGAGCGTCGCGAAATTCGTCACGCTCGAGCCCGCCTTGACGATGTAGGTCGCGTCCGCGACCTCGTAGATCGGCCCGAACGCCATCTTCGTCTCGCGCTCGGGGTCCTTCGGCAGGAAGGTGACGTCCCAGGTGCCCTTGGCGGCGGCATCGGTGATCTGACCGGAATTCTGGTGCACGACGTAGTCGACGGGCACGCCGAGCTTGTCCGCCATCGCGCGGCCGAGATCGACGGGAACTCCGGCATAGCCGCTTTCGGTCCTGGTCGACCAGAACGCGCCGCCCGCCGGGCTGATCGCGATCGCCACCCGCAGCCGGCCGGTCGGTGCGATCTCGTCCCTGAGCTCGGCAGCACTGACGTGAGACGATGCGATCATGACTGCTACGACGGCCAGCGCTGCCGCCCGCAGCCCGCGCCACTGGCCCATCGTCCCCTCCTCGTTGCGTCGGCGGTCATCATGGCGCGCGCACGGCCCAATGCAAGGCCGCACGCACGCTGCGGAGCAGCATCCGTTGCGTTGCGACGATCACCATCGCATCCTCACTCCGCCGGCGCCGCCTGCAGCGCGGCCTGCGCCGCCGGAAGCTCCGGCGGCAGGATCAGCGCAGCGATGATCGCGACCAGGCACAGCGCGGCGAAGGCCTGCAGCATGGTGACGAAGCCGCCGCGCTCATACAGCCAGGCGACGAGACCGACGGAGGCGCCGGCAGCCGTGAAGCCGATGAAATAGCGCACGGCATAGGCGCGTGAGCGCCACTCTTCCGCAGTGTACTTGCCGACCATCGCGTCGTTGACGGTGACCTGGCCGAACGCGCCCATGACGATGCCGATCGAGGCCACGATCAGCGCCCAGTCGCGGGCATCGGCGGCGAGATACAGCAGCGGCGCGAGCACCAGCGACAGCGGCAGCGCGACAGCCTTCAGCGTATGGCGATCCAGCAGCCGCCCGATCGTGTACTGCGTCATGGCGCCGAACACATAGACTCCCGCGGCGATGACGCCGAGCAGCGCCGGGCTCTGCGTCAGCCCGGCCAGCCGCTCCGCGAACAGCTTCGGCAATGCGACCGTGATCGCGTTGAACGTCGTCGAGATCGCGATCACCACCAGCAGCAGCGCCAGCACCACCCGCCACATCTGGTCGCGCGCGATCCGCGCCTGCGCCGCCGCCTGCTTCGATCCCCTGCGGTCCTCGTGCACGACCGACAGCGCGAAGATCACGCCGATGCCCACCGTGATCACCCCGGGAACGATGAAGGCAAAGCGCCAGCCGAGATATTGCCCGACCACGCCGGTGACCAGCGCCGACGAGGCGACGCCGAGATTGCCGAACACGCCGTTCAGTCCCATGTCGCGCCCCAACCGGTCGGCATAGGACACCAGCATCGCGGTTCCCACGGGGTGATAGATCGAGGCGAACAGGCCGATGGCAAGCAGCGCCGCACCGAGCTGCCACGGCGTCTGCACGAAGCCGACCGAGATCATCGACAGCCCGATGCCGAGATAGAAGATCAGCATCATGTGCCGCCGGCTCCAGCGGTCGCCGAGCCAGCCCGTCAGCAGCGAGCCGGCGCCGAAGGCTATGAAGCCCGGCGTCGCATAGGGCAACAGGTCCGCATAGGCCATGCCGAGCGCCGGGCCCATGATGATGACGGCGGCCGCGAAGATCAGCATCGCATAATGGTCGATGAAATGGGCCGCGTTGACGAAGCCGATCACGCGGCGGGGGCTGTTCATGAGACCTGTCCTCGATATCCTGCAAATCGGTTATAATGGACGCGACTAACGAGAAGGCGCCAATGACCATCGTGGAAACGCCATTGAAGGCGCTCGGCGCCGACCGCGTGACGACTGAGGCCGGCGTCCATCTGATCGCGCGCACCTATCACAAGGGCATCAGGCTCGATCCGCACATGCACCGCGAGGCGCAGCTGATCTACGCCTCCAGCGGCACGATGCAGGTGACGACGCCCAGGGGACGCTGGCTGGTGCCGCCGGATCGCGCCGTCTGGGTACCGGCGCGCCACGCCCATGCCATCGACATGCTGGCGGACAGCCAGATGCGCACGCTGTATTTCGAGCTCGACTGGCTCAAGCGGGAGACGCGCGGCGTGCGGCTCGACCGCGAATTCGTGGTGCAGGTGTCGCCGCTGCTGCATCAGGTGATCCTGGCGCTGTTCGCGCACGAGGGCGGCGCCGAACGTGCCGCGATGCTGGTGCGCCTCGCGCTGGTCGAGCTGCGCCGCGCCGAGGATTCCTCGACCTTCATTCCGCTGCCGCAGGACCCGCGCGCCCGGCGCGCGGCCCAGCTCGTTCTCGCCTCCCCCGCGAGCGAGGAGGATCTGGCGACCCTGGCGGGCAAGGTCGGCAGCTCCGCGCGCACCTTGTCGCGGCTGTTCGCCGCGGAGACGCGGCTGAGCTTCAAGGCGTGGTGCCAGCGCGCCCGGATTGCAGCCGCCATCGAGCGGCTGTCGACCGACCGTCATCTCTCGGTCAAGCAGCTTGCCGCCGATCTCGGCTATGCCAGCGTGCCGGCGTTTTCGCACGCGTTCCGCCAGGTCACCGGCCGCACGCCCACGGAGTTCGTCGAGCAGTCCGGAACATGACCTCGCGCATGCGCGCCGCGACGGCGGTGTTGACGATTTGTTATGGTTGAATGTGGCCACCTTTGCCATAAATCCATGTAACATCACAGCCATCGCGCGATGGGGATTCGACCGACACCAGATGGCCAACGCCTTTTTCACCGACCTGATCACCACGATTTCCGAGCGCGGCCGGACGCTTTTGCGCGGTGGCGGCGCTGCTGTCGACAAGCATGACGCGAAGAGCCTGGCCGAGCTGTGCGAGGCGCTGGTGTCGGGCGCCGGCGAGGCCTCGGGCACCGCGATGGCCCGCGACGTGCTCGACGGCTATCACGATCTCGACGCCGACGGACGCAAGGCGTTCTTCACCGCGCTGGTGCATGATTTCGGCCCCGATACGGCGAGGCTCGCCAAGGCGATCGACGACTGGCGCGCCGCCCCGTCGGATGAAGGCGCGAGCGCGCTGCATTTCGCCTCCGAGCCACGCCGGCAGGAGCTGATCCGTCGCCTCAACCGTGCGCCGGGCGGCACGCCCGAGCTGGTCGCGATGCGCACCGATCTGCAGGACCTGCTGAAGGCCAACCCGGAGCTGGCAGCGCTCGATCGCGACATCGTGCATCTCTTGAGTTCGTGGTTCAACAGGGGGTTTCTCGTGCTGCGCAAGATCGACTGGTCGACGCCGGCGAACATCCTCGAGCAGATCATCCGCTACGAGGCGGTGCACGAGATCCACGATTGGGACGATCTGCGCCGCCGCATCGATCCGATCGATCGCCGCTGCTACGCCTTCTTCCATCCGGCGATGCCCGATGCGCCGCTGATCTTCGTCGAGATCGCGCTGACCGAGACCATCCCCGGCGCCATCGCGCCGTTGCTCGCGGTCGATCGCACGCCGGTGCCGTCCGACCGCGCCCGCACGGCCGTGTTCTACTCGATCTCCAACACCCAGCGCGGCCTCGGCGGCATCTCGTTCGGCAACTTCCTGATCAAGCAGGTGGTCGAGGAGCTCAGGCGCGAGCTGCCGAAGCTCGACACCTTCGTCACGCTGTCGCCGGTGCCCGGCTTCATGGCTTGGCTGAAGCAGACCACTGACGCGACCGAGGACGACCGCAACGTGCTCAAGCTTTTGAACGAGCCGCGCTGCTTCGAAGATGCCGACATCACCACCGAGCTGCGCGCCGTGATCGAGCCGCTCGCCGCGCATTATTTCCTGAAGGCGCGCACGTCGAAGGGCAAGGTGATCGATCCCGTCGCCCGCTTCCATCTCGGCAACGGCGCCCGGCTCGAGCGCATCAACTGGCTCGGCGATCTCTCGTCCAAGGGCCAGCGCGAATCCGCTACCGTGATGGTCAATTATCTCTACCGGCTCGAGGACATCGAGAAGAACCACGAGGCCTATGCCAATGACGGCGAGGTCGTGGCGTCGAGCGCGGTCAAGAAGCTGTTGCGCAACGAGGGCCGGCGGCTGCTGGACATGAGGTTGTCGTCGTAGGAGTTGCGGGCGCGAGGAGCGCTCTCTCACGTCCTCCCGCCCCCGCGACGCTGTCGGGCACGCCGCCCATTCCAATCTCCGTCATTGCGAGGCGCCCTTGCGCTGAAGCAATCCAGACTATCTCCGCAGAGACAGCCTGGATTGCTTCGCTGCGCTCGCAATGACGCCCGGTGAGATGGTGTGCTCATGCCACAAACACTGCCGTCATCCCGGCGAACGCCGGGATCCATACCCACAGGGAGCGGTTTGGGGCAGGCCTGTCGTTAGGCCTCACCAAGCCACCTCCGCCGCGGCGTATGGGTCCCGGGTCGGCGCCATCACGCGCTACGCGCGTCATGGCTTGCCCGGGACGACGCTGTGGAAAAACCGCTTTCACATCTCAAACAGCTGGGGACGTGCGACCGTAGCCTCGCGGCGCATTGCGCCCGAGTGCTGCATCGATCATGTCCCTCTGATAGGTGCTTAGGGCGCAGGGAAGACCGGGTGCTGGCCACACCCATGGCCCCCGTGCGTGAGAAAGTGCACGGGGCAGGAACCACAGGTACGACCGGTGCATTCCGGCCTTCCCTGCGCAATGGTTTGAACGGTGTCCTTCGTGCTCTCCCTGGGGATCGGGCTCTCTTGCCCCCATCGTTCGCGCGTGCCGTCAAGCAACGCTTGCGAACTTGACCTCAGCGTCGAGAGGCCAGGACCACACGACTTCTCCGTCCGCAACGACGCCGGTCGTCTACCGACATCTCCGCGGCCACCGCATCCCTGCCCCGACGTTCGTGACGACGCGTACGCCCCTCTGCGATGAGGCAGGATATCAGCATCATTGCTGATTTTCGGAATTTGTCAAGCGGAAAGTTCTGCTCCGAGACACGGCCGATACGGTCGATGCGCCGGCGGCTGCCGAACCGCAAAGCAAACGCTCTGAACGGTCCGCTTCTCCGTCAGCGTGCGACGCCCGGTCTCGTGTAGACGCTTTCGTAGAGGCCGGTGTGATCTTCCTTCCAGCCTCGCTTTCCGACCAGGAACTGCCTCAGCTCTTCATGCGCCTTCAGCCACAGCACCGCATCGATGTGGTATTTCTCCAGCACCTCATCCCAATCCCTTTCATCGATGTCCCAGCGCACGAGCTTGAAGTAGTCCCTCAGCAGGTCATCCGGATAGGCGGTTGCGGCGCGCCCATCTACGAACAGGGGGACGGATCCATGGGTCAAGAAGATCAGGTAGCCGCCGACGTTCCAGTGGTTGAGCACCCGTGCATGCGCGAGATGTGTTTGCAGATACTCGGCGTCCCGTTCCGACAGCATCTCGGGCAGGCCGAGCGCCGGCTGGACCCGAAACAGCGTGAGCGGGAGGACGCAGGCGCCGACGATCGCGGCGGTCAGGAGCGCCCGCTGGACCTGCAGCTGCGGCAGCCATCTGGGGAGAAGCCGATCGAGGTGCAGGGCGACCGGGATCGCCGAGAAGATGAAGAAGAATGCGATGTATCGAAACTGATAGAGCCCGAGTCCGAGAAACACCCAGGACAGAACGCGCGACTCCAAGCGCATTTTCGTCGAGCGACCGTAACGCAGCTCGAGTGCAATGAACGCAAGGATATAGGCCATTCCGGGAATGCTGCCGGGGATTTCGACGTTGTGCGCGTACGGAAGCCACTCGCCGATGTTGCGCTGGACGAAGTGCCCCAAGGTCGCCGTCACGCCCTGGTAGATCTGCCACCCCAGCGGATTGACGAAGGTCGCAGCCAAACAGCCGATCCCTGCCAGCACGATGGCCTTGAATCCATTCCAGTCGCGCCGCAGGACGGCGCCGCCGCCGAACACGGCGAGGATGAAGAAGCCGAGCACGAATCCACCGTGGAGGTTGACCCACAGCACCATCAGCAAGGGCAACACCAACAATTTCGTCGGCCGCAGACATTCCCGGTAGAAGACCACGCTGAACAGCATGGTCGCGACGTTGGGAGACGCCGCCAGATAGCTGTTGGGAGCAGCTTCATAGGCTGGATACAACATGCAGGCCGCGAACGTCGCGATGCAGGCGGCGAGCGCGGACGCCCCGCTCCCCAGGCAGGCGGATGCGAGATATCCGACGATCAGCGCGCCGCACGCCACGACCAGGGCGACGAGGCCGCCATACCCGGCGGACGCGAAGATCATGCTGGCAATGACATCCCAAAGCCATGACAGGTTGAACCACTGCTTGGTGCCAAGCGTGAACGACCAAGGGTCCTGGAACGGAACGCGCGCTTCGCTACGGATCAACTCCCCGGCGGCAAGATGCCAGCCCAGATCGTAGTGGCTCAGGAGGAGCGAGGTGTTGGACACATAGAAGACGCTCAGCAGCGAGATCAGGAAGGCATAGGTTCCCAAGGCTTGCGGCGCCTGCCAACCTATCGCCGATGCCTCGGCAAGCACCTCCCCCGCCCACGACTTCCGATCACTCATGCTGCACTTCTGCTTCCCGAGCAGCGCGCGCTTCCCACTTTGATGATCGGCTGCCGCGCGCCCCCCGTTGAATTACGGGGGCGCGTCTAAAGCAGAGTAAAAAACTACCTCGCCGCTCCCGCCTCGCGGGCGCGGAATTCGAGACTGGTTAACAAGGGTTTTATGAAGACATCGAAAGCGGCCTGCCGTGATGCTGCATGGGCTGACCTCGATTTCGGTAACGCCGAACAAGGTCGTCGCACCACATCGGCCGCCGTCGACGATCAGTTTGTGCACCGATTTCGGACCACCATCCCGCTCCCGTCAGGACGCCTTTGGCTTCGCCTCTACATATCGCGCGAAGCTGTCGAGAATCGCCTGCCAGCCGCCCTGCTGCTGCTCGACCGAATGCGTCGTTTCGGCATCGAAGACGACGCGAACGACCACGCCCTTCGGGCCAGGCTCGAAGTGGACTTCGGCCTTCCGGTCGCCGAAGGCATATTCGATCAGTCTGTGCTCGACGACCTTCGTGTAGGTGCCCGCGAAGTCGAAGCCCATGCTGCCGTCCTTGGCCTCCATCCGCGACGAGAACGCGCCGCCTTCCCGCAGGTCGACCGTGGCCTTGGTCGTATGCCAGTCATCCGAGGCGGCGTTCCATTTCACGATGTCGGCCGGCGTCGTATAGGCGCGCCAGACCTGATCGATGGGGGCTGCGACGGTGGTTTCGACGGTGATCCGCATGAATGTTGCTCCTCGATTTTGACGGCTCGCCGCAAGTGTGCAGCATGTGTGCTCGAAGGACGATACGGGCTGGCGTTCCCCGACAGTTGGTGAAATAATTTTTTGCTCGGGGACCGCTGCAAGGATTGTGGGTGGCAATAGCGATGCGAGCATCATTCGTTGCAGTCGCAGCCCTGGTGGGCGGCGCGCTTGGCGCGACCATTCTCGGCTACGCGGCACTGACGCTCAGCTTCTTTGCCCTTAGTTTCGCGCCTGGAGGCATTCACAGCGACTGGAGCATCCTCGCGCTGCTGGGCGTTCTGGTCGGCGTCGGCCTCGGTGGCCTTCTGGGAATTTGGACGGGCGTAGAATTCGCGAAACTTCTGCTGAGGGGGTCGCAAGCTGAGGTTACGAAGGACCACCCAAGAGAGATACATGAATCCATCACAGGAAATTTCGAAACGCATTTCTGAGTCGCTCTCTCAGGATGGCTTTCGGCAGCCATCCCGCGGGATCTATGTCAAGCCATGGATCAACGCGTGGCGAGGATGGATTGGCGTGGACTCCGGACGTTACAGCCTGGGCCCTGTCGTCGGCGTGTTCAACGACGAATTCCTGAAGGCCAGCAGCGAAGCGCTGAAGATGTCGGGGGCACCATGGCGATACGGCAAGAATGGACCGCCACTGATCATGATCAACTTGCAGCAGCTTGCCGAACAGGACGCTGACAATCGGGCTAGGATTTCCTGGACTTATCGCGGCAAAGCGTTGGAGCCAAACGTTGCGGACGACATCGTTCACTGCATCCGGACCTGCGGGTACCCATACATTCAGGCGCACACCAACATAGAGGCCTTGTGGCGCGCAGCCGTGGATAAACGAAGGGCATCGCCTGCATTCGTCATGTACGTGCCGATTTTCCTCATCAAGCTCGGCCAGCTGGATACCCTTCGCCAATTCGTAGCTGCCAACCGGGAGCACCCTGTCAGCGCCGATCTTTCTGTCAGCTACCCGCAATATGTCGATGCGATGCTGAAAATGCATGGCATCGCGCCGCTCGGATCGTAGCCCCGCACACAGGCGCCAACTGCTCGGGCCTCATGGTTCGAGACGCGCCGCGAGCGGCGCTCCTCACCATGAGGGATTAAGCTGTTTCCGCGGATACGAACCTCGTCCTGAGGAGCCCACCGAAACCGCGGGCGTCTCGAAGCACGGTCGTAGCGCAGGACCTTAAACCGCCGCCTCCTGCGGCCTGAGCCGCAGCACCGCCGGCGGCAGATTGGCCCCGAGCCACTCCGCAATCACCTTCTGCTTCCGGTGATACGCCAGCCCCACTGCCACCACCGCGACGCCGATCAGCGACAGCGCGAACGGGAAGAGCAGCGAGTTCTTGAACACGACGTCGGCGAGATGGCCAAGATACATGGTGATGCCGATGGCGCCGAACGCGGCGTAGGCGCGGCGGACGATGATGACGGCGATCGCGAGCAGGCCGACGTTCAGCAGGCAGTAGACGGCCTTGCCGAGCTCGGTGGCGCCGTCGGTGGCCGTGATGCCGCCCCAGAAGGCCAGCAAGCCGAACAAATGCAGCCAGAAGCCGAAGTCGCGGCTATCGCTGGTGTAGTCGACGATCCAGGCAATCACGAGGATGCCGAGGCCGAACCAGATCGACACGATGCGGCGCATCTCCCAGTCGAAATGGCTGACGTTGAAGATCCAGGGCGTGAGGTCCATCGACATGAACCACAGCGCCACCGAGATGATCGCGACGATGAAGGGCACGCGGTAGAAGCGCAGTGCGATCGCGCCGGCGACGATGGTGGCGAGCTCCATGAACAGCCAGCTGCCCTTGATCCAGATGTAGAAGTCATGGACCGTGCCGGGCTTGCCGAACTTGCCCCACCAGCCGAGCTCCTCCTGCACGCCGTAGACGGCGAGCGGCGCCATCGAGACGGCGATGGCGATCAGGAGGCCGCCGGGGACGCGGAGATCACGACGCCAGAGGTGGTTGCCGACGAGGCCGAATGCCACGGCATAGGCGAGCGCGCAGGCCGTCAGCGCGCGGCCGCCCATCTGCGAGAAGGCGACCGTCGAAAACAGGCCCATCGCGCCGATCACGATCAGCGCGCCGGCGTACCAGAGCAGATGCGCGGCATCGAACTTCGCCGAGGGAGCGGCGGTCGCGCGTACCCGGCTTTGGAGATACGTCAGAAGCCGCTGCAGGTCGTCGGAACTGATCGCGCCGGCGCCAGCGGCGGCGCGGAGGTCATGGTCGGAATAGGACATCGTCATCACCCATTGTGGCCCGCTCGGACATGGCACGCGAAGGCCGGTCGCAGCAGCGCCGTGGGGCGCTGCGCGTCAGGAGCCGGTGCCGACGTGGCAGATGAGAGTGAGTGTAGCGGAACTTGAGCGGCGTTCAAGATATTTTTGAGCGTCGCTCAATTTTAGGAGCGAACTGGGCTAACCGTCGCGGCGGTCCACCATGTTCGTGAGGCCGAGCACGCCCGGCATCCTCAGTGTCATTCCCCCGCGAAAGCGGGGAATCCAGCACGCCGCGGCCTCTCGGTTCATCACCGCGGCCTCTGGAATACTGGATCGTCCGCTTTCGCGGACGATGACAGCTGGGGTGGAACGAGCTCGTTCCGCATTATTGCGAGCGGAGCGGCGGAGCGACGCAATCCAGAGTCCTTGCGCGGCCCTGGATCGCGTCGCGGAGCCTGTCATCCGGCCGCGCTTCGCGCGGACCGGGTGGCTAGCGATGACGACGAGCCTGGGAGAGGCAGACCGCCGACGCATTCGGCACAGGGGGCGCACGCGATGGCGCGCCCTGCCCTCAATCCTTGAAATACGGCTCGACCGGGCCGTGGACCTTGATGGTCAGCGGGTTGCCGTGGCGGTCCTTGGCGGTGCCGGCGGTGACGCGGATCCAGCCTTCGCTGATGCAATATTCCTCGACATTGGTCTTCTCGGCGCCCTTGAAGCGGATGCCGACGTCGCGCGACAGGATCTCCGCATTGTAATAGGGGCTCTTCGGATCGACCGACAGGCGGTCGGGGAATGGGGTTGTCTCGTTGTCGCTCACAGCAATGCCTCGATGTCTTTCTTCAACGCCTCGGGCGTGGTGGTCGGCGCATGGCGCGACACCACGTGACCGGTGCGATCGACCAGGAATTTGGTGAAATTCCACTTGATCGCCGAGCCCAACAGGCCCGTCTTCTCGCCCTTCAGGAACCGGTACAGCGGATGCGCGTCGGCGCCGTTGACGTCGATCTTCGCAAACAGCGGGAAGGTGACGTCGTATTTGCCGGCGCAGAACGCGCCGATCTCCTCCGCCGTGCCGGGCTCCTGGGCGCCGAACTGGTTACAGGGAAATCCGAGCACGGCAAAGCCCCTGTCAGCATAGGCCCGGTGCAGCGCCTCGAGGCCGCGATATTGCGGCGTGAAACCGCAGGCGCTGGCGGTATTGACGATCAGCAGCACCTGCCCCTCGAACCGCTTCAGCGGCACCTCCTCGCCGGACAGCGAGGTTGCGGTGAAATCGTAGATGCTGGCCATCAGACCACCGGATCAATCGGCGATGGCGGCGTGCCGCCAGCCTCGATCGCCTCGCCCGCGGCGAGGCACATGTCTTCGCGAAAACGCTGGCCGACCAGCTGGACGCCGACGGGAATGCGGCCGACCATGCCGGTCGAGACCACGAGGCCCGGCAGGCCGAAGAACGGGATTGCGATCTGCGTCAGCTGGGCGTGCCAGACCTGCTGGAAGGACTCCTCGTCCTTGCGGTCGAGCTGGTCGGCGAACGGCAGCATGCCCGACACCGGCAGCAGCAGCAGCGGGTGCTGCTCCATGAACAGCAGCCACTGCCGCGTCAGCGCGGCGCGCCGCGCCAAGGTCGCCGAGAGATCGAACGGATGTACCTTGTCACTGACGCCGCGCAGGCAGGCGAGCGCGCCGGGATCGCCCTCCGTCTCGGCCGCCGCGAGCTGCGCCTCGTAGCCGTCGCCGAGCCACAGCCGGGTCTGCAGCAATGCGGCCTCCTGCATCGGCGGCGTGTCCTGGACCTCCTCGACTATCCAGCCGGCGGCCTCGAGGCGCTTGGCGGCATCGCGCAAGGCAGCGACCACCTCTGGCACGGGATTGAGGCCGTCCGGGTTGACGCAGAGCGTGACGCGTTTCGGGAGGGGCGGCCCTTCCAGCGGCACCGGCATCCACCAGACATCGCGGACGTCGCGCGCGGACATCGCCGCCAGCGCGATCCTGACGTCGTTGACGGTGCGGGCCAGCGGGCCGGAGACGGCGCTGATCTGCGGGCCGATCGGGCGCTCCGGCAAGCAGGTGTTGAAGGCGGGGATGCGGCCGACCGTCGGGCGCAGGCCGTGGATGCCGCAGGCATAGGCCGGATAGCGCACCGAGCCCGCGATGTCGGTGCCGTGGCCGATGTGACCGATGCCGGCCGCCGTCGCCGAGCCGGCGCCCCCAGACGAGCCGCCAGGCGTGATCCCAGGGTCGCGCGGGTTCTTGGTGTGGCCGTGAATGAGGTTGCTGGTGAACCAGCGATAGGACACCGCAGGCGTATTGGTGCGGCCGAGCAGCACGGCGCCCGCCTTGACGAAGTTGTTGACGACCGGATTGTGCACTGAGGCGATGGCGTCCTTCTGCAGCTTGAGGCCGTTGGTGGTGGCGAAGCCGGCCTGGTCGACATTGACCTTGATCGTCACCGGCACGCCGGCGAGCGGCCCGGGGTCCTCGCCACGCGCCAGCTTTGCGTCGATGGTGTCGGCCTGCTGCAGCACGTCCTCAGGACGGTGGTCGATCACGGCGTTGATCGCCGGGTTGACCTGATCGAGCCGGGCCAGCGCCGCGGTCGCGGCCTCGCGGGCGGAGACCTGCTTGGACTTGATGAGGGCGGCGAGGTCGGCCGCCGGCAGGCGCCAGAGATCGGTCATGGGGAACTCCGTGGTGACTCCGCGTTCTTAGCGCGACGGAGAGCACGGAGAAAGCCGCGCCAGGCGAGGTGGCCATGCACAAGCGCGGTCCGACTGGCCTACGCCTCACGCTCTTCGTGCGGAGCAGTCATGCCGCGGCCGTCCTTCGAGACGCCCGCCGCAGGCGGGGCGTCTCGAACCATGAGGCCGGGATGCTGCAAGCGACGACCGCAGGATCAATACCGATCCTGCATCGATCGATCCGGAATCAGGCTTGGCCAAGCCTCGCAATCAACTTTAAGACCTCAAGCAAGAACATCACAAAGGGGGAAACCACATGATCAGATCGGGCACCGTCATGGCCGTATCACTTGTTTTGGCCGCAGCTGCTGCCAGCCTCGCGCCGCGCGCAGGCCATGCCGAGACTTTCGCCTATGTCGGCAACGCCGACAGCAACGACATCAGCGTGTTCAAATTCGATGCCGCCACCGGCGAGATGGTCCCGGTGCAGACCGCCGCCTTCGTCGGCATCGAGAAGCCGGGCTCGTCGACCCCGCTCGCCGTCAGCCCGGACAAGCGCGTGCTGATCGCAGGCATCCGCTCGCAGCCGTTCGTCGCCGAGAGCTTTGCGATCGATGCCAAGACCGGCCAGCTCAGCCATATCGGCAACGGCCCGCTCGCCGACAGCATGGCCAACATCGCCTTCGACCGCACCGGCAAGGTGCTGTTCAGCGCCTCCTATGGCGGCAACAAGGTCGCGGTGAATCCGGTCCAGGCCAATGGCGTGGTCGCCGCACCTAGCCAGGTGATCCCGACCGGGTTGAACGCCCATGCCTTCCTGCCCTCGCCCGACAACCGCTTCGTGTTCGCGACCAATCTCGGCTCCGACCAGGTGCTCGGCTTCGCCTTCGATGCCGCGACCGGGACGCTCACGGCAAAGGAGGCGCTGACGGTGAAGACGCCGGAGAAATCAGGGCCGCGCCACTTCATCTTCCACCCGAACGGCAAGTTCATCTATCTCCTGCACGAGCTCAACGCCGATCTCGCCGTCTATGCCTATGATGCCGACAACGGCGCCTGGAGCGAGCAGCAGCGGACTACGACCCTGCCCTCAGGCTTCTCCGGCAAGCCCTGGGCGGCCGACCTGCATGCGACGCCGGATGGCCAGTTCCTCTACGCCTCCGAGCGCGGCTCGCACACGCTGGCTGCCTTCAAGATCGATGCGGCGAGCGGACGCCTGACGCTGATCGGCAGCGTGCCGACCGAGACCCAGCCGCGCGGCTTCAACATCGATCCCACCGGCCGCTACCTGGCCGCCGTTGGCGAAGTGTCGAACGGCATGACCGTCTACCGGATCGATGCCGCCAGCGGCGCGCTGGAGAAGCTGAAATCCTATGCCGTCGGCAAGAAGCCGAACTGGGTGGAATTCGTCAGCCTGCCATGACCGGCCGACGGGGCCGTCGCAAGATCATGAGCGGCGGCCTCGACGTTTCCATCGGCGCTATCAGCTCCTATATACAGCGCCATGAATAGCCCTGCCGCCCAGCCCGATCGTCATCCCCTTGCAGTTCAACATCCGGAACTCGACGAGGCCTCCATCCGCCTGCTCGTGCAGACGTTCTACGGACGGGCTCGGGAGGACGAACTGATCGGCCCGATCTTCAACCGCGCCGTCGAGGACTGGGACGAACATATCGGCCGGATCAGCGATTTCTGGTCGTCGATGTTCCTCAAGACAGGCCGCTACACCGGCGCGCCGATGCGGCCGCATCTGCTGTTGTCGCTGCAGGGGCCGCATTTCGACCGCTGGCTGCAGCTGTTCGAAGCCACGGTGCGCGACCTGTTCGCGCCGGAGCTCGCCGAACTCTTCATCATCCGCGCCCGCCGCATCGCCGACAGCTTCGAGATGGCCATCGCCAGCACGCGCGGCGACCTGGTGCGCCCCCGTCATTCGATCTGACTCGCACGCGGCCGAGGAGCGGCGACACCGCCGCTCTGCGCTCAATGGCGCGTCATCGACTGCGCCGTCATGTTGAAGATCGCTTCGGAGAACGGGAACTCCAGCACGATCTCGCCCTCCTCGTCGGTGACCTCGATGACGGCCGTCATCAGCGCCGCGTTGCCACCTTCGGTGCGCAGCAGTTCCTTGATCATGTCGCGCGCCACTTCCCAGGCGCGGTCGGGGTTTCGCAGCAGCTCGCCGTCGGTGTCGGAGACCAGTTCCTCGCCGATCCGTGTGTTGAAGAAATATCTAGGCATCATCAGCTTCCAATGGGGTCGCGCGCTGGGGTTTTGAAGTCTCGAACATCTCACGACTGCTTTATCCGGTCCGCTCAGTCCCCCAAGCTAGGGACCGAATTGAACGGTCTTGCGAAGCCATCGATCACGAATTCGTTGTTTTCGCGGCTCAATCTGACGAAAACGGCAGCAACTCGCATCTGCAACTTCGCACTGCAATAAACAGGCCTGAGAGGCTCAAACAAAAAGATTCCACTGGCGAACTTTTCGTAGCACGGTAGTTTAATGCTGAGGACGATAACCGTCCCATCTTGAAGGAGAGGACAATGGCCTGGAAAGCACCGAAGATCGTTGAAGTGCCGGTCGGCATGGAAATCAACATGTATGCCTGCGCGGCCCGCAAATAATTCGCGGGTGTGACGTCCCGGTCTCGCCGATCAGGACGTCGACGCTTGAGGGTGGGGATCAGCGATCGCGTATGTGCCAGCCCGTACGCTGGTCCGATGTCCACCCTCGTCACCTCTTTGACCTGCCGGTTCTTGACCTGACGGTCATCTCGCCTCGTCCTGACTGTTGGTCATCCTGCCGCTGGTAATCGCGTGCGCCACCACAGCTGAATTCCAGGAGACGGCTCATGCTTCGCATCGTCGTCCTGGGCGCCGCCGCGGGCGGTGGAGTGCCGCAATGGAATTGCGGCTGCAACATTTGCCGCGCTGCGCGCGCCGATCATCCTGAGATCAGCAACAGCCAGGCCTCGGTCGCGGTCAGCGCCGACGGCGCGAACTGGTTCCTGGTCAACGCCTCGCCCGATCTGCGCCAGCAGGTCACCCGCACGCCGCAATTGCATCCGAAGCGAGGGGCCCTGCGCCACAGCCCGATCGCCGGCGTGATCCTGACCAATGGCGAGATCGACGCGATCACCGGGCTGTTGTCGATGCGCGAGAGCTCACCATTTTCGATCCATGCGCATCCCAAGGTGCTTGCGATCCTCAGATCGAACAACATCTTCGATGTGTTGAAGGACGAGACCGTCAAGCGCCTGCCGATCGAGATCGATGCGCCGTTCCGGCCGCAACTCCAGGACGGTTCGGCTTCGGGCCTGGAGATCACGGCGTTCGCGGTGTCCGGAACCAGCGCCTGGTATCTGCGCGACAGGCAGCATCCCGGCGGCAGTTCGTCGACCGGTGACACGCTGGGCCTGAAGATCGCAGATCTGGCGAGCGGCCAATATTGCTACGTCATCGCCGCCTGCGCGAACGTGGACGACGACTTGAGAACGAGATTGAAAGGCGCGCCGCTGGTGCTGTTCGACGGCACGGTGTGGCGCGACGACGAGATGATCCAGGCCGGACTCGGCAACAAGACCGGGCAGAGCATGGGACATATCGCGATGTCCGGAGAAAGCGGCGCAATCAAGCAGCTCTCGGACCTCGCGATCGGCAGGAAGATCTTCCTGCACATCAACAACTCCAATCCGGCGTGGCTGCACGCCTCACCCGAGCGGCAAGCATTAGAACGCGAGGGATGGGAAATCCCCGCCGAAGGGATGGAGATCGTGCTGTGAGTGAGCTGAATCTGAGTGGAATGACGGCGCTGTCGATTGGCCGTGGCGTGACCTTGAACAATGCGAGCGAGCTGGAAGCGGCGCTGCGCCACATCGGCGCGACGCGCTATCACAATCACCACCCGTTCCATAAGCTGCTGCACAGCGGCAAGCTCAACAAGGGCCAGGTGCAGGCCTGGGCGCTGAACCGCTACTACTACCAGTCGACCATCCCGCTGAAGGATGCGATGGTGATGACGCGCTTCCGCGACCGCGCCACGCGGCTAGAATGGCGGCATCGCATCGAGGATCATGACGGCGATATCGGCAGCGAAGGCGGCATCGAGCGCTGGATCAAGCTGACCGAAGGTCTCGGTCTCGACACCGCCTATGTCGAGTCGACCGAGGGCATCCTGCCGGCGACGCGCTTCGCGGTGGAGGCCTATGTGCATTTCTGCCGCGACCGCTCGCCGCTGGAGGCGATCGCCTCGTCGCTGACCGAGCTGTTCGCCCCAAGCATCCACGAGGAGCGCATCTCGGGGATGCTGGAGCACTACAACTTCGTCAACAACGACACGATGAGCTACTTCAAGCGCCGTCTCACCCAGGCGCCGCGCGATGCCAACTTTGCGCTGCATTACGTCAAGGAGCACGCCACCACGCCCGAGCAGCGCGCCGCCGTCTGCAATGCGCTGATCTTCAAGACCAACGTGCTCTGGGTGCAGCTCGACGCGCTGTACTACGCCTATGTCGAAGGCAACATCCCGCCGGGTGCCTTCGTGCCGAAGGAGAGCTGAGCGTGTTGACTTCGAAGCGAAGCTACCGCCGCGCAAACGGTGCTCTCCCTCCCCCCTTGCGGGGGAGGGTCGGGGTGGGGGGTCCACACGGGCGGTCTTTGCTGAGACCCCCACCCCCGACCCCTCCCCGCAAGGGGGAGGGGAGTTGCACTGTGCTCTGCGCAGCCACCGTGCTCTTCCAACATAAAGCGCGTTAGAGACCCGCCATGGCCCCGCGTCACATCCAAGTCACTGAGCCCAGCCGCGTGGTGCTGCCGCGGCATACCAAGTTGAAGTTCGACGAGACGCGGCAGGTCTGGGTGATCCTGGCGCCGGAGCGCGTGCTGGCGCCGGATGAGATCGCGGTGGAGGTGCTGAAGCTGTGCGACGGCGCCCGCAGCGTCGCCGCGATCATTGATGAACTGGCGGTGAAGTACGCCGCGCCCCGCGACGTGATCGCGACCGACGTCGTCGCGATGCTGCAGGATCTCGCCGACAAGGGTTTTCTGACCGAGGTTCGGGAGACGACATCATGACCGAGCTCACTGGCACGTCGCCGCAGGTCGACAGCAATGACGGGCTCGCCGTGCTGGAACGCCGCGGCTCCGTCGCCGAGACCTACGGCATCCCGCTCGCCGTGCTGCTCGAACTCACCCATCGCTGCCCGCTGCAATGCCCCTATTGCTCCAATCCGCTGGAGCTCGATCGCGCCGGGCAGGAGCTGACGACGGCGGAGTGGAAGAAGGTGCTGTCGGAGCTCGCCGAGATCGGCGTACTGCAGATCCACTTCTCGGGCGGCGAGCCGACCGCGCGCAAGGACCTCGTCGAGCTGGTGCAACACGCCAACGACGTCGGGCTCTACACCAATTTGATCACCTCGGCCGTGCTCCTGACGCGCGAGCGCCTCAAGGAGCTAGCGGATGCCGGACTGTCCCATGTCCAGATCAGCTTCCAGGGCAACGAGCCCGTCGTGGCCGATCGCGTCGGCGGCTACAAGGGCGGTCACGCCAAGAAGATCGAGGTCGCGCGCTGGACCCGCGAGCTGGACCTGCCGCTGACCGTGAACGCCGTGATGCACCGGCAGAACCTGCATCAGCTGCCTGAGATCATCCAGATGGCGGTCGACCTCGACGCCGACCGGCTCGAGGTCGCCAACGTGCAATATTACGGCTGGGCGCTGAAGAACCGCGCCAGCCTGATGCCGACCTATGCCCAGCTCGAAGAGACCGACCGCCTGGTCGAGGACGCCCGCGAGCGGCTGAAGGGCACGCTGACGATCGACTACGTCGTGCCGGACTACTACGCGCTGCGGCCGAAGAAGTGCATGGGCGGCTGGGGCCGGCAGTTCTTCAACATCTCGCCCTCCGGCAAGGTGCTGCCGTGTCACGCCGCCGAAAGCATCACCGGGCTCGACTTCATGTCGGTACGCTCGAACAACTCGATCGCCTGGATCTGGCAGAACTCCGAGGCCTTCAACCGCTATCGCGGCACCGGCTGGATGAAGGAGCCGTGCAAGTCCTGCGACTTCCGCGAGATCGATTTCGGCGGCTGCCGCTGCCAGGCGTTCGCGCTGACGGGCGACGCCGGCAACACCGATCCGGCCTGCACGCTGTCGCCGCTGCACGAGAGCATCTTCAAGCAGGCCGAGCGCGATGCGGCCTCGGGCCAGGACCGCTTCCTGTATCGCAACTTCGCCGGCGGCACGCCCGAGAGCGGCGACGATGCCTGACGCCGAAGCCGGCCGTGCCGCCGCGCACCGCAGCGATCCGTTCGCCCCGCAGACGTCGGAATGGCTGGATGTCTCCGGCGGTCACCAGATCTATGTCGAGAGCAGCGGCTGCGCCGCCGGCATTCCCGCCGTCTATCTGCACGGCGGGCCGGGCTCCGGGTGTCAGCCGGATCACCGCCGCCTGTTCGATCCTGAGCGCTTCCATGCCGTGCTGTTCGACCAGCGCGGCGCCGGCCGCTCGCGCCCCTCCCGCGGCCGCGACAACAACACCCTGCCCGATTTGATCGCCGACATGGAGGCGATCCGCGAGAAATTCGGCTTCGAGAAGTGGATCGTGGCCGGCGGCTCGTGGGGTGCGACCCTGGCGCTGGCCTACGCGCAGGCACATCCGACGCGAGTCACGGGAATGGTGCTGCGCGCGACCTTTCTCGGCACCCGCGCGGAGGTGGCCACCGCCTTCGGCGAGACGCTGGCGCGCTTTCACCCGGCCCTGCACCGCGACTTCGTGGAGCTGCTGCCGGAGGCCGAGCGCGCCGATCCGTGCGACGCCTACTTCCGGCGCATCCTCGATCCCGATCCGGCGATCCATGGCCCCGCCGCCCGCGCCTGGCACGATACCGAGCGCGCGTTGTCGGAAGTGAAGCCCGCGCGCGCCCGGCTCGATCGCCTCGCCATCCGCTCGGGCACCGCCTTGCCGGCGACGCCGTTCATGGAGGCGCATTACTTCTCGCACGACAGCTTCATGGCAAAAGACCAGCTGCTGCGCGATGCGAGCAAGCTCGCGGGCATTCCCGGAATCATCGTGCAGGGCCGCTTCGACCTGCTCTGTCCGCCCTCGACCTCAGCGCGGCTGGCCGAGATCTGGCGCGACGCTGAAATCCGTGTCGTCGAAGCCGCAGGTCACAATCTTTATGACCCCGGCATCCGCGATGCGGTCATGAAAGCCATCTGCGATATGGCGACGCGCACGACTGCGCCTTAAACACGTGGTCCTCTCTCCTCATCCTGAGGAGCCATGCGCAGCATGGCGTCTCGCAGGATGAGGCCCCAGACATCCCCGGCCTCATGGTTCACCAGGCGATGCGCTGCATTGTCCGGGAGACGCGCCAAGCGACGCTCTCACCATGAGGAATTGGCTGCTGAACAAGGACATCCGCAATGCCCATCGCCGGGAAAGGCATGCTTTTGACATCGATGAACATCGATGCCGCCGACGAAGCCGATTTCAACCGCTGGTACGACAGCGAGCATCTCGAGGAGCGCGTGGCGATCCCCGGCTTCATCGAGGCGCGGCGCTATGTCGCCGAGCAGGGCAGCCCGAAATATCTCTGCCTGTATTCGACCGAGACGATCGACGTGCTCGATAGCCCCCCCTATCGCGCGCGTCTCGAGGCGCCGACGGAATGGTCGAAAGCCGTCATGGCGCGCTTCAAGAACATGATCCGCAGCGTGGCACGCATCACGATCTCGATCGGCGCCGGCCGCGGCGCCGTGCTCGGCATCATCCGCCTGCGCCCGAAACCGGGACAGGACGGCGCGTTGCGCGAAGCGCTGCAGATCGAGCTCGATCCGCGCGAACTCAGGGGCGTGATCTCGATGCATCTGCTCGAAGGCGATGCTGATCTCTCCGGTCCGGCTGCCGGCGTGCCCGCGAGCTCGCGCGATGCCGACTGGTTCATCCTGATCGACGGCACCGACAGTCACGCGATCGCGACATTGATGACGACGCGCTTTGCGGCCATCGATGGTCCGTTGGCGACGCAGATCTCGGCCGGCATCTACAGGCTGATGTGGGATCTGAGCCGCGCCGACATCGCGCTGGGCTGAGAGCGCGCATTGTCCTGAATCAATGACGTGAGTGTGCAACCGGCCGATGCAGCCGCCCGTGAGAATGCCGCAACGCAACAAATTCGATGGCAGCATCACGCCCCTAATGCGGCGCCGCACACTGTGCATGAAGGGCAGCTTTGCAAATTTGCCTTTGTGCGCGCCTTGGAATGGCTCTAGTCTGATAAGACTATTCAATTGAGCCATTCAAAAAGCAGAAGGGCGACGAACAGGACCTGCTCCGGACCCCGCATTGATCCCTAGCCGATCCTGAACAAACAGTCGTCCTCACGTCAGGAAGGCCGCGCGCTCGTGGTTCGCCGCGCGGACAGGGTATGAATGAGAGCGACTGATATCTCGGCCCCCGACTACTTTCACAAAGTCGTCGATTGCCAATGGGCTTGTCCCGCACACACCCCGGTCCCCGAATACATCCGCCTGATCGCCGAGGGTCGCTATAGCGACGCCTACATGATCAATTGGAAATCGAATGTATTCCCGGGCATTCTCGGACGCACCTGCGACCGCCCCTGCGAGCCGGCCTGCCGACGCGGGCGTGTCGAAGAGAGCCCGGTCGCGATCTGCCGCCTGAAGCGCGTCGCCGCCGATTTCAAGGACGACGTCCAGCAGCGCATGCCGCGCCCTGCCCCGAAGAACGGCTGGCGCATCGCGCTGGTCGGCGGCGGCCCGGCTTCGCTGACCGTGGCACGCGATCTCGCGCCGCTCGGCTATCACTGCACCGTGTTCGACGCCGATCCCAAGCCCGGCGGCATGATGCGCTCGCAGATCCCAAAATTCCGCCTGCCCGACAGCGTGATCGACGAAGAGACGGGCTACGTGCTCAGCCTCGGCGTCGACTACAAGGCCGGCCATCGCATCGACAGTCTGAAGAAGCTGCTGGCCGAAAACTATGACGCCGTCTTCATCGGGTCCGGCGCGCCGCGCGGCCGCGAGCTGAACATTCCAGGCCGCAAGGAAGCTGCGGCCAACATTCATCTTGGCATCGACTGGCTGTCCGCCGTCTCGTTCGGCCATACCGACAAGATCGGCAAGCGCGTGATCGTGCTCGGCGGCGGCAACACCGCGATGGATTGCTGCCGCACCGCGCGGCGGCTCGGCGGCGAGGACGTCAAGGTCATCGTCCGCTCCGGGTTCGAGGAGATGAAGGCGTCTCCGTGGGAGAAGGAGGACGCGCTGCATGAGGACATTCCGATCCTCAATTATCTCGTTCCGATCGCCTTCCACCATGCCGCCGGCAAGCTGACCGGCATGACCTTCCAGAAGGTGAAGGCGGAATATGACGCTAACGGCGGACGCTCACTGGTGCCGTCCGGCGAGCCCGATGAGACCTATCCCTGCGACGACGTGCTGGTTGCCGTCGGCCAGGAGAATGCATTCCCCTGGATCGAAGCCGATTGCGGCATTGAATTCGACAAGCGGCACATGCCCGTGGTCGATCCAACGACCTTCGCCTCGACCAATCCGAAAGTTTTCTTCGGCGGTGACGCCTCGTTCGGCCCCAAGAACATCATCTGGGCGGTCGCGCAGGGCCATGAGGCGGCGCTGTCGATCCATCGCCTGCTCTCGGGCGAGGACATCACCGAGCGGCCGCTGCCTGAGGTGCACATCTCGTCGCAGAAGATGGGCATCCATGAATGGAGCTATGACAACGACATCTCGTCCGAGAAGCGCTTCAAGGTGCCGCATCGCGACAAGGTCGTCGCGCTGAAGGACATCCGCACCGAGGTCGAACTCGGCTACGACGTCAAGCTCGCGCTCGGCGAGGCGCATCGCTGCCTGAACTGCGACGTGCAGACGGTGTTCTCCAACACCCTGTGCATCGAATGCGACGCCTGCGCCGACATCTGCCCGATGGACTGCATCACGTTCACCGACAATGGCGAGGAGGCTGATCTGCGCTCGCGCCTGCGGGCGCCATCGCTGCATCCCGACCAGGACCTTTACGTGTCATCGGATCTGAAGACCGGGCGCGTGATGGTGAAGGACGAGGACGTCTGCCTTCATTGCGGCCTGTGCGCCGAGCGGTGCCCCACCGGTGCGTGGGACATGCAGAAATATTTCATCGAGACGACCCACGCAGGTAACGCATGTCCCAGCAAGCGCCGCTCAGCAGCGTAAACGACTTCGTCGTCCGCTTCGCCAACGTCAACGGCTCGGGCTCGGCCAGCGCCAACGAATTGTTCGCGCGCGCCGTGCTCCGTCACGGCGTGCCGGTGAGCCCACGCAACATCTTCCCGTCCAACATCCAGGGCCTGCCGACCTGGTACGAGGTGCGCGTCACCGAGGCCGGTCATCTCGGCGCGCGCGGCGGCGGCACCGATCTGATGGTGGCGATGAACCCGCAGACCTGGGACAAGGACGTCGCGGGCATCGTCGCCGGCGGCTATCTGTTCTACGACTCGACCAAGCCGATGCCATCGACCAAGTTCCGCGACGACATCACCGTGATCGGCGTGCCGCTGACCGCGATCACCAACTCGACTTACAACGATCCGCGCCAGCGCCAGCTGTTCAAGAACATCATCTATCTCGGCGCGCTCTCGGCGCTGCTCGACATGGATCCGAAGCTGATCGAGCAATTGATCGGCGAGCAGTACAAGGGCAAGGAGAAGCTGCTCTCCTCCAACGTCCATGCGCTGCATCTCGGCCGCGACTGGGCGCTGCAGAACCTGAAATGCCCGATCGGGCTGCGCATCAAGAAGGCCGACAAGGTCGGCGACCGCGTCTTCATCGAGGGCAACAACGCCGCCGCGCTCGGCGCGGTCTATGGCGGCGCCACGGTCTGCGCCTGGTATCCGATCACACCGTCATCGTCGCTGGCCGAAGCCTTCAGCAACCACTGCAAGAAGCTGCGGCACGATCCGGAGACGGGACAGGCCAAATACGCCATCGTGCAGGCCGAGGACGAGCTCGCCTCGATCGGCATGGTGGTCGGCGCGTCCTGGAACGGCGCCCGTGCCTTCACCACCACGTCGGGCCCCGGCGTCTCGCTGATGACCGAGTTCATCGGCCTGTCCTACTTCGCCGAGATCCCGGCCGTGATCATGAACGTGCAGCGCGCCGGTCCCTCGACCGGCATGCCGACGCGGACGCAACAATGCGACCTGATCGCCTGCGGTTACGCCTCGCACGGTGATACCAAGCATGTGATGCTGTTCCCCGAGGATCCGGCGGAGGCGTTCGAGTTTGCCGCTGCGGCGTTCGACCTTGCCGAGCGGCTGCAGACCACGATCTTCCTGATGCTCGATCTCGACATCGGCATGAACCAGCGGCTGTGCCGTCCGCTGAAATGGGACGATGCCAAGCAGTATGACCGCGGCAAGGTCATGACCGCCGAGATGCTGGACGAAGGCCGCGAATTCGGCCGCTATCTCGACGTCGATGGCGACGGCATCCCGTTCCGCACCTATCCCGGCACGCATCCGACCGAGGGCTCCTACTTCACCCGCGGCACCTCGCGCGACCGCTACGCGCGCTATTCCGAGGAAGGGGCCGTCTATGCCGACAACGTGCAGCGCCTGCTGCGCAAGTTCCAGACCGCGCAGGACATGGTGCCGCGGCCGCTGCAGGCCAATGCGAGCAAGCCGACCAAATATGGCGTGATCTATTTCGGCTCGACGGCGCCGGCGATGGACGAGGCGATCGGGCTGCTGGAATCGCGCGGCTGTCAGCTCGACCGCCTGCGCATCCGCGCCTTCCCGTTCCATTCGAGCGTGGCGAGCTTCATCGCCGAGCACGACTTCGTCTATGTGGTCGAGCAGAACCGCGACGCGCAGCTGCGCCAGCTGATCGTCAACGAGAACGGCATCGACCCGGTCCGCCTGGTTCCGGTCCTGCACTATGACGGCACGCCGATCACCGCGCGCTTCATTGCGGACGCGATCGGCGACCATCAGGACCAGATCAAAGTCACACCGCTGCGCAAGGCCGTGTCATGATAGTGGGTCGTTCCTCTCCGCCGTCATGCCCGGGCTTGACCCGCCTGCGCGGCCGAAGCCGCTTCGGCGCGGCGAAGGCCCGGGTATCCATCTTCTTCGTCTTCTCGGCCATGACGACGCTGGATGATGCGAGGCTCCCATGACCTACATCGCTAAGCCGAAATTCCAGCATCCCGGCATCAAGAAGAACGCGCTCGGCTACAGCCATCGCGACTACGAGGGCAAGATCTCGACCCTGTGCGCCGGCTGCGGACATGATTCGATCACGGCCTCGATCATCGAGGCCTGCTTCGAGCTGTCGATCGAGCCGCATCGCGTGGCAAAAATCTCCGGTATCGGCTGCTCGTCGAAGACGCCGGACTACTTCCTCGGCAATTCGCACGGCTTCAACACCGTGCACGGCCGCATGCCGTCGGTGCTGACCGGCGCCAACCTCGCCAATCGCGAGTTGATCTATCTCGGCGTCTCCGGCGACGGCGACTCCGCCTCGATCGGCTTCGGCCAGTTCGCGCACGCGATCCGGCGCGGCGTCAACATGGCCTATATCGTCGAAAACAACGGCGTGTACGGGTTGACCAAGGGCCAGTTCTCGGCGACAGCCGACCGCGGCTCGAAGTCCAAGAAGGGCGTCACCAACACCGACAATCCGATCGACCTCGTCGGCATCGCGCTGCAGTTGGGGGCGACCTATGTCGCGCGCTCGTTCTCGGGCGACAAGAAGCAACTGGTGCCGATCATCGCCGGCGCGATCCAGCACAAGGGCGCCGCCTTCATCGACGTGATCAGCCCCTGCATCGCCTTCAACAATCACGCCGGCTCGACCAAGAGCTTCGACTACGTCCGCGAGCACAACGACGCCGTCAACCGGCTGGACGTGCTGACCGGGCGCGACCCGATCGAGATCGACCAGGATCCCGGCACGGTGCAGATCGTCGAGCAGCACGACGGCTCGCGTCTGGCGCTGCGCAAGATCGACGCCGACTACGATCCGCACGACCGGCTGGGCGCGATGACCTTCCTGCAGAAGCACTCCGCGCAGGGCCAGATCGTGACCGGACTCTTGTATGTCGATGCCGAGGCGGACGATCTGCACAGCCATCTCAACACGGTGGAGCGCCCGCTCAACCGGCTGGAAGCGGCGGATCTGTGCCCGGGGCAGTCGGTGCTCGACAAGATCAATGCGAGCCTGCGCTGATCCGGCCGGGGCGAAGTTCTGACAGAGTCCCCGTAGCTGTCCTTCGAGACGCCCGCCTGCGGCGGCCTCCTCAGGGCGATGTTCTGAATGTATGGCGGCGGCTTCCAGGGAGCGCCGCTCTCGCCCCTCATGGTGAGGAGCGCCGCGCCACGGTCGCCCCCTTGTGAGCCGTCTGCATGGCGGCGCGTCTCGAACCATGAGGCCTCGATCTCAGCTCTCGTAGCCCGGATGAGCGCCAGCCGGCGCCTCTTCGGCGGCGGCGATAGCGACATCCGGGTTCACCGACGACGGTTCGTGAGAACCCGGATGTCGCGTCCGCCTCCGCCCTCCGGGCGCCGGCTTCCGCTCACCCGGGCTACGATTCTGTTCACCGTCCATGTGCGGCTACGGCCGCAGCGCGCTCGCCCAAACGCGATCGAGCTGCGCGATCGCCTCCGGCAGCGGCAGCGCCGTCAGCGCGTCGTCGCCGCCGCTGACGAGACCGAACTCGCGCAGCCGCAGCAGCGCCTCATCGACATTGAACGCTCGCCCCAGTCCGAACATCTGCTGCAGCAGCTCCTCGACATGGCCGCCCAGGGCCGCGCGCGAGAGCGGGACGGACGCCAGCAGCAGGCCGCCATAGGCCAGCATTGCTTCCTTCCAGTCCTGGTCCTCGGCCTCGCCGATCAGGTAGTTGAAGATGCCGGAATTGTTGTTGACGTTGCGGAAGTAGATGTTGTCGGTGACCTGCTTCTGATGGATCAGCGACTGGCGGTGGAAGTTGCCCCATTGCCTCAAGATGAAGGCGCCGAGGGCGAAGATGCCCGACAGCGCCGCCAGCGCCTGCTCGGTGTCGTTGTCGTGCACGGTGCCGCTGAGGCCGAGATAGAAGCCGGCGACGATGAACAGCACGGTCAAGGTCGAGGCCAGCTTGAGCAGGATCGGCACGCCGCCGACCAGCGCCGGCACACCGAGCGTCAACTGCTCGCGCAGACCCATGACGACGCGGACGTTCGGCAGCAGCGCTTCCAGGTCGAAGCGCGCGATGTGGCGGAAATATTTGAACAGCACCGCGCCGCCGCGGATCTTGTTGCGGCCGCGCCAGGCTGCCGCCTTGCGCTTCTTCGGTTCGTCCGGCTTGGTCGCGACCATCAGGACGATGTCGTCATAGACCTCGATCTCCTGCGACCGGCGACGCAGGCCGTACAACATGGGGACCTCGATCGTCTCCTGATGGGTGCCGCGCCGGAACATGCGGACGTCGCGATAGTCGGAGATCGGCGCCTTCAGCTTGACTCTGACAAGCGCGTGCTCGGCAAAGGCGCGCTCGATCTCCTCATGGCTGATCTCGACGAAATTGGCCTCGCTGAGCACCCGCACGACTTCGTCGGTCAGGCCGCGATACGCGGCGTCGAGATCCCCCGGCGATCGGTGGCGGCCGACCGGCACCTCGGGATCGAAGTCGACATAGGCGTCGCGGAAACGATCGAGCTCGTCGAAATATTGATGGTGCAGAATGGCGCCGAGCATGCGAGCGAGTTCATGCAGCTCACGCGACCGGCCGTCGTCCAGGCCGCCATGCGAAATCACGGCATCGAGAATGTCGGACTTGCGCACGGGAATGAACCGGTCCCGTCGGCTCGCCGTCTCCCCTGGTCCAACCACGTCTCGCACGCCCGCTACGACTTACGTTCCCGAAAGCCGCTCCAGCTGCAAGGAGCCGCCATTGCGCGCACCATAGCGGGCTGATCCGGCTAGCGCCACTCGCAACGGATCGAAATGGGCGCAACTCGTGGAAGCACCAAGCCATCTCCCTTTTTGCAAAAGTGCTGGGTCAAAACTGCGGCCAGGGTGCGACCGCTCGTCATGCCCGGGCTTGACCCGGCCATGACGGAGAACGGTGTATAGGGTTAGATTCTGGCGGCCGCGCTAGGCGGCCGCCGGTTGTATCCGGGGATTGAGCACGAACTCCTTCAGCACCTTGTCGGTGGCGGCATCGACTTCCGTCAGCTGGACGTCGTAGCTCCAGAGATCGGCGAGATGCTGAAGCACCCGCTTCGTGTCGGTTTCGTTGAGCTGAGCGCCCTTGACCACCGTATGCCGCAGCATCAGGCGGCGGTCGCCGGCGAGATCGACATCGACCACCTCGATGTTGGGATCGATGTAGCCGACGTCATACTGCCTCGACAGCTCACGGCGGATACGGCGATAGCCGCGCTCGTCGTGAATGGCATCAACCAGGATGCCGGCGCGCTCGGCCGGATCGTCATGCAGGTGGAACAAGCGCAACTGCCGGATGAGGCTGGGGCTCAGGAACTGGCTGATGAAGCTTTCGTCACGATAATTGGCCCAGACGTCGCGCAGCACCGCCATCTCGTCGCCGGTGCCGGCAATGTCCGGGAACCATTCGCGGTCCTCCGCGGTCGGGTCCTTCACGATGCGCTCGATGTCCTGCATCATCGCAAAGCCGAGCGCATACGGATTGAAGCCGGAGTAGCGCGGATCGTCGAACTCCGGCTGGAACACGACATTGGTGTGCGACTGCAGGAATTCGAGGAAGTTGCCGTCGGTGAGGCGGCCGTCCTGATGCAGGCGGTTCATGATGCGGTAATGCACGTAGGTCGCGGTGCCCTCGTTCATGACCTTGGTCTGGCCCTGCGGATAGAAGTACTGCGCGATGTGCCGCACGATGCGCAGCAATTCGCGCTGCCAGGGCGCCAGCCGCGGCGCGGTCTTCTCCAGGAAATAGAGCAGATTTTCCTGCGGCAGGCCGAGCAGCGCGCGGCGCCGCTCGACGTTCAGAACCGCGTTGGTCTTGACTTTGCCTGTCGGCACCGTGCGCCAGAGATCGTTGAACTGCTCCTCCTCGTAGAGCCTGCGCTTGCCGGCGCGCTTCTCCTCCTCGCGGAAGTCGAGCTTCTTCTTGCCGGGATAGCGGTCGACGCCGTGCGACATCAGGGCATGCGCCGCATCCAGCGTATGCTCGACCGCGAGGCGGCCAAACCGCTCCTCGCATTGTGCGATGTAGCCGCGGGCGAAGTCGAGATAATCGAGGATGCCGTTGGCATCGGTCCACTGCTTGAACAGATAGTTGTTCTTGAAGAAGTGGTTATGGCCGAACGCGGCGTGCGCGATCACGAGGGTCTGCATCGTCGCCGTGTTCTCCTCCATCAGATAGGAGATGCAGGGCGAGGAGTTGATCACGATCTCATAGGCGAGGCCCATCAGGCCCTTGCGGTAAGAGGCCTCGTGATAGGCGAAGTGCTTGCCGAACGACCAGTGCTTGTAGAACAAGGGCATGCCGACCGAGGAATAGGCATCGAGCATCTGCTCGGCCGTGATCACCTCGATCTGGTTGGGATAGGTGTCGAGCCCGAGCTCCTTGTGCGCCACCTTTTCGCAGGCATCGTGGATGCGTTGCAAAGTGAGGAAATTCCAGTCTGCGCCTTCGAACAGCAGCCCGCTCATGACGCCGCCCTTTCCTGCGTCGTGCCGCGACGCTGAAACAGGTCGTGGAAGACCGGGAAGATCTCGCTGCGGTCACGCACCTTGCGCATCGATAGCGGCTCGCCATTGGCGCGCAGCCGCTCATAGAGCGACCACAGCGCAGAGTCCGGCATCTCGAACGAATAGGTGCCGGATTCGCCGACCTCGAGATAGGCGAAGAACTGCGTCACGGGCAGGATGTTGTCCGTCAGCAGCCGCGCGACGTTCTCGGAATCCGAGGTCGCGTTGTCGCCGTCGGAGGCCTGCGCCGCGTAGATATTCCAATCGCTGGGGCGGAAGCGCGAGCGGACGATGTCGTGCATGCATTGCAGGGCGCTCGACACCAAGGTGCCGCCGGAGGCCGGTCCGTAGAAGAAGGTCTGCTCGTCGACCTCTTCGGCGCGATCGGTATGGCGGATGAACACGATCTCCACATGGCGGTAGCGCCGGGTCAGGAACACGTAGAGCAGCATGTAGAACCGCTTGGCGAGGTCCTTCATGTGCTCGGACATCGAGCCCGACACGTCCATCAGGCAGAACATCACGGCCTGCGCGATCGGCTTCGGCACGGCCTCGAAGCGGCGGTAGCGGATGTCGATCGGATCGATGAAGGGGATGCGCTTGGCCTTGGCCTTCAGCGCCTCGATCTCGGCCAGCAGCGCGGCGCGCTTGTCCTCGTCGGTCTCCTGCTCCAGCTGGGCTTCGAGCTCGGCAATCGCCTCAGGCCGCGGACGGCGCAACGCGACGCGGCGGGCCAGCGCCCGGGTGACGGTGCGGCTGATCGAAATATTGGCCGGCGAGCCCGAGGTCGCATAGCCGGCGCGCACCAGCCCTTCGCTCTCGGCCTCGGCGAACTTGCGCTTGGCGAGATCGGGCAGTTCGAGATCGTCGAGGAAGAGGTTGACGAACTCTTCTTTGCTCAGCACGAAGCGGAAGGCGTCCTCGCTGTCGCCCTGCCCCGGCGCCGATTTGCGGCCGCTGCCGTCACCGGACCGCGGCAGGATGTCGCCTTCGACGAACTTCTTGTTCCCAGGCAGCACCATGTCGCGGGTTCCGCCCTCGCGGCGGAAGCGCGGCTCGTCCATGCCGTCGAGCGGGATCGAGACCTCGCCACCTTCCAGCACGTCCTTGATGTCGCGGTCCTGCGACGTCTTCTTCACGGCTCCTTGAACCAACGCCTTGGCCCGGCGCAAAAATCGCTGACGGTTTTCGAGACTTTTGCCGCCCGGATTCAGGCGCCGATCAATGATGTGCATGACCACGTTTCATACGCCTCCTGCTGCAGCGGTTTCGACTCCTGCTCTCCCCCGCCGCGATGCCGCGGTGCAGTATCGGACTTGATACTGTACCCGCATCATTCGCTGTTCGACACGTCCCTCCGAAGTTCAGCGTCGAACGTTCCACCTGGTTCGTCGTCCTGGCGCCAATATCCGCCGATGACCTGCGGCACATGCAGTGAACACCGGCGCCGGACCACGTTCAACCCGCCTGCTTCACCCGCATGTACCACTCGACCAGCCGGCGGACCTGCCGCTCGGTGTAGCCGCGTTCGACCATGCGCGCGACGAAGTCGTCGTGCTTCTTCTCGGTATCGCCGTCCTTCTTGGTGCCGAACGAGATGACCGGAAGCAGATCTTCGACCTGCGAGAATATCCTCTTTTCGATGACTTCGCGGATCTTTTCGTAGGAGGTCCAGGACGGATTTTTGCCACCATTCTGGGCCCGGGAGCGCAGCGAGAACTTGACAACCTCGTTGCGGAAGTCCTTCGGGTTGGCGATCCCGGCCGGCTTCTCGATCTTGGTCAGCTCCTGGTTCAAGAGCTCGCGATTGAGCAGCTGTCCCGTATCGGGATCCTTGAAGTCCTGATCCTCGATCCATGCGTCGGCATAGTCGACGTAACGGTCGAACAGGTTCTGGCCATAGTCAGAGTAGGATTCCAGATAGGCCTTCTGGATCTCGTGACCGATGAACTCGGCGTAGCGCGGCGCCAGGTCGGCCTTGATGAATTCGAGATAGCGCTTCTCGATTTCCTCCGGCAGCTGCTCGCGCTTGATCGACTGCTCCAGCACGTACATCAGGTGCACGGCATCGGCCGACACTTCCGACGTGTCGTGATTGTAGGTCGCGGCCAGCACCTTGAAGGCAAAGCGGGTGGAGATGCCGTCCATGCCCTCGTCGACGCCGGCGGCGTCGCGATATTCCTGCACGCTGCGCGCCTTGGGATCGGACTCCTTCAGGCTCTCGCCGTCATAGACCCGCATCTTGGCGTACAGCGTCGAGTTCTCGTGCTTGCGCAGCCGCGACATCACCGAGAAGCGGGCCAAGGTGTCCAAGGTCGCCGGCGCGCAGGGCGCGGTGGCGAGCTCGGAGCCCTGGATCAGCTTCTCGTAGATCTTGCGCTCTTCGGTGGTCCGCAGGCAGTACGGCACCTTGATGACGCAGATGCGGTCGATGAAGGCCTCGTTGTTCTTGTTGGTCTTGAAGCTCTGCCACTCGGACTCGTTGGAGTGGGCGAGGATCACGCCGTTGTACGGGATCGCACCGATGTTTTCGGTGCCGATATAGTTGCCTTCCTGCGTCGCCGTCAGCAGCGGATGCAGCATCTTGATCGGTGCCTTGAACATCTCGACGAATTCGAGAATGCCTTGGTTGGCGCGGTTGAGGCCTCCGGAATAGCTGTAGGCGTCGGGATCGTTCTGGGCGTAGGTCTCGAGCTTGCGGATGTCGACCTTGCCGACCAGCGAGGAGATGTCCTGGTTGTTCTCGTCGCCCGGCTCGGTCTTGGCGATGCCGATCTGGCGCAGCCGCGACGGCTGGATCTTGGCGACGCGGAACTGCGAGATGTCACCGCCGAAGGATTCGAGCCGCTTGTAGCACCACGGGCTCATCAGTCCCGACAGACGGCGGCGCGGAATGCCGTATTTCTCTTCGAGCATCGGGCCCAGCGTGTCGGGATCGAACAGGCCGAGCGGCGATTCGAAGACCGGGCTCAACTCGTCACCGGCCTTGAGCACATAGATCGGATGGGTTTCCATCAGCTGCTTCAGCCGTTCGGCGAGCGACGACTTGCCGCCACCGACCGGTCCGAGCAGATAGAGGATCTGCTTGCGCTCTTCGAGACCTTGCGCGGCGTGCCGGAAGAAGCCGACGATGCGCTCGATCGTATCTTCCATCCCGAAGAAGCCGGCGAAAGCAGGATAGAGCCGAACCGTCCGGTTCAAAAAAATACGGCCAAGGCGTGGGTCCTTGGCCGTGTCGATCATCTGAGGCTCGCCGATGGCAGCTAGTAGTCGTTCAGCCGCGTTCGCGTATCGCATCGGGTCGGCTCGACACGATTCCAGATATTCCTGCATCGACATGTCGGTCTGGCTTCGCGCCTCGAACGACCTAGCGAACGCGTTGAACAACGAATCGTTGTACATGATCCCTCTCCACGTAGGTTCCGCCGCACTGCTGCAACGGGCCGAGATCTAAGTACGTTCCTACTGATCTCGAACCGACTCAGAGTGAAGCGCGCTAGCCCCCATTGGGCACCGTCTTCGTCCTTTTCCGCAACGCAAAGTGCATGCAGCATATGCCCTATCAACATGCACTTCGCTCAATAGTTCGGCAAAAGCGGGCCGACTCTCCCCATTTGTACCTCATTGTCTCTGCTTCGCAACATCCGCAATACCCCGGCACCGTAGTCTCCCTGCGCCGCACAAGGCGTTGTGAAGCCACGTGAACGGGCGCGCCAGGCCGACACGTCGAGTGTGGTGGCGCGCGATCTGAACCGCGAATGAACGAAGATATTCCCCTTCGCCACAAACGATTGGAACGATTCATTCGCTGCGCGGCGTGACCCACGCGCATCACCCATCGAACGGCACGACACCTCGCGCATCCTCCGAAGCAGAATGGTTCGGGCATTGAAAATGCCGCAAATGAGATCAGCTACAACTGACCGATCGATCGCAAAGGCGACAGCATCGGAATTGCGATGTCGAAAGACGACACATCCGCCATGCTGCGCCCAACGCGCATCACCGTCTGGCGACGAAACTACAACCGCGATGACGAGGCCGGCGACACACTGCCTGCTGGCGTCAACGACAGGATCTTCCGCGTCGATCGCAGCGGCACCGAAAGCTGTGCGCGCCTCGTCAGTGACCGGACCGAACTCGCGACTGTCCAACACGAATGATAGCATGTCCCTAAACAGATGTGACGTGCTTTTCTCTTTGCAAGGACGGAGCACGGATCGGCGCGACATGTTGGGCACAGCCGTCCGATGCCCGGCGTCCCGTTCGCAAGCTCACAAGCGCAGGCTGACGGTCTCTACCATTTGAACGAAATCACCGAGGTGGGTTTTGCCGTGGCGGCAAAGCCGGGATGGTGCGATCGCCGAGCTGCAATCCAAAGGCTGTCTCCATCTGCATCTGCGGGCTCGAGAGGTCTGGGCCCGGACCCCGCGACCTCGGCTCGTGAAACGCGTGGGATTTCAACCAGGATCAATCCATTATGAATGGCGTTATCCGAACGGGTGACGCATAGTCCCGGCTCGGGACAGGTCCGGCCTGGAACCCGAAAAGGCAAGCCAGAGCACATAGATAGGCATCATGAACCCCGTCAAAGCACTCGAACAACACGGCCAGGCGGTCTGGCTCGACTTCCTTGCCCGCGGCTTCGTCTCCAAGGGTGACCTGAAGCGGCTGATCGACGAGGACGGCGTCAAGGGCGTGACGTCCAATCCGGCCATCTTCGAGAAGGCGATCGGCAGCTCGGACGAATATGATGCGCCGATCGCACGGGCGTTGAAGAGCGGAGACCGCTCGCCGACGCAGCTGTTCGAAGCCGTCGCAGTCGAAGACATCCAGAACGCCGCCGACGTGCTTCGCCCTGTCTATGACGGCTTCGACGGCAATGACGGCTTCGTCAGCCTCGAAGTCTCGCCCTATCTGGCGATGGACAGCAAGGGCACCATCACCGAGGCCGAGCAGCTGTGGAAGGCCGTCGACCGCAAGAATCTGATGATCAAGGTGCCGGCGACCGACGCCTGCCTGCCGGCCATCCAGCACCTGATCTCCAAGGGCATCAGCGTCAACATCACGCTACTGTTCGCGCAGGCGGTCTACCGCCAGGTCGCAGAAGCCTATCTCGCCGGGCTCGAAGCCTACGTCGCCGACGGTGGCGATCCGTCCCATGTCGCAAGCGTCGCCTCGTTCTTCGTCAGCCGCATCGACAGCGTCGTGGACAAGCAGCTCGACGAGAAGATCGCGCAGGCCAACGACCCCAGCGAAAAGGAGCGGCTCACCGCTCTGAAGGGCAAGATCGCCATCGCCAACGCCAAGATGGCCTATCAGGACTACAAGCAGCTGTTCTCCGGCGAGCGCTGGGAGCGGCTGGCCGCCAAGGGCGCCAAGCCGCAGCGGCTGCTGTGGGCCTCGACCGGCACCAAGAACAAGGATTACAGCGACGTCCTCTATGTCGAGGAATTGATCGGGCCCAACACGGTCAACACCGTTCCGCCGGCCACGCTGGATGCATTCCGCGACCACGGCAAGGTGCGCGACAGCCTGGAGGAGGACGTCGAGTCGGCCCAGGACGCGCTCGACGAGCTGGCAAAAAGCGGCATTTCGCTCGACCAGATCACCGCCGACCTCGTGATCGATGGCGTCAAGCAGTTCGCCGACGCCGCCGACAAGCTCTACGGCGCAGTCGCCTTCAAGCGGGCGACGGTGATGGGCCTCGAGCTGGGACAGCAGACGATCGCTGCCGCGGGAGATCTCGAGAAGAAGGTCGCAGCCGCCACGGAGGACTGGCGCAAGACCGCCAAGATCCGCCGGCTCTGGCACAAGGACGCGACGGTGTGGACCGGGCGTGACGAGCACAAATGGCTGGGCTGGCTGACCAGCGCCGCGAAGGCCGACATTGCGGATTACGAAGATTACGCCGCGCGTGTGAAGGGACAGAAATTCTCCGACGCCGTCGTGCTCGGCATGGGTGGCTCGAGCCTCGGACCGGAAGTGCTGGCAGAGACGTTCCCGCGGAAAGCCGGCTTCCCCAGGCTGCACGTGCTCGATTCCACTGATCCGGCGCAGGTCCGCGCGATGGAGAAGGCCATCGACATCACCAGGACGGTGTTCATCGTGTCCTCGAAATCGGGCGGCACCACCGAGCCCAACGCGATGAAGGACTATTTCTTCGCCCGCGTCAGCGAGGCGATCGGGCCCAACAAAGCCGGCCACCGCTTCATTGCGGTCACCGACCCCGGCTCATCGCTGGAGAAGGCCGCGCGCGCGCAAGGCTTTGCCCGCATCTTCCATGGCGAGCCGACCATCGGCGGCCGTTATTCAGTACTATCGCCGTTCGGCCTGGTGCCGGCGGCGACGGCAGGGATCGACGTGCGCAGGCTGATCACGCATGCGCAGTCGATGGTGCGCTCCTGCGGCCCGGATGTGCCGCCGCTGCAGAACCCCGGCGTTCAGCTCGGCCTCGCCATGGGTCTTGCCGGGCTCGAAGGCCGCGACAAGGTGACGATCTTCGCCTCCCCCAGGATCGCCGATTTCGGCGCCTGGGCCGAGCAGCTCATCGCGGAGTCCACCGGCAAGGAGGGCAAGGGTCTCATTCCGATCGACGGCGAGCTGCTGGCCGATCCCGCCGTCTATGGCGACGACCGCTTCTTCATCGACATCAAGGTCGATGGCGACGACGTCCCCGGCCATGACGCGAAGCTTGCAGCACTTGAGGACGCCGGCCATCCCGTGGTGCGCATCGTCATGAAGTCGATCGACCAGCTCGGGCAGGAGTTCTTCCGCTTCGAAATGGCGACCGCGGTGGCGGGGGCCGTGCTCGGCATCAACCCGTTCGACCAGCCCGACGTCGAGGCCGCCAAGATCAAGACCCGTGAGCTGACCGCAGCGTTCGAGCAGACCGGCGCACTTCCTGCGGAAGAGCCGGTCGTTTCCATCAAGGGCTGCGAACTCTACACCGACACGCACAATGCCGAGAGCTTGCGCGAGCATGGCGCGGACGGCACGCTCGCCTCCTGGCTGAAGGCGCATCTCGGCCGCGCCGGCGACGGCGACTACATCGCCCTGCTCGGCTATATCGACCGCAATCCCGGCAACATCGATACGCTGCAAAATATCCGGCTCAAGCTGCGCGATGCCAAGCATCTCGCAACCTGCGCCGAGTTCGGCCCGCGCTTCCTGCACTCGACCGGCCAAGCCTACAAAGGCGGTCCGGACAGCGGCGTGTTTCTCCAGATCACCGCCGATGATGCCCAGGATCTGCCGATCCCCGGGCAGAAGGCGAGCTTCGGCGTGATCAAGGCGGCCCAGGCGCGCGGCGATTTCGACGTGCTGACCGAACGCGGACGCCGCGCGTTGCGGGTGCATCTCAAAGGCAATCTGAAATCGGGCCTGAAGATGCTCGACAGCGCGATATCAGAAGCGCTGAGCTAGGAAGGGCCTCGTCAATGCAGTTGGGTATGATTGGTCTCGGGCGAATGGGCGGCAACATCGTGCGCCGCCTGATGCGCACGGGGCACTCCTGCGTCGTCTACGATCGCGATGCGAAGGCGGTTGCCGCACTCGTTTCCGAAGGCGCGACCGGCGCCGCGAGCCTGGAGGAATTCGTCAGCAAGCTCGCCGCCCCGCGGCACGCCTGGGTGATGCTGCCGGCGGGCAAGATCACCGAGGCGACGGTCGAGCAGCTGACCAAGCTGATGACATCAGATGACGTCATCATCGACGGCGGCAACAGTTTCTGGCAGGACGACGTCCGCCGCGGCAAGGCGCTGCAGCAGCGCGGCCTGCACTATGTCGACGTTGGTACCTCCGGCGGGGTCTGGGGCCTCGACCGCGGCTATTGCATGATGATCGGTGGCGAGAAGGCGGTCGTCGACCGGCTCGACCCCATCTTCGCAAGCCTCGCGCCGGGCATCGGCGACATTCCGCGCACGCCGAGCCGCGACGGCCGCGACCCGCGCGTCGAGCAGGGCTACATCCACGCCGGCCCGACAGGCGCCGGCCATTTCGTCAAGATGATCCACAACGGCATCGAATATGGCCTGATGCAGGCCTATGCTGAGGGTTTCGACATCCTCAGGAATGCGAACAGCGAGGTCCTGCCCGAGTCGCACCGGTTCGATCTCGACCTCGCCGACATCGCCGAAGTTTGGCGCCGCGGCAGCGTCATTCCGTCCTGGCTGCTCGATCTCACCGCGAGCGCGCTGGCGCGGCAGCCGGGACTGGAGAAATACTCCGGTTACGTCGAGGATTCCGGCGAGGGACGCTGGACCGTCAATGCCGCAATCGACGAGGCGGTCCCTGCGGAAGTGCTGACGGCCGCCCTGTTCGCCCGCTTCCGCTCGCGCCAGGAACACACGTTCGCAGAAAAGATTCTCTCGGCGATGCGCGAAGGTTTTGGCGGCCACAAGGAGCCCGAGCAACATCCTGATCCGGCGCGCCAGAGCGGGCCCGAGATCGTCAAGCCAAAGGCCGACCTCGCGTGACCCATCCCCGCCAGCCGCAACATCAGAAGCCCGACGCCTGCGCCTTCGTCATCTTTGGGGTCACCGGCGACCTCACTCACCGGCTCGTGCTGCCGTCGCTCTACAATCTCGCCGCCAGTCACCTGCTGCCCGATCGCTTCTGCATCGTCGGCATCGCCCGCAAGGGCATGTCGAGCGAGCAGCTGCGCGACAATCTGATGGAAGGCCTGCGCAAATACGCGACCCGACCGGTCGAGGACGAGGTCGCCCAGCGGCTCCTGCAATGCGTGACCGCGATCGAGGCCGATCCGAGCGAGCCGGATAGTTTTGACCAACTGAAGGCCAGGCTGGAGAAGCTGGAGGCCGCGCGGGAAACCCACGGCAACCGGCTGTTCTATCTGGCGACGCCGCCGAGCGCTTTCGCGCCGATCGCCCAGCAGCTCGGACGCGTCGGGTTGCTGAAGGAGGACGGCAAGGCGTGGCGGCGCCTGGTGGTGGAAAAGCCGTTCGGCACCGACCTCGCCTCGGCCAAGAAGCTCAACGACCAATTGCTCGAGCTCGTGACCGAGCATCAGATCTACCGGATCGATCACTATCTCGGCAAGGAAACCGTTCAGAACATCCTGGTGCTGCGCTTCGCCAACGGCATGTTCGAGCCGATCTGGAACAGGCACCACATCGACCACGTGCAGATCACCGTGGAAGAAAAGCTCGGCGTCGGCACGCGCGGCAGCTTCTATGATGCGACCGGCGCGCTGCGCGACATGGTGCCGAACCATTTGTTCCAGCTGCTCTCGCTGGTCGCGATGGAGCCGCCGGCGCGGTTCGATGCGCACACCGTTCGCTCCGAAAAGGCCGAAGTGCTCTCGGCCATTCAGCCGCTCACCGAACAGGAAGCGCTGCAGAACTCCGTCCGTGGACAATACAAGGCCGGCATGGTGGGCGACGCGGAGCTCGCCGACTATCGCAAGACCAAGGACGTCCGGCCCGACAGCACGACCGAGACCTATGCCGCGATCAAGCTGACGATCGACAATTGGCGCTGGGCCGGGGTGCCGTTCTATCTACGCACAGGCAAGGCGCTTGGAGCGAAACGCACCGAGGTGGCGATCAAGTTCCGCCAGGCGCCGTTCGCGATGTTCAGCTGCACGCCGATCGACACTTTGGCCGAAAACTATCTGGTCATCGGCATCGAGCCGACCCAGAGCATCACCCTGCAGTTCAACACCAAGATCCCGGGGCCGACCATCCGCACCGACGGCGTGCAGATGAAGTTCAACTACAAGGACTATTTCCAGGCCGAGCCGGCGACGGGCTATGAGACACTGATCTATGACTGCATGATCGGCGACAACATCCTGTTCCAGCGCGCCGACAGCGTCGAGGCCGGCTGGAAGGCGGTAGAGCCGTTCATCGAGGCCTGGAAGAAGGCCGGCCGCGATGGCTTGCATGGCTACGAAGCCGGCAGCGAAGGCCCGCAGGCGGCGGCCGATCTGCTCGCCCGTGACGGCCGCAGCTGGCGCAAGCTGGCCTGAAGCGATGGGCACACCGTCTCCCGAGCTGGTGCGCGTCGCCGACAAGGCCGCGATGGCACGAGCGGCTGCCGATCTCCTGCTTGCGCGGATCGCAGCCAATTCCGGCCGGATCGCGATCTGCCTCACCGGCGGCTCCAGCCCGAAGCAGCTATACGAGCTGCTGGCGACGGACGCCTACCGCGATCGCATCCCCTGGCCGCGCGTGCACTGGTTCATCGGCGACGAGCGCTTCGTGCCGCCTGGAGATCCGCTGCACAACATGACCATGGCACGCAGCGCCTTTCTCGATGCCTGCGCACCGCCCGCGAATATCCACCCGATCCCGACCGACACGACCGATCCGGAGGATGCGGCGCGCGCCTACGAACGCGAGCTGAAGACGTTCTATGGCGCCGAGCAGCTCGATGCGGCGCGGCCGCTGTTCGAGTTGGTGCTGCTCGGCATCGGCCCCGACGGCCACGTTGCGTCGCTTTTTCCCGGCTTCCCTGCGGCCGATGTCAGGGATCGCTGGGTGGTTGGCGTCGACCAGGCCCACGTCGCGCCTTTCGTCCCCAGAGTGAGCTTGACCCTGCCCGTCCTCGCCTCCTGCCGGACCGTGCTGTTCGAGGTGGGCGGCGCCGATAAGCGACCGATCCTCACACGGGTGCTGGCGGGCGAGGACCTGCCCGCCAATCGCGCCCGCTCGGACCATCAGACCATTCTTTTGATCGATGCGGCCGCTTCACCGGAAACATCGGCTGACCAGTCGACGTCGGGGTTGCCGCAGGCGCTCATCATCATGGGCGTGGCCGGGTCCGGCAAGAGCACGATCGGAAAAGCGCTGGGTGAGCGGCTCGGATGGCGCTTCGAGGATGGCGACAGCTTCCATCCGCCGGCCAATGTCGCCAAGATGAGCGCGGGCCACCCCCTCACCGACGAGGATCGCTGGCCGTGGCTCCGGGCGATCGCCGCGGAGATCGCGCGGTGCCGGGCGAACGGCGAGCACATCATCATCGCCTGCTCGGCGCTGAAGAAAGCGTATCGCGACATTCTGCTGGACCACCATCACGACGTTCGCATCGTCTATCTTGAGGGCAGCCGGGAGCTGATCGGTGACAGGATGGTCCACCGCAAAGGCCACTTCATGCCGACAGGGCTGCTCGACAGCCAGTTCGCCACCCTGGAACCACCCGGCGCCTGCGAACATCCTCTCACCGTCTCGGTCGACGCGCCGGTCGAGGCGATCGTCGACGGCATCCTGCAACAGCTTCATGTCAGTCAGGACCGCGCCTGACTGCGAATGGAAGGGATCATGACCCGCATCGCTCTCGTCGTGTCCGATGTCGACGGCACGCTTCTGACCAAGGACAAGGTGCTGACCGAACGCGCGGCAAAGGCGGCGCGCCAGCTGCGCGAGGCCGGGATCGCTTTCACCATCACGTCCAGCCGGCCGGCGATCGGGATGGGCTTTCTGATCTCCCCGTTGCAGATCGACCTGCCGGTCGGGCCGTTCAACGGCAGCTCGATCATCGCCCCCGACATGCGCCCGCTCGAACAGAACCTGATCCCTGCCGAGGCGGCCAAGCGCTGCGTCGACCTTCTCCACCAGTCCGGCGTCGACATCTGGGTCTTCACCAGCGATGCCTGGCTGACGCGCAATCCGGACGGCGACTACGTGCCGAACGAACAGCGCGCGATCCGCGCCGACCCGACGATCATCGGCGACTTCGCTCCTTATCTGTCGAGCGCCTGCAAGATCGTGGGCTCGAGCCGCGATTTCGAGCTCCTGGCCCGCTGCGAGAGCGAGATGCGCGAGGCGCTCGGGAGCGAGGCGAACGCGGTCCGCTCGCAGAGCTACTATCTCGACATCACGCCGCCCGGCCGCGACAAGGGCACCTTCGTCACCGCCATGGCGCAGCGGCTCGGCATTCCGCTCGACCGGGTCGCGACCATCGGCGACATGCACAACGACGTCGCGATGTTCGCGGTCAGCGGACTCTCGATCGCCATGGACAATGCCAGCGACGAGGTGAAGAGCCACGCCAAGCGCGTCACCACCTCCAACCAGGACGAAGGCTTTGCCAACGCCATGGAGATGATCGTCGCGGAGAACGCGCAAGGCTAGTCCTGCGAGCCGACGGCAGCAGGCTCAGGACTCCGACCGCTGCTTTGCAGGCTTGTCGCTGGTCTTTTTCGCTCCGCTCAGATTCTGCGCCGTGTTGATCAGCGCGATGTGCGTCAGCGCCTGGGGAAAGTTGCCGGTCTGCCGGCGTGTCTCGATGTCGTATTCTTCCGCCAGCAGGCCGACATCGTTGGCAATGGCCACGACGCGCTCGAACAGCGCCTCCGCTTTTGCGATATCGCCGGCGAGCACATGCGCGTCGGCGAGCCACAGGGTGCATGCCAGAAAAGCACCTTCGATCGGCTGCTGCTCCTCCGACGATACCTCGCGAGGGTCGTGCCGCAGCACGAAGCCGTCACGCATCAGGCGCTGCTCGATCGCTGCGATCGTGCCGCTGATGCGCTGGTCCGAGCTTGGCAGGAAGCCGACCGCAGGCAGCAGCAATAGGCTCGCATCGAGCAGCTGTGACCCATAGGATTCGACGAAGCAGCCGAGATCGGCGTCGTAGCCCTTGTCGCAGACGTCGCGATGTATGGTCTCGCGCAGCCGCCGCCAGCGTTCCAGCGGCGCCTTCAGATCGAAGCGCTCGGCGCTCTTGATGGCGCGGTCGAAGGCGACCCAGGTCATGACCTTGGAGAAGACGTAGTGCCGGCCATCACCGCGGCGCTCCCAGATGCCGTGATCCGGCTGGTCCCAGACATCGGTAAGATGGTCGAGCACGGCGCATTCGAGCGCCCAGGTGCCGTCGTCCAGCTTCAGCCTGGTCATGCGCGCCTGGTGAAAGGCATCGATCAACTCGCCGTAGACGTCGAGCTGCAGCTGCGCATGCGCGGCGTTGCCGATCCGGACCGGCTGCGAGCCTTCGTAGCCCGGCAGCCATTCCGCCTCCCATTCCGTCAGCCGGCGCTGCCCCATGATGCCGTACATGATCTGCATGTGGGCCGGGGCGCCGGCGGCCGCGCGCAGCAACCAGTTGTGCCAGGCCAGCGCCTCTTCGGTGTAGCCGGAGTTCATCAGCGCGAGCAGCGTGAACGTCGCATCGCGCAGCCAGCAGAAGCGATAATCCCAATTGCGCCAGCCGCCGAGCTTCTCGGGCAACGACGTGGTCGGCGCTGCGACGATGCCGCCGGTCGGGCCGTAGGTGAGCGCCTTCAGCGTGATCAGCGATCGCATCACGAGGTCGCGGTGCTCGCCGCGATAGGTGCACCGGCGGGCCCATTCCGTCCAGAAGGCCTCGGTGTCGGCAAGCGCCTGGTCCGGATCGATCGGCCTGGGCACCGGCAGATGCGACGCGCCGTAGGTCAGCGCGAACGGGATGGTCTCGCCGGCCGCGACGTCGAACTCGGCCACCGTCGTCATGTTCTCGCCGCGCGTCTGGACCGCCGTATGCAGCACCGCCATGTCCTGGCCGCAGATCGCCAGCAGCGCGGAGCGGTCGTCGGACCGCTTCACCCAGGGAATCTCCACCCCGAAGCCGAAGCGGATGATCAGGTCCATGCGCATCGCGACCCGGCCGGACACGCCGCGAACGAGGCGGACGACATCGGAGGCGCTCCCCCGCGGCGGCATGAAGTCGATCAGCTCGACCGTGCCCGTCGCGGTCTCGAACCGGGTTTCGAGGATCAGGCTGTCGCCGCGATAGCGGCGCGACGTGGCGGTGACCTCGCCGCGGGGCTCGATCAGCCAGCGTCCATTGCTATGGTCGCCGAGCAGCGCCGCAAAGCAGGCATCCGAGTCGAACGCCGGCCAGCACAGCCAGTCGATCGCCCCGTTGCGGCCGACGAGCGCAGCCGTTTCACAGTCACCGATCAGCGCGTAGTCTTCAATTCTGCAGGACATTTCGCATCCACATGCAAATGCCTCCCACCCCGCTCCTCAAACGCCCGCCGGACTGATCCGTTCGGCAGTTGCGACTTTCAGCGCCTCGGCATCGATCGCACCGGTGATGTCTTCGATCGCGACCGGCATCTTGCGCTGCCAGTTCGGATGCTCGTCGATCGTGCCCGGAATGTTCGGTTGGTCGACCACGCCGAGCAGGTCTTCCAGCGAAATCGCGAGCAGCCGTGACCGCGTTCGCGACAGGAAGCTGATCGCCGAATAGACGTCGTTGCGTTCGATCGCGTTGTGACGCAGCACCTCGTCCCACAGCCCCAATGCGCGCCAGCGCTCCTCGTCGGTCTCGCCGGGATCGATGTCGAGACCGCGCTTTGTCGTGAGATCGCCGAACGAACGCCAGCCGGCATAGGTCGAGAGATCGTGCGTATTGAGCGTCACCAAGGCGTTCGGCGGATAAGCATCGACATCGCGGAAGCGCGCGTTGTCGTCGCGCTCGAAGATCATCACCTTGTACGACCACAGCCCCCAATCGGCCATCTGCTCGCGAAAACCTTCCGGCACGGTGCCGAGATCCTCGCCGATGACGATACACTCGTTTGCGGCGCTCTCCAGGGCGGTGGCCGCCAGGAGAGCGTCGAAAGGCATCTGGACATAGGCGCCCTGCTTGGCGGGAAAGCCGTGCGGCACGAGATAGAGCCGCTTCAGACCGAGCACGTGATCGAGCCGGATCGCCCCGGCATGACGCATCGACGCCCGCACCATCTCCCGGAACGGTTCGAAATTCTTCAATTCGAGCCCCGGTGCATTGAAGCCGGCCAGACCCCAGTTCTGTCCAACCGTATTCAAGGGATCGGGCGGCGCGCCGACGGACAGCGTCCGCGAAATCGCTCCCTGCTCGTTCCAGGCGTCGAAGCCGTCGGATTGAACACCGACCGCAACGTCCAGATAGAGACCCACCTTCATGCCGAGCCGATGGGCGAGCTCCTTGCAATGGCGCAGCTGCCGCTCGGCGAGCCACTGCACATAAGCGACGAAATCGGCCTCACGGCGATCGGGACCGTTGAGCAGAGCCGCACAGCGCGCCGCGTCCGGCTCGCGCCATTCCGCGGGCCATTCCCACCATGGCTGCTGGAAGCGATGCCGCAGCACTTCGAAGCAGGTGAAGCGCGCGAGCAGGTCGCCACGCTCGGCGCGATAGGTCTTGAACTCGGCGGCCTCGGCGCTGTCCGGCATCGCCATGAAGGCCTTGAAGGCCGCGCGCAGCGCCGGCCATTTCAGCGCCGCAACGCCCTTGTAATCGACGAACTCGGCTTGCCTCAGCTCCTTGAGCACCTTGCTGTCGGGCCCCTTCCGGAAGCCCGGCGCTTGTTCGACATCGACATAGAGTGCATTCAGGAACAGCCGACTGTTCGGCGCATAGGGGCTGAAATCCCCGGGCCGGTCATCGAACAGCGCATGCAGCGGATTGAGACCGACGCCGTCGGCGCCGAGCTTGGCACCGAGCTCGATCAGATTGGCCAGATCGGTAAAATCGCCCATACCCCAGTTGCGGCCCGAGCGAATGCCGTAGAGCTGCACCGCCAGCAGCCAGCCGCGGTCGAAATCGCCGCCGAACGCCTTCTCCGGCGCGACCAGCAGTGGCAGATCCTCGCGGCATGACGACGCGTCCACGAGCTCGAGGCGATAGCTGCCCACCGGAAGATCGGCTGGCCATTCGACCAGCGCCTCGCCGGCCTCGCCGCTGGCAACCTGTACGTCCCCCCGCTTGATGGTCCATACGACCGGCAGCTGGGCCGCCTCGCTGAGCCGACTGCGGACGGGCTGCCCGGATCGAATCACGATGGCGCCGCTGAGCAGCCGGTGCGGTGTGGGCCTCGGGAAGGCCTCGACGATGATCTTGAGGGCTGCCTCGTCGGTGACGCGGCGCTGCCCCTGACCGTCATAGAATTCGGTCAGAATTCCGAGATATTGAGCTTCTTTGTAGAGATCCATTCGGCACGCGATCTGGACGTGAAGGGGCACACGTCATGAAATTGTTGTTGGGTCGCAAGAGGATAGACCCCTAACGCGTTGCGGTTGCCCTCGTTCCCTGGGGAACCAAACCGGCGTCTGCAGCTTTGTATGGGGTCGTCTCGATTCATAGCGAACCGGGACACCGTTTTGTTGTCAATGGCATCACCGTGAACAAATTTGCGCACACGTTCGAGAGCGTCGTTCCCCGAGACGCTTTCTCCCCTATTCTGCCCCCTTTTGAGGAGAGCCGCATCTGTCGGGGTCAAGTCGCCTCCGACCACAGCCGATCCACTATCCTCCGTCCGGTGAGAGCCCCATGAACGTGATGTCGTCTCTGGATGCGACCGACCTCGTGACGACGACCGATGGCGACGGTCTCTGGTACAAGGATGCGATCATTTACCAGCTGCACGTCAAAGCCTTCGCCGACAGCAACAATGACGGTGTCGGCGATTTCGCCGGCCTGACCGATAAGCTCGATTATCTGCAGGACCTCGGCGTCACCACGCTGTGGCTGTTGCCGTTCTACCCCTCGCCCGGGCGCGACGACGGCTACGACATTGCCGACTACGGCAGCATCAATCCCGATTTCGGGACGATGAAGGATTTCAAGCGCTTCATCCAGGAGGCCAAGCGGCGCGGCCTGCGGGTGATCACCGAGCTCGTGGTCAACCACACCTCCGACCAGCATCACTGGTTCAAGCGCGCCCGGCGCAGCCCGCCCGGCTCAAGCGCCCGCAACTGGTATGTCTGGAGCGATACCGACCAGAAATATCAGGGCACGCGAATCATCTTCACCGATACCGAGAAGTCCAACTGGACCTGGGATCCGGAGGCCGGCCAGTTCTACTGGCACCGCTTCTTCTCACACCAGCCGGACCTCAATTTCGACAATCCACGCGTGGTCAACGCCATCATCCAGGTGATGAAGCGCTGGCTCGATGCCGGTGTCGACGGCTTCCGGCTCGACGCCATCCCCTATCTGTGCGAGCGCGACGGCACCAACAACGAGAACCTCCCCGAAACGCATGCGATCATCAAGCGCCTGCGCGTCGAGCTCGACAATTACGCCAAGGACAAGCTGCTGCTGGCCGAGGCCAATCAATGGCCCGAGGACGTGCAGGAATATTTCGGCCAGGGCGACGAATGCCACATGGCCTACCACTTCCCGCTGATGCCGCGCATCTACATGGCGATCGCGCAGGAGGACCGTTTCCCGATCACCGACATCCTGCGCCAGACGCCCGACATTCCCGCGACCTGCCAGTGGGCGCTGTTCCTGCGCAACCATGACGAGCTGACCTTGGAGATGGTGACCGACGTCGAGCGGGATTATCTGTGGTCGACCTACGCCAACGATCCGCGCGCGCGCATCAATGTCGGCATCCGCCGGCGGCTGGCGCCCCTGATGGACAATGACCGGCGCAAGATCGAGCTGATGAACTCGCTGTTGTTGTCGTTCCCCGGCACGCCGATCATCTATTACGGCGACGAGATCGGCATGGGCGACAACATCTATCTCGGTGACCGCAACGGCGTGCGCACGCCGATGCAATGGACGCCGGACCGCAACGGCGGCTTCTCCCGCGCCGACCCGGCGCGGCTTTACGCGCCGATGATCATGGACCCCGTCTATGGCTACGAGGCCGTCAACGTCGAGGCGCAGTCGCGCAGCCTGTCGTCGCTCTTGAACGCGACCAAGAAGCTGATCTCGGTGCGCAAATCGACGCTGGCCTTTGGGCGCGGCACGATGGCCTTCATCCGTCCCGCCAACCGGTCCGTGCTGGCCTATGTCCGGCAATACAAGGATGAGGTCATCCTCTGCGTCGCCAATCTGTCGCGCTCCGCGCAGGCGACCGAGCTCGATCTCTCCGCGTTCAAGGACCGCATTCCGGTCGAGATGCTGGGGCGCTCGCGCTTTCCCGCGATTGGCACGCTGCCATACATGATCACGCTCGCGCCTTACGGCTTCTACTGGTTCCAGCTCAAGGAGCGCGAGAAATCCGAGCCGGTGGTCCAGCGCGCCGTTCCGGAATTCGAAACGCTGGTGGTGCCGCTCGGCTCCACCTGGGTGTCCCTGGCGCGCACACGCAGCCTGTTCGAGCGCGACGTGCTGCCCGACCACCTCGCGCGCACGCGCTGGTACCCCGAGCGCTCGGCCGAGGCGATCCATCCGACGCTCACGGCCGCGATTCCGTTCTGCGACATCGGCGACAACCGCCCCTGGCTGATCTTCTTCAAGGCCGCTGAACGGCAGGACGCGCTACGCTATCTGCTGCCGATGCAGATCGACTGGGTTCGCTTCGATCGCGAGCGCTACAATCCGCAGGCGTTTGCCGCCGTGCGCCAGGGCGCCCGCGAAGGCACCCTGCTCGATGCGGCGACCACTCCCATCTTCCTCGCACTGCTGCTGCGGAATCTCGGTCAATCGCTGATCGTGGAGGAGAACGGACTGCGCCTGGAATTCCTCCCGACGTCGCGATTTCCGGACAAGCCGATCCGCGAGTCCGAGCAGGTCCGCATCATCGAAACCGACCGCTGCAGCAGCAAGGCGGTGGTCAACAATGAATTCTTCATCAAGATCTATCGCGAGCTAGAGGCTGGCAGCCACCCCGAGGTCGATGTCGGTCGCTTCCTGACCGAGATCGTGGGCTTTGCCAACGTGCCGCCGCTGCTCGGCAGCGTCGAGGTGATGCAGGACGGCGGGCGCTGGACCATCGGCAGCGTCCACGGCTTTGTCGAGAACCAGGGCGACGGCTGGACCGTCAGCGCGGCCTATCTCGACCGCTACATCGACGACCAGCGCGTATTTGCCGCAAGCGGCGACGAGCGCCAGAGCGAGGAGCTGTTGCCCTACCTGCGCTACATGGCACAGGCCGGACGACGGGTCGGCGAGTTGCATGCGGCATTGGCGTCGCGCGACGACATGGCCGAGTTCGCCCCGGAGCCGACGACGGCCGATGCGCTCGACCATTGGATCGACCGGCTCCGCGCCCAGGCAGGCCGTATTTTCGCCGTCCTGAGCGAGCGCCGCGACCACTTCAAGGATCATGAGCGAGCACTGGTCGACCAGGTGCTCGCCAAGCGAAGCGATCTGTCGGAGCGGCTCAGCAATCTGATCCCGCACCATGTCGGCGGCTTCGACATCCGCGTCCATGGCGACTTCCATCTCGGCCAGATGCTGATCGTCAAGGACGACGTCTTCATCATCGACTTCGACGGCGACGAGGAGCAGCCGCTCGCCGAGCGCCAGCGCAAGGCGCCGCCGGCCCGCGACATCGCCGGATTCCTGCGCTCGATCGATTGCTCGGTCGGCGTCGCCCTCGATCGCGCCCTGCGCGCCGGCCCCGACGACCACGGCCGGATTGCCGCGGCGCTGTTGGACTGGCGCGATCGGGCCATCGCCGCCTTTTTGGCGGGCTATCGCGAGAACAGGACCCAACAGCGCCTCTGGCCCGACGATCCGCACACCGCAGAGGCGCTCCTTAACTTTTTCATGCTGGAAAAAGCCCTCGGAGCACTCGAATATGACTTGGCTCACCGGCCGGACTGGCTACGCGTCGCGCTGGGCAACCTGCTTCGCGTCCTGTTCGTGCCAGCACCTGCCAGCGAGTCCTCATGACCCATCTTTCTCCCGAGGCGTTTGCGATCATCGAAGGTCGGCATGCCGACCCGTTTCGCTATCTCGGTCAGCACACGATCGACGGCCGGACCGTGGTCCGCGCCTTCCTGCCCGAGGCCTCCCGGGTCGAGGTGGTCGGCGAGCACGGCGAAGTCGCGCCGCTCACGCGCATCCACGACGCCGGCCTGTTCACCGGGACCATGTCGTCGCTGCAGCGCTATCGATTTCGAGCCACGTTCGGCGATCGCGTCACTGACCTCGAAGACCCCTATCGTTTCCTGCCGATCCTGAGCGATTTCGATCTGCACCTGCTCGGCGAGGGCAACCATGAGCGTTTCTACGACAAGCTCGGCACGCATCCGATGGTACTCGACGGCGTCGAGGGCGTGGGCTTCGTCGTGCTCGCGCCCAACGCACGGCGCGTCAGCGTCGTCGGCGATTTCAACTTCTGGAACGCACGACGCCACCCGATGCGGGTGCGCGGCAACGGCTATTGGGAACTATTCGTTCCCCTTGCCAAGGCTGGAGATCACTACAAGTTCGACATCATCGGCCCGCAGGGCGAGCACCTGCCGCTCAAATCCGATCCGATGGCGTTCGCGGCCGAACTGCGTCCGAAGACCGCATCGATCGTCATCGACGAAACGACGCTTCCGCGCCCGCGGCCGGCGCCGCATGACATCAACAAGCTGAACAAGCCGGTCTCGATCTACGAGGTGCATCTCGGCTCCTGGCGACGCAAGGACAACAACCAGTGGCTGACCTATCGCGAGTTGGCCGAGCAGTTGCCGGCCTATGCACGCGACATGGGTTTCACGCATGTCGAATTCCTCCCCGTCAGCGAGCACCCCTTCGACGGTTCATGGGGCTATCAGCCGACCGGCCTGTTCGCGCCAACCAGCCGCTTCGGCACCCCTGATGACTTCTGCGCCCTGATCGAGGCCTGCCATCGCGAGGGGCTTGCGGTATGGCTCGATTGGGTACCAGGCCATTTCCCCGACGACCCGCATGGCCTCGGCCATTTCGACGGTACGGCGCTGTACGAGCATGCCAATCCGATGCAGGGCCGGCACCTCGACTGGGGCACCCTGATCTACAATTTCGGCCGCACCGAAGTCGCCAACTTCCTGCGCTCCAATGCGCTGTTCTGGCTCGAGCGTTACGGCATCGACGGCCTGCGCGTCGACGCCGTCGCGTCCATGCTCTATCTCGACTACAGCCGTCCGTCCGGCGGCTGGATTCCCAACAAATATGGCGGCCGCGAGAACCTGGAGGCGATCGAGTTTCTGCGCCGGACCAATATCGAGGTGTTCGGTCATTTCCCGCAGGCGACGACGGCTGCGGAAGAGTCGACGGCGTGGCCGCAGGTCTCACGCCCCGTGGACATGGGCGGCCTCGGCTTCGGCTACAAATGGAACATGGGATGGATGCACGACACCTTGCGCTACGTCAGCAAGGATCCGATCCACCGCAAATATCACCACGGCGAGATCCTGTTCGGGCTGCACTACGCTTTTTCCGAGAACTTCATTCTGCCGCTATCCCATGACGAGGTCGTCCACGGCAAACGCTCCATTCTGGGACGGATGCCCGGCGACGATTGGCAGCGCTTCGCCAATCTGCGCGCCTATTACAGCTTCATGTTCGGGCATCCGGGCAAGAAACTCCTGTTCATGGGCTGCGAACTCGCCCAGGAGCGCGAGTGGAATCACGATACCTCGCTCGACTGGCATCTCTTGGGCGACGCCAAATATGCCGGCATCCAGGCCCTGATCCGCGACCTCAACCATCTCTACCGCAACGTGCCGGCGCTGCATGAGCGGGACTGCGAGCCGGACGGCTTTGAATGGCTGATCGCGGACGATTCCGACCGCAATGTCTTCGCCTGGGTACGAAAAGGCTTCGATGAGCATGCCCGCTGCGTCGTGGTCGTGAACTTTTCGCCCAACGTGTATTACAACTACCGGGTCCGCGTGCCGTTCGGCGGCAGGTGGCGGGAAGCTTTAAATTCCGACTCCCTGCATTATGGCGGCAGCAATGTCGGCAATGTCGGCCAGGTTCATGCCTCTGAAGAACACCAGCTCAACCTCATCCTCCCGCCCATGGCAGCGGTATTTCTCGTCCCGGAAGCCTGACGCAATGCGTCTGGCCACAGGAAGTCACGCCCGTCTCGGAGCCACCTGGGACGGACGGGGGACCAATTTTGCGTTGTTTTCGGCCAATGCCGAGAAGGTCGAGCTCTGCCTGTTCGACAGCCAGGGCCGCCGGGAGATCGAGCGTATCGAGCTCCCGGAACGGACCGAGGACGTCTGGCACGGCTACCTCAACGACGTCTCGCCCGGGCAGCTCTACGGCTACAGGGTCTACGGCCCCTACGAGCCGGAGCGCGGCCATCGCTTCAATGCCAACAAGCTGCTGCTCGATCCCTATGCCAAGCGGCTGGCCGGCCGCCTGGTCTGGAGCGATGCGCATTTCGCCTACCGCGCCGGCTCGCCGCGAGAGGACCTCTCCTTCGACCGGCGCGACAATGCGCGCGGCATGCCCAAGGCCGTCGTCATCGACGAGACCTTCAACTGGGGCCGGCGCGAAATGCGTCCGCAGATCCCCTGGGAGGACACGATCATCTACGAGGCCCACGTCAAGGGCCTGACCAACAAGCGTGACGACGTCCCGCCCAATCTGCGTGGCACCTATGGCGGGCTGTCGTCGCCGGCGATGATCAAGCACCTCAAGCGGCTCGGCGTCACCACGATCGAGCTGTTGCCGATCCACGCCTTCATCGACGACCGCATGCTGGTCGAGAAGAAGCTGGTCAACTACTGGGGCTACAACACCATCTCGTTCTTCGCGCCGGAGCTGCGCTACGCGCAGGACAATCCGCTCGACGCTTTCCGGACGACGGTGGCGCGGCTGCATGACGCCGGCATCGAGGTGATGCTCGACGTCGTCTACAACCACACCGCCGAGGGCAATCATCTCGGGCCGACCTTGTGCTATCGCGGCATCGACAACGCGTCCTACTACTGGCTGCAGCCAGACAATCCGCGGTTCTACGACGACTTCACCGGCTGCGGCTCATCGGTGAATCTCACGCATCCGCGTGTGCTGCAGATGGTGATGGACTCGCTGCGCTACTGGGTCGAGGTCTGTCACGTCGACGGCTTCCGCTTCGATCTCGCCACCACGCTCGCCCGCGAGAAGCACGGCTTCGACCGGCGCAGCGGCTTCCTCACGGCGATCCGCCAGGACCCGGTGCTGGCGGGCGTCAAGCTGGTCGCGGAGCCCTGGGACGTCGGCCTCGGCGGCTACCAGGTCGGCGCCTTTCCATCGCAATGGTCGGAATGGAACGACCGCTATCGCAGCGCCATGCGGCGCTATTGGAGCGGCGAAGGCAGCCTGATCGGCGAGGTCTCGAGCCGCATGACCGGCTCGTCGGACATCTTCAATCACGACGGCCGCACGCAGCGCGCCAGCCTCAATCACGTCACCGTCCATGACGGCTTCACGCTTGCGGACCTGTTCAGCTACAACAGCAAGCACAACGAGGCGAACGGCGAGGACAATCGCGACGGCTCCAACGACAACCACAGCAACAATTTCGGCCATGAGGGGCCGACCGACGATGTGGCCATCAATGCGCTGCGCCGGCAGTCGCGCAAGAATCAGCTCGCCTGTTTGTTCCTCGCGCAGGGCCTGCCGCTGCTGCTCGCCGGCGACGAGGTCGGCAACTCGCAGAGCGGCAACAACAACGCCTATTGCCAGGACAACGAGGTCGGCTGGGTCGACTGGAGCGGCATGGGGCGCGAAGGTGACGACCTCATCGACTTCATTGCGCACATGACCGAGCTGCGCCGCCGCTTCGGCCAGATTCGCGCGCGCCGCTGGCTCGATGGCCGTCGCTCGGATGGCAGCTTCGGCGTGCTGTGGCTGACACCCTCGGCAGAGGAGATGACACAAACCGACTGGACCTTTCCCGATGGTCGATTTCTCGCCTATGTGCTCGCGCCGGTGGAACAGGAGCAGGCTCCGATCTTTATCGTTCTGAACGCCGCCCCCGAAGAGATCGGATTCAAATTGCCCAAGCTCGCCGAATACAAGACGTGGCAGCAGGTCCTCAACACCACTGAAGCCCAGCAGACGCAGATCGACTTCATCGCCGGCGCGGATCTCAAGGCGCCGCCGCGCTCCGTGCTGGCCTATGCGGGCCTGTCATGAGCGCCCGGCAGTTCGGGCCTCGCATCACCGGCAACGGCACGACGTTCCGGCTGTGGGCTCCCGCCGCGAAGCGCGTCGATCTGGTGCTCGACAGCAAGCATGAGATGCAGCGCGTCGATAGCGGCTGGTATGTGCTCGATGTCGCCGGAGTCGGTGCCGGCACGCAATATAAGTTCCGCATTGATGACGAGCTCGACGTTCCGGATCCAGGCTCGGATTTTCAGCCGGAGGACGTCTCCGGTCCCAGCGAAGTCATCGATCACGGCGCTTACCGCTGGCGCTCCTCGGACTGGCGCGGCCGTCCGTGGCAGGATGCCGTGTTCCTCGAAAGCCATGTCGGCACCTTCACGAAGGAAGGCACCTATCGCGCGATGATCGACAAGCTCGACCACCTCGTCGAGACCGGCATCACTGCGCTCGAGCTGATGCCGTTGGCGGATTTCGCCGGCAAGCGCAACTGGGGCTATGACGGCGTGCTGCTCTACGCGCCCGACAGCGCCTATGGCCGTCCCGACGATTTGCGCGCGCTGATCGACGAGGCGCATCTACGCGGCGTAATGGTGTTCCTCGACGTCGTCTACAATCACTTTGGTCCTGAGGGGAACTACATCGGCCGGTATGCACCGACCTTCTTCACCGACGCGCATACCCCGTGGGGCAGCGCCATCGACTACCGGCGGCCGGAAGTGCGCGCTTTCGCGATCGAGAACGCGCTGCATTGGCTCCGCGACTATCGCTTCGACGGACTGCGCTTCGACGCCGTCAATCACATCCTCTCCAACGAGGGGGAGATTCCAATGCTGCACGATCTCAGCGCGGCGGTCGGCGAATTCGCCGCGGCGGCCGGACGGCACATCCATCTCGTGCTCGAGAACGGCGACAACCGCGCCAGCATGCTCGACGCCTCCGAGGATCCGCCAAGCGGCAAATTCCGCGCGCAGTGGAATGACGACTATCACCACGTCTGGCACGTGATGCTGACCGGCGAGAACGGCGGTTATTACGGCGACTATCAGCAATCGCCGCGCAATGGCCTCGCGCGCGCGCTCGCCTCGGGCTTCGTCTATCAGGGCGAGCCGGCCGTGTTCTGGGGCGGCGACCCACGGGGCGAACCGAGCGGTCATCTGGCCCCCGGCGCCTTCATCAATTTCCTGCAGAACCACGACCAGATCGGCAACCGCGTGTTCGGCGACCGGCTGGAGGCACTGGCGCCCCCGGAAGGAATCGCGGCTGCGCTGGCGGCGACCTTGCTGGCGCCGACGATCCCGATGCTGTTCATGGGCGAGGAATGGGGCTCGAAGCAGCCGTTCCCGTTCTTCTGCGACTTCCAGGGCGACCTCGCACATGCCGTGCGCAGGGGACGCCGCAGGGAGTATGAGTGGGCGTACGCCAAATATGGCGACGAGGTCCCCGATCCGCTCGACATCGAGACTTTCAAGTCCGCGATCATCGATTGGGACTCCCGCAATGAGTCCCCTGGGCGCGCGCGTCTGGCGCTGGTACGCGCGCTGCTTGCCGTGCGGCACAAGGAGGTCGCGCCGCGACTGCCGGGCGCAAAATTCGGCGACGCCAATGCGACCGACGACGGGCGGCTGAGCGCTCACTGGGTGATGGGTGACGGCAGCAAGCTGCGGCTGCTCGCCAACGTCTCTGACAGGGAGCTGGCCTTCTCTCCGAGCGAGTTCGCGGGCACTCTGATTTGGGGCGGCACGCCTGGAGACCGCCTGCCGCCTTGGTCCGTCTTCTGGAGCATCGGAGGGTAACATGCCTCCGGCCATTCCGCTCGCGACCTACCGCCTGCAACTCACCGCCGATTTCAACTTCGAGGCGGCCGCGCGCGTCGTGCCGTATCTGAAGGCGCTCGGCATCAGCCATGTCTACGCCTCGCCTTTCATGAAAGCGCGCAAGGGCTCGACACATGGCTACGACATCACCGACCATTCCAAGCTCAATCCCGAGCTCGGTGGCGAGGAGGGCTTTGCCAAGCTGAGCGCGGCGCTGCAGCAGCACGATCTCGGCCTCATCCTCGACTTCGTGCCGAACCATGTCGGCGTGCATTTCGACGACAATCCGTGGTGGCTCGACGTGCTCGAATGGGGCGAGGCCTCGCCCCACGCAGCCTCCTTCGACATCGACTGGGACCAGTTGCCGTATCGCGCGCGCGGCGGAGTGTTGCTGCCGATCATCGGCACCTCCTACGGCCACGCGCTCGAACATGGCGATATCGAGCTGCGCTACGACGCCAGCGAAGGCTCCTTCTCCTGCTGGTACTTCGAGCATCGGCTGCCGATCGCTCCCGAGCGCTATGGCGAGATGCTGCGCATCATCGTCAAGGAAGCCGGCGAGGAGCATAGCGATGCGGGCAAACAGATTCTCGAACTGGTCTCGCGTTATCCGGGTCTGCGCCATCCCAATCGCAAGGAAGCCCCCGGCTTCAAGGCAGCGCTCATGGCCGTTCCCGGCGCGGCAGATATCATCGCCCGCGGTCTTTCGGCCTACAGGGCCGGCCCCGACCGGCCGGCGCAGACGCTCGCTCTGCATCACCTGCTGGAGCGGCAGAACTACAAGCTCGGGCATTGGCGGCTGGCGTCCAGCGACATCAACTATCGCCGCTTCTTCGACGTCAACACGCTGGCGGGCCTGCGCGTCGAGGATGCCGGCACGTTCGAGGCGATCCATCGGCTGGTCAAGAAGCTGATCGCCGACGGCCGGTTGCAGGGATTGCGGCTCGACCACATCGACGGCCTGCGCGACCCCGCGCAGTATTTCCAGCGCCTGCGCCGCCTGATCCGTGACGCCCGCGGGCCGGCGGCAGCGCCGTTCTATGTCGTGATCGAAAAGATCCTCTGCGAGCACGAGAAGCTGCCGAGCTTCGCCGGCGTGCACGGCACCACCGGCTACGAGTGGATGAACGTCATCACGCAGCTCCTGATCGACGGCAACGGGCTGGAGCCGCTCGACGAGATCTGGCGCCAGATCAGCAATAGGCCACCGAAGCTCGCGCCCGTCATCAAGGACGCCAAGCGGCGCGTGCTGGAAACGCTGCTGACCAGCGAGTTCACCGTGCTGACCCGGCTGCTGGCGCGGATCGCCAACGGCCACTACTCCACGCGCGACTATTCGGAAGACAGCCTGCGCCGGGCGCTCGAGCTCTACGTGCTGCACTTCCCGGTCTATCGCACCTATCTCACCACGGCCGCTCCGACCGAGGCCGACCGCAAGCTGATCGATCACGCCATCGCCGGCGCCCGCGCCGAATGGTTCGCCTCCGACGGCTCGATCTTCGAGTTCCTGCGCGATGCGCTGACCATGGATCTCATCAAGCGCGACCGCAGCACCAACCACAGCGTCCCGCGCGTGCGCCGCTTCGCTCTCAAGGTGCAGCAGTTCACGGGCCCGATGATGGCGAAATCGCTGGAGGACACCAGCTTCTATCGCTTCCACCGGCTGCTCCCGCTGAACGAGGTCGGCGGCGATCCGGCGGCGCATGCGCTCGCCATCGCCGACTTCCACAGACTGATGCGCGACCGCGCCAGGCACTGGCCGCACGGCATGACCGCCACTGCGACCCACGACACCAAGCGCGGCGAAGACGCCCGCACCCGGCTTGCGGCGCTCACCGAACTGCCCAGCGACTGGACCTCCTCGGTGGCGCGCTGGAAGACCTTGAACGCGCCTCATGTGGTGGTGGAGGGCAACATGCGCGCGCCCTCGGCCGCGTTCGAATACATGCTCTACCAGACGCTGGTCGGCATCTGGCCGGCGTCCGGCGCCGACGACAGCCTTCCCGGGCGCTTGCAGGCCTATGCGCTGAAGGCGGCGCGGGAAGGCAAGGAGGAGACGAGCTGGCTCAACCCGAACGAGGCCTATGAGAACGGCCTGCGCATGTTCATCGAGCGCATCCTCGACCGCGAGCGCTCGTCCGAGTTCTTGCAGTCGCTGGAGACGGTGGCTAGGCGGCTGGCGCTGCTCGGCGCGCTGAATTCGCTGACCCAGCTCACGCTGAAGGCCACCATGCCGGGCGTGCCCGATTTCTACCAGGGCACCGAGTTCTGGGATCTGTCGATGGTCGATCCCGACAACCGCCGTCCGGTCGATTTTGCCGCGCGCGAGACCGCACTGCGGGAGGCAGAGAAGCCGGACTGGGCTCGTCTCATCGAGCTCTGGCCTGATGGCCGCGTCAAGCTGGGCTGGACGCGGCATCTGCTCAAGATGCGCAACGAGCTCGCAGCGGTGTTCACGGACGGCGCATACGAGCCGCTGGAGGTGACGGGCCGCCACGCAGATCACATCGTCGCCTTCGCGCGTTGCCGTGGCCGTGAAGCGGCCATCGTAGTGGTCGCACGGGCGTTTGCGCCATTCACCGACAGCGGCCGGGTGTGGCCGCACGCCGACGCGTTCGACGCCGCGGTGCACGTTCCCGGTTACAAGGCCGAGGGCGTGCAAGATGGGCTCCTTCCGGTCTCCTCCATTTTCACCCATCTGCCGGCGGCGGTGATCCCGGCGCGGAGCGAGGCAGCAGCCGGGCAGATCGGAAAACGTCATGCGGGGCCGGCGGCGGTCGCCGCCACCTGATCAGCTCTTGGTCAGCAACCGCTGGCCACGGCTGCGAATGGCCGCTTGCGCCGCCTCGGCAAAGCGCTGCAACAACCAGGGCAGGACGACCTCGACCCGCACGTGATCCTCGGCGACATCGACATGGCCGGCTGCCGCCTGGCCGAGGGCGCGAACGCGAAAGATCATCTTGTCGCCCTCCCAGCGCTCCTCGTCGATGCTCAGAACCGGAACGCTGCGCGCGGCGCGGGTCAATCCCGCCTGCAGCCGGCGCACGGCCTCGTCCTTGCCGAGGCGATGCGGAATGGAAACGACAAGCGGTCTTGACATCGCGATCTCCTGACTAACAACCGTCTTGATGTAGTCATCAGCTGCCACGACCGCAAAGACACGCCCGCATTTTACCTGGACCTCGGCCGGAACTTTCGAAGTTCCCACCAGTTTCCTCGGCGAAGGCAGAGCACATTCGCCCCGCTGCCGGGCCCTGGAGGGAAGCACATGTCCATCGGAACTATCATTCTGATCATTCTCATCATCGCCCTGCTCGGCGGCTTTTCCGGCATCGGCGGCGGTCCCTTCTACGGCACCGGCTACTACGGCGGCGGCGGCCTCGGCCTGATCATCGTCATCATCCTGATCCTCGTCCTGCTCGGCCGAATCTGACGGTGCAACTGATTCGATCCGTTCGGGCAGAGGCGGCGCAGCCGTCTCTGCCCGCATTCCTATGATGCACTTGCGAGCTTCTTGATCGCGGGCTTGATCGATCCGGCGGCCTCGTCATAACCGTCCCACGCCTTGGCCTTGGAGAGCAGAGCCGGGACCGTGCGGATTGTGTAGCGCTTGGCATCGAGCCCGTTCTTGACCTGCGCCCAGGTCAGCGGCATCGACACCGTCGCGCCTTCGCGCGCCCGCGGCGACAACACCGCGACCGAGGTCGACATCCGGTCGTTGCGCAGATAGTCCAGGAAGATCTTTCCCTTGCGCAGCTTCTTCGACATGTTCAGCAGATACTGATCCGGATTATCGTTGGCCATCCACTGGCACACGCCCTGCGCAAACGCCTTCGCCTCCGGCCACGTCACCTTGTCGCGCGCGCCGTAGCGCAAGGGTGTCACGACGTGCAGCCCTTTCCCGCCCGTGGTCTTGCAGAAGCTCTCCAGACCAAGGCTCGTCAGCCGCTGCCGCATCTCCTTGGCGGCCGCGATCACCTCCTCGAAGGCGACGTTCGGCGCCGGATCGAGATCGAACACCAGCCGGCCCGGCACGTCGTAGACATCGGGCGCGCAATTCCACGGATGCAGCTCGACGGCCGCGACCTGCGCTACCGCGATCAATCCCTCGACGCGATCGATCTGCAGATACGGCTTGCGGTCGCCCGAGACCTTGACCAGCTCCAGCAGGTCCGACATGCCCTGCATGCCGTGACGCTGGAAAAATTTCTCGCCGCCGATGCCATCCGGCGCACGCACGATCGAGCACGGCCGCCCCTTGAGATGGCCGATCATCCAGTCGCCGACGGCTTCCAGATAGTTGGCGAGATCGAGCTTGGTGACGGGCTCGCCGTCACCGGCGTCCGGCCACAGCGCCTTGTCAGGCTTGGAGATCGCAATGCCCATCACGGTCGCCGCGCTCTTCGATCGCGACGGCGTCTTGTGCACGGTCGTGCCGCCGGTCGCGACCGTGGCCGCGGCCCGCGCCACCGGCTTGGCAACCTTGGTCGTCACCACCGGCTCCTCGGCGACGACCTCGCGCGCCGGCTTGTCCTGACGCAGCCCCTTGAACGAGGCTTGCCTGACATTGCCGTCACCGGTGAAGCCAGCAAACTCGATCTCGGCGACGAGCTCCGGCTTCAGCCAATGCACCTCGCGCACCCGACGCGGCGCGTTCTTGCCGCCGAACGGACTCTTGTCCGACGCCGCCGCCTTCAGCGCCGGCATGATCTCGTTCACCGTGTCCTGGCCGAAGCCGGTGCCGACGATGCCGACATAAGCGAGATGATCGTCCTTGTTGACGCCGACCATCAGCGAGCGGAATTTGCCGTTGGTGGTCTTCCAGCCGCCGATGACGACCTCGTGCCCGGGCCGCGTCTTGGCCTTGGTCCAGCTCTCGGTCCGTCCCGAATGATAGGCCGAGTCGAGCTTCTTCGAGACGATGCCTTCCAGTGACAGCTTGCGAGCGGAATCGAGAACGGTCTCGCCATCCGTCTCGAAGTGTTCGACATAGCGGATGCGGGGCGCCTTGCCTTTGATGCTCGCCTTCAACAGCTTCGCGAGCCGCGCCTTGCGTTCGCGCAGCGGCTGGCGGCGCAGATCGAACTCCTCCGCAAACATCAGGTCGAACGCAAAGAAGATCAGCTCATCGGTCTGACCGGCCGATATCGCCGCCTGCAGTGCAGAAAAATTCGGATTGCCGTCCTTGTCGAGCGCGACGATCTCGCCATCGATGATCGCGTCCGGCAGCTTGGCCGCTTCCTCGGCGATCGCGCCGAACTTGGCGGTCCAGTCCAGGCCTTTGCGGGTCTTCAACGTCACCTCGCCGTTCTCGACCCTGATCTGCACGCGATAGCCGTCGAACTTGATCTCGTGCGCCCAGCCCTCGCCGCTCGGCGGTTGCGCCACGGACGTGCAGAGCTCGGGCGGCACGAAGTCCGGCAACGACGCCACCGTCCGCGGGGCCACGGCCTTCGGCTCCTCCCCGGCCTCGGTCGCCTTCTTGCTTGCCTTGGGTTTGCTCGCCTTGGATTTGCTAATCTTGGGCTTGCTCGCTGAAACATGTTTCGACGACGGCTTGCTGTCGCTGCGGTTCGAGCGCCAGACCGCATCGGCATTCATGCGCTGCGCCTTGTCCAGCATGAACGGCTTCGGCGCCTTGCCCTTGCCGGCCGCAATCTGCTCCATCGTGCGTCCCGAGGCGACGGACTTGTCCGCATCCAGGATATCGTTGGCCTCGCCCTCGCGGGCGAACTCGTCGCGGTGCTTGATCAGCAGCCAATTGGTGCGCTTGCCGCCGGTGCGATCATGGCGCATCCGCACCAGCACCCAGCTGCCACGCAGCTTGTCGCCGTCGAGGGTGAACTTGAGGTCGCCCTTCTCGAAGCCGCGCTCGGGATTTTCGCTTTCCCAATAGCCGCGGTCCCACAGCATCACGGTCCCGCCGCCATACTCGCCTTCCGGTATCGTGCCTTCGAAATCGCCGTAGTCGAGCGGATGATCCTCGACCTCGACCGCGAGCCGCTTGTCGTGCGGATCGAGCGAAGGCCCCTTGGTCACGGCCCACGACTTGAACACACCGCCGAATTCCAGCCGCAGATCGTAATGCAGCCGCGTTGCGTCGTGCTTCTGGATGACGAAGCGCGGCCGTTCAGCGCGCGCGATCTTGGCGTCACCCGACGGCTCCGCGGTCTTGTCGAAATCGCGCTTCTTGCGGTAGGTGGAGAGCTTCCTGAGCGCCACGGTGATCCCTCGCGTTGAGTGGTAGCGTAGCAAAGCCGGGGAGATCGCGGAACCGGCCGTATCATCAGGATAACACCGGGCAAAGTTCCGCGTTCCCGCGCCTCGATGAGCCCAGGCTGCTCTGGGCGAACCAGCCACACACCTCGGCATCACCTGCCGCAAGACCGCGCGACCATGCCTTGGTTGATTGGCTTGATCTTGCTCATCCATGCGACCCAGCTATGAAGAACGACAGCTCCGCAACGCGCTGCGTAGGGTAGACGAAGGCGTGCACGCGGCGCAGCCCCGTGGGCGCCGCGCCCACCATCGGCATCGAATGTGGGCACGGCGCGACCATTCGCGGCAACAGCGCAGCCGCGCTCCTGCCGACCTACATCACGACATTCCCACCTCCGCCGATCAATGCTACCAAGCCCTACCACCCGCCCGATCCATGCCGAGGAGGCATCGATGTTCGACCTCAACCAGCTGCGCTGCTTCGTCACCGTGGCCGAGGAGCTGCATTTCGGCCGCGCCGCCGTCAGGCTCAACATGACGCAGCCGCCGCTGTCGCGGCAGATCCAGGTGCTGGAGCACATCATCGATGCGGCCCTGCTCGAGCGCACCAGCCGCTCGGTGAAGCTGACGCCTGCAGGCCGCAGCTTTTTGCCGGAGGCGCGGCGCATCCTGAAGATGGCCGAGGACGCCGCCCAGGTCGCGCGCCGGATCGCGACCGGCAAGAGCGGCTCGCTGAAGATCGGCTTCACCGCGGCCGCCGCCTACGGCTTCCTGCCCGAGCTCGTCGCCGCCTGCCGCACCCAGCTTCCCGAAGCCGACCTGTCGCTCAGCGAGATGGTGACGGGGGACCAGATCGAGGCGCTGGCCTCCGGCCAGATCGACGCCGGCCTGCTGCGGCCGCCGATCGCGCGGCCCGAATTCGCCACCCGCCGCGTCGTCGCCGAGCCGCTGTGCGCGGCGCTGCCCCGCCGCCACCGGCTGGCCGCGGCCGAGGCCGTGTCGATCCGCGATTTCGACGGTCAGCCCTTCATCATGTATTCGCAGATCGAGGCGCGCTATTTCCATGACCTGCTGGTGTCGCAGTTCATGCGCGCCGAGGTGCTGCCGCGCTATGTGCAGCATCTGAGCCAGATCCACTCCATTCTCGCGATGGTGCGCGCCGGCCTCGGCCTCGCCATCGTGCCGGAAGCCGCCTCCAGCCTGAAGATCGCCGACGTCAGGCTGCGGCCGCTGAAGCTGCGCACACCGACACCGGCCGAGCTGTTCCTGGTCTGGCGGCGCGATCACGACAATCCGCTGCTGCCGGCGCTGGTCGAGATCGCGGGCAGTCTCGCTGCCCTGCAGCAGGGGGAGGATTGATACTCAACCAGCATCAATCAATACCGTGATTGGGTTGGACCGGCATCGACCTTGGTCCTACGAAACGCCTCGAGGGATACACGCGCTGGCGCAATTGCCGCGTCCAATCCCAAGACATTCGTGACGACATTGGCGAGGACCCGCGCGATGAGCAAGATGACCCCCAAGGAAATGGCTGCGAAAATCGGCAGCGGCCTGCTCTCCTTCCCCGTGACGCCGTTCAAGGCCGACCATTCCTTCGACGAGGCCACCTATCGCGCCAACATGGACTGGCTGTGCGGCTATGACGTCGCCGGCCTGTTCGCCGCCGGCGGCACCGGCGAGTTCTTCTCGTTGACGGCGGCCGAAGTGCCCGAGGTCGTGCGGATCGCGGTCGAGGAGACCAAGGGCCGCGTGCCCGTGCTCGCCGGCACTGGCTATGGCACGGCGATCGCGCGCGAGATCGCTGTTGGTGCCGAGAAGGCCGGCGCCGACGGCCTGCTGCTGCTGCCGCCCTATCTGATGCATGCCGAGCAGGAAGGCCTCGCCGCTCATGTCGAAGCGATCTGCAATGCGGTCAAGATCGGCGTCATCGTCTACAACCGCGACAACGCGATCCTGCAGCCGGACACGCTGGCCCGGCTGTGCGAGCGCTGCCCGAACCTGGTCGGCTACAAGGACGGCATCGGCGACATCGAGCTGATGACCCGGGTCTACACCAGGATGGGTGACCGCCTGACCTATATCGGCGGCCTGCCGACCGCCGAGACCTTCGCCCTGCCCTATCTCGACATGGGCGTGACGACCTATTCCTCGGCGGTGTTCAACTTCGTGCCGGAGTTCGCGACCAACTTCTATGCCGCAGTGCGCAAGCGCGACCACGCCGCGATCCATGCCGGATTGAAGGATTTCATTTTGCCGCTGATCGCGATACGCAACCGCAAGAAGGGCTACGCGGTCTCGATCATCAAGGCCGGCATGAAGGTGATCGGCCGCGATTCCGGCCCGGTGCGGCCGCCGCTGACCGATCTGACGGATGCGGAGATGGCCGAGCTGACGGCGTTGGTGAAGGCGCTGCCGGCAGCGGCGGTGAGCCAGGCCGCGGAGTAAAGACGGGGCTGCGCCTTGCCCCTCATCCTGAGGAGCCTGCGTAGCAGGCGTCTCGAAGGATGAGGCCACAGCCTGGCCTCATGGTTCGAGACGCCCGCCAAGTGGCGGGCTCCTCACCATGAGGAGGACGGGCGCAGCAAGAACAAGGCGACCAAAGGAGGAGCACATGAGTCACGAAGCCACCAGCACAGGAATCTCCGGCGCGCCGGTCGTCACCGGCATGGAGGTCATTCCGGTCGCCGGCCGTGACAGCATGCTGCTCAATCTCAGCGGCGCGCATGGGCCGTTCTTCACCCGCAACCTCGTCATCCTCACCGACAATGCCGGCCACACCGGTGTCGGCGAGGTGCCGGGCGGCGAGAAGATCCGGCAGACGCTGGAGGATGCGAAGAGCCTGATCGTGGGCAAGAGCATCGGCGCCTGCAACACCATCCTGGCCACGATGCGCACCGCCTTCGCCGACCGCGACGCCGGCGGTCGCGGCAAGCAGACGTTCGATCTGCGCGTGATGATCCATGCCGTGACCGCCGTCGAATCCGCGCTGCTCGATTTGCTCGGCCAGCATCTCGGCCTGCCTGTCGCTGCGCTGCTCGGCGAAGGCCAGCAGCGCGCATCGGTCGAGGCGCTCGGATATCTCTTCTTCGTCGGCGACCGCAAGAAGACCGATCTACCCTACGCCACCGGCGCGGGCGAGCGTGAGGGCTGGTACACCTTGCGCCATCAGGAAGCGATGACGCCCGAGGCCGTGGTGCGGCTCGCCGAGGCCACCCACGATGCCTACGGCTTTGCCGATTTCAAGCTGAAGGGCGGCGTGCTCGCGGGCGAAGCCGAGATCGAGGCGGTGACCGCGATCGCCAAACGCTTCCCGCAGGCGCGCGTCACGCTCGATCCGAACGGCGCATGGTCGCTGGATGAGGCGATCCGGCTCTGCAAGGACATGCACGGCATCCTCGCTTATGCCGAGGACCCCTGCGGCGCCGAGGCCGGCTTCTCGGGCCGCGAGATCATGGCCGAGTTCCGCCGCGCCACGGGCCTGCCAACCGCCACCAACATGATCGCCACCGACTGGCGGCAGCTCAGCCATGCGCTGCGGCTCGGCGCGGTCGACATCCCCTTGGCCGATCCCCATTTCTGGACCATGCAGGGCTCGGTGCGCGTCGCCCAGACCTGCAAGGACAATGGCCTCACCTGGGGTTCACACTCCAACAACCATTTCGACATTTCGCTGGCGATGTTCACCCATGTCGCCGCCGCCGCCCCGGGCAAGGTCACCGCGATCGACACCCACTGGATCTGGCAGGACGGCCAGGCGCTGACGAAGGCGCCGCTGCAGATCGAGGGCGGCAGGATCGCCGTGCCGGAGCAACCCGGGCTCGGCATCGAAGTTGACCGCGGCGCCATCGAAAAGGCTCATGCACTTTACAAGACGCATGGGCTCGGCGCACGCGACGACGCCGTCGCAATGCAGTATCTGATCCCCGGCTGGACTTTCGACGACAAGCGCCCCTGTCTCGTGCGATGACGGGGGCGATCGGTTAGATTGTCCGAGCAATCGCGCAAAGTCTGGAGAACAACATGAACGCGATCCTCAAGAATTTCATTGCCGGCGAGTGGGTCGACGGCAGCGGGGTGACCCGCAACATCAACCCGTCCAACACCAACGACGTCGTCGGCGAATATGCCAAGGCCGACAAGGCGCAGACCGAGAAGGCGATCGCCGCCGCCAAGGCCGCGTTTCCGGCCTGGTCGCGCTCGACGCCGCAGGAGCGCTACGATGCGCTGAACAAGATCTCGGCGGAGATCCTGTCGCGCAAGGAAGAGCTCGGCCGCCTGCTGGCGCGCGAGGAAGGCAAGACCTTGCCGGAAGGCATCGGCGAGGTCGCCCGTGCCGGCCAGATCTTCGCGTTCTTTGCCGGCGAGGCGCTGCGCCTGACCGGCGAGAAGGGGGCCTCTGTCAGGCCCGGCCTCGACGTCGAGATCACCCGCGAGGCCGTCGGCGTCGTCGGCATGATCACGCCCTGGAATTTCCCGATCGCGATCCCCGCCTGGAAGATCGCGCCCGCGCTCTGCTACGGCAACACGGTCGTGTTCAAGCCGGCCGAGCTGGTGCCGGGCTCGGCGCACGCGCTGTCCGAGATCATCGCGCGCTCTGGCCTTCCCGCCGGTGTGTTCAATCTCGTCGTCGGCTCCGGCTCGGTGGTCGGCCAGACCCTGATCGACCATCCGGACGTCGCCGCGATCTCCTTCACCGGATCGGTCGGCACGGGCCGCAAGATCGCGCAGGCCTGCGTGCTGTCGAACCCGATGAAGAAGTTCCAGCTCGAGATGGGCGGCAAGAACCCGCTGGTGGTGCTCGATGACGCCGACCTCAAGGTTGCGGTCGAAGCCGCCACCAACGGCGCCTATTTCTCCACCGGCCAGCGCTGCACGGCATCGTCGCGGTTCATCGTCACCGAAGGCATCCACGACAAGTTCGTCGCCGCCATGACCGAGCGTCTCAAGGGCCTCGTCGTCGATGACGCCGTCAAGCAGGGCACCCATATTGGCCCCGTGGTCGACGGCAACCAGCTCGAGCAGGATCAGCGCTATCTCAAGATCGCCCAGGATGAAGGCGCCAAGCTCACCTGGGGCGGTGAATTGTTGAACCGCGAGACGCCCGGCTTCTACATGCAGCCGGCGCTGTTCACCGAGGCCAGCAACACCATGCGCATCGCCCGCGAGGAGGTCTTCGGCCCGGTCGCCTGCGTGATCCGCGCCAAGACCTATGACGAGGCGCTGGCGATCGCCAACGACACCGAGTTCGGCCTCGCGGCCGGCGTCTGCACCAGCAGCCTGAAATACGCCTCGCACTTCAAGCGCAACAGCGAAGCGGGCATGGTGATGGTCAATTTGCCGACCGCCGGCGTCGACTACCACGTCCCGTTCGGCGGCCGCAAAGGCTCGAGCTACGGCGCCCGCGAGCAGGGCTCCTACGCAAGAGAGTTCTATACCACGGTCAAGACGGCCTACACCTTCCCGGTGTGAGCCCTCGTCTGTCACGGGCGCCGTCATTGCGAGGAGCGAAGCGACGAAGCAATCCAGACTTCCTTCTTGATCCTGGATTGCTTCGCTTCGCTCGCAATGACGGAAACGAAGACCTGTAGGGTGGGCAAAGGCGCGTAGCGCCGTGCCCACCGACGGTTCGGAGCAAGAGGAATGACGGTGGGCACGCTTCGCTTTGCCCACCCTACGGAGCGAAACGGAGCCAGCATGAACCAGCAGGTCGTCGCGAACCAGGAGCCCCGCATCATCAAGCTCAACGCGCGCGACAACGTCGCGATCGTGGTGAATGATTTCGGGCTGCCTGCCGGCACCAAATTCGCTGACGGCCTGACGCTGAAGAGCTTCGTGCCGCAGGGCCACAAGACGGCGCTGGTCGACATCGCGCAAGACGCGCCGATCATCCGCTACGGTGAGATCATCGGCACCGCCAAGTCGCCGATATCAGCCGGGGAATGGGTCGACGAAGCCCGCATCGACATGCCGGAGGCCCCTGCCCTCGACAAGCTCGAGATCTCGACCGCCGTCCCTGCTCCGCTGCCGCCGCTCGACGGCTACACGTTCGAAGGCTATCGCAACCGGGACGGCTCGGTCGGCACCCGCAACGTGCTGGGCATCTCGACCTCAGTCCAATGCGTCAAGGGCACGCTCGAATACGCCATCAAGCGCATCAAGTCCGAGCTGCTGCCGAAGTACCCGAACGTGGACGACGTCGTCGCTCTCACCCACGCCTATGGCTGCGGCGTCGCGATCACGGCGCCCGATGCCGTTGTGCCGATCCGCACCCTGCAGAACCTCGCGCTGAACCCGAATTTCGGCGGCGAGATCCTCGTCGTCGGCCTCGGCTGCGAGAAGCTGGCGCCGGAGCGGCTGCTGCCGGAAGGCGCGGAAGATTCCATCGTGCGCATGCAGGACGAGGCGTTCGACGGCTTCGGCGCCATCGTCGACGCCATCATGACCCAGGCCGAACGGCGCCTGGCCGAGCTCAACAAGCGCACGCGCGAGACCTGCCCGGCGTCCGATCTCGTGATCGGCCTGCAATGCGGCGGCAGCGATGCGTTCTCCGGCGTCACCGCCAATCCCGCGGTCGGCTTCGCCGCCGATCTGCTGGTGCGCGCCGGCGCGACCGTGATGTTCTCCGAAGTGACCGAAGTTCGCGATGCAATCCAATTGTTGACGCGCCGCGCCATCAACGAGGACGTCGGCCGCGCGCTGATCCGCGAGATGGATTGGTACGATTCCTATCTCGCGCGCGGCGGCGCCGATCGCAGCGCCAACACCACGCCCGGCAACAAGAAGGGCGGCCTCGCCAACATCGTCGAGAAGTCGCTGGGCTCGATCGTGAAGTCCGGCTCCGGTCCGATCCATGGCGTGCTGGCACCGGGCGAGAAGGCCAAGCAGAAGGGCATGCTGTTTGCGGCGACACCGGCCTCCGACTTCATCTGCGGCACGCTTCAGCTCGCCTCCGGCATGACGCTCCAGGTGTTCACGACCGGCCGCGGCACGCCGTACGGCCTTGCGGCGGCGCCCGTCATCAAGGTCGCCACCCGCAGCGAGTTGGCGCGGCGCTGGAAGGACCTGATCGATTTCGATGCGGGGCGCATCGCCACCGGCGAGATGACCATCGAGGAGACCGGCTGGGAGCTGTTCAAGCTGATCCTCGACGTCGCCTCCGGCCGCACCAAGCCATGGTCCGACCGCTGGGGCATCCACAACGACCTGACCTTGTTCAACCCTGCGCCGGTGACCTGAGGCCCCGGCAGGATTTTGCTCACACGGCCATGGCAATTGCTTCACCCAGACCCATCCCCGTCATTGCGAGCGCAGCGAAGCAATCCAGAGTCCCGTACCGGACAGAACTGGATTGCTTCGCTTCGCTCGCAATGACGCGTATGTTGAAGCGGCAAACCTAGATCAACTGGGACCAGGGAGGGGAACGACAACATGTCTAAGGTCAGTTGTTTTGCCGCAATTGCTTTCGCAACCGTCCTCCTCTCCGCCGCTCCCTCCCGCGCCCAGGACTCCATTCCCGGCGTCCCGCGCGAACTGCTCGACGATATCGCCGCCGGCAGCCGCATCCTCGCCGATCTCGGCGTCGTCGACGCCTTCGGCCATGTCAGCGCGCGGCATCCCACCAATCCCGGCCACTTCCTGATGGCGCGCTCCGTCGCGCCGGCGCAGGTCACGGCCGACGACATCATGGAGTTCGACGAGAATGGCGAAGCCGTGGATGCCCGCGGCCGCACTGTCTTCCTCGAACGCTTCATCCATGCCGAGATCTACCGCGCGCGCCCGGACGTGAAGGCGGTGGTGCACACCCATTCGCCGGGCGTCGTGCCGTTCAGCGTCAGCCGCACGACCCTGCGGCCGCTCTATCACAACGCCGCCTTCCTCGGCGCCGGCGCAGCCGTCTGGGACATCGGCAAGGATTTCGGCACGACCAACATGCTGGTCAGCAACAATGCGATCGGCAAGTCGCTGGCATCAGCGCTCGGCGACAAATCGGTGGTGCTGATGCGCGGCCATGGCGACGTCACCGTCGGCTCCGCGGTCAAGGTCGCCGTGTTCCGCGCCTACTACACCGACGTGAATGCCAAGCTGCAGACGCAGGCGATCGGACTCGGCAGCGAGATCACCTTCCTGAGCGCCGAGGAGGCCACCAAGGCCGACGCGGTCAACATGGTGATCATGGACCGCGCCTGGGCGTTGTGGAAGCAGAAGGTGCAGGCGGGCAAATGATAGCCCGGATGAACGTCATTGCGAGAGGTCAGAGCGACGAAGCAATCCAGTTCCCGTTGTATCAAGACTCTGGATTGCGTCGCTGCGCTCGCAATGACGAACGCCGACATCCCGATGCCGGGTGCGCTACACCGCGCCCTCCGTCTCGACATAGAGCGCGTAGAGCGAATGCGACGCCGCCATGTAGAGCCGGTTGTTCTTCGGTCCGCCGAAGGTGAGATTGGCGCAGCGTTCCGGCAGGCGGATGAAGCCGATCGGCTTGCCCTGCGGGTTGAACACCATCACGCCGTCGAGATCCTCGGACCGCGCCTTGAGCGGAAACACCTTGCGGCCGTTGACGTCGACCGGCTCGGAGGCCAATGCGCCGTTGGAGCCCCAGCCGCACCACAGATTGCCGTCACGGTCGACGCGGAAGCCGTCGAGCGAGCCCTGGTCGGCCGCGTCGATCAGCTTGACCTTGTTGCCGACCGTGCCGTCGGCATTGACGTCGTAGCTCCAGATGCTGCGGTTCGGCGTGCCCTTCCACTCGACGACGTAGAGCTTCTTCTCGTCCGGCGAGAACGCGAGCCCGTTCGGATTGACGAGGTCGGTGATGACCGCGGTGAGCTTGCCGTCGGTGCCGATCCTAAACACGTTGGTGTTGGCCTGCTCCGACTTGGCCTTGAAGCCTTCCCAATTGCCGTTGATGCCGAACAGCGGATCGGTGAACCAGATCGTATCATCGGATTTCACGACGACGTCGTTCGGCGCGTTGAGCCGCTTGCCTTCGAAGCCGTCGGCGAGCACCGTGACCGTGCCATTCTTCTCGGTGCGGGTGATCCGGCGCGTCACCGAATGCTCGCAACTGACAAGCCGGCCCTGACGGTCGCGCGTATTGCCGTTGGCGTAGTTCGCCGGGCTGCGGAAGACGGTGAAGCTGCCGTCCTTCTCGCTGAGCTTCATGATGCGGTTGTTGGGAATGTCGCTGAGCAGCAGGTAGCCTTCATCCGGGAAATAGGCCGGCCCCTCCGCCCATCGCATGCCGCTCGCGACCTGCTCGATGGTCGAGCTGTAGAGGCGGTACTTGGCGAAGCTGGGATCGAGGATCTCGACCGCGGGATCGGGATATCGCTGGTTCGGCTTGAAGGCGAAGGATTGCGCCCTTGCCTGGCCCGAGATCGCGAGGGCCGCTCCGCTCAGCGCGGCCGACAGAATGCCGCGACGCGACAGATTCATCAGTTTCCTCCGTATGGCTCTTGTGTTGGGCCGGGGACCGGCCATGTCGTTCCCATAGAAGGTGCGCACCGAACTTTCTATTGCTTTTGCGGTATCAATCGGCGCGCAACGGCGCATCGTCCGGAGGCGACCGCGATCAGAGGTACGCTGGGCAGGCCAGCGTCCGACCTCTTTTTGCCGCAAAGCTGACACATCGCTTACTCTGCTGCGCAGATATGATTCCTCCAGGCCCACCCCGCGGATGCCCTTGCATTTTCCTCGCCTCGCCGCCGCCGCGCTCTGTCTGTCCCTGGGCACGCCCTGCGTGGCTCAGCAGCCGGTGCCGCTGGCGAGCCCACCGGAGGAGCGGCCCGACATCGATCTCTATGCGCTGATGTCCGGCAGCTGCCGCACCGTGAAGGTCGACGGCCGCGAGTTCCCGTGCAAGACGGTCGCGTTCTTTCACAGCGAGAAGGGCCGTGCCCATTTCACCGTCGCGCTCGACGATCCCGCCGACGAGAGCCACATCATCGCATTCTCCGGCGTCAACGGCCGCAGGTCGATCCAGAACGTCTACGAGCTGCCGATCGATCGCATGCTGCTCAACTCGAAGCACCGCCCGAAGGTCGACGGCATTCCGGTGCCGGCGGCGCAGAGCTCATCCGGCGTCTGCCGGCAGGTCGGCAATTTCGCCATGCTCAAGGTGACCAGCGTCACCTGCTCCGCCAAGGACGATTCCGGCCGCGCCTATGAGCTGCAGTTCGTGTCCGACGGCACGCCGATCACGCTCCGCCGGGTGCGGCAGACCCTGACCAACGCCGCCCACGACCCGTACCAGTAATCGGCGGGCGAACTCGCCGCCTGAGCCCTCTGCGTCAGCGCGCCGTCTTGCACCGCGCAGCGGGTGCAGAAATATTTGCAGTCCCGTTGAACGTGTGTCGGTCCGCAGCGACCCATCGGCAAAAGGGAGGACTGTCATGCCGATCGAGCCGACCGACCTTGATGCCGCAACCTCTCAGCATGAAGACGGCGTGACGCTGTCCTTGTCCGGCGGCGGCTACCGCGCCATGGTGTTTCACATCGGCGCGCTCTGGCGGCTCAACGAGGTCGGTCTGCTGAGCCGGCTCAAGCGCATTTCGAGCGTGTCAGGCGGTTCGATCACCGCGGCCTATCTCGGTCTGCGCTGGAAAGACCTCAACTTCGATGCAGCAGGAAAGGCGCAGAACTTCAGCATCGTCGTCGATGGCTTGCGAAAAATGGCCGACACCTCCGTCGATGTCGGCGCGGTGATCGGTGGCATCTTCCTGCCCGGCACGATCAGCGACCGCGTCGCAGCCGCCTATGACGATGTGCTGTTCGACGGCAAGAAGCTTGCGGATCTGCCGGATGACAGCGACGGCAAGGCGCCGCGCTTCGTCATCAACGCGACCAACATCCAATCCGCCGTGCTGTGGCGATTCTCGCGCCGGTACATGGGCGACTACCGGGTCGGGCTGGTCGATGCACCCGACGTGACACTTGCGACCGCCGTCGCCGCGTCCTCCGCCTTCCCGCCGATCCTGTCGCCGCTCACTTTGCCCATCCACCAAGCGGTGCGTGCGGTCGAAGGAGCCGATCTGAGCCACCCGCCCTACACGACCAGCGCCGTGCTCAGCGATGGCGGCGTCTATGACAATCTCGGCCTCGAGACCGTGAAGCGCTTTTCGACGCTGCTCGTGAGCGATGCCGGCCAGCAGATAAGTCCGGAGGAGGATCCGCATCACGACTGGGCCCGCCACGCGGTTCGCATTCTTGGCGTCATCGACAACCAGGTTCGGAGCCTGCGTAAGCGCCAGCTGATCGACGCCTATGATCGCGGCGATCACACCGGGACCTATTGGGGCATTCGCACCAGATTCGCCGACTACAAGCTTCCTGCGGATCCGCTCGACTGCCTGCACCGGAACCCGGCGCCGCTGGCTGCGATCCCGACCAGGCTGGAGAAGATGCCGCACGACGTGCAGAACCGGCTGATGAACTGGGGCTACGCCATCTGCGACGCAGCACTGCGAACCCACATCGACGGACCGCTGCAGCAGAAGCTCGGGATCCAGATCATCGCCCCGACCGGCTTCCCGTTTCCCGGAGCCTACTGACCAGGGTTCATCATGCGAGACCATCATGAGCCGGCACAGGTCGAGGTGAGGATGCCGCATCCATCGCGCTTCAAATGCGACGATGTCACGCCCACCGGCGAGCCTCCTGCCACGCATGACGACATGTCGGAGGACATCTTCTCGACGACGGAAATTCCGTTCCCGTCGGAACGGCCGCTCAATGTCTATGCGTTCGACCCGAGCCTCGGCAATTTCGTCGGCAATCAGATGGTCACGCATGTCCGCTACGAGAGCCTGGAGCCAGGCCCGATCGGCGAGCGCTTTGCCGTGATCGACTACGACGGCAGCCAGCGCACCTTCTACAAGCCGGTCAATCTCGACGATCCGAAGCTGCTGATGACGAATGGCCTGCCGCCGTCGGCGGCGGACCCGCGGTTTCATCAGCAGATGGTCTATGCCGTGGCGAGCGAGACCTTGCAGCGCTTCGAATATGCCCTCGGCCGGCGCGTGCGCTGGCGGACGCGGTCCGGCACCGGTCATCCAGCGGCCCCCAAGGGAGCTTCGCGACGTCTCAATCTGTTTCCGCATGCGATGTGCGAGGCCAATGCATTCTACAGCCCCGACGCGCACGGCATTCTGTTCGGCTACTTCAAGGCCAGCCGCACCAATCCGGGCCGCAACCTGCCGGGACAGACCGTCTTCACCTGCCTGTCGCACGACATCATCGTGCACGAGACCACGCATGCGATCGTCGACGGCATCCGTGAGCACTTCATGGAGCCGACCAATGTCGACGTGGCGGCTTTCCACGAGGCCTTCGCCGATCTCGCCGCGCTGTTCCTGCATTTCTCTCACAAGGAGGTGCTGGTCGATACGCTGCAGAAGACGGGCGGCAAGCTGTTCGAGTTCAAGCTCAAGGGCGATGCCGAGCTCGCACATGGCGCCACACCCGCGATCCAGTCGCAGCTCAACACCGAAAATCCGCTGATCGCGCTGGCCACCCAGTTCGGCGAGGCGGCCGGGCGCGCATCCAGCCTGCGCAGCGCCCTGATGACGCCGGCGACTCCCGACGGCGCCAAGGAGATCGGCACCAAGATCGAACCTCACGAGCGGGGCTCCATTCTGGTCGCCGCCGTCTTCGATGCGTATTTCACCGTCTACGGCCGCAGGACCTTCGACCTGTTCCGGATCTACCGCGCCAGCGGCGGAAGTCTCGACAAGGCCGACCTGCCGGTGCCGCTCGCGAACCGGCTGGCGATGGAGGCAAGCCGGACGGCGGAGGAGTTCTTCGCCATCTGCGCCCGCGCGCTGGACTATTGTCCACCCGTCGACATCACCTTCGGCGATTTCCTGCGCGCCCTGCTGACGGCGCATCTGGACTACACGCCCGATGACCCCGACCACGTCCGCGATGCCTTCATGCAGGCCTTCCGTCTGCGCGGCATCGTCGCCGAGAACGCGACCGCCTTTTCCGAGGACGCCCTGTTCTGGCCGAAAGTCATGCGGGGAAGCCTGCGTGTGCCCGGTCTGATCTTCGGTGATCCCAACGGCCTCACCAAGGATGAGAAGGATCACAATGGCGACGTGCTGCGCGCCTTCGCCGTGACGCATGCCGACAAGCTCGGTTTCGATCCGAAGGCCGGCCCGATCGCCGCTCCATCCTTCCATCCGATGTTCTCGATCGGCAAGGATGGCAAGCTCTATGTCAGCATGGTCGTCGAGCTGGTGCAGACGATGCGCGTGCCATTCGGGCACGGCATTCCGGGCACGTTCCCGCTGCGCAACGGCGTCACGCTGCTGATCGCCCAGGATCCGCCCGAGCACGACAAACGTCCCGATCCGCGCGTGCGCTTCGTCATCCCCAAGCTCTATCACCGGGAGCGCGAGGAGCGCGTGCGCAACTTCTATGTCGGCAGCGGGCGAGCCACCACCACCATTCCGGCCGGACATGATGAGGACAAGCGTTTCCGGCTGGATTTCGCGCTGCTCCACGCGGGAGTCTGACATGCCCAGCCGACGTTCGACATCAGCAACGTCCAGCCCTCGCGGCAAACGAAAGCCGGCTCGCGGTGCCAGATCGATCAGCAAGGGGCTTTCACAACCGCCCCAGGCCGCGCCATTGTCCACCACCGCTGTGACGAAGATGGCCAGCGGCCTGCGCGTGCGCATGTATCGCATCGGCTTCGGCGATTTCTTCCTGCTCAGCGTGCCATCCGCGCCCGGCGTCAGCCATATCCTGATCGATTGCGGCGTCCACGCCAAGGACCTCGGCAGCATGCGCGCGGCCGTCACCCAGATGGCAAAGGACTGCGGCAATCGGCTGGCACTGGTGATCATGACGCACCGGCACGCCGACCACATTTCGGGTTTTGGCAGCTGCGCCGACATCTTCGCCCAGATCGAGGTCGAGCGGGTGTGGATGCCCTGGTTCGAAAATCCGGGGGATCAGAAGGCCGTCGCGTTTCAGGCCAGCCTGGTGGCGATGGCCGGACATCTCGGCCGGCAATTCCAGGCGCGTCTGGCCGCAAAGCCGGACCCCGAGGCGGAACAGCTGCTGAGCATGGCCGAGAACATCACCGGCGGCCTTGGCCTCGCGGGCATTGCCGCGAACCAGAAGGCGCTGAACGTGCTGCATGGCGGCTTCAAGGGCAGCCAGCCGGCACATGACTACTACAAGGCCGGCGACGTACCGACGCTGCCTCCCGGTCTCGCAGCGGCCGGCTTTGCCGCAGAGATCCTCGGTCCTCCGATCGACGACGCCCTGATCGGCCAGATGACCAACAAGAACCAGCAATATCTCGCGGGCGTGACCGAGGGGGACGATCAGCCGGAGAAGTTGAAACCGTTCGCGAATGCCTTTCGCGGCAAGCGGGACGACTATGGCGACAAGGCTTTCGAGCCCTATGGCTACGACCGGATGATGCGCATGCTCGAGGGCGCCCAGCCGGACGTGCTCGCTGCACAGGCGGAGGCGGCCGACAAGACGCTCAACAATCAGAGCCTCGTCATCCTGTTCTCCTTCGGCGGCAAGAACCTCCTGTTCGCGGGCGATGCCCAATGGGGCAATTGGGAGAACTTCCTCTATGGCGGTGCCTATGGCACACCCGGCCATACCCAGCTCACCGCCAAGGCGCAGGATATCCTGGGCAAGATCGACTTCTACAAGGTCGGTCATCATGGCAGTGCGAATGCGACGCCGAAGGACGCCGTGAAGGCCATGCGGATCGGATGCGTCGGGATGTGCTCGACCCAGGAGCACGCCTATAACGAAGTGCCGCGCGCGCCGCTTCTGGACGCGCTGCGCCAGCGCATGAACGATCAGCTTGCACGGAGCGATCAGGTCGCAGCCGGGGCCGACGCGCCGGCGAATCCGGATGCCGGCGCGCTACCCAAGGCCTTCAGCGCCCCGGCACACGAGCTCTTCATCGACTATGCTTTCTGAATTCCCGACGGCTGCAACTCGCGCAGGACCTCCTGCGCGGCGCGTCCGAGCCGCCCGGCGGCATCCGCGAGATCCTTCGCCGCAAAGCCCGAATACCCCAGGATGAAACCGTCGGGCCCGCGCTGCACGATGCGCGCATCCGACAACAGCCGGCATTCGATCCCGGCGCGCTCGCGGATCAGCTTCGCCGCGCCTTTCGGCGCGCCTGGCGGCAACGTCGCCAGGAGATGCAGTCCTTGCGCGGGTGCCGCGAGGTGGAGACATCCCCTGGCTTGCGCGGCAAGCGCCTCCGCAACGACGTCGCGCGCCTGCCGATAGCGCGGGCGCATCCGTCGCATGTGGGCCGCGATCACGCCATCGGCCATGAGGTCGGCGAGCGCGTCCTGCATGAAGACCGGCGGAAAGCGATCCTGCGCGGCGCGCGCGGCAACGACGCGCGCCACGAGCGGCGGCGGCACCACGACATAGCCGAGCCGCAGTCCCGCAAACAGCGTCTTGCCGAAGGTGCCGAGATAGATCACGCGCTCGGCGCCGATGCCGGCCAGCGCCGTGAGCGGCGGCCCGGCGAAACGGTACTCGCTGTCGTAATCATCCTCGAAGATGTAGGCGCCCGCCCTGCGCGCCCAGTCCAACAGTGCGATGCGGCGCGCCATGCTCATCGCAACGCCGGTTGGAAACTGGTGCGATGGCGTGACATAGGCTGCCTTCGCCGTCGCGTCGGCCTTCTCACCTGACGTGACCACGATGCCTTCGCCGTCGACCGGCACCGGCACCAGCCTGGCGCCGGTGGTGCGCAAAGTGTAGCGCGAGGCGACATAGCCGGGATCCTCGAACCAGACGGCATCGCCCGGGACCAGCAGCGCGTCGATGCACAGCCGCAATCCGTGCTGGGTGCCGCTCACGATGAGGATACAGCTGGGATCACAGCGCACGCCACGATTGGCGGCGAGATAATGCGCGACCTGCGTCCGCAGATGCAGGCTGCCGCGCGGATCGCCGTAGCCGAGTTCATCGGGCGAGGCCTGCGCGATGCGGCGCCTGCTTGCCGCTGCGAGCCGCTTCAGAAGCACCGGATCGACCAGCGTGCAGCCCAGCGCGAAGGGTCGGCGCGGCGGGATTCGAATGTCCAGATTGCTGGCCGGCGCAGCCGGCGGCTGTGCCGGCAACTCGGCGGCGACATAGGTGCCGGCGCCATGCCGCGCCTCGACCAGCCCATCCGACAACAGCTGCTCGTAGGCCGCCACGATGGCGTTCCGGCGAACGCCGAGCTGCTCGGCGAGTCCGCGCGTCGATGGCAGCCGCAGACCGGGCGTGAGCAGCCCGTCGATGATGCCGGCGCGCAGCGCGCCGTGCACCTGCTGCGGCTGGCTGCGCAGGGTGCGGTCGAGCCGGATCGGCAGTGCCAGGACATCGTCGCGCCTGCGCCTCGAAGTGGTTGCCTGTTTTGTCATCGAAGTGGAACTCCTCGCAACCACTTTGCCATGGCATGACGTCACCGCAAACAGGAGACTCACGATGTCCGAGCAACAGGTGGCGAGCTACCCCGTCGACGATACCAATCGCGTCAAGCGGCGGCATCAGCGCGCCCACTACGATCATGCAACGGTGCATGCACTGCTCGACTCCGCCGCGCTGTGCCACGTTTCCTACGTCATCGACGGCCAGCCTTATTGCACGCCGACCCTCTATTGGCGCGAGGGCACGACGCTGTACTGGCACGGTTCGAGCGCCAGCCGCATGCTGCGCAATCTGTCCGAAGGCCAGCCGGCCTGCCTCACCGTGGCCCATCTCGACGCGCTGGTGCTGGCGCGCAGCGCCTTCCACCACTCCGCCGACTATCGCTCGGTGATGGCGTTCGGCCATGCCAGGCTGATCGAGGATCAGGCCGAGAAGGCACGCGCGCTCGTGATGATGGTCGACCGCTTGTTTCCCGGCCGCACCGCCGGCTTGCGACCGACGACGGATCAGGAGCTCAAGGCGACTGCTGTCGTCACGATGGAGATCGAGAAGGCTTCGGCCAAGATCCGCGCTGCCGGCGTCATCGACGACGAAGAAGACTACGCGTTGCCTGTTTATGCCGAGCGCATACCCGTGCGCTCCGTGCTGGGCGCAGCGGAGCCGTGCGGGCGGCTAATGCCTGGCCTCGCACGTCCAGCGACGCTGTCCGGCTTCAGCGCCGGACGCCTACTCGACGAGGCGCTGACGGAGTCCTATGCGATGAGCTATCCCGCGGGATAACTGCTGGCGACTACGCCTGGCGTCATTGCGAGGAGCAAAGCGACGAAGCAATCCAGAGTTCTTGCGCCACCCTGGATTGCTTCGCCGCGCTCGCAATGACACTGGAGCTAGGCCCCCTCACCGCTCGATCATCCTGTTCCAGCGCGTATTCCATTCCGGCCGCTTGGCGTTGATCACGTCCCAGTCGAGCGTGATCGCGCTCTTCATATAAGTGTGGAAGGTGGCGAGCTTCTGCTCGGCGGCGGGCGTGGTGGCCTTAGCCGTCGTATTGGACGGCACGATGTTGCCAGCCGCCAGTGCCTTCGCCTGCGCCTCCGGCGAGAGCAGATAAGCCGCCAGCTTCTGCGCCAGCTCGGCGTCCGGATTGTTCGCAATCACGCACTCGGCGACCATCAGCACGACGGAGCCTTCCCTGGGCTGCGCATACTCCGCCGGGATGCCCTTCTCCTTCAAGTTCGACACCGCCGTCGGCGTCAGCGGGAAGATCGCGGCCTCCCCGGTCTGCACCATCTCCGAGATCTTCGCTGAGTTCGGAATGTATTCGAGAACGTTCTTGCCGATCGTGTCGGAGAATGCCTTGAAGCCCGGCTCGACATTGGCTTCGCTGCCACCATTGATACGATTGAACATCAGGAAGGCGTGCAGGCCGAAGGTCGAGACCGAGGCCGACTGGAACACAACCTTGTCCTTGTATTTGGGATCGGCGAGATCGAGCCACGAGGTCGGCGCGGGCCACCCCTTCTCGTCGAACAGCTTCTTGTTGTAGGCGAGCCCGGTCATGCCGATGTCGATGCCGGCGGCGATGTCGTCCTTGAGCCGCGCGAACGGCTCGAGCTGCGCGAGCCCCTCGCTCGGCTTCAGCTTCTCGCATAGGCCGAGTCCAGCGGCGCGGATCATCACGCCATCGTCGAGAAACATGACGTGCATCTGCGGCTTGTCCTTGGCGGCGAGCGCCTTGGCGAGAATCTCCGACGACGTGCCGGGCACGACGACGATCTTGACGTCGTTGGCCTTCTCGAAATCCGGAAATACCGCCTGGGTATAGGTGCGCTCGAAATTGCCGCCGTTCATGCCGACATAGAGCGTCCTGGTCTCGGCGTGCACGGAGGCGGTGCCGAGCACGAACAAGAGGGCTGAGCCGAGCGCGGCGCGGACGTCGATCATAACGATGTCTCCTTCGATCCTGTCATCTGCTGCTGAGAGCATCGTCCGGCTGCGATGCGGGTGGAAAACGGGTGATCGCGAATGCGTCGATGGGGGTGGAGGTCCGGCCGTCGCGCACGAGCTCGGCCAGGACCTCGCCGACCCCCGGTGCGATCTGGAAGCCAGCGCCGGAGAAGCCGAAGGCATGGATGAGGCCCGGCGTCGTTGCGCTCGGCCCGATCACCGGATTGCGGTCGGGCATCGTCGCCTCGGTGCCGCTCCAGAACCGGATCGCCTGCGCGTGGCGCAGTGGCCCGAACAACTCGCTGGCACGCTGCATGATCGCGAGGACACCGTCGCTGCGCGGGCGCGAATAGTCGGGGTCATCGAGCGGCGCGGCGCGCTCGCCGCCCACAACGACATTGCCACGCGTCACCTGCCGCGCATAGATGCCTCCCCCCTCGATACCGACGTTGACGCCGAGAAACGGATCGAGCGGCTCGGTCACGACCATCGACGGATAGGTGCGCTCCAGCGGCACCGGCTCGCCGAACGCGCGGGCAAAATTGTCCGCCCAGGCCCCGGCGCTGTTGATGACGGTGCGCGCCTTCACGGCGACATCGCCGGCCTCCAGCGCAAAGCCCTCGAATGTCCTGGTGACGCCCGTGACCTTCGTATTCTCCAGCACCTCGGCGCCGGCGCGACGCGCCGCCCCGGCGAACGCAGTCGCGACCAGCCGCGGATTGGCATGACCATCACCAGGACAGAACGAGCCGCCGATCACGCCGCCTGCGATGCCGAAGCGCTCGCGCAGCTGATTGTGCCCGATCAATTCGAGATCGAGCGCGAACGGGGCGACCTCCGCGGCATAGCGCTCCAGGCTCGCCATGTCAGCGGCGCTGCGGGCGAGTTTGAGATGGCCCGAGCGCAGAAACTCGCCGTCGATGCCGATCAGCCGAGCGAGCTGCGGCCAGATCGCATGCGCGCGCTGTGACAGCGGCAGTTGCTCGGGCGGGCGCCCCTGCCGGCGCACGCCGCCGTAGTTCACACCGCTTGCCTGCGCGCCGCAAAAGCCCTTGTCGAGCAGCGTGACCGAGAGACCCATGCCGCGCAACGCCAGCGCCGCCGAACTGCCCACCAGGCCGCCGCCGATGATCGCGACATCGCAGTCAATGCGCCGGGTCATGCTGCCTCGCGTCGATCGACAGGCCTGCAGCCAAAGGGATCGGCTTGATCGGTGCCTGCGCACGCAGCCGGCCAACCGCGTCGATGTCACGGCGCGTCTGCGCGGCCAGCAGTTCTGCGGCGGCAGCACCGCACATGCGGCCCTGACAGCGGCCCATGCCGATACGCGTCACCGCCTTCAGCCGGTTGATCTCGGTCAACGTGAAGTCGCGGATCGCGCGCAGCGCCTCGCCGGTCGTGATCTCCTCGCAACGGCACAACAGCGTGTCGTCGGCGATCTCAGGCGCCCATTGCGATGGATAGGGAAAGGCGGCTTCGAGCACGTCGCGCAGGCGGTCGATCTTTACGAGCGCGCGCTCGAGCACGGCGGCCCGGCTGCTGTCGTGCGATAGACCGCGATCCTGCAACAATGCCAGCGCGGCGCGTTCGCCTGCGGCCTCCGCGGCATCGGCTCCCGCGATGCGGGCGCCGTCGCCCGCGAGATAGACGCCCGCGACGCTGCTGCGGCCACTGGCATCGCGCACCGGCAGATGCGCGCGGTCGCGCGGATCGAAGCGGAAGGCGCAGCCGGCGAGATCGGCCGCTTGAGTCTCCGAGCGCAGGTTGAGGCCATAGCCGACGCCGTCGCAGGCGATCGCGTGTTCGCGACCACCGTCGCGATAGACGATACGCGCGACCCTGCCCTCCCCCTCGATTGAGAGGCGGTCGGCGCCGAACACGACGCGCGTGCCGCGCAGCGTCAACTCGGCCGCCATCCGCACGCCACGCAGCACGATGCCGGGCGCGAGCGGCAGCGCGCGCAGCAGATTGAGCTTCGCTGCAAGCGGTGCGGCATCGAGCACGGCCGCGACCTCGACGCCGGCCTTCATGTATTGCCACGCGACGAGATAGAGCAGCGGGCCGGAGCCTGCGAACACCACGCGCTTGCCGATCGCGCAGCCTTGCGCCTTCAGCGCAATCTGCGCGCCACCGAGCGTAAACACGCCCGGCAGGGTCCAGCCGGGAATCGGCAGCACACGATCGGTGGCGCCGGTCGCGAGAACCAGCCCGTCATAGCTGATACGTCCGGCTGACGCCGTCGCTGATGATATCGGCCGCGCCATCGCGCAAATTCCACAACAGCGTATTTGGCCGATAGTCGATGTCGGTGCCGAGTGCTGCGAAGTCGCGATGCAGCCGCATGGCCTTCGCCGCTTCGGAGTCGTAGCGCGCCTTGGCGCCGCGGCCGTCGGCAATCAGCGGCTGGCGATAGATCTGGCCGCCGCCGGCATGGCTCTCATCGACCACGATCGGCCGCAGGCCAGCCGCGACCAATGTCATCGCGGCGCGGATGCCGGCCGGGCCGGCGCCCAGGATCAGCGGAGGCGCGCGCTCAGCCATGGCCGCGCCCTGGTCGCGTGATGATATGCATGCCCTCGACGAGAGGCGTCGTGCAGGCGCGCAGCCGGTCGCCGCCGGCGAGCTGCACCCAGCAATCCTGGCAGGCGCCCATCTGGCAGAAGCCGGCGCGCGGCGCGCCGGAGAATTCACTGTCGCGCAGCCGCTCGACCTGGCAGAGCACGGCCGTCAGCACGGTGTCGCCGGCGCGGCCCTCGCACGGCTCGCCGTCGATCAGGAACGAGATCGCGGGACTCTCCTTGCGGACGAGACGGTGAAGCAGCGGCATGTCCTCGTCCCTCACCCCTGCCCGATCAGGATCTTGTCGAGACCAAAGATGCGGTCGAGCAGCAGCATCGCGACCGCCGTCACCGCGATCATCAGCGCCGACACCGCGGCCATCATCGGATCGATCGACTCGGTCGCATACATGTACATGCGCACCGGCAGGGTGACGGTGGCGGGCGAGGTGATGAAGATCGACATCGTGAGCTCGTCGAAGGAGTTGATGAAGGCGAGCAGCCAGCCGCCGCTGATGCCGGGCAGGATCATCGGCACGGTGATGCGACGGAACACGATCCAGCTGGACGCACCGAGCGTCACCGCAGCCTGCTCGGCGCTGCGATCGAGGCCAGACAACGCCGCCAGCACCAGGCGCAACACATAGGGCGTGACCACGACGATGTGGCCCGCGGTCAGCCAGAGGAAGCTGCCGGTGGCGCCGAGCAGTGCGAACAGCCTGAGCAAGGCGACGCCGAGCACGAGATGCGGGATCATCAAGGGCGACAGGAACAGCGCGTTCAGCGCCGCGCGGCCGCGGAAATCGTAGCGGTCGAGCGCAAGGCCGGCGGCGACCGCGAGCACGACCGCGATGGTCGCGGCGATGGCCGCCACCCACAGGCTGTTGACAAAGGAGGCGACGAAATCCGGATGCGCGAACACCGCGGTGAACCAGCGCAACGAGAATTGCGCGGTCGGCAGAGTGAGCGTGTTGGCCGGCGTGAACGCGACGAGGCAGATCACGACCAGCGGCGCCAGCACGAAGCCGACCACCAGGGCGTGGAACATCAGCGCGATCGGACCATTGTGGCGCATGCCGCTCACCCCAATGTCCGCTTGGCGCGCGCCTCGACGACGCGCTGATAGGCCAGCATGAAGACGAGATTGATGACCAGCACGAGGATCGCGATGGCCGCACCTAGCGGCCAGTTCAGCTCGTGCATGTATTCGTCATAGACCAGCGTCGCCGCCATCTTCAGCCGGCGGCCGCCGAGCAGCGCGGGGATCGCGAAGGCGGATGCGGACAGTCCGAACACGACCAGGCTGCCCGACAGCAGGCCCATCGTGACCTGCGGCATGACCACGCGGCGAAGCGCCGTGAAGCGCGAGGCGCCGAGCGTCCATGCCGCGGCTTCCACCATCGGATCGAGCTTCTGCAGCGAGGTCCAGACCGGAATGACCATGAACGGCAGCATCACATGGACCAGCGCGATGACGATGGCGGTCTCGGTGTAGAGGATCTTCATCGTGCCCAAGCCGAGCGTGCGGAACGCCTCGTTCACCAGTCCCGTGAGGCCGAGCAGCATGCTCCAGCCGAAGGCGCGCACCACCACCGACACCAGCAGCGGGCCGATGATCGCGAGCAGGAAGATGGAGCGCCAGGGCTCGCGCATGCGCGCCAGGATGTAGGCCTCGGGCGCGCCGATCGCGGCACAGATCAAGGTCGTCAGCGCCGCGAGACGCAAGGTGCGCCAGAAGATGTTGAGGAAGTAGCTGTCGGAGAGGATCGCTGCGTAATGCGCGAGCGTATAGGCATCCTTGACGCCGGTCGCCGCATCATAGACGTGGAACGACAGTATCAGGGTGAGCGCGAGCGGAACGACGACCAGCGCGATGAACAGCAGCGCGCCGGGCGCCGCCAGCAGCCATGGCGTCGTGCTGGGGCGCGCGCCGCTCATGTGGGATGCGCTCCGTCCGGCTTCGACGCACGCGCACTTGCACTACTCCAATCGAGGCCGACCTGATCGGCCTCGCGCGCCGGCTCCTCGCCTGCATTGGGCAGGGACACGCCGATCAGCCCGGCCGGCGTCTCGACCGTGAAGTACCAGGAGCCGCCGAGAAAGAAGCGAGCCTTGATCTGGCCGTCGAGAACACCTGCGCCCCGCGGCCTGAGGCTGATCTTCTCCGGCCTGATCGCCAGCACGGCAGCAGCGCCATCGGCGAGATCAGCGCCCTCACAAGGCAGCACGCGGCCGCTGATCTCGACGCCGCCGTGGCGCCAGACGCCGGGCAGACGGTTCATCTTGCCGACGAAGGAGGAGATGAACGGCGTGGCGGGATTTTCATACAGCCGGTAGGGCGCATCGACCTGCATGATACGCCCCTTCTCCATGACCACGACGCGGTCGCTCATCGACAGCGCCTCGCTCTGGTCGTGCGTCACCATGATCGTGGTGGTGCCGACGCGCTGCTGGATGCCGCGCAGCTCGAACTGCATTTCCTCGCGCAGCTTGGCATCGAGATTGGACAAGGGCTCGTCGAGCAGCAGCACCGGCGGATCGATCACGAGCGCGCGTGCCACTGCGACGCGCTGCCGCTGGCCGCCGGAGAGCTGGCGCGGATAGCGGTCGGCGAGCGCCGAGAGCTGCACGAGTGCGAGCGCTTGCTTAACGCGCGTCTCGCGCTCCGCCCTGATCACCTTGCGCATTTCGAGCCCGAACGACACGTTTTGCGCCACGGTCATATGCGGAAACAGCGCGTAGCTCTGGAACACGATGCCGAGCCCGCCGCGGTCCGGCTTCTCCTGGGTGATGTCGCGGCCGTCGAGCGTGATGCGCCCGGACGTCGGCTGGACGAGGCCGGCGATCATCTGCAGGGTCGTGGTCTTGCCGCAGCCGGAGGGACCGAGCAGCGAAATGAACTCACCTTTGGCGACGCTGAGATGGACGTCGCTGACCGCAGCGACATCCCCGTAGAGCCTGGTTAGACCTTCCAGCGTCAGGAAACCCATGCGTCCTCGCGCGGGAGACGTCCTGCGTCATCAGCAGGGATTGCCGCCCTGGGACCTTTTCATGCGGGGCCGCGATATGACAGGTCAACGATGAATTCAGATATCCTGAATTTAAATCAGAAAAATTCAGCTATATAGAATTTAGGCCATCCGACGACCTCCAACATTCAAGAAGATGATGACGTTGCCTGAAGATGACGTTGCCTGAACAGGACTCCGCTTCAAGTCTCCGCCGCGCCCTCAGGCTGCTCCGCATTCTGGCCGAGGGCGACCCGGCCGGGCTGCGGCTGAAGGACATCGCCGAGGCGGCCGGATGTGGCCAGCCGACGGCCCACCGCATACTGCAGGATCTCGCTGCCGAAGGTTTTGCCGAGCAGGTCGCCGGCAAGCGCTATCGCCTCGCTCTCGACTTCTATGTGCTCGCCGCACGCGCCGGCCAGGCCAGCGGCCTGCGCGAGGCCGCGCGTCCGGCGCTGCTGCGATTGTCCGCGACGCTGAGCGACACGATCTTCCTGCTGGTGCGCAACGGCTTCGACGCGGTCTGCCTCGATCGTGTCGAGGGTCCGTTTCCGATCCGCTCCTTCACCGGCGATATCGGCGGCAAAGTGCCGCTCGGGCTCGGCCAGGGCAGCCTCGCCATCCTCGCTCATTTGCCCGAGGACGAGCAGGAGGCGGTGATCCGCTTCAACATCCCGCGCCTGCTCGATCGCGGCTTCCTTGACGAGGCGTCGCTGCGCAGCGCGCTGGCGCAGGCGCGCGCGCAGGGCTGGGTCAACACCAGCACCGGGCTCATTCCCGGCATGGCCGGCCTCGGCGTGCCGGTGCTGGACGCAAAGGGCCGCGCCGTCGCGGCGCTCAGCGTCGGCACCCTGGCGGAGCGGCTCAATGCCGACCGCCTTCCGCACGTGGTGAAGATTCTGCAGGGCGAAGCACAGGCATTGGCCGGCAAGCTCAACCCGTTCGACGTCGCGCTGCGTTATCCCTCGCGGAGCTTGAGCACGATCGGGGGAAGTTGACCTGATGAGCGGAGGCCCAGCTGGGGGGCGACGGCGGATGCGACATCTGGGGTCCTACGAACTGCCGCGTGTGCCCCCGGATGTCGCTATCGCCTGTGCCCTCCGGGCGCACGCTGTCGCTCGTCCGGGCTACGGCGGCGCCGTTGCCGCCCGCTCGCGCCGCATAGCGCAGCAGTTATCACTGCGTAGCCCGGATGAGTGCAGGCCTGCGCACGCAGGGCGAAGGCCGGAACGACATCCGGGTTCTCCGACACGACGCGTGAGACTCCGGATGTTCATCGCGCATCGCACTCGCCCCGTTCACGTCACCCATTCGGCGCGGATGCCGCGCGGCGCTACGCCGCTCTCGGACGCTCGCCAGGAGAACGTGAACAGGCCCGTCGGCGCGACCTGCTCGAGCTCGGCACGATCGATGTCGCGCGCGATCACGACGAGGAACGGTGCTGGCGGCTTCTCGGCCGTCAGCTGGCGCGGCGGCGAGAACATGGTGCCGACGCTTTCGACCAGCAGCGGGCGTGGCGCCTCGTGAACCCTGACCAGTCCCTTGATGCGCAGCAGTCGCTCACCGAGCGCACCCGCGACATTGTCGAGCCAGCCGGCGAGATCGGCATAGGCGATCTCGCCTCGTGGGCGGACCAGACAGAGCGCCAGCCTTGGATGCGCCGCTCTCCGCTCAAGCGCGACCTCGCGCGATGGCAAAGACGCAGCCAGCGGCGCGAAGGCCGCTGATACCGCCGCCGTTCGGTCTACAGTCGCGATCGCCTCCGCCACCGGATTGAGCTGTGCGATCGAGACCGGCGCCTCGATGAGAGTGTCGGGCACAAGATCAGCCTTGGTGGCGACGATGCGATGCGCGGCCGCCCACTGCGCCGCCGCCTCCTCGAATTCAGCGACGGCAAGACCGCGCGTGAGATCATAGGTCGCGATCACTGCGACGCGCATGCGGTGCTCGGCGAGCGTTGCGAGCTGGCGCAGCACCGGGCCGGGCATCGACAGGCCCGAGGTCTCCAGGATGATCCGGCGCAGCGGCGGCAGGCCGGCGGGCCGCGGCGTCATGATCAGGCGGTCGATGGTGAAAGCGAGATCGCTGCCGACCTGGCAGCAGACGCAGCCGTTCGACAGCATCGCCATCGGCAAATCGTCGCCGCTCTCGCGCAGCAGCACGCCGTCGAGCCCGACCTCGCCGGCCTCGTTGACGATCACAGCCGTGTCGGATGCCGTCTCCGCGCCCAGGACATCACGCAGCAGCGACGTCTTGCCCGAGCCGAGGAAGCCGGTGAGGACGAAGAAGTCGATTATCACGGCGCTCATGGCGCCGCAGCGTCCTTGCTGGCGTATTTCTCCGGCACGTCGCTCTCCCAGCTCGCCTTGACCAGATCACGGACGTCGGCGAGCAGCTCCTCGGTGTCGTAGATGATGCCATCCTTGATCGTGAATTTCAGGCCGCGATGCCACTCGACCGCATTGGTCGCGTCATTGAAGCGCATCGCGCCGGTGCCGTAGAGCAGCTTGAAATCGGTCAGCGGATTATGGTTGTGCACCAGCATGTCGGCGCGCATGCCGACGTCAATGGTGCCGATCTCGTCCTGCAAGCCGCACAGGGCCGCGCCCTGCGATGTCGCCGAGCGGATCACCTCCAGCGGATGGAAGCCGGCCTCCTGCAACAGCTCGAGCTCACGGACATAGCCGAAGCCGAAGATCTGGTAGATGAAGCCGGAATCCGAGCCGGTGCAGACCCGGCCGCCGCGGTTCTTGTACTCGTTGATGAAGGCCATCCAGAGCCGGTAGTTCTCCTTCCACTCGATCTCGTTCTGGGTCGACCAGCGATACCAGTACGAGCCGTGACCGCCGCGCTGCGGCGTGAAGTAGTCCCACATCGACTTCCAGGTGTACTCCTTGTGCCAATAGGCCTGACGCGCCCGCATCAGGTCGCGGTTGGCGTCGTAGATCGTGAAGGTCGGCACGAAGGTGAAGCCGATCTCCAGGAACTGCTCCAGCACCTCGTTCCATTTGGCGGAGCCGGGCTCGGCGCCCTGCTTGAACATCTGGCCCGAGACCGAGAAGCGGAAATATTCGTCGGTGTAGTTGTAGTCGAGCGGGAAGTTCTGGACCACGCGGTCCTCGAACAGCGCCTCCGGCAGACCGTAATAATGCTCCGCGCTGGTCAGTCCCCACTTCGCCGTGGTCAGCGCGTTCATGCGCGACACCGCCATCTGGGCGTGATGGCAGCCGGTGCGCAGGCCGATTGTCTTGCACTCGTCGAGCGCAGCTTCCATGATCGCAGGCGGCGCCCCGAAGAACTTGATGCCGTCGGCGCCGCGCTCCTTGACTTGGCGCAGCCACGTCCGCCCCTGCTCCGGCGTGTAGATGGTCTTGACCATGTCGTTGACGGCCGGGAAGTAGGCGTAGGCGAGCAGCCGCGGCGCGGCGATGCTGTTGTCTGCAGCGCGCTGCTTCTGGTCGAGCATCCAGGACAGGCCGTTCATCGAGCCCATCTCGCGCACCGTGGTGACGCCATGCGCCAGCCAGAGCTTGTAAACGTAGTCGACCGGCGGCACCCAGCCGTTGGCGGAGTGATAGGCGACGCCCGCATGGGCGTGGCAGTCGACGAAGCCGGGTGTCACCCATTTGCCGCGGCAGTCGATCTCATGGTCGGCCGGCTCGCCGGCCTTGTCGCCGTAACCGTAGCCGACGACCTTCTTGATGCTGACGATGCGGCCGTTCTCGACGATGATGTCGACCGGTCCGATGGGCGGCGCGCCGGTGCCGTCGATCACAATGGCGCTGCGCAGCGCCAGCCGCTTGAACGGCCCGATGCCGCGATCGCGCGACGTCGCTTTGGGCACGATCGGCGCCTCGCCCTTGTTCCTGATGACGGCGAGCTCGTCGCCCGGCAGTGTCGTGGCTTGGTCGGTCATAACCGCGTTCCTCATTCCCGAGTCGTAGGGTGGGCAAAGCGCAGCGTGCCCACCATCCGTCTGTCCCTTGCGATATGGTGGGCACGGCGCTTTGCGCCTTTGCCCACCTTACGAATTCAAGGCCTCGTCATTGCGAGCGCAGCGAAGCCATCCAGAGTCAGGAAGTAAGTCTGGATTGCTTCGTCGCTGCGCTCCTCGCAATGACGACGTCCACCGTCCATGCCCTACTCCGTCCTATACCGCCGCGCGAAGGCGATGCTGCCGAACACCGTGAAGGCCATGGTCACCGCCAGCAGCATGAAGGCGAGCGCGGCGCCCATCGGCCAGTTGTTGCCGCGCACGAACTGGTCGTAGACGGCAGGCGCCATCATCTTGAATCGCGGGCCGCCGAGAAGCACCGCCGTTGCATAGGTGTTCATGCACAAAACGAACACCAGGATCGAGCCGGCGGCGACGCCCGGACCGGACAGCGGCAGAATCACCCGCCAGAACACCCGCGCGCCGGAGGCACCGAGATTGGCGGCGGCATATTCCAGGTCGCGCGGAATGCTCTCGATGACAGCTGATAGCGTCAGGATCATGTAGGGCAGTACCACGGCGATGATGCCGATGATGACCGCCTTGGTGGTGTACATGATCTCGAGCGGCGCGGAGACCAGGCCAAGCTTGAGCAGACTCGTGTTGACGAAGCCGTCACGCGCGAACAGCGCCATCCAGCCGGCCGAGCGCACGACATTGCCGACCAGCAGCGGGAACAAGGTCGCGATCACGACCAGGCTCTTCCAGCGGCTCTCCATGCGGCCGAGCCAGTACGCCGCCGGAAACGCCAGGATCAGGGTCAGCAGGGTGCACAGCAGCGCGATGCCCAGCGTCGCCACGATGATCTGCTGGTAGTACGGATCGGTCGCGGCCTTGATGTAGTTGTCCGGCGACAGCGCCTGCACCATCAGTTGGGTCGGGCTGAACCGGTTGAGCGAGATCCGGAACATCAGGATCATCGGCCCGATCAGCAAAGCCAGGACCAGCAGACAGGCAGGGACGACCAGCAGCGCCATCGCGATCGATCCTTACGCCTTGAATTCCTTGTTCCAGAAATCGAGCGTGCGCTGCGAACGTCCCGCGGCGTAGGCGTAGTCGGGCTTCAACAGCCGCGCACGCTCGGCCTCGGTCAGGCTGACCTGCTTGGCGAGGTCCTCCGGCAGCACGGCGTCCGTCACCGTCGGCACATAGCCCATCTTGTCGGCGAAGCCGCCTTGCGCCTTGGCGTCCAGCATCGCGTCGAGATAGGCGAAGCCGCCGGCCTTGTTCTTGGCGTTCTTCGGCACCGACGCCTGAAACACGATCGCCGGCGTGCCTTCCTTCGGCACCACATGCGCGAGCGGAATGCCGGACTTCTTCCACATGAAGCCGCGGGCGAGCCACATCGTGGTGATCCAGACCTCTTCCGACTTCAGCGCCGCCGCCAGCGCCTCGTTCGACGGATAGATCTTCACGTCCAGCGAGCGCCATTCCATCAGCTTCTTCTCGGCCGGATCGAGATTGCCGACACCGCCACCACCGGCCAGCGCGGCCGCCAGCGTGTTGTTGGGGTAAAGGATGTCGGCAAGGCCGATACGGCCGCGCCACTTCGGATCCCACAAATCGGCGAAGGATTGAGGCGGTGCCTTCACTAGGTTGGTGTTGTAGAGGATCACCTGCGCCGAATAGATGTGCGGGATCGCAATATCGCTCTTGAGCTCCGGGAACACCTTGTCGAGCCGCTTGACCTGGGCCGGATCGACCTTCTCGAACACGTCGGACTGCGACACGATGTAGGCGTCGTTGTCGGACAGGCACGACACGTCCATCGAGCCCCGCCGGCTCTGTCGCTCGGCGAGCAGCTTGGTTTTGCGCGGATCGGCGTTGGCAACGTCCTGCACGATCTCAAATCCCTTGGGCGTCATGATCGGCTTGTCGATGATATCGGCGAGCAGCTGGCCGTAGTCGCCGCCCCAGGTGCCGACCACGACCTGTCCGCCCTCGGCGCGAGCGGTGGGAGCACCGGAGGCCAGCGCGGCGGCACCAGCGGTGGCGGAGAGAAAATGACGTCGCGAAATCATGGGACAACCTTTCGCTTGGGGTGATCAGGACGATGTTTGTGGAACGAGGCGCGGAACCTTGCGGTCCCATTGCAGCGACACGGGATCGTCGGGCTTGAGCAGCGCCAGCGGCTCGCCGGCATCCGGCGTCGATCTGATGGCAACCAGCGTCTCGTCGCCGATCGCCACGACATATTCGGTCTGCGCGCCCATATAGGTGATCGCCTGGACGCGGCCCTGGACATCACCGGCTGCGCCGGTCTCGAGCACGATCCGCTCAGGGCGCAGCGCGAAAGCGTCGGCGTCATCGCGCTCGCCGCTGGCGACATCGACCGGCAACAGCAGGCCGCCGCTGGTGCGAAACGCACCCTCATTCTCGCGCCGGCCCGTCAGGATGTTGCAGCGGCCGACGAAGTCGGCGACGAACGCATCCATTGGCGAGTCATACAGCTGCTGCGGCGAGCCGATCTGGCGCACGCGGCCGCCCTCCATCACCACCAGGCGGTCGGCCATGGTCAGCGCCTCCTCGCGGTCATGCGTCACCATCAGCGTCGTCAGACCGAGCCGCTGCTGCAGCGCGCGGATCTCGAGCCGCACCTCGGCGCGCAGCTTGGCATCGAGATTCGACAAGGGCTCGTCGAGCAGGAAGATGCGCGGATTGATCACCAACGCGCGGGCCAGCGCGACGCGCTGCTGCTGTCCGCCGGACAATTGCCGCGGCAGCCGGTCGGCGAGATGCGACAGCCGCACCAGCTTGAGCGCGTCCTCGACCTTGGTCTTGCGCGCGGCCGCATTGAGGCCGCGCATCTCCAGGCCGAAGCCGACATTCTCCGCCGCGCTCATGTGCGGAAACAGCGCGTAGGACTGGAACACCATGCCGGTGGCGCGCTTGTAGGCCGGCAGCTGGGTGACGTCCTCGCGATCGAACAGCACGCGGCCGCTCGTCGGCGGCAGGAAGCCGGCGACCATGCGCAAGGTCGTGGTCTTGCCGCAGCCCGAGGGCCCGAGGAGCGCGACCAGTTCGCCCTCGTTCACGGCGAGATCAAGCCCTTCCACGCCGATGGATGAGCCGAAGCGCTTGGTCAGCTTCTCCAGGGTGAGCTGCGCCATCACACCACCCGCGACAATTTGACGAAGCGGTCGGTCACCACCATCAGGATGCCGACCAGCACGATCTGCACGGTGGCGACGGCCGCGAGCGTCGGATCGATGCGGAATTCGAGATAGTTCAGCATCGCCACCGGCAGCGTGATCCGTCCGGGCCCGACCAGCAGCATCGACAGATCGAGATTCTCGAAACTCTGGATGAAGGAGAACATCGCCGCTGCGACGATCCCCGAGCGCATCATCGGCAAGGTGATGCGGCGGAACACCGTCAGCGGGCTCGCGCCGAGATTGGCGGCGGCCTCCTCGGCGGCGCGGTCGAGCCCCTGCAGGCTGGCGACCACGAGACGCACCGTCCAGGGTATCGCGAGCAGCGTGTGCGCGGCGACGAGGCCTTCCGTCGTCGCCTTGATGTCGCGGTCGAGCAGGTCCTCGGCCAGCACATAGAACATGTAGAGGCCGGAGCCGGCGACGACGCCGGGCACCGCCAATGGCGCGAGCAGGAACGAGCTCAGCACCTGGCGGCCGCGGAACTCGCCGCGCACGATGGCGAGCGCGGCCGCGGTGCCCAGCGGCACGCCGATCGCGGTCGCGAGCAGCGCGACCTGGAAGCTCGTCACGAGGCCGCGCAGGAATTCGGGTTTGCTCAGGGCGTTTGCGTACCATTTCAGCGACAACGCCGGCGGCGGGAAGCTTACGATCTCCTGGGCGAAGAAGCTCGTCACCACGATCATGACGACGGGTGCGAAGATGATGGCGTAGGCGACGACGATCAGTGTCCGCACTGCGAATTGGCCGAGTGACGGTTGTCCCGTAAAACGGAACAGCATTGCAGACACCTCAACAAACAGATCACCACTGCTATCAGTGGTCCGAGCGCCGGCATCGTAGTCGGCAGCTCCGCCGCCGCCAAGCCCGCGACGTGAGTTATCGCAATGCACATACGCATGGGCCGAGCGCTGTGACGCGTCGCGATCCCAACGCGTGGCGTGTCGACGTTTCCATCTTAGGGTTAGCACCGAGCGCGCCGGTCATTGACGATGTGACAAATTCCGAATTCGGAATTTTCGGGACCGACATGCATAAGCCGCCGGTGGACGCGGCGTTCCGACGCAGCGGCGCGGTTTTGGGCAATGCCTGCTCAAATCTTGCACCGGCACGATCCAATATTTTGTGCGCCCACGGACAAGTCATCCGCGCGGGCGCGACCCTAAGCTGCCTTCGAGCTTGGACCGGGGCGACGGCACCCATGCACCGCCGGACCAGCGCGACATCATTGTTCGAAGGAGCTGGCAACATGCAGACGAGGCTATTCACTGGGGCGCGGCGCGCGTGGCTTGCCGCGCTCGGCGCCGTCATCGCGGCAGGACTTCTCGCTCCCATCGATGCGCACGCGGCGACGCCCGCGGGCTGCGCGGCATTGAAGGAGAAATATCCGGACTGGAAGGACAAGACGCTCGTCAACGCCATCAATCCGCACACGCCGGGCTATGAAGCGATCGACCCGAAGGATCCGAGCAAATATGTCGGCTTCGACATCGATCTCGGCGAGGCCATCGGCGACTGCCTCGGCTTCAAGCTGACCTACAAGCCGGTGACGTTCGCAGCACTGCTGACCACGCTGGCGAGCGGCCAGGCCGACATCGTGATCTCCGATATCTACGCCACCAAGGAGCGCGCCAAGGCCGCGGACTTCATCACCTATTCCAAGGTGTTCGACGGCGTGCTGGTCGCCAAGGGCAATCCGAAGGGCATCACCGGCATCAACGTCTCGATGTGCGGCGCGGCCGCGGCCGAGAACACCGGCTATGTCGAGGTGCCGCTGATCCAGGATCTCGGCCCGAAGTGCAAGGAAGCGGGCAAGCCCGAGCCGACCCTGCAGCTCTACGACAACAACGCGAACTGCATCCAGGCCATCCTCGCCGGCCGCGCCGACACCTATGTCAACGACGTCAACACGGTCGACCAGGCGGTCAAGGCCTATCCGGACAAGCTGGAGAAGGCGATCGCCGTGACGATCCCCTATTCGGTCGGCATCGCCGTGCCGAAGGACAAGCCCAAGTTCCGCGATGCCGTGATGGCCGCGCTGATCGAGGTGCAGAAGGAAGGCATCCATCAGGAGCTCTTGAAGAAGTGGCAGCTCGATCCGGCGAACTTCAAGGAGCCGGACATCCTGACGGCGGACTAATAGGCGCGCGGTTTCGAAAGCGAAGCTGCTGCCGCAGCGACGGTGCGCTCCCCTCCCCCTTGCGGGGAGGGGTCGGGGGTGGGGGTCCACAGCGGCAGTCTTTCCTTGGTACCCCCCTCCCCAGCCCTCCCCCACAAGGGGGGAGGGAGCGCAGCAATTGCTCGGCAACGCGTGTGCGCCCCAACCACCGGACCAAACTCGTAGGGTGGGCAAAGCGCAGCGTGCCCACCGTCTTTCTTCCGCACCACCGCGGTGGGCACGGCGCTCCACGCCTTTGCCCAGGCTCCGCACCTCCCGGGTCGACCACATGTCCCTCTTCCTGCATTATCTGAGCATGCCGTATCTGCTGCAGGGCATCGAGCTGACCCTGCAGGTCACCGCGCTCGGCCTGGTGGGCGGCCTCGTTCTTGGCCTGGTCCTCGCAGCGATGCAGCTCAGCCGGTTCTGGCTGCTGGCGGCGATCGCGCGCGGCTACACCGTGATCTTCCGCGGCACGCCACTGATCCTGCAGATGGTGTTCGCCTACGACGCGCTGCCGCACATCGGCATCAAGCTGCCGGCGGTGCTGGCCGCGGGCCTCGCGCTGGCCTGCAACGAGGCGCCGTTCATCGCCGAGATGCTGCGCTCGGGCGTGCTCGGCGTCGAGCGCGGCCAGTTGCTGGCCGGCCAGGCGCTCGGCATGACGCCGGGGGTGCTGATGCGCCGGATCATCGCGCCGCAGGCGATCCGGACCATGATCCCCGCCTTCGGCAACGAGGCGGTGAGCGCGCTGAAGAACTCCTCGCTGGCCTCGGTCATCGCCGTGCAGGAGCTGACCTTGCGCTCGACGCAGCTGGCCTCCTCGACCTTCGACTTCTTCTCGATCTTCTTCGCCTCCGGCCTGATCTATCTGGTGCTGACCGGCGCAATCAGCGTCATCCAGCTCGCGCTGGAATGGCTGCTCGATCTCGACCGCACGACGAAGCAGCGCAGGCTTGCTGATTATCTCCCTTGGCGCCGCGTCGATGTCGCAACGAAGCTGGAGCTTGCGGGCAGAACCTCATCCGCCATCGAAGCCACCCCGCCCGAACCCACGGAGTTGAAGGAGACGCCGCCACTCGCGTTGTCGCTCGAAGACCGCGCCCGGCGCGCCGCCACCATCGCCCGCAACAATATCGCGGTCGAGGTCAAGGACCTGCGCAAGGCCTATGACGGCAACAGGGTGCTCGACGGCCTGGATCTCACCGTGCGCATCGGCGAGGTGATCGCGCTGCTCGGCCCGTCCGGCTCCGGCAAGAGCACCTTGCTCCGCTGCATCAATCATCTGGAGAACTGGGATTCCGGCGAGATCCGCGTCGGCGGCCGCAAGCTCGGCTTCGACGAGAAGGAGCGCAAGCTGACGCCGCGCGCGATCGCCAATGAGCGCGCCAATGTCGGCGTCGGCATGGTGTTCCAGCAGTTCAACCTGTTCGGCCATCTGAGCGCGAAGGAGAACATCGCCGGCCCGCTGCGCTGGGTGCACGGCCTCGGCCGCTTCGAGGCGGAGCGCCGCGCCACTGAGCTGCTGGACCGTGTCGGCCTGTCGCACCGCGCCGATGCGCTTCCGCGCCATCTTTCCGGCGGCCAGCAGCAGCGTGTTGCGATCGCCCGCGCGCTGGCGCCGAACCCGAGCGTGCTGCTGCTGGACGAGCCGACGTCGGCGCTCGATCCGGAGCTGGTCAACGAGGTGCTGGAGGTGATCCGGCGCCTCGCCATCGACGACGGCCTGACCATGATCATCTCGACGCATCAGGTCCGCTTCGCCGACGAGGTCGCCGACCGCGTCGCCTTCCTCAATGGCGGCGTCATCCTCGAAGAGGGACCGGCGCACGAGGTGCTGTCGAGCCCGCGCCATCCGCTGACCGCGCGCTTCCTCTCGGTGATGGATGCCGAGCGGCCGAAGGACGCAGTGGCATGAGTTCATCCTTCACATCAACGTCAACGATCTCGCGTCCGAACGATGAGGCCCTCGCATGAAACACCATCTGCTGCCGGTGTCCCCGAAGACCATCCATTGGGGCTATTTCTCCAAGGTGGTGACACCCGCGCTCACCTTGCGCTCCGGCGACCGCGCCACGATCGAGACGCTGACGCATCACGCCAATGACGATTACGAGCGCATGATCAAGGACGATCCCGGCGCCGAGAGCGTGTTCAAATGGACCAGGGAGCACAAAGCCGTCGCGCGGCGCGGCGCGGGCCCGACCGAAGGGCCGTTCATCCGCGGCTCCGGCGAAGGCATCGGCGTGCATCTGCTGACAGGGCCGGTCGCGATCGAGGGCGCCGAGCCCGGCGACGTGCTGGAGGTGCGCATCCTCGACATCAAGCCGCGGCCGAGCCAGTGCGGCTGCCATGCCGGCAAATGCTTCGGCTCCAACGCAGCCGCCAATTGGGGCTTCCACTATCATGATCTGATCGAGGAGCCGAAGCCGCGCGAGGTCATCACCATCTTCGAGCTGGACACCTCCGGCGAGCCGTTCGCCAAGGCGGTCTACAACTACGTCTGGACGCCGCAGACCGACCCCGACGGCATCGTGCATCCGACCATCGACTATCCCGGCGTGCCGGTCGATCACACCACGATCAAGAAGCGCGAGAACATATTGCCCAATGTGAAGGTGCCGGCACGGCTTCATTTCGGCACCATGGGGCTGGCGCCGTCCGAGGCCGACTACGTCTCCTCGATTCCGCCGAGCTATACCGGCGGCAACATCGACGATTGGCGCATCGGCAAGGGCGCGCGGATGTATTATCCGGTCGCCGTGCCCGGCGCCTATTTCTCGGTCGGCGATCCCCATGCCGCGCAAGGCGATAGCGAGCTCGGCGGCACCGCGATCGAGACGTCACTCACCGGCGACTTCGAGTTCATCCTCCACAAGAAGAACGATCTCGGCGGTACGCCGCTCGAAGGCCTCACCCACCCGCTGCTGGAAACCGAGCAGGCATGGTCGGTCTACGGCTTCACCTATCCGAACTACCTCGCCGAGCTCGGCACCAATGCGCAGACCGAGATCGCCAACCACTCCAGCCTCGACCGCGCCATGCGCGACGCCTTCCGCAAGCTGCGCCGGTTCCTGATGACGGTGCATCATCTCAGCGAGGACGAGGCGATCTCGCTGCTGTCGGTCGGTGCTGATTTCGGCGTCACCCAGGTGGTCGACGCCAATTGGGGCGTGCACGGCACGATCCGGAAGAACGTGTTCCGGTGTGATTGATTTCGAAGCGTAACGCGAGCTCTCGCCTCGCGGACGGTGCGCTCCCTCCCCCCTTGTGGGGAAGGGCTGGGGTGGGGGGTGCCCCGAGCGAGACCGCCGTTGTGGGCCCCCTCCCCTAGCCCCTCCCCACAAGGGGGAGGAGAACAGACTGTTCGTGGGGCGATGGCGCTGATGACAATGACCTTGGGAGCAGACGACTGACCCGCGCCGATACGCCAATGCACAAGCGACAAACAGTCAAACTCATCTGGCACGGGGGTTGCTTCGAATTCCCGGACCCGGGGCGTGCCATGAGTTTCCGTCCGTTCACAAGCGAATCCTATGCGAGGGGCGAGCGCCCTGACGCGTGGCGCGACGTGCTGAATGCGGTCGGGCTGCAGCCGGCTGCGAAAACATCCTTCCATGACGGCCACGCCACCGCCTCGCATCGCCATGCGCCGGGCATCGCGCTGTCGCGGCTGTCGGCGGGGTCGCAAATCATCGCTGCGATGCCGCAGGCCGGCGAGGACCTGCCGATTGCCTTGCTTGCAATCGAGGACGGCGCCGTGCTCCGCAGCGGCGACAGCCATCGCATCGTGCCATCAGGGCATTTGATACTGCTGCCGCGCACCGGCGACTGGAGCCTCGCCTTCCAGCGCGATCTGCGCGCGATCGTGCTGTCCGTCACGATCGAAGCCCTGCATGGCCGCATCAGCGGCAAGCTCAAATTCGCCAAGCCTCAGGTGGTCGCGCCTAGCGGCCTTGCCGACGTGGTGTGCCGCACCATCGAATCCACAGCGCGCGCACTGGAGACGCTGAGCGATGCCGAATGGAGCACGGTGGCGCAGAGCCTCGTCGACCTGCTGCTGACGCTCGCCCATCAGCAGGCCGCGCCTGTGTCCGATACCGGCAGCAGCGCCACCCAGGCCGCCATCCTGCACCGGATCTGCCAGAGCATCGAGCGAAGACTCGAGGACGCCGATCTGACGCCGGCCAGCGTCGCCCAGGGCGAGGGCATTTCCGAACGTTATCTGCAAAAGCTGTTCGAGAGCGCCGGCGATAATTTCAGCCACTATGTGAGGGAACGCCGGCTGCAGCGGGCCTGGACCGACCTTTCCAATCCGGCCGAAGCCAATCATTCGATCTCGGAGATCGCGTATCGCTATGGCTTCGCCGACTCCGCGCATTTCAGCCGCAGCTTCCGCGCCCGCTTCGGCCTGTCGCCGCGCGAGTTCCGGCAGCAGAAGGCCGAGCAGGCGGTGACCTCGGCGACGCCGCGCGGGCAGCGCGGCTGGCCGCAGGATGCGCTGGCGCAGCAGCGCGCGTGCCAGACTTCGGCAGTCGCCAAGACCGATAGCGCTCTGCCCGCTCCGGCCAACGATCAGGACGCGCAGCAGCGCAATCATCACCATCTCGCTGTGTCAGCCGAGCGCGTGCATTGGGGCTATTTCAGCCGCTCGCTGCCGCCGCAGATCGAAATCGCCTCCGGCGACACCATCACGGTGGAGACGCTGACCCAGCATGCCTCCGATGATCCGGAGTTGATGATCGCGGGCGACGCTGGCGCACAGAGCGTGTTCGGCTGGACCAAAGCGAAGAAGAACGTCGACCGCCGTGGCGCAGGCCCGATGGATGCCAGCGTGTTCGGCCGCGGCGCCGGCGAAGGCTTTGGAGTCCATATCTGCACCGGTCCTGTGGCGATCAAGGACGCGCAGCCCGGCGACGTGCTCGAGGTGCGCATTGTCGACATCGTGCCGCGGCCGAGCCGCAGTCCCAGACACCAGGGCCGCGTGTTCGGCTCCAGCGTCGCCGCGTGGTGGGGCTATCACTACAACGAGCTGATCGCCTCTCCGGCGCCGCGCGAGGCGGTGACGATCTACGAGATCTTCGCCGACGAGCCCGAGCCGCATGCGCGCGCGCTCTATTCCTATCGCTGGGAGCCGCAGACCGATCCCGCCGGAATCGTGCACGCGACCTACGACTATCCCGGCGTCCCGGTGGCGCCCGACAGCATCAAGCGCCGCCACGGTGTGCTCGACAACATCCGGATTCCCTTGCGGCCGCATTTCGGCGTCATCGCCGTGGCACCGCGCGAGGCCGATTTCGTCGATTCGATTCCGCCGTCCTATTTCGGCGGCAATCTCGACAATTGGCGGCTCGGCAAGGACGCGACGGTGTATCTCCCCGTCGCCGTCCCTGGCGCGCTGTTGTCGGTCGGCGACCCCCACGCGACGCAAGGCGACGGCGAACTCGGCGGCACCGCGATCGAATGCTCGATGACCGGCACGTTCCAGGTCATCCTTCACAAGAAGTCGCAGCTCGCGGGAAAACCCTTTGCCGATCTCTCCTATCCCCTGATCGAGACCGCCACCGACTGGGTGCTGACCGGCTTCAGCCATCCGAACTATCTCGCCGAGTTCGGCGCGCAGGGCCAGAGCGAGGTCTACGCGACCTCCTCGCTCGACCTCGCGATGAAGGACGCGTTCCGCAAGATGCGCCGCTTCCTGATGCACATCAAAGGCCTGAGCGAGGACGAGGCGATCGCGCTGATGTCAGCCGCCGTCGATTTCGGCGTGACGCAAGTCGTCGACGGCAATTGGGGCGTGCACGCGATCCTGAGCAAACGGCTGTTCGCGGATGCGGGCTGATTTGACTGCGCTGTCTCTCAGACCTCCGTCATTGCGAGCGAAGCGAAGCAATCCAGAGCCGAGCACACGACTCTGAATTGCTTCGTCGCTTCGCTCCTCGCAATGACGACCTTTGTCGTGTTTTCCAGCGTGCCCCACACAAGAGGACCCCCACCATGCAGTTCCACATGATCTCCGGCGCGACCAGGCCGGTGGCGCCGTTCAGTCACGCGGTGGAGAGCGACGGCTTCGTGTTCGTCACCGGTCAGATGCCGGACTCACCGGCGGCACCGGGCGTGCTGCCCGAAGGCATCGTCGATCAGACGAAGGCGGTGATGCAGAACTTGAAGTACATCATCCAAGGTCTCAATCTCGACCTCGAACACATTGTGATGTCTCGGATTTACTTGACCGAGTTCAAGCGGGATTATGCGGCAATGAATGAAACCTACCGTTCATTCTTCCCGCCGGACCGGCTGCCGGCCCGCACTTGCGTCGGCGTCACTGGTCTGGCCTATGACGCGCTGATCGAGATCGATCTGGTCTGCCGAAGACCATAGTACCCATTGGTAAACATCTTCTCAACGCAGGCATCCGTCATTCGGTCCAGGCTGGGGAGCCCCACGCCGTTGCCGATTGTGTCGCGCCGACAGCCGGTGTCAATTCACCTCACCAGTGTGACTCCGGGGAATGCCATGTCGTACCAGTTTTCCAATCGTCAAGAGATCCGCAAGCCGGCGGTGACCAGCAAGGGCGGCATCGTCGCGGCACAGTCGCGGCGCGCGGCCGAAGTGGGCGCCGAGGTGCTGGCCTCCGGCGGCGACTGCATCGACGCCGTGGTCGCGACCGGCTTTGCGCTCGGCGTGCTCGAACCGTGGATGAGCGGCCTCGGCGGCGGCGGCGCCATGGTGCTGTACCGCGCCAAGGAGAATCGCGTCGAGGTGATCGACTACGGCATGCGCGCGCCCGACAGCCTCGATGTCGCCGACTATCCGCTGGCCAACGACGGCAGCGTCGCAGCCGACATCTTCCCGTGGCCCCGCGTCAAGGACGACCGCAATCTGCACGGGCCCGGATCGATCGCGGTGCCCGGCGTCGTCGCCGGCCTGGAGGCCGCGCATCGCCGCTACGCGCGGCTGCCGTGGCAGGAGCTCGTCACGCCAAGCGTGAAGCTCGCCGCCGAAGGCCTGCTGGTCGACTGGTGGACCACCGTGATGATCTCGAGCTGCGCCGCCGACCTGCGTCGCTATCCCGGCAGCGCCGCGGCCTATCTGAAGGACGGCCTGCCGCCGAATCCGCAATGGGGCGCCAAGGCCGTGACGCGGCTGCCGCAGGAGCAGCTGAAGGCGACCTTGGCCCATCTCGCGCAGGCCGGGGCGCGCGACTTCTACCAGGGCGACATCGCCCGCTCGCTGACCCGCGACATCCAGGCCGCCGGTGGTGCGCTCTCGGTCGAGGATCTCACCGCGTTCGAGGCGCATGTCCGCGAGCCCCTGCGCATTCCCTATCGCGGCGGCACCGTGTTCGCGACGCCGGAGCTGACCGCCGGCCCAACGCTGGCTCACGCATTGCGGCTGATGCAGGCGAGCGTGACGGCATCGGGCAAGACGCCTGATGCGAGCGCCTTCATCGCCTATGCCGAGGCAGTTCAGTCGGCCTATCGCGAGCGGCTCAACGACATGGGCGATGCTGCAGGAAAACGCGCGCTCGGCGCCGAATATCTCGCGCCGGCCTGCACCACGCACTATTCGGTCGTCGACCGCGACGGCAACATGGCCGCGGTCACGCAGACCCTGCTGTCCGGCTTCGGCTCGAAATTCCAGGCGCCGCAGAGCGGCATTATGATGAACAACGGCATCATGTGGTTCGACCCGACGCCCGGCACGACCAACTCGCTCGCGCCCGGCAAGCGCTGCCTCACCAACTACACGCCGGTGCTGGCGCAGGCTGCCGACGGCCGCCGCCTCGCACTCGGCGCCTCCGGCGGCCGCCGCATTCTCCCGGCGGTGGCGCAGATGCTGTCGTTCGTGATGGACTATGGCATGGACCTCGACACGGCCATCCACCAGCCACGCATCGACGCCAGCGAAGGTAACGTGGTCGGCGCCGATACGCGCCTGCCAGAAGAAGTGATGGACGCGCTCACGGCAAAATTCGAGACCGTGCCCGCCCCGGTGCAAACCATGCCGATGAAATTCGCCTGCCCGAGCATCGTCATCCGCGACGGTGCTGTGAACAGCGGCGCAACCGAGATCTTCCACGCCTGGGGCGATGCGGTGGCGGAGAACTGAGACAGGCCAGTTGAACTCGAGCTCTCTCCACATCCGCGGCGCGCTCCCTCGCCCCGTTCTTCACGGGGCCGCGACGAGCTTCGCTCGCGCTGAGAGGGTCGGGGTGAGGGGCAGACGCACGGGAAGTGTGTGTGGTGAGACCTGTACCCCCCTCACCCGGATCGCATCTGACGATGCGATCCGACCTCTCCCCGCAAGCGGGGCGAGGTGCACCGAGCGAGCCGCTAGAGCTGTGGTCCCGTCTCGAAAAGCAAGCTCAGAATTTCGCGTCCCGCCTATCCATCAACTCTCGAAATCCACGGCCGTGGTGTTGGCGCCGCAGATGAGAACCGCAACGCGCTCGGAGGGAGAGGGATGATAGGCGCCCGATAGCAGCGCAGCGAAGGCCGCGGCGCCGCCCGGCTCGGTCACAACGCGCAACGCCGCCCACAACGCGTGCTGCGCCGCCCGTATGTCGTCGTCGCTGACGATGACAACCTCCGGTGCCGCAAACCGCTGCACGATCGGAAACACGCGCGCGCCGATCTGGCGTGGTGCGAGGCTGTCGGCGGCGATGCCGCCCGCAGGCGCGTCGACGGGACGCCCGGCCGCCAGCGCATCGCGCAGCGTCGGCGCGCCATCCGACTCCACCGCCACGACCTTGACACGTCCCTCATACCACGCGGCAATGCCGCCGATCAGCCCGCCGCCGCCGACCGCCACCAGCAGCGTGTCGATATCATCGGCGTCGCGCTCGATCTCCAGCCCCACCGAGCCCTGCCCCAGCATGGTCTCGGGCTGATCGAACGCATGAATCGGCATGGCGCCGCTGTCCGCGACATGCCGCTCGCTCGCCGCCAGCGCATCGGCATAGCGATCCCCTCCGACGTGAATCTCCGCGCCAAAGCGCTTGATGAGGTCGATCTTCGACGGCGAGGCGATGCTCGGCACGAAGATCGCCGCTCTCAGGCCAAGACGCTGCGCCGCCAGCGCCACCGCAACACCGTGGTTGCCGCCGGACGCCGCGACCACGCCGGCGTCGGGCACATCGCGGGTCAGGAGATTGGCAAATGCCCCGCGCGCCTTGAACGAGCCGCCATGCTGCATGAATTCGAGCTTCAGCCGCAGCGGCGAGCACGGCAGGCTGAATTCGCCGCCCTCGACCGTGATCAGCGGCGTGTGCCGGACGTGGGGTTCGATGAGCTCGTAGGTGGCCGCGATCCGCTGCCGGGTCACCGCTGTTGATATCTCTGACATGCCGCACCTCGCTACGATCGACATGTCTTGACATAAATTAGTCAATTGGCAAAGTACCAAAATGGCTCCCGACCGCGTATTCCGTGCACTGGCCAATGACAAGCGGCTCCAGATCCTGGAGTGGCTGCGCGATCCGACACGCCATTTCCCGCCGCAGACCGATGGCGACCTCGTCAAGGACGGCGTCTGCGGACTGTTCATTGCCGACAAGCTTGGCGTCTCCGCGCCGACGCTGAGCGAGCACATGCGCGTGCTGACGGCGGCCGGCCTCGTCAAGGCCAAGCGGGCCAAGGGCTGGACCTTCTACAAGCGCGACGAGCCGGGATTGAAGGCGGCGCGACGGCTGCTCGGCGAGGTGCTCTAGCGATCGGCGGGCGTGATGATCGAACCGACCCAAAGTTGCAGCCCTGGGCGTACATCTCAGAGGGCAGAGAGAGATACGAGCCTTCGCTGCGGGCACAGTACGCTCCCTCGCCCCGTTCTTACGGGGAGAGGGTCGGGGTGAGGGGCAGCCGCACGAGAAGTGTATGTGGTGAGACCTGTACCCCCTCACCCGGATTGCATCTGTCGATGCAATCCGACCTCTCCCCGCAAGCGGGGCGAGGTGCACTGAGCAAGCTGCGAGATCTTCGCGCACTATCTGTTGGCGCTAGCCAATCAGCGCCTTCACCAACTCACTGTCCGCATCCGCCAGCTCATCGATCACATCGAAATGGTGCCGGTCCGGCGCCTCTACATAGGCCGTGGATGCACCGAGACCGCTCCAGATGTTGGCGAGCAGCTGCGCCTGGCGCCGAAATTCGTTGCGCTCGGCGCCGCCCACCCAGGCAGTGACCTTGATGCCATCGACCGGCACCAGCAGCGCCGGGCCTTCGCGCGCAGCCGTGGCGTCGTCGATATGCAGCGTGTCGTTCATCGCGGTACGCTGCAGCGGGCGCAGATCGTGCAAGCCGGAGATCGAGACCACGCTCGTGATGCGCGCCTGCCGCTCAGGTGACAGCGGCGCGCCGCGGCAGATCATGCGGCTGACGAGATGACCGCCGGCGGAATGGCCGGTCAGCGCCACCGGGCCGCCGACCTCGTCCATTGCACGTGCGATCGCCTGGGCGACATCAGCGCTGATATCGGCCAGGCCGACCTCGGGACACAGCCGATACGACGGCATCGCCACGGCATGGCCGCGTGCGATCGGTCCTTGCGCGAGATGCGACCAGAAGCTCTTGTCGAGTCGCATCCAGTAGCCACCATGCACGAACACGACGAGTCCCTTCGGCGCGCCCTCCGGCAGAAACAGATCGAGGCGCTGGCGCTCATGCGCACCATAGGCGATGTCGAGCTTGGCACGGCCCTGCCCCGTGAGCTTTTTGCGGTAGGCTTCCGCCGGCGCGACCCACAGGCCGGGCCAACGCTCGCCCCCGGCGATGTTCGGGCCGTTGGCGTAGGCGTTGTCCCAGTCCTTGACGGCGTACAGCATGAAGATCTCCTGATCGAATGATCCGCGCGCGGGCTCACAGCCCGGTGCGCAGCTTCCAGAGTTCGGGGAACAGCACGATCTCCAGCATCTTGCGCAGATAGTTGACGCCTGACGTGCCGCCGGTGCCGGTCTTGAAGCCGATGATGCGCTCCACCGTGGTGACGTGGTTGAAGCGCCAGCGGCGGAAATAATCCTCGAAATCGACCAGCTTCTCGGCGAGCTCATACAGCTCCCAATGCCGCTGCGGATCGCGATAGACGCTGGTCCAGGCCGCCACCACTTCCGCGCTCTCAGCTCGCGTGCCGCGCCAGTCCGTCCGCTGCCCGTCCGCACCGATGAAGAAGCCGCGCCGCGCCAGCAGCCGCAGCGCTTCGTCGTAGAGGCTCGGCTTGACCAGGATCGCTTCCAACTCGGCGGTCAGCTCCGGATGATGCGCATGCGGGCGCAACATCGCGACGTTGCGGTTGCCGAGCAGGAATTCGATCGAGCGGTACTGGAACGACTGGAAGCCGGAGGACTCGCCGAGCTTGTCGCGAAACAGCGTGTACTCGCTGGGGGTCATCGTGCGCAGCACGTCCCAGGCGCCGTTGAGCTGCTCGAAGATACGAGACACCCGCGCCAGCATCTTGAACGCCGGCTGCACGTCGTCTCTGGCGATCGCCGCCATCGCGGCCTTGATCTCGTGGATCGCGAGCTTCATCCACAATTCGGAGGTCTGGTGCTGGATGATGAACAAGAGCTCGTCATGCGCCGATGACAGCGGCGCCTGCGCATCGAGCAGGCGGTCCAGCATCAGATAGTCGCCATAGGACATCCGTTCCTTGAAGTTCATCCGCGCGCCTTCGGTGGCGGGATCGTAGGGAGCGTTGCTCACGTCACGAGCTCCTTCTGGCGATAGTCGGGCCTGTCCCACAGCCTGTTGTCGAGCACATCGGCGAGGATGTCGACCGCGCCGCGCACCTCGGCATCGCCGATGTACAGCGGCGTGAAGCCGAAGCGCAGCGCGTCGGGCGCACGGAAGTCGCCGATGACGCCGCGCGCGATCAGCGCGCGCATGATCGCATAGCCATCCGCATGACGGAACGACACCTGGCTGCCGCGCCGCTGGGGATCACGCGGCGAAGCCAGCATCAGCGAGCGACAGCGCTTCTCGACCTCGGCGATAAACAATTCCGACAGAGCAATCGAGGCCTTGCGCACGTCCTGCATCGACACGCCCTCCCAGGCGTCGAGCGCGGCATCGAGCGCTGCGAGCGCGATGATCGGCGGCGTGCCGATGCGCATACGCTCGATGCCGCCGCCGGGCCGATAATCGAGATCGAAGGCAAACGGCGCCTCGTGCCCCATCCAGCCCGACAGCGCCGGCGGCGCGATATCGGCATAGCGGGGCGCGACATAGATGAATGCCGGCGCGCCGGGTCCGCCATTGAGATATTTGTAGGTGCAGCCGACCGCGAAATCGGCATCCGCGCCGGCGAGATCGACCGGCACGGCGCCCGCGGAATGCGCGAGGTCCCACACCACGAGCGCGCCGGCGCTGTGCGCCTTCTGCGTCAACGCCTTCATGTCGTGCATGCGGCCGGTGCGATAGTCCACCTCGGTCAGCATCAGCACGGCGACGCTGTCGTCGATGGCAGCCTCGACCTGCTCGGGCTCGACCACCTCCAGCGTAGCGCGGTCGCCGAGCATGCGCACCAGGCCCTGCGCCATGTAGAGGTCGGAGGGGAAGTTGCCGCTGTCCGACAGGATCACGCGACGTCCTGGATTGAGCGACAACGCCGCGGCGAGCGCCTGATACACCTTGATCGAGAGCGTGTCGCCCATCACCACCGTGCCGGGCGCAGCCCCGATCAGCCGGGCGATGCGATCGCCGACGCGGCGCGGCTGCACCATCCAGCCGGCGCTATTCCAGCCGCGAATGAGCTCACCGCCCCACTCCGCCTCGATCATGTGGGCGACGCGCGCAGGGACCGCCGACGGCAGCGCACCGAGCGAGTTGCCATCGAGATAGATGACCCCTTCAGGTATCGTGAAGAGCGCCCGGGTTTTGGAAAAATCCGTCATACTGCCCCTGTTCGTTCGCGGCCTTGCATGCATGATTCGCGCCGGGTCCGACCAGATCAACCTGGCAGCACCGCGGCCGGCACCGCGCCCGCTGCATGGCTCCGGTGTCGCGAGGCTGTGAGGCTGCGACACAGTCCGGACGGAAGATCGCCGTCAGCCCGCGACATTGCCGCGCGACGCAGGACTTGTCACGCGCGCGGCGCAGCGCATGATAAGGTCCACGATCCGCCGATGGAGGAGCAAGATGCGCATCCTGATGCCGCTCGTCGTGCTGATGTCGCTGCTGACCAATCCGGCTCGCGCGTCCGACGACGGCAGCGCCGCGCAAAGCGTCATTCGGGCGCAGGAGCAGGCCCTGGCCCGTGACGACGGCCCGACCGCCTATGCCCAGGCGGCGCCCGAGATCCAGGCGCTGTTTCCGACGGTGGACGTCTTCATGGCGATGGTCAGGAGCGGCTACCCGCCGATCTACCGGCACCGCAGCTTCGAGTTCGGTCCGTCACAGGCCGCGGACGGCACCATCGCGCAGCGCGTGCACATCGTCGATGCCGAGGGTGAAGCGTGGGAGGCGCTCTACACGCTGCGGACGCTGCCCGACGGCAGCCTCAAGATCACCGGCTGCTCGCTGCTGAAGGCGGGCCAGTCGGTTTGAACGTACCGGACGGAATTCGCCCGGCAAACTCAGCGCGCCGGTGTCGGCGTCGGCGGGCCACCATGCTGCTGCCGCCATTGCAGGAACTGGCGGAATAGCGCGCTGCGCTCGGCCGGATCGTTGGACAGTTGACCTCCGGTCTGCCGGACGAAGGTCTCGAACTGCGTCTGCTGCACGTCGGCGACCTGCGGCCGCGGCACCATGTTGCGCGCGACCAGCCAGTCCTCTGCGGCCCTGAAGCGCTTCCAGCCGGGAATGGCGGCGACGATGCTCGACTCCCGCCATTTCGGATGGCGCGGCGGCTTCATGAACTCGTCGTAGTTCGCGAAGAACGCGTCGACGAAGCGCGCGACCTTGCGATAGCGCTCGGTATTCTCCGGCCAGTTGTAGCTGACGAGCAGCATGCTGATCGCCACCGTCTCGATCGTCTCGCCGGGATTGAGCAGGTTCGGATATTCCTCCGATGACAGCGTCGTCGGCAGATAGAGATCCTGCAGCCGACGATCGTAGGGGATCGTCACCAGATGCAGGGCGCGGTTGTCGTTCCTGATGTTGCGGGCGAGCTGGAAGATCTTGCCCGTGGAGACGATGTAGGCGTCGGCCTCGCCGTCGACCAGCTTCTGGATCGATTTGGCGTCGTCCGTCGCGTAGTCGAACGAGGCAGACAGATTCAGCCGGTTGAAGATCACGCGCGCCGAATAGAGGCCGACGTCGGTCGGAGCGATGATGCGCTTGCCGTTGAGGTCGGAGATCGTGCGGATCGAGGATCGCGCGATGACGTGGATCTCGTTGTGATAGAGCCGCGCGATATAGCGCAGCTGCGAGGTGATGTCCGGGATGCCGTATTGCAGGCGGTAGAATTCGGGCACGTCGGCGGCGACCGCGCCCATGTCGATGGTCTTCAGGAACAGGATGTCGGAGACGTTGCGCACCGGTCCCTTGCCGAGCACGGGCAGCACGCGGATGTTCGACTGGTCGTCCAGCACGCGCGCCATGTCGGAGCCGAACACCGAGGTCGCGCCGCCGGCGGGCGCGGTGATGATCGTGACGGTGCCTTCGTTGACGTCGTTCGGGTTCGGCAGCCGCCAAACGTCCGGCCCGCTACCGGGGGCCGGCATCAACGACGCCGGCAGTCCGGCCGGACGCGGCGGCGCGGGGATCACGGCCGCGGCGTTCGCCCGGACCGGCGCGGGCGCCACCGGCACGATGATCGAGCGGGTCGCCGCCGGACGCTGTGGCTGTGACTGTGGCGGCGACAACAACTGCGCCGAGGCCGTGGCGGCAAGCAGGGCCGTGGCAACGCCCGTCAGGAGCAGTCTGGCAACACAATGTGCTGCAATCGCGCACAGGCGATGTCCTCCGACAACGCGATGCCGCCGCAGCGATCTCGACCGGTCCGGAGCTTTCACCTCGACCCCTCCTTGCGCTTCAGGCAAGCGACGGTCGTCCGCGGCCTCGGCTGAGGCCTCGCGACAATTTCCCCTCGCGATGCGAGCCTAACGGCCCGATGGGCCCTGTTCGGCCTCGATCGGCTTCATAGTTGGTTGATGGGATTCGATGGATTTGCGGCGGCGGCCGGGATTTTGTATGACAGGGTGCATATAATGGATCGCGTGGAAGCGATCCGCAGCCAGTGTAGCGGCCGCGCAACAGTTGCGCTCAGGCGGTCACCCGGTGTTGCCGTCGCGCCAGGATCAGCAGCGTCACCACGATGGCGAGGTTGAGCGCATTCCAGGCAATGCCATTGGCAAAGGCGGCCGCGTAGGAGCCCGTGGCGTCGAAGATCACACCCGAGACCCAGCCGCCGAACGACATCCCGAACACCGAGGCGAAGATGATGATGCCGACCCGGGTGGCGGCCTCGCGCGCCGGCATCGCCTCGCGCACGATGATGGCATAGCTCGGCACGATGCCGCCCTGGAACAGGCCGAACATGCCCGAGATCAGATACAGCGAGGTCAGGCCGTCGAAGAACAGGTAGAACAGCAGCGCAAAGCCCTGGGCCAGCGAGCCGATCAGCAAGGTCCTGACGCCGCCGATCCGATCGGCGAGAAACCCCGAACCGACGCGGCTGACGATGCCGAGCGCCATCATCAGGGACAGCATCTGCGCGCCGACCGCGACGCCATAGCCGAGATCGCCGCAATAGGCGACGATATGCACCTGCGGCATCGCCATCGCGACGCAGCAGGCGATCGCGGCAACACTGAGCAGCACGGTCAGCGCATTGGTGGAGATCGGCAATTCGAGCGGTGGCGGCGCCGCATGCGCATGGTCCTGCGCGCCGGCACCGTCCATATGGGCGCGCAGCACCAGCAGCAGCGCGCTCATCGTCACCGCGCAGAACACGCCGAGCGTGACGTGGGTCGCGCGCCAGCCGATCTGCTGCACGCCCCAGTTCACCAGCGGCGGCCACACCGTGCCGGCAACATAGTTGCCCGAGGCGACGATGGTGACGGCGAGCCCGCGATAGCGCGCGAACCAGTGCGAAGCCTCCGCCATCAGCGGCGCGAAGGTCACGGAGGAGCCGAGCCCGATCAGGAAATACACCGCCTGGAACTGCCACAGCGTCACCGAGGCGCCGGCAAGCAGATAGGCCGCGGCGGTGCAGGCGATGCTCAGCGCCATCGCGGTGACGATGCCGAACCGGTCGGTGATGCGGCCGACGATGACGCCGCCGAGGCCGAAGCCGAACATCGTCAGCGTGTAGGCCAGCGAGACCGCGCCACGGCTGGCGGCGAATTCGGCCTGCACGACCGGCAGCACCACGACCACCGTCCACATCCCGGCGCCGCCGATGGAACCGATGACGAGCGCAAGCAGCAGCCGCGCCCAGGCCTGGCGCGAATCCGGCGTGAAGTGAGGCGCTTCCTCGAATCTTGTATTGGGTGCGAGCACGATGGCCGCAACTTCGTTGCCGCATCGCATCAGGTCAAGCCACATTGCTGCAGCATTGGCCATGCAGAAGCAGTGCAACAAAGGTATTATGGACGCTCATCATCCGGATGGCGCGAGGTCGGCACCGCGCAAGCCCGGCTGCCATTCTCATTGTCGCCAAGCCCCCCTCTTTGCGGCGCAGCACCTCCTGCGCTAGAGTCCGCATCGGAGAGATTCACGCGCGCATGGCCTTGGGACTGACACGGAAGATGCTGATGGTGGCGGGACGGCTGGTCGTCCTCGCTTACCTGATCTGTGTGCTCAGCCCCGGCCTGGCGATGGCATTCGGTTGTGGGCCAGCGCCCTGTCTCGACGGAGCCGCCGTGGCGGTCTCTCATCATGAGATGGCCGCCGACGCGCAGATGCATGCGGCGCATGCGCATCATCATGATCACCGGACCGCGGACGCCGGCATGCAGGCGCAGCACGCACCTGCCCCCGCTCCGTCACACCACGATCACAGCAGGATGCCCGGCGCCTGCTGCGCCATGATGTGCGCCGTGGGCCTCGCCGCCACGTTGCCGGCGGTGACCCTGCCCTCGCCGCTCGCCACCGCAAGCGAAGCCGTGCGCGAAACCACCCTGCCCGGGCGCACGCCGCCGCGGCTCGATCGTCCCCCCATCGTCCTGGTCTGAGCGAACGACGCGGGACCGCGCGCATCCAGCGCGCGGCTTATCGACAGAACGACACCTCATGGCGTCGCAACCCAAGGCGGCCGCCGACCTGCCGGTCGGAGCGGTGCGCGTGCGCGATGTCGTCGCCGGCAATCCCAGCGCGCGCGGCAAGCTCGCACCCGACGGCATGAGCACCGGACAGACAAGGATATGGAGACTCCGATGAAGACTTTGATCGCGATCGGCGCGGCGCTGGCCGCCGCCGTGATCGTCACCGCACCGGCACTTGGCCATGAGCAGCATGGGCAAGGCTATTCCGCCGGCGAGCCGGGCGACGCCAAACAGCCGTCGCGCACCATCGAGGTGCTGCTGGACGAGATGGAATTCACCCCGGCGCGCATCGAGGTCAAGCGCGGCGAGCAGATCCGCTTCGTGCTGCGCAACGTCGGCAAGGAGGATCACGAATTCCTGCTCGCCACGACCAAGGAAAATCTGAAGCACGCCGCCGTGATGAAGAAGCATCCGCACATGGAGCACGACGAGCCGAATGGCGCGCGGCTCGCGCCGAACAAGACGGCCGAACTGGTGTGGCGATTCACCAGGCCGGGCACGTTCGAATATTCCTGCCTGATCCCCGACCACCGCGCCTACGGCATGACCGGCCACGTTACCGTCAAGTGACGCATAGTTCGTCGTTCGGTCGTAGGGCGGATTGGCGCCAGCGTATTCCGCCATCGACGGCCCCACAGAAACACGGCGGATCACGCTTCGCTGATCCGCCCTACGCATCGAGTCGATTGAAGCAGAAGGAACGATACATGAAGACACTCGCTCAACTCACGACCGCCGCCGCTCTCGCCGTTGCGCTCGTTGCCCCCGCCTTCGCCGCCGACACGATCGATGGCGAGGTCAAGAAGATCGACACGGCCGCCGGCAAGGTCACGTTGAAGCACGGCCCGGCCAAGAGCCTCGGCATGACCGAACCGATGACGATGGTCTATCGGGTCAAGGACCCCGCTTTGCTCGGCACCGTCAACGTCGGCGACAAGGTGAAGTTCGAAGCCGCCGAGGACTCCTCGGGCTACACGGTGACGAAGATCGAGAAGAGCAAGTAACAGCCGCTGCGCGCGCTTTGCGTAGGCTAGCAGCCCTCTCCGCCGTCATTCCGGGGCGCGCGACAGCGCGAGCCCGGAATCCAGAGCCACGACCGTTTGTGAAAGCACGAGATGCAGGCCACGACTATTCCCTCCTGGCAACGACGTCCCGTGGTTATGGATTCCGGGCTCGCCGCGCTTCGCGCATCGCCCCGGAATGACGTCGCCATTAACGAAGTGGATGCGAAGCGCACCTGAGCGGCGTCGCTCTACAATTTCGCCCGGCCGAGAATGCCCGCGATCCAGTCCAGGAACACCCGCAGGCGCAATGTCAGCTGCCGGTTCTGCGGATAGAGCGCGTGCAGCGGCGTGGGTGACGGTGGGGTGTCGGACAACACCTCGATCAGGCTGCCGTCGGCGAGATCCGGGGCGAAGCGGTAGCGCGGCGCCTGCACCAGCCCGAGGCCGAGCCGGGCGAGATCGACCATGGTGTCGGAATTGTTGACCATCACCCGGCTCGGCAGCACCACTTGGCGCAGCACGCCATCGCAGCTGAATTCGAGCGGCAGCACCTCGCCGGTGCGCGACGAGATGAAGCCGACCATGCGATGGCCGTCGAGTTCGTCCGGCTGCCGCGGCGTCCCGTGCTCGCGCAGATAGGCCGGGCTGGCGACGGTGATCTCCTCGATGCTGCCGAGCCGGCGCTGGATCATGCCGCTGGCCTCGGGCGCGCCGGAGCGGATCACGCAATCGACGCCCTCACGGACGAGATCGACCAGGCGATCGCCCTGGCCGATGCGCAGATCGAGCTGCGGATGAGCGGCGAGAAACGCCGGCAGATGCGGCAGCAGGAAGGTCCGCGTCAGCAGCGGATGCGCGTCGATCCGCAACAGGCCGCGCGGGCTCGCATCACGCAGCGCGGTTTCCGCCTCCTCGATGTCGGCGAGGATGCCGACGCAACGCCGGTAGTACTCCTCACCGTCCAAGGTCGGCGTGACGTGGCGCGTGGTCCGCTCGATCAGGCGGATTCCGAGCCGCGCCTCGAGCTCCTTCAGCACCTCGCTCGCGGTCGAGCGCGGCAGGCCGAGATCGGCGGCCGCGGCCGTAAAACTCCGCCGCTCGACGACGCGGACGAACAGACGCATGGCATCGAACCGGTCCATGCCAGATTGTTCGCCCAGCCCGACATCTGATGTCAAGTCACGGCAGATTATACGGTCAGGGCGATCAGCTATGTCCTCTCGCGTTGAAACGAGGGAGACTGATCATGCCCAACACTCCGTCACCGATCGCGATCATCACCGGAGGCTCGCGCGGGATCGGCGCGGCGATCGCCGAACGCTTGGCCACTGATGGCGTCGTGGTCGTCGTCAACTATGCACGGGCCGAGCAGGCCGCAGCGCAAGTGGTGCACCGGATCGAAGCGGCCGGCGGCCGCGCGCTCGCCGTGCAGGCCGACGTCGCCGATCCCGCCAGCGCCATGGTGCTGTTCGATGCCGCCGAGCAGGCGTTCGGCGGCGTGGACATCCTGGTCAACAATGCCGGGACCATGGCACTCGGCGCGTTCGCGGAGTTGAGCGACGCTGACGTCGCACGCCAGTTCGAGGTGAATGTCGCAGGCCCATTTCGAACCCTGCGCGAGGCTGCGCGCAGGCTCCGCCATGGCGGCCGCATCGTCAATTTCTCCTCCAGCGTGGTCGGGCTCTATCAGCCGCGCTACGGCGCCTACGCCGCCACCAAGGCCGCGGTGGAAGCGATGACGCATGTACTCGCCAAGGAGCTGGCGCCACGCGGCATCACCGTCAACGCGGTGGCGCCAGGGCCGACCGAGACCGAGATGTTCCTGGGCGGCAAGAGCGACGAGCAGCTGCGCGCGATGGCCGCGGCGAACCCGTTCGGCCGCTTCGGACAACCGCAAGAGATTGCCGACGTGGTCGCGTTCCTCGCCAGCCCGGCGGCCGGCTGGGTCAACGGCCAGGTCCTGCGCGTCAATGGCGGCGTCGTCTGACGCCGCGCTGTTTCCACCAGCCGGCCAAGAGCCGGCGCACCCACAAGGAGCTCCCATGCCGTTCGCCAACATCAAGGTGCCGCAGGCCGCACTGACCACGGCCCAGAAGGAAGAAATCGTGCATCGCGTGACCGCGATGTTCGTCGACTATTTCAGCGAGGCCGCGCGGCCTCACGCGATGGTGCTGATCGAGGAGGTGCCCGACGGCGGCTACGGCCGCGCCGACGAGGTGTTCGTGATCCCGGACGCCTATCGCGCGACAAGTTGAGTGCCGGCATCGCACGCAGAATAGCGTTCCTGCGATCCGCCGATGGTCGTGCCCGCGTAGGGCGGATTAGCGTAAGCGCAATCCGCCATCGTCGGACACGGCACCGCGCTCGCAATGACGGAGATTGGGGCGAGCAGGGAGCGTCGCACTCTGCTGTCATCGTCCGCGAAAGCGGACGATCCAGTACTCCGGGACGGTCGTTGTTTAACCGAGAGGCCCCGGCGTACTGGATTCCCCGCCTTCGCGGGGAATGACAGTTGGGGGCTTGGCGGGACCTTGGGCCCACACGATCGCGGCCGAGACGACCTGGGACGGTAGGCAATCGGGCTGTGTTCGGGTAGGGCGGATCAGATAATCCGCCCTACGCACTGAAAAGGTTACGACTCAGGCCGCGCGCACCGAATCCAGGAAGCGTGCGACTTCCTGCTTGAGGCGGCTGCTCTGGCCGCCCAGCGACTTGGCCGCGGCGAGCACGTTGGAGGAGGCCGATCCGGTCTCATCAGCGCCCTGCCGCACGCTGGTGACGTTGGCCGAGACCTCTTGGGTGCCGTGGGCGGCCTGCTGCACGTTGCGGGAGATTTCGCGCGTCGCCGAGCTTTGCTCCTCGACCGCGGAGGCGATCGCGGCGGCGATCTCCGACATGCGGGCGATGGTCTCGCCTATCTCCTTGATCGCGCCGACCGACTCATGCGTCGCGCCTTGAATGCTGCCGATCTGCTGGCCGATCTCGCCGGTTGCCTTGGCGGTCTGCTCCGCCAGCGCCTTGACCTCGGAGGCCACCACCGCAAAACCCCTGCCGGCTTCGCCCGCGCGCGCCGCCTCGATGGTGGCGTTCAGCGCCAGCAGGTTGGTCTGCCCGGCGATGGCATTGATCAGCTCGACGACGTCGCCGATCCGCGCCGCCGCCTTGGCGAGTTCGCCGACGCGGTCATTGGTGCGCCGCGCCTGCTCCATGGCGTCGCGCGCGATGCGCGCGGAATCATGCACCTGTCGGCTGATCTCATCGACCGACGTCGTCATCTCCTCGGCCGCCGCGGCAACCGAATGCACGTTGGTCGAGGCCTCCTCGGAGGCACTCGCCACCACCGTCGCGAGCTCCAGCGAACGTCCGGCGGTCGTCGTCAGCGCATCGGCCGCATGTTCGAGGTCGGTGGTGGTGGCCGAGACCACCTCGATCACCTCCCCGATGGCGGCTTCGAACGCGCGGGTGAACGTTTCGACGCGCTGGCCGCGCTCGATCTTGGCCTGGGCCTCCGCCGTCGCAGTGCGCTCGGCGGCCTTCTTCTCCAACAGCGCTTCCTTGAAGGTCTGGAGCGATCCGGCCATGGCGCTGATCTCGTCGTCCCGGCCACTGGAGGGAATCGCGACGTCGTCATGCCCCCTGGCCATTTCGCCGATCACCGCGGTGAGCGCGATCACCGGCGCGATGACGCGACGACGCAACAGCAGGGTGACGCCGACCAGGAGCGCGATGAGAGCGGACACGATCACGAAGCCGATGATCAGCATCGTCAGGGCGCTGTCGCGCGACGCGACGGCATGGTCACGCGCCTCCGCGATCGAGGCGTCACGCAGCACGAAAAATTTCTCGATCGCCGGCACCACGATCTCGGCGAGCTGGTCGGCATTGATGGAATAGTTGGCATCGGCCTGCCCGGTCGCCATCTCCTTGTCGACCACGGCATTGGCGCGGCCGAAATAGGCCTCGTTGGCCTCCTTCAGCGCGGCTGCGAGCCGCTGGGGATTGCCGAGCTGCTGCACGCCCGACTGCAGGCGATCACGGTTGGTCTCGATCCGCCCCAGCGCGCGATCCATCCCGGCCTTTTCAGCCGGCGTGATCTGGCGGCGGGCACTGAGTGCGGGCGACAGCGCGGCCGCGCGACCACCGGCCGCGATGCGCAGATCCTGCGCGGTGCGGGCAACGTTCAAGAGCGTCGTCAAGGACGCATCGGTCGCTGCCACCCGGTCGGCGAGACCATCGAGGATCGGATCGATGTTGGCGGCGACCTGGCTGACGCCGGGCAGGAAGCCCTTGGCGATGGCCTGGTCGCGCGCGCTGAGCGGACGCGACAGAATCGGATCGGTGACGGTGCGAATGTCGTTGAGCTTGGCACCGGCCTGCGCGAGACCGTCGCCCATGGACTTGCCGTCGCTGAGCTCCGCGACCGCGGCCTTCGCCTTCGCAAAGCTCGTGTCCGCGGTCTGCCTGATCTTCGCGATGGCCGCCAGCTGAGCGTCGGTGGCCGGCGTTTCCTGGAACAGCGGGCTGATATAGGGCGCACGATGCCCGACCACGTGCTGCGCGAATGACAGGATGGCGCCGAAGGCTTCGACCGACCTGATCGCCTCGGCCCGATCGACAAACGTCCGATATTGCCCGACCACGTTCTGCGCAGCCGGCACGATCGCCAGCGCCGCGACCGACAGCATTGAAACCGCAAACAACCGACCGATCTTCATTACGGGAGTCCACCTGCATTGAATTCAGGTAAATCTGCCCGCCCCGCCCTAAGCCTTGCTTAAGTAGAAGCGACCCCCGCAATCTTACGGGGTCGGGCGAGGACACGCGCGCGAGACGCGACAGCGGAGTTCGGAGAGCAACCTTGGCTCGAAGCCGGGTGACGGCCAGGGTTTTGGCGTCAGCCCTGTGTCACTCCCGGAGAAACGCGGGCAGGATGTCGTCGAGGCTTTCCGCCACGACGGCGCGCGCGCCATTGCGCAAGGCAGCGCTGTTGGCCGCTTCCACCGCAGATGACGGGAACAGCGTGCTATCGATCTCGCGATCGAAATCCTTCCTTGGCACGAAGGCCCGCTCCAGTCTCGATTGGAAGGTTGCATAGGGATTTTGGCGAATGGCAAAGCTTTCCCCGTCAAAAACCGTCACGAGGAGATGAGAGTAGAGGTATGCCTTCTTGGTTAGACTGGCCTGATAGACTCCCACTCCGGCGATGGGGGTCGTGTTGGTCGAAGAATATGCTCCGGGAGACGCCGTGATGACGACGTAGCGCCTGCACCTGGCGCTCCCCGCGATCCGCCGAACGATCTCCGTCAACTGGCGGCCGGGCGTCGGAGCCGGACGAGAGGGAGGATCGTAGAACGGCTCGAATGCGCCCTTGGGATAGGTCAGGCGCAGCACCGTCACGCCGGCCCCTGCTGCGACGCGGACCCGTGCGGCGATGAGATCATCGAGGCCCCAGCTCTCGATCGGCGCCACCAGGGTCTCGCTGTCAAATGCAGTGAACCCGATCTTCCTCACCATGAAGCGGTCGGCGGCGGCAATCACCCCGATGCACGGCCTGCTGGTCTCCGGTCTGGGCGCTGACGTAGCCGGGGCCTGGGCCATAGCGGCCGAGGCAAGACAACTCAGTCCAAACACGACAGCTGCATACCGAACCATCTCGCCCCCTCGATCCGATCGCATGCCTGACTTTTCCAGATCACCGCAGGCCGCAATGGAGACCTAAGCCAATTTCTGCGCTCGCACCAGTAATCAGGACGATAGAACAGTTCGAACAGCGGCCAATCGAGTTCTATTCGGCTTGCTCTCTCGTCGCCAGCAATCGAATGGCGCGCGCAGCGTCATGGACCAAACTGCTCCCGCCCTAAGATATGACCGCTTTGAGCAAGGTCTGCACTAAGACAAGTAGATATGGTTCAACTCTGGATAATCGAAGGGTACTTCGTCCGCGTCGAGTGTTTCAATCCATTCACTGAGAGGTACGAAAAGGACGATCTGGCCCGGCGATGCGTCGGCCTGCTTGGCTCCTCCTGGTGAGCCGCACTCTGCAAACCGCCAATCCAGCCTGGGCGCAACGCCGACAAGCGATGGCAGGCCGCTTTCCGAATCGACGCGATAGACGGGCCCGCCATTGTCGGTCGAACATGATAGCGCGATCAGACGGCCTCGTTCGTCGGAAGACAGGATGAGCGTGTCTGGAGATGCGCTCTCGCTGCCCAGATATTCGGAGAGTTTCGCGCGAACGCCGCTCTTCAAAACCTCCTGCAACAGACCGATGGCCTCGTGAAGCTGGCGCGGAGCGCTCGCAAGGGACTTTGCCGAGCTATCGAAGTAGACGCCATTTTCCCAGAGCCATCCGTCGACGAACGCTGCAAGCCAGTTTTCGTCGCCGCATGCGTCGTTGAACCGATGCGGGCTCGTGGCAATCGCAACGGCCTTGCCGAGGCGAGAGAGGCGCTCAAAGAGCAGCTTCAGGAGATCGCCCCGGCGCCCACGGGCCTCGTCCGCCCGCATGAGCGGCGTCTGGTACCACCACGTCACATGCTGCGATGCGGTTCGGAAGCTGGAGAGAAAGCGAAGCAACAGCCGCAAGATTCCTCTTTCCTTTTTTCCGAAATCATGTATATCTCTCGCCGTCCTGCTTCCGCCGGAGGGGCGTGTCGCGACCGTCACGAGACGTGGGAGGTGGGATGCGATGGGCGCAGTGAATCGCAGCGTGGCCTACGGGTCGCGCGGACGAACGGTTCTTTGCGCACGGCGAAATCGTGCGGTCCTGATACCCCGACGCTGGTATCAACGCGGCGCAGTGCCAACGCATGTGCTGGGGATGGTGGCCAACAAGCTCGGCGCACCAGGGAGACCACGTATAAGCCGTTCCAACCGTTGCGCAGGGAGGGCCGGGCGTATCAGGCCAGACCTGTGGTACCTGCCGCCTGCATTCTTTTCGCAGGCGGGTCACGGGCGCGGCCGGCGCCCGGCCTTCCCTGCGCCCTCCCCTATTTTGAGGACGAACCTGATTGCACAGCTCGGGCGCCATGCGCCGCGGGAGACGATCGTGCATGTCGTTTTGAGATGAGCACAGATGCAGACTGTTGCACGGCATCTCCCAGTATTGGTTGCTGATCCTGCCCGGGGCTTGTCCGGTCTGCGCGGCCGAAGCGGCGCCGGCACAGCGAAGGCCCGGGCTGCCAGTTCTCTCCTTTCACCAGCTCCAGAGACGTGGATGGCCGGGACAAGCCCGGTCATGACGGCACGGAAACAGCTGGGCTCAAGCCCGGACGCTCCTGTGCAATTACCCTGCTCTCGCGGCGCGCCCGAGGCCTTCGTTAACCAATTGCTAACCATAGCCCGGGCAAGCTCCGCCGCGTCGCGTTGCGCGTGGCCGGCCACCGGACAACCCGCAGGACACACCCTGGGCTTTGCTGCCGCCGGGCATGGCGGTGGCCCGGTTGCCGGCTGCGGCGCGGACGCGGCTGCCGCCCTTTCGACGTCACCGCCCGTCTTGTCCGCCCGGAGAATGAGCCCTTGAGCACTGTCGGTTCGCGCGCTTTCCAGAAGGCCCGTCAGGAAAAGAAGCAGAAGAAGCTCGTCGAGACGCAGCTGACGGCGGCGTATGCGGCCTTCAGGGCCGGGCGCCAGGCGGATACCCAGGCGCTGTGCGCCAAGCTGCTGCAGGAGGTGCCGACCTGCTTCGAGGCGGTGCATCTGCTCGGCGTGTCGCTGGTGTCCTCGGCGCGTTTCAGCGATGCGACGGGCTTCCTGACGCAGGCGGTTGCGCTGGAGCCCAATTCGGCGGACGCGCAATCCAATCTCGGCTGGGCGCTGGTCAATTGCGACCGCTACGAGGAGGCGCGTGTGGCGCTGGAGCGGTCGCTGGTGCTGCGGCCGAATGCGCCGATCACCTTGCGCAACCTGACGATCGCCCTGCTGCGCCTGAAGCAGGGTGACGCCGCGCTGGCCGCCGCGACACGGGCGCTCGAGCTCAAGCCGGATGATGTCGATTCCTGGTGCAACCGCAGCGTTGCCGAGCTGATGCTGCGGCGCTGGGACGCCGCCGCCGCGAGCGCCGAACGCGCGCTGACGTTCAACCCGACCCATTTCGAGGCGACGGTCAACAAGGGGCTCGCGCATCTCGAGCTGCACCATTTCGAGCTGGCGGAAGCGACCTTCAATGCCGCCCTCGCCGCACGGCCCGCCCATGCCGAGCTGCGGGCGCATCGCGGCCGGCTTTACATGCTGTCCGGCCGCACCGCGGAGGCCGAAGCCGATTTCGACGCCGCGGTGACGCTCGATCCACGCCTCCAGGTGGGGTGGCAGGGCAAGGCGCAGATCTGCATGATCAAGGGCAACGTCGCCCAGGCGATGGCCGCCTGCAAGCGCGTGCTCGACCAGAACCCCACGGCGCAAGTCGCGCTCACTTTGCTCGGCGCCTGCCTCGGCCGGCTCGGCGACATCGAGGGCGCGATCGCCCGGTTCGATCAGGCGCTCACGGTGCAGCCCGACTACGACGAAGCCATCACCAAGAAGATCTTCTATCTCGACTTCCTCTCCGGCGCCGACTTCGCCGTCCAGCAGGCCGCCCGGCATTATTGGTGGGTCGCGGTCGGCTCGAAATTCCCGCGCCGCAAGCTCAGCCCGCGCTCGCTCGATCCCGACAGGCGCCTCGTCGTCGGCTACGTCTCGGCCGATTTCCGCACGCACTCGGCGGCCTTCGCGTTCCTGCCGGTGCTGCGCGGACACGACAAGGCGCAGGTGCAGGTCAATTGCTATTCGACCTCGCCGCGGCACGATGACTTCACCACCAAATTCCAGTCCGCTGCCGATGTCTGGGTCGAGGCGTCGAACCTCTCCGACGACGAGCTCGCCGACCGCATCCAGGCCGACGGCGTCGACATCCTGGTCGACCTCTCCGGCTACACCACGGGCATGCGCATGCCGGTGTTCGCGCGCAAGCCGGCGCCGATCCAGGTCACGGCCTGGGGCAGCGGCACCGGCACCGGCCTTGCGACGATGGACTACTTCTTCGCCGATCCGGTCACGGTGCCCGAGAGCGTGCGGCCGCTGTTCGCCGAGCACGTCCATGATCTGCCGTCGGTGATCACGATCGACCCGCTGCTCGACATTCCGCCGTCGCCGCCGCCGATGCTGCAGAACGGCCACGTCACCTTCGGCGTCTACAACCGCATCGACAAGATCTCCGACGAGGCGATCGCGCTGTGGGCGCGGCTGCTCGGCGAAGTGCCGGACGCCCAACTCGTCATCAAGCATCTCGCGCTCAACGACGCCCTGGTGCGCGACGGCCTGATCGGCCGTTTCGTGACGCAGGGCGTGCCGGACGCGCGCCTCGTCTGCCTGGGGGCCAGCGAGCGCAGCGAGCATCTGCGGTCATACGACCGCATCGACATCGCACTGGATCCGTTCCCGCAGAACGGCGGCATCTCGACATTCGAATCGCTCTACATGGGCGTGCCGGTGGTCGCCAAGCTCGGCCGGGGCGCGGCCTCGCGCGCGGCCGGCGGCATCCTCACCGCAGCCGGCCTCGCCGACTGGGTCGCCGATGATGATGACGGCTACATCAGGATCGCCAAGAGCTTCGCGGCGCAGCCGGAGCTGCTGGCGAAGTTGCGGCCGGAGCTGCCCGGCATGGTGGCGCGCTCGCCGGCCGGCGACGTCGCCAACTACACGCGCTGTGTCGAGGGGGCGTACCGGCAGTTCTGGCGTGACCATTGCGCGAAGGCCGGTGCTTGATCGCGGTGACGGTCTCGCACAGGTTCCGACGCAGGTCGCACCAATTCCGGCCTGCGCAACGCCCTGACTGCGCCACAATTCACAACCAGGAGCTGTAGTAGTTCCCACTAGGCCATTTTGACCGGGTGTGTCAGCAGCGCGCCTGCATCGCGATATTAGTTAGCTTTTCCTGTCTCGGATAGAGCGCAACCAACGATGTGGCTTTTTGGTGGCATCGCCCGGCTGCGACACCCGACCTCACTGCGACCAACCGGCGAGTAGTAGACCACCTTCACCGATCAGGGAGATAATGCGGCAGAAAAATCGCCGGGCTCGCAATCACCGAGCCACCGGCCACGGAGGAATTGGGGCATGCGGGTCGGTCTATTGAGTTGCGTCGTTGCGGCAGGATTGAGCGTGGCAGTGTCGTTGCCCGCCGCTGCACAGGCCCCGCGCGTGGCAAAGTCGGCAACGGCCGCCGCCGCAGGCGAAGGCGGCAAGCTGCAGGAATCCAACGAGTGGACGGTCGGCGTCGCCGGCGGCCTGCTCGAAGGCACCAACATCCGCTTTGCCGCCGAGATGGCCAAGGTGCTCGACGACCGGCCGAATTTGCGCGTGCTGCCGATGGTGACCTATGGCGCGCTCGGCAACATCGAGGACCTGCTGTATCTGCGCGGCGTCGACGTCACCATCACCTCGGCCGACGTGCTCGACGAATTCGTGCGCAACGGCACGCTGGCCAACATCAAGAACCGGATCCGCTACATCTGCTCGTTCTACATCAACGAGATGCATGTCTACGTCCGCCCCGAGATCAGGACGCTCGAGGATCTCGCCGGCAAGAAGGTCTCCTTCAACACGGTGGGAAGTGCGGCGAACCTGACCGGCGGCATCGTGTTCGACCGGCTCAAGATCAACGCCGAGAAGGTGTTCATCAACAATTCGGTGGCGCTCGAGAAGATGCGGACCGGCGAGATTGCCGGCGTCGTTCACGTCACCGGCAAGCCGACCGACCTGTTCGCGAAGTTCAAGCCCGAGCCGGGCTTCCATTTCCTCCCGATCCCGTTTGCGCGCAGCCTGCAGGACTACTACGTGCCGACCAAGCTGACCTCGCAGGACTATCCCAACCTGCTCAAGCCCGGTGAGAGCGTCGAGACCATCGGCGTGCCGCAGGTGCTGGCCGTCTACAACTGGTCGCCGGAGACCGAGCGCTACCGTCGCGTGTCGCGCTTCGTCGAATATCTGTTCAAGCGGTTCGACCAGTTCAAGCAGCCGCCATTTCATCCGAAGTGGAACGAGATCAACCTCGCCTCCTCGCTTCCCGGCTGGACCCGCTTCCGCGCCGCGGAGGAGTTGCTGGCAAGCAGCCGCCCACCGCAGGCCGACGGCGCTGCCGTCAAGCAGCAGTTCGACGAGTGGATGAGCACGCGGGCGCCGACGGGTGGCCGGCGGATGAGCGAGGACGAGACCAAGGTCCTGTTCGAGCAATTCCGCGACTGGATGAAGCGGGACGGCGGCCAGCCGGCGCGGTAGCGCCGACGGTCCTGGCGTAGGTAGGTTACGACACCGCTGGCTTGCGGCGCAGCGCATCCGGCGTATCCGGCTGCGCCAGCGGATGGGCGGACGCAAAGGCCGGGAGCGCCATCGCGGCCTCGAAGACGCGCTTCACCGTCGGCGTGGAGGCGAGGTCGAGGCCCTGGTTGAGCGCGAAGGTGACGTGGCCGGCGAGGCAGATATCGGCCGTCGTGGGCGCGTCGCCATGGGCGAAGCGGCCGGTCGCGGCATGGCCGGCGAGCTGCGCCTCGACGGCGACCAGCATCTCGGCCGCCCAGTGCCTGAGCCACGCCGCGCGCGCCGCGTCGTCGACATGCAGCACCTCGGTGAGATAGCGCTGCACGCGGGGCGTCGTCAGCGGATGCGCATCACAGGCGATCATCGCCGCCAGCGCCCGCACCCGCGCCCTGCCCTTCGCATCGCTGGGCAGCAGCGCCGGCGTTGGATGCGCCTCGTCGAGATAGTCGAGGATCGCAAGCGACTGCGTCAGCACGCTGCCGTCGTCGAGCACCAGCGACGGCAGCGCCATCTGCGGATTGAGCGCGGCATAAGCATCGTCTCGATGCTGCCGGCGGTCGATGTCGACCGCCACGAGCTCGTAGCCGATGCCCTTCAGGTTGAGCGCGATCCGCACGCGATAGCTCGCCAGCGATCGCCAGAACGAATAGAGCTTCATCGGGCCTCTCCCTTGGCGGGCATCGTTCGTGCGACGTGTATCACGACGACTGCCGTTCGAGCCCGCTGCCGTCACTCCGCGCCCGGCGTGAAATCCTGGTCGGCCACGCTGGCGCCTTGCGGCACCTTGATCACGACCGCCGCTCGATTGAGCGCCTGGTGGCAGGAATTGCAGGCGGCGGTGAGGTTCGCATAGGACTGCTCGAAGCGGCCGATGTCCTTCTGCTTGATGGCCTGCGCCAGTTCGTCGAACGGCTGCTGCGTCACCGCCGCATTCATGTCGGCGAACGAATTGCCCTCGACCAGCGGCTGCGCCCGGCTGACGCGATTGAACGCGCCCTTGAGATTGCCGAGCTCATAGGCGCTGAACGCCCAATTGCCGCTATGGCCGGCAATCCACAGCCGGATGTGCCGCGGCTGGATCGTCCCGATCATGAGATCGCTGACGGTCGGCAGATAGGCCGGCGCCGGGGCCGGCGTTTCGGCTCTGGGTGCAGCGACGGCGATGAGTGATGCAAGCCCGGCAAGGCCCGCGGCCGTCACTGTCAGCCGGATGCGATGGCGAGGCTTTGGTCGACGCATCTTCAACTCTCCTGAGATCATTTAGAAGAGTTCTAAAGAACGACATCCACTGCCGCCAATCGCAATAGTTGATCGCAACGATCAGAAAAACTTGATGCCGCCCGCCACCGGCCGCGCGCTGTCCGGACACATTCTGCTGTCCCGCAGCCCCAGCGCGAGACGAAGGGTGGCCGCTCTCCTGAGGCGCCTGACATCAGCAGGTGCGACCGACCTGTTGCGCCGGTGTTAGCTTCGCTCCGAAGCCGCGCATCGTCAGGGCTCTCGAAGAGCGCCCGTCTGTCATTCGCCCGCGCAACGCGCCGTCACGGAATCGGATAGCCCTTCCACAGCCATTCCAGCGCGGACGGCAGCGTCTGCGCGATGGTGGGACGGTCGACATGCCTGGCATTGCGCACGAACATGAACTGATAGTGGTAGCCCTTGTCGGCCAGCACCTTGGCCATCAGCTCGGCCGAGAGCGTCCAGTCATGCATGCCGTCGGGAATGGTCGGGTTGGGATAGAACAGGTCCTGATCGCCCATCTCGAACCAATAGCGGATCGGCTTCACCGGCGCGCTCGGGATCAGCGGCGCGCCCGGCGGCTCCGACGGCACCAGCGCGCCGTCCTTCACGGTGAGGTTGGGCGTGGCCGGGCCCGTCCATGGCGAATGGAATTCCCAGGCACCGCCACGCAGGGCCGGATTCTGCGGCCATTGCTGGTTCACCATGGTCGGCGAATAGGCGAGCACCCGGCGATAGAGATCGGGATTGAACCACGCCATGATGAAGGCCGCGGCGCCGCTGGAGCTCAAGCCCATGGTGGCGCGTCCCTCGGGATTCCCGGTCAGCCTGACGCCGGCGCGGCTCTCCACCAGCGGCAGCACCTCACGCTGCACGAACTGCGAATAGGTCTCCGACACGGTGTCGTACTCCCGGCCCCGCTGCGCGCCCTGCGCATCCTGGCCGCCATTGCCGATCTGGATCGACACCATCGGCGGCACGCGCCGCTGATGGATCAGATTGTCGAGGACGGTGTTCATGTCCTTCCAGGCAGCGGACCCGCCGTCGCCGAGCACGATGAAGGGCAGCTCGGCGCCCGGCACGGCGTTCGGCGGCACGTAGACATCGATCTTGCGGGTCCAGGTGCCCGGATGGCTGGTGGTGACGATCATGTTCGACTTGTCGTTCGGCACGGTCGTCGTGATCATGATCGATGAGTTGGTGCAGCCCGCCACATCGTCGCGGATCAGCCCGGGATTGTAGATCACGCTGTCGCGCGACGACATCGTGAAGGAGACGACGGTGCCCTTCGGCACCCCCTCCTTCGCGACCGTCTCCGGCGCCGGCGCGTGGGTCGGACCGATGATGAAATTCCCTTCGGCGCCTGCAGGCGGCAGGGTGCCGTCAGGCAGCTCGGTGGCCTGCGGATAGTTTGGAGTCCTGGGATCGCGCGTCGGCGGCTTGGTCGAAAAATCCAGACCCGTGGGGTCGACGAAGAACGGCTTGTCCTTGTCGGTGGTGTTGGCGCCGGGCGGCACAACCATGTTCTGGGTGACGCAGGAGGTCTGGGCCGATGGCGTCTGCGCTTGTTGGGCTCGAGCCGGGCTCGTTGTCGCGAGCACGCAGGCCGTGATCATTGTCCCCGCAAGGACAGTCCATGCATCGTTCATGTTTCTTCCCGTGCTGGCGTTGTTATGAGCAAGCCTTGTTCGGGATTATGTCGGGGCGTCGACACCCGGTCAAATCCGATAGCGGTTCCATTCTCGACGCGCGTCGCCGGGAGCTTTTGCGTCATGCGCCTGATCGCGATCACCCTCAGGGCTTGATCCGATGGCGCGGACTGTCGACATCTTCGACCCATCCGCGGCCACGACGTCCGACATTCGATATCCGGCGATCAGCTCACGCTCGATATGAAGCCCGCGAGAATCGTCCGGCTCTGGCTGAGTGCCTCGATGCGTTGATCGATGAGGCCGACCTGCTGCGTGAGCACTCTTCGCAGATTGTCGCAAGGTCTGAAATCCGGACGGGTGTTCCGCACGCACGGGAGCAACTGCTTGATCGTGTCGAGCGTCATCCCGGCGGAGCCGAGCACCTTGATCCGGCGCACGGCTTCCTCGTCCGCCGGACCGTAGTCGCGATATCCGGACAAGGTTCGTTGCGGCGCAAGCAGGCCCTCGCCCTCGTAGTAACGCAGCATCCGGATGCTGACTCCCGTCCTCCGGGAGAGTTCGCCGATCTTCACCTGAAAACCTCTTGACCCTGACAGCGATGTCAGACCTTACAGATCGTGCTCATCCAAGGGGAGTCCTCTTGTGAAGGGAGCAACGATGAAAGCCTATCATTTGAACGGCCATGCAGGTGCAGGTCGCCTGATGCGCACCGACCTCATCAAGCCCGAACCCGCCGGCGGCGAGGTCCGCATTCGAGTCGAGGCGGCAAGTCTCAACTACCGCGACCTCCTGATCCTCGACAGAGCGGGTGACGGCGGGTTCGACGGCCGCGTTCCGCTCTCCGACGGCGCAGGAATCGTCGATGCCGTAGGCTCCGATGTCGTTCAATGGCGACCGGGCGACCGTGTGGCCGCATCGTTCTTTCGCGATTGGATCTCCGGGCCGTTCAAGGCCAGCTATGTTCCGTCAGCCCTCGGCGGCAACACGATGGACGGCATGCTGGCAGAGTATGTGGTGTTGCCGGCGACGGCGCTGGTCTCCGTGCCGGAGCACCTTTCGGCGGTCGAAGCGGCGACCCTGCCCTGTGCCGCCGTGACGGCCTGGCACGGCCTCATCACCCGCGGCGGAATGGGCAAAGCGGACACTCTGCTGGTCCAGGGCACCGGCGGCGTCGCGCTGTTCGGCCTCCAGTTCGCGGCCGCACTGGGCGCGCGCGCGATCGTCATCTCGTCCTCGGACGACAAGCTCGCCCGCGCCAGGGCCATGGGCGCCTCGATCCTCATCAACTACCGCGACACGCCAGATTGGGATGCCGCGGTGATGAAAGCGACCGATGGCCAAGGCGCCACGCATGTCCTCGAACTCGGCGGCCCCGGCACCTACGACCGATCGCTGCGGTCGGTCGCGTCAGGAGGCAAGATCGTTCAGATCGGTGTCTTGACCGGCTTCGGCCCGAAGCCCGACCTCGCCCGCCTGCAATGGGAGAACGCCGACATCATCGGTGTCACCGTGGGTTCGGCCGAACATTTCACTGCCATGAATCGTTTCCTCACCGAACACTCGATCCACCCGATCGTCGATCGGGTCTACGACTTCGACGAGGCTCCCGAAGCGTTCGCCCATCTCCGGTCCGGCTCGCACTTCGGCAAGATCGTCGTGACGCTGTAGGTGTGGGGGCAATGGCCGGGATCATCATGGCGAGAAGCCCCCGTGCCGATGTCACACGCCGGCTTGCAAGGTGCAACAAATTGCAGGTTCCTCATAATTCAAAGATGCGAGCTATTCCGGAGGCTGACGAATTCGAGTGCAGTCCAGCACTGTCACTAATTCCGGACGAACGGTTCGTTGCGCTCGGCGAAATCGTGCGGTCCTGACACCCCGATGCTGGTGTCCCGCGTCAGCGAGGTCACGCTTTCCGTTCCGCTTGAACAGTGCAACGGCGATAGTTCAATGCACCGTCATCGCGCGCTCGTCATTTGGCGCCGATCATCTTGCGCAGCCAGGCGTCGACGATCGCGGTGGCCGGATGGCTGGCATTGCCCAGCTCGCGATTGATCTCGAGGTGGCCGCGCAGGCCTGCGCCGCCGACCGCTTCGACCTCAGCCGGCGTTCCGGCTCGCGTCAGGGCCGCGGCGAGCGCCTCAGACTGTGCCTTGCCGTCGGCGCGGTCGACGTGGAGGATGAGGAAGGCCGGCGCATTCGGCTTTGCGGCCTGCAGGGTCGGCGACAGCGACCGCTGGCGCACGGAGTCGGTGCCGAACGCCTGGAGATAGGTGTCGGTCATGAAGCGGCCGCTGTCGGCGATCTGGCGCGCCACGTCGTAGCAGGCGCCATCCAGCGCGACGATGCCGCTGACGTCGCGGAACGACAGCCCGGCCGCTGTCAGGTAGCGCGGATCGGTCCCGACCAGCGCGACGAGATGCGCGCCGGCGCTGTGGCCCATCAGCACGATCCGCGAGGGATCAATCCCCAGCCGCCCGGCATTGTTGCGCAACCACGCCAGTGCCGCGGCGACATCCGCCGCCTGCTGCTCCACGGTCGCTGATGGCACCAGGCGATAGTCGATCGAGGCAAAGGCGTAGCCTTGCGCGAGCAGATGCTCGATCTTCGCAGCCCCGGTCGCGTTGCGCTTGTCGCCCCGCTTCCATCCGCCGCCATGGACAAACACGACCAGCGGCGCAGCCGCGCCTCCCCTCGCCCGCCAGACATCGAGCCTTTGCAGCGGATCGGCCCCATAGGCGTATTCGATTGCCGGCGCGCTTTGGCTCGCGGCCTCGCGCGCCGCCATCCGCGCCTGCAGCCGCTCGAGGAAGGGACCCGCGATTGCAGGTGAAAGAGAGATGGGCTGCACGAGCCACAGGCTTGCGGCCAGCAGAACGGAAAGTGTCGAACGCAACATCGAATGCTCCATCGTCGTGGCACGATAGCAGCAGGTGTTGCTTAATGAAGGCCGCATGCGGCGTTGTTACAAAATGCCACGAACGAGGACGCCCACGAGACTACGGTGCGGGATCGCGCGGACGATCGAGGCTGCCGACCGTGGTGAAGCCTTCGCTCCACGCATCCCTATCGACTTCGTATTCGCTGACCAGGAAACAATCAGGATAGTCACGAAAGCCTTCGAATTGAAGCTTGCGCATCTTTGCGGCATCGGCTTCGGCAGCGCTGCTGTAGACTCCGACGAGTTTGTCGTCGGTCTCGTTCTCGTCAAGACGGTCGTCAAGCGGTCGGCTGTGCCAAAGCAGAAAAACTGTCCGCATTCGGTGTATTCCTCGTTCTCGTCATCATAGACCCAGCCAGTTGGTTCCCGCCAGCAGCCGCACGCGGCTCGTCATTTTTCGATTTACCGAATTTTCTGCTTTTCTTTTTTCCGAAATCATGTATATCTCTCTCCGTCCTGCTTCCGCCGGAGGGGCGTGTCGCGACCGTCACGAGACGTGGGAGGTGGGATGCGATGGGCGCAAGGAATCGCAGCGTGGCTTCGTGTCGCGCCGACGAACGGTTCGTTGCGCACGGCGAAATCGTGCGGTCCTGATACCCCGACGCTGGTATCAACGCGGCGCAGTGCCAACGCATTGTGCTGGGGATGGTGGCCAACAAGCCCGGCGCACCAGGGAGACCACGTATAAGCCGTTCCAACCGTTGCGCAGGGGAGGCCGGGCGTTCTCGGCCAGACCTGTGGTACCTGCCGCCTGCATTTTTTTCGCAGGCGGGCCACGGGCGCGGCCAGCGCCCGGCCTTCCCTGCGCCCTCCACTGATTCGAGGGCGGATCTGATGCACAGCTCGGGCGCGAGGCGCCGCGAGATGGTGATCGCGCGCTCGAACGAAAGGCGGACCGATGCAGTGGTGCTCGTGGCACCCCCACCCCGCCCGGCGCTCCGCGCCGGTCGACCTTCCTCGCAGGGGGGAGGGTGAAGACACAGCGCCGCTCGTGCCCTGGGCAGCGATGGACGGGAGCGCAGCTGCGCGATCTGTTTGCCGTCTCGGCTCGTTCGACGATCACAATCCCCGCACCGCCAAGCGTTTCGCCGACGCGTCGCCCGGCCTTGCGGCACGACCGCCCGCCCACCCCTTTCCCCCTCCCCGCAACCTTTCGTTAACCGTCGTTAACCGAACGCTAACCATACACCGGGCAAAAATTGCCGGGTTGGAAGTGAGTGTTGCAGCCGAGTGCAGTTGACGGGGGGGACCTTCCGTGGACGCCAGCACAGTCGCTCCAGTCAGAAACGGCGGCCCGTCGGCCGCCGCGCAGTCGTTTGGGGCCGGCAGACGCGGCCCGCGGGAAGGGGCGAAAGCCATGGTCGACGTCACGGCGGGTCAGGGGACCGGGTCTCCGGCCGGCGGGTTCTCATTCGACAATCTCAAGACGCTGGTCCTGCGCGGCGACATCGCGCTGGCGCTCGGCATTCTCACCATCCTGGTGGTGCTGATCCTGCCGCTGCCCTCGGTGGTGCTCGACCTGTTCCTGGCGATCTCGATCACGCTGTCGATCCTGATCCTGATGACCGCCTTGTTCATCCAGACGCCGCTGGAATTCTCCGCCTTTCCGACCATCCTGCTGATCTCGACGATGCTGCGGCTGTCGCTGAATTTGGCTTCGACCCGGCTGATCCTGTCGCGCGGGCACGAGGGCACCGACGCCGCCGGCCACGTCATCGAGGCGTTCGGCAATTTCGTGATGAGCGGCAATTTCGTCATCGGCATCATCGTGTTCGCGATCCTGGTGACGGTGAACTTCGTCGTCATCACCAAGGGTTCGGGCCGTATCGCCGAGGTCGCGGCGCGCTTCCATCTGGATTCGATGCCCGGCAAGCAGATGGCGATCGACGCCGACCTCTCCGCCGGCCTGATCGACGAGAAGGTCGCCAAGGCCAGGCGCAAGGAGCTGGAGGATGAAAGCGGCTTCTTCGGCGCCATGGACGGTGCCTCGAAATTCGTCCGCGGCGACGCGGTCGCGGGCCTGCTCGTCGTCTTCATCAACATCATCGGCGGCATCATCATCGGCGTCGCCCAGCAGGGTCTGGGCTTTGCCGAGGCCGCCCGCTCCTACACCACGCTGACGGTCGGCGACGGCCTCGTCACCCAGGTGCCGGCGCTGATCGTCTCCACCGCGGCCGGCCTGCTCGTCTCCAAGGCCGGCGTCAGCGGTGCTGCCGACAAGGCGCTGATCAAGCAGTTCTCCGGCTATCCGCAGGCGCTCGGCATGTCCGCCGCCGTCATGCTGGTGCTGGCGCTGCTGCCGGGCATCCCGACGATCCCGTTCCTGGCGCTCGGCGGCGGTGCCGCCATCCTCGCCTTCAAGGCTCACCAGCAGAAGGATGTCGCCAAGGCCGAGGAAGCCGCAGCGGCCGCCGCCGCTCCCGCGGCAGCCGCTGCTGCTGCGGCGGCGGCCGAAGAGCCGATCTCCGCCGCGCTCAAGATCGACGACCTCAAGATCGAGCTCGGCTACGCGCTGCTGCCGCTGGTCAACGCGCCCGACGGCACCGACCGGCTCACCGACCAGATCAAGGCTCTCAGGCGCTCGCTGGCGATCGAGATGGGTTTTGTGATGCCGTCGGTGCGCATCCTCGACAACGTCCAGCTCGAGGCCAACACCTACATCATCAAGATCAAGGAGGTCGACGCGGGCTCCGGCAAGATCTGGCCGAACCAGTTCATGGTCATGGATCCCGGCGGCAACCAGGTCGCGGTGCCCGGCATCCACACCACCGAGCCGACCTTCGGACTGCCCGCCACCTGGGTCGACGCGGGACTGAAAGAGGAAGCGACGCTGAAAGGCTACACGGTGGTCGATGCGGCGACCGTGCTGTCGACGCACCTGACCGAGCTGCTCAAGGCCAACATGAGCGAGCTGTTGTCCTACGGCGAGGTGCAGAAGCTTCTGAAGGAGCTGCCGAAGGAGCAGAGCGAGCTGGTCAAGGATATCGTGCCGACCCAGATCACGATCTCCGGCCTCCAGCGCGTGTTGCAGCTGTTGTTGTCGGAGCGGATCTCGATCCGCGACCTCTCCACCATCCTCGAAGGCGTTGCCGACGCGCTCGCGTTCTCGCGCAACCCGGCAACGATCGTCGAGCACGTCCGCGCCCGCCTCGGCCGTCAGATCTGCGCCCAGAACACCTCGCCGATGGGCTATCTGCCGCTGATCGCACTGTCGGCGAAATGGGAGCAGGCGTTTGCGGAATCGCTGATCGGCCAGGGCGAGGAGCGCAGTCTCGCGATGCAGCCGTCGCGGCTGTCGGAGTTCATGACCGCCACGCGCGACGCCTTCGAGCGCGCCGCGCGCGAGGGCGAATCGCCGGTGCTGGTGACCTCGGCGGCGATCCGGCCCTTCGTCCGCTCGCTGGTCGAGCGCTTCCGCGCCCAGACCACGGTGCTGTCGCAGGCCGAAATCCATCCGCGGGCGCGGCTGAAGACGGTGGGGAGCGTGTGACGGTCGGCCGTTGCGGAACTGGAGAATCCCGAGCGCGTTTTCATCGGCGGGCCGGCGCAAGGCGCCGGCTCCTGCCGCTTTACCGGGCAAACACCCCGTGCATTACCGCCACAGGCAAACGATTTCTTAATTTTGCGTTAGGTGGCTGCATTTTCAGCCGCACACCGAACATCCATACAAGATACTGATATTAAATAGAAAAGATTGATTTTATGGATTTCCAGTCGCAGCGGATCACGCCTTATCACACGCTTGTGATGACCACTACGAAACAGAATCGAGGTTTCCTACGTTGTGGGATGCGAGACGGTGAACCGGAACGTGCCCGGATCACACGAATCAGCAAGGACGAACGAAGCAGGACGGAAGGCAGCAGGAGGCCTCCATGAACCACTCGATTTACAGCGCGGATCGGACGACCCACCTCAAGATCGTGGTGGTCGCACTCGTGGCTGGCATCGCGGTGGCCGGCTTCGGCATCTCCGCCCGCCTCAACGCGGAGACCGGCTACACGCAGACGGCCAAGGTCATGAAGGCCGGCAAGCCGATTGCGGTGACGAGCTCGGAGGCGTCGCTGGTTCGCTGACAGGAATTCCCGGAATTCACGCGGTTCTCACAGCCCCCCAACTGGCCGCGTGGATATGTAGTAGACCCAACCCCAAGTCGACTACCGAAAACGCCCGCTCCCCACGGGCGTTTTCTTTTTGCCTCGCTTCAGCGGCCGGGCGGCACGGTCTCGATCAGCTTGCCGGTAAAGACGATCGGCCCGGTCGCCTGCCCCGTCGGCGACCCGCCCTCGGGCTCGACGGTCACGGCGTAAGTTGCGCGGCTGACGGTGTCGGCGTCATAGGCGGACAATACCGGACGGCTGGTGAAGTCGCTGCCGCCGATCACGCCGAGCGAGCGCGGCTTCTGCAGCTTGTCCGACACCAGCCACAACTCGAAGCTCTTGCCGGCCTCCGGCGCCGCGCCGACCCGGCGCACGGTGTAGCTCTTGCTGGTGGCATCGACGGTGAGAATGAAGGCTGGCGATGCCGCATCCTTCTGCAACAGCGCGACGAACTGCGCCGAGGGTTGCGGCGCCGCCGGAACCTTGACCTCCACGGTCTGGATCCGCGCCTTGGGCCGCAACAGCTGCGGCAGGACCTCCGGCCGATAGACCTGGACGCCGACCAGCGCGAGCAGCGCGGCGGCAAGCGCCGTCATGACGTTCGCGACCGCGCGCAGCTGCCGGACCTTGGACGACAGCCGAACGACGTTGGCGCTGTCGTTCGAAACCTCGTGCACCGCAGACGCGCTTCGCCGGGCCGCGATGGCCGGGGCTTCGACCGGGATGTCTCGCGGGGCGATCTCGACCGGCGGAGCGCCGATCTTCGCAGCTTCGATCTCGGCAGCTTCGATCTCAGGAGCCTCGACGCTTGGCGCCTCGAGCTTCGGAGCATCGGTCGGCGGAGCTTCGGCCACGAGGACTGGAGCCTCGGGAGCCTCCAGCTCTGGCGGGGCGACAATGACCGGCGCTTCGGCGACCGAAGCGGGCTCGGCCGTCGCCCTCAACCGCGCGATCTCGGCCTTGATGCGCTCCCACAATTCGGGGCGCGGCTCGACCAGCCCGACCATCTGGTTGAGCGGCCCGAGCCGGAATTCCCACGCCTGGACCAGGGCAACGAAATCGCGATCGACGGCCATCATGGTCTCGACCTGCGCCCGCTCGGCGGCATCGAGCGTCCCGAGCGCGTATTCCGCCGCCAGCGCGATATGGTCTTCGCTATACGCCATCACAGGTCCAGGTCACGTCACCTACAAGGTCTCTTGCCTCAGCCGAACCACACCTCATCCGAGACCGAGACATTGGCGGATATCCATCATGCTCCGCCGCAGCCAGGTCTTCACCGTGTTCACCGGCGCCTCGAACTTGGTCGCCAATTGCTCGCGGCTCCAGCCGTTATAGTAGGCAAGCAGCACGAGCTTCTGGCGGTCGGGCTCGAGCTGGCCGACGCATTCCAACAAGCGCTTGAGCTCCTCCGACATCTCGCGGCGCGCCAGCGGGTCCGGCGTCTCGGCCGCCACCTCGAGCGCGGAGGGCTCATCCTCCAACGACAGCTCGCCGCGCTTGCGCACCAGATCGATGGCGCGGTTGCGGGCGATGGCGGCCATCCAGGTGATCGGGGAAGACACCGCGGGGTTGAACTGGGCGGCGTTGTTCCAGACCTTCACATAGGTCTCCTGGACGACCTCCTCGGCGAGGTCCTGTCGGTGCAAGATACGGAGCACGACGCCATAGAGTTTCGCGCGCGTCGCCGCGTAGAGGCGCTCGAATGCGGCCTCGTCCCCCTGGGCAACGGCGGCAAGCAACCTGACCAGCTCTGCCGGCGTCAGCATTCAGCGTCCCCGAAAATCGCCCCACTCCCTCGTTCGAGCCCACGTCCTCCCGTAGCACACATCGCGCGCGGCGCTCCAGCGGGGTGGGCGCGACGAAAAACCCGGACCTCGCGGCCCGGGTTTTCGAAAACGACGGCCGTGACGGCGTCGGGCTCAGGCGATGACGCCGAGCCGGGCGCGCATCAGGCCGATCGAGTCCATGTCGGCCTGCTCGCGGGCGCTCTCCTCGGCCTTTTCACGGGCCTGGTCACGCTCGTCGAGCAGCTCGACCTTCTTCATCTCCTCGAACGCCTCGGACAGAGCGGCCTTGGCGTCCTCGAGCTGGGCGCGCAGCTCGTCGGCCGAGCGCGTCAGGTTTTCCCGGCGCTGGATCGCGGCCTTGGCATAGGTCGGATAGGCAAAATGGGTCGGGTCGTTGATGCCGGCCCGGTCCTGCTCGGTCTGGATCTCCCGCTCGAGCTCGGCCGACATGCGCTGGAAGTCAGCGATCATGCCCTCGATCTGCGTCACCCGGCGGCGTTTCTCATCCACCTGAAATTTCTTCAGACGGATCAGCGTTTCGCGCGACTTCATCGACTCATACTCCCCAGAAGTCCCGTAGACGGCGCGGGACAGGGCCGGCCGCCCTTCCTGGGCCCGCCGACTGAACTCTTTACATGGAGGGGATGATTACCCGACAAAGTTAGCTTTCCGTTTCCAAGCGCCCCAGGATCTGTTCCAGCTCGCGATACCCGTCATGAAGGCTGGAGACCTCGTCCTTGCGCTGACGGAGGAACGCCTCCAGCGGCTCGTGCAGCCGGATGGCCTCGTCCACCTCCGGACTTGAGCCGGCGCGATAGGCGCCGAGCCGGATCAGCTCCTCCATGTCGGCGTAGGTCGCCATCACCTGACGCGCGCGCATGATCGTCGGTAGGAATACGGGGTCGGCCGATTTCGGCATCGTCCGCGACACGGATTTGAGGACGTTGATCGCCGGATAGCGGCCGCGTTCGGCGATTGAACGCTGCATCACGACGTGGCCGTCGAGAATGCCGCGCACCGCATCCGCCACCGGCTCGTTGTGATCGTCGCCATCGACCAGCACGGTGAAGATCCCGGTGATAGTGCCGTCGCCGCTGCCCGGACCGGCGCGCTCGAGCAGTTTCGGCAGCTCGGTGAACACCGTCGGCGTGTAGCCCTTGGCGGTCGGCGGCTCGCCGGCCGACAGCCCGATCTCGCGCTGCGCCATCGCAAAGCGCGTCACCGAGTCCATCAGACAAAGCACGTCCTTGCCCTCGTCACGGAAATATTCCGAGATCGCGAGCGTGAGATACGCCGCCTGCCGTCGCATCAGCGCCGGCTCGTCCGAGGTCGCGACCACGACGACCGAGCGCGCGAGGCCCTCGTCACCGAGATCGTCCTGCAGGAACTCCTGCACCTCGCGGCCGCGCTCGCCGATCAGTCCGATCACCGACACCGCCGCATCGACGTTGCGCGCCAGCATCGACAGCAGCACCGATTTGCCGACGCCGGAGCCGGCGAAGATGCCGAGCCGCTGGCCGCGGCAGCAGGTGAGAAAGGTGTTCAGTGCGCGCACCCCGAGATCGAGCGGCGAACCAACGCGGCGGCGCGAATGCGCCGGCGGCGGATTGTTCCGATAGGGAACCGGCGAGGCGCCCTGCGGCAGCGGCCCCTTGCCGTCGATCGGCTCGCCCATCGCATTGATGACGCGGCCGAGCCAGGCCTGTGACGGCCGCACCTGATTGGCCGCGTTGGCGATGACCGCGCGGCAGCCGCGCCGCACGCCCTCCAGCCCGGCGAACGGCATCACCACGGCATTCTTGCCGGAAAAACCTATCACTTCGGCGGGGATGTAATTATTGCCGGTCTCGACCACGATGCGCGCGCCGACCGACATCGCATGGATGGGCCCGGCGATCTCCACCATGAGTCCCTTCACGCCGACCACCCGCCCATAGGTGTTGACGGCGTCGATATCGTTGATCTGCTCGGCCAGCGCCTTCATGACGAAACAGCCTTCATGACGAGAGAGCCTTCATTGCGAACCAGCCTTCATTGCGAAAACCTTAAGTAGGGGCAGATTCGCGTCGCCGGTTTAACTCTGTGTTTACTCGCATCATTAATCATTGCGTCATGGTCTGGAGTGACTGACGTGCTTCGCTTTGCCGCCTTCAAAAAGCGGTGAGATCCGAGAGTCGGTTAGGTCCATCTCTTAACATGGAGCTTGAACGAAGACGGCTAAGAAAAACTGCTTCATCGCAACACCTTACGGCGATTCGACAAAAATTGCACGGTTAGAGCTTGCGGAGAGGAATCAGGATTTGTTAACCATCTCTCGTCAGGATCCGAATCAGTTGTTCAAAGGCGTTTTGAGTGCCGCAATGGCGGCCGACCTGACGCCCGGAGCGGCGACTATGGGGAACTGGCATGCGCGTTTTGCTGATTGAGGATGACAGCGCCGTCGCGCAGTCGATCGAACTGATGTTGAAGTCTGAAAGCTTCAACGTCTACACGACTGACCTCGGCGAGGAAGGCGTCGACCTCGGAAAATTGTACGATTACGACATTATCCTTCTCGACCTCAATCTGCCAGACATGTCCGGTTACGACGTGCTCAAGCAGCTGCGCGTCTCGAAGATCAAGACGCCGATCCTGATCCTCTCCGGCCTCGCCGGCATCGAGGACAAGGTCAAGGGCCTCGGCTTCGGCGCCGACGACTACATGACCAAGCCGTTCCACAAGGACGAGCTGATCGCCCGCATCCACGCCATCGTGCGCCGTTCCAAGGGCCACGCCCAATCGGTCATCCAGACCGGCGACCTCGTCGTCAACCTGGACACCAAGACGGTGGAAGTCGGCGGCCAGCGCGTGCACCTGACCGGCAAGGAATACCAGATGCTGGAGCTGCTCTCGCTCCGCAAGGGCACCACCCTCACCAAGGAGATGTTCCTCAATCATCTCTACGGCGGCATGGACGAGCCCGAGCTCAAGATCATCGACGTCTTCATCTGCAAGCTGCGCAAGAAGCTGGCCAATGCCTCCGAAGGCCGCAACTTCATCGAAACCGTCTGGGGCCGCGGCTACGTGCTGCGCGAGCCGCACGACATGGACGAGCGCATCCCCGCCTGATCCTTCACTGGGTTTACCGGCGAGCCTCACCGCTTGCTCCTCCCAGACTGGGCCCCGCCGCAAATGGCGGGGTTTTTGTTTTTGGGGATGTGGGTGTTGTTGAAGCAAGGGAGACGAGCACGAGCTCTTGCATCTCGAACGCTGGCCCCTCGGGTTGCGCCGGGTCGCCCGATTCTGCAGTCGATCATGGTCGTAACGCACGACGCGCTGCTCCATACTCCGTCATTGCGAGGAGCGAAGCGACGAAGCAATCCAGGGCCGCGCGTGACGCCCTGGATTGCTTCGCTGCGCTCGCAATGACGCCTGCAGAGACGTCCAACTCAAGAAGCTCGCACGACATCTGCGGATACGCTTTCTGCGAATATGTGGATACACTTTCGCGATCTCGCGGCGCCCTGCGCCCGAGCTATAAGCCATTCTCACCGCCCTCTCCTAACTGAGGGCGCAGGGAAGGCCGGGCGCTGGCCGCGCCCGTGGCCCGCCTGCGAAAAAAATGCAGGCGGCAGGAACCACAGGTCTGGCCGAAACACCCGGCCCTCCCTGCGCGATGGCTTTACGATTTATACGCGATCTCCCTGGGGACCGGGCTGTCTTGCCCCCATCACCCGCAGGCTGCGTCATCCGCCACGCCCGCAGGCTTGACCTCAGCATCGGGAGGCCAGGACCACGCGACTTCACCGTGCGCCAGGGATCGTTCGTCGGTACGGCAAAGCCATGCTGCGACCCACAGCGCCCATCGCATCCCGCACCCGACGTCCGTGACGACCGCGAAGCGTCCCCTCGTTGGGGCCGGACAACGCGGAGTAGAGCATAATTTCTGGGAAAGCGAAAGAGAAATTTTGCGAGAACAAACATGACGGCGCGCGATGAGCCGGATGCCTTGACGCGCCTCGCTTCTGCTGCTTGCTGGGCGCCTGCCACGCGGCAGCAGGGGCGGCGCCTTGCATCGGCTTGTTCGGTAGATCTTCACACGAGCGAGCGGCACACCCGCCACTCGAAGGATGAGCCTCGCCGATGACCAGCTCCACGCCACAGCATCCGTCCCCCACCGCAACCGACACGCCACCCAGGACGGGCAATCCACTCCCGGCCTTCGCCGGCGGCGCGGTGATCGGCGCCCTTGGTGGGCTGATCGGGTTGGGCGGCGCCGAATTCCGGCTGCCACTGCTGATCGGCCCATTCCGCTTCAAGGCGCTGCAGGCGGTCATCCTGAACAAGGCGATGAGCCTGATCGTCGTCGCCACTGCGCTGCCGTTTCGCGCCGCGACGGTACCGTTCGGCACCATCGCGTCCCATTGGCCCGTCATCGTCAACCTGCTGGCCGGCAGCCTAGCGGGCGCCTGGCTCGGTGCCGGCTGGGCGACGCGCCTGAGCTCGCGCAATCTCTATCGTGTGCTGGCGGTGCTGCTCGTCCTGATCGCCGGCGCGTTGCTGTTCGGGCACGGATCGGCTGACCACGCGGCCTTGCTGGCCGGCCCCGCTCAGATCGTCGCCGGCGTGGTCGTGGGCTTCGGCATCGGCATCGTCGCGGCGCTGATGGGCGTGGCCGGTGGCGAACTGCTGATTCCGACGCTGGTGCTGCTGTTCGGCGCCGACATCAAGCTCGCCGGCAGCCTGTCGCTCGCGGTCAGCCTGCCGACGATGATCGTCGGCTTCACCCGCTACAGCCAGTCCAGCGCCTTCTCCGTCGTCGCCGACAACAAGACGTTCGTGCTGGTGATGGCGCTCGGCTCGATCCTCGGCACCTTCATCGGCGGCCGTCTGCTCGGCATCGTCCCCGATCAGGTGCTGCTGCCGATCCTTGCCGTGATCCTGCTGGTGTCATCAGTGAAGGTGTGGCGGCACGAGTGAGGCGCGGCGGCCGTAACGGCTCGTGGCGAAAGGCTCTTTCTGCATGATTGACCGCAGACGATCGCTTCGATCAGGGCGATGAAGATCGGTGCTCGTGTGCACCATTTGGCGGTGTCCAGCTGTCACTGGTTTCGTGACCGTGCTAGTTGAATATAGCGTCACCGTGACTCAGGTCTATCGTCGACGGACTTTATAGTTGGTACGACCGGGGAATATGCCGATCCGCCGCAGAGTGACCGATCCACGGACAGAACCACGAACCGAATGTTGGAGGCTACGCATGCGCGTCCTACCGAGCGAGGTTGTGCTAGCTATTGAACTTCTCATCGGAGCAAAACCCACCGATATCGACGATAGAAGACTTAAGCACCACTACCTACCAGAAGTTAAGACCATTCTCACGCTGCTCAATGATGTTCCAAGCGAACTGATGGAGTTGCCATTTCAGAGCTATTTAGAGCTATCTCGCTGCCGAGCCGTGCTCGCTGCAACGGTCGCACGTTGGGAAATAGGCGACACAATCGTCGTCCGCGACGTGGGCAGCAGGGACGCAATGGAGCGCATACGCCAGCTGATGTTGCAATGCCGGGACACCATTCCTCCACCTGAGCCCGAACTGCCGTTCATCACCGACCCTGACCGGCGTGCAGGCATCGAAGAAAAAGCTCGGGCTGCTTGGATAGACTTTGGTGCGCAAGAATGGTTGGGGGCAACGACATTTGCTGGCTCTGCGTTGGAGTCATTACTGCTTTGGGCTGTGGAGAAGGCTGGCTCTAAAACAAAGAAGGCTCCCAACGACATGGTTCTTTCTGAGCTCGTTGACGCTGCTGCAGGAGCCGGACTTCTAACCTCTAGCGGAGAAAAGCTTGCGCACATGGCAAGAGATGCACGCAACCTCATTCACCCTGGGCGAGTAGCGAAGCTTGGAGTAAGCTGCACCAAGGCCTCTGCACTGACCGCAATGGCCGCACTTTATACTGTCGCAGAAGAACTATCGAATCAGTTTTGAACTGAGAGCGGCCTCCCACAACATGGCCTGCGTGAGCGGGCGCGACATGCCGACCTAGCAAATCCGGATGCCGCTTCGCTCACCCGGACCTATGTTCCTAGGTGTAGACCATCCTGTCAGCGAGACGAACCTTGCTCATCGCCGCTTCTTCGCAGCACTCTTCTTTGACCTCGATTTCTTGGCGGCTTTCGCTGCGGTCTTCTTCGCAGGGCGCTTCGCCGTCTTCTTGGTCTTTGCCTTCTTCGCAGCGGCGGTCTTCTTCTGCGCCGTCTTCGAAGCCTTCTTGGCAACCTTCTTCTTGGTGGTCTTCTTTCTGCCGGCGGTGGTCTTGGCTGCGGCGGCAGCTTTCTTCGGGGCCTTCTTGGCCGGCTTGGTCGACGGCTTGGTAGGCTTGGTCTTCGCAGCCGGCTTCTTGGCCGGCGTGGTGGTGCCGGTAGCTTCGGTGGGCTTCACCGGCTTCTTCGGCGCCGTACCCGCCCCTGCCCCTGCCGCAGCGCCACCCGCCGCCGACATCCAGAACCGCAGCTCCGGCGACTTCTCCTGGTCCCCCTTGATGTAGCGGTCCTGCCAGGTGTCGTCTGATTGCAGCGGCTTGCCGAAGATGTCGGGGTGCTGCTTCAGCAGGAAGCGCCAGGCGTAGTGGTCGTAGAGGTCGAGGACGTGGCAGGCATAGGCCTCGGCGAGACCGCGGTGGCCGCGGATGATCAGCATGTTCTCGTCGTTGTTGTGCGAGGCACGGAAGCCGAGATTGTGCGAGCCGGTGACGACGACGCAATCGTCGCTGAACGGATCGATCACCACGATCTTGTTGTGGATGATGGCGAAGCCGTATTTGGCGAGCTCGGTCTCCCATTTGCCGAACGCGTCCTTGGCGCCCACCGCGCCGGCGGGCACGCCGCGGAAATCGATGCTGCCCTTGGCGCCCTGCTTCTTGGGCGTGCCGGCCTCGCCGACGACCTTCACCTGCGGCGTGGCGTCGGCGTCCGCCCCCTCCTCCGCCGGTCCTTCGGAATGGCCGCCGGCATGCAGCGCCGCCGAGAAGTTGGTGGCCCGCACTGGGCTCGTCAGCGCGCCGCGCACGAACAGGTCGGGCTTGTCCTTGAGCAGCTTTCCGGCGACGTCGAGGATCGAATTGTTGCCGGGATCGAAGGCCAGAAATAGCACGGCGTGCTTGGCGCCCTGCATCAGTTCGAACACGCGGCCCATATCATTGGGCGTCTTCGGAGTCTTGCCGAGCTTGCCCGGCGTGTTGGGCGAGAACATCGGCTCGATGGTGACGCCATTCCCGAGATCGATCGGCTTTGTGATCGAGCTGGCGTTGTTGGCATGCGCGAAGTCGCGCAAGGTCTTCGACTGCAGCTGCTTCTTGTCGCCATCGGCGGCGTCGACGTCGGCCTTCAGCGCATTCCAATAGCCGAGATAGCGCTGCGCCAGCTCCGGGCTCTCCACCACCAGCGCGTTGTTGGTCTGCGTGCACAGGCCGGTCGAGGTCCAGTTGGTCGAGCCGGACAGCACGGCCACAGGCTTGCCGTTCTCGGTGAGCACCATGAACTTGTTGTGCGGGATGTCGCCCTTGCCGAGGATGCGGTCGGTCACGGCGACGCCGGCCGCCTTCAGCGCGGCGCGGTTCTTGGCATCGGCATCGTCGCCGTCGGGACCCTGCTCGTTGCCGAGGATCACGATGCGGCTGTTCGGATTGTGCTGCAGCTGCTTTTCCAGCCCGTTGGGATCGTTGAGTTCGTAAAGCGCGGCATGGATGGTGCCGCCGCCATCATCGGCGCGCTTCAGCAGCGAGGTCAGCCCGTCCTGCAGCTGGCCCATCAGGCGGATGCGGATCGGATCGTCCGGATCGAGGATGTGCGGCGCCAGCGCCGGCACGCTGGGATGATCGTTCAGAGCATGCGTCAGCGCCTGCGTCGCGGTGATGCCGCGGTTGAAATAGACGTGGAACGGCGGCCGCTCCGGCGTCAGCGTGACCTCGTTGCTCTCCAGCGGCGCGACGCCGGCAAGCGGCGTCAAGGTCTGGCCGGGCGTGCCGCCCATCGGCACGATGCGATATTTATAGGTGCCGCCGCGCTTCGCCTTGAGGTCCTTCCACCAGAATTTCTGCACCGGGGCCTGGTCGGTGTTGAGATCGTCGGCGGTCTGGCCGGCAAACCGCGCCAGCGCAGGCAGGATGGTGTCGGTGTTGCCATTGGCGTCGATGCGGTGAATGGCGAAGCCGAGGCAGCCATCCAGGCGGCGATCGAAGGTCCAGGCGACGACGGCAATATCGTTGTTGGAAAATGCGAGCGCGGGCATGGCGGCAATCTCCTGTCTGTATGCGATAAAGAATATGTCGCGGAGTTGTAACAACGGTTCGACACATCCGGAACAGGAAAGGGGATGGAGGGGGTAGCGGCGGGGCGATGGTGCAGTGCAACAGGGCGGGGCTGCCCACTGTCAGATGAAGGGCAGAGAGTGATGACTCAAGTCCTGGCCGCAACGACGGTGCACTCCCTCTCCCCGTTCTTACGGGGCCGCGACGAGCTTCGCTCGCGCTGAAAGGGTCGGGGTGAGGGGCAGCCGCGGGAAGTGTACGTGGTGAGACCTGTACCCCCTCACCCGGATTGCATCTGGCGATGCAATCCGACCTCTCCCCGCCCTAGCGAAGCTTCGCTTCGCCCTGGCGGGGCGAGGTACACCGAGCGAGCCGCGCAACGCTCGCACCTCAATGGCGCAGCGCTCCCTCTCCCGTTCTTCACAACGCCGCAACGAGCCTTGCTCTTCGAGTTAAGGCGGACAAGAGCAGGAGAGGCTGCGTACCGCCGCTGCAGCGGGAGCTAAGGATCAACCGATAGCGACTCTTGCCGCGATCTATCCCCGCGTCATTGCGAGCGCAGCGAAGCAATCCAGGGTCCCGTCCACGACTCTGGATCGCGTCGCTGCGCTCGCGATGACGGGTGGAGAGAGCGTGGCTTATGCCACGGCGCCCGGCTTGCCGCGGGTGACGTAGCGGCCGTCGCCTTTGGCGCCGAGCAGTTGGCCGTCACGCACCACGAACTTCCCGCGCAGCATGGTGGCGACCGGCCAGCCGGTGATCTCGATGCCTTCATAGGGCGTGTAGTCCGAGCCGTGGTGCAGGCCGGCCTGGCTGATCCTGGCGGTCTTGTTCGGATCCCACAGCGCGATGTCGGCGTCGTAGCCGATCGCGATCGAGCCCTTGTTCTTCAAGCCGTAGGTCTTGGCGTGGTTGGTCGCGGTGAAGGCGACGAACTGGTTCAGCGTGATGCGGCCCTTGCCGACGCCTTCGGAGAACAGGATCGGCAGCCGCGTCTCGACGCCGGGGATGCCGTTCGGCACCCAGCGGAAGCTGGTGCGGCCCTTCGGCGTCAGCTTGCCGGCCTCGTCGTCATAGCGGAACGGGCAGTGGTCCGACGAGAACAGCGAGAACACGCCCTGTTGCAGCCCCTCCCAGCACGCCTCCTGGCTCGCGTGATCACGCGGCGGCGGCGAGCAGACATATTTGGCGCCTTCCATGTTGAGCCCCTGCATGTCGTCTTCCGTCAGCACCAGATATTGCGGGCAGGTCTCGCCATGGATCTTCAGGCCCCGCATCTGCGCCCGTCTGATCTCCTCCATCGCCTCGCGGTTGGAGACGTGGACGATCACGATCGGCACGTCGATCAGCTCGGCCAGCGAGATCGCGCGATGCGTGGCCTCGCGCTCGACGGCAATCGGCCGCGACTGGCCGTGATAATACGGCGCGATCTTGCCGGCGCGCTCCAGCCGGTCGGTGAGGAAGCGGATGGCGTCGTAATTCTCGGCGTGGATCTGCACCAGGGCGCCCTGCTCGCGTGCGACCTGCAGCACGCCGAGGATCTCGTAATCGCTGAGCGCGAGCCCCTCATAGGTCATGAAGATCTTCAGCGACGAATAGCCGTCGGCGACCAGCGCCGGCAGCTCCTGCCCGAGCACCGAGTCGGAGGGATCGGCGATGATGAGGTGGAAGGAGTGGTCGATATAGCAGGCCCGGTCGGCGAGCGCGTGATAATCCTTCAGCGCCGCGCGCAGCGGCTGGCCCTTCTCCTGCAGGCAATACGGCATCACGAAAGTGTTGCCGCCGAACGCCGCGGCCCGCGTGGCGCTCTCGAAATCGTCGGCCATGACGATGCCGGGGCCGGAGGGCTGGCTGATATGGACGTGGCTGTCGATGCCGCCCGGCAGCACCAGCAGGCCCGTGGCGTCGACGATCTCGTCGGCGTCGGTGAGGGCCTCGCCGATCCCCACGATGCGGCCCTGCTTGATGGCGACGTCGGCTTTGAACGTATCGCTCGCGGTAGCGACGGTGCCGTTGTGGATGACGGTGTCGAATGCAGCCATGTGATGCGGTCTCCCAATCTCAAGCGAACTTATGAAACAGCGAGCCCCACTCGCTGACGCCGCTGATATCGACCCCTGCCAGTTTCAACGATTTCCATACCACGGTGGCGATGGTGTCGAGAATCGGAATGCCGGTCTCGAGCTCCAGGCGCGCGACCAGCGGCGCGGCCCGCATGTTGGTGCACACCACCGCGATCGCATCCGGCTTCTCGCGCGCGACCTCGCGGATCATGGTCTCGATCGCGGCCGGCGTGACCTCGGCGAAGGAAAAATTGTCCTGCAAATTGAGGTGCCGGTCGCCGCGGCAGGCGATGCCGAGCGTCTCGTAGTTGGCGATGATCTTCGCCTGGACGTCGTCGCGATAGGGCGTGACGAGGCCGAGCGTCGTGGCCTTCGACGTCGCCAGGACCTCGTTCAGCGCCAGCATCGAGGTGGTCGCGGGGATGCCGGTGGCCGCGGTGATCTGCTCGCATAGCTTCACGTCGGTCTCGAATCCGAGCCAGCCTGAGGAGGTGCCGTTCCAGCCGATGACGTCGACCTTGGCATGCGCCAGCAGCTCCGCGGCGCGCAGGATATTCGAGGTATCGAACTGCGCGAGCGCGTCCGTGGAGAGCGCGATCTCGGTGACCTTGAACCGCGAGAAATGCGCGGAGACGTTCTGCAGGTCCGAGACCATCGCCGAGGTGATCGGCTCCAGCGCCGTGTTCGACGACGGCGTCAGCATGCCGAGGCGGGTGCGTTTGGTCATTGGTGAACGGCCTCGTTCGAACGCAGATGGCGATCGGGAAAGCCTCCCCCGCTTGCGGGGGAGGCCGGATCGCGTCGCAGATGCGATCCGGGTGGGGGAAGTCTCTCCGCACGGGCAGCGCGTCGTGCGGCGCCCCCACCCCAACGCTCCCCCGCAAGCGGGAGAGGGGGCGCACTATTGAGGTGGCGAGAGCTCGGATCCGATGTGCAGAGGTCGACAAGGAGCGACGGGACCAGCATCATACCCGCTCTTCCTGTCCGGCCTGCTGGAATGACGCCCGCTCGCCGCGCAGCAGCGCGAGAATATGCCGCTTCAGCGCGTTGAACTGTGGGCTGGTGATATCCCGCGGCCGCGGCAGATCGATCGGGATGATCTCGACGATGCGCCCCGGCCGCGCGCTCATGACGGCGACATGCGTGCCCAAGGTCAGCGCCTCGTCGATCCCGTGGGTGACGAACGCGATCGTGCCCTGGTGCTGCTGCCAGATTCGTACCAGCTCGGTCTGCATGTCCATGCGGGTCTGCTCGTCCAGCGCGCCGAACGGCTCGTCCATCAGGATCACTTGCGGATTCATCAGCAGCGCCCGGGCGATGCCGACGCGCTGGTTCATGCCGCCGGACAGCTCCGAAGGATAATGGTTCTCGAATCCGGTGAGGCCGACCATGTCGATATAGGTCTGCGCCCGGGCGCGGCGCTCGGCCTTCTGGCCGCCGGCAAGCAGCAGATGAAAGGCGACGTTCTCCCACACCGGCAGCCACGGCATCAGATTGGCGTGCTGGAACACGACGCCGCGATCGGCGCCGGGCGCGGTGATCCTCTCACCATCGACCGTGATGCTGCCCACGCTCGGCTGCTCGAAGCCGGCGATCATGTTGAGCAAGGTCGACTTGCCGCAGCCGGAGGGGCCGAGCAGGCAGACGAACTCGTTGCGCGCGATGCCGAGGCTGATATCGGCGAGCGCTGTCACGTCGGCGTTGCGCTTCTTGTCGGTGAAGATTTTTGAGACGTGCGAAATTTCGATCGTCGCCATGTCTACTCTCCGCCGCGCAAAGTGGTGTTGCGCTGCCAGTGCAGCACGCGCGCCATCACGAAGCGGATGGCGAGGTCGCTGCAGAAGCCGAGCAGGCCGATGCTCGCCATCGCCGCCAGCACCAGATCGTAGCGCAGGAAGTAGTAGCTGTCCCACAGCACGTAGCCGAGGCCACTCTTGACCGCAACCATCTCCGCCGTCACCGTCAGCATCCAGGCCGAGCCGATGCCGATGCGCAGTCCGGCAAAGATGCTCGGCATCGCCGCCGGCACGACGATGTAGCGCAAGAGCTTGCGCTCGCTGCCGCCGACCATCGCGCCGGCGCGGATGAGATTGCGGTCGCAGGTCTTCACGCCATGGATGGTGTTGAGCAGGATCGGGAAGAACGCGCCGAGGAACACCAGGAAGATCGCCGGCTTGTTGGCGATGCCGAACCAGATGATGGCGAGCGGGATCCACGACACCGGCGGGATCGGCCTGATCATCTGCAACGTCGGCTCGATCACGACCTCGATCTTGCGCGACCAGCCGATGGCGACGCCGATGGAGACGCCGAGCAGCGTGGCGATGGCAAAGCCCGCCGCGACCCGCGACAGGCTCGCCAGCATGTCGGCCAGCCAATGGCCGCTATAGGTCTGGGTGTTGCCGTCGGTGCCGACCAGCCAGTCCGCCCACGCCCAGACCACGGTCGATGGCGCCGGCAGCAGCGCCGCCGGCAGCGCGCCGGAGCGTGAGAATGCTTCCCAGCCGGCGAGCACGAGCACCGGCACGATATAGCGGTCGAGCTTGCGCAGCTGGGCGAGCGCCATCATCTCAGTAGCCGAGCTCGGTCTTCGGCTTGCCGGTGGCGGCTTCCAGGAAGCGGTAGTCGAGGTTCTTCTCGACCGCGGCTGACACGTCCGAGTTGATGTATTTCAGGTCGCGCATCATGGTGGCGATGGCGAGCGCCGAGGCGCGATACATCTTCGGATCGGGATCGAGGTTCTCGACGGCGCCGGTCGCGATCGCCTTGTCGAGGCCAGTGACCTTGGAGATGACCTCGATCAGCGCGGGCTTGTCGGCGGCAATGTGCGCGTCGACCTTGACGACGGCGCGGACCACGCCCTCCAGCGCCTTCGGATTCGACGCGATGACGTCGGAGCGGGTCAGGATCAGGTTGGTGAGCTTGCCGGCCGCCTGGTCATAGGGGAAGCCGAAGAACTTCGCCGCCTTGGCCTGCATGATCTGGGTCGCGAACGGCTCCACCGTGCAGATCAGCTCGACCTCGCCGCGGCGCAGCGCCTGCAGATGATCCGACGGGTTCGGGATGTTGATGAACTGCACGTCCTTGTTGATGTCGATGCCCTGCTTGGCGAAGGCGCCGCGCATGTGGATGTCCTGCGCATTGCCGCGCGAGGCGGCGACGCGGAACGGCTTGCCGTCGGCCTTGTACTTCGCGATCAGCGCCTTCAGCGCGCCCCAATCGCCCGGCGCGATCTCGAGATCGTTGCCGAGCAGGATCGCCGAGCCGCCATTGACCTGGCCGGAGATGGCGACGACGTCGAAGCCTTTGTCGAGCGCGATGGCGTAATGCAGATAGGTGACCTGGGCGACGTCGATGTTCTTCGAGACCAGCGCGGTCAGCGCGTCGGTGCCGGTGTTGAATCCCACCGCGTCGATGGTGACGCCTTCCGCAAACTGCGGCGTCAGCGACATCGGCGTGCAATGCGCGCATTTGGCGTAGCCGAGTTTGATCTTCGGCGCGTCCTCGGCAAGGCTGAGCGTGGGCAACGCCAGCGCGAGCAGGGCAAGAATGGGGAGCACGAAACGTTTCACATCCATCTCCAGGGCAGGTCGATCCATGGGCTCAGCCGTATCATCAGCAAGCCACATGCCAATTGGATGCGATATGCAATATTGATTTTAGCAAGTAAAATCAGTATGTAATGATACAAATATATTGGATGATTTGCCTGATCCGCGGGCGCTCCGCCCGAATTTCAGGCATCTCGCAGCGGAGCCGCCGCAGCGCGCATGACCACAACCGCACCACGACCCCGATTGAAGACGCGCTTCAAGCCGGCGCGGCTGAAGCTGTCATCCGACCAGTCCACGCGACCGCTGGCGCGGCTGTCGCTGCACGATCAGCTCGTCGCCAGGGTGCGCGAGATGATCATCGACGGCGAACTCGCCGCCGGCGCTGCCCTGCCCGAGCGCATGTTGTGCGAGACCTTCGGCGTGTCGCGCACGCCGCTGCGCGAGGCGTTCAAGATCCTGGCGGCCGAGGGGCTGATCGAGCTGCGGCCGCACCGCACGCCTGTCGTAACGCCGATCGACGCAAGCGAGATCGCGGAGATCTTCGACGTGATGGTCGCGCTCGATGCCGCCGCCGGCCGAGCCGCGGCCGCGCGTGCAACGGCTGACGACATTGCAAGGCTCGACGCCCTGCATGCCGAACTGGTGGCGCTGCATCACGCGGCCGAGCGCGCCGCCTATTTCCGGCTCAACCAGCAGATCCACGCGGAGATCACCAGGCTCGCCGGCAACAGCGTGCTGTTCAACATGTGGAGCACCCTGCATGCGAGCGTGTTTCGCGCCCGTGCGGTCGCCAATTACGACGCGCGCCGCTGGGACGAGTCGCTCGGGGAGCACGAAGCGTTCATGGCTCTGCTGCGAGCCCGCGACGCCGCCGGCTTCGCGCAGGCGCTCAGCGACCATACCCGCAAGACCGGTGACTCCGTGCTGCAGATGCTGGACCAGGCCAAGCTCGATCACACTGAGCTCGATCAGAGCCGGGACGCATAGACTTCGTTCACGTCGAACCGGGCATGCTGGCGCCGCGACAGATGAAGGCTCCACGTGTCAGGCCCCAACATGATCCTGCAATCGCTCGCCGGCCTGCCGGCCTTTCTGGTGTATTTCTGTACCGCCTTGTTCGCGGTGACGGCGTACCTGTTCATCTATACCCGCGTCACGCCGTACAATGAATTCCAGCTGATCCGGGACAATCACCCCTCGGCCGCCATTGCGCTGGGCCTCAGCCTGCTCGGCTTCACGCTGCCGCTGGTCAGCGCCATCGCCCATTCGGCCAACGTGCTGGACTGCCTGATCTGGGCGCTGGTGGCGCTGATCGTCCAGGTGATCGTCTATTATCTCGTGCGCATCCCGGTGCCGGACCTCGCCCAGCGCATCGTCGCCGGCGAGTTGGCCTCCGCAATCTGGCTCGGGCTCGCCTCACTCTCCGCCGGCGCGCTCAACGCCGCCTCGATGATCATCTGACCATGGCCGAGCACCGCCCCGAATTCGGCAAGCGCAGGCCGATGCCGCCACCTCCGGCGACCCCGCCGGTGAAGCGCTCCGGCCATGTCGCGCTGTTGCTGATGGGCACGCTCGCCGTCGGCGGCAGCGCCTATGCGCTGATGCCGCGCCAGCAGAGCTGCCCGCAGCCGGGCACCGACGTGCCGGGGGTGGCCGCCCAGCCGCAGACGACCGACTGCACGACGCGTCGGTCGGGCGGCAGTGGTAGCAGCGGCAGCGGCGGCGCCGGCCGCTGGGGATTTTCGAGCAGCGACTCCGAGACGAGCCGCGCGTCCTCCACGCATGTCGCCGACGCCTCCTCGGCCCAAGTCTCGTCCACCCACGTCTCGCGCGGCGGCTTCGGCGGCTTCGCGCACGCATTCGGCTTCGGACGCGGCGGCTGATTTCCGTCCCGTCGTCGCCGCGAAAACACCGCCTTTGTGAGGTTTGTTGGATTCGGATCTTTGACACAGACTGAAAATCATAAAAAACTGGCCTGCCGACTGATCGGGGTTGAGCCGATGAAACGTTCGCGCCGCGTGGTGCTGACGATGATGGGGACTGCGGCGATCGCCACCGTCTCCATGGGTTTCTCACGCAAGCGATCGTGCGGTCCTGGGCTCGAACCCGTGCCCGGACCACGCGGCCGACTGCATTGCCGCGCCGTCCATGGCGGCTTCGGCCATGCTGTGCACCGCTTTCACGGGCGCGGCATGCATGGCCATGCCGGCGGCTAGCGGACATGCAGCGCATCCCCTGCCCGGAGCGCGACGACTGGCGGGAGACGGCGGCGCAGTGCGGCTTCGACTTCTCCGAACCCGACGGTGAGCGCTACTGGGACGAGCGCGCCTACTACGCGTTCACGATCGCCGAGATCGAGCTGGGCATCGAGGAGCCGACCGGCGAGATCGAGCAGATGTGCCTCGAGCTCGTCAGCCGCGTCGTCGATGACGAGACGCTGCTGCACCGGCTGAAGATCCCGGAGGCGTCATGGCCGCTGCTCGCGGACAGCTGGCGACGCAAGGACGGCAGCCTCTACGGCCGGCTCGACCTCAGCTTTCAAGGCGGCCGCGCGCCGGCCAAGCTGCTCGAATACAACGCCGACACGCCGACCTCGATCTTCGAGGCCGCCGTATTCCAATGGACCTGGCTCGAGCAGGCGATCGAGCGCCGCATCCTCCCCGGCCGTGCGGACCAGTACAACTCGATCCATGAGCGGTTGATCGCGCGTTGGCGTGAACTCGGCGACAGGCGCCCGGTCCATCTGACGGGTCTCACCGCCGACGCCGAGGATGCCACCACCCTGGCCTATCTGGCCGACACCGCAGCACAGGCCGGCTTGTCGACGACACAGCTCGACATCGCCGACATCGGCTGGCGCGACGATGGCGGCGGCTTCGTCGATCTCGATGGCCACGACATCGCGCTCGCGTTCAAGCTCTATCCGTGGGAGTGGATGTTCCACGACGCCTTCGGCGCCAAGCTGGCGAACGCGCCGACGCAATGGCTGGAGCCGCCCTGGAAGGCCATCCTGTCCAACAAGGGCATCCTGCCGCTGCTCTGGCAGATGTTCGAAGGCCATCCCAACCTGCTGCCGGCCTATTTCGAGGACGATCCGAAAGCCGCCGGTCTCGGCCCGAGCTTCGTGCGCAAGCCGATCTACTCGCGCGAAGGCGCCAATGTCAGCCTAGTCTCGGATGGCGTTGCCGTCTCGGCCCAGGACGGGCCCTACGGCGCCGAGGGATTCATCCGCCAGGCGCTGGCGCCGCTGCCGGATTTCGGCGGCGTGTTCCCGGTGATCGGCAGCTGGCTCGTGGCGCATGCGCCCTGCGGCCTCTCGATCCGCGAGGACGCGACCCCGATCACGGGCAACCGCTCGCGCTTTTTGCCGCACGCCATCCTGTAGCTTGTTAACGAGCCGGATCGAAAACGGCTCGACACGCCGCCCGGGATGGTTAGATAGAACGAGAGGACGGAACTCCTGGACGCGGCGGCGACCGGATATGGGGCATGGCGGCAGACACCACTCAGCTCGAAGGCTTGCGGATCCTGGTCGCCGAAGACGAGGGGCTGATCGCGCTTGAGCTCGAGACGGTGCTGCAGGGCTTCGGTTGCGAGGTGATCGGGCCGGTGTCGCGCGTGGCAGAGGTGTTGCGCGAGGCGGAGCGTGGCAACCTCGACGGCGCGCTGCTCGACGTCAATCTGCGCGGCGAGCAGATCTTCGCGATCCTGCGGCAGCTCATCGCACTCGATCTGAAGATCGTCATCACCTCCGGCTATGACGATGCGACCCTGTTCCCGCCGGAGTTCCGGAGCCTGCCGCGGCTGGCCAAACCACTCGACGAGCACGCATTGCGCGCGATGTGCGAAAGCACGTTTCTGCCGCGATGAAGAATTAGTCCGGCTGCACGGCCGACGCGGGCAGATGTTCTGGCGTCGTCTCTGCCGTCAGCGCAAACGTCAGCTTGACGCGGATTCCAGCGGGTTCGAAGTCCAGGACGGCCTCCCCATCGAGGTCGAAGCGCACGACGCGATCGATCAGCTTGGTGCCGAAGCCACGAGATCCGCCGCCTTCGATCACAGGCCCGCCGCGCTCCAGCCAGACCAGCACCAGCCTGCGGCGATCGTCGCTCAGCCGCCAGGAAATCGTGACTTCACCGAACGGCACAGACAGCGCACCATATTTCGACGCGTTGGTCGCGAGCTCATGCAGCACCATCGAGAGCGGCAGCACCAGCCGCGCCTCCAGCAGGACCGGCGGGCCGTCGATGACGATGCGGCCCTCCCCAACGCCATAGGCCGCCAGTACGGTGGTGAGCAGCTCGTTGAACCCGATGCCGATCCATCGTGTCTGGGTCAGGATGTCGTGCGCGATCGAAACCGCCTGGATGCGGCCGGAAAACGCCTTGTTGAAGGCCTGCAGCGAGGGCGAGGTCCGCAGCGTCTGGCCGGCCACGGATTGCACGATGGCCAGGATGTTCTTGACGCGGTGATTGAGCTCGGCGACCAGCATCGTCTGCTGTTCTTCGGCGCGCTTGCGATCGGTGATGTCGGTCAGTGTGACGATGGATCCGACCGTTTCCTTGGCATCGTTCACCAGCGGCCCGCCTGACAGCAGGAACGACCGCCCGGCGATCTCCTGGTTGCGCAACCGCACCTCGACGCCATGAAACGGCTTGGTCGCCAGCGCCTGATCGAGACTTTCCCGCGAGAAGCGCGTCAAGGTGCTCTGCTGGCTGGCGCTCTCGGCGTCGAGCGCGAAGGCCTCCGAAAACAATTGTCCGACAGGGGATCGCCCCGCGAACTGCTCGGCGACCCAGCTCGCATGAGTGATCCGGCCGTCGAGCGCCAGAACGACGACCGCATCGGTCGCCTGCTCCAGGATCGAGCGCGCGAAACGCTCGGCATTGGCGACCTCTTCGGCCCGGCGCTGGATCGACATGTCGGTCAACGTCACGAGCGTGGCCACGACGCCGCCCATCACCATCTGCCGCATCCAGACCGAGACCGGCAGATCGCCGCCCTCGTTGCAGCGGAGCTGCGCGTCGCTCGCGGCGTCGTCGGCCCGTTGCTGCGGCACGGGTCCCGCGAACAGCGAAGCGAAGCTGCGTCCCACGAGCTCCCCGGCGCCGAGGCCGGTGAGCGCACAGAGCCGGGAGTTGACGTAGACGATGCTGCCATCAGCATCGAGCGTCAGGGCACCGTCACTCATCCGTTCGACCAGGACATGATAGGGCGCGTCCGCGCCCTGCAGCATGATGACCTGGGGCCCCATCGGGCCTTGGACCACCACGGCATCGACATTGCCGCGGTGAATGGCCTCGACTGTCTCCTGGGCTTCGTTACGGAGCTCGGCCTGCTGCGCGTCTCTTGAAGTCACGCGTCCTCCGTTCAGCTCGGTGCGATGTCCAGACCAACCAGCACCTTCTCCGCGTTGGAGAGATCGCCGATGATTCGCTTGAGGGGTTCGGGGAGTTGACGGATCAGGGTCGGTATCGCGACGATCTGATCACGCTGCGCGAGTGCCGGATCCTTCATCAGGTCGATCACCTCGATCGTATAGCGACCCGGCAGATGCGTCTCGCAGAGCTTCTTGAGGTTGGCGAGAGCCGCCAGTGATTTCGGCGTCTGGCCAGCCACATAGAGCCGGAGATTGTAGCCATCCTGTTCCATCGGGGCGGGCATCATTTGCTGGATCCCGACGGGTTGACTGTAGAGCTCGGCCCGTGCCTGACCGAACGGCTTTCGACCTGCGCGTTGCGAGCGGCTGTGCGCTGATCCTCGCGGGCAGCGCCTTCCAGGTTGACAAGATCCATCTCGCTCTCCTCGTTGGCCAGCTGAGCCTTGAGCGCTTCGATCTGGGCCGCGAGGTCGCGGCGGCGGCGTTCGTTCTCGCGCGTGCGCCGCTCCATGTCCTGGGTACGAAGCAGGCCATCGACCCGATCTCTCGCCTCTTGCGCCACCCGCGCCGATCCCGTGAGCACGCCGTCCGGACCGACATAGACCTCGCGCAGCGAGATCCCGTTGGCGCTCATGAGGAACTCACGCACCTGGTTGGAATGCGCCATGCCGCGCGACTTCAACAGATAGAGCTGGCGATTATGTTCGCCATTGCTCTCGCGATTGTAGAGCAGCAGCCAGGTGTCGGTGAGCGAGGAGATATGCATCTCGGTGGTGGCCGTATCGGCATTGCCGGCGCCGAGATTGGTGAACAGCGCCGTCACGCCGCGCGCCTTCAGGAAATCGATGAGGCGCAGCGTCATCGAATGCACGTCGCCGGCAACCCCTGCGCCCATCAGCGCCGAGATCGGGTCGACCACGACCGCAGCGGGGTCGAATTCCTTGACCTCGCGATGCATCGCAGCGAGATGCGTCTCCAGCCCGTACAGATTGGGTCGCCGCGCCGAGAACCGCAGCAGGCCGCGATCGACCCATTGCTGCAAATCCAGACCGACCGACTTCATGTTGCGTACGATCTGCTGCGGCGACTCTTCCATCGCGAAATAGATGCAGCGCTGCCCCGAACTGCAGATCGAGTTGGCAAAATGCGCCGACACCGTCGATTTGCCCGCCCCGGCCATGCCGGAGATCAGAATGCTCGACCCTTTGTAGTAGCCGTTGCCCTCCAGCATCTCGTCGAGATCGGCAATGCCGGTCGACACCCGCTCCGTCCACGCGTCATGCGACAGACCCGACGAGGTGATCGGCATCACGGTGATGCCTTCCTGGTCGATGATGAAGGGATATTCGTTGGTGCCGTGCGCGGTGCCGCGATACTTCACGACGCGCAGCCGCCGCGTCGACAGCTGGTCGTGGACGCGATTGTCGAGCAGGATGACGCAGTCGGCGACGTATTCTTCGAGGCCGTAGCGGGTCAGCGTGCCGTCGCCGCGCTCGCCGGTGATGATCGCCGTGACGCCCTTGCTCTTCAGCCATTCGAACAGGCGGCGCAGCTCGGAGCGCAGCACGGCCTGGTTGTCGAGACCGCCAAACAGCGTCTCGATCGTATCGATCACGACGCGCTTGGCGCCGATCGCGTCGATTGCAAAGCCGATGCGGATGAACAGTCCGTCGAGATCGTAGTCGCCGGCCTCCTCGATCTCGTTGCGATCGAGATGGATGTGGTCGACGACGATCTTCTTCTGCTCGATCAGCCTCTCGATGTCGTAGCTGAGCGACCCGACATTCTTGATCAGGTCCTCGGGCTGCTCCTCGAACGCGATGAACACGCCCGGCTCGTCATAGGCAACCGCGCCGTTGTAGAGAAATGTCATGGCGAACAGGGTCTTGCCGCAGCCGGCGGCGCCGCACAGCAGCGTCGGCCGCCCCTGCGGCAGGCCGCCGAAGGTGACCTCGTCGAGACCGTCGATCCCGGTCGGGGATTTCGCGATGACAGGCAGATCCCGCGTCACTATCCGAGGACGCACGCTCGTTTTCATCCATTCCCCCTGCCAACACGGCAACACGCTTCGGCCACACCAAGGCGTGAATCGACGCGCCAGAACGAAAAAGGTTCCAGGTTCGGGAAAAAGATTTGCGTTTGCGAATGATCCGCCGACGGCCGGCCAGCGTCGACCAGCGGCGCCAGGAGTCTGAGGGCGAAAGCTTTGGCTTGGGAAAAAAGCCCCGGCCCAGGAATCGGGATGGTCCTTGCGAACGGCGCGCGATCAGCGCGCCGCGACCACCTTCAGGCCAGGAAGCAGCGCGGCGCCGCCGCGCGGGCTGCGGACCGGATTGATCTGGTACAGACCCCGCCGCTCCTGGTTGGGCTTGAAGGCATCGGTGATGCCGACGACCGACTCCGCCGCCCCCAGCAGCAAGGTCCCATCCGGCTCCATCACCTTGGCAAGACGCTCGAAGATCGACGCCTTGGTCTCCTGATCGAAATAGATCAGCACGTTGCGGCAGAAGATCACGTCGAACTTGCCGAGATGCGAGAAGTCCTGCAGCAGGTTGAGCTGGCGATGCTGGACCATGCCGCGGATGTCGGCGCTGAGCTGCCAGAGCTCACCGAGCTGGTTGAAATACTTGACGAGCAGCTGGATCGGCAGCCCGCGCTGGACCTCGAACTGGCTGTAGAGCCCGGCCTTCGACTTCTCCAGCACCTCCTGGGAGAGATCGGTCGCGACGATCTCGATCCGCCAGCCAGCCAGAGCCGGGCCATATTCACGCAGGCACATCGCGATCGAATAGGGCTCCTGGCCTGTCGAGCAGGCGGCTGACCAGATGCGCAGGGTGCGGCGGTTTGCCCGCGACTGGATCAGCGCCGGCAGGATGCCATCGCGCAGATGATCGAATGGAATCTTGTCGCGGAAGAAGAACGTCTCGTTGGTGGTCATGGCTTCGACCACCTGTCCCGTGAGCTGCTCGCCGCCGCTCCTCATCTTCTGGACCAGTTCGGGGATGCCCGACAGGTTGGTCCTGCGCGCCAGCGGCAGCAGCCGACTCTCCACCAGATATTGCTTGTCCGCCGACAGGTCGAGACCGGAACGATCCTTCAGGACCTTACGCAGGAACTCATAGTCCAGAGGGGTCACGAGCGGTCTCCTGCAAACAGACGGACCAGCTTCGGTGCAATCTGATTCAACGGAAGGATAGCCGCGCAGATTCCGGCGTTGGCGGCCGCGCCAGGCATGCCCCAGACCACGCTCGTCGCCTCGTCCTGCGCGATCACGCTGCCGCCCGCCGCCACGATGTCCTTGCCGCCGCGCATGCCGTCGGAGCCCATGCCGGTCAGAATCACGGCCAGCGTGCTGCCCTGCCAGACGTCGACGGCGGACGTGAACAAAGGATCGACGGCCGGCTTGCAGAAATTGACCGGCGGACCATTGTCGAGCGCGATCACGACCTCGGCGCCATGACGTGCGACGCGCATGTGGCGTCCACCCGGCGCGAGATAGATCTGGCCCGGCTTGACGACCTCGCCATCGATGGCCTCGTGGGCGGGCCGGCGGCTCGAGCGTGCAAGATGCTCGGCCAGGATCGTGGTGAAGGTCGGCGGCATGTGCTGGGTGATCAGCACCGGAAAGCGGTCGATGACCGGGCCGAGTTCGGTGACCACCGACATCAGCGCCTGCGGGCCTCCGGTCGACGATCCGATCAGCAACACCTTCGGCATCTGACTGCTGAAGGAGCGGCGCGCGATCTGGGCCGACACTGCCGGCGTCGGAGCGTGTGCCACGGCGGGGCGCAGCGCCGGCGCAGGCCTCAGCTCCTGAACATGCGGAGCCGCCGGCGCATGCGGGACCGGAGCCGTGCGGCGCGCCTTGGCGCCAAGCGTTCGGATCTTCTGGATCAGGTCGAAGTGGAAATTGTCGGCAGCCGACGCCTCGCGCGTGCTCTCGGGCTTGGGAATGTAGTCGGCCGCGCCGAGCGACAGCGCCTTGAAGCTGATCTCCGCGTTGCGGCGCGTGAGCGTGGAGGCCATGATGACGGCAAGGTTCTTCTTCTTGGCGAGCAGCTTCGGCAACGCCGCGATGCCGTCGAGTTCGGGCATCTCGATGTCGAGCACGGCGACGTCGGGATTGACGCGATCGATCTGGTTCACGGCCTCGAGGCCAGTCCGCAGCGAGGCCGCCACCACCATATCGGGCTCAGACGCGATCCAACGCGAGATCATGCCGCGGATGACGACGGAATCGTCCACGACCATCACCCGGAGAGGTTCCTGTCTGGTCGAACTTGGAATCGAAGAACTGGCCAACGCGACGCTCATAGTTCACCAACAGGACAGAGGCACAGGGCGGCGGCAAGCCCGGACGAGCACGGGTTTGCCGGACTGACGGAGGTCAGATCAGCCCGACTTCCTGGAATTTGGCTGTCACGATGTCTTTGTCGAACGGCTTCATGATGTACTCGTTGGCACCGGCGTGCAGCGCCCGCGCAATGTGCGCGACGTCGTTCTCGGTGGTGCAGAACACGACCTTCGGCGCATCGCCGCCAGGCATGCGCCTGAGATTGCCGAGGAACTCATAGCCGTCCATCACCGGCATGTTCCAGTCGAGCAGGACCGCATCGGGCAGCCCGCGCTTGCAGATTTCGAGCGCCTGCTCACCGTCCTCCGCTTCGACGATCTGGAAATCCAGACCTTCCAGAATGCGCCGCGCCACTTTTCGAATGACGCTCGAATCGTCAACTACCAGACACGTTCTCATATCAGCCTCTCGAAATCAGGATCCATTCCGACCGCGCGGTCTCGCATGGTCGGGCTCATGCTGCGGCCTCACGCCGCCATCTTGTCAGCCGCCAGTTCGAGCACGCGATCGACATCGAGGATGACCATCAGCTGTCCATCGAGACGGTGCACGCCGCCCGCGAGCTTCGCCATGCGCGGATCGAGGTTCACCGGGTTCTCCTCCCGGCTCTCTTCGGGCAGCCGCAGCACCTCGCCGATCTGGTCGATCAAGAGACCATAGGACTCGCCGCGCAGGTCGACGCCGACCGCCATCGGCGGCTTGCCGTCATCGGCCCGGGCGAGGCCGAGCCGCGCCCGCATGTCGACCACGGTGACGATGCGGCCGCGCAGGTTCAGAACGCCGGCGATCTCAGCCGACGACAGCGGCACCCGCGTCAGCCGCTCCGGCATGAACACGTCCTGCACCCGCGAGATCGGCAGGCCGAACAGCTGGCCGCCGATCATCGCGGTGACGTATTCGACGGCCGCGCCGTCGGTGGTTTCGATCTTGCTGCTCATCGCACGCTACTCCTGCCCCCTTGGTGTCACGCGGCCCGCCGGTTGGCGTCGGCGCGCGCCCGTTCCTCGATCTGTTCCTTCAGCGCCGCGATCAGGCCGGGCCGGTCGAACTTGGCGATGTAGTCGTAGAGCCCGGCCTGGCGGCCGCGCTCGATCGCCGCCGGCGACACCAGCGACGACACGGCGATGACCGGCAGCTCATGCAGGTTCTGGTCGGAGCGGATCGCCTCGGCAAACTCGAAGCCGTTCATTTCCGGCATCTCGATGTCGGTGACCACGATGTCGAAGGTGTGCCCGGAGCGCAGCGTGGCCAGGCCCTCGATCGCCGAGGCCGCCGTGCGCACCTTGTAGCCGGCCGACTTCAGCACCGGTGCCAGCATGTTGCGGAAGAACGGCGAGTCGTCGACCAGCAGCACCGACTGCGTCTGCGAGTCGGTGTGCATCTCCTTGCGGATGAACCAGTCGGCGAACGCCATCGGCAGGAAGTGGCCGACGTCGATCACTTCCGTCGCCTGGCCCTTGATCACCGCCGAGCCGAGGATGCCGTCGCGGGCGCCGGAGACCTGGATGTTGAGCCGCTCCTCGACGATGTCGATGATCTCGTCGACCACGAGGCCCATCGCGCGGGTCTCGTCGGCGAACACCAGGATCGGCTGCGAGCCGGTGGTCTGTACCGACACGCCTTCCATCTGCACCAGCGGCATCAGCTGATCGCGATACTGCACCATGTAGCGGCCGTTGGAGATCTCGATCTTGTCGGCCGCGATCTCTTCCAGGCGCGTGACCAGCGCCAGCGGCACCGCCTTGGGCTGCGCCGTGCCGGCGCGGAACACCAGCAGCGAGGTGAGCTGCTCGCCGCCGATGATGTGATGCGCGGCATGCTCGTCGGCGACAGCCTGCGAAGCCGAACCGGATGCGCCGAGCGCTTTCGCGATGCCGTTCGGATCGATGATCATGATGACGGCGCCGTCGCCGAGGATGGTGTTGCCCGAGAACATGTCGATGTGCCGCAGCTTGGTCGACATCGGCTTGACGACGATTTCCTCGGTGTGGAACACGCTGTCGACCACGATGCCGAAGGTCTGGCTGCCGACCTGCGTCACCACGATGAAGCCGTTCTCCGGATCGGTCGACGAGCCGTCATCGATCTTCAGCAGCTTCTTCAGATGCATCAGCGGCAGCAGCTTGTTGCGCAGGCGCAGCACGGCCGTGTCCTTGATGCGCTCGATGCGGTGCTCGGAATTGGCGCGCGCGCGCACCAGTTCGACCACGGACAGCTGCGGGATCGCGAAGCGGTCGCCACCGGCTTCGACGATCAGCGCCGAGACGATGGCGAGCGTCAGCGGGATCTTGATGGTGACCGAGGTGCCCTCGCCGGCCACCGACTTGACGTCGATGGTGCCGCCGATCTGGTCGATGTTGGTGCGCACCACGTCCATGCCGACGCCGCGGCCGGAGACCGAGGTGACGGCGGCCGCCGTCGAGAAGCCCGGCTCGAAGATGAACTTGTGGATCTGCGCTTCCGTCATCTTCTCGAGCTCGGCCTCGGTGACGAGACCGTTCGCGACCGCCTTGGCCTTGATGCGCTCGGTGTTGAGGCCGCGGCCGTTGTCGGCGATGCAGATGATGATGTGGCCGCCTTCATGATAGGCGGAGAGGCGGATCGTGCCCTGGTCCGGCTTGTTGGCGGCGGCGCGCTCGGCCATCGTCTCCAGGCCGTGATCGGCGGAGTTGCGCACCATGTGGGTGAGCGGATCCTTGATCAGGTCGAGCACCTGGCGGTCGAGCTCGGTGTCGGCGCCGTGCATCTCGAGCTCGATCTGCTTGCCGAGTTCGGTCGCGAGGTCGCGGACGATGCGCGGCAGCTTCTGCCAGGCATTGCCGATCGGCTGCATGCGCGTCTTCATGACGCCCTCCTGCAGCTCGGCGGTGACGTTGGAGAGCCGCTGCAGCGGTACCTTGAACTCGGTGTCCTCGTTGCGGCGGGCAATCTCGAGCAGTTGGTTGCGGGTCAGCACCAGCTCCGAGACCATCGTCATCAGATGTTCGAGCGTGTCGACATTGACGCGGATCGACTGGTTGGCGACCTTGTCGTTCTCATGCACCTCGCCGTCGGCATTGGCCTTGGGCCGCGCCGCCTTCTTCGGCGCTTCAGCCTTGGCCTCCGCCTTTGCTTCCGCCTTGGCGGGCTCGGCCTTGGCGATCGGCGCCGGTGCAGCCGGCTTGTGCTCAGCAGGTTTGGCTTCAGGCGCCTTTTCATGCGCGGGCGCCATCTCGATCGCGGTCTCGCGGAAGGCGCGCTCCAATTCGTCGAGCGACACCTCGCCCGGACGCAGCGGCCGCTCCAGCGTCTGGTCGATCAGTGAGCCCTGCGTCATCGCGGGCGCGGCCGCCGGTGCTGCCGCAGCCGGGACGAGAGGTGGCGCGGCCTCGGCGGCGGCCATGGCGGCCATGCCGCGCTCGACCATCGCCTCGAGCTCGCTGATGAGGTCGCGGTCCTCGCCTTCGGGCTCGGCCTCGTTGGCCTCGAGCTGTCCCAGGATGTCCTTGATGCGGTCGATGGTGGTCAGGATCAAGGTCACGGCCTCGCCGGTCACCGGCATGCCGTCGCGGAATTTGCCCATCAGGGTTTCGGCGGCGTGCGCCAGGGCTTCGAGCCGCGGCAGGCCGAGGAAGCCGCAAGTTCCCTTGATCGTGTGTACCAGGCGGAAGATGTTATCCAGGATCTTGGCGTTATTCGGCTCCTGCTCGAACCGCACCAACTGATTGTCGACGGTATCCAGGCTCTCGCTGGTCTCCGTCAGGAACTCACGCAACAGATCATCCATGAAACTGGCCTTCGCACGCAACGGAACGCGACATGACGCGCCCTTCAAACCGTGGCCAGTTTCGGTGCAAAGCGTTTAATATTAGTTGAGTAAGCGCAAATGAACGGACTCAACAAAGAGATAAGGTGTCTCCGGACAAATCCGGAAACATCCGCAAGGTTTGATTAACCATGGTGAACGGATTGTGCCGTGGATTTACGACACGAGGTCGCAGGCCAGACCGGCAAGGATCGCACGACCTGCGATGCCGCCGGCGCCCGCCCGGGCCGAGGCCCGATTTCGATCAGGAGGCCTGCACGACCATCGCGTCGCCGTCGGCGGCCAGCGTCACCTTCAGGCCGCAGGCGTCGGCAAGCAGGCGCGTGTAATAGGGCTGCACGGCGTGGGCATCGATGGTCGACTGGTGCGCGCCGGCGAGCAGGTTGACGATGTTCTGCGGCAGGCGGGCATTGAGCCCGGTCGCGGCAACACGGAAGCTCATCGTCTCGCCCTCGCCGATCGGATCGACGGTGAGAACGCCGCCGCGCGGGATCGTCTGCTGTGCCACGACCATCATGTTGAGCAGCAGCTTGACCCGGTTCTTGGGCAGCAGCAGCCGCGGCAGATTCCAGGTGATGGAGGTCTTGGCGTCCTCGATGTGGCCGCGCGCCATGGTCTGCGCGTCGCCGACGTCGATCTGCGCGCCCGCCGAGCCGGCGGCGCCGAACGCCAGCCGGCAGAACTGCAGCCGCGCCGACGCCGTCTTGGCGCTCTTGCGGATCAGCTCCAGCGCGAATTCGCGGTCCTCGGGCTTCGGATTGTCGTCGAGCACCTCGAGCCCGTTGACGATCGCTCCGACCGGACTAATCAGGTCGTGACAGACCTTCGAGCAGAGCAGAGCGGCAAGTTCGAGCGTATCGGGAGCGGGAATCGGATTGGCGATCTCTGGAGAGGACGTGCCGGACATTCGATGTTCCTGGAAAACCGCGAACTTTGACGAATCATGCTTGCCTTGACGCTTGATACACTGCGAAAGCAGGGACCGCCACCGAGCTTAGAGCCTGCCACGGGAAAGTACGTGGCGGTCGTCCAGGCCGCCGCTCGAGGGATCGGCCCGGCATACAGGTCGGCAGTATCTGGATGCGCCGCGGGCAGGCCCGGAGAAGATTGGGGCCGAAGACGGGACCACGAGATGAGGACATTGCCCATGCAAGCTGCAGATGGAACGGCCGCACGGAGCGCGTCGCGATGACGACGGGCCCGACCGCAGCAACCGTCGGCATCGAGGCTGCCGCAGCGCTGATGACGCCCCTGACCGAGCTCGTCGTCCAGGCCGCCCATGCGATCATGGCCGTGAACCGGCGCGCGATGTGCGTCACCGATAAATCCGACGGCTCGCCGGTCACCGAGGCCGATCTCGCCGCCGACCGCGTCATCGCCGAGGGCCTGGCGCGGCTGGCGCCCGAGATCCCGGCCCTGTCGGAGGAACGGGTCGGGGCGAGCACGGGGCCGTTCAAGGGCAGCTTCTTTCTGATCGACCCGCTCGACGGCACCAAGGAGTTCGTCGCCGGCCGCGGCGAATTCACGGTCAATCTGGCGCTGGTGAGCGATGCGAGCCCGCTGCTCGGCATCGTCTGCGCGCCGGCGATCGGCCTGATCTGGCGCGGCCTCGTCGGCCGCGGCGCCGAGCGGCTGTCGTTCTCGGAGGCAGGTCTGGGCGCCGCGGAGCCGATCCGCACCCGTCCCATGCCGAAGCCGGGCGAGGCCTGGGTCGCCGCGGTCAGCCGTTCGCATGGCGATCCCGGCAGCGAGGCCCTGATTGCGGCGCGTCCGGGCGCCATCCGCCTGCAGCTCGGCTCGGCCGTGAAGTTCGGCCGGCTGGCCGAGGGCCTGGCCGACATCTACCCCCGGCTCGGCCCGACTTCAGAATGGGACGTCGCGGCAGGCCATGCCGTGGTCACGGCCGCCGGCGGCACCGTCACCAGCGAGACCGGCGCACCGCTGCGGTTCGGCGAGCGCACCGACGGCTTCATCATACCGGCCTTCATCGCCTGGGGCGATCCTGCGGCCGTGAAGGTCTGAGGCGGCCCCCGCCCGCATCACTGCGGCAGATCCTGCTCCAGCGCCGGCCAGCGCGCCTCCGCCCGCGGCAGGTAGCGCGCGGGATCGGCAGCGAAGGCGTCCCTTGTATCCTCGCGGCTGAACAGGAACAGCCGCTCCTCGACCACGGCGAACAGGCGCGGGTTGCCGGCCACGGTGACGCCGCGCGCGACGTCAGTCGGATCGTAGCCGCCGAATTGCGGACCATAGACCTCCGGATGGGCCAGGAAGGAGGCGCGGTTGCCCTCGTTGCGGAACCGCCAGACCACCCCGCCCTGCGCCGCCTCGAAATCCGGCAGGCCCATCAGGGCCTGACCGTCGACGAAATAGGAAACGGGATCGAAGCCGTCGATCGCGAGCCCGCTGAAGCGGTTGGCGATGATCCGCTGGGTGGTGGCCGCTGGCGCGCCGATCGGCGGCAGCAGCAGCGCGACGAGCGCGATGACGGCAATTGCGCGGCAAAACAGCGGCTTTGAGCCGCTCCAGTTCCGTTGTTGCCGTTGTGCGGTCATAGTTGCTGCCGATAACATGGGAGTCGCAGGGGCTATCGCCCCTCGCCCGACAATCGCCCGATGCGGTTGGCGTGAGGTTAAAGGCGCAGGTCGGGCAGCCGATAGCAGGGGATTTCCATCGATGAGTTTCGCAATCCGCCTCGCCGCCACGACGCTTGCGGCCGTTCTGGCCATGACCGCGTCGGTCGCCGCGCAGCAGGCGCCCCCGCCTGCGCCGCCGCCCCAGGGAGCGCCCCCCTACCAGGCCGCGCCGCCTTACCAGCAGCCCGCGCCGCCGCCGCAGCGCGCCCCGGCCCCGGACAGCTTCGGGCCGGACGAGCTGGTCAATGCCGGCCACCGCTTCTTCGGCAACGTCTCGCGCGGCCTCGCCTCGGTGATCGAGCGCGCGGTCAGCCAATGGGGCCTGCCGAACGGCTACATCCTGGGCGAGGAGGGCGCCGGCGCCTTCGTCGCCGGGCTTCGTTACGGCGAGGGCACGCTCTACACCAAGAACGCCGGCGATCTCCGCGTCTACTGGCAGGGCCCCTCGCTCGGCTTCGACTGGGGCGGCGACGGCGCACGCACCATGACCTTGGTCTACAACCTGCCGGCGACGAGCGCGATCTATCAGCGCTTCGTCGGCATCGACGGCTCCGCCTATATCGTCGGCGGCTTCGGCATGACGGCGCTGACGGCGAACAACATCGTGCTGGTGCCGATCAGGTCCGGCATCGGCCTGCGGCTCGGCGCCAATGTCGGCTACCTCAAATTCACCCCGAGTGCGACCTGGAACCCGTTCTGATAGCCGACTGATACCGCTACGACACGTTCTCCCGTGACGGATCAAGGTTAACACGGCAATGGGCTGGCAATGAATCAGCCCGCCGTGGCATTGTGATTCCGTTAATCATTTTGGACCGGGAGTTGTGCGTCATGGTCGAGCCGATCATGTATTTTGCGATCGGTTTTCTGATCGCCATGCTCTGTGCCCTCATGATCGTGCCGCTGGTGCACAATCGTGCGGTGCGCCTGACGACGCGCCGGCTCGAGGCGGCGACGCCGCTGTCGATGGCCGAGATCCAGGCCGACAAGGACCAGCTGCGCGCGGAGTTCGCGATGTCGGCGCGGCGGCTGGAGATGAGCGTCGACGCGCTCAAGAACAAGGCCACTGGCCAGCTCGCCGATCTCGGCAAGAAGACCGACGCCATCAACCGCATGAAGATCGAGCTCGGCGAGAAGAACGCCGCGATCTTCGCGCTGGAGGCGCGCGAGAAGGCGCTGAAGGACCAGCTGCGCGCGACGGAAGAAGAGTTCGCCGCCAAGACCGAGGCGCTGCGCGCCGCCGAGCAGGCGCTGAAGGAGAAGCAGGCCGAGCAGGTCCGCCTGACCACCGAGCTCAACGACAAGGCACTGCTGGCCGACAGCCGCCAGGTCGAGCTGGTCTCGGTCAAGACCCAGGTCGAGGAGCTGCGCAGCCGCGTCTCCGACGCCGAGAAGGAATTCTCCGCGACCCAGGCGCGCCTGACGCTGGAGCGCGACGAATCCGACACCGCGACCAGGGCGCTCAACGACGCCCGCGCGCGGGTCGAGAATCTGAGCCAGCGCGTCACCGAGCTCGACCGCCAGCTGATCGTCCAGGTCAAGGAAGCCGAGATGCTGGCGACGCGCGTCGCCGACCTCGAGGGCCGGCTGTCGACCCAGGGCAAGCTGCTCGCCGAGCGCGATTTCGAGAACAACCAGCTGCGCGAGGCCAATGCGGCGGCCGATCGCGCCCTGAAGGAGCTGCGCGAGGAGTTCGCCGGCATGGGCAGCGGCAAGTCGGCCGCGTTCGAGCGCCTGAAGTCCGAGAAGGCCACGCTTGAAGAGCAACTGCAGGCCGCCCGCGACGAGCGCACCAAGCTGCAGCGCGAGATGAACGCGATCCAGCAGCAGGCCGAGAGCACCTGGGCCCAGGAGCGGATGGAGAACGCGCTGCTGCGCGAGCGCATCAACGACATCGCCGCCGAGGTCGCCAAGCTCGCGATGCAGATCGAGGGCCCCAACTCGACCATCGAGGCCATGCTGGCCGCCGAGCCCGCGACCAAGCCCGCTAATGCCAACGGCGTTCCCGCTCCGACGGGTACAGCCACGGGCGCCCCTCAGGGCGGCACCCTCGCCGACCGCATCCGCGCGCTGCAGTCCCACGCCTCCCGCGCCCGCCAGATCGGGGCTTGAGGTCCCGTCAGACTGATATGGGAGAGGCAAACCCGCCTCTCCGCTTGGAGAAGATCGGGCCGCGAACGGGCAGGTTTTCGACCCGATCGGCGCCAGCCCGGCATTCCCCAGCAGTTTTCCTCGCCGACCGCGCCGCAAATCCTTGACACCCCCTGCCCGCGCTTCGTAAATCCCGGGCTCCGACGGACTGCTTCGGCAGCTGCCTCCTATGGCCTCACGGCCGGCAGCCACCGGGATCCGGGCGCATAGCTCAGCGGGAGAGCGTTCCCTTCACACGGGAGAGGTCCAAGGTTCGATCCCTTGTGCGCCCACCACCTAAATCATTGATCCTATTCAAAAATTTGAACTTATTCTGGTATACCAGAGGGCGTATTTGGGTCTCTGAGGGCAGATCAAAGTAAGAACATCCGTGCATATCCGTGCATATCCGTGCATCGGCCGTGCATGGAAAGGACCTTAGGTCCGCCATCACATGCGATTGCGATTTGAAAAATCGGAAGGCTCCTTGCAGGTCCCTGCAAGGCTCCCCATATTTCCGGGACACAATAAAAGTAACCCAAATGTCACGTTTTAGGGCTAGTTCTAACTTGCGGGAACTTCCCCGGCGTGCAAAGGTTGCTTTGCGGGAGATGAGTTTTGAGGTGAGAACGGCCTCCTCACACGCCTGTCGATCGAACGTTCAACAGGCAAAGTAGCTGGGAAACCAGCGAAGAGATCTGGGTGTGGGCACCCCAGCAAATCTATTTTCCCGTAAATTAAAAGGGGCTCCGACACTTTCGGGGCCCTTTTCTATTGTGCTACTTTCAAGAAGCCCTTCAACCTGCGGGCATCGGCTTTTTTCTCGGAGACCATGTAAAAGCTAGAAATATGGTATCTCCCTTCATCATCCGGGATAAGCTCGACGGCAACGAGCACGAGCGCTCCTAAAGTGGCAACATAGCCCCAAATCTCAATCCCGCTGTTGGTGTGATCGTCCCCGATGTATCGAGGATTAGCAATTACACTCGCCAAGTGCGGCAGGCACTTTGGATAATCCTCGGGGTGACGCCTGTTCGCGTGCCGCTGCGCACCGCGCGTCAAAATGACATCACCGACCTCAAGCTCGGTTCCTAAGGTCTTGTTGACCACGTTCACCGGCATAGGCCCAATTATCAAATCGGGTGTTTTGGGAGGACGATGCTTTGCCATTGATCCAGCGAAACGCTACTCGCCCTTCTTCTTGATTTCGATTGCCTCGGTGGGGCCGTAGGTCATCTGGAAAGCCATCGAGATCATCTGAAGCCAAGTGACACGCTCGTCCGCAGACCACGGGTCTCCTGTTTTGGGAAGCTTCTGGATCAGCGCGTCAATCAGCGGATCCTTCCCTGCCGCTTCTCTATCTTTCCCGTCGTGCCGATCCGCGTCCGGCTTAGGAAGTCGTACACCTATCGTGATACCGGGCATAACGAGCCGATCGCGACCGCTACCAAAAAAGCCTGCCTGGTCGGCCGAGCGTTCAAAGACTTGCCTAGCTCTATCCTTCGTCTTCTCGGCAACGCCAAGGGCGACCATGTCGCGCGCTAGGGCCGCAGCTGGCGGCAGGATCGAGCCGTTGTAATTGTCGAATACTGCTTTGAACAACGGCACCATCAGAAAAGAGCGTGCCCTGGCCTCTCTTGTACGGCTTGGATCGACGATCATACGCCCAAGCTCTGTCAGCCTGTGTTTCCCCGCCCCGTCTGTTCCCATCAGACCAAATAGGCGTGCGGCCGTGAGCTGGACGCGAAATGTGCTGCTCTTGACGCTCTGGTTTGTCCACGCAGCGAGTTGCGAGTCGTCGCAGTCTCCAAGCCCCACATTCCCATGGATTGCCTGCGCCAACGCCACAGCACTATTCAGGTCAGCATAGGGAAAAGAAATCGTGGAACGCTGGCGACCCTGACCATCTTCAACGTCAGCGCCTGCATCAGCGATCACCTCGTCTTCGCTAGACATTTTCCCGTCAACTCCCTCTAAAATAGCAGATACGACCAGCATATACAAAATCGCTATCCGCGCCGTCAATAAATAGTTTACCAGTCGGAAAATACTATCCGTGAGTTTGCGGTTATCCTTCGAAGGGAAACCCGTATTTTCCCGGATAAATTTCGCGGGTATGTAGGGTGAAGCAACTTAATGATGGGCCCAAACCGAAAAACGGTTATCGGCATCCACCCTCGTGTCCTTCGCAAGTCGTCGCTAAAAGAGTTTGCTGGTTGCCGCGCCCGAAATCGGGCGATCGGGGCGGATCAAGAGCGACGCGGACGCACTCGCCTGCCCGAGCACCGAGATCGTGCTCAAGTTCCTGAGCCTGGCAAGGACGACCCGAGAATGGCGCTTCGTTATGCCGTGTCCAAAGGGTGCCCCCTGATCGACAAGCGCGGCGAAGTCCTCGTCGAGGATGTCTCCGCAACCGGCCTTGCCTGCATCCGCCCCAAGGGCAAGAGCGCTTGCCTTTGGGTGAGCAAGTTACTGATTGTCACGGACTAACTCAATGCGAGCGCTACTCGTTTTGCAGGGCGACTTACGGCGTCTTCTGCGCTTTTATACGCTCGTCATCAGAAGCTATCGCTGGTCGCGCATGAGCTTCCGTTTGTTCGACAATCGTGTATTTGCTTGATTCCTCAAGCAAACGCTGAGAGTTCTCTGGTTTGATTTGTTCAACGTAATCCCGCTCAAGCTTCTGAAGGCTCTCTCTTGATAGAAGACCGGTCATAAGCATCTTGCGGCCGTCAGATAGCGTACGCTTAACGATGACCATATTTCCCAGCTGCAGCGCGGCCTCGTCGTACTCAGCCAACTGTGCAATCACTTCCGACACAGCTTTGCTGTTCGTCACATTAACTTCTGCACTTGGCTTGTCCAATAGAACAGTCCTTGCGGCAGCCTCCAATTGCTCTATCTTTTTGAGTGCATCGTCTTCGGTCCCCAGCCATTTACTGATGAACCCTGTGAATTTTTTGAACGATCCATAGTCGTCAGGAAGCTCAAACAGCGAAGAATATCCAGCCTCACCTGCGAGGTCCCAGACCAGCTGCTTAAGTAATTTAATAGAACGCTCATCGCGTTCTTGGTCCAACTCGTCACCAATATAAATGCGAACGGGCACCGTTCGCCTCATCTTTGCTGATCGAATGTCAATTCCGATTTCTTGTTTCCAAACAACTTCAGCAAACGCTTCCGTCATCCTTGTATATTTTTGCTCTAATTCATTCATACGGCGCCAGAGCTGATCAACACCATGCCCGCCGCCGTCACCGCCACCGCCGTCCCCCTTGCCTCGTACCCGAACGGGAGGACGCTTTATCCGAAGCTGTAATTCTCTCTTCCATTTCGGATTGCGAAGAGTAACCGTATTCTTCTTGGGCATCCAGGCGCTCCCAATCCCCGACTATGTGCAATATAGTTGCATAACTTAACTTTTGCTACTCCGAATTTACTGGTGTCGATCACCAGGGCAAAAAATGTCATGCCACAGACTACCGTTCCAGTAGTCGTAGCGGCCATCCACCGAGCCATTGTCGAGCGCCACGGCTCGAAGTCCTTTCGCAGACAGGTCTCAGATCATCGCCTTACGTTGTTTGTCTGTGGTCGTCACTTTGACTTGCCTTGCGTGAGAAGAAACTGATCGAAGCGCGCGCCGATGCGATCCAGCGCACCGACAAGGCGCTCTTCGATCCGGTCGATCAGTTGGACGGTCGCGTATTCCTGCGCGACCCGCTCACGAAATTGAGCCAGATCGCGCTCGGTCGCGGCGGCGAGGCGCTGCGCATCGGCGGCCGCGGCCTTGGCCTCATTGGCAATGGCCTGCCCTGCCTTGGCGGACGCTTCGTTCTTGGTGTGCGCCACGGCATTGCGGATCAAGAGTGCAATCACGGCGCCGAAGCCGGTGCCGAGCACGCCAATCAGCCATTCCGGGATGGTAATCATTTGGCTTGGGCCGATGCATTCAGGCGCACGTCGCGCACGTTGGACCGAGAGATACGGAGCCGATGATTGGCTTCGATCCGGGCAGCACGCTCCAGACGCCAAGCGACCCGAGCGTCGTCACCTGGCTTGACGTTCGGAGCGGGCACTTCGTCGAGCACGAGCGTTGACTCGTGCGGCATGGTGAAGCTCGGCGAAGGCCTAACGCTTGCCGTCGTCTGGCAAGCCGCCAGGGAAATCGCTAGGAGCGAGCAGGCAAGAAGCATTAGGGCGCGCCTGGAGGCGTTGGGCATAGTCATCAATTTCGTCCTGAGCTTCCTTGGCGCGGAGCGCCGCTTCATCACGTTGCTTCTGCGCCACTTCGGTAGCCTCGATCGCGAGACGCAGATCGAAGTCCTTCGCGGCGATCACCTCAGCTTTCCTCGCGACATCGGCCCGCAGCGCCTTCGCCTCTGCCCGATCGTCGGCCGTCCGGAAGCCGAGAAGGAACGCGAACAGGAAAATAACGGCGTACACGGCGAGCTTTGCCGGGATGACGTACTGTTGCAGTGCCGAAAGCTTTGAGAGCACCGGGAAGTGACCGACCAGCGCGGCGATCACTATCAGCCCCGCGACCAGCAAAAGGACGCCATCTGAAGTGGCGATCTGCCAAAGCAGATCGCCGAAGCCGAGTTTGTCGGCCATCGACTGAGCGAGCTTAGCCATCATCGCGGTCGATCCAGAACCACACGCCCAGGCCCACGATGATCACTCCGCCCAGCGCCACGATCACCTTCCAGTCGGTGAGCAGGCCCGTGAAGGACGACAGCGAAAGGCCGGTGAACAGGCCGGTGCCCGCCGTGAGCTTGCTCTTGATGAACGCCTTCAGCTTGCCGGGCTTCGTCGCGCTCTCGTCTTGCACGTCGCACGGCGGTTCGAGCGTGACGTGCTCCTCACCGGACTCGTCGCTGTCCTGCCGCTCGCCGCCGTCCAGCGTGCCCATAAGACCGACCGGCTTGTAGGGCAGCACAGACGCACGCAACTGATCGAGCGGGTATAGCGGGTTGGTGTCGATCTTCCGGCCGGGGGAGATCATCCAATGCGTGATGATGTCCTCGATTTTGAACGCTTGCGCGAGCGCGAAGCACAGATCGGTGACGGCCGCGATCTGCTCTGGGCTGTAGTGCAGCCAATAGCCCGCACCGTGAGCCGCCGTCTTCGCGTACTCGACCTTCAGCGATGGGTTCTCGTTCGTGTCGATCGTGCAGACGTCGTTCTTATAGACGCCGTCCGACACCTTCTGAAGCTTGCCAGGGTTATCGATCTCGATCCCAATGGCGTAGCTGTTCATGAACTTCAGCCCTTTCCATTGGGACTGACCGGCGTGCCATGCGACCACGTTGAACGGAACGAGCTGGGTGATCTTGCCCTCGCGGCTCACGACGACGTGCGCGGAGACCTTCGCCGCCTGATTAGTAAGCCACGAAATGTCGCCGTCGTCCTTGAGACCAGACGCGGTATCGTGAATGACGATGAAGCGCGGCTTCAGAGCGCCGCCGTGGTTCGGGCTCTTCTTGAACGGGAACGGTGACCCGTCACGATAGCCGAACCCCTTCTTGATACTGATCGACATGGTGCTCTCCGGTTGTTGGGGAGCATCATGGCTATTAGCCGCGTAGTTGGCGGGACCGTTTCGGTAGTCCTTATCGGACGCCCACAATATTCCGCTTCACGAATGACCAACGCAGACTTCAGATTCTATTCAGATATCGATCGTATGCGACTTGCTTGGCTGCGGTCGCTTGGCACGCAATCTGGCAGGGCTATGCCCTCGCTTCGGAAGACTCCGAGTGCGAAATTCGCTGCGAAGCTTTCGCAATGACTGATTCAGCCGTCCGATGCTCCGAACGAGAAACTCAAGTGCTCGGACAAGCAAGGCAGCGGCCCCAATTAGGGCGGTGAGAGCGGTTACCACAGCGGTAACCAAGCCGACAATATCAAGCATGAGTGCGCGCAACGGATTTAAAGCCGCTGTTCCCAGGGGTGGGTCGGCCGCCATTGCGGCACTCAAACACCTGCGTTGCAAGCATAGAGCTTGATACGCCGATGCGAAGATACTAACGATTCCCAGATTAATGAACAATAAACGTCGAAGTGTGGCTATGCCGCTTATCTATCCGTTGCGCCACCCATCGCCGTTCTCGCTCGCCGTCTCACATGAGATGCGCGTCTTGAGGCCCGAACTATTCAGCGTGTGCGTAGCGGACTTGATGGTGTAGCCGCCGTCGCAATCAGGATCGAAGCCGACCGCCGTGAGGCCAGCGCCGGCGAACATCTCGGTCCGGCCTGGGAAGCTCGCCGCGAACACCTTCTCGCCGCGAGCAAGCGCGCTCTTGGTCGCCTTCGCTTGGGCTTCGGCTTCTTCCTTGGTCTTGAAGAGCTTGCGCACGCGATGCTTCGGCCCGTTGCGGCCACCGCTCCCGCCGCCTGCCCCGCTCGCTTTGACCCACTCGCGCTCGCCCTTCTTGATGTTGTGCCACGCCGCCTCGACCGACTCGTAGTCGCCGCGCGTTGAGCCCGTGCAGTCCCAATCCGTTTGCCCGGTCTCGGTAAGCATGAAGGTCGGGGCCGCGCCGCCGCCCGGGAGTTGCCCGGAGCCCGCCTTGTTGAAGATGACCGTGTCGTTCGCCAGCTTGAAGTTTCCGCCGACGCGGCCCGCGAGGCGCGTGAGGAAGTTGAGGTCGGACTCATTGGATTGGTCGAGGTGCCCCGGCTTGATGCTGCCCAGCTCACCGGCGACGATCGCACGCAGGCCGTTGCGCCCGGCGATGTACTGCACGATCTCGTCGATGCTCTTCTCGTGATATGAGCGCGACTTCGGGGCCTTGATCTCGGTCGTCAGCCCGGCGGCCTTCGCCGAGACGGTCATGATCTTCGGACGCCCCTTCTTCGTCCATGAGTCGATCTGATACGAGCCCATAAAGTTGATGCCGCTCTCGACGAAGCCGAGCCATACTTGGAGCTTCGAGCCTTTACCTGGTGATGGGATGTACTCGCGGTTGTCCAACTCCAGCTCGCACGAGTCGGACTTCTTGCCCTCGTTGTCCTGAATTGTCAGCGAGAGCAGCGGACCGCCGCCGTTACCGATCCCTGGGACCAACCCTCCTGGGATGCCAACGCCGCCGCCGAGCAGCGGCATGCCGAAGGGTGCCGGGATCAGGTTCGCGGTGATGTCGTTCCCGTCCAGGACCACGCGTGCGGCAGGCGTCACGACCAAATCCTCGCGGCTGCCGAGACCTTCTTCGGGCTGTACGATGGGATGACGATGGTCAAGCCCTGCGGCAGGCGCGTCCCGGCTGCGGCAAGCCCCTGGTTGGCACGCAGGATTGCTTCGGTCGCGCCGTGCGTGACGCCGAACCGGCTCCAGGCGATCATGTCGACGGTATCGCCTTCCATGGTGGTGTAGGTCTCGGCCATCAGGAATAGGCCCCCAGCTCAACGGTGAACTCGATCTTGCGCGGAGCGCCATCCGACATGAACGTGTCCATGCTCTCTCTAACCTTCTCTATGCAGTAGAAGCCGAGATAGCGGCCGAAGCCGGTGATCAGCGGGAGCGGCTGCCCGAGACCGGCTTGCGCGCGCATCATATCCATCTGCCGCAGACCGCCGCGATATTGCGGGAAGATCACGCCATCGACGGTGATCGTGTCCTCCCCGGGTCCGACGTATTGCTTGGCTGGGGCCATGCCGATGCGATCCGTGGGAGGCCACCGCCATTCGGAAGACCGCTCGAACTTCTGATAGGCGGCGGTCGAGACCGAGAAGCGGAATGCGCCAAGCGCAAGCATCACCGAGCTTTGCATGATCAATCACTCAAGAGGCCGCGCTGCTCGGATTCGAGCCGGGCGAACGCGGCATAGACGGCTTCTTCGGCTGCCCGGCGGACTTCAGCCGGATCGCCGCCCTTGACGGTGATGTTGACCTCCGCGCGCTGGGACCGAGAGACCATTCCGCCCGCACCCGCCGCTGAAGACGACGCGGCAACCGCAGCCGCGCCGCTCGCGTTGAGGCGGCGCAGCGTTGCGTTGGTCTCGATCCGGCCGCTCGCGCCGGGGACGAACAGCTCGGGACCGCGCTCGCCGACAAGGTACGGCTTGCTGTAGCTCACCGGGCCGCCCAGAGCGCGAGCGCCAGCGATCGGGTTGGACGGGTCGCCCGAGTTGAGCCAGCCCTTCGTGCTCGGGCCGCTGCTGAATACACCCTTGATCGCGCTGCCCAGCGCCATCATCTTCTCGATCGCCGTCCCGACCCAGCCCACCAAAGTCGAGATGGCCGCGATGACCTTGTTCACGCCTTCGGCTGCCACACCGCCAACCGTCTCGCCCCAGGTCCGCCACTTCGCACCACTCTCGTCAAGTGGACCGAGCAACTGCCCGATCCAATTGACGACGCTACCGAGGCCGCTGGCGAGCTTGCTGATGCCCTCCCCGGCCGGGCCAAGGCCCTTCATGAATCCCTCACCGAAGCCCGCGAAGAAGGATTTGAGGCCATCCCAATTGTTGTAGACCCACACCCCGAGCGCAGTCAGCGCGGCGACCAGTGCCGTGATGATCAGGCCGACCGGGTTGGCAACCAGGCCCCACATCGCGACACCGATCGCGCGGACCGCCGTGACGGGAAACAGCAAGACCGCCTTGCCGAACGCCATCAGGCCGCCGCCCGCCACCGAGAGCCCCGCGAGCGCAATGGTTGACCAGCGCAGCATGGACATCGCGGCCAGGGCGACCCGCGTGCGTGCGCCGAGCGCCAGCATGACGGCCCCGGCACGGACAAGGCTGCTCGACAGCAACGCGATTCCGCCGACCAGCAGCCGGGCTGAACCGAGCGCCAACATCATGGCCGCGCTCAGCCCGCGCATTGCGAGCAGGGCCACCCGGCCGACCGCGCCAAGCACATAGAGCAGCGGACCGGCGGCGGCAGCCGCAGCGGCAAGATAGACACCCGTCTTCAGCACGCCGGGGGACGAAGCTGCCATGCCCTTCATCAGGTTTTCGAGCCACTTCATCCCATTGAGGATGTCGGGCATGACCAGCTCGGTCAGGGTATTGCGCAGGCTCTTGTAGGACGAATCGAGTTCGAGGATCGACTTCGGCAGACCCTGATAGGACACCTCCCAGGTCTTCGCGGCGTAGCCTTTGACGTCTTCGGTTACGTCCTTAAGAATTTCTTCGAGGTTCTGCGAAAGCAGTGCCAACATACGAACGGATTGGCGGCCCTCGAAGATGTTGGCGAGATCGCCCTGCGTCGCGCCCTTGGACTTCAGATCCTTCGCGAGCTTCAGCAGATCAACTTCGGACCCGGCCGTGGTGAACGTGTCATCGACCGCCTCCATGATGGCGCTCATGTCCTGCGCGCCCTGGGAGCCGAGCTTCGCAACCACGGCGTCATAGATCGCCTTACGCTGCCTCTCAGGCGAGCCCTTGTTCGCGTCGAGGGCCTTGTCGATCACCTTCGGGTCCATGTCATAACCCGACGCCGCAAGGCCAGCGCTCATGTTCGCCCCGGTGCGCTTGCCTTGGTTCACATAGTCCGAATAATTTAGGCCGAGCCTCGCCATCGTGGTCCGGCCTGCCTTGGTTGGCTTGACCATGCGGACATAGGCCGAGCGCAGCGCGACGCCGGACTCGGAGTTGAGGATGCCCGCCTTCGCCATGGCGATGATCATGGCGTTCGTCTGCTCGACGGAGTTGCCAGCCGCGGCAGCGGCTGCGCCGACGTACCGGAACGACTGCGCCATGTCCTTCGTGCTCGCGCTCGTCTTCAGTGCGCCATACACCAGGTTGTCCACGATGCGTTGCGTGCTCGCCGCCGCGTCCTCCGTGGACTTCATGCCGAGCTTGTACTGCGTCGCGAGCTTCGTGACGTAACCGCCAAGGTCCGCGCCGCTCATGTCTTCGGCTGTCGCCGCGCCCTGCATGACGGTCTCGATTGCGCCCTTTGCCGCGTCAACACTGAAGCCCGCCTTCAGAAGCTCGTTGAAGGTCTTCATGATCTCGGTCGCGTCGCCGTACTTCGCCGCGATAGCGTCGGCGTAGGCGACAATCTCGTTGCGAGCTTTTTTCCGCTGCTCGGGCGTCATGCCGTCGAGACCAATGGCTTCGAGCGTATTGCCCGCCTTCGCGCGCTCGTTGGCGGCCCTGATCGCCTCGACGCCCAGGAGCCCGGCAGGCACCGTCACGCCGAACGTGGCGTTGCGGCCGGTCCTCTGGACCTTGGCCATGCGCTTCGAGGTCTCGGCGAGATGCTTGTTGACAGCCATGAACGGCGCGTTCATGCGCGCGCCCATGGCAGCGAGCGAAGCCCCAAGTCCGTTGACCTGGGTCTTCGCTGCGCTCACCGCGGCGTTGAGGCTCGGACTGACCTTGCCACCGATATTGACGAATACCGAGAAGCCGGTTGCCATCCTACTTTGCCTTCATAGCCCTGTTGATGTCGGCCTGAAGCTCAGTCGCCGCTTCAAGCCACTCGTAAAACTCGTCGAGGAACATGTCTTCGACTTCGCTGATGGTGATGCCGCCCTTGGTCAGCCGAATAAGCGTCAGCATCGCTTTGCGAAGATCGCCTAGCTCGACTGACCCCCACGAAAAGCATCGAGCTGATCGCCCAGCTTCTTCGCGTCGTACTCGTCGAGCTCGTCGATCACGTTCGGAGCGACGCCGCAGAGATCGGCCAAGAGCAGAACGCCCCGGTCTGCGTCGTGCCCCTTGAACTTCGCCGCCTTCTTGGAGTCCTTGGTCTTCGGCCGACGCATGGTCAGGGACGAATACTTCTGGCCTTCCACTTCGATCGGAAAGTCGAGGGTGATCTTGGCTTCGGCCCGCATGTCGGGCTGCTTCTTGTCTTCGTCGTCGCTCACAGTGTCCGTTCTCCCGTTGAGTTCGCCCAAGGAGACTAGCCCCTGCGCTCGTGCGCAGACGGACTAGTCTCGTCGCCTTATATGCCCATCGCTGCCCGGATCGAGGCGAGTTGATCGACGCCGTTGACGATGCGGATCATGTTGTCCACGTCGATCTCGATCGCGACGGTGTCGCCGATCTGGACCTTGACGTAACGAAGCGACATTTCGGCCTCGTTCTGCGTCATGTCACCTGCCTTCCAGCTCCCTAGGGTGTTGCCCTTGAAGCCGCCATGCAGATCGACAACCATCGCCACTGCCGTCTCGCCGTCACGCTGGAGAGCACCACGGAGCTGCACACGCGCGGCGTTGCCGTCCATGTTGCCGAACAGGCCGAGAATCTGCGTATTGTATTCGCCGAAGGTGAACTTGGCAGTCATGACCTCCAGGCCCATGTCGAGTTCGACGGGGGCGTCCATGCCGCCCCCGCGATACTCTTCCGTCTTCACTTGGAAGTCCGGCAGCTCGACTTCGGCGACGCGACCGGCCCAGCCGGTCCCGTTGACGAAGGTGTTGAAGTTGCGAAGTACGCGCGGGATCATCTCTTTCCCCGTTATGCGAAGAGGTTGCGGATGTAGTCGGAGACGAGATGCGACCGGAAGGTCACGCGCTCGGCCGGATACGGCGGGGTGAAGTCATACGAGAACGTCACGTGACCCTGGGTGATGTCGGCTTCCGTGTTGAACTCCGGATCGACCCAGCAGTCGCCGCCAAGGATCGCGCCCTTGGTCTTCAACTGCCTCATATAAGCCTTGACGGACGCCGTCACGTCGTCGAGGTAATTCTTGGTGATGGAACGATCGACCGCCCAGCGGTGAGCCTTCGCGATCGAGATATCGATCATGTCGGCCGTCCGGGACACGGACAGGAAGGCGAACTTCTCGTCTGCCGAGCAGGTACGGTTGCCCCAAAGATACCAGCCGTCGTCGCGGATGAACGTCGCGATCTGGTTTTCGTTGAGGATGTTCGCGCGGCTATTCTTGTCGCCGTAGGCATAGTCGATCGGCCGGGAGATGCCGCCCATTCCGTAGACTTCCTTGTTAGACGGCGACTCCCAAAACCCCGACACGTTGTCCACGCGGGCGATAAGACCGGCGACGCGCGGCGACGCGGGCTCGATAGCATAGGTGTTGGTCTTCACCGACCAGCCGGACACCTTGGGATCGACGATATAGACGCGGCGGGTGCCGTGATCGTTGCGGTAGGAGAACGCGGCCGAGTCCGTGGTCGCCGGGCCGTCCGCGATGATGTGCGCCTTCATGGCGTCCGCGAGCTGCTTCAGCTCACCGACCACCGGGTTCGCCGAAGCGCCGGTCTGGATCGAGATCGCCGCGCCGACGCCGTCGCCGGAGATCTGTGCAGTGACGGGCGAGACAATGCCGTAGCCGAGAGACGTGAAGTCTAGGCCGGTCACCTTGCCGTTGGTGAGGATCACGGTCGCGGACGGGAGCACCGCACCGACGCCGCCACCCGTGAAGGTGACTTCGGCATGGGTGTAGCCGTTGCCCTGGGCGGTGACGGTGTGGCCGCTCACGCCGATCGGGCGCTGATGCGTGAAGCCCGGCGCGATGAAAATCATGGGCGCAACGCCGCACTCGGCTTCCGCCGCGCGTAGGACGTGAACGCCGGTGAAGGCGCCGGTCTCGGCGTCCACGCCGCCGATCACCTTCGAGAGCTGCGCGTTCTCTTGCTCGGCATCGGCGACGCGGATCACGACGATCAGAGCGCCACCCTGATCGTAAATTGCGTCGATCGCCTGCGGCAGGGTTCCGGTCTTGCCGATCATGGCGGCGGCTTGCCGACGATTGACGAGAACCGGGAAGTCGAGCGGGAATGCGACTTCATTCGCTTCGGGTGCGGTGCCGATCAATCCGATGACGGACGATCGGACGGTCTGGATCGGCCGGGGGCCGGAATCAACGACGACAGTCTCGACGCCGTGCAGAAAGTCGGTAAGGGACATTGTGTGCTCTCAACCCTCGAAGCTTTGGGATTGAGAGCACCGTAGGAAGAGCGTGCTTAGCTGTCGGGACCGTTCCAATAGCCTTTCAGATCAGAGCGTCATAGCGAGCCGGAACAGCGAGTCGAGGTCAGCACTCGTCTTGCCCAGCGCGGTCATGCACCCGACGACCATCGGGTCCGTGGAGACGAATTGCGTGGAATAGTCCCAGCTATCCTGTACGTCGAGCGGAGCCGCTTTTACGTAATCCTCGACTTGCTGGCGCACGCCGACCGCGGACATGGCGAGCCTGATCTGCCTGGGCGTGACGGTAAGAACGACAGGAATCTCCGACAACGTCATGGTGCCAAAGTCGAGCTTCTTGCCATTCAAATCGGCGAATGGATCGGCGCCGGCATAGTCCGCGATCTCGATGACCCGCGCACCAGGCGGAAAGATACGGGTCGCGTCACGGTCCACGGCCTGCACTTGCCAATCACCATTTGGCAGCGGCCAAACGGTCGCTTTCACGGTGTCGGGTAAAAACAGCGGCGTCGGACCATAGAGCGCGTCGTACCAGTCACGCCCGTCGCTTTCGCGCTTCGCGAACGCGGTGTTGAGCGCAAGATCGGGCGGGAATGGATTCGGGACATATGCGACCCACTGACCTTGATCGATGATCTGCATTGCGTTGTTCCTAGCTGAAGTTGTACCAGCCTTGCGGCGTAGCGAATTGGTGATAGCGGAACCGATACCGTGTATTCCCCGAAGAGTTGGACGTGAAGATGCCTGACACCACACACATGGTTCCGTAGTTGTCCACGCCCGAGCCGAACGGAAGGCTGCCTGCATCGAGGTCTCCCGCGTAGACCGCCCGCAAGGACGTGACAGGGTATCCAATGTTGCCGCTGGTCCAAATCGTGCCAAGGCCGCCGAGCTGATAGGTACTGCCATCAAAGAAAATGTACCTACTCCCTGAGTTTCCGAAGAACACTGCGCCGGTCGTCGGAGAACCGGGGCGCATGACATTCAAGTCGCCCGGATTTAGGCTGCCCGGAACTGCGCCACCAACACCAAGCCGCGCGCTAACAACCGTATCACCTCCAAACGAAGCACCACCGCCAACCGTGATTCCAAAGGTTCCCGTGAGCGCGACCGCACCGTTGAGCGAGATATTGCCCGACGCGCGGCTGATGCCGATCGCCGTACCAACAATCTCCCCGGCGTCGTTGAAGCGATTGAGCTGCAGATTGGAGCCGGCATTTGAGCCGCTCTCAGCGCCCCCGTCGCCCATCGCGAATTGCCAGCGGAACTTACCGCCGACCTTGCCAGAGATTCCGAGCACGCTTCCTGCCGCCCGATCGATATCCAATGGACCCGATAACGCACCGCCGGCCTTGTCCAACTTCGTCGCGAGCGTCGCCGTGAAGCTCTGAAGCTGCGTTGCGACGGACGAGTTGAGGTCTGCAACCGCCTGGTTGACCTCGGCCTCGTTGTCCGCGATCCTGCCATTGACCGCTTCCTGCAAAGCGATCATGGCGGTCGAGATCGCGGTCAGCGCCGACGTGATCATGTCCTTCGTCCGCTTGACCGTGGCTACGCGGTCGCTGGCCGTGCCAGCAGTTGCTTCCGCCGCCGACGCGAGGCGGACGCTACCGAACGCGGTCTCAGAAGCCACCACGTTGCGCTCTTCGAGCGCGGTCAAATCGTCGCTGATCTGGGCGATCGCATTCCGAATGCGGGTCGCATCCTCACGCGCGACGTTGTCGGGGTTGGGCAGCGGGTATCCCCGTTGCGTTGTTTCGCCCGCCATATTCTTACGCCCCCGTGGTGGACTTGACTGCGACTGCGCGGATGTTGCGGACGTTCGCGCGTGCAGCCGGGCCACCACCGATCTTGACGTAGGCACGGGACGCGCTGACCGAGACGTGGTCGAGCATGTACTGGCGCTCCTCCCAGCCATCGCCGAGCGGCGTTGCCTTTTCGAGCGTGAGCGCGTTCGCCGCCGACCAGACGGGCAAGCCCGCGTTGATGCCGGTCTGAATCTTGGCCTCGAAGGTCGAGGTCGAGGGCAGATAGACGTCGAGGATCAGCCGAACCTTCGAGTCGGTTCCCGCCTCGAAGGCGCGCGTGATGTAGTCGCCGGTCGGCTGGATCGAGCCCACGACGACTTGCAGGAACGGCAGCATGAGGGCGGAGAGGCTGGGCGTGCCGGTGATCCGCATGCGGACCTTCAGCGTGCCGGTGATCGACACGGGGAGCGACACATTCACGGCCGGGGCAGTGATATACTTCGCTCCGTCCGGAGCCTCGAACTCGACCTCGATCGCCGTTCCTTCGGGACGCTCGGCCGCGATCAGCGGCATCAAGTCCGAACAGTTCACGACATCGAGCGTGCCGACCTCGATTGAGCGAGTCGCCGGCGCATACTTCGCGCAGCGCAGGCGGAAGCCCAGCGAGCGGCCAGGCTTCGGCAGCCAGGTGCGAGAGTCGGAACCGTCGAGGAAGGTGCCGAGCGGGAACGCGTTACTGGTCACCCAGCCGTTGATCTGGTCAAAGCCGCCCAGGTCAGCGATGGCAACCGAGTGGGTCGCGTCGTCGGTCAAGAGCGTGATCGCATAGCTGCGATCCTCGCGGAGGGTCACTGGGCGCGAGAACGCCGCATAGGTCCAATCGGCCTCCACGCGGGGAGCGACCGAAAGCGGATCGATGATCTTGACCGTATTCATGTCGATCAGCGACTCCGCGACGACGCGCTCGGTCGGGATACCGAGTTCGACTTCGCGGAGCTGGACACGGACCGGCTTGCTCTTGTCGCCGACCTTGGTGAACTTGACATCGACGCCGAGCGCTTGGCGCGGCTCGCTCAAGCGGAAGGTCTGCGCGAGCGGGTCGGCGCTATACCAGAAGGTGGTGACGACGGTGCGCTCGTTGGTGATCGTGGTCAGCCACCCATAGGCCGTATAAAGCGCATCGGCCTTCGAGCCGCCCATGCCCTCGAAAGCAACGTGCTTGACGCCGACCGGGACGCCTGCCGGGATCTGGAAGGACGACACGACGGTCCCGTTTCCATCCGCACGCACGTTCGCCGGGGTCACGTCGATGTCGTCGAACTTGACCTTCTTCAGGACTTCGTTATAGCCCCACTTGTGGATCATGAAGCCGACCGAGCGCTGGCGGATCGTCTCCTCCGCGACGGTGGCGCTGTTCACAATGCGGGCGGTCGTCTCGGTCGTGGTGCCGATCAGCGGCCCTGCGGCGAAGCCAGTGCGCTGCCACGCGATGCGCGACGTGAACACGGAGGTCCACACGTTCTGCGTATCGGTCCACAAATCCACGGACGGATCAAGCGTGACATCGGTCGGCGGCGGGGCGAACGACGCATAAGGATTGATCTTCGACTCGCCGGTGATCTGGCGCTGCTCGAAGACATTCTCAGATGTGAACGCGAGCGTTGTCGCGGACAGCGGCATGATGGTAACGGTCGGAATCACCGGCAGCCAAAGCAGGCCGCCGAAGATCGCGCCATTCTGCGGAAGACCCTGGTCGCGCATGTCATCATCGAGCAGCGGATCGACGAACACGCCACGCTTCGAGGACACCTCCTTGCGGTCCACGTCGCGCTGAAGCCGCTCTTCGGCGACCAACGCGTAGAGATCGCCGACCATCGTTTCGAGGCTGCGCAGATCGGCGAACGGCATGCGGATGGTCGCAACCTGCTTCACGGTTGGGACCAGACCCCAATTGTTGTAGACATCGGCCAGCTTGTGCAGCGTCGGTGCGACGGTCGCCGGCTGCGGCGCGTAGAGTGAGCTAATGCCCTTCAGGTAGGAGATCGAGCCGGTCTGATCGACGACGATCGCGTCATAGCGCGGCAGCTTCGTGTCATACTTCACGAATGCGGTCGTGTCGTCGGCCGCGCCGGTGATGTCGAACGTATCGCGCGTGACGTAGGCCGGCGTCGCGTTCGTGAGGTAGCGATACGTGACTTGATAAGTCGAGCCCGGAGCGATCTCGGCACCACTCGGCGACCAGTCAACGGCCGCCCCGGTCAGCTTGTAGTCTGCAGTCGGCGCATAGACGGTCGCGCCCTGCTTCACCTGCCGGATCGAGAGAACGGTCGGATCGGGCAGCGTGTCCGAGACGCCGGTATAAGTGCCGTGCGTGAGCGTGACGGTCTTCTCGGCAATGATGGTGACTTCCTTCACAGCCGCGATCGGCGCGTAACGGACCTTGATGGTCTGCGTGCCGGAATTGACTGCGTGCGGTTCGTCGTCGATCGCCATGATCTCGGGCTCTTCGGCGACACGCAGGCGCGCGGAGGCAGGCCGGGTGCGCTTGTAGCCGTAGACGTTGATCGTGCCTTCCGAGATGGTGAAGGCTTGCCTGCCGGTGTCGTCGAGGCCGAGCGCCTTGACATTGAAGCCCTCGACGACATAGCCGCCGTGAGCTTCACGGTCATAGCGCGCGAGCAGGTTTGCCCAGGCATCATCCATGCCCGGCTCGGTCGGCGTGTCGATCGTCCCGTCCTTGATCGTATAGATCGGGAAGAAGTCGCCCTCCTCGCCGTCGCCCTCAAAGCCCCAGCGGCCCAGCATCGCCAAAGCCGACGCGCCGGGCTCGCCCTGAGCGCGTGTTCCGGGGGCGAGACCCTTGAGCGTCGGGTCCTGCTCATAGGTCACAGTGTAGGTGCGCAGGCGGATGCCGATGACCACGGTGCCAACGGCCGAGATGGTGATGTTGCGCGCTTCGATGTCGTGCACCGAGCCACGGATGTAGACCTTCGCCGCAGCCAAGCGTGCCTCGACCGTGCCGTTGGTTATCGGCCCGAGCACGATGGCGCCACCGCTCACAAGCGAACCATCGCGCCAGAAAGCGTCGGCGATGCCCTTCACGCGGTTCGCCTCAATGTCCTGCATGACATTGATCTCGTTGCTGGTCAGGAAGCGGTCATAGTGAGCCGCCAGACGCTGGTACCCCTTCGTCGGGTTGAATGTGTTGATATAGGCCGGGAGTTGGTCGCGAGCGTCTGCCACTAGATCACCAAGACGTAAGAGAAGCCCTGCCGAGAACTCGGAGACCGAGGGATACCGGCGAAGCGGTCGAGCAGAAGCAAGTATCCGGGTTCGGCGACCTCTTCGGGAGTCAAGTACAGTTGCCCTTCAGGCACGCCAGCGGCGCGCACGCTGTCCACGAAGATGCCGACCTCACGGATTGTCTCGGTCGCGGCTTCAAGGAAGTCGAACTGCGTGGCGACGTACAGGTAGCGTGTGGCCGTGCTCGACACCGACCACCGATCGCCACCCGGCGTGTAGAGGTTGCCGTTTGGATCGGGCATGACGAACTCGACCGACGACGCCGCCCGGCGGCCGATCTCGCCGGTCAGCGCGCCATCGCTCGCGCTCAACGGCGGCGTGCCATAGACGGCCTGCGCCTGAGCGGTCGCACCCGCCAGGATCGCGCCACCATTGACCCGCGTCACGACGCCGGTGTTCGGATCGAAAAGATAGTCGCCGGGCGACTGATAGGTCTGCGCGCTGCCCTGGCTGTTCACCACGAGCGAGGCGACCGGCGCATGGTCAAGCGTGAACTGTTCGGGAGAACCCGCAAAGGTCTTGAGCTTGACGTCGGTCGCGCCCCACCACGACGCTCCACGCCCCCAGGCAAAGAACATCGGGCGAGCCTTGAGAGCGGAGGCCAGACCGGCCCGACCGCTATTAACCAGAAGTGCCATCAGGGCCTCCGTAGATGATGAATGGTTCAAAGTTCCAAGACTGGCCCCAGCGGGCGCTGGACCACGGCATCCAAACCGCGTTGCCGAGATCGATGGTCTCGCCAGACAAGGCCGCCTGGATCGCGACGACGGAGGGTTCGAGGACTGCGCCGTCGAGCTGCGAACGGTCGAGGACGAACCCCTCTTCGAAGCGCGCGGTCCCGGACACCAGGCCGTCGGTGCCGCCCGAGGTGTGCGCGCCGAAGTCGATCTCCCCGCCGTGCAAGCGACCGAACGACAGCTTCGGTTCGATACCTTCGAGGTAGACCCCGGACCAATCGTCGAACATCGCGCCGTCGAGGCGCATCATGTCGAGGCGCACCGGTCGGATGTCATAGCCGCCGTAGACGCGCCCCAGGATGGAGGACGCGCCCTTCGAGAGGTCCGCGAGGCCGATCAGGTTGAGCAGCGTCGCCCGCTCGGGCTCGTCATCCATACCGAGCTGAAATAGCCCGTAGCGCACGTCTCCGTGCGTGCCGCGCTCATGCTCGCCGTTGAGGGCAAGCCATTCGAAGACGATCTGGAACGCCTCTAGACGGCCACGGACGGCCTGCCAATGCTTCCCTTCCTCGTAGAGGCGTTGGTGGTCGTCCATGAAAGCAGCCGCGTCTTCGAGCCCCCAATGCCGCAGCAACCACGGCAGCACGTCTTCGGGGATCACGTCGCGATAGCGGATATCGGCGATCTCCTGGATGAGCGCCGCGTGCCGCGAGCGTGCGTCCACCGTCCGAATGGCGGCGAGATCGAGCGGCGTCGAGTTGCGCGGCGCGAGATCGACAAGGTCGGTCATCAGTAGGCCCGGCCCTTGTAATTGAGCTCGATGGTTCCGAGCGCCACTGCCTCATTGCCTGCCGTCACAACGACGCTGTTTGACGCGGGCGCGACCAGCGACACGCGCTTCACGCCGACCGTGCGCAGCGCCGCGACCGCGAAGTCGGACGCGAAGTCCCAACCCAGGCGGCGCTCGGCCGCGAAGTTGGCGACAAGCGCCGCTTTGGACGCGGCCATTGTGGTTTCTTTGGTGGCTTCCGGCAGCAGCCATACGTCGGCTTCAACGTTAACCGTGAGGATCACCGCGCGGACCACCGTGATATGGTCGTTGTCGCCACGGACACCCGGCTGATTGAGGGCCGCTTCCACGGTCGCGAGCAGATCATCGCTCGCCACGCCGCCGTTGTCCTTCGATAGGATCGAGACGAGAACGCCCCCCTTGGCGTCGCCCTCAACCCCAACGTCATCCACGCGCAGCGGATCGGCGGCGAACGCGTGGCGTTTATACCAGTTGTCGGTGAAGCCGCCCTGCCCCTTCTTCGTCTCACGCAGGCGACGGCGAAGATCGTCGATCGCCTCACCATCGGCCTGCGTCAAGTTCCAGTCCGAAGCCAACGCGATGAGGTCCGCGCCCTGGGCGAAGTCAGTGAGCGTCGCCCGGAAGGTGTCGTTCATGGCCGAGACCATGAGCAGATCGCCGTAGGCTGCGTGCCGACAGAAGCGGTTGAGCGGGTCGGACCGCAGTATGTACGTGTCCCAATCGAAGCCGGCGTCGGCGAGCAGGCCACGCAGTTGCACGAGGCGATTGTTGAACAGTGTCTCGAATGCGGGCTCGCGCTCGATGACCGGCAACGGGATATTTGGGAGCGGAGCATCCATCAGATGTAACTCCCAACGATCACGTTGTTCGAGACCACGACGCGCCCCTGCGCATCCCGCGCTTCCGAGTAGTCGCCGAGATGACCGCGCGGGTAATAGATGCCGTCGATGTCGAAGGTCGCGTTGCCTTCGTCCGTCATGTCAGAGAGCGCCATTTGGATGATGCGGAAGCGCGGCTCTTCAGCCATGAGCGCCTCGGGGTTGATGCGATTGATCGCTTCCGGCACGGCCGCATAGAACTCGATCACCGTCACCTGAGACACGGCGCGGTCCACAAGGCGCGGCATCTTCGAGCCAAAGTCACGGGCCATCACGAGCGACCCGAGGGTCGTCCCGAGAATAATCGCGATCGATTGCCAGACATCGTCGATGCCTTCCAACTTCTCGCCCGTGGTGAGATTGACCGTCGCCATAGAGCGCACCGTGACGCGTCGGCGCGCTACTCGACAGTCCGTTGCAGTCCCCTCTTAGCCGATCTTGGCGAACGTCTGCTTCGCCGGTCCGGCTTCAGTGACGACCTTGTCCTGCGGCGTGTCGTTCTTGTCTTCGAGCCCCAGGTACGTCTTGCCGATGGTCTTGAAAGCGCTTGCGGTGTGCAGCGACTGTTTCGTCGTCGACTCGAACTTCTCTTCCGCCTCGACTACGACGTTCTTCGCCTTCAGCGTGATCGTGCCGTCCTTCATCACGATCGAGCAGCCCGAGCCTTTGATCGTGATCGAGCCCTTGTCCTCGATCCCCTCAATAACCCACTCGCCCTTCTCGCGGTCGTACGAGATTGAGCCCTTGTTATCCTTGAAGACCTTTTTCCAGACGCCCGCCTTATCGGTCGTTTCCTTCTCGTCTTCCTGCTCTGTGTACTGGCCTGCGGGCATGACGTAGGCCGTCGAAAGCTCGCCGCCCTCCGCGAGCACAGCGACCTTTTCGCCCTCTTCCAGATAATGCGTCTCGCGGTCGCCTTTGGCACGGCCGCCGGTGGCCGGGAGCCAATCGGTCAGGATGTAATTATCTTCGTCGTTCTCGTCACCGAACTCGATGCGGTATGCGGGCGGCGAGCGCTTGTAATCAACCTTCTTCACCCGGCCGAACTTGACGACATCCTGGGCGCGCCGGTCGATGTCCGTCGCTTCCGGGTCCGAGACGCCGCCGGTGTATGCGGGATCGCGCAGGAACTTGACCATGTCACTCCCCGCGCAGGAACGCTTCGATCGCGTCCTGATCGCTGGCGCTCGCGCGAGCGCGCCAGTTGGTGCGATACCTGATGTTCCAGATCAGACCGATCGCGCCGACCGGACGCTTCACCTGCTCGGTCACCACGTCGATGTCGGATTCCATGAGCCTGATTTGCGCCGACTCGAAGCCTGGGATCATGAAGCCGTCGATCGCCGCCTCCATCGCCTCAGCCATGTCGTCGAGCGCGTCATCCACCTCGTTTCCGGCGAGCAGCATCGCTTCGGTGACCAGCGTGAGATTGCGCTCGACGTGCGTGGCGTCGCCCTCGACGCCGTAGTCCTGCGGCTTGCTGGTCTCTTCCATCCGCGCGTAGACAAGGATTGCAGGCCCGTCCTCTTTCAGCTCTTCTTCGCTGATCGGGGCAAGGCGGCTTTTGTAGACGCGCCCCTGCGCACGCGTCCTATAGCTGCCGTCGTCGAGCGCGGTCTTGAGCCGGTCAACGAACGCCGCACGAATGAGCTTCCGGGGATGCGCCATTTCAGTCGTTTGCCATCAGCAGAAGCAGGGACATGCCGGTGCCGTCCGGCCGCTTGTCCTCGATCCGGTATTCCTGGCCCTTGATGGTCAGGGTCTCACCCTTCCGGCCGCCTTTGAGCAGATCGGACGTGCGGCAAAGAAAGGTCGGGCCGGTTGACGTGATGCTTGCACCCATCTGCGCCTGAAACTCCGTGCCGCTCCAGCGGTTCGGGTTCCAGTTGCTGCCCTCGTCATCGAAGATGCCAGTAACCGGGCGGGCTTCGTCGCTGCCACGCGCCAGATACATCGCCTCGACCCCGAACTCGTCGGGGTCTAAGAAGATCAGCAGATCGTCGTCGCTCTCGACAGACATCAGATGCCCGCGTCGCGCAGCGCAAGCGCGGCGTCAATATCCGCTTCCGAGATGCTAAAGCCGACGATCTCCTCGACCGCCTTCTGCTTTGGCTTGCCTGCGCGAGCACCGGACTTCCAAAAGTCCTTCTTCTCGTCGAGCAGATCGAGCGCGTGCATAATCTCAGACACGCCATGGCTCGCGCCGTCCGCCTGTTGAGTGGGAGGGGCAACAGCAGCGGACGGCGCGTCGCCGGGGGCATCACCGGCGGTCTCGAGGCCGGGGAGGCCCCCAGCGAAATCTGTGGCGACCGCCGGGGCGGCGACGGTCTGGTCCTTCGCAAGCCGGACGCGGGACGGGCCGAGGGCCTTCGCGTCGAGCTCCGTGAAGTCGTGGATCGTCCCGGGGGGATGGTAAGTCCCCCCGCGCTTGATCGTCACCAGCCCCTCGTACAGCGGCATGGCTTACAGAACCTTCGCGCCGAGCGTGCCGTTCACGCGATAGGGCGCGATCAGCGGAGCCGACTGACCCAAGATGTAGCGGACGCTCGGGTCCTCCACCTCCCAGGACTTGACGAAGAACGCACGCGGCTGCATGCCCGCCTTCAGATCGCGGATCGCACCGTAGTGGCGGACACCCTCGATCTCACGGGAGGCCATCACGATCTCACCAGCCGGGAGCACATCCTTCTCGGTGCCATCGAGTGGGTCGATGTACTTGTCGGAATGGACCCACAGACGGTAGTCGCCGAACACCGCAACCAGACGGATGCCCGGGGTGATCAGGATCGGACCCAGCTCGGCACGCGCCGCCGAGATCGTTTCCTTGGTGTTGTCGATCTGGAGACGCATCGCCTTCGCCACGGCGTCGGTGTCCGGACCGGCCATCTTCGCGCGAATGACCTTCCACACATCGGAGGCCATGACCACGTCACGGCAAGTCAGGCCGGACTCGATGAAGATGTCCTGTCCCCACTGCTCGATGTCGTCGAGCGGGTTCACCGCGCCGATGCTCCACTTGTCGGAGCCGGTCAGGACCACGGTGGCACCGGCGGCGCGGCCGAAGTCCACCTCCTCCCGCGGATATTCGTCGCCTTCGAGGATCAGCTTGCCGGTCCGCAGAACTTCGGCCGCCATGACTTCCTGGCGACGGGTCCACATATCGAGCTGTTCCGACAGCGCGAATGCGATCGAGGCTTGCAGCCGCTGCTCAGGCGTCAGGCTGCCGCCGATCTTCTCACCGGCGCGACGCTTGAACTGCTTGTTCGGATCGAACACGCGCTTGTCCTTGACGTATGCCGGTGCGATCGAGGCGGTCTTGTAGCCCTGCTCGCGGATCACCTTGCCTGCGACGATCGGCGAGACAAGCGGCGTGATTAGACGCCGTCCCTTGACCTTGTCGAACTTGACATCCTCAGTGTCGGAGGTCTCGGTCGTGGTGAAGAAGGTGTTGAGAAAGAAGAACGCCGAAAGCGGCAGCTCCTCCACAACGCGATTCAAGGCGGTCGTCGAAAAGAGGTCCATAGTGGGGCTTCCGTTGCTATCGTGCGTGGTTGTTTCGGTTAGCCCATCGGCTTTACGAGCCAGATCGACTTCGTGCGGAAGACCGCGTCTACCGATCCGAGGGTGTGGCCGGCGCCAAGGATCAGGGCTTGCTGATCGAACTCACCGGCGATGAACACGATGGCTTCCACGTCAACGCCGGTCGCATCGACGGCGGCCGCGAGGATCGCGTCCGGCGTCTGCGAGCCATCGGTCGCGGCCTTCAGCGACTTGATGTACTTGCCATCGGCATCGATCTTGCCGAGCACGGTGGCTTCATCGAGCTTGCCCGCCCCGGCCTTCACGGTGACCTTGCGCGCACGCCAGTGACCAAGCGCCCAGGTCTTCTGGATGAACGTGCCTTCGTCCTGATACTTCGCCACTATTGCGGCTCCTTAGTTTGCGGTCGCGGCCTTGAAGGACGCGAGAATTGCATTGACGGCGGCATCGTCGCCCGTCGCCGACTCGCTGGCGCCGGCGGGCGACACGTCCGCGTTCGCCTTGGTATCTTCCTTGATGGCAGCGGCGCGCGTGGTGCGCTTGGCCTTTTCAGCAGCCACGATGATTGCTGAAAACTCGTGAGCCGAAGAGCCCGTTTCGATAGCCTTCTGCGCTTCGGCCTCGTAGCCGGGCAGCGTGAGGGCCATGATGTCGGTCACGCGCTTGCGCTCGGCAGAGCGAGCTTCTGCAGCAGGGTCCACAGTCTCGACGGTCGCGGGCTCGACGGCCTTCGGGGTTGCAACCGACGCGGCGGCTTCAGCTTCGGCCGCCAACTGCTCAGGGGTCTTGTCCATAGTCTCACTCTCCATTTGGCCGGTGGCGGCCGGGTTGAATCCGAAGGTCGCCTTCGGGCTATCGCCGCGAGCCAGGCTCGCGAGAACCTGTTCGAACGTCGCGATGCCATCGGCCATCCCGGCAGCCACCGCCGCCTGCCCGATCAGGACGTCGCCCTGCCCGAAATGTTCGAGAACGTGATCGACGCTCTTGCCGCGATAATTCGCGACCGTTTCGACGAACACGGCAGCCATGGAGTCCACGCGCGCCTGGACGCGATCGCGGCCTTCCTTGGTGTTGAGATCGACGCGCTTATACGGTGACTGCGACGACACGAACTCGTAGGTCTTGACGCCGCGCGCCGCATCCTGGCCGGAAGTGTCCCGATAGCCGGCCACGACACCGAGCGAGCCGACGCTCGCGGTCGGCCCGACGAAGAACTCGTCTGCCGCAACGGCTGTCCAAAGCGCTGCGGAGGCCGCCTGATCGCCCGCGTAAGCCACGATGGGCTTGCGGCCCCTGATGTCGTGAATCGCGCTGGCAAGCTCCGCAACGCCCGCCGCCTCTCCGCCCGGCGAATGGATGTTGAGCAGGATCGCGCGCACCGAGGCGTTGTCCATCGCGGTCTGAAGATCGCGCCGAACGGTCTCATATGCGGTCGCGCCGCAGAACGTCGTCATCAGGTTCGCGCGCTTGAACAGCGGGCCGGTCACGTCGACGATGGCGACGCCGTCACGCACCGTGGCCCGCTCGGCCCGCGCCAGCTCTTGGGCGCGGTAGGCTTCGAGCATCTGCGGATCGAGGCGATCTTCCCGCGCAGCGATATCCATCATCTGGCGCAGCGCGCCTTCGTCGATAGCCCAATTGGCGGTCAGCGCGGCGTCGAAGATGAGCGGATTGCGGACGTTGATGGTCATTTCTTCTCGGCCTTCTTCGCCTTCTTTGGTTCGTCGGCCGGCTGATCGCTCACGTCTTCCTTGACTTGCGAGCCCATGCCGGACGGCGCAAGGATCTCGGGTTCGAGCTTCGCAGCGGCGCGCGCCTTGTGTTCTTTGGCGCGTTGGGCCGTCGTTTGCTCAAAGTCATCGCCACCACGCTCGATGATCACGGCCTCGATCGTGCGAGCGCCCAGGTTCACGGCTTCCGTCTCGGCCTTCCATTCCTTGAGCGGGTCGAGGATGATCCGTGCCGGACCGATCCACTGCGCCCCGAGCCACGCGGCACGCTTGACCGGGTCCTCGAAGAAGCCGGGCGCGGTGATCAGACCGGCGTTGATCGCGTCGGTCATGAACCACTCGTAAACGGGGGCGCAGAAGTTGCGGACAAGCCACGTCCGGCGATCGCGGAAGAACATGGCCGCCATCTCCAGGGCCGCACGCGAAGCGCTGTAGCTCGCCGTGAAATGCAGCATGAGCATTTCGAACGGGATCGATAGCGCGACGCCGATCTGGCGCACGACGGACGTGAAGAACGGATCGAAGTTCGCGGTGTTGGCCGGCTGCGCGGTCTCGATGCTCTCGTTGGTCCCGATGTCAACGACCGTGCCCGGTCCCATCGTGACCTCGCCGGGGCCGAAGAAGTCGGCGCTGGTCGGATGCTGCCCAGGCGCTACGGCGGGTGCCAGGCCGTCGTCCCCATCGGTCTTCAGGAAGACGGTGAAGAACGACGACACGACCGCCTTCATCAGCTCGGCATCGGTGAAGCGGTCGAGCTGCTTCAGAAGCTCGATCACTGGCGCGAGCTGCGGAATGCCCCGATGCAGGCCGGGGCGCAGACGCTCGAAGATGTGCAAAACCATCTGCTCGCCGGACTTCGCGCCGAAGGCGGGAATCTCGCGATAGTTAGTGATGGTGAAGTTCGGGTTGTCGCCCGGATGGTCGTCGAGAACGTAGTAGGCAACCGGCGCGCCGTCGTCATCGATCTTGACGCCGTCACGCACGTAATAGTCGCCCTGCTTATCGGTCGGGGTCGCGACGCGATCCGCCTCGACCACGTTGAGCGCGAGCGGGACGATCGCATTCGGGCGCTTCGGGGTCCGACGCAGGACGAACGTGTCGCCGGACTCGAACACGGTATTGAAGACCAGCGCCTGAAGCTCATAGAAATTCTGAGCGAGCGAGATGTCGCAGAGCTTCGATTGAGCCCACAAGTCGAACAGCGTCTCGGTGTAGCGCTCCCACTTGTCGGCCGCCTCCGGGCTGATGCCGAGCAGATCGTGGTTGATCTTTGACCGGGCGCGGAGGCCCGAGCCGACGATGTTCGCCCGCGAGGTCGAGCGCGCGCCGGTCGCAATAGGATTGTTGCGGTTCAGGTCACGCGAGCGGCTGCGCAGCGCCGGCAGGTCGCCGATCGAGTCGCCATCGGCCGAACCGGCATGTGGACGCCACGCCTTCAGGGCCGCCCGGTTGCCCCTGGCACCAGCGTACTGGCCTGCAAGATTCAAGGCGATCCGCGTCTGGTAGCGCCGCGTGGCGTAGGCCGGTGCGACGCTCGCCAGAAGGCGGTCGGTAAACGATGGGGCAGCAAGCTTCATCACAGCGGGACCACCCGCTGAATCTTGATGCCGCCCGCCTTCGCCCGAGCGGCCTGCTTTTCGAGGCGCTGGGCGCGTTGATCGAGCTGGCGCAGATCGGCGCGCCAGAGCTCACGATCCTTGATCGTGTAGCGCTGACCGTTCTGCTCGACCGTGCTGATCGAGTTTAGGGTCTCTTCAAGCTGCTCTTCGACGCTCTTTGCCATGCCCCGAAACTACGGGACATGGCGGCTCGCAAAGAGATCGTTCCGATCTCCATCTGGGCGCACGAGACTCAAAGACGCTCATGGATCGGATTACAGCGCGGGCTCGGAAAGCGATCTCTTGTATTGTAGTTTGACAATCAACTTATCACCGTGCCTAGAATGACCTGACAATTGCAACCTTGAGGGATGACAAATCCCGAGGCATACCATTTTACCTTGATGATCGACTGCGCGTAAACAACTGGCGTCCCGCGTCTTTTGCGACCCGTCCTCAGGACATTTGCGTTGATTCTGCGAGATCTAGAATTGATAGTGAGGACCGCACTCACACCTTTTACGCGAATCTCAAGGGGGAGCAAAGGCGAATGGGAGTAGTGTGGACCGACGAGCGCGAAGCGCAACTTGTGAAAATGTGGCATGCAGGACTGACCACTTCGCAGATCGCAGCAGAGCTTGGGAACGTCACACGTAATGCGGTCGTTAGCAAAGCAGCCCGCCTTGGGCTTCAACGTCGTCAGGCTCCGCCGCCAGTCCCGCGTCGAGCGGGCTGGTGGAGCCGCAGATTTGGTGCAGGGGAAGTTGCCGAGCCGCCTCCAGTAGTTCCGACCTTGAGGCCCGCAGCGATAGAGCCTTTGATACGACGGGACAAACTCAGTCTCCCCACTCGACTGGTCAAAAGCGATCTCGACGAGCGAGCAATCAAAGCTGCATTGCGCGCCTTGCGCCAACAGCTAAAGGAGCTTGCGGCAGACCTCGCCCATGCGGTCAACGCTGGCCATTCTCCGAATATTGATAAGCGGGTGATTTCCTTTCTACAGAAGCTTTCCGATCGCATCCCTACAGGCCGCCCCACACAGGACGTGCTATTTCTACTCGGGCATGAGCAAGAGACGCTCGAACATTACGCAGCAACAGCAAACGACGAGTGGCCCCCACTACTTTCTGGGCGCTACCTCTCCGTTACACGCGCATTCGACCGCACGCTTCGGCAATTCCCAAAGTGGCGGCTATTCAAGCAAAATGCCTCGCGCGATCGGCTTACTAGCGAACAAACCCAACGCGCATTAGAACTTTCGGTCGATTTTTCTCACGCGCTTTGCGAGCCAGATGCGCGGGAACAAGTCGATCAGCAACTACCGGATACCCTAAATGGGTTGAGACAGCGCTTACCTTCCGGCACTACTGACGCCAGCGAGGATCTGCTAGCATTTGATATTGTCGTAAGGGGAAGCAACGAGCTAGCCGACGATTTAATAACCAGTATGGACAATGTCGTTAAGTTAATCGCGGACATCGCGCTCGCGGGCGCAAAAGCTTTGTTTGATGCTGGAGTTGCATCGAGCACTCTTGCTAGAGACGCCGCGGCCGCATTTTGGAAGACTGCTCGCCCAAGTATAGTTGACAGCGCTGGAAAGGCCGGCAAAGCAGTTGGGCCGCGGTTGATTTTGTGGTGCACGCGCATCCTGCGTGCCGCAGCTACAGTCGGAGCCGTAAAACTTACCGGATTAGCCGGCGCAATAGCGAGATTGGTTGACGTATTCCCAGATACTTTTGGTTGGATTCACCCGATCCTACGTTTCCTTCAATAACGTGAATCCCAAAATTATGCGCATCGCTGTTGTGCTCTTACATAAGATGGAAATAGATGGAAGCGATCTCCGCTCCTCGAACCTGTGCGCCACTCCATTTGCGCAGCTACTTCAATTGCAGGAAATGAGTAAACGCGTTAACGCGCTCGCTTTCGCTCCTTATGGATCGTAACATCGTCCGGCCGTACACTACCGGCGAGATGGATGCGCAGAGGCATCTTGATCACACCCGAGACGGCCGGCTTGCCACTTCTCCATGTTGTAGAAGTGGCCGGCCCCATGCTTCTCGGAGAGGCCGAGGGCATGAACAGGCTCTTGGGCCGTCAGCGGATCACCGCCGAGCTTCCACGTTTCGTCCGGCTTGGCGCGGGCATCACGAAGATCGTCGCCCCTCGTAAAGATTCCCATCTTGCCGGACATCCTTCATCTTTCAACGCCACGGCTGCGAACGCGACGGCGCCCGGGAAATGCGTGGGGGGCTGCCTGGACGGTCTCCTCGACTACCGTAATCGGCTTGGGGGCCGCATTCATCGCATTCGCCGCCGCCACACGCAGCGCCATCAACCGTCGCTCCATGTTTAAGCCAAGGGACAGCCGCGCCGCAATGTTGTAGACGCGCAGATCGAGCGGTTCGTTGCGTTGCTGGACCTTATGCCACTCCTTGACCGTGAAGCCCTTCTTGTCAGTCTTCAGAACCGCCTTTTCGCCCGTCAAACCGTCGAAATACTTCTTGTCATAGTGCTCGGCCAGGGGGAAATGACAGTATCCCGGACCCGGCTCTTTGATTTCGAGCCGCTTGTAGTGCATGTCCTTCGCCTGATCGACGCCCAGGACGAAGATCGTGACGTTCTTGGCCTTGTTAACCGTGCCCTTCACCGGCCAGATCGGACGGCCAGGGCCGCCGATGCCCTTGATGGCGTAGACGCGCCGGGCCATGCGCGTCCTCACGAAGTTGTAAACGTGCTGCGTGAAGTGACCACCCGAGTCAATGCACGACGCCTCGACACGCATCTCAACACCCGCTGGGTGCTGGAATGTCCGCAGCAATGCGCTGTCGATGACCTCCCAAAAGCCGGGCGTGTTCGGCACGCCGTAGTGGACCTGGTAATCCAGCGACCATGACTCGTCGTCGGCTCCCCACCCGCACCACTCGATCTCGGCGCGGTCATCTTGAATATCGACCGACGCGGTGATCGTCCCGACGCCAAACGGCAGCACGACAGCCGCGTCATACTCCTCGCGACGGCCATAGATGCTGTCCGGGTTCGCGCGCTCCCCACGCTCCTCCCAGGTCTCGGCAAGCCGGGTATTGACCCAGGTCTTCAGCCGCTCGGGATGCTTGCGCACGAGCACGAAGTCGCGCGCCATCTCTCCAAGCGCACGCCATGGCGAGGCGATACGGTTGAGGTGGAAGCCCGCATGGCCCTTCACCTCCGGGCGCGTGGCGATCCAGACGCCGCGCGAGATCGCCTTCAGCCGCTCGGCTTCACTCCACGCGTGGTCGCACAGCTCGCCGGTCTCGGAGTCCATGTATTCGCAGTGATATCGAGCCTCCAGCGGCTTGTCGTCGGGCCAACGGACTTGCTTCCACTGCAAATGCTGCATGTGGCCGCACTTCGGGCACGGCACGAAAAAGCGCCGTTGATCACTTTCCTCATAGGAGGACTCGATGCGCGACGCGCCCTTGATGGTCGGCGTCGAGACCAGCGCGATCTTACGATTCCAGAACGTGGTGGTGCGCTCGATCGCCAGCGATACCGGGTCGCCTTCCTTACCGGCGCTCGCCTCATAGCGATCGACCTCGTCGCAGAGCAGGATGCGGATCGGACGCGACGCAAGCGACGCGGGCGAGTTCGCGCCCGCCATCGTGATATGGCCGCCTGAATACTTCTTGTGGAGGATGGTGTCTTCGGAATCGCGCGCAGCGTTGCCGAGCTTCGCGGAGAGCTCGGGCGTGTCACGGATCATCGGTGCGAGACGATCCTTCGAATATGCTTCCGCCATCTGCAACGTTGGTTGCAGGATCAGCATCGGGCACGGGTCGAGGTGGACGTGATAGCCCGCGACGTTGTTAATGACCTCCGTCTTCACCGTCTGCGCGGCGACCATGCACGTCACGATCTCGATGTCGGGATCGGCGAACGCGTCCATGATGCCACGCGACGGCTCGACGCGGGCCGTTGACCACTTGCCGGGCTCGGACGACGCTTCAGGCGAGAGCACGCGGTATTCGTCCGCCCATTCTGAGACGGTCAGGTCCGGCGGCGGGCTGAAGCTCTGCGCAATGATCTGGCGCACCTGGGCGCGAAGCCCCGCTTCATACGCGGCATCGGCACCGTACTCGGCCAAGACGGCAATGGCGTCAGACATCGGCCTTGCGCTTGTATTCAAAACAGCGCTGCCGCGCGTCGGTGCGCTCGCCGCAATGGATGGACTCCGGGCGGCGACACACTCCGATCCAGTCGTCCTGCTTCTCCCAGCCGGTGCAGACCTCACAACTATTCGGCGGCCACCGCATCCAAGAAGGCTTGAACTCGCTACTCGTCATCGGTGGTCACTTCTGGTTCGTCTTGCGGCTCGGCATGCGGCTCTTCTTCGAGCGGCACATCGGCGTAAGACTTGATTTCGTTGAGAGCTTCGAGGATCAGCCGCTCGACCTCGTTCACGAGAGTCTTCGTCCCTTCGGGCGAGCCGACTTCGAGCTGGATCGCAGGCCGTAGCTTTGACGGGATGCCGAGCAGCCGAGCGCGAGCGTTCGCGATCTCGTTGCTCAGCACCTTCACGATCATGTCGATCGGCCGGACCAGGCCCATCTCCTGGGCTAGCTCAAGCTCGGACAGCTTCGCCTTCGCGATCTCGTTGCGGAGCCGCGCCTTGTCCATGGTGATGTCTTCACCCGCGTCATGCAGCGTCGCGGCCGTCTTCGCCTTGGCCTCCCCGCGCGCGCGAGCGAGCAGCCACTTCACGCATTCTGCCGTGTCATATTCGAATTGCTTGCCACGGCTGCCCTGGGACTTCACCGGCATGCCGTCTTCCGTCCACGCGCTGATGGTCGGAAGCGAGTAGCCGAGAATGTCCGCCAGTTCTTGACGATTGACGATCGTGCCCATGCGTTACCGCACCGGCTGTGTCTGCATCGGGGGCAAGCCGGGCCCAACGCCCTTCGCAATGAGGTCGCGGACCACGGTGTCGATCTGCCGCTCGGTCGAGGCGAGGTCGCCGTCATAGTTCATGATGGCGAGATCCGCCCTCACCGCGGCCTGGGCGCGCTCGGTGCGGTGATCCTGGGGCTGCTGGCCAGGCCGGACCACCTCGACCACGACGCCGCCCTGCTCGCCGATCCAAACGCCTTCATTGGCATGCCGGACATCCTCGACGACGACACGGGTCGGGCTATTGGCCTGAAGCTTGTCCGCCTCCGCACCGATCCAGAAGCCCTCGCCCATGGAGTCGCGGCCCGAGCCTCCAAGCCATTCCATGGCGTGCCGGGGCGTTTGCCCGCCCAGCCAACGGCTGGGCTTTCCCTTCAGGTCGCCGTCGACCATGCGGTCGATCGTCGCCGGATCACAGCCGCGATAGGCCAGATAGGCGCGCAGCATGTCCTTCAGCGCGCCAGCGAACCGGCCGCGCACGAAGCCGTGTTGCTCAATGAGATACCGAGCCGCAGTGGTCTTGCCGGACCCGATCAATCCCTTGATGCCGATGACGATCATGACGCGATGCTCCGTTGGGGGCATACGGTCTCAGACCAGAAACCTTCCTTCGAGGTTGTTTTAGTATCCGTCTCGTCGCGGCGGACAAAAAACTGGCGACTTGGACTTTTATCCGCCGGAAAGTCGTAAAAATGGAAGGTCGGCAGCGCGCCGGTGGATCCTACTGACGACGACGCCCCAGGAACAACAACCGCCTTTTGAAACTTTGCACCTAGAGGTGTGTCGAGGTCGCGCGTCACCCGCCCTGGGGGCCGCCCTGGAAGGACCCAAATACCCTCTCTGCACCGCTCAAAAGAACAATCTTCTCTTAAGTACCAACCAAAAAGGACAAATCTACTGTCCGGACGTAAGAAGCGATGAAATCGCCGCTACCACCGGTTGCGGATCGTCGCCAATCGGGCTGTTGAAAAGCCGATGATAGACTCCAGATTATGACGCTCGTCCAATGACTTAGCTCATTACGGCGACAGCAAAGCGCGACGCTAGCGCGCCAAAGATCGCGAGGCGCTAAACGCGCAGCAAATCATCCATAACCTACTGATTATCATACGCTTTTTTTGCCCGCGCGCTCGCTTTATGGGTGCCCTTGCCCTCGTAATCCGGTCCAAGGCCGGTAGCGGCCGTTTTTGTCCCTTAACTCCGTTTGACGGTCCGCTGAATTGTATGGCCAATGACGGACAACGGCGGGACAGTCCCGCCAAGCCAACGGACGGAAGCCTAATGCTCGATTCAGCGCTCTTGAACGAATACCGCAGAATGCGCCTCGCTTATCCGACTCGTGATTGCGGCTTCGCGCTGCATTGGGCGCGCGCCAATGTCGCCAGCGGCAAGGCATGGGGAATTGGCTATCCCTCTTTCATCCCCGCCGCGACCATTGGCGCGCCTTTCAAGGTTGGCGGGGATTTCTGCCGCTGGATTGAGACTCCCGACCAATACGGACTCCGCTTTGTCGGCTTCGCTGACAACATCGCGCCGCGTTCAGTCCGTCATACGGGATGGTTTCTTGATGACGAAGGCATGGGCGAAAAGGCGCGCGGTGTTGTGTTCCGCCTGCCCTCCCGCAACGGCCGCGCGCTGCTAGTGGCTGGCATCGCGGACCCGTACAACAATGGTCCCGCCATTGTGTCGTTTGAGGCGACAGAAGACGAAACCACGGCCGCGATTTGGGCGGACCATCTGGCGGACCGTTACGCGGCTGCCGAACGCGACTATCAGCGCGTCACTAGCGCGCGCGCTCGTTTCGACGAATTGGCGGACCATATCAGCGGCGAGCGTAAGCAATGCCTCGCTTTGATCGCAGAACTAAAGCCCCGTATGCGCTCGTTTGGTCCCGCAACGTGCAAAGCGTTGCGCGGTGCGGTTGCTGATTTGCTCGAAAGCATCGGGCAAGCACGGCAAGAGCGCGCTGGCATTTTCGACGCGTTCGGCTCGCATCCGGCATGGGAGTCCTAAGCCATGCCTAACACTCGCTTTAACGTCACGGTCCGCCGTCTTTCCACGGGCACAGACTGGCACATTACGCTGTTTGCAGCCGACGCGGAAAAGGCATGCGAGCGCGCAACCAACCGCGCGCGCCTCGCCTGCAAGCTGACACGCGCAAAAATCACGGAACTACACGGCAAGGGACTCGCGGTGTTTCGCGTCGTCTCTTGCGAGGTTTCGCCTGATCAATCCCGCCCGATTTTTTGAAATAAGGACTCCACCAATGCGATTCTATGCCGCTTGCCTCGCCTCCTATAACAACGGCCGCTTGCATGGCGTTTGGGTTGATGCGTCGGACGATATCGACGCAATGCAGGATGCAATTAACGCCATGTTGCGCGCCTCGCCTTTCCCAAATGTCAAAGTGAAGCATCCCGAAACAGGCGAATTTGTTCTGAGCGCTGAAGAATGGGCGATTCATGATCATGAGGGATTCGGCAAGCTAGAGGAATACACGGGACTCGCCGAAATCGCGGAAATCTTCGCAATCAATGAAGTTGCCGAAGAACACGACATTCCGCTTGCCGTTCTTCGCGAGGCAATGAGCGACGCGAACGCAAGCGACGCGGAAAGCTTCATATCAGACCGCTATCGCGGAAAATACGATACTTGGCGCGACTTCGCAGAGCAGTTCACAGAAGAAACTCAAGATATGCGCGCCATTCCCGAATGGCTGCAAGCGCATATCGATTGGGACAGCATCGCGCGCGAATTTGAAACTTGCGGCGACCTCAGCGGAATCCGCAATGACGGCGGCGACCTTTACATTTTTTGGAACCACTAATTAGGACGTGGACCGATGCCAGAATTTGTCTTGAACGTGAACGACTACCGCGCCTTTCAGAAGCTTGACGCGTTCACGCGCGGATATATTGAAGCGCTCTTCTTTACGGATGAGGAGCAGCTTTGTGACGAAAGCGACCGCGACATGCCGTCCGTCGCTATCGACACCGCGACCATGGAGCCGCGGTTTGTTGGCGGGGATTCACCAGGCTTTGATGATTTAGCGCCCGAAACGCTCGCCGCAATCATTGCCGATTGCGAGGCTTTCCAGCGCGTGCACGCTGATTTGTTAGACGCCGCTTATGAACATGGCGGGGAACGTGGCAGCTATGACTCCGAGCGCGCGGGTAACGACTTTTGGTATTCGCGCAACGGTCACGGTGTCGGCTTTTGGGACCGTGGACTCGGCGATATCGGCGACGCTTTGAGCAACGCTTGCGGCTGGAAAAGCCGCGCTAGCGCGCATCCTTTCCCCGAACGCGACTCCTACATTGGCGACGATGGAAAGGTGTATCTGGCATGATCAGCTTTCGGATCAATGGTGCAGGCTTCAAGGGCTGCACCGTACCCGCCAAAGAAGCCGGTTTGGTCGGCTTCTATGACACGGGAATCCCGTATCGCCCCGATAACGACGCGGTCCGCGCTGCTCTGCCGTATCGCTGGAGGAAGGCGTTCGATCGTGCGGGTAGTGCATGGTGGTTCGATGGTGACAACGCGCATGTCTGCATTCGAGACAGGCACGGCCGTAACCTGACGATCATTTACGCGCATGGCGTGAAAGGCTGAACCATGGGACTGTCACACCGCAAGCTTTGCGAGCGCGCGCGCGAGAAATGGGATGCGGCGTCTAAGGCGCTCTGCGATTGGGCCATTGCGAACGGCTACGGCAACGTTCGCCGCTCGGATTTAGAGACTGCCCTAGCCAATGAGCCGGAAGGCTTGCGGCTGCTATCGGCTGATACCCAAACGAGCGCGGCACTTCGGAAGGCTGAAGACGACGCGGTGTCAGCCGGTCGCGCGTGGCGCGGAACGTTCGGCATGATCTTTTGGTACTCGCCTAGCGAAGCCCGAAGGTTTGCCGCAAGCCGACGCAAACATGGCTCGCACGATCCTAACTCGGCTTTATGGCGGGTAGCGCAAGCTTACCCGCCTTAAGGCGTTGGGAAGGCCGCACGGCGCGGCCTAGTCGAGAGGACACCGGAATGAAGCATCTCGTTTGCGCGGCATTGGTCGCGCTCGCCTGTCCCGCCTATGCGGCACCGTCCGAAGATATCGGGACCACGTTTTGCGTTTGGGGAAAGCCTGCTTACCTGCTTTCTCGCATGCCAGCGGTTCGCGCGGGATTTGACGCGCTCTTAGTCCGCCGTCCGGACGAACAAGCCCCGTTCTTTGTCATGCTCAAACGCGGACTCCCGCTATCAGCCGCATGCAGGATCTAGCTAGCGAATAGGAAGAACGGCCGCGCCTCGATTGTGCGGCCGTTTCGCTATGCGCCTTTGGGCGATCGATAGGAGGGAATCAGCCGATGACGCGCGGCCATAGCGGCGCGCGCGACGGTCCGCCGTGCGGTTTGCGGCGCGATCGAACGCGCGCGCGTGTTCGTAAGGCTGTGACAAGGCGTCGCACCATGGCGACTAATCAGCAACCGCTAGGGCGCTGTGACGCTGTCCCGCGCGAGATTTGCGACCACGGGCAGGAAGTCATTAGGAGGCCGCTGGCGCGTGTCCCGTTGCGGGGTCCGTAGTAGCGGCCGTTTGTCGGGACCGCGCTAGGCGGCGCGCGCTGGCGCGGCGCGAGGCGTCCAAAGCGCCCATGGTCCGACGACCCCTTGGACGTGTAAGAAGGATTTTTCAGCCCGATCCGGCCGTAGTAATGTTGCCGGGCATGTGCCAGCGATCGAAGTTGCCGGATCGAGGAATCGGGGGAGTCGATCTCCCGCGAGAAGCACCTGCGAAAAAAATTTTTCCCCGCGCGAGAACGCTTCTAAGTGGATCCCGCGCGGTTCACGCGAAACGATGTCGCGCAACGGAGGGGGCGGCGAACTTTTTCGGTGAGCGCGCGTCAGCCTTTCCAAGAAGTGTGCCGGGCCAATGTCTCTTCAGTACTTGTTTCTTGTCTGTGAGACATTTCTTGTGAAAAACCTATGAAGCCGAATTGGCAGCGAGCCCGGCTTTTGTTGCCAAGCACTCCCGAGCGCCTGAGCGGCCTCCAATGTGTAGACTTGACACACAGCAGTTACAAACGCTAGCGCAACGGCGCCTAGCCCCCAGGGTAAGTGGCTGACATAGTCGATGAAGATTATCAACTTGGCCCTTGCATCGCGAAACAAGGTTACTTGGTAAAAACTCAGCGCGTCTGCAACAAGTAGACCACCGAATGCCGCCAAGAATTTAATTAGACTCCAGATCGCAATTTTTTCAAACTGCCAAACGTATCGCGGCGTCGCTGCGCACCCAGATAGACCTGATAGAATATAGTTCATCAATTGAGGCCCTACGGTGACTATAAGGAATATGGCAACAGCGCCGATTTCGGCGCGAGTGTCCGTTAGATACTCCCTCACCTTTAGATGGACATAGCGTACCGTCCAAGGTTCACCGTCGGCTAATCTGCGCCCGAGATCCGCAAGTTTCTGCTCAAGCTGCCTTCTTCTTTTGAACTCATCGTCAACCGGCTGCCCCGCCAAGCGCATCTGCTCCTGGGAGTCATACTTGTTTTTTTCTATGTCAGGAAGCTGTTTTATTTCTACCATTGTCGCATTATACTGCGCTCCTAACTCATCATCGAATGGCTGCTGCAAAATATCGAGATGAAAAGCCAACTGGAGACACCACCACAGTAAGAAGACAAGCGAAAACGCATACCAAATAACATTTATTTCAGCGACACAACCCTTTCTACGTAAGATGATCAGCGAGAACACGAGGACCGACAACACTGCTGCGGACGCAAGCAGCGTCACCATCAATTGCGTGATAGACTCTCCGAGAGATGGTATGTGTGCTTCCATGCTTCCCACCCACTTCGGCAATCTTAACCTTTGTTGTGGGGACGGCACAATGTTTTCGAAGGCACTCGGCAGGGCCGACAACCTGTTGGGCAAAATCGCTCCTACGGATTGGCCAGGCCTTCGCCTACTTTTGGATGAAGCCAAAGGTCGGACACGGCTTGCGCCGATCCGATGTTTGGTGTGGTTTTGACTTCTTCCTCTGAAGAGCCTTGCCAGCTCCCGTCGCTAGCGCTTCGATGCGCCGAGGATTGCGCGGAAGAAGTGACGCGGGAAGCGTGCCTGGACAACGCCGGACACGGTGCCCCTGAAGTCCCACACCTTCGCGACCTTCGCTTCGTTCTGGAGCACGGCCAGGGTCTGGAGCGGCTTCTTTGCGCTCCCCTTGCGGCGGACGATGAACACTTTCCCGTCCTTGCCTTTCACCTGAAACGTTTTCCTCTTCTGCCCATCCATGCGCTTCAACTGGCGGCGCACCACCGTATGGATCGGCGCGCTCGCGATCGAGCCATAGGGCTTGATCAGAATGCCGCCGGTGGCGAGTCGTCCGGTTGATGGGTCTCGCCTGCTGCGGATCAACAGCTTGTTGTCGGGGTGCTTGTCCGCGCCAGCGCCGACAACATGGCGCTCTATGTACTTGTCGATCGAGCCGACGACGGCGGTGAGCTTATTGCCGTTGGCAGGCCGGATGCGGATGCCCGTGAGAATCCAGTTGCGGCGAAGCACGAAGAGGCCGGGCACTTCGGCCTTCAAGGCAGCCTGGGCGTCCTTCGCGGTGAACGTGAGGGCCTTCGCCGTTGCCGTGTTGACGCTGCTCGTGCGCAACTGCTCGATGCGCTTGCGCCACTCCGCGTCGTCGAGCTTCAGTGTGAGCTGCATCAGATGTGGTCCCGCACGATCTGCTCGACCGTGTCGGCCATCTCTTCAGGGGTGTCAGCCTTCAGCGTGACGATAGTGAAGCCGAGCGCGATCAGCTTCTTGTGCCGATCCTTCTGCGCCTTCGAGCGCGAGCCGGTGGGTGTCTTCAGCTCGAACGACAGCAGACGGCCGCCGAACATGTAGACCCGCACGTCGGCCTCACCGGCGGTCATGCCGGTGACCTTGGCCTCCATACGTTCGCGACGGCCGCGCTTCGCGCGGTTCATGTCACCGGCGCATGTGAAGGGCAAGCCACGGTCCTCCAGGTCGTGGAGGCGGGCAATGACGGCTGCCTGATAGCGCCACTCGGGGATGCTGTTGACGATACGGGTTTCCATCGCCCGAGCATCGCGCAGATCATCGGACCGGACGAGATCAATCCGGCAACCGTCCACACTTGACCTGACAACTACCTAACCGTGCGCTATCGTTGGAAATCACTGCGGATTTTGGGAGAAGGAATTATTGGCCGATGCGAGATCTATCGAAAATTGTGGATCAACTTGAGAAATTGACAATTAGCGAGTCGAACACCCTCGCTGCGATGCTTCGATCGCAATTGGAGAAACCTCGTAAACCGAGTCCTTTGCTTACTCGCTACGAAGGCGAAGTTTGCGACGCGATGGTCAAACGTCTCGAAGAGCGCGAAGGTCGCACGCGTGACAATCTTCGCTGGCCTGAAACGGAAAATCACAAGCATCCCGTCGATCTAGCATTCACGCTGGGCGATCAGTTATATGCCCTCGAACATACTGTCGTCGAGCCTTTCGACGGCCATATACGCATGGAAGCCCAGACCGAGACGCTATTTGCGCCAATATCAAATGCGCTAAAGGACTCCCTCGGAACCGACGCCCTTTTTCAATTGAACATGCCGATCAATACGCTCGATGGTCTCAAACCCGCTGAGCTGGCGCGTGTTCAACAGTCTATTGTCACTTGGGTGAAAGAGACCGCGCCGACCATCCCGAAACCAACATTTCCCGATCATAGTGGGAATATCGCGGGTCCTACGAAACCGACCGGCGTACCATGTGATGTAGTATTGATCCGGTACGAGCCACCCATATTCCCGGGCAAATACTTCGAGATTAGACATTTGGTAGACGACATGGAGAAGCGTCGCGCGGCGCGCATGCAAGTCGCCATCGATAAGAAGTTCCCCAAACTGGCCGCCTGGAAGGCCAATGAAGGCGCGAAAACCATCTTAGTACTGGAGCAGAACGACATTCAGATCACGAATATCAACCTCATCACGGATACATATCTGCCGCTGGTAAAGGAGAGGACCGACCGCCCTGACGAAACCTATCTCGTCGCGTCCTGTCTGGGCCCTCCAGCATGGTGGATGTATCCGGTTCTAATTGGAGACCGATCTTATTATGACATCATGCAGACTGACGAGACTAGCTATTGGGAATTTGATCCATCCAGCCTTATCTCGCTGACAAAGCGATAGGCATCACAATCGGAGAGAGATTTCACTCGACCGCGACCAGCCGACCGTTCGGCAGCACCACGGGCTCCCCGTGCGCCGGATCGAACAGGCGGACGCCCATGCGACCGCGCGATGCCGTGCGACACTCGACCACGATCACCTGCCCGACGCTCTCCAGGGTCGCCACGATGTCGTTCAGCACCGGGCGCTTCAGCCGGTTGCCGAAGTTGAAGCTGATGTCGGAAACCGTGATGCCATTCTTCCCCGCTCCGCGGACATACGCCAGGACGCGATCTTGATGGCTCAGGTTCTTCGAGACCCGCTTGGCCTGGCTGTCCACCACGGGAGCCGGAAGGGCATCAGGGCCGCCCAGGGCGAGCGCTGGGTGCCGTTGCGCGATCAGGGGCATGATGTCCGCCTGATCGAGCCACAGCGCCTCACGGAGCCCCGCTAGGTGCGTCCCGTGGACGGCCAAGAAGCGACGGCAGAGCTTCATGATCCGATCGCTCTGTCCCGCGATGCCGTCCGACAGCTCGGCACGCAGCTCGGGGCGATCCCTCCAGTCGCTCGGCATGTCCCGGCGCATCTCCTTCACCGACAGGAAGATCGGATGCGCTTCGGTGAGGAGCCCGACAAGCCGGAGGTCGAGCTTCGGTCCCACCGGGATCACGCCGCTCGGCCGACCACGGAGCCGCTTGGCCGACACCGGCAGGACGCGGACATGGCCGAGCCGCCTCGAGACGAAGACCAGCCGTTTGCGGTGCAGATACCGAGCTGCCTTCTCGGCCCGATCTGGTGAGACCCGCAGGGCCGCGCCGAAGGCGCTCAACGTCATCCCCTCCGCTGGCAACGCCATGCCGCCCATCGCGGTCACCCACAGCGCCGTCTCGTCCTTCAATTTCATCCGTTCTTATGTCCGTCGCGGAGGGGTTTCCGGGGTTTCGGGTTTCTACGTTATAACTCCACCCTTATTGAGACTTCAACGGATATAAGTAAGTTACAAGAATACTAGATTCTTACATCATGAACCCGAAACCTCAAAAACCCCTTTTCTGCGACCCCTATAGCGGAAGGTTTCGCCGGAAACCCCCGAGGTTTTCCGCGAAACCTATTCCTATAATTTGCGACTTTTGGCATTTCCTATAACGGACCTTTTGAAGGTCACCCGGAACGCCCTCCCCCGTTTTATCCACGGCTTGACGTTGCTACATCCATCACAAAGTTCTTTCCTGACGGATATAACGGATATACGTCTTGGCAGTGGAAGCCGCCGACTCGGTGGCAGGTAGGGACACCACCCAAACATCGCTGGTCTGGAAGCGCGCCTTCTGCGCGAACGGGAGAACTTTGCCTATGACCTATCCGACTACGCCTGGATCGAAGGGCGGCGGGGCATCCAAGGATGCCGGGAAGAAGATCGCCGGGCGCGCCAAGATGCTACGCGCCTCGATCGAGAACCTGATGCTCTCCGGCTATAGGATGACCGCTGATGAGATCGCCGATCGATTGCGCGAGACGCCCTTCGCGATCCACCCCCGCTGCACGGAGCTGGTCAAGTCCGGTGTGCTGGTCAAGACCAAGGATCGCCGTCCGAACGCCAGCGGCATGGCAGCTCACCTTCTGCGCCACAAGGATCGCGAGACCGAGGTGGCTCTGCCCGCCGTCGAGCCAGGTCTGAAGCCCTCCAAGTCCGCCACGCGGGGAGTCAGCCGCATCAAGCGTGCTCCCGCTGTCCACGCCGATCAGAACGTCTTGTTCGGTTGAGGGTGGCACCGATGAAACTGAGTGACTTCGCCGCCGTCGCGGAGCTGATCAAGGAACGCGCCTACCTGTCCAGCCTCGCCTCCGTTACGCGTGGCTCCCGCCCCCGCGTCAGGATCGAGAGCAACGACATTCGGCCCGATCTTACGGAGCGCATGCTGCCCGACATGAGGCTGGTCTTCGAGCAGCAGATCGCGGTCGTGGACGAGAAGCTGGCCGCCCTGGGCGTCACCAGCAATCGGGAAGCCGCCTGATCATGCGCGTGCTCACCAACGTAGACGTGAAGATCGTTCCACGGCTGGCCGTTAACGGCCATCCCTTCACCGAACTGCTCCATACGTGGACCGAAGACGGCCTGCCCCGCATGGCGCTCTCGCGCGTCAACCACGCGACGGCCGATACGCCGGGCAATCGCGCCTACCACATTCAGGTGTTCAAGCAACGGCAGGCGCGGCAGGAGGCGCATTTGGGGTTATCCAAATGAGCACGCGCCGCGAACGCATCCGAGACAAGGTGATGTCTCGCCTCGAGGTCGTTCAAGGGACGGTGCTCGATACACCCTGCCACATCTGGACGGGGCCTACGTCGGGGAGCAACGGGCGGGGAAAAGACTATCCGAGGATGTGTCTCGATGGCGGCACCATGGCCGTCCATATCGTGATGTACGTCATCGAGCATGGTCCCATCCCTCCCCGCAAGCAACTCGATCATCGCTGCCGGACACGCCGCTGCGTGAACCCGGATCATCTGGAAATGGTGACGCACAAGCAAAATCAGCGTCGCCGCGACGAGGCCCGTCGCTTCGCTTGCGAAGAGATCGCGGCTTAGGAGAACTGGGAATGAAGCGCCTTATCAGCGCGCTCGCTGCCGCGAGCGTGATCGCCACCACCATGCCTGCATTCGCCGGGTCTGGACTGCACGAGTTGATCAATTCCGCCGCAGACCAGCACGGGCTCGCGCCCAGCCTCGTGCATGCTGTCATCCGCGTGGAGAGCAACTATAACTGCCGCCTCACTGGCCGCGCCGGTGAGCGCGGGATCATGCAGGTCAAGCCGGCCACCGCGCGGTCCGTTGGCGTCACAGGGGATCTGTACGATTGCAGCACCGGCCTGCGCGCGGGGCTTCGCTATCTAAGGATCGCTATCAGTCGTGGCGGCGTTGGGTGCGCCGGCATCAGCCTCTACCAGCGCGGCGTCTATGGGCGGCCGGTCTGCACTGCCTATGGTCGCAAGGTTCTGCGTGCGGCCAACCTGCGTTCGAGTGGTGCAGCGGAGACTGGAAGGCAACCCGAACAGCCGCGGCTGCATTCCACCCCTCGTTGACCCTCACGTGGGCTGCACTGTGAGGCACCCGAGTTGCGCCGACACGTTTCCATAACCTTCCCAACCAATTCCGTGGGTTTCTAATTGACGGGCAGTCGTTCGACGGAAATACATCACGGTATTATTATACTTCGACAATCATCTGGGGCATTGGCCACCGTGGGCACGCCGACCGAAAGTCGGCTCAAGGAGACGATCTAAAGTGACTAGCAAGGGCGACGCACTGGCCTTGGCCATTGCGCTTAGTAGTTCTGAAGAGACGTTGCTGGGGCCGACAGACAGTCAGATTTGCGCCACCGCACTACGCCACTATGCGAGAGAGGGGAGCCGGTCGAGGCTTCTCCACCTTACACAGCTTATTGCCCTGGTCTGCGCCGTGTTGATGGGAGCGTCCGCCCTCACTTATGAAGCGCCGGTGATTTCGGCCGTGAAAGGCACTTCTACGTCAAAGGCGATTGCCTTTGAAAATGCTGCGCCCATCCCGCACTTGTGGCTCGATGCGCCCGGGCCAACCGAGGCCGGGAGGCTTACTTTCGACGGCCTGCCGAGCAGTATTGAGGTCCAGTCCGCCGTAGCGGCCGCGACCGATGAAGACGGCTGATCCTACTCCACAAGGTACTTGAGAGCCCGCCTCAGCGGGCTTCTCTTCTCAGCGCATACAGATCGGGCGCCACCGGACCCTCAGGAGCGTGTTTACTATGAGACCCTCGTTCGCTGACCTACCCCTACCTTCAGAGCAACGCGGACGTCGCCGGACTTGCCAATGGCTGAAGGAGGCAGCGAATGACCCAAGGCCGGCCTTTGCGACTGAGTCACCGGCGTCTAAATTCAGCCCCCCCCAGCGGACATCGGCCACGCCTCCCCAACCAAGGGAGTCCGAATAGTTGGAGCTGTTGACTACCAATCTCCGCTCTTGCCGCCGGAGTTTCATTGCTTCAATATCACAACATATAGTGGTATAATAGTGAAGTTTTGGGGAGGCGCGTCAAATGCCCACCTATCCGGGCGTCAATTCCAACTTTGAACTGAGCGCATTCACCCTAGCAGAACGCCAGATCATAATGAGACTGGCGGGCCACTTTTACATCACACGTGCCGCCGCGCCGACGCAGGTCGGAAATAGCAACTACCGAGCCTTCCTCATGAGACCCGCCCAGGGCGTCTCCGCCGCGTTGAATGTGGAACGTGAGATTGTGGTTCTGTTCGCCGATTACGAGACCTTTGAAGCCCGAACGTTACGCGCGTTTGACCTAACGTGCGACCAGTTTGATGATGTCCGGGTCGACCGCTCTTTCCGATTTCTCATCAGCCGTGACCGCGACATAGAGAACAGCATTAGGCACTATCTCCTTCAAGACATCGAATACCCCGTCGTCATCCCATACCGTTACGACGATTTTCATTCCGCAACTGACGACTTTCTATTCAACGCAATTCGGCGAAACTATCTCATCCGAGATTTATTCGGATATCAATCCCCGCTCAAGCACGAGTATTTTTTCTTCGGACGAAAGGCTATCGTCGACAATGTGATCGATTTACACAAGTCTGGACAAAACAGCGCGCTCTTTGGCTTAAGAAAGAGCGGCAAGACTTCAACGATCTACGCCATTCAAAGGCGATCGGGAGCATCTAGTTGCCAGACCATCGTGATCGATTGCCAGGACCCAGCGGTTCATGCAAAGCGCTATGGAGCACTGCTCGAACAAATTGTGGCAGACGTACGCCAGCAGCTCAACCTCAAGAAGATAAATATCTCGTTGGGCAACACACCCGACCAAATCTCTGCAGGGTTCCAACGCCACCTGAATGACGCGCTGAATGCTGCGGGAAACGACGTACTTCTCATTTTTGATGAGATAGAAAATATCTCACCGAAGACAGCCGCGTCCGCGCATTGGCGAACGGAAGAAGATGCGTTGCTTTTTTGGCAAATAGCCAGATCGTTCTTCCAGAACGCAAAAAAAAGAAAGATGACATTTTGCTTCGTCGGCACCAACCCGCACCTATTCGAATTGCCCAAGCTCAATGGAATAGCAAACCCGGTCTACCTGTTCGCACCAAAGACGTTTATTCCCATGCTCACTCAAGCAGACACGAGGGAAATGATAACGCGACTCGGCTACTTTATGGGATTGGATTTTGATGCGAGCGTTCTCTCGCATATTTATCAGCGATTTGGAGGTCATCCCTTTTTTACACGCCAATTATGCAGCCAAATCCACAAGAGGACACCAACAAGCCGACCACGAACGGTTTCGATCGTTGCATGCAATGAGGCCGAGCAAGAAGCCGGCTCAGACCTTCAGAATTATATGAAGGAGATTCTGAGCAATCTGAATGCGTTTTACCCGGACGAGTATGCAATGCTTGAATACCTCGCGCGCGGCGAGGTCTCCACCTTCAAGGAAATGGTGGGATACTCCCCCGAATACGTCGAACATCTGATCGGCTACGGACTGGTTATTCGACGCCAAGACGACTATGAATTTGCATTCGACGCCGTTGCTGACACCGTTCGAAAGAGTCTAAACCATGCAAACTCTGCGACTCGTGAGCAGAAATGGGCGTATATAAGTAAACGTCGAAACAACCTCGAGCAAGAGATCAGAAGCTGGCTCTACCGTTGGGCTGAGAAGCTAGAGCCTAGCGAATGGACAAAAAGTGTGGAGGCATGCCTCTCAGAAGACAGGCAAATCAAACTTGGTTCGCTAAATAGACGGCAAGCCTTTTCAAGGAACAACAGCCCGCTATATCTAATTGAGCTGCTAAAGTTTGTACGACGTAGTCAGCACGATCGATCTACCCAGATTTCAGACGCCTTAAACGCCGTCAATAACTATAGGATAGACGCGCACGCAAAGGATATGCCCGAGGTCGACTATCAACGTTTAGTCGAGGCATTCGATTTGCTGGAGGACATTTTCCTGCCGCCACCTTGACGTTCCATACGGGCTCTGTATGTCGCCACTATCTACCGCATCGCGCTCAGATCGCACTATTGACAATGGTTGATTGGACCGCCTTGTGATGTCAGCTCGTCGCTCTTAGGGGACATTCTCGGACTTCGACGCGAGGTGCATTGTTGACCATCGGGTCATTCAGATGCGCTGCAGGAATTGGTCGCGAACGGCGCAAAGCGGACTTTGGCAAACCATCCGCCCCCTGCAGGTTTATGGGGTCACCGCCTAGGCGGCAGCGTAGTAGCGAAACGTTGGACGGCCACCGCGAGGCCCGGTTCCCATGCGGCCGCTCACCTGATTGGCGTCCTGAAGCTGCTTGATGATCGACTCGTAACGCGCGTTGTCGAAGAGCCCGTTGATCTGTTGCTTCAGCGCCACCGTGGTAATCCCGGCCTGACCAGCTTCCTTGATCAGCCGCCGCACGAACAGATATTCCGCCTGCTTATCGTTCGATGCCAGCCGGTCCTTCATCTCGACAATGCAAGACTTGGTCGAAAGCTCGGTGAGCCGCCCCGCCCAATCGACCAGCTCGTCCGTGAGCATCGGCCGCTCGGGGTTGATGCCGATCGCGACGATATGGCCGATCCGCAGCATGATCTCGATAGAGCGGGTCCACAGAACTTTGCTGTCCTCGCTCGCCTCCTCGGAGCACTTCGCGAAGTGCCCGCGATACCACCTGAAGGCTTCGAAGCCGTCCTCGCCCCACTCGGCGACGATCGGATTGACCACCGGCTGCGACGCCATGTCCGGCAGGTTGGCACCACGGCGCGAGAGCTTGAACACGGCACGGCTTGCCTCGACGATCCGGTCCGGCGGCTGATACGGCTGCGTCACCGGCTGGTCGAGCAACGGCTTGCCCGAGATCGGCAGCACTAGCCAACGCGGCAAGAAGCCGTCACCGACGCCCCGGCCGGACATCGACGGCCAGAAGTCATGCGGCGTCGTCGTTCCATAGATCGAGAAGCACGGCTGATGTATCGGCGTCGCCTGCTCCTGGGCGGCTGCGGCGCCGGTATAGACGCTGTTGGAGGTCGTGAAGAGCTGGAGGATCATGTGACGCAGGTTCGACTGATGCGCGCCAGCGCGACGATCCATGATCTTGCCGATGAAGCCGCCGAACTCGTCCATCATCGACATCATGACCGGGTTCTGCTCGATCGTCTTGCGGAGCGCGGAGTCCGACAGGAAGTTCTCCGGGGCCATGAAGCGGAACAGTCCCGTCTTCGTCGCCAGCCGATAGAGCGCCTGGCGCGCGTGGTCTTTGCCGTAGCCGGGCGGTGCCAGGGTCACCACGTTGAGGTTGGTGCGCAGATCGGTCGGCCCTGCCTGATGGCGGCCGGCGATCGTCCCGACCCAAAGCAGTGCAGGCCCGAGGGCGCACGGCCGCGACGGGCTCGATGACGAGCACGCCATCCATTCGACCAGCTCGCCGACCAATCCGGGGATGCCACGGCAAAGGGCCTCCAGCTCGGCCATAGATGGCGCTGGGGGCGTCGCCGGTGCGTTGACCTCCTCTTCCTCCACCAGCCCAACAGTGGCCTCCGCAGGAGCCGCAGCCGGCGCGCTGGGCTGTGCGGCGGCGTAGGCGGTGAGGTCGCCGCCGGTCGGCCTTTCTGCGACCGCCGGGGTGGGCGTAGGATGCCATTCGGGGTGCGGCGGGGGCGTCAACGCCTCCTCGACCGCAGAGCGCACCGGCGGCTCTTCGCCGCGCTCACGGGCCTCGCGCTCGGCCAGGATCGCCAGCGTCTTCGGCCCCATGGTCAGGGTGATGTTCGGCGAAAAGTCATAGGCAAGGCAGCCGCCAAGCCACTGCACGGCCGCGTCCAACTCGGAGTCGGGGATCTGCAACGTCTTCATCACGACGTTGAGCGCGGTGAAGCTCTCGCCGGTGCCGAAGTCCTCAACGCCGCCCGGAGAGATCGAGAGGTTCGCCGAGCGGCGGCTCATGGCACGGCCCGAGCCCGAGGCGCGCCACGGAGCCACCGCACGATAGACACGGCCAAGGAACCGCCCCTTAGGGAGTTTGAGCTTCGGTGCCCATGCCTCGATCCGGGCCAGCGCGTCTTCGTTGAGCTTGCGGAAGAAGTTCGAGGTGTGGCTGCTCAACGTGTCCGGGTGATCCGAACCGGCCGGGTCGGCTGCCCGGTCGCCGTCCGGGTCATAGCCGAACGCGCGCAGCACCTCGCCGATCTGGTCGGCGATGTCGTTCGGCAGCTCGTTCAGCGCCGCGAGGCCGACATCGAGCAGCGTTTCGTCGGTCCACCAATAATAGGGTTCGCCAGTATCCGGATGGATCGAGGGCGGCAGCACCGTTTGCTTACCTTCGGCCAAGAGATCGACAAGGCCGACACGATCGGGCGTCCGGTAGTTCTTCGAGCGGATGGCGTCCGTGTTGCCCTGGTAGAAGAGCGAGATGCCCTTCCGGCCCTTCTTCTGCACGTAGGACACCGGCAGGATCGCAAGCAACGGCTCGATGATCTCTTCCTGATCGATGTCGATGCAGATCAAGCCACGGCCGCAGGCGATGCCGACGCCCGCGTCCTGCCATTTGGCCCACTGGTTGATCTGAAATTGCGACGGTCGCTCAACGCAGAACTCATTCCAGCCCTTGAACATGCGCCATTCGTCACCAACCATGAGGCCTGGCACCTTATTGCCGGGCATGATCGGAATCGGCGAGTAGCCCTTTTCGAACAGGATCGGGCCAACCTGGGCGAACGGAGATTCGGACATAACGACGGCCTTCAGAACGGAGCGGCGTGATCGAGCAAGCGAGCGCGCATCCGCTCGCCGTAGGTATTGAGGACCGTCTTCAGGAACTCCATCCACTCGGCCTCAGACAACTGCGTCAAGTCGAACTTGCCGATGCGTTCGAGGTAAGCCCCCGCAACCTCGCCAGCTTCGTCAAGCGCGAACAGCTCGTGAGCACTAAGAGTCTTCGGTGCCATCTTGAAAACACTCTCCCCCAAAGAAATGCACGTCGGGTCCGTGCAGAGCCAAAGCACCGGCTTGCCTTGCTTAGGCGCATAGCCGATCCCCACCGCAAGCCGGCGACAGACGCCACAGCACACGGGCTCTGGATCAAACCTTGTTGTTGTCATTGCTCGCCTGACGTTCGCGAATGAGACGCTTCAGCACCGTGAGGGCATTGTTCGCAGCGCGATGGTCGCTGGCGCTTGCTGAAAAGATCATTCGCACGCGCCTGCCGTCACCGATGTAGACCTCAATGTAATGATGCTTACCGCCGATCAGGGGCTCGTAGCGGTAGCCCTGCGCCTCGCAGTACGTCGAGAGCTTCTGATAGATTTCATTGCGGCGAAGCAGCCGCTTTGGTTTCGGTGCGCTCATTTCCCCGTCTCCTCAGAATGGAATGTCATCGTCGAGGTCTTGCTTGCCCCATGTGCCGGCGAACACGTCCCTGTCGGCCTTGGGCTCCCCGCTCGTACGGAGCTGCGTCACCGGCTTCGCATGCCCTGGCATCGACGCCTTTGCCGCCGGTACGCGGCTCGTGCCGGGCATCGCCGGGCGCTGGTTGTCGTTCGCGGTCGCTCTGGCCGCGACCTGGGCGCGGTAGCGGGCCGCCTCTTCCGGCTTCCCGTTGAGTTCATAGTTTTGCGCGACGATCTCCTCACGCGAGGGCTGGACCGAGACGAAGTTGTCCTGCGTCAACTCGCCGGGCGCTCCCAGCTTGCGGCCGATCACCTCATAGTGCCGCCCGTTGGCGCGGATCATGATCTCCGTCGTCTCGCGCAGCACCTTCTTGCCTGCCGCCGAGAGCGTGTCGTTGATCGTGAACGGCGCATCGTCGCCACCACCGTGCTCCTTCCACCACTTCTCGAACTTGACGCGCGCGAAGCCCTTGTGCTCCGGGCAAATCCATTCCTTGTGCACCGTGAAGCCGCACACATACTCGACGCGGACGCTGGGGGTGCCGCCCGGCTTGTCGTGGCGATAGAACGTGCGCCGGTTGACCTTCACCCAATTGGGCTTCGATGTGGACAGGATCGGCACCGCGTCGGCGGTTTGCTTGATGTTCTTCTCGACATCGCGCTCGAAGGCGTGGCCGCAATCCGGGCACTCGCGCAGGCCCGCAAATATCAGCGAGTGACACTCCGGACATTCCTTGACCGGGGCTTCGCCGCCGCCCTTACCAGGCTTCCGCACCTTCACCTGATCCACCGGACCATGCCGCCGGACGTTGCCCGCGAAGTCGAGAACCAGGCAGTCAGATTTTCCGTTGCGGATCGACTCGTGGATGTTCTTGCCCATGCAGCGCGTGCCACGGCCGACCATCTGCACGTACAGCGCCGTCGACTCGGTCGGTCGCAGCATCGCGAGCAGATCAGTGCGCGGCGCGTTGAAGCCGGTCGTGAGCACGTTCGCGTTGGTGAGCGCCGTGATCTTGCCCGCCTTGAACTCCTTAATCCACCGGTCACGATCTCCGTCATCGGTGTCGCCGTGGATCGCCTCGCATGAATAGCCGTGTCGCCGGATTTCGTCGCGGACATGCAGGGCATGATCGACGCCCGAGCAGAAGAACAGCCACGACTTGCGCGGATGCTCGTTGCTCCTCGCGAACGCGATCACCTCCTTGACTGCCGCCTCCGTGACCGGGTGCTTATCCACGGCAGCCTGGAGCGCACCGATCTTGAAGTCACCCCCAGCCCGGCCGACGCCCTTCAGATCGAACACCGTCTGCGTCGCCTTCGAGACGAGCGGACAGAGGTAGCCCATGTCGATCAGCTCTTTGATCGAGATTTCATAGATGATGTCATCGAACAGCGCGTCGTCGCCTTCGGTGAGCATGCCCGAGTTGAGCCGGTAAGGCGTGGCGGTCAGCCCCAATATCAGCATGTCGGGATTGACCGCGCGCAGCGCCTTTATGAATTTGCCGTACATGGCCGCTTCGTCCGGCGGCACGAGATGCGCTTCGTCGATCAGCAGCACGTCGATGCGGCCGAACTTCTCGGCCACGCGGAACATCGACTGGATGCTGCCGAAGGTGATCTGATTGTGCACCTCTTTGCGCTTCAGCGAAGCCGCGTAGACGCCGGCCGGTGCGAACGGCCAGATGCCAAGCAACTCCTCGAAATTTTGCTGCACCAACTCCTTGACGTGCGTTGCCATGATCATGCGCGTCGTCGGCTCGAAGCCGATGAACTCTTCGCAGATCGTGCCCAAGATCATGGATTTGCCGCCGCCGGTCGGGACCACGATCAGCGGGTTACCCCTGGGCTTCTCGGACCAGTACTCATAAGGCGCGTCACACGCCTTGCGTTGATAATCGCGGAGGTCGACGGGCATCAGTGCATGGCCCCGCCGGAGACCAGCTCCGTCAGCTCCAGCTCGGAGTCGTCGATCTGCATCTCGCAGACTATCACGTCATCGTACCGGGCGATCGTGCGGCTGGCCGGCGTGAGCGTTTTGAAGCATTGCCGGTAGTGACACTCGCAGAACGATTCACCCTCGCCGCACGGCGCGCCGCAGACAAAGCCGAACATGCCCGACTCCCCTGGCAGGAAGAACTTGCAGTCGCGATGAGTTGCGTCGACGAAGCGAACGCGATGCGAAAAGTCAGCCATGGTTTTCCCCGGTTGCGTAGTGAACTTTGAGTTGTTCGAACTGCTCGGCCGTGATTTCCTCGACCAGCATCGCGTCAGCGCCGCCGCATTCCCGGGGGTCTGGCTCGTCTGATTGCGTCGCAAAGACCGAGCAGCTTTCGGCATGGTGCCAGTAGCGCGTCGCCGGCTTGGAGCCGTCGCGCCATTCACGGCCATCGCGCAGCGTGTAAAGAACCCATTCCTCCTCTTCGTCGGAATCGACGACCTCGCCGGGTACGAGCGTCGGGACGAAGAGATGCGCCGGACATCCGGCCTTCTGCTCTACGAGCGTGAGCGGTTTTCCCCACCGTGAGCAGGACCACGCGGCATCGCCGAAGTGCTCGGGCGTTGCGTGCAGGCACGAGCGGCACGACACGCGTGCGAACTCGCCGTCTTGGCAGATCGCCTTGTGGCTACACATGGCCCGACACTTGAAGGCGGCCTTAGTCTTCGGATCGTTGTGCAGCTTCATCGGCGGGTTCGCGAAGTTGACGATCCGCTCTGCGCGCTGAAGCAGACGGATTGCCTCCGCGTGGTCGGTGTGGATGCGCTCGCTGTAGACCTCGCCGGTGTTCTTGTTCCGGCAGATGTAAAGGCCGCGCTCGAAGCCGAAGAGATGACAATAGGTGTTGAGCTGGACCCAATGCGAGAAGTAGCCCTCGCGAACGCCGTGCTTCTTCACCTTCTCCCAATAGGTATCCTTCATCGACTTGCACTCGACGACATGCCAAGTCTTTGGCGCTTCAGGGAGACCGAGCACCTTGCCGTCCATCTTGCCGCGAACGTGACCGGCGATCGCGCTGGCGCGATACTGCTTCCCTCGGCTATCGACTTCGTCCACCTCGCAGCCGATCATGCGCAGCGCGTTGAGCAGACGCGTCTCTTCGATCTCGCCGGTCTCGAAGGTGATCGCCTTCAGGCCGTCGATGACTTCAGGCTTCGACGCCCAGCGGAACGCGTACCAAAGGGCTCGCTCGCACTCTTCGCCGAGCAGCGAGATCGAGATGCCCATCGAGTCCCAAGCCTGGGCGCGGGACTTCGCATACGCCTCATAGATCGCGGCCGTCGTCGGATTGTGGAGGACCGGGAACTCGGCCATCGGGCAAGCCTCTATCGTTCGCGCCGAAGGGCGCGTTGGGCAGACTGCAGTCTGTTGGGAAAGGGAGATGTAGAAGCCGGGACCGAAGCCCCGGCTAAGGGTCAGCGCACCTTAAGCGGAGCGCTTCCAAGGCATTGCACGTCCGCCAGCGGCACCGCCACCCGTGGTTGGAGCCGAACCGCCGTTCTGCGTCTGGCGTGCGGTCGAGGGGTTGGGCTGGCTGGTGTTCGCCGCGCTGGTCTGCGCGCGGCTGTTGTCGTTCCCAGCGGGCGCCGCCGGCGCCTTCTCGGACGGCGGCTCGGTGTTGGCGTTACCCTCATGGATGAACGCAGCGAAGACGTTCCGTTCCTTGTCCTGGCCGTCCTTCTTGTAGATCTCGATGTCGATGTCAGCGACGAACGGCTGATAGAGCGCCATGTCCGTGTTGGTGAACTCGCCCTTGCCGAAGCCCATTGCCATGCCGAGCGCCTGCAACTGCGCGTGGCCGTTGTTCTGCGCCCAGGCGCTCGGGTTCGACAGGACGATCGTGCCGTAGACGAAGGACTTGAAGAACGGGCCTTCGTCGGTGCACTCGGCCTTGAACGCGTAATTGTCGCCATTCTTCTTCGAGTTTTGCTTGATCTCGCCCTCGACGATCTGGAAGCCGTAGCGACCGCGCGGGATGATGGGACCGCCACCGCCCGACGCGTTGCTATTCGCCGCGTCCACGTCGTTGAGGTTTACGCCGAAGTCTGCCACTTGATGCTCCCTTGGATGCTATGGCGCTGATGGAATGGGTGCTAGGCGGCTTCCCGTGCCGGCGGCAGGTACTTGGCGAGCGCCTTGTATCCCTCACCCTTGCGGTACTGGAGTTCATGGGGCATGCCGAAGCGGTTGCCCGCAATGTGGCTGGGACGCTCTTCGAGGAACATCCAACGGGTGCCACCGCCCTCGGCGTGCGTGAGTTGCTTGTTGAAGCCCGCATCGACCTTCTTGATGCTGGCCTTGAAGTTGACGAACGCGATCACGTCGCTGTTCGCCTCGACGATGTCGGCGGCATCCTTGTGGAGGTTGATGCGATAGCGCGAATATGGGTCAGTCGAGGGCGAGTCGAAGCGCGAGATATCGCAGTGCCCGAGCTGCACGATCGACATGTTGCGCTCACGACGCAGGGTCATGATGCCGTCGATGTATTCGAGGAAAATGCCTGCGGCGATCTTGTAGCCCTTGCCGTAGCCGGGGTCCTCGATGTTCTTCCAACCGTTGCGAGCGCAAGCCTCTGCGCGGATGATGTTCTCCAGGCCGGTCGTCGAGTCGAAGATTGCGGTTCCGTAGTTGTGTTCGTCCGAGACGAGCACCGTGATCGCCTCGCACAACTCGGCGTAGTTGCGGACCTCGAGCGTTTCGGCGACGACACCCGCAGGAACGCTCTCCCCTTCGGCGGTCTGGATAAAGATCGGTCGCGGAAACTCAGAGGCGAGCGACGACTTGCCCACCTTCGGAACGCCGTAAATCGTGAAGATCGGCTGCAACTCGGCAGCGGTCTTCTTTTTGATGCTCTTGAGTGAGATTGCCATTAGGCTCCCCGGTTAGTGCGCGACGCAAGTGTCGAGCTTCAAGGTCTTCGCCCATACGAGCCGGTCGACCAGCCGGTAGCCGGTCCGATTAATGGTCTCGATGGTGACGGAGTGGTCCTCAGTCTTGCGACGGATGCGCGAGATGAAGACATCAACGGAATGAGTTTCGCGGCCGTCCTGATTGGCTCCGTAGAGGATGACCATCGCCATGGGCTTCGTGACCGTCTCGTTCGAGATCAGGGCCAGGAACAGGTCGCGCTCTTTGGGAGTCAGCCTCCACCCCGCCGGCAGGGATGCCGCGAGGACCATGGAGCGACGCATGTCTTCGATGGTGGCAGTGAGTGCGGCAACCTTAACCACAAGCTCCTGCTTCGATAGTTCGGTCATTTATGTCCGTCGCCGCCGCTTGACATCCGTCGATTTTCCGGCTCTATGCCGAATCGATTGAGAGTTTCCGCTGATGCGGCTGAACTTTGTCTAACGGACGCAACTCAGATAGTCAACGGATAAAACGGATAAAACACCGTGAATTGCGACGTTCGACAAAGCGGCGAACGATCCGGCGACGTTAGTCTTTGAAATTGTTTTGGATATTGGCAGGCGATGTCTACAAGTGATGAGGACCGCGAATATGGTATTGAGCTTCGGTCGTACGGGGAATGGAACTATGGCGAAGGCTGTGCAGCCCGGCCGAAAGCATCGGGTGCATCCAAAACTCGAAACCATAAAAGAGCGCGTTGAAGAGCGCGTTTTGGGCCTGAAGACTTCACGGAATGAACTTTCCCGTAGAGCTGGGCTCGGTCTTTCTTATTTGAATGATCTGCTTTCCGGGAAGTCCCTCAACCCAACTAGAGAGGGACTTACGAAGTTGGCTCCGGTCTTGGATTGCGACTATGCGTACCTAGTCGGCGAGCAGGACACCCCGAGAACTGCAGCAACTGGCGTACTTCCTCAGAACGTTGAGCCCGTCACCCTGGTGATGAAGTCCATCACGCTCTACCAGACAGGCCTCACCGATCCCGATGGCTTCTTCGCTTTGAATGATTCGCGAAGAGCGCCCTTCGTTATGCCGCTGAGCAATGACGTGTATTGCATCGCGGTGCCCGACGATACCATGGCTCCTCGCTTCAGAGTTGGCGAGGTGGTGATCGTCAACCCCAACAAGCAAGTTGGGCACGGAGGCTTTGCCGTGGTGCATCAAACGGACGGCCGGGTCGCGATCCGCGAGGTGGTGACGATCTCGATCGACAAGATCACCGTCCGCATGCTGGGCGACGGCACAGTCGTCGACTTGCCTCGCTCCCAAGTGAAGGCACTGGATCGCATCATAGGAAGCTGCGAGCTGGGCTAGGCAGCAGCCCTGAGCGTCCTAATATATCCGTTGACTTAACGGATATAAATAAATACGGTCCGTTACAGCTCACGGGAGGGGCAACGGACCATGTCGCCAATGAAACTGAAGATCAATCGGGACAAGCTCGCGGAGATCGTGACACGCGGCGTATCCAGCGCGCCGAAGAACTCGCCCGCCGTCATTGCGAACAACGCGCGCATTATCGTACGCGACGGCATGCTGCACGTCGCCACCACCGACTTCAGCATGCAAGTCGAGGCGTCAGGCGAGTGCGCCATAGAGCGCGCAGGCTCGACCACCGTTGACGCTGGTAAGCTGAAGATGGTCGTGGACCGGTTGCCGAAGGGCGTCGAGGTCACGATCGACTATGACGATTCCAAGCACGAGATGATCGTCAAGGCAGGCCGCTCCCGCACGAGCTTCCCGACCCTGCCCGCCAAGGACTGGCCTGCCCGGCAGTATCGGGAGGAAGGCGCGACCTTCAAAATCGACGGATCGGATTTCGTCAAGCTGTTCGGTCACACCGCCACCGAACTATCAACCGTCCCCAGCTCGCCGATGCAGGGCGTGTTCTTTCATATCACCGGCAAGCGCCTTGCGGCCGTTGGCACCACTGGCATGATCCTGATCATGACCTCGATCCCGGCCCCAGAGGGGGCCGAAGGTATGCCCGTGGATAGCAGCGGTCGGCCCGGCATTATCTTGAGTGCCGAGACCGTGTCGCAGATCATCCGTTTGTTCCGCGCCGCCGAAGACGTTCAAGTCGTCATCAACGAGCATTCGATCTTCGTCTCGACCGACACGACGCGCTTCTGCTCTTCGTTGCTGCTCGGCACCTATCCCAACTACACGCCGCTCGTATCTAACCCGAGCGAGACGCGTATCAAGCTGGAGCGTGACGCGTGCGCCAGCGCGGTCGCCCTGCTCGAACCATTTGCGCTGAAGGATCAAGGCTACCGTCTTCAGTGCGCCGGGTCTGACGAAGGGTTCGTCGTGGCGGTCGGCGGTCAGACCGGCGGCGGCGTTGATGTGGTCGAGGCTGACATCAACGGCGAGGTGGCGTCCTTCGGCCTCAACGGTCAGTACCTGAAGACGATGCTGGGCGCGTTCAAGGTCGCCACCGTCGCCCTCCACCCTGACCATACGAATCGCCGTGTGCTCTTCCAAGCCGAAGAGGAGCCCGAGCTGATCGGCGCGATCGGCATGATGAACACCTCGACCGAGATGGCTGCGGGTCCGAAGCATGACTAGTCACCGGCGCGATCGGGCTAACCGGCGTACGGTCACCATGCCCGACCGCGTCGGCCCGCATGTGAAGTTGGTGTTCGCGGAGATGGCTCGCCTCCGCTTCACCTATGACGAGACCGAGGAGGGCTCGGGCGTTCGCCGTGCATCAATCAAGGCGTGGCGTCGCAAGAACAAGCCAGGTCTGGAGTCGCTCGAAGCCGTTCTGGGCTTTCTGGGCTGGGACTTCGTCGCGGTGCCCCGCGCGAAGGCTCTGCCCGAGGAAGTCCGCGCCGAGCTTCAGCCCATTGCCGACAAGCTCGGCCTCACGATGCCGCAGACGGTCACAGCGCTGATCGAGATCGTCACCGGCATCCACGAGCGCTTCCCCTTCCTCCGCGACCCCTCCGCGATCAAGCAGGTTCGGTTCAAGTCGCGGCGGAAGGAACGGCCCGCCGTCCATCCTGATCAACACGCTCTCTTGCAGGAATTGCCCACAGATGTCGTCCATTGATCCGACCACCGCGCAGATGATCACCGCTGCCGTCTCGCGCGGCGCGAAGCCCGACGCAGACTCGGTGTCCTACGCTCTGCTTGATGCGCGCTTCCGCTCCTTCGAGATCACCATGCGCCTCGACGACGTGATCGCCGGTGTGCGCAAGGTGCGCGCCACCTTCACCGTCCCGACTTTGGATGTTGCGTGACCCGAGAAGCATCAGTTTTTTGTCAGTCTTATCCGTTGACTCGACGGATACATTCGCTAGAAAGCTTGCCGTCAGTCCGAAGTCTGAGCGCCTCCCCAGTGAAGCACGCCAACGACAATACGCCACTCGAGACCGTCCTTACGACTGCTGACGTGATGGTCCGGCTGCGTGTCTCACGCAAGACGCTCTACGGCTTGGTTGCCAAGCATCTGCCGAACGCTGCGCGCGTCGGCCGCGACTATCGGTTCATCGAAGCGGACATCGTCACTATCTTCAATAGAATGAGGTCATCATGCGACTCTACTTGTGGCGGCGGGAGGATCACCACAGTTGGATCATCCGGGGGACGGACGCCCAAGGCAACGAAATCCGGCAATCTACAAAAACTACTAACAAAGCGGCGGCCGAAGGTCTCCGCGTCAAACTAGAGAAGGAACTGCTCGACGAACAGGTTCACGGTAAGAAGGCCGTGGTGACGTTCGATGCGGCTGCGGAGTCCTATTTGGAGAACGGTGGGTCGCCGCGCTTCCTTGGCACCTTCGATGAAGAGACCGGAAAATGGTCCGGCCTCATGTCGCACCTCATAGGCGTTCCGCTGAAGAACATCACGCAGGCGCAGATGAATGAGATCGGCAAGACGCTCTATCCGAACGTCCGGCCCGACACACTCAACCGCCAGCTATGGACACCCTTCATCGCAATTTGGTCGCATGCCGAGCGGATGGAGTGGGCACAGCCGAAGCGCTGGATCAGGCCGAAGAAGCCGAAGGGGACAAACGTCGTGAGCTTCGGACCGAAGCGCGTCGGCTCCTATCCAGTGCCCTACGGGACCGCCTGGGAGTTCATCAGGGGATTGGGTGTCGCCAACGCGACCGTGTTCACGATTCTGTTCTACACCGGCATGCGGCCGATCGAACTTTTCACAATGAATACGTCACAGGTCAATGTGGCGGACCGCTGGATCACGCTGCCGAAGTCCAAGATCGGGGAACCGCGCGGCGTCCCGATCCACCAGGCGCTTGTCCCGATGCTGACCGATATGGTCGAGAACCGGCCAGGGCGGCTGGTACGGACTTGGGAAAACGAGCCGTTCACCGTCTATGACGATAACGGCGGGCAGATGAAGAAGGGGATAGCCGCCGCCCGGCTGCGGACCCATGTCTTCGACGTGGCCCCCTACACCGCGCGGCACACCGTCTCGACCCAGCTAGTGGTCGAGGGCGTCCACCCGCACAAGAAGGATCAGATTCTCGGCCACGCCGCCGACGATATGAGCCGACACTACACGCACGTCCCCCAGGCCCCGTTGATCGAGGCCATTAACAAGCTGCCGACCATTCAAGAATGGCTCGATCAGGATTGGATGCGCGAGCCGGTGAAGCTCGTCGGCCGCCGAGCGAAGACCCTGAAGGAGGCCGAGCGGGTGGCGGGCGAACGTGCGTATGATGAGTGGCGGGCGCGTCGAGCGGCGTAGCGGCGAGGAAAAGATAAATCACCCGACTCGTCGTGGTCGGCACCCAGGATCAACTTTGGGCCTCTACCGTGTGAAGGTCGCGCCGTGCATTGTTTTCATTCGAAAAATTCGGATTACACTTCTGTTCCCCGGAGGTATCTCGCGAGGAGGCTCGGTTCAACGGGAAGTCTTGTATCGGGCGTGCCGTACGGCCCGCCCCGTACTTTAGTTGAATGAGCCAACTCCGCCGCGTTGTATAGAATGTTTCCATCTACGCAAGATTGCGTTGAGGAAAATTTGATTAACTTCAGTCGGTTACAGTGGGTTTGCACCTCGCTAAGGCCTTGTGCTCCCGCTGCGAGGTCATATCTCTTGCTGGAAAAGCGGTCCGTTCCGGTGGACGGGCTTGCAGACGGCATGGTACGACGATTCGCCTGCCAGAGTGAGAATGATGCCTTTCAAGCCGATCAACGAAGACCACGCGATACAGAGCGCGAGCTTCGCGATCGGGCTGAGTCAGCCGATTCCTTGGCCGATCTTGGAAACCTTGATCAAACGGGATCCCGATTGGCGCCGTGATCTGCCGGCAATTGATCTCCCGCAGGCGCTCGATATCGTGATTAATCCTGCGACCGGGGCGCCTCAAAACCGGATACTCAGGGGTGTTGAATTTTCTCATAAGCGGCCGGATGGAAGCGCGAGCTGGGTGTTGAGCCTGTTCGGAACCGAGATCAGAGTGACGACAACACTCTACACGCGTTGGCAACCTACGTGGGACAAGGCTCGGGATATCTTGTCGACGGTGGGTCGACTTATGTCGGCTGCGCTCGATCAGACCAAGCCGACGACGGTTCAGAGCATAGCCCTGTCGGTCTCTGACGTTTTTATCTTCGATGAGACCGCAGACAAACCTGATTACTCGCATCTTTTCAAAGCGAACGAAGAGATTCCGTCATCGGCGTTCTCGAAAGGCCGCCTTTGGCACTCGCATACTGGTTGGTTCATCGATCGGCCTTTGGGGGCAACCTTGAATCAACTAAATGTCGATGTTCGAACTGGAGTTGGCGAGGACCTCAGCATCCCAGGCGTTCCTGACGAGCAGCTAAGAGTAGTTGTTCAGCACAATCAGTTGTTTCGTCCTTCACAACCCATTCAATTCGTTTCATCGAATGATGATGCCCTCCAGGGCATGATCGCTGGAGAGATGCCGGTCATGCACGAGGCGAACAAGGCAATACTCCAATCCATACTGACGGACGAGATGCAGGCGCGCATAAAGGTGAAGCGGTGATGCAGTCGACGTCTCAAGCCAATGCCTGGAAATTCGGGTTAGGTGGGGCTCGACGCGTCAAGGCTGATTGGCTCGCGCAGCATGACTTGGATGACTCTTGGAGTCACAGCGACATTGGCGAGGCGGCTGGCGAGTCGCTTGTTGCAAACATCGGCACCCGCGGGAGCGCAACGATTGGACCATCAACCCTGATCTCAGGCTCGGTCGTCGCAGCGCCCCGTCGGTTGCAGATGTTCTCTTATGACGCCGACTTCGATGTCGACGCCGTCGTCGAGCTTGACCATGACTTCGAGCAGAATGAATCAGGTTTGCTTGAAGCCCAGGTCTTTTCGATCCTGTCCTCGACCATCGCGAGCTTTACCGACAAAGTTGCTGGTCTCTATGACCCGACCAACAGGCAGGTCATGCTGCCCTCCTCGAAGGAGTCTCAGCATGTTGGTTGGCCCAAAACCTTTGCAGAACCGAACCTGACCGCTCTCTGCACGCTGGTCAGCCCCACGCGATCGCTCACAACGACGGCGGCGGCCCAGTACAGCTTCTGCCAACCTATGCCGCACGTAGCGGGTTATTGGACGAAGCGAACCATCGTTCGTCAGTTGGAGCATAATGGGATTATATCCTGGTTGGGTACGCCTGATCTCACCGTCAGAATTGCCCATCGGTTGGCGCGGATTCCTGAGCTGCCGCACGCGGAAGATTCCATCTTGCCGTCCTCGGAATTGATTGACGCGGCTTTGCGCGTGGCTGGATATCTGCCGACCAGTTCGGTGTTGCCGCAAATCGAGGTAGATGACTCGGCAGGTTCGATAGCATTTGTCTGGCGGGATGATGCGAGCGAAAGCGCTTTCTCGCTGGAGATCCCTAACCCTCGGGTCGTTATCGGAGTCGCCGTTGGGAAGGCGTTCGCAAAATATAAGCCGTGGCGGCACTCGATATTTGAAGAGAGAAAGATCGTTGAAGAGTTTCAGTCCTCGGGTCCCGTGCGCAGGCTTCTGAGTGGGGAATGAATTGCTTCGTTGATGGCTATGATCGCCCGTGCATGCGGGAGAGCGAGCATGTCGACCCCGTTTCTCCCGGCAAAATCCGGGATGACGAGGTTCTGTGTCGTGCTGGCTATACGATGCACATTAAGGGCGGCAATCCTGTCGTTAGCCTCATTCGGGCCGATGAGCTGGCACGTGGTGAGCTATCGGTCTGGCGATTGACGCCACCATTCGAGGCCGCCGACGTCGACAATATTGTCAACATCCTGCGTGAACGATCTCCGTCGGTACGTCAGCCGCAAGAGTTGCTTCGCGTGTTTGGGCTGTCAGCCGAAAAGCTGAGAGATCTGGTTGAGGATTGTCCGATATGCGTCGTAGACGACACCGATTGCGGGCCTGCCTGGGATCGTCACCCGAAGCATTGCACGCTTGGTGGATGCAAGTCTCTCGCCTTCCATGAGCTGAACAATGCTGACGGTGAAAGTCCTCTGTTCTACGCGATGCGGCGTGCCCTTCTCGAAGAGTTTCGCCGAAATCAGATTTGGGCGGCGGCAGCGACATAGGGCGTGTCGCCGGCTAGCTGATCCGATGATCGGCGGCTTTGCCTTGTCCTCTGCTCAAGGGCAGCCCCCGAGTGAATAGCCGCAGCTATTCCCAACCCTTAGAGCTGAACATAGCGAATCGATAAGCGCACGGCATATGTCCGCTCCTGCGACCGTGCATCCGCCGTGCACGAACGGCGCACCCACCATTTAACCATTTGATTTGCATTGCAGATTAGTAACGACCCGCAGCCTTCACACGGGAGAGGTCCAAGGTTCGATCCCTTGTGCGCCCACCATTTTCCTTTCTCATAGATAACTTGGCCGAGCGACTTCCTCGCCGTGTGCCCCAGCAAAAGCGGGGGCACAATAGGCGCACTTTGCCCGCGTCTCCCATAAGTGGTCGCGCCACCCGAAGATTGCTTAAGCAAGCAGAAAGATCGCGCGTGACTGCGAAGCGCGTGCGTGAGGTCGCAAGCGCAAGCGCTGCTTCGCAAGGGCGATATCTCGAAGCAAGCATTCGGCGGACGTTGAGACGAACGGGTGATGCGCGGAGCTTCCTATCAGCGCATCAATCAAGCTCCGGGCTGCTCGCCGTCTGAATTGAACGCCCGCGGCCACCGCGCCAAACTGCTCGACAGGCCGGCGCCTCGATGCATTCACATTGCCTTGACGAGCGCGAACAGCCTGAAATCCTCGAGCGCCGCGTGTCGATGCGGGGCGGCTTCGCGCCGGTAGGTCTCGGTGTCGACGATCGAGCGGAAGGTGGCGAAATCGCCGTATTCATTGAGCGCCGCTTCGTCCCAGCGTTCGCCTTGCGGGCCGACCAGGCTCGCCAGCACCGGCCCGGAAAACATCCGCACGAGCGGTTGACCGGCCGCGAGACGCCGGAATGCCGGCCGATAGCGTTCGTGAAGGGCTTCGCGGCCCGAGCAGGGTGTGGCGTCAAAGCCGTCCTCGTAGCGGGCATGCGCGCGGTAGCGCAGCAGATTGAGCATATAGACCGGCTGGCCGGGCGGGAGCGCGCGCTCGGCGGCGTCGAGGGCTTGCAGGGTGATTTCGATAGGGTTCATGGGATGTCCCGCGGTTTCCAGCGGCGCAGGATGCGCGCTGACGCTCCCCATTTGGCCCATCGGAACGGCCTCTTGTAGCGACGGCACCGCCATGACTATGTGGACTGAATGTCCACAACGGTCTTTCCTCCCGATCTCTCGCGCCTCCTCGCCTTCATCCGCGTCGTCGAGGCGGGCTCCTTCGCCGAAGCCGCGCGGCGGGCGGGGACGACCACCTCGGCGATGTCCAAGGCGGTCGCCCGCCTCGAACAGGCTCGCGGCATCAGGCTTTTGCATCGCTCGACCCATTCGCTGGCGCTGACCGCAGAGGGCGACCGGCTGATGGCGGCGGGACGCGCACTGACAGAGAGTCTCGCCCATGTCCAATCCGCGCTCGGCGACGTCGCGCGCGACGATGGCGGGCGGGTGCGCGTGACCGCCCCCGCCTCGTTCGCGCGCGCCTGCATCCTGCCGCGGCTGCCCGCGTTCCTGCAGGAGCGGCCGGAAATCGAGATCGAGGTCAAATTCCGCAACGAGATTCTCGATCTCGCGGCAGAAGGCGTCGACATCGCGATCCGCTCGGGCCCCCTCGAGCGGACGCCCGGCCATCTGGCGCGGCGGCTGTGCACGTTCTCCTGGATCGCCTGCGCCTCGCCTGCCTATCTGAATGCGCGCGGGGCGCCGGCTAGTCCCTACGAGCTTTCCGCGCATGACCACGTCGGCTTCCGCAATCCCGCGAGCGGCCAGATCCTGACCTGGCGCTTCACCGACCCGCGCGGCAAACGACCCGTTCGCGTCGCGCCCAAGCCCAAGCATATTTGCGACGACGCACACGCTTCGGTCGCTTTGATCGCGAATGGGTTCGGCATCGGCTGGGGGCCGGCGTGGCTCGTCCATGACGAACTGCGCACCGGCCGACTCGTCGAAGTGCTTGCGCCCTGGCGCGCGCCGGCGGAGCCGCTATGGATGCTGCGCACCTCCAACCGCCGTCCGCCCCTGCGCACGCAGCGCGTGATGTCGTTCCTCGCCACGCTTCCCGCAGGGTTCAGCAACAAAGCGGAATGACGCGTCGGCCGTCAGCCGGGCTCCCCGGTCGGTGTTTAGGGCGCGAGCCGCTTGGGATCTGCAGCATAGAGCAACGGCGCGATCCAAACCACCGGCTGAAGTGGCGCGACATCGATGGCCGCCCGCTCTATCGGGTCGATTGTTATTTTATGGCGTTCATCCAAATGCCGGCGTCAGAACTTTCGCGGATATGATCGACGAGAAAATCCAGAAAAACCCTGATCTTGGCCGGCAACCGAACGCGGTTCTGATAGGCAATGTTCATCGTCAGTAGCGGCAGCTCCCAGTCCACCAGCACCGGCACAAGGTTGCCGGCCAGGATGTCGCCCTGCACGATGTAGAGCGGCTGGACCAGGATGCCGAGACCCGCGAGCGCGGCCCCGCGGATCACCTGACCGTCGTTGCTGTCCAGCGTGGGCGCGATGCGGATGGTCTGCGCGGCGTTGTCCCTGGTGAGCCGCAGCGAATAGGGATCGTTGGCGAGGTTGTAGATCAGCATGTCATGGCGGCCGAGATCGCTCGGCGCCTCCGGCTGTCCGTTCCTGGCGAGATAAGACGGTGCCGCCGCCAGCACGCGCCGCATCTGGCCGATGCGACGGATGATGATGTTCGAGTCCGGCTCGTGCTCGCGGGTGCGGATCGCGACGTCGACGCCGGCCTCGATGAAATCGGGATAGCGGTTGGCGGTGATGATCTGCACGTTGAGCTTCGGATAAAGCGCGCGGAAGGGCGGCAGCATCGGCGCGAGATAGATCATGGCGAAGGACAGTGAGCTCGTGACGCTGAGCATCCCCCGCGGCGACAAAGCCCGGTCAGAGACCGCATCTTCCGCCTCGGCGAGCTCGTTCAACAGCGTGCCGCAACGCTGCAACAGCTCCTGCCCGGCTTCCGTCAGCCAGAGACGCCGCGTGTTGCGCTCAATCAGGCGCACCTCGAGGCGCTCCTCCAGCGCGCTGAGATGCCGGCTCACCGCCGCATTCGACATCCGCAGACTCTCGGCCGCCTTGGTGAGGCTGCCGAGCTCGGCCGTCCTGGAAAACACCTCGAGTTGGAGCAGGCGGTCCATTTTTGCGCAATTCGAAAAAGAGACTTCCGAGAGTTGGCCTTTATTTCTGATTTCTGCAAGACAAAATGCGCACAACGAGAACAATCGTCGGCGAGGAAATCAGGGAATGTCGAGCCAGATCAGGCACATCGTCATGTGGCGGCTGCGCTGGGAGACCCCTGCGGAGCGTGCCGCGGCCCGGCTCAAGGTGAAAACCCTGTTCGAGGGGCTGAAGGGCCGGATCGACGGCCTCACGCATATCGAGGTGGGCCTCGACGTCAGCGATGTCGACTATGCCTGCGACGTCGTCCTGCTGTCCGAATTCACCGACAGCGCCGCACTTCAGGCCTATGCCACGCATCCAGAGCACTTGCGCGTGCGCGAGGAGCTTGGCGACATGCGGATCGGCCGTTTCCAGGTGGACTACCCCATCCAGGAGACCGGGACATGATCGGTTCGTTCATCTTCGAAAATCTGCCTTGCCGCGTCGTGTTCGGCAGCGGCACGCTTGGCGCGGCCAAGGCCGAGATCGAGCGCCTCGGCGGCAGGCGCGCGCTGGTCCTGACAACACCGCAACAGCAAGCAGAGGGCGCGAAGCTTGGAACGGCGCTCGGACCGCTCCATGCCGGCATCTTTGCCGGCGCCACCATGCATACGCCGGTTGACGTGACCGAGCGGGCGCTGGCGGCGATGAAGGGATGCGAGGCCGATTGCGTGGTCTCGCTGGGCGGCGGATCGACGACGGGCCTCGGCAAGGCACTGGCGCTGCGCACCGGCGTCAATCAGCTCTGCATCCCAACCACCTATGCGGGCTCCGAGATGACCCCGATCCTCGGCGAGACCCGGGACGGCTTGAAGACCACGCTGCGCGATCCGGCGGTGCTGCCGGAGACCGTGATCTACGACGTCGACCTGACGCTGACCCTGCCCGCAGGCCTTGCAGCCACCTCCGGCATCAATGCGATCGCGCATGCGGCGGAAGCGCTGTATGCGCGCGACGCCAATCCCGTGACCTCGCTAATGGCTGAAGAAGGCATCCGCGCGCTGGCGCACGCCCTGCCCGCGATTGCCGACAAGGGCGATGATCGCGATGCCCGCACCGAGGCGCTTTATGGCGCGTGGCTGTGCGGCATCTGCCTCGGCACCGTCGGCATGGCGCTGCACCACAAGCTCTGCCACACGCTCGGTGGAACCTTCGATCTGCCGCACGCGGAGACGCACACCATCGTGCTTCCGCACGCGGTGGCCTACAACGCGCCGGCTGTGCCCGATGCGATGGCCCGCATCGCACGCGCGATCGGCGCGGCGGATGCGGCCCAGGGCCTCTACGACCTTGCCAAGCGGCTCGATACGAAGCTCGCGCTCCGCGACATCGGCATGCCGGAAAGCGGCATCGACAAGGCGGTCGATCTCGCGATCACCAACGCCTACTGGAATCCGCGGCCGATCGAGCGCAACGCGCTGCGCGACCTGATCGCGCGGGCCTGGGCGGGCGAACCGCCGGTGTCGACCAGAGCAGCGTGACAAGAAGGCGCTGCTCCCGCAATCTGGGCAGCGACTGGTGCGAGACGTCGAACGACGACGGCACGTCGCCTGAGACAGCCAACGGACGAGAACGGTGACAAAAAAATCAGAGGACATCGCTTTCATGGGAATCGGCAAGATGGGCCTGCCGATGTCCGCGCTGGTCGCCAAGGCCGGTTACCCCGTCACCGCTTTCGACCAGAGTGCAGCGCGGCTCGCGCTCGCGCGTGAACAGGGCATCTCTGTCGCAAGCTCAGCGGCCGAGGCGGTCAGCGGCCGCTCCGTCGTCATCAGCTCGCTGCCGGACGATACCGCCCTGCGCGCCGTGATGTTCGGACCGAACGGCCTCGTTGCTGCCATGGCGTCGAACGCCGTGCTGATCGAGACCAGCACGGTCAGTGCGGACGCGTCCGGCGACCTCGACGCCGCGGCCCACGCGCACGGCATCGCATATCTGCGTGCGCCGGTGTCCGGAACGGCAAGCATCGTCCATACGGGAGCACTGACCTGCTTCGTGTCGGGCCCCAAGGATGTCTTCGATCGCGTCCACCCGGTGTTCGCGGCCTTCACCCGGGCGCAGACCTATCTCGGGCCAGGCGAGGAAGCGCGCTACGCGAAGCTGGCCGTCAACCTGATGATCGCGGTGTCGGCGGCGATGATGGCCGAGAGCCTCGCGCTGGCACGCAAGGGCGGCATCGCCTGGCAGGACATGCTGAAGGTGCTCGACGACAGCGCGGTGGCGTCGCCAATGGTCAAGTACAAGACGGCCTCCCTGCGCTCGCGCGATTTCGCTCCCAACTTCTCCTGCGCGCAGATGGCGAAGGACCTCGACCTCATCCTCGGGGCCGGCCATGCCGTCGGCGTGCCGCTGCAGCTCGCGGCTCACGTGCGCGAGACCTACGGATCGCTGATCGCACAAGGCGACAGCGAGACCGACTTCATCGCCACCGTGCGGCATCTCGAACGGCTGTCCGGACTCAGCGAACCGAAACTCTGACGGAGGACGCTTTGCGCAACTTCAGCGAAGACACGATCACGGACGCGGTGCTGGAGCGCTTCGAAGGCGCAACCGATCCGCGCGTCAAGCAGATCAGCGAAGCCCTGGTGCGCCACCTCCACGCCTTCGTGCGCGAGATCCGCCCTACTCAGAAAGAATGGGAATACGGCATCGACTTCCTGACCCGAACCGGCCAGATGTGCGACGACAAGCGCCAGGAGTTCATCCTGTTGTCGGATACGCTCGGCGTCTCCATGCTCGTCGATGCCATCAACCATCCGGTGCCGGACGGCGCGACCGAGACCACGGTGCTGGGCCCGTTCTTCGTTCAGGCCGCACCCGAGAAGAACAGCGGCGACGACATCTCCGGCAGCATGGAGGGCGACCCGATGCTCGTCACCGGCTCGGTCTCGACCATCGACGGCGGGCCGCTTGCCGGGGCCGTCGTCGATGTCTGGCATTCCGATAATGACGGCTATTACGACGTGCAAAGGCTCGACGAGATCGGCGATCTCGCGATGCGCGCGCGGTTCCATGCCGACGCGAATGGCCACTTCCATTTCTGGTCGATCAAGCCCGCCGCCTACCCGATCCCGCATGACGGCCCGGTCGGCCAGATGCTGCAGGCGCAGGGCCGTCATCCCTGGCGTCCCGCGCATGTGCATTTCATGATCTCCGCGCCAGGCTTCGAGCAGCTCGTGACCCACGTGTTCGTCGCCGGCGACACATACCTCGACTCCGACGTCGTGTTCGGCGTCAAGGACAGCCTGATCCGCGAATTCATCCATCAGCCGGCCGGCCGTGCGCCGGATGGTCGCATGGTGGGCAGCGCGTATTTTCATCTCAAATACGATTTCGTTCTGAAGCAGGCTGCGGGCAGCGCAAGGGCCGCCTGACCGGGACGACGGCGACAACGGACCCCACAGAGTCCGACGCCGCAGACAGAGAGGGAGCAAGGATGGGACCGCGGGTCAGCGCAGCAGCATTGGCCGATCGCCTCACCGGCTTGATCGGCCCACGCGCCAGCGTCGCGCGCGGCGTGCTCGATCAGCACGGGCAGAGCGAGTCGCATTACCGCAACCTGCCGCCCGACATCGTGGTCTTTCCGGAGACGACGCAGGAGGTTGCCGAGATCGTCAAGCTCTGCGCCGATGTTGGTATGCCGATCATCCCGTTCGGCGCCGGCACCTCCCTCGAAGGCAATACGGCCGCGGTCGCGGGCGGCGTGTGCTTCGATTTCGCACGCATGAACAAGGTGCTGGCGGTGCACGCGAGCGACATGGACGTCGTGGTGCAGCCCGGCATCACGCGAAAGCAGCTCGGTGCGGAGCTGCGGAATACGGGCCTGTTCTTTCCGATCGATCCCGGCGCGGATGCCTCGATCGGCGGCATGACCTCCACGCGCGCCTCCGGCACCATGGCGGTGCGCTACGGCACCATGAAGGACAATGTCATGGCGCTGGAGGTGGTGCTGGCCGACGGGCGCGTGATCCGCACCGCCCAGCGCGCGCGCAAGTCGGCGGCCGGCTATGACCTGACGCGCATGTTCGTCGGCGCAGAAGGCACGCTCGGCGTCATCACCGAGATTACGTTGAAGGTGCACCCGGTGCCGCAGGCGATTTCAGCCGCGGTCTGCAGCTTCGATACCCTGCACGATGCCGTCGACACCGCGATCTCCGTGATCCAGGCGGCGATCCCCGTGGCGCGCGTCGAGCTGCTCGACGACGTCATGATGCGGGGCATCAATGTCTACGCAAAGCTCGGCTATCGCGAGGCCCCGACGCTGTTCTTCGAGTTCCACGGCTCGGAGACATCCGTCGCCGAGCAGGCCGAGGCCGCGCAGGCGATTGCCGCCGATCATGGCGGCCACGGGTTCGCCTGGGCGAAGGCGCCGGAGGACCGCAGCCGGCTCTGGCACGCCCGCGACAACACGCTTTACGCGGGCCTGGGCCTGAGGCCCGGCGCGCGCGCCGTGATCACCGACGTGTGCGTGCCGATCTCGCGCCTGGCAGAATGCCTGACCGAGACGCGACGCGACGCGGATGAGCACGGCTTCACCGCGCCGATCGTCGGCCATGTCGGCGACGGTAATTTCCACATGCTGATCCTGATCGATCCGGCGCTGCCGGACGAGACAGAAGGCGCCAAGGCGCTGCAGGCGCGCATGGTCGCCCGCGCCATCGCCATGGACGGCACCTGCACCGGCGAGCACGGCATCGGGCTCGGCAAGATCGACTATCTCACTGACGAGCTCGGCGGCGCCGTCGACGTGATGCGGTCGATCAAGCGGACGCTGGATCCGAACGGCTTGATGAACCCCGGAAAGATCTTTGCAGATGGAGCGGTCGCATGAGCACGGCGGCGATGCCCCTCGATGCTTCCTCGGCCACGCCGCTGCTGGAGCTCCGCGGTATCAGCAAGGCGTTTCCCGGCGTCAAGGCGCTCGATGAGGTGTCGTTTGCCATCTACCCCGGCGAAGTCCACATGCTGCTGGGCGAGAACGGCGCCGGCAAGTCGAGCCTGATGAAGGTGCTGTGCGGCGCCTACTCGGCCGATGCCGGCGAGTTCGCTTACAAGGGCGAGAAGGTCGCGATCAGTTCGACCGCGGACGCGCAGAAGCTCGGCATTGCCGTGATCTTCCAGGAGTTCTCGCTGGTCCCCTATCTCGATATCGCCCAGAACATCTTCCTCGGTCGCGAACCGAAGGGCCGCATCCCCGGCACCATCGACCGTCGCAAGATCCTGGCTGATGCCAGGCGCGTGCTCGCTACGATCGGCTTCGATATCGATCCCTCCACCATCGTCGAGAAGCTCGGCGTGGCGCAGCAGCAGATGGTCGAGATCGCGAAAGCGATCAGCCAGAACGCACGCATTCTCGTCATGGACGAGCCGACGGCGGCGCTGTCCGACCGCGAGACCGAGCTGCTGTTCGCGCTGATCGCGCGACTGAAGGCCGAGGGCGTGTCCATCGTCTATATCTCGCACCGCATGGCCGAAGTGTTTGCGCTCGGCGATCGCATCACCGTGCTGCGCGACGGCCGCCGCATCGACGGCGTCCGTCCGGCCGACGTCACGCCGGACCAGCTCGTCCGCATGATGGTCGGCCGCAATGTCGACATGACCTATCCGCGCCATTTCGCCGACAGACCGGGCGAGGTGCTGCTCAGCGTCAAGGACCTGACGTCGCCGACCGGTATTTCCGACATCAACATCGAGGTGCGCCGCGGCGAGATCGTCGGCCTTTGCGGACTGGTCGGGTCCGGCCGCAGCGAAGTGGCGCGCGCCATCTTCGGCGCCGATCCGGTGACCTCCGGCGAGATCATCTTCGACGGCAAGTCGATCTCGGGCGCGCCCGATGTCGCCGCCCGCCGCGGCATCGCGCTGATCCCGGAAAGCCGCAAGAGCGAGGGACTCGCGCTGCTCCGCTCAGTCGGCGACAATCTCGTCGTCGCGGCGCTGCGAAAGCTGTTCCCGAGCGGCCTTTTCGACCAGCGCAGCGCGCAGCGCACGTCCAACAACCTGATCAGGCAACTCAGGATCGCCACGCCGAGCGCGCGGCAGACCGTCGGCCTGCTCTCCGGCGGCAATCAGCAGAAGGTCGTCATCGGCAAATGGCTGGCGGCCGGCTCAAAACTCTTCATCTTCGACGAGCCGACGCGAGGCATCGACATCGGCGCCAAGTCCGAGATTTTTGCGCTGATCGACCGCCTCGTCGCCGAAGGCGCGGCGGCGCTGATGATCTCGTCCGAGCAGATCGAGATCTGCCATGTCTGCGACCGCGCCTATGTGATGCGCGAGGGGCGCATTGCCGGACATCTGACGCGCAGCGAACTGACCGAGGAGAACATCGTGCGACTGGGGATGCATCATGCGTGAGGCAGCGGTCGTTTCACAGCCCCATCCGCTGCAACGCATTCCCGGCGTTGCCATCGTTCTGGTCGTGCTCATCGCGCTGTTCAGCGCGACCGCGCCCGGCTTCCTGTCCGGCGCCAATCTCTCCAACGTGCTGGTGCAGTCGACGATCCTGACCATGCTCGCACTGCCGATGACATTGATCATCATGACCGAGGGGCTCGACCTGTCGATGGGCGCGGTGCTGACGCTGACCTCGCTCTGCGTCGCGATCGTGTCGCTGGCGACCCAATCGATGCTGCTGGGCCTGGGCGCCGGCCTGCTGGTCGGCGCCGCGTTCGGCACCGTCAACGGCTGGCTGGTCGCGATCCTGGGCATTCCGCCATTCGTCGCGACGCTCGGCACGCTCGGCATGGCGCAGGGCCTCTCGCTGATCGTCAGCGACGGCCAGAGCGTGGTCGGCATTCCCCACAGCGTGCGCGACATCTACTCGTCGACGTTGCTGGGCGTGCCCGTTCCGATCGTGATGGCGCTCGTGACCTATGCTGCGTTCCACGGCCTGCTCTATCATACCCGCTTCGGCACCTACATCTTCGCGCTCGGTGGCAACCGCGAAGCGCTGCGCTACGCCGGCCTCTCGCCGAACCGGCTCCTGATCGCGGTCTATGCGATCGGCGGTGCCATGGCCGGCATCGCCGGTCTGCTGATGACCGCGCGCATGAACTCCGGACATCCGACCGCGGGCCTTGGCATCGAATTCGATGCCATCGCAGCGGTTGCGGTCGGCGGCACCTCGTTCGAGCGCGGCAATGGCTGGCTGCTCGGCACCCTGCTCGGCGTGATCGCCGTCGGCGTCCTGCGCAACGGGCTCAACCTCATTTCCCTGCCATCCTCGGTGCAGGTGGCAAGCGTCGGTCTTCTCGTCATCGTCGCACTGTTCCTCGACGGACTGCGGAGCCGCGCATGACGGACATCACCAAACAGGCCATTTCGCCATCCCGCTCCCTCGTGTCGCAGGAGGCGATCCAGGTGTTCTATCGCCTGCTCGCCGCGCTGCTCATCTGCGCTGTGCTCGCGGTGCTCAGCGATTCCTTCCTGAGCCTTGGCAACATCCTCAACGTGCTGCGCCAGGCGAGCCTGACCTTCTTCATCGCCTCGGGCCTGACGCTGGTGGTGCTGACCGCCGGTCTCGATCTGTCCGTCGGAGCCAATGTCGCGCTTTCCGCCTGCCTCGCCGGCACCGTGATCCACCAGACCGGCTCGCCGCTGCTCGGCATCGTCACCGCGCTGGTCGTCGGCGGCGCTGTCGGCCTGCTCAACGGCGTGATGGTGACCGCGCTGCGCATCCCTTCCTTCATCGCCACCTACGGCATGCTGTGGGTGCTCAACGGCCTCACTTATTGGTACATGGCGGGCGACACCATCCATGGCTTTCCCGCGGGCTTTCGCCAGATTGGCAGCGGCTATCTGTTCGGCCTGCCGATCCCGGTCTATCTGCTGCTGGTGTTCCTTGGGATCGGAACGCTGTTTGCCCAGCGAACGATCTGGGGCCAGGAGATCTATGCGATCGGCGCCAATCCGGTCGCGGCGCGACTCTCGGGCATCCCGGTCACGCGGCGATTGCTGCTGGTCTATGCCGTCTCCGGCACCATGGCTGGACTCGCCTCGATCATTTTTCTGTCGCGGCTGAATTCGGCGGAGGCCGACATCGGCGAGAGCCTGACGCTGCCGGCGATCGCGGCCGTGCTGATCGGCGGCACCTCGCTGTTCGGCGGCGTCGGCACCGTATTCGGCACCTTTGTCGGCGCGCTGATCCTGACGCTCGTGCTGAACGGCATGAACCTCCTGTCGGTGAGCGCCAACTGGCAGCCGCTCGTCACCGGGGTCATCGTCATTCTCGCGGTCTGGCTCGATATGAAGACGCGCCGCCGCACGCAATGAGTTTCTGAAAGACCAACAAACCAGAATGAGGGATGGAGACCACAATGCAGTACCGGAAATTAGGCTATCTCGCGCTGCCGCTCCTGATGGCGGCGGCATTCACGACCCAGGCCCGCGCCGATGGCGAGACCATCGCCGTGTTCACCAAGAACCAGACCAACCCGTTCTTCCAGACCGTGCGGGTCGGCGCCGACAACATGGCAAAGGTCCTCAACGCCAAGACGCTCCATTACATCCCGACCAAGCCCGACTCGATCCCTGAGCAACTCAGCCAGATTGAGGACGTGGTGGTGAAGAAGCCGAGCGCCATCGTCTTCACGCCGGTCGACTACAAGGCGATGGTGCCGGGAGTCGAAAAGATCAACGACGCCAAGATCCCCGTGGTCAACATCACCGACCGTTCCGCCGGCGGCAAGTTCCTTTCCTTCATCGGCGCCGACGACTACAGCCTCGGCCTCGAGACCGCGCGCTATCTCCTGAAGGCGCTCAGCGGCAAGGGCAACATCGTCATCATCGAGGGCGTCAAGGGCTCGCTGACCAATGTCGACCGCGTCCGCGGCTTCAACGATGCGCTGAAGGAGAATCCGGGGATCAAGCTGCTCGCCTCGCAGCCCGGCAACTATCAACGGCTGCAGGCGCTGCAGGTGATGGAGAACCTGATGCAGTCCAACGCGCAGATCGACGGCGTGCTCGCCGCCAATGACGCCATGGCGGTCGGCGCGATCGAGGCGCTCGACGGCGCCAACCGGAAGGCGCAGGTAATCGGCATCAACGGCACCAAGGAGGCGATCGACGCCATCAAGTCTGGCAAACTGCTCGCCAGCGGCGACTACAACGGTTTCGCGCAGGGTTGCCTCGGAACGATGATGGCGATCCGCGCGCTTCGCGAACAGCCCGTCATCAACGAGATCGTGCTGAAGCCGACCATCATCACCCAGGACAATTTCAAGCCTTTCGACGTGCCGCTGGAGAGCCGGATCTGCCCGACCTTCGAAGAGGCCGTCAAGCTCGGCGTCAAGTAGTCGGCCACACGTTCAACGCCCCCGGGACGGCCGCTTGGATGGCCGTCCCAAGTTCTGATCGGAGACATCATGCTGTTTGCCATTCACGCCCTCGACCGCACCGGCGCGCTGCCGACCCGGCTCGCCAACTATGATGCGCACAAGGCGTTCCTCAGCGACACGTCGCGCTTCGGCGTCAAGATCGTGATGTCGGGCCCGCTGGTGTCCGACGACGGCGAGAAGATGATCGGCAGCCTGTTCCTCATCGAGGCGCCCGGGCGAGCCGAAGTCGAAGCGTTCAACAGCGCCGATCCCTTTGCCGCGGCCGGCATCTGGGAGAAGGTGACGATCACGGGATTTCTGCGTCGTCAAGGCTAGTCGAGCGACGACGTCTCGTCCTGCGGCGGAAACGCGTAGGCGCTCCTCGCTCGCGTGGACACTAGCAATCACGGCAGCAGTCAGACCTTTGGCGCGAGCTTGATGCTCGTTTTGTCCCGTCGCAAGCCAGGCGCTCGACCACACTGCGCTTGAACACGAGCGAGGCGCGGCTATCTCGCCGATCTCGTCGGAGCGCTCCTCAGCCGGCACTTCGAGCTGCTTCGTCTGAAGATGCGAGCAGTCCAATCTGCCGATGATCGGCCTACGTTCATTTCGTGCCGAACAACTGATTCTTGATGAAATCGACGGCGCTCGCGGATTTGGAGGGGTCGGGTGGCGGCGCGTCCGGGGCGGGGGCTGGCGGGGCTGGTCGTGCGGTGCGCACTTGAAGATGGCGGCTCCGCCGGTGGACATGCGCGAGGCTCTCGCCGTGTCGCTGCGACGCATTGCTGACGGTGATGGTGATCTTCTTCGACACCAGCGGCGGGTCGAAGTTGAAGTGCATGCCGTCGCCGAGCACCAGCTGCAGCGTATGCTTGCCCGGAGGCAGTTCGACCAGCGCCTCGGTCTCGCCTGCGCCATAGTGAAGGTGCTTTCTATCCTGCGGAATCGGTTCGCCCGGACTGATCGGCTCATCGGAATCGATCAGAAGATGATGATGGCCACTATTGGCAAAGCTGTCGCCGGCATGCGTCACGCCCATGTTGCGCAGCCCGAAGCGGCACCGAAATGCGCCCTTCACGGTATCGCCATCGGCCGGCGAGACGAAATAAAGCGAAGCGTCCTTGGGAGCCGCCGTCCCTTGCCCCCATGCAAGGCTGGGCAACAGCATCAGCGCGATGGCCAACACGATCCGCCCACGCTTCGAAATCGGCGCAACAAGACGTCGTCGCGACGCCTTCACGACGAATGGCGGCGCAGGACGCGCAGATCTTCCCCCACTCATAACTCTCCAACTCGTAAAAATGGTCCGCAGGCAAGGACCCGTGAATTCAAAAGAAGAACGCCAGACGATAACTCGGGTGGCACCACGGCAAATTTGAGGTTCCGCGCATGAGAATGCCCCGATTCTTCACCGGGAGCTCACGCGATGCGGCCGCCCTAGAGTGAAAGGGCGACGCGGAAGCCGTGCGTCGGATACCTGACACGTGCATCGTAGTGGTCGCGGCTCCCGCTGCGCACATAGCTCGCGTCATTCTTCCACGACCCCGAGCGAATGACGCGGACAAAGCTCTGCTCATCGGTCCACGCCGAGCCATCGGACGGCGCCCCCTGATAGGTCTTGTGCCAGCTGTCTGCCACCCACTGATCGACACAGCCGCCCATGTCGAACAGGCCAAAGGGATTGGCCTGAAAACTCCCTACCTTCATCAGTCGCGAGGGCTCGCCGGCGTCGTTGCATCCGCTGCAACCGGCCATGCCGGCGCGCATCTGGTCGCCCCACCAGAACTTCGTGGTCGCGCCGCCGCGCGCTGCATATTCCCACTCGGCTTCGGTCGGAAGCCGAAACGGCTTGCCCACGACCCGCGAGAGCCACGCCAGATAGGCCTTGGCGTCGTCGTAGCTGACATTCGTGACCGGGTTGTCATCCGGACCTGAGGTCACGTCGGCGCATGCCTTGTCGGTCACGCACTCCTTCCACTCGCCGACCGTGACCGGGTATTTGCCGAGCGCAAACGGCTTGATCGTGACCCGGTGGACGGGAAGCTCGGCGCTCTCCACGCCGCCCATCGCGAAGGCTCCGCCTGGGATCATCACGATGTCAGGCAGCCGGACCTTCGCTCCTTCCTCTGGAGTTGGAGCCGGAGCTGCCGTCGAAGCCACGGCCGGGGCTGCATCCGCACCGGTGCTTGCGACTGCCGGCGCACCAGGGACTGGCGCCTCGCCCGGTGCCATCTCCGCAGGGCGCGCGGGCATCGCAGCTTCCGACGTATTCTGCGATCGAGCCGGAGTTGGGTCCGTCGCAGCCAATGCTGGCAGCGCAGCGGCGCTGCGTGGCGGCGCGTCCGCAGGTCCGAGGTCCGACGGTGGCTCAGACCTTTCCGCAGCCTGGAGCTGCGCGGCCGGCAGCGATGGCGGCGGCGCGGCCGGCTTGCGCGTCACCATGAACCAGCCGCCGAGAGGGCCGAGCAGCAATGCGCCGACGAGGCCGGTCGCGGCGAAAGTCCGAACGAGCGGCGAGCGCTCCGCTGTCGCAGCTGCCGCGCGCAGGCTGGTGGCCAGCTTGGCCTGCCCGTGCGCCTGCCAGATCTCGGCAAGGCTGCGCGCCTCGTTCGGTGAATATTGTGCGGTCGACACGCCGGGGATGCTGCAGCAGACCCGCCGCGCCCGGCCGGCGTCAGGAGCCGTCGCCGTGACCGCGGCAGCATCGCACCTGGCATCGAGCGACTGCTTCAACGGCCGACACATCATCAGCAGCAGGCCGCCATCACCCTTGCTCCGGCGCTCCTGGATCTCGGGGCATTCGACCTGCTCGTCGACGCGATGGAAGCTGGGAGCGCGCAGCGCATTCAACGCGATCCCGACCTCCCGGCCACACCGCTCGCAAGGCACGGAATAGACGACGGTCGTAATCGGCCGATCGGCCTCGTCCAAGGCCGGGGCCTGCAACTGCTTCAGGACGTCGATCCCGATCATCGTACGGGGCCCACCGCGCATCGGTCGCACCGTCTCATTGCCCCCAGGCAGTAAACGCGTCCTTGAACGCGCGCTCACCGTCTGCCCCCTTCTCGATCGCCAGGACCGCCCGGCTGCCCCCGCTATAGACGATCGGGATATCGATCCACTCCTTGCCCTTGAGCAGCAGGACGTTTCGTTTTGTGTCGACCTCGCCGGCCGACAGCGCGATCATGAAGAACTCGGGCGTCACCTTTGCGGTCAAGGCGGACAATGGGGCACCGCGTCCCGATTCCCTGGCCTTCATGCTCAAGCCCTTCAAAGTGTCGACACCAACGTGAGTCGGATCGTCCGGCCAATTGAACTTGACTTCCATGATGTGGCTTGCCGGCATCTCGCTTTCGACATTGGGACGCAGCGACAACGTCGCCTTCATCCGCTTGTCGATCTCGACGTCTCCTTTGATCGATGCGGGCACCGTCCCCGCGGCGGGCACGACGTGCCAGGTCACCGTGCCGAGATAGCGTTTGCCATGGGGATCCTGCGGATCCTCTTGATACAGCACGGCGTGGGACACCATCGTCTCGGTCGCGCCGTCGCCGCCCGCCCCAACCTTGCCGTCAGGCATGATCCGGTCCGCGATGACCTTGCGCGGCTCGGTACCGGCCGGCTGCGCGACAGCCGGCGAGCCTGCATTCCAGGAGGCCGCGAGCTGGTTCAAGGCGGTACGCCAGGATGTCGTGACTCGAGCCGTTGCCGCCGGCTGCCAATAGATCGATGTCGCAACAATCGTAACCGCCAGCACCGCGGCCGCGGCCGCGATGCGTCGAGGAAGCAAGCGGCGCGGCCGCTTCGACACATCATCAGGCCGTGGCCCATGTACCGTGAGCCGCGAACGATCGATGGCGGCGGTGCGGCGCACCGGCTCGAATGCTGGTCGCGTCTCCGTCGTCTCGGCCCGCTGCGGCGCGAGAACGGTCACGACGGCCGCAACCGGTGCATCGTCCAACGGCGGCGATGCCGCATCCGCGAAGCGATCGGCCCAGCGCTGTGCGCCGTTCTCCGCAACCTTGACCGACACGGCGGACTGTCCCCCGACTGGCGATGCAGCCGCGGGCACATCAGGCGATGCGGCAGCATGCTCGTGGTCCGCCGCCTCATCACGCGCCGACCGGCGCGCCTCGTCGCTCGGCGGAGTGCTACGCGTCCGCTTGCTCAGCCAGTCCGGCGGAGGGCTGTCCATCGAGACGGTCGGCTCGTCGCTCTCCTCGCTCGAATGCCGAGCGAGCGACAAGCCTTCGGCCACCGTGGCGATCTCGTCCTCGAGCGAATAGGCGGCATGCGCCGTGGATGAAGTCGATAGCGGGCGTCCTTCGAGTGCGAGTGCCGACGCAGGCTGATGCGTGCCGCCTGCCGGCGCCGGCAGCTTCGCAAATTGCGGCAACGAGGCGGCGTTCGAGAGCACGACGGGATCAACGCGGCGGGCATGCTCGCGGAGCCTGATCACCCGGTTGGGAAACAGCAGCTTGACGAGATCGCAGAGCGCAGCGCCGGGTAGCAGGAACTGACGAATGGTCGCCGGAACGCTGCGCAGAACGGCGTGCTCCACGGCTTCGATGCGACGACCACCCTGCCCGACGACGTCCCCCGTGGGCCGGTCGTCTTCCACGACGACGACCTTCCGTCCCCTGAACATCGTCGTGAGCTCGCGCAGGTCGGACTGCGAGCCATCGTCGATGACGACGAGGTCGAACGCACCCAGCCGGGCCGGCAGCTGCTCGGCGACGCGCCATGCCGGCATGATCTGGCAAGGGATTCCTTCGTAACAACTTTCCAGCGCCTCGCGCGCGACCTGCCGCAGCCGGCCCGTCGTCGGCCCGGAGCAGCTCGCGGCCATCTTTCGCAGCGTGACCATGAACACTGTCAGCGCCTGCCGCACGGTGCCGCTCGTGTTCTGCGCGAAGCCGAGATGCATCCGTGCGACCACGACCTGCTCCAGCAACTCGCGCAGCCTCGTCTCCAACGTGCTCCGCTCGTTGGATAAGTCGCGCAGGCGCTGATGCTGACCGACATCGTCGGTCTGCCGCATCAGGACCGCCCAATTCCAAGCCATCACCCAGTCTGCGGCGAGCACCGGATCGCCGCTCTCTCGATCTGCCGGCTCAGTCCGGATACGCCGGGCAAACACATCCGCCCCGAGCTCGGTCAACTCCCGGCAGACCTCGTCGAGCAACTCGATATCCGCGCGCCGATCGTGCAGCGCCTGCACCCGACGGCGAATGGCGGTCCACCGCTGTCCGATCTCGCGCGGATCGACACCATCGCGGCCGATCTGCGAGAGCACATCGGCCCGAACATATGATGCCAGCGCACCATCCCCGCCAAACAGCTCGTTCAGCCGCGTGAGCTCCATGCGTTGGGCGGCGAGCTGGTTGGCGGCATTCCTTACAGCAGCCGCCAGTGCGGACAGCCGTCGGCCGTCACCCAGCAGCGCTGCGATTTCGCCGTCGGCCATCGACAGCTTTGGCACGGTGGCTGAGACGCTGCGCCTCGCCAGCGCCGCCGTCACGATCGCAACCTCGACGCATTTGATGATCCGCTCGTAGCCGTGAAACGAGTGGGACGATTCCGGCTCGGGCCCAGGTGCTCCGATTTCCGCCGCCAGCAATCGCCATCGGGCGTCGAGAGAATGCAGGTGACGCCGCCACTTGAGATAATCGCGAACATGGCTCCAGTCGGCCGCGGTCTTCGGCGCGAAGCCGGCCACCTTGATCGCATCCACGGTCTGCTTCAAAGCGCGTCCGGAAAGCGAGAATATCGAGGCCCGTTCGCCCGCCGACAGCCGCTCGACGACCGCGAGCAACTCCGGCTTGGCGAAGGCGTCCGCGGGTATTTCCACCGGCCGAACCAGGAAGCCGGCGCGGCGCGGCAGCAGGGCCGACGCATCCCGGGCGAAATCGACGAGCATGGCGCCGTCGTCAGAGGTCTCGTCAGGCCGGGACCGGAGGGGCGACAGCGCTGCGAGCCAGGGTTCGTCGATGATGATCCGATGAGCGGCCGCCAGCGCGTCGAGATCGCCGGCGAACTTGTCGGCCGCCTCGACACCCAGCGTCGCGATGAGATGTCGCGCGAGCCGGACGTCGCGGTCGCCGTCCAGCCGCTCGCCTGTCGACTGCAGCTCTTCGTGCAGACGCGTCATTGCGGCGGCATCGGGCAGCGCAGCGACCGCGGGAAGATGGTCATCGACGAATGCGAGATCGCCGGCCAGCCGCAACCGCGCGGCGCGTGCCTGATCGATCGCCGAAACCAGCAACTCGGTCTCGCCAAGAAACCGCGAGGGACGATCGATGAACCAAGCATAGGTGCCGCGATCGGCGATCAACGACGTCAAGGCGTCGAGCGGCAGATCCGAGACTTCGGACAGATTCAGCACGCTGCGCCTGGCGACGTCGCCGACCTCGTCGTCGAGACGCGATATCTCCTGACTGGTGGCGATGATGTCACGCTCCAGCCGACTGACGGCCTCGGCTTGATCGGCAAGGTCCATCGCCTCGACGATCGACAGCAGGCGACCCACCACGGTCTCGGCGTGCTTCAGTACATCCTTGTCGGAGCCGGTCAGTTGGACCGTAAGCTCACGGATGGCACGAGGCAGTTGCTCCGATAGCAGCGCCAGCGCGGACTCGTTGCGTGACACCACGAGGACGCGCAGGCCCAGGGCGAGATGGTGGCACACGACATTGGCGATCGCGGCGGTCCGGTCGGGTCCGCGCGCGCCTTGTACGACGACGCCGTCCGAGCGCCTGAGCTGACGAACGATCTCCATCTGGTCGGAGTTCGTCGGCAGGGGGAAGAACAGATCGCCCTGGTCAGCCGCGGCCTGCGCAGCGGGCACCACGTCGATCGGGTCTCCGATCACTCCGGACAGCCGGCGGCGCAGGCGTTCCTTCGTCAGATGGTCCGGAGCTCCGAGCAACATGTGAGCCAGAGCATCCAGGCAACACTCGCTCCTCGGCGCGTAGTCCATCGCGAATTTAAGACGCGTGATATCGCGCAGCAGCAGTTCGTCCGAGCGTGGCCGCGCGAAGATCACCCAGCGATCGGAGATCGTCAGTCGATCGCTCGCCTCTTGCAGCGGGATCGCCGATCCAAGCATGGTGGGTCGGTGATCACCTTGCAGATCGAGCTGCGAACTGATCGCGCTGAGAATTGGCTTGAAGCTCTCGGGCTGAAATGGCGAGAGCTCACCGCGGCGCTCGACCGGCTCCAACAGCCGCTCGACATTCTCGCCCGTTCCTCTTGCAGCCGATGACGGGGTCTCGAATGCCCTGAGATTGACGGCTCCGTCGACCATGCGCGGACGGATCCGAATTTCCGCGTCGGAGTTTTCCAGCACCTCGATCTCGACGAGGCGTTCGAGCAGCGGCAGATCCAGCGCGCGCCCTTGTCGACGCCATCGTGATACGCCAATACCCCACACGATCTCGCAACTTCGATCGTTGCCGGCAGCCGCGGCCTCGCGGGCCATCTCCTGCAGCCGTTGATAGACCGCGATCGTCTGCCGGCGCGGCCGTTCCAACGCGGCCCACGTGGCCCAGGCGTCCGCGAGATAGCGGTCGAGGCGTTCGACGATGCCGGGGCGCTGCTCCAAGCGTAGTCGGACGATCCAATGCCGGGCGGACGCGCCGGGCCCGCTCGCGGGCGAGCAATGATCCGCTCGTGCGTGCCCCGCCTCGATCAGCCGCTCCTTCTCCGCTTCGTCTACCGTGACGGCGACGCGCTGTCGGACCAGCGGACGCCGGTCGGGATCGGAGGAGACGTCGATCCACATGGCCAGATCGGAATCGACGGCCGGCGGGTTGGTAGCAGTGAGCCGTTCGACGGAAAGCCACACGGGACCGTCCGCATCGAAGGTATTCTGGGTGATGCCCGGCAATTCATCCAATTCGTGCTGGTGAAAGACGAAGCGGTGCCCTCCATCAAGCTGATGATCCGACAGGCGTTCGATCACGCGAGCGTCGTGCAGAACGACCTGGGCCAGATAGCCAAGAACGTTCTGCAACAGGCCGATCGCCGGCTCCGACCGATGGACAGCGTTCATCGTGCATCCCCGGTGTCGGAAGCGAGTAAGCGAAGCAATCGGTTCATCCCAGGGTCCCGGTTCTGACGTTGGTCTCGGTTTGCGGCGGACTCGGTCATGCGCCGAAGCCACCGAAGGGCACACTCGAACATTCACGATCCTGATGTGGCCCGTCGTGTCGTTCGCCCGTGATATCCGCGCGAATACTGAACTGAATGAAAGCAGACCACACTAATTGATCAATAATAGGATCACGCAATGCGGCGTAATGATGAGAGAGCGCGTCACGGCATGACGAAATGAAAAATCGCGCCAACTGATATGTTATCATTCCAAGAACTGGCCCGGCCGTCGTGCTGCCCCTCGTTTAGAATCTGTTTAAAGAGGCTTTTTCTCTTTGCGGGCGGCTGCCTTGATCCCTCGCGACAGGTCGTCGCATGGGTCTGGACAGCGCTCCGGCCAGCAAATCATACGTAGTCTTGCCGCAATCGCAGCAGCCTTCGCTTCCCGCATTGTCCTTGAATTCCAGCGCCTCAGCCGCGTCGCGCCATCGCTAGAACGTAATTCGCCGCCGATCGCCTCGATCGCTGACGAAGTGTGGCGTCACTTGTTACTTCGCGCCGCGCGCCTGCGAATACACGTCCACGCTGCACCAGCCGGTTTTCTGCTCGCGATGTTTGTGACGAACGACATTCAGTAAGTAGTAGCGGCACTTACGCCCGCTCCGGCGGCCGCCAGCGCGATCGCCAATACCGGCGGCCCGATTGCCGCGCGACGACAGTCGCCGGCCAGCGCCCAAGTGCTGACACGCGAGCATCGCCCGCGAGCCCAAGTATCGACATTGCCGGCTTCTAGCGCGAATGGATCGCAGTTGCGCGCGGGTCAGCGTTCACGGCGGTGCGGGCGGAGAGTCACTGTCCGCGCGTCAATCATGGGGAGGTTTGACCGATGGTCTTGATTAGCTGCAGGGGGGGACACCCTGATTGCACCGTGTCCTTACACGGAAATGCTCCGGATTTTGGAATTCGTTCGGTTCGCGGCCGCGGTAGGCTCTTGTCATCGCTGTTGGCCGCTGTTTCGACATTGGCTCTGAGCGCGGCGGCCGCCCAGGCGGCAGAGGTTTCGCCATCGCGATCGAGCGACGGTGCAGCGGTCCAGGCGCTGATGGCCAAGCTCGACGCCATGGAGCATCGCATCAATACTCTTCAGGTCGAGCTCAAGGACGCCAAAGCCAAGAAGACGACCGGCAGCGTCGGGCAGTCCGCATCGCTTGCATCCAGGCGTACGGCCGACGCAGCGGCGCTGGCCGACGTCAAGGGGACGCAGACAGGACCCGCGAAGGCGTCCGACAATGCGCAGTCCGCGTCCAGGCCCGTCAGCAACGCCATGGCATCCGCCGATCCGAAGGACACCAGGGCGAGCGGAGCGAAAACGTCAGATGGCGCCGAACAGTCCTCGCCGATCTCGCGGCTCGCAGCGGCATTCGCCGATTCGGATCCCAAGCCCAGATTCATGCCGGCGGCCGATCTCAAGGCCCCTCCTGCGCGGCCGGGCGGGGACCTCTTCGGCGTAGCGCCGTCACCGGTGCCCGGCATGAAGATCGGCATGTACGGAGAGATCAAGCTCGGCTCGTTCCAGAATCCCGCGGCCAACGGCCAGTGGCAGAACGGCTTCGACATGGCGCGCCTGGTGCTGCTGCCCACCTACCAGGTCAACGACAGCATTACCTTCAACGCGGAGTTGGAGTGGGAGCACGGCGGCACCGCATTCGACAACGACGACAAGCTGCATGGCGCGGTCGAGGTCGAGCAGGCATTCTTCGACATCAAGTTCAGCGACTACTTCACCTTGCGCTCGCCGGGCGTCGATCTGATCCCGATCTCCTTCACCAATCTCTATCATGAGCCGACGCTGTTCTACAGCGTACAGCGGCCGGAGCTGGCCAATGGGCTGATCCCGACGACCTGGTATGCACCGTCGGCCGGATTTCACGGCAAAATCGTCGACGGCCTGAATTATCAATTCCAGGTCAGCCAGAGCGTCGAGGATTTCGGCGACGATTTCGACCATCGCGGCGACAACGGCCACATCATTCCGGGCGGCTATGCGGGCGGCATCAGCGGCTCCGAGGCACTCGCCCTCTCGAAAGCGCCGATCGGCGACTACCGGCAGCTCAGCAACCAGCTCGCCTATACGTTGCGGCTAAGCTACACCCCGTCGTTCCTCCCCGGCTTTGCCGGCAGCTCGGCGATCTACTATTCACCGGACGTCACGCCGCGTGGTGCCTATGCCACAAATCCCGACGGCACCGAGACTCCGCTCGGCAAGAACGCGATGACGATCTTCAATACCGAAGCCCGGTATCGCGTTCCGAACACCGGACTCGAGCTGCGAGGCGAATATGCCTACGTGCATTTCTCCAATCCGGAGAATCTGCGCGCCAACAACGACCTCGACGACACCAACAATGTCGGCAAGAGCATGTGGGGCTACTCGGGCGAGATCGCCTATCACTTCAGGGCGCCCAACGATTACGACATCGTGCCGTTCTATCGCTATACCCGCCAGAACTTCCAGACCTCGGGCATGCTCGGCTCCGACATCACCAATGGTTTGAACAACATGACGGGCAGCGGCGACATGACGTTCCACGACGTCGGCCTCGCCGTGTTCCCCAACCCGAGCCTCGTCTACAAGCTGAACTACACCAAGGTCATCGACCACAGCGCGGCCGGGGCGATGTCCGACCGCATTGTCGCTGGCGTCGGCTGGCTCTGGTAACGGGGACGACGAGACAAGAGGCCGCTGTCATAGACAGGCAGCGTCCTCTCCTCGCAGCAGGCGGCTACGACCCGGGACGGACGGCAACCACGCTCCGCCCGGGAGTGCCTCAATATAAAACGTACTCGGCAGATCGGGTGGGCGGGCGAGTGGTTGAGATTGCTAAATTGGGCCCTGGTTGGCTGCGATGCCGCACGCTTGCAACGCTGGCCTTGATATCGATCGCGCTGGCAGGCTGCAACGCGGCGACGCTCGGGAGCGATAGCCGCGGTGACGACGTGCTCGACAAGGTCGGCCGCATCGATCTTTCGCCGCGTTATCCGAGGCAAGCTCTCCCCGAGCAGTCACCGGCAGCGCGCCGCGCCCGTGCCGAAATCTACGGCGGCAACGACAACCCGAGAGATGCGCGAGCGGAAGCGCCTCCCTCGACCTCGCTGCCGGTGGAGCAGGTCGCGGCCCATTCGCAGGCCGTCGGTAACGGCTTCGAGCTGAATTTCGAGAACTCACCGATCGCAACCGTGGCCAAGGTCGTGCTCGGCGATGTCCTCGGCGTCGGCTACACTATCGATCCGCGGATCCAGGGCACGGTGAGCCTGTCCTCGGTGCGGCCGGTCCCGAAAGCCGACGTCGCCTACGTGCTCGAGAACGCGCTTCGTCTCACCGGCACGGCGCTGGTTCGCGACAATTCGGGCTATCGCCTGATCCCACTCGGCGAGGCGACCGGCGCCGGCAACGTCGATGCGGCCGGAGCCTCGGCCGAGCCTGGGTACGGCATCTCCGTGCTCCCGCTGCAATACGTCTCTGCGCCGACATTGTTGAAGCTGCTCGACAGCTTCGCGCTCAAACCCGGCGCCGTGCGCGCCGACCCCGGCCGCAACCTGCTGCTGATCCAGGGGACGGGCGCCGAGCGCCGGACCGCAATCGATGCCGCGCTGAGCTTCGATGCGGACTGGATGCGCGGGCAGTCGGTCGGAATCTTTCCCATCGTCAACGGCAATCCTGAGCCCATCGTCGCCGAGCTCGAAAAGATCATGGACACCGGCGACAGCGGGCTCGGACAGAACATGGTGAAATTCCAGACTGTCAGCCGGATGAACGCCGTCATGGTCATCAGCCGCAAGCCGGCGCTGCTGCGGACAGCCGAGACCTGGATCAAGCGGCTGGATGCCGGCAACACGCTCCGCAACAGCGTCCACGTCTACCGCGTCAAATATGGCGAGGCGCGCCAGATGGCGCGGGTGCTGAACGACATGTTCATTGGAAATTCGGGCAGCGCCGAAGCGTCCTCGAATGACCTCGCCCCCGGCTCGGGAGCGTCATCGAGCTCGAGCTCCGAGCGACTGTCCGCCGCCGGCACGACGGCGCAATCAAACGGCTTTTCGAGCCAGCAGCAGGGAAACAACGGGCTGGTCGCCAACCGCGGCTTCGGCGGAACACCGGCGCCGACGCAGGCAGGGCTCGATACGGGATCGGAGTCGCGGGCGTCCTCCACGAGCAGCAAGCCGCTGATGGAAGGCGTGCGGATCACGCCCGATGTCGTCAACAACACGCTCCTGATCTATGCCGACAAGGAAAACTACCGGCTGATCGAAGCCACCCTGCGGCAATGCGATCGCCCGCAGCTGCAGGTCGCGATCGACGCCACCATCGCCGAGGTCACGCTCAACGATTCGTTGACCTACGGCGTGCAGTCCTACCTGACCAGCAAGAATCTCGGCCTGAGGCCCGACCAGGGCTCGCTGCTCAACACCACCTCGACATCGGCCCCCGCCACCATCGCCTCGGCAGCGGGAACGGTCACCAACGCGTTTCTGAACCGCGCCTTCCCCGGGTTCAACTTCCTGATCGGATCGGAATCGCAGCCGAGCGCGATCCTGAGCGCGTTGCATACGGTCACCGACGTCAAGGTGCTGTCCAACCCCTCGCTGGTGGTGATCGACAACCAGGCGGCGACGTTGCAGGTCGGCGACCAGGTGCCGGTCTCGACCGGCAGCGCCACGGTGCTGACGACCAACAATACCGTCGTCAACACGATCGACTACCGCAACACCGGAATCATCCTGCGGGTCGCTCCGCGTGTGAACGAGAACGGCAATGTGCGGCTGGAGATCGAGCAGGAGATCAGCAACGTCTCGCCGCAGACCGCCAACAGCCTGACGCCGACGGTCGCACAGCGCAAGGTGAAGAGCTCGGTGGCCGTGGCCAGCGGCCAGACCGTACTGCTCGCCGGTCTCATCAGCGAAACGCATCAGGGCACCCGCAGCGGAGTTCCGGGCATCGACCAGATCCCCGGCCTTGGCGAGCTGCTCGGCAACAACGACCGCAGCCGCGGGCGGACCGAGCTGATCATCTTCATCCGTCCGCAGATCATCCGCGACGGCACCGACGCCCACTACGTCGCCGAGGAGCTGCGGTCGAAATTGCGCGGCACCATCAATCCGGTATCGGCGAGCGCGCTCCAGACACCGCGGGCCAGCCGATGATGCGGCGCCCGACAACGGCGATTGCTGTCCTGGCAGTGGTTGTCGGCATCGCTGCCGCGGACGCCCGGCCGCCCGGAGAAGGATGGGCCGCATTCGCGCGGGGCGACTATGTCCGGGCGGCGAGACTGTTAGCTCCCATGGCTCAGCGCGGACATCCGCACGCCATGACCTTGCTCGGCTACATGTACGACAACGGATTCGGCGTTGCGCAATCCTACGAGATCGCGGCCGAACTCTACGGCGACGCGGCCGAGCGCGGTGAGCCGAGGGCACAGCACCTGCTCGGCCTGGCATATGACAAAGGGCGCGGCGTGAGCCAGGATGATGTGCTTGCCTACAAATGGCTGAGCCTGGCGGCAGCGATGGCGCCGATCCGCGAACGCGAGCCCTATTTGCGCATTCGCAACGCCGTCGCGTCCAAGATGTCGCACGATCAGATCATCGACGGTCAGCGGCTCGCGATCGAATGGCAGCAAAGGTCATCCGGCGGCGGAGCGGTCGCGCGCGCCTCGGGTTTGTAGTTGTTCTAGTTTGCCTATCTCACAAGTGTCATTTTTGACATCGACAAATAACTGCTTCGCCCGCCGCCCTCGGCAATGAGGTGATCGATAACGATCCGTGACAGGACGCGCCATGAGCTCGACTTCTCCTCTTCGGTTTGCCGATCATCCGCAGGGCGGCGACCGGCTGCGGTCCGGCGGCGGCGTGGCCGGCGTTGTCGAGCGCGAAGGCGTCGAGGCCAGATCAGCGGAGGCGACGGCTCTTTCGGCCGGCGAATTCGCGGACGCAATCGCCAATCAACTCGGATTGCCGCGAATTTCCCTCTCGGATCTGCTGTCGTTCAAGCCGCTGGCGGAGCATTTTTCCCGTCGCTTCCTCCGCGAGACGGTGGTCTTTCCATTCGAGTCGGCACAGCAAGCGCCATGCCTTGCGGTTGCTGATCCCCGCGACACCGCAGCGGCGCGAGCTGCCGAGCTGGTGTTCGGGCGCACGATCGCGCTCGTGGTTGCCTCCTCCGAGGACATTGCAACCGCCTTGAACCGGCTTTCGGGTGATGACGAAATCGCGGCACAGGAGAGCGCTGCGCAGCCGCAGTTGCGCCAGGACGACATCGAGAGCCTGCGCGATCTTGCCACCGGAGCGCCGGTCGTGCGCGCCGTCAACGATCTGTTCGAGCTGGCTGTCGAATTGCGCGCGAGCGACATCCACGTCGAAGCGATGCAGAACGGGCTGTCGATCCGGATGCGCGTGGACGGCCTGCTGAAGCTGGTCCCCGGCCCGTCCGGCGTGCTGCCACAAGCCGTCATCTCGCGGATCAAGATCGTCGCCGGCCTGAACATCGCGGAGCGGCGCCTGCCGCAGGACGGCGCCGCGCGGCTCCGCGCCGGCCGGTTTCAGCTCGACGTCCGCGTCGCCGTGATGCCGACGCAGCATGGCGAGTCGGCGGTGATCCGTCTGCTTCCCAAGGACCGCGGGCTGCTCGCGATCGAGAAGCTCGGCTTCGCCGCTCACGACGATCGATCGCTTCGCCGCCTGCTGGCCTTGCCGCATGGCATGATCGTGATCTGCGGGCCGACCGGCAGCGGCAAGACCACGACCCTGGCGACAGCGCTATCGATCCTCAACGAGCCGACGCGCAAGATCCTCACCATCGAGGATCCGGTCGAGTATGAAATTCCCGGCATCAACCAGTCGCAGGTCAAACCGGCCATTGGGCTGACATTCGCCTCCGCCTTGCGATCCTTCGTTCGGCAGGATCCCGATGTCATCATGGTCGGCGAGGTCCGCGACGGCGAGACCGCGCATGTCGCGGTCCATGCCGCCCTGACCGGCCATCTCGTGCTGACGACGTTGCATACGGAAAATGCTGCAGCGGCCGTCCCCCGCCTGCTCGATCTCGGTGTCGAGGACTATCTGTTGCGATCGACGCTCCGCGCGGTGATCGCGCAGCGGCTGGTCCGCAGGCTGTGCGAGCGCTGCAGGTCCGAAAAGATGCTTCGCGTCGACGATCTCTCCGCCGACCCACGCTACGCCGCCGTGGGCTTCGAGGCCGGTGAGACGGTCTACGAACCTGGGGGGTGCGAGAGCTGTGGCGGCAGCGGCTATCGCGGCCGGCTCGGCATCTTCGAGGTTCTGGAGCTGAATCAGGAAATCAGATCGCAGATCCAAGGCACGACCGATGCAGCCGTCATCGATCGCAGCGCCGTTCGGAACGGGATGACCACGATGCTCGATGACGGCGTCGCGAAATGCCGCGCCGGCGCGACGTCGGTCGCCGAAATCCTGCGCGTCACGACGTTACGGTGATCCGGTGAGCAAGTTTCGCTACCGCGCGCTGACCCAGAATGGCGACGTCGTGCACGGGACGATCTCGGCCGCGACGGCCAAGGAGGTAATGGACCGGATCGAGTATCTGCAACTGCTGCCGATCGAGACCGTCGAGGAGAAAGCTGCACGTTCGGCCTCGCGCGAGGCTCTCGCTTTGTTCGGCGGTCCGAGCCACGCCGATGTCACGACGTTCACGCGCGATCTGGCGCTGCTCTTGAAGGCCGGCGCGAGGCTCGAGGACTCGCTCGAACTGCTGGCGGGCGATGCCGACATCGGACGACTGCGGCCGATCGTCAGCCGGTTGCGGTCCAGCGTTCTCGCTGGCGAGAGCTTTGCCGACGCGCTGGCTCACCATCCTGCGCAATTTCCTGCCATGTACATCGCGCTGGCGCGGGTCGGCGAGGCCTCAGGCACCCTCGATCATGTGCTCGACATGCTGGGCGCCGAGCGGATGCGTGCGGAAGCCATGCGTCGCAAGCTCACCGACGCGATCCAATATCCGGTGTTCGTCCTGGTCGCCGCCTGCCTGGTGATGCTGTTCTTCTTCATCTACGTGCTACCGCAGTTCTCGGCCGTGCTGCGCGATTTCGGCGTCAAGAGCGACGCCGCCATCAACACGTTTCTCAATATCTCCGATTTCGTGCGCGGCAACGGTCCGGCGCTCGCCCTGTCGGCGAGCGCGATCATCGCTGCAGTTCTTCTGCTTCTCGGCCGGGCGAGCGTCCGTGCTGCGGTGATTTCGCAGGTCTCCCGTCTGCCGGGCATCGCGGCCGTGTTCAGATCGTACCGCACGAGCGTGTTCTGCCGCAATCTGGCGATCCTGCTCGGCAGCGGGCTGACGCTGACGGCGACGCTGCGAATCCTGATCGACATCATGTCGGTCACCGGCGGCGGCGCCGGGTGGAGCGCGGCGGCCGATCGCGTTCGTCACGGCGGCAAGCTGTCGGAGGCGCTGGCGGCAACGAACACCCTGCCGGCCATGGCGACGCGGATGATCCGGATTGGCGAGGAGACCGGGCAGTTGCCGGTCCTTGCTGGCCGCATCGCCGAATTCTACGAGGCGAAGCTGCAGCGCAGCCTCGATCGCATCGTCGGCATCGTCGGCCCCGCCGCGATCATTCTCATCAGCACCGTCGTGGGAGGCCTCATCGTATCGGTGATGACCGCGCTCCTGTCGGTGACGCAACTCGTCGGTTAGCAGCAGATGGATCATCATATGAAACAGGCAGGGAGCAGCACGGCGCGGCGGGCGCATATCTCAAACGACGACCCTCAGAGCGGCTTCACGCTGGTCGAGATGCTGGTGGTCATCACCATCATCGGAATGATCATGGGGCTGATCGGCCCGCGCGTGCTTTCTTCCTTGAACGAGTCACGGGTCAAGACTGCTCGCATCCAGATCCAGAGCTTTTCGAGCGCGCTCGACCTGTTCTATCTCGATACCGGGCGCTATCCGACGACGTCGGAAGGCTTGACCGCGCTGGTCCAGCCGGCCTCGACCATCCCGGGTTGGGCCGGACCTTATCTCAAGGGAGGCAACGTCCCCAACGATCCCTGGAGCCACGCATACGCCTACCGCTCGCCGGGACAGCGCGTGCCGTATGAGATCGTGTCGTATGGATCGGACGGGCAGGAAGGCGGCGCAGATCTCGCCGCCGATATCTCCTCGTCCACCACCACGGTGGGCGCCAAATGACGACCTGCCGCCGCAGCGGCTGCGAGGCCGGCTTCACCCTGATCGAGGTGGTCTGCGTGCTCGCAATCGTCGCGCTGCTGACGGCCGTGTTGCTGCCGGCCATCCCGAGGCAGACCACGCGGCCACGTCTTGAAGCCTATGCGGTCGAGGCCGCCGCCCTGTTGAAGGCCGATCGAAATGCCGCGATCAGGCGAGGCCGTGAAGTCACGACGCGCATTGATACGCAGGCACGCGCAATCCGGTCCGGCACGAATGGGGAGGCCGTGCAATTCCCCAATGACGTGCGGTTCGAGACGCTGCTGCCGCGGAGTTGCGACGATCGGCCGGCTGTTCAAGCCATCAGCTTCTTCGCGTCGGGAATGTCATGTGGCGGTGTCATCACGCTCACCCATCTCGATGCAGGCTTTGAAATCCGCGTCAACTGGCTGACAGGGAGGATCGAAATTGTCTCGAACGCGGATCGCTCCGGACGATAGAGCGAGCGCCGGATTTACCTTGATCGAGACGCTGGTGGCGCTTGCGATCGTGGCGATGTCGCTCGTTGCCATAGGGGCGCTCATGGGCTCATCAGCGCGCGGCAGCAGGAAACTGGAGCAGCACGTCGCGCTGGTGCAGGCGGCCTACAACGCCATGTGGCTGGCCTTTCCCGCGCGCTTGTCGCCGTCATCTCCGACGCAGTCCGGAGAGTCGATGGCGCATTCCTGGCGCGCGCAGGCGCAGCCATTCGCAATCGACGCCGGCGGGCCTGCCGGTGCATCCCCCTGGGCGCCGCAGACGATCAAGCTTCAGGTTCGCTCGCCATCCGGCGCGACCATGGAACTGGAAACGATCCGGCTGTTTCGAAGGCGGACCGAGTGATGTCGACGCGCCCCAACGATCCTCAATCGGGCTTCACCCTGATCGAATCGCTCGTGGCGATGGTCCTGATGGGGCTGCTCGTGTCGGCGCTGCTGGCAATCACGTCGCAATGGCTACCGAACTGGGATCGCGGCCTCCGTCGTATCCAGCGCAGCGAGTCCTTGAGCGTCGCGCTCGATCGCATCAGCGCCGACATTGCCGCAGCCGAATTCATCCGGCCGGATGGCCAGTCCAAGTCCGTGCTGTTCGACGGATCGGACACATCGATCACACTTGTGCGGAGCTCGCTGGGACCGAACCGGAACCGCGGCCTCGACCTGGTGCACATCGCCGAAGCCCCCGACCGCGATGGCGTGGCGTTGGCCCGAACCCGCGCGGCATTCGCGCCCGGCGACGGATCGGCCCGGAATTTTGCCGATCCGGTCGTGTTGCTGCAGGCGCCATACCGCGTCGTGTTTTCCTATGCAGGTGCCGACCGGATCTGGCAGCCGTCGTGGCGAAATGCCGAGAAGCTGCCGACGGCCGTGCAGGTGACGATACGAGACGCAACAGGCGGCAACGCGATGTCGATCTCACGGATCGCGACGATCCACATCTCCGCCCCGGCGGAGAGCGTCTGCAGCTCCGCAAACAGCACTTGCGACAGACAATCGCTGCTCACCAACGCGACCACGGGGCGCGCATCCGCGCGATCGGAGCAATGATCATGCTCGGAGATCTTCAGCGTGATGATGAGGAGGGCGGCTTTGTTCTCGTTGCCGTCTTGTGGATACTGGTCTCACTGGCAGGGCTGGCGGGCGCCCTGTCCGTTTACCTCGTCAGCACCGCCCAAGGCCTATCGCTGGAGGATCGCCGATTGCGATCGACCGCGCTGGTGTCGGCGGGCCTGGAGCTCACAGCCTATAAACTATCATCCTCCGCGAAATCGCTGCGCGCTGCCGCCGGATCCTTTTCATTCCGGCTCGATCACGCGCAGGTCTCGGTTGCGTTCCGGTCCGAAGCTGCCCGCATCGATCTCAATCATGCGTCGAAGCAGATGCTGGCCAATTTGTTCACGGTCCTCGGCGCACGCTCCGACGACGCCGGTGCATATGCCGCGCGGATCGTCGGCTGGCGGACACCACCGTCCGAGACCGCTCCGGACGTGGAGCGCGACCTCTACCGGACGGCGGGAGCGAGCTACATGCCGCGCACTGCGCCGTTCGCAAATGTCGAGGAGCTTCGGCTGGTGCTCAACCTGCCCGTGGCGCTGACCGACAAGGCGATGCCCTTCGTGACCGTGTTCAGTGGCAGGCGGGAAATCGACGCGCTGGAGGCCGCTCCCGAGGTCGTGGCCGCGCTCCCAGGGATGACGCCGGATCTGCTGAAGACCTTCCTCGAGCAGCGAGCGGGTCTGCGCCGCGAGACGAGATCGATCGCCTCGGCACTCGGGCCCGCACGCGCGGGAGCGACACTGGAGGTCGCCGACGCCGTACGCGTATGGGTCACGATCAGCTTCAATGGCGGGCGCCAGGCCGCAACCGAAGCCGTCATCCTGCTGCGCGACGGTGACGATCCCTACCAGATACTCTCCTGGCGCGATGATGCCGTTGCCCCCGGGACGCTCACGCAATCAGGAAAGGCGCAGTGATGGCGATGTCGATCATAGTACGCCGCGAGCTGTCGGCATGGATCGCCTCTGTCGCCGACGTCATCGTCGACATGGCGGGTCGGCTCAACATCAAGCCTCCCATCAGGATGATCGAGACCGAACGGAACGTCTTCATCATGCGGATGAGCGCGAAATCCGGGAAGGCTGCTCCGCCCGATTGCAAGATCGTCCTGACGGACGGTGAAACGAGCCCTCCCGCGCTTCCGGAAAGCTGGAAGCTCCCCCTGCGCGGCAGCCGGGTCGAGGTGGTCCTCATGCCGGACCGCTTCCTGTCACGGCCGCTGGATCTGCCGAAGCGCGCGGTCGAATTTCTCGATGCCATGGTGAGGTCCCAGCTCGATCGCTTGACGCCATGGACTGCAAATGAAGCGCTGTTCGGCTGCACGCCGCCGGTCGACATGTCCGGTGAACGCATCGGGACCACCGTGATCGCAGCACCAAAGACTCAGCTTGATCCACTGATCCGCGCCGCCGAGTCCTGGCGTGCTGGATCGATCGTGCTGTTTGCTGCCCCCGATTCCGCATCGACGAAGGTGGACGGCGAGCTGGCCGTGACCACTGGAACCAGGTTGACCGAGCAGCACTTGCGCGGATCGCTCGACGTCGGCCGCATCGGTCGCGGGCTGGCGGCGCTCCTGGTCGCCGCCATCGTCACGGCAGCGCTGTCCATCGCGACGACGAGCATCATGGGCGGAAAGCTCGAAGAGCAGCAAAGCCTGTTGTCGCGCAGGATCTCGGAACGGCGGGCGGCGCTCCGCCTCGATCTGAACGGCGCGGAGAAGTCCGCGTTGAGCGATCTCATGCGACGCAAGCAGGAGGCGCCCGCCAATGTTCTCCTGCTGGAGGCGCTCTCCGCCATTCTTCCGGACAACACCTATGTGACCGAGCTGCGGATCGAGAAGGACAAGCTGCACATCGCGGGGATGACCCAGGACGCGCCCGCGCTCGTCAGTCTGATCGAGCGGTCGGCGCACTTCACCCATGCGACCTTCTCCGCGCCGACGACGCGCTCGGCTGACGATTCCGGCGAGCGGTTCCATATCGAAGCAGGCATCAAGCCCCATTCCGGATCAGGCACATGACCGTCAAGAAGCTCTTCGCGGGCCGTCCCGCGTCGCCCCCGATCGCCGCTTGTGTCTATGCTGGCCTGCTGCTGGTGCTGATCGCTGCGACCGCGCTGCCCGTCAAAGGCATGCTCGATCAACGCGCCGAGGTGGGCTCGCTCGCCGAGACACTCCGCCTGCTGGACGCCCACGCCATGGCGGCTGCGCGTCGGGACGGTAGCGCCGATGCCAGCATGGCGGGATCCGCGTTTCTCGAAGGGGCCACCGTCACGGTGGCCGGGGCGGCCCTGCTGCAGCGGGTCGGCAGCGCGGTGACCGATCACGGCGGCAGCGTCTCGTCGTCACAGCTCGATCTGCAGGGCCCTCGCGCCAAGGATGGTTATATCAACGTGATCGCAAATTTCGAGGTCGGTCAGCCCGACCTGCAGCCGATCCTTTATGACCTGGAGGCCGGAATGCCATGTCTGTTTGTCGACGAGTTGATCGTCGAGGCGAGCTCGCCGGTCGCGACACCCGGTGGGAAGCTACGCGTCCTGATGACGGTTTCCGGACAGTGGCAGGCCCCCCGATGAGCCGTCTCCTCCGACTTTGCATCATTGGTGCTGTTCTGGCGACGGCAGCGGCGCGTGCGATCGCCGAGCCGGCGGGACTCGACGTCTCGGGGCCGGTCGATTTCGAGCAGCGAACGGCAGCGGCGCAGGACCAAGCCGTCGCGCAGCGTCCGCCATCGCGAGCCGGCAACCCCCTATGGAGCATTCCGCTCGGGCAGTTGTCGGCAACGCGCGAGCGCCCGATCTTCTCGCCGTCGCGCCGCCCTCCGCCGAGCGCTGCGGAGCCCCCATCCATCGTTGCGGCGCCCGCAGTGCAGGAGCCGGCGCCGTCGGAACGGCCGCAGCTCTCGCTGGTCGGGACCGTCGTGAACGGCGCAGGCGGCCTGGCTGTCTTTCTCGATCAGAGCAGCAACACGCCGTTGCGGATCCGAGCGGGTGCTGAGTATCAGGGATGGAAGCTGCGCAACGTCGGGGCGAGATCGGTGACGCTGCAAAAGGGCCAGGACGTCGCCGTGTTCTCGTTTGCGCCGTCGTCCAGCCAGCCAGCGACCCAGGCCGCCACCAGCCTCGCTGACACGCAGCTCACGCAAACCTCACCGCCATTGGCTCAAGCGGGGACGCCGTTTCTGTCGCCCGAATCCAGACTGCTTCGGATGCATCAGCGCCAACGCCCGGCGCGCCGTCAATTGTGAGGACGGGCCCTGCTCAGGTCGCGTGGGCGCCGGCTCCCGGCCGGATACCGCAACCGCGCGCGACCTCGGTGGAGGCGGATATCGCCTGTGCGCGCGCTAGCGCTTGCACAATCCGCTGGTCAAAACCCATCCCTTGTCGGTCAGAGCGGCCGCGACGATGTCGAAATACAGACGCTTGTCGGGATCGTCCTCGGACACGAACGAGACCTGGCACAGGAAGCGTCCGCTCTCGTTACCGCTGTCACATGTCGCCTCGACGATCTTGAGGCCCCTGTCGTGGCGCACACCGGAGGAAGGCGCTTCCTGCTCATAGGCCTTCTGAATGATTTCGACGTTGGGCGTCTCGCAGGAGATGCCGGATACGTTGCAGACCCACGCGAGAACAACAGCAAGCAGCATCCTACGATCTCCTCACAGCAAACGCCTACGATCAGGCGTAAGCTCAATGTCTGTTATACGACCTAATGAGAGCCTGACTTGGCGAGCTACGAGGGATGGTTGTCGATTTTGTGTCGGCTCTCGTGCGCCACGCGCACAACGCTGACCGGGACCCGTGTAGTTAGATCGATTCTTAAAGACCCGACGGCATTTCCCACAAAACGAAAGAAACGGTCACAAAGCAGACACCCGACGTCCATAGCGACGAAGGCCGAGGGTGCGAGGCGCCAATCGCTGACGGCTCGGTGGATCGTTCGATGACGATCGCCGCCCGGTGGACCTGCATCGTTTCGTAGCGCGTGTATCTCGAGCCATATGGGGATCTGGCATGTTCGTCGGGCGTCTGCACAAGCCAAGTATGCGATCACTGACATCTGCGGCCGCGGTGCTGGCAGGGTTGACCTGCGCGGACACAGCCGCGCGCGCTCATGATCTGGTCGAGCCCACGGTGCTCAGGAGCAAGCACGGCGTGCTCGATCTGTTGATGATCGCCAAGGCCAAGCCGGTCTCGACCATCAGCTACACCCCGCCCGGCGGCTCGCCCATGAACCCGACCGGCTGGGTTTACGAGATCTGCCCGCGGCCGGCGTCAGACCTGAAATGCCCGGCCGGCGCTGCGGTGTCGGACTATGGCGGCGTGCGGCTGGCCCTGCAGAAGGGCGACACGCTGAAGATCAGGCTGGTGAACCAGCTGCCGCAACTCGATCCGGCGAAGGTAAATCACAATACCGATCCGGGTCAGGCCAACCTGTTTCGCAACCCAACCAACCTGCACACCCACGGACTGATCGTCGAGCCGCGCGCTCCGACGCTGAGCGACCAGACCTTCGGCGACTACGTGTTCGTGCAGATCTACAACTCGGCCAATGGCATGCCGGTGCCGCAGACGACCCATCAGCACGGTTCCAACAAGATGAACTATGCGGACTACCGGATCGAGATCCCCAGGAACCACCCATCCGGGCAATTCTGGTTTCACCCTCACATCCACGGACTTTCGCTCAACCAGGTCTCGGAAGGCCTGGCGGGCATCATCTCGGTCGGCGAGGTCTCGGACTACGCGCATGGCGACGCACGGGATACGCCGTTTCCCGAGGCCAGCGTCCGCCATCTGGTCCTGAAGGACATGCAGGTCGCAGCTGGAGGCACCGTGCAGTTCGACAGCGGCCCCGCGGCCGTGCAGCCGGGTGAAGTGATCAATCAGCAGGACCCGGGTTTTTGCGCGCAGTTTCCGGCTGATAGCTCCGAGGTGCGCCAGGGATCGTGCCCGGGCGTCGACAACACTGCCGACGAAGGCTCCAATTTTTCCGGCGGCAATTGGTTCTTCACCGTCAATGGCCGGACGTTTCCGACCATCAAGATGACCGATCCCGACGGTGAGGTCTGGCGGCTCACCAATGCGTCCGGCAGCCTGTCCTACAATCTCCAGCTGACCGACGATGAAGCGCAGAAGCCGATGGTCATGCAGCTCATCTCGGTCGACGGCGTCAGCGTGAACCTGCCGCAGGACACCACGATGGACACCATGGTGCGGCTCGGCGGCGCCCGCTTCCGCGTCGTGCCCTGCCCGCCGCTGCCGAGCTCGCGCTTCCACTCGAAGCCGGTTTGCGTCACCCAGATCGTCATGATGCCGAGCTCGCGCACCGAGGTCTTCGTCACCTATCGGGATCCGGCAACCGGCGCGATCGCCTCACCGGGGCGGTCGGCTTCCGCGACCTTCAAGATGGTTGGATTGACCATGGGCAGCGGCGATCAGTGGCCGGCGGTCGACCTCGCCAAGGTGAACTTCCACCAGCACGGCTGGCGCAACCACATCTCCTACGGCCTCGACATCAGGGGCGATGCATTGTCGACGATGCAGCCGTCGGGCATCCTCGACGCCAAGGTGCCGTATGCGAGCGCCACGCCGCTGCGTGACGGCTGCCGCCCGTTGCCGGCCGGACACCGCCGCCGCATCTTCTTCGGTCTCGCCGATCTGACCGACGACGGCACCTTCGGTCTCGGCTACGAGGAGGTCGATCAGAACGGCAACCCGGTGCCCGGCACCCAGCTCCCGGTCAGTCAGTTCGATCCGGCGCAGAACATCGTCTGCCTGCCGCTCGCGGCAGGTCAGCGTCCGGTCCACGAGACCTGGGAGCTGGTGCAGCTCTCGACGGAGAATCACAACTTCCATATCCACCAGACCCGCTTCAGGACCATCAACAGCAAGGCTGCAGAGAACACGCCGCTGTCGGTGTCGCTGAACAGGAGCATCGGGGGAGGCATGCTGCAGGACAACGTCCCGCTCGGCGTTGCGACCCCGAACGTGCCGGAAGTGATGGACGCTCAGAGCGGCGTCTGCAGCATCGAGCAGTGGCGCAACGGGCAATGCACGTCGAAGCCGGTGGTATTGGACATCCCGTTCTCGCAGGTCGGCGAGTTCGTCTATCACTGCCACATCCTCGAGCATGAGGACGGAGGCATGATGGCGAAGATCAAGGTGGTGCCGTCGCCCTATAGCGGCAATCCCTGGGAGGCCATGAACCAGATGCCGTGGTAGTCGCGGCGGCAGGGTCCGGTGTCTTCAACAGGCCGGCGTCGCAATCGCGGCGCCGGCGAGGCTGATTTAGCGCCGCGCACACGGCGTTAGCCCGCGGAGGCGGACACGCCTTCGGCAAGGTGTTCGGATGACGGCGCTACTTTTGAATGACTCTAATCTGCCGCGAACATCGCCGTGAAGGTCCTGAAATGACGAGCCTGGGCGGCGGCCTGCAGCCGTTGCGAGACGTCCATCGACGGCAACATCGTTATTCCCCAGCCACTCCGGCAAATCGCCAACATCGTCTCAGCAATTCGCCGCAATCGGAACACTACGATCTCAACTCTGACAATCGTAATGGTTAGCATCAAGCGCGTTGCGAACGTCGAAAGGGGGCACCAGCAGATCGGTATCTGGTGCGGATTTGCGGAAGTATTATCGTCGGTCGGACTGCTGACATCGCGCCGCGTCCCGACAAGACGAAAGATCGATGCGCAAAGGAGGGCGTGACATGAAAGCAGTTTTGAGGTGGACGAGATGAGTGATTGGCTGAAATGGACGGCGCCCGCTGCGGCCGTCGTGTCGATCGCTTCGCCGGCCTACGCCATGCAGTATATGAGCGTCGAGGAAGCGCAGAAGGCCGCTTTCCCGGGAGCCAGCTTTTCCGAGGTTCAAGCCGGCCGGGTGTGGAAGGCGAGCAGCGGCGGTTACATCTATTACGACCACGTCGTCGGCAAGCACCTTCTGATCGACTATACGGTCGCCATCGGAGCCGACGGTCGCGTGCGCCGCGTGGATATTCTCAACTACCGTGAATCCTATGGCGGCGAGGTGCACGACGCCAGCTGGCTCGGCCAGTTCGTCGGCAAGAGCAGCCAGAACGAGGTTCGCATCAATTCCGACATTCGCAACATCTCGGGCGCGACCCTGTCGTCGACTCACTTGACCGAAGGCGTGAAGAAGGTGCTGACGTATCATGCCAGCCACTTCCGCTAGCATTCGGCGAGCGCGAGCCCTGCTGGGTACGTTCGTCGAGATCGACGTCACCGATGCGCACGGCTGCGATGCAGAGGGTGCCGTCGAGGCGGCGTTCTCGGCGGTCGCAGACGTGCATCGGCTGATGAGCTTTCACGATGCGGACAGCGACGTCTCGCGGCTGAATCTTGAAGCGTCGGGCTGCGCGGTCAAGGTACATCCCTGGACCTTCGCGGTGCTCAAGACGGCGCTGGACATGGCGCATCGATCGGACGGCGCCTTCGACATTGGCGTCGCCGGCGCGCCGCCGCAGGCCGGGACGTCGACCTTGGCTGCGATCGAGCTGCTTGCGGACGATCACGTCCGCTTCGGTCACCCCACCGTCAAGATCGACCTCGGCGGCATCGCCAAGGGGTTCGCGGTCGACCGCGCGCTCGAGGCCTTGCGGATGCGCGGCGTGCGCTCCGCGATGGTGAATGCAGGCGGCGATCTCGCCGCCTTCGGACCCGACGTGCGCGTCGTTCACATTCGAGATCCGCAATTTCCGGACAGGCTCCTCTGCCAGATCGAAGTGAGCAATGAAGCTTTGGCGTCGTCGGCCCGACGCTTCGACCCGTTCCGATCGGCGGATACGACGGATACGGCGGTCCTGGAGCCCGCCACCCGGCGGCCGGCCCACGGCGTCTACGGCGCAACGGTGCGCGCGCCGACGTGCATGGTCGCCGACGCGCTGACCAAGGTCGTCATGATCGCAGGCGAGCGGGCGGCAGCGCCACTGGCCCACTTCAAGGCAAGCGCAATGCTGATTGCGACCAACGGCGACATCCAGACGACATCGAACTGGCAGGGAGTTCTCCAACATGCGGCTTAAAGGCGCTTTTCGGTTCGCACTCTATGGAATCTTCGGCCTCCTGTTCGCCAGCGGGGCGCTATGGATCTATGCCGACCAGATGAAGAACCGCACGGAGATCGACACCGAGATATGGCAGCAGGCCGCCGCCTTCCTCCTGAGCATGCATGGTGGCGCTGCGATGATCACGCTGATGCTGCTCGGTGCGCTTGGCCCCATGCACGTGCAGCGCGCCTGGCGCGCCAAGAAGAATCGGACGACGGGAATCGTCAGCCTGGCGATGTACGGCCTGCTGATCGCGACCGCATTCGGGCTCTATTACGTCGGCTCCGAAGCGCTTCGGCCGTGGATTAGCACCGTCCACATCGCCTTCGGTCTCGGCGTCCCGGCGGTCGTCACTGCCCACATCATCGTTGGCCGGGCAAGCGTTGCCGTGGTGGCTCAGCCGATGCGGACGCAACGCGCCACCGCCGCCACGCTGGTGCCGGCCGATGCTCCGGCCGACGCCGATCTGGTCAACATCATGAGCAAAGCAAGCTGATTTCGTTCGGCCGAGAAAGGCGAGGAGGTCCGCAGCACAACGCTGCCGTCCTACCTCGCCTTGCGATCTCGGCCTGATCGCGCTCGCTATAACCAATGGCCGGGCCGAGCATCAACCCTTGAGCCAGTATGCACCGCGCAGGATCGCGCGAACGCTCCAAGTCCAGCCTGTCAGATCGGCTTTGCCTCCTCGGCCCACTCGGCGGGGAAAGCGGCGGCGCGGAGCATGGGCGTGAACGCCCTGACCTCGACCTCGACCAGCCGATGCACCACGAAGGGATCTTCGTTCATCATGCGATCGAGCCCCGCTCGATCGGCGCAGCGAACGAGCAGCAGTCCGCCGGTTCGAGGTTCAAGCGGACCGGTCACGAGAATGCGTCCGGCCTTGGTATGCTGGATCAGCCAGTCGCGATGGCCGTCGAGCTGCGCGTTCACTTCATCGAGCGGGCGCACATAGCTCAGTGTAACGATATAGATCATGGGACCTCTCCGGTAGCTGTGAGTTGCGCGTACGTCAGACCGCCAAGGCTTGCGAGATCAAGGCTTGCGAGACGATGGACGATATCGACTGATGAGCCGCGGCCATCGATTCGCTGCGCGCGTCGGGGCCCTTCGACATCCTCTCGGCGCGGACGAACTGGAGCTTCGTGACGCCCATGAAGCCGAATACGGCCTTGAGATAGGGCTCCTGAAAATCCAGCCCCGCCAACGGGCCGCCGGTGTAGACGCCGCCGCGCGTCGAAGCCACGATCACCTGCTTGTCGCCCGCGAGCCCGACCGGACCGGTCTCGGCGTACTTGAAGGTGCGCCCCGGCTGCACGATGCGGTCGATCCAGGCCTTCAACTGAGTCGGCACCGCGAAATTGTACATCGGCGCGCCGATGACGATCAGCTGACTCGCCAGAAACTCGGCGACGAGCGCTTCCGAGCGGGCATGCTCGGTTTGGACAGACGCGCTGGACTCCTTGACTCCGATCGGCCGGAAGCCGGAGGCGATCGCACCATCGAGATGCGCGATCGGCTCGACGGTGAGGTCGCGGTAGAGAATGCTCGATCCGGGCCTCTCACGGCGCAACGCCGCGACCACCGATGCGGTGAGTTCGCGGGAGCCGGAATCGGTGGTGAGAATGCTCGAGTCGAGATGAAGAATTTGCATGGACGTCGCTCCTGAATGGGCTCTCGTCCGGAATTTGCGCGCCTGCCCGACGTTCCACTAGCTAGACAAAACGGCACAGATTGTTCTAGTTTTGAGACAATCACAGTTCCATAATACCGTTCGTGAGCCATGATCGACTTGAACGAGCTGGCGCTATTCGCCGCCGTGGTCACGCACGGAAGCTTCTCCTCGGCGGCGCGGGTGCTGGGAATCCCCAAATCCCGCATCAGCCGCCATGTGGCAGAGCTGGAGAAGCAACTGGGCGTCCGGCTGCTGCAACGATCGACCCGGGTCGTGCGCGCGACGGACGTCGGCGCGGCGTTCTTTGCACATTGTGAGGCCATGATGCGGGCGGCGCGCACCGCCATCGAGGTCGCGGAGCAAGCCAGCGAGCATCCTTCGGGCCGGCTCCGCGTCTCCTGTCCGATCGGCGTCACGCACATCTTCCTGGCGCCGATCCTCGGACGATTCCTGCGTGCCCATCCCGACATCCGCGTGGAGCTGGAAATGACCAACCGGCGCGTGGATGTCATCGGCGAAGGGTTCGACGTGGCGCTTCGGATTCGAACGGCGCTCGACGACTCCAATCTCGTCGTTCGTCAGTTTGGACTGAGCGAGCAGGCGCTGCTCGCAAGCCCGTCATTCGTTGCCGAACGAGGACCGTTTCCATCGGTCGCCTCATTGATGCGAGTTGTCGGCGTCGGCCCCGGTGGTGACGACCGCCCGCGATGGCATGTGACAGGTCCTGACGGAACGGATGCCGAGATCGAATATACGCCGGCGCTGGTGACGGACGACGTGCACCTGGCCCAGCAGATGGCGCTCGACGGCGTCGGCGTGGCACAGGTCCCGATGAATCTGGCCGGCCCAGCGATCGCGGACGGACGGCTCATCCATCTCCTGCCCGATCACCGCCTGACCGCGCATCGGCTTCACGCCGTCTTTCCATCCCGCCGCGGCCTCGTGCCAGCCGTGCGCGCCTTCATCGAATTCCTCGCGGCCGAGCTGCCCATGCATCAGCGCAGCACATCCGGGTAAACGCGGAGGACGAGCCGATCACGGCCGGCGGAGTGGACACGACGAACAGCGTGCGATGAGCTCGGGCGACGTCATCTGGATGCGATGAACGTCACGAGGCGGCTCGTGCGCTCCACAGCCAGATGGCCGCCAGGACGACAAGCGAGCCGGCGAACGCCGCTACGACGTCGCGCAGCGAAATGACGATGCTGTCCAGGCCGGGAAAGAGTCCGAACATGGCGAACAACGCTCCGCCGATGACGGCTCCGACGCATCCCAGGCCGATGTTTGCAAGAAGGCCAAACCCGGCCTTGCGGCCCTTCACCAGCATTCCGGCGAGGCTGCCGCCTACCAGCCCGACGACGAGCCAGGTTGCTGCGTGAGCGATCGTGAACATGGCTCTTCCTTTCCGCGCGCTATATCCCGTTGCGATGCGTGACCCGGCCGTTCATCGTCGTGGGCTCGATATTCGCCGGCTGATGCCGTGGGGACAGACTCGAACAGCTTGCTTTCGCGCACGATGAGGTCGGACCGCCTTTTGGGTCCGACCGCAACAAGCATCCCGACGACAGCTTAAGATTGTTTGTAGTACCGGCAAAGCGATCGCCAAATAATCTCGTCATCGCTGCGGAACTAAACCCATATGAGCATTGTGAACGAGAATGCCTCTTAGTTGAACCAGTAAATATGCGGGCGTCGTCGTTCATTCGCATACTTTACGACAACTATGAAAAACCTTCCGAATCAGATGAGGTTTCATTCGCGCACAGCGTGTGAGGATGATCGCATGTGTATTGCATGCAATTGGACCAGATTTCGCAATTTCCTTGATTTGGAGCTTGCGGCGGAGCCGTCGCGACGACAGCTGCTGCAGGCAGGCGCGGTGTTCGCTGCCGCCAGCGTAACGCCCGCTGTCGTGCCGACGCCCGCCGAGGCCCGCGCCGGCGACGCCAAGGCCGACATCGTTTTCCGCAACGGACCCGTCTACACCGTCAACGGCGGCAGAGAATGGGCACGCGCGGTCGCCGTCCGGCAAAAGCACATCGTCTATGTCGGCGACGATGCCGGCGTTCGATCCTTCATCGGGCCCAGGACCCGCGTCGTCGATCTCTCCGGCAAGATGCTGCTGCCGGGATTTGTGGAGGGACACATCCATCCGGTTGCCGGCGCGGCCATCACCCGAGGGGTCGACCTTCAGTTTGATACACGGGACGAAACGCTCGCGGCGTTGACGGCCTACCGCGCCAAATCGGGCAAGGTCGATGTCGTCCGCGGCTTCGGCTGGCGCTACAACGCATTCCCGACAACCGGCCCGCGAAAGGAGGATCTGGATCAGATCTGGCCGGATACGCCCGTCATCCTCGCGGCGATCGACGGCCATTCAGCCTGGGTCAATTCAAAGGCGCTGGAGGTAGCCAAAGTGACCAAGGCGACCAAGGATCCCCTGCCCGGCTTCAGCTATTTCCAGCGCGACCCGGCATCGGGTGAGCCGACCGGCTATCTCGTCGAGCCCCCCGCCATGTTCAAGATCCTCAACGCCGCGGCGCCGTTCACGACGAACTACATCGCCGAGTCGTTCGAGGGGTGGCTGCCCAAGGCATCAGCGGCCGGCATCACCAGTCTGTTTGATGCCGGACTGCTGGTTTTGCCGGACGAGGCCGGCTTTCAGCTCTATCAGAACCTCGAACGGAAAGGGAAGCTGCCGTTCCGGGTGGTTGGATCGACCTACCACAACAACCCGGCCATCGATCCCCTTCCGATCATCAAGGCGCTGCGGCGGCGATTCCATTCCGAGCTGGTGCAGGCCTCCGTCCTCAAGCTCAACATCGACGGCGGCGAGGCCCAGCGGACGGCGGCCCTGCTCGTGCCCTATAGCGACGATCCAAGCACGGCGGGCGAGACGCTGGTCCCGCCCGATCAGTTCAAGGACATCATTCGACGCGCCGACAAAGACGGTCTCAACATCCACATCCACTCCTACGGCGATCGCGCCAATCGCCTGTCGCTGGACGCCTTCGAAGCGGCGATAAAGGTCAATCCGCCGCGCGATCGCCGGCACACGCTGGCTCACGTCGTGATCCTTGCGCCCGAGGATCTGCCGCGCTTCGCCAAGCTCGGCGTCACCGCCCAGTTCTCCACGCAATGGTCGGTCAAGGATGCATACTGGCACGACGTCATGCAGCCGCGCCTCGGCGCGCGTGCCGAACAGGTGTACCGCACCGGCTCGATCCTGCGCCATGGCGGCAATATCTCGCTCGGCACCGACTGGCCGGCCGCCGGCTACTACAGCACCTACAAGCCGCTGGAAGCGATCGAGATCGCGACCACGCGGCGGGAGCTGAACAAGCCGGATCAGCCGCCATTGGTGCCGCTCGACGAGCGGATCAGCCTCGAGGAGGCGATCCGCGCCGCCACGATGGGGCCGGCCTATCAGCTCGGACTCGACCAGAAGATCGGCTCGATCGAAGTCGGCAAGCTCGCCGACCTGATCGTTCTGGAAAAGAACCTGTTCGAAGTCGCCCCGCATGAGATCCACAAGACCAAGGTGCTGATGACCGTCATGAACGGCCAGGTCAGGCACCAGTCGCCGGTGTGAACCAAACCGGGCGCCGCCTGCAAATCATGGAGCTGACACCATGTGTCTTGGATGTCATTGGGCGAACTACCGGGATCTGTTTGGAAGTCCCTCCGAGCCGGAGGCCGGCGGCCTGACGCGGCGCCAGGCGATGCAGCGCGGGGCCATCTTCGCGGCGACAGCGGCGGCAGCCGTATCGGCCGCGCCATCGTTCGTCGCCGAGGCAGTGGCGGCGGCCGATCCGAGCGCCGACATCGTCTTCCGCGACGGCCCGGTCTACACGGTCAATCGCGACAAGCCCTGGGCCCGGGCCGTCGCCGTCAAGGGCAAGCGCATCGTCTTCGTCGGCGACGACGCGGGCGTTCGCTCCTTCGTGGGGTCACGGACGCGCATCGTGAACCTTGCAGGCAGGATGCTGCTTCCGGGCTTTGTCGAAGGCCATACGCATCCGATGGTCGGAGCGGCCCTGACGCGAGGCGTCGATCTGCAGTTCGACACCCGCCAGGAGATGCTCGACGCGCTCAAGGCCTATCGCGCCAAGATCGGGACGGTGGACATCGTCCGCGGCTTCGGCTGGCGATATAACGCCTTTCCCGCGACCGGCCCGCGCAAGGAGGATCTCGACGCCATCTGGCCCGACGTTCCCGTCATTCTCGTCGGGATCGACGGGCACGGCGCCTGGGTCAATTCGCAGGCTCTCGCGCTCGCCGGGGTCACGAAGGACACCAAGGATCCCATCCCCGGCTTCAGCTACTTCCAGCGTGATCCGGCGACCGGCGAGCCGACCGGCTTTCTCGCCGAGCCGCCGGTCATGCTGCTGGTCAACAACGCCATCCAGCCGTTCAGTCTGGACTATGTCGCGGCCGGCCTCTCCGAGTGGCTTCCCAAGGCCGCCGCCGCAGGGATCACCACGGTCTTCGACGCCGGAATCCAGGTTCTGCCAGACCAAGAGGGCTTCGCGCTGTATTCGCAGTTCGAGCGGAAAGGAAAGCTGCCTTTCCGGCTGATCGGCTCCTACTACCACAACCGGCCGGACGTCGATCCGCTGCCCGTGATCAAGGCGTTGCGACGAGAGTTTCAGTCCGAACTCGTCCGCGCCTCGGTGCTGAAGCTGAACATGGACGGCGGCGACAACGCACACACCGGCGTATTCCTCGCCCCCTACGCCGACGCGCCGGAGACCAGCGGCGAACCGCTGTTGCCGCCCGACCGGTTCGCCGACATCGTCCGGCGTGCCGATCGCGACGGCATCGACATTCACGTCCATAGCATCGGCGACCGGGCAACCCGGCTGACGCTCGACGCTGTGGAGGCCGCGATCAAGGCCAACCCGCCGCGCGATCGCCGACACGCCATCGCCCATCTCACTTTGGTCGATTCGCAGGACGCACCGCGGTTCGCCAAGCTTGGCGTCGTCGCGCAGTTTTCCGTGCAGTGGGCCGTTGCCGATCAACCCTGGCACAGCGTGACCCGGGCGCGTCTCGGGGCCGCCCGCGCCGACAATGTATATCGCGTGGGATCGATCCTCCGCCATGACGGCGTGCTGTCGTTCGGCGCCGACTGGCCCGCCGCGAACTCCTACAGCACCTACAAGCCGCTCGACGCGATCGAGATCGCAACGACGAGGCGAGAGCTCGGCAAGCCGAATGGCCCACAACTACCACCGGCCGACGAGGTCATCACGCTCGAGGCTGCCCTGAGGGCAGCCACGATGGGGCCGGCATGGCAGCTCGGGCTGGAGCGCGAGATCGGCTCGATCGAAGTCGGCAAGCTCGCCGATCTCATCGTGCTGGAGAAGAACCTGTTCAACGTCGCGCCACACGACATTCACAAGACCAGAGTGGTGATGACGGTCATGAACGGCCAGGTCAGGCACGGCTAGAAGTGGCCTTGTCCGGCCCCGGTCTATTCGACAGCCCGGCGGGTGAACGATGCACGCACGAGACACAAGCACGAGACAGAGGCTGCAATTGCTGCGTTTCGAGACGAGGTCATCAATGACGCCGGGACTTTCTCGACTGATGGTGCTGCTTCTGATTTCAGCGCTATGCCCCGGCGTCAGCGCCTCGGCCCAACAGGCTAAGACGCCGTCGGTCGAGGACCTCGCCAGGGCAGCGCAAAATCCAATCGCGGATACGATCAGCGTTGGCCTGGAGAATATCGCCGCGCCGAACACCGGCCCGTACCGGCAGACGGCAGATGTCGTCAAGATCGAGCCGGTCGTCCCGTTTCAGCTCAATGCCGAGTGGAATCTGGTGACACGAACGACCATTCCCGGCATCGCCCAGGTTCGCTTCTCGCCCGAGCAAGGGCGGATCGGCGGGGTTGGTGACATCAACCAGATCTTCGCGCTCACCCCGTCACATTCAGGCAGCCTGATCTGGGGTGTCGGGCCGACCTTTTCCTATCCATCCGCAACTGAACCGGCCCTCGGTTCGGGAAAGTGGAGCGCAGGCCCGACGCTCGTCGCCTTGACCATGCCCGGCCCCTGGGTGCTCGGCGTGCTCGCCAACAACATCTGGTCATTTGCAGGACCGAACAACCGCGCGCCGGTCAACCAGATGATGCTGCAGTACTTCGTCACCTACAATTTTTCAGATGGCTCCTACATCAGCTCGAGTCCCATCATCACGGCGAACTGGCTCGCCAAGGGCAACGATCGCTGGGTCGTTCCCGTCGGCATTGGCGTCGGCAAGCTTTTCATGGTCGAGCGGCAGCCTATCAATGCCGAGATCGGTGTTTACTACAATTTGCTGAAGCCGGACCAGGCATCGCACTGGCAGTTTCGGGCCAGTCTGGCTTTCCTGTTCCCAAAATGACTGTTCGGATCGCGCGGCCTCTGCCGCCGTGAGTAGCAACCGGATCTGCAATCAGATCTGAAAGCATTCGATTTGAATGTTCACGATCAGCAAGCATCCGGATCTTCAGTCTGCGTACGCACGCGGGACGCCTCCGAGACCGGCTTGATCGCTGTCAATCTCGGCAGGTGCGCAGCGACGTAGTTTAGCGTTCGATTGGACAATGATGCAGCCTACGCGGAGCGCGGGCCGTTCGGAGTGGGACAATGTGCATTGCATGCGGCTCGGCCATCGGTTCGCTGTTTGCGGCGTCGAAGCCGGAGGGCGGCGGACTGACCCGTCGCCAGATGGTCGCGACCTCGGCTGCGGCCGCGGCATTCGCCGCTGCCGCGACTCCGGCCTGGGCCGCCTCCAACCGCACGACCATCTTCCGCGGCGGGCGCGTCTACACGGTCGAAGACTCGCTGCCCTGGGCTCAGGCCGTCGTCGTCAAGGGAGGCACGATCGTCTATGTCGGCGACGATGCGGGAGCGATGAAGTTTGCCGGACGCGGCGCCGACGTCATCGACCTCAAGGGCCGCATGCTGATGCCGGGCTTCGTCGAGGCGCATTGGCATCTTTGCACGCTGGCGTTCGCCCGCGGCGCCTGGGTCAACGAGGAAGATCCCGAGCGCATCTACGCGATCCTGCGCGATTACGCGAAGGCGCATTCCGACGAAAAGTTCATTCTCGGGTTCGGCTGGATCGCTGGCGCGTTTCCCGCCTCGGGTCCGCGCAAGGAACCGCTGGACGAAATCTTCCCCGATCGGCCGGTCCTGCTCGTCAGTTGTGATCTGCACGGCTACTGGGTCAATTCCAAGCTGCTGGAGGTGGCCGGCATTACGAAGGACACCCCGCGCGACGTCGTGCCCGGCTCATCCTGGTACGAAAAGGATCCCAACGGCGCGCCGACCGGGTTCATTTCGGAAGTCCCTGCGCTGTTCGCGGTGCTGCAGGCGCTCAAAAAGCACGGCATCGAGCCGTTCGGCCTCAAGTCGGCCGCCGCCGCCATCGAGGAATGGCAGCCCAGGCTCGCGGCCGCCGGCATCACCACCTTCTTCGATGCCGGCTTCAGCGCCTGGCCGACCGAGCAGCATCACGGTTTCGACATGCTGGTCGACCTCGAGAAACGCGGCAAGCTGCTGCAACGCGTGATTGGCTGCCTCTATCACAATGATCCCAAGGTGGATCCACTGCCGATCATACGGGCCTATCGGCAGCGCTATCGTACCCAACTGGTCAAGGCCGATGTGCTGAAGCTGCTCGTCGATGGCACGGAGCTGAGCCGCACCGCCTATCTGCTCGATCCCTATGCCGGCAAACCGGATTGGCGCGGCGAACCATTGCTGCCATCGCCCGTGTTGAATCGAATCCTGCGCCAGGCCCACGCGGAGGGAATCGATACGCACCTCCATGCCGTGGGCGACGCCGCAGTCCGTATGAGCCTGGATGGATACGAAGCCGCTTTTGGCAAGAACGGCCCCGGCAACCGCCGTCATACCATCTGCCACGCATTCCTCACTGCGCCCTCGGACATTCCACGCTTCAGAAAGCTCGGCGTGATCGCGAATACCCAGATCCAATGGGGCGTGCCGGATACCAGCCAGCGTCGCATCCGCGAGATCTACGGCGAAGAGCGCTGGAGCCGCATGTACACCTTCAGGACGTTCATCAACGAAGGCGTCACGGTGTCGTTCGGAATGGATGCCCTGGCGACCGGCTCCAAGGTCGTCGTCAAGCCGCTCGAGGCGGTGCAGGCCGGCCATACGCGTCAGGAGCCGGGCAAGCCCGACGGCCTGGTCCATCCGCCCGCGACCGAACGCCTGAGCCTGCCGGAACTCATCCGAGGCTATACGATCAACGGGGCCTACCAGCTGCGCATGGAGGATCAGATCGGCTCCATCAAGGCCGGCAAGCTGGCCGATCTGATCGTGCTCGAGAAGAACCTGTTCGATGTCGGGCCACACGACATCGGCAAGGTCAATATTCAGCTGACGATGATGAACGGCCGGATCACGCATCGCGATGGACTCTGAACGGGAGTGGTGAACGTGCACGAGATGGCGAATGCGTGGGCTGAGCAGAGCGTTCCGCCAGCGAGCGCACCAATGTCCAAACGCAATCGCTGGCTGATCCTCCTCACCGTCTCCAGCGCGCTCGCGCTGATCGTCATCGACATGACCGTGCTGTATACGGCGCTGCCCAGCCTCACCCATGAGCTTGCGGCAACGGCGTCGCAGAAGCTGTGGATCGTGATGTCGTATGGGCTGGTCGTAGCCGGCCTGCTTCCCGGATTCGGCGCGCTCGGCGATCGTTTCGGTCACAAGCGGACATTCGTTGCGGGCCTGCTGGTATTCGGGGCCGCTTCCGTAGTGGCGGCCTATTCGCCTTCGGCGGGGGTCCTGATCGGCGGGCGGGTCCTCCTCGCCATCGGTGCAGCGCTCATGATGCCGGCGACGCTGTCGATCATCCGCGTTACCTTTTCCGATGAACACGAACGGTCGCTGGCGATTGGCATCTGGGGCGCGGTCGCTTCCAGCGGCGCGGCTGTCGGTCCCCTGGTCGGCGGAGTGCTGCTCGAATACTTCTGGTGGGGATCGGTCTTCCTGATCAATGTCCCGCTGGTTGCCGTCTCCCTCGTCGCCGCCTTGTTGCTGATACCTGCGCCGGGCGATCGTCCTGATCGCGACTGGGACCTGATAGGATCGGTTCAGGCCATGGCCGGGCTGATCGGCTTCGCCTATGTCGTCGAGGAGTTCGGCAGTCCTCAGCCTCCCTACGGCATCATGGCAGCCGCGGCGATCGGGACGGCGGTCATTCTGATCGTCTTCGTCCGCCGCCAGCTGAGACTCGAGAATGCCTTGATCGACTTCACGCTGTTCCGCAACCGCGACTTCACGTTCAGCGTGATGACGGCGATCGTCGCTTCGCTGACGATCGCGGGCGCCGAGCTGGCGATGAGCCAGCGGCTGCAACTGGTTCTCGGCTATTCGCCGTTGCAGGCGGCGCTCTACATCCTGCCGGCGCCCCTGGCCGCGTTCATCGGTGGGCCACTGGCCAGCCTGACGCTCCGCCACATCGGCGTCGCCAACGCCATGAGCGGCGCGCTGCTGGTCGCCGGCCTCGGCGCGGCGGCCTATCTGTTTTGTTATGATGCGAGCCTGCCCGTGCAACTCACATGCATTGCCGTCAACGGCCTCGGGTTGGGCGCAGCCATGGCGGCCGCTTCAAACGCGATCATGAATCAGGCTCCCGCAGGCCGCGAAGGCATGGCGGCTTCGATCGAGGAAGTCTCGTTCGAGCTCGGCGGCACGGTCGGGATCAGCATCTTCGGCAGCATATTGTCCGGCGTCTTTACCTCATTCATGGTCCTGCCAAACGGCTCGACGGTGCCTCCAGCGGTTCGCGACAGCATCGATGAAGCGCTGATGATCGCCGAACGCCTGCCGACCGACGTGGCGGCCGGTGTCGTCTCCCTCGCCCATCACGCGTTCGACCAGGCATTCGCGACCGTCATCTTCGTGGCGAGTGCCGTGCTGCTGGGGACCGCCGTTGCAGGACGGCTTGGGCGCAAAGCGGACGACCCGAGCACGGCACATCGCGATGCGGATTAGCGGCTGGGTGCATGGCTCCCTGCGGCCACCGCAGGGGTCACAGAATGCGCCCGCTGCTTTCCGGGCGGACGGCGCAAGTCGGCTTTTGCAGGGCGGAACTCTCACGTTTTCCTGATTCCTGCGTCAGAACGCCGCGGATGGAATTGGCCTATGGTCCCGCGCGTTTCCAACCCTCGGAGGTTTTCCGCATGCGTAAACTGATCATCGCCACCGCCGCCCTCGCGTTCGTCTCGTCGGCCGCTCTTGCCCAGTCCACCGAGAAGCCGATGACGACCACCGGCCAGTCGGCGAAGAGCGGCGACGCCATGGGCGGGGGCGACGACATGAAGATGAGCAAGACGAAGAAGAAGTCGGCCAAGAAGACGTCCGGCGACGGCATGTCGAAGTAAGGTCCAAGGCGGCCTGTCCACAGGCTCCGCCCGTCTTGACGAGATCGGGCCGCTCCTTCCGGGGGCGGCCCTTGTTCACGCGGTTGCCGGGCGACGAACGCGCCTGCGCTTCTGGGAGATCGCTCAGCCGGCGGCCAGCCCCAGCTGCTGCAATCGCCCCGCGAACCACGCCGACAGTGGCGGATCGATCCGGGCGCCGACATAGACCTCGGGCGTGATCACGCTCCGGCGGTCGAGGATCACCAGGACGCCGATCCAATACGCAAACCACAGATGCGGGTCGGTCAGCGCCATCAGCTTGTGGCGGTCGTGCGCCAGCGGCTGGTGATTGCTGGCCTTGCGGACCTCGATCGCCAGCAGGTTGTCGGGCACGGCGCGCTTGTGCACGACGATGTCGGGGTAGATCGATTTGCCCAGCTCGTCGTCGGTCGAGACGATCGAGCCGCGCGGCAGCAGCATGGCGCGATCGCCGAGCCTATTGTAGTCACAATCGACGTCCCAGCCGAGGAAGTTGCGCTCCAGGTGCACCGAGAGCCGGTGCGTCAGCGCACGCTCACCCAGATCACGATCGAGGATGAAGCGCTCGCGCGCATAGAACTCCTGCAGCGCGGAGATCAGCCGGTTCAATTCGCTGTGCATGCCGCCCAAACAAAACAAACGATGGAGACGTCACCATCAACACGCGATCGTGCTGAGTCGCCAACCAGATAAATGCTGACATGACGCTGCCATCGACCGGCGGCCGATTTGCGGCCGCCGGTTGCGGACGGCCGAACTTACATCTGCACTTCGATCAGGCGCGGGCCATATTCGGCATTGGCCTCGGCCAGCGCCACGTTGAGCTCGTCGGCCGAGGTGACGGCGCGGGCGGGCACGCCCATGCCCTTGGCCATGGCGACGAAGTCGAGCGTCGGGCGGTCGATCTTGAGCATGTCCTGGGCGCGCTGGCCGGGCTCGCCGGCGCCGACGCCGTCGAACTCGCCGCGCAGGATCTGGTAGATCCTGTTGGCGAACACCACCGTGACGACGTTGAGGTTCTCGCGCGCCTGAGTCCACAGCGACTGGATCGTGTACATCGCGCTGCCGTCACCGACCAGGCACATCACCTTGCGGTCCGGGCAGGCCACCGCGGCGCCGGTCGCCACCGGCGTCGAGAAGCCGATCGAGCCGCCCATGTTCTGCAGCCAGTCGTGCGGCTTGGCGGCGGCGGTCGGCGGGAAGAAGCCGCGGCCGGTGGTGATGGATTCGTCGACCACGATCGCGTTCTCGGGGATCGCGTAGGCGATCGCTTGCGCAATGGTGGTGTGGTTGAGCGCGCCCGTCGGCCTGATCAGTTCGGCGAGCGGCTGCGGCTTGACGTCGGCGGCCTTGGCGCCGAGCTGGCCGGCGAGCGCCTCGAGCGCCGCGGCCGAGTTCTCGCCCCAGGCGGTCATGCGGTGCACCTCGGTGCCCTCGGCCTTGAGCTGGCTCGGCTTGTTCGGATAGGCGAAGAAGGCGACGGGGTCGTTGGCCTCGACCAGCACGATGTGCTTGTAGTTCTTCAGGATCGGCAGCGCCTGCTCGATCACATAGGGAATGCGGTCGATCGAGAAGCGGCCTGCGCCGCGCGCCATGCGCGGGTGATAGGTCTGACCCATGACGCGGCAGCCGGTCTTGCCGGCGATCTGCTGGGCGAAGGTCAGCGCCTGCTCGGTCAGGGCGCCCGCGGTCATCAGCACCAGGGTCTCGGGGCCATGCGCGTGCAGGATCTTCGCCGCCTTCTCGACCGCATCGGCCGAATAGCCCGGGCGCTGCGTCTCCCCTGGAACATGGGCGATGCCGTCCGCCTCGTTCCAGGCGGTGTCGGCGGGCAGGATCAGGGTCGCGATCTGCGGCGGCGCGCTCTTGGCGGCGGCGATCGCGGCGGCACCATCGGCAGCGACGGCCTTGGCGCTCGGCGAGGTCCGCACCCAGTCCGACATCGGCCGCGCCAGGCCTTCGATGTCCGAGGTCAGCGGCGCGTTGAAGCCGATGTGGTAGGTCGCGTGCTGGCCGACGATGTTGACGATGCCCGAGCGCGCCTTCTTGGCGTTGTGCAGGTTGGCGAGGCCGTTGGCGAGGCCGGGACCGAGGTGCAAAAGCGTCGAGGCCGGCGTGCCCTTCATGCGGAAATAGCCGTCGGCGGCGCCGGTCACCACGCCCTCGAACAGGCCGAGCACGCAGCGCATGCCCTCGACCCGGTCGAGCGCAGCGACGAAGTGCATCTCGGAGGTGCCCGGATTGGTAAAGCAGACGTCAACGCCCCCCGCGACCAGGGTCCGTACCAGGCTTTCCGCACCGTTCATCATGTTCTCCCGCTGATTCCGCGCCATTCTTGATGATCGGCAGATCAATCATTGTTCGCAGGTCCCGTCAAAGGGGCTGGCCGCATTGCTGCCATCGCCGCACGGCTCATGCGCTGGTTTGGCTAACGTCGACTTGGCGGACTGGTGCGGAACGGTGAGTACGCGATTTTCCGTGGGATTTAGGTCACGGACCGTCGCCACATACCGGCCTCACGCCGCCGTGGGTTGCGAAATAGGGGCGGTTATGGCCTGTCTGCGAACGGAATTGGATATTTGCCAGGGGATGGAAATGAAGCGCTGTTTTGCTTTGGGAATTGCTGCGGTCGCACTGGTGGCAAGCGCCGGAATGGCGCGGGCGGAAATGTTCGACACAAGGGATCTCTTCGGCGGCGGGCCGAACTTCTACCAGAGCGGCGTCAGCCCGATCCCGCGCGAGACCGTGATGTATCCGACCAACTATGCGCCGGGAACGATCGTGGTGAACACGGCGGAGCGCCGGCTCTATCTGGTGCTGGGGAACGGCGAGGCGCTGCGCTACGGGATCGGCGTCGGCCGCGACGGGTTCCGCTGGGGCGGCGTGCACCGCATCAGCGCCAAGAAGGAATGGCCGGCCTGGACGCCGCCGTCGCAGATGCTGCGGCGCCGTCCCGACCTGCCGCGCCACATGGCCGGCGGCATCGAAAATCCGCTCGGCGCACGCGCGATGTATCTCGGTTCCACGCTGTACCGCATCCACGGCTCCAACGAGCCGGAGACGATCGGCCAGGCGGTGTCGTCGGGCTGCTTCCGCATGACCAATGACGACGTCACCGACCTCTATGACCGCGTCTCGGTCGGCACCACCGTGATCGTCAAGAACTGAGAGCGTCTCTGATCGGCCGATGAAGCAACGTCAGAGCGCACACCCTCGCCAGGAGCATCCCTGCTCCTGGCGCTCCGTACCAGCCGCGGCAATCGCCGCGACCGTCGCGCTGGCTATGCTCGTCACCATGGCCCTTCCGCCGCCGGCCTCGACCGCCGAAATTCCGGCGATCGCGGCGCGTCAGCGCATGGAGAAGAAGAGCTTCACCGACGCCGAGATCACCGACGGCTTCTTCAAGACCGCGTTCGGCGCCGAGTATCATCTCGCCGGCCGCGTCGACCGGATCAGGAAATACAGCACGCCGGTGCGAGTGTTCGCCGACGGCCGCCGCGCCGACCGCAAGGCGCAGCTCGCCAAGGTCGTGAGCGACATCGCCGCACGCATCCGCAATCTCGACATCGCGATGACCGAGAGCGACGACGCCGCCAATGTCCGGGTCAAGCTGGTGCGCGACCGCGACCTCTACCACACCATCAGCCAGGCCTATGGCAGCGAGCGCGCCCGCGAGATCAAGACCTCGCTCGACCCGCAATGCCTGTCCGGCTTCCGCAAGAACGAGGCGTTCGAGATCGAGCATTCCGACGTGATCCTGACTGTCGACAATGGCGATTTCGTCTTCCTCGATTGCGCCTATGAGGAGCTGCTGCAGTCGCTGGGGCCGATCAACGACACGTCGAGCGTGCCCTGGACCATGTTCAACGACAACGTCTCGATGGGCTATTTCGATGTCTACGACCAGTACATCCTCAATCTGCTCTACGACCCGCGTGTCAAGGCCGGCATGACGCTGACGGAGGTCAAGGCCGTGCTGCCGGACGTGCTCACCGATGTCCGGGCGTGGGTGAAGCAGACGAACAATCTGGCGGAGTGACGGGCGCGGCGTCGCGGTTAGCCCAACTCTTGCAACACCATCGGTGTCGTCCCTGCGAACGCATGGACCCATAACCACCGAGTCGATTTGTTGGAAGAAGGCGTCGCTCAGTCTGCCTTATTGTAGGGCCGCGGCGTATGGGTTCCTGCGTTCGCGGGGACGACACCGAATGTTTGGCACTGCTATCGGGTCGATCGAGCGCCGACAGCAGCCAAAAGCTTAGTGACAAATCCCCTTCAGCGCCCGCCACTCGTCCGCGCTCAACAGCGGCGGCCCGCTTGCCGGACGGTCTGCGGCGCGCATGCGGGCGAGGCGGTCTTCGGTCAGCGGATGGCTTGCCCAGAGCGACGGGCGCTTGCCGTCCTCCTTGCCGGTGATGCGGAACATCAATTCGCCCATCGGCCGGGTCGGCCGGCCGAGCTTGTGCATCACATCGATGGCGAAACTGTCGGCCGCCTCCTCCGCCTCGCGCGAATAGGAGGCGTTGATCATGGTGCGCGAGGCGAACACCGCCGCGCCCGCGCCGGTGACGTCACCGAACAACAAGCCGATCAGGAACGAGCTGCCGCCATTGTGGATCAGCTGCCGCAGATTGTCGCGATGCTTCAGATGGCCGAGCTCATGCGCCAGGATGCCGGCGACCTCATCCGGATCGTCGGCCTTGTCGAGCAGCCCCCGCAACAGGAAGAACCGCCCGCCCGGCAGCGCGAAGGCATTCGGAATCGGCGTGTCCACGACCTGCGATGCGATGCTGTCGTCGAGGCCGGCGGGCTTGCGCAGCGCCGTGACGAGCTTGGCGAATGCGGTCTGCCCGGCCGTCTCGCCGCAGACCTTGTCGCCGAACACCGTCTGGATCTGCACCACGGCGGCCTCGCCGAGATGCCGCTCCATCGCCGGCGGCACCAATGGCGTCAGCCGGTCGGCGGCAAATGGAATCACGACCAGCACGATCGCAACGATCGAGGCCGCCGCCGCCAGCGACCAGCCGATGATGCGAGCGATCGCACCGCGGGTGAGGCTGTTCTGGTCGATGTCGCTGCAGCGCGCGGCCAGTTCGGCCGCGACAGCGGGATCGCGGATCTCGAGCCGCGCCAGCGGCGAGGCCGACAGGCAGCTGACGCGCAGCGTTCCGCTCGGCCCGTCGACCCGGCGGATGTCCTCATAGGGCCAGGAGACGAAATTGTCGGCGCTGCGCATCACCAGCTGATTGGCGAAACCGATCGTGACGATCTGCCGCCGGTTCGACAGCCCGTCGAAATAGGTCGCAGAGCCGCCCAGCTGAGCAGCGGCCCGCTCCTGCTCGCCCGGCGCACCGCGCCCGGGCTCAGAATCCGGCGACGTCGAGTCCATCGGCAAACCCTTCGCCGAGCGCGCTCGCCAGATCGCCCTTGGCGGCGACGTTGGCCATGGCCTCGATGCCGTGCACCTGCACCGAGTCCAGCACGGTCGCCCAGATGTCGCGCACGAGATAGAGGCGCATCACGACATTGAGCGCCAGAATCCAGATGATGTAGCCGAGCCCGATCGCGACCAGCATCGGGATCTGGTTGGACAAGGATTGCATTTGCTGCAAACCGCCACCATCCGGCCCCAGCAGTCGCGCGGTCACCGCGATCACCGCGCTGAAATAGATGGTGGAGGCGATCGAGAGCAGGACGAACCAGGCGATCACCTTCCAGTACAGGGCGTAGAAGGCGTCGCCGGGAAGGGTCGATTCGAGGCGCACTTCGCCAAAGCGGATGCCTGACAGCCACCATCGCCACTCGACCGCTTTGAAATGAGCAAACAGAAACGGCGCGAGCACCAGAAGAATGATGGCCGAGAAGGTGCCAGCGACGCTCGCCGATGGCCAGCCGCCGGAGTTGAAGGCCAGATGCATCAGCAGCGCAACGGCACCAGCCGCCGCTGGCGGCGCCAGCCACAGATACCACGCCCGCTTGAAGAACTCCCAGCCGCGTCCTTCGAAATCACCGCGCAGGTCGCCATAAAACGAGTGCTGCATCTTGTAGCGCTCAAGCGCGGCCTCCCGCCACGGCCACGCCAGTCCCAGCGTGACCACCGCCAGCAGCGTCCACAGCATGGCGCGTCCGGCATAGGCCCAGCCCGAGCCGTCCATCCAGAACCGGACGCCGCGCCACACCGTACGCGTCAGCCGGTAGCGCCGCGCGCGGTAGATCGCAAACTGGCCGAATGCATAGAAGGCAATCACCAGCGGCACGCTGGCGAATCCCTGATAGCGCTCGGCTTCGACGCCGACGGCGAAATAGGCGAGATAAATCGGGACCAGGATCGCCATCGCGAACAGGAAGCCGATCAGGAGCTCCTTGCCGCGCCCGGTGTATTCGGCGGCATCGCCATCGACCGCCGTATTGACCCACAGATGACGGCGGATGTCGGTGGCGAGCCAGAACCGGTAGAAGCCCAGCGTGATCAGCTCGAGAGCCGCCCCCCGGCTGGCGAGCTTGAAGAATTCACGACGGGCGCCGGAAAAGAGTGCGGGCAGAGGCGGAAGCGGCGGCGGCTGCTCCGGAACGTAGCTCATCTGGTTCACGGTCTATGCCTCCGACACACGCAATGACATACAATATGCCTCGGCTGTTTGTCGCCGGGGCGACTCCGAGGTTCACCTGTGACGCATTTTCTACGCAAGTCGGCCGGAAAAAAACACCGGCCGGGACGACATTGAATAAAATATCTGCAATGGCCGGTTGGCGAACGCTTTGTCCGCCGCAGCGCAGCCCCGGACCAGAGCGTCAGGACGTCTTGTCGAACAATTCCCGCCCGATCAGCATGCGCCGGATTTCGCTGGTGCCGGCGCCGATCTCGTAGAGCTTGGCGTCGCGCAGCAGCCGCCCGGTCGAATAGTCGTTGATGTAGCCGTTGCCGCCGAGCAGCTGGATCGCATCGAGCGCGCACTGCGTCGCCTTTTCCGCCGCGAACAGGATGGCCCCCGCCGCGTCCTCGCGCGTGGTCTCGCCGCGATCGCAGGCCTTGGCCACCGCATAGACATAGGCGCGCGCGGCATTCATGGTCGTGTACATGTCGGCGACCTTGCCCTGCACCAGCTGGAAGGTGCCGATCGGCTGGCCGAACTGCTTGCGCTCATGGACGTAGGGCAGCACGGCGTCCATGCAGGCCTGCATGATGCCGAGAGGACCCGCGGCGAGCACGGCGCGCTCGTAGTCGAGACCTGACATCAGCACGTTGACGCCGCGGCCGACCTGGCCCAGCACGTTCTCCTCCGGCACCTCGCAATCCTCGAACACCAGCTCGCAGGTGTCGGAGCCGCGCATGCCGAGCTTGTCGAGCTTCTGCGCGGTCGAGAAACCTTTCATGCCCTTCTCGATCAGGAAGGCGGTGATGCCGCGCGGCCCACCTTGCGGATCGGTCTTGGCGTAGACCACCAGCGTTTCCGCCACCGGTCCGTTGGTGATCCACATCTTGTTGCCGTTGAGGACGAAGCGGTCACCCTTCTTGTCGGCGCGCGTCTTCATCGAGACGACATCGGAGCCGGCCTGCGGCTCGGACATCGCCAGCGAGCCGACATGCTCACCCGAGATCAGCTTGGGCAGATATTTGCGCTTCTGCGCCTCGTTGCCATTGCGGCGGATCTGGTTGACACAGAGGTTGGAGTGGGCGCCGTAGGACAGGCCGACCGAGGCCGATGCGCGCGAGATCTCCTCCATGGCGATGCAGTGTTCGAGATAGCCCAGGCCCGCGCCGCCATACTCCTCTTCGACCGTGATGCCGTGCAGGCCGAGCTCGCCGATCCTGGGCCAGAGGTCGCGCGGAAACTGGTTGGAGCGGTCGATCTCGGCTGCGCGCGGCGCGATTTGCTCTTGCGAAAAGCTGGCCACCGTCTCGCGGATCGCGTCCGCCGTCTCGCCGAGATCGAAATTGAACATGCGCTGCGCGTTGGCGATCATGGTGGCGGCCTCCTGCTATTCTTCTGCTTTGCAACAATCGCCCACAGCCATATTCCGTGCCGTGGCGCTTGTCACGCCCTGCGTCCCGCCAGACACCAGCGTTCCGACGCAAGACCTTCCCAGCCTGCCCCGTCAAACTCCGCGCTTGCCCCGCACTCCCGGGCAGGATGTAATCGCGTCAAGTATCGCCGGGCACCGAGAATCCGGTCATCAGGGAGACGTCCATGCACGGGTCCACCATTACGGCCGAGACACGCCGGCATGCCGCGACGGGCAAGCCCGCCATCGACGAGGCCGCGAGCCGCGCCGCATCGCTGCCGCTGGCGGAATTCGATCCCGGTCATCCCGAGCTGTTCCGCACCGACACGCACTGGCCCTATTTCGACAGGCTGCGCCGCGAAGAGCCGGTGCACTACTGCAAGAACTCGATGTTCGGTCCCTACTGGTCGATCACCCGCTATGACGACATCATGGAGATCGAGACCAATCACGCTGTGTTCTCCTCGGCCTCCGCGCTCGGCGGCATCACCATCCGCGACGTCGATCCCGAGTTGCGCCGCGAGAGCTTCATCGCGATGGACCCGCCGCGCCACGCCGCACAACGCAAGACCGTGGCGCCGATGTTCACGCCGACGCATCTCGACGAGCTCGCCATCAACATCCGCAAGCGCTCCGCCGAGTGCCTGGACAATCTGCCTGTTGGCGAGGTGTTCGACTGGGTCGACCGCGTCTCGATCGAATTGACCACGCAGATGCTGGCCGTGCTGTTCGACTTCCCTTGGGAGGACCGCCGCAAGCTGACGCGCTGGTCGGACATCGCGACCACGATCCCCGGCCCCGACGGGCTGGTGGCGACCGAGGACGAGCGTCAGGCCGAGCTGATGGAGTGCGCCCGCTATTTCGCCCGGCTCTGGCAGGAGCGCGCCAGTCAGCCGCCGAAGAGCGACCTGCTGTCGATGATGGCCCATAGCGAGGCCACACGGAACATGGACCCGAAGAACTTCCTCGGCAATCTCGTGCTGCTGATCGTCGGCGGCAACGACACCACGCGCAATACGATGTCGGGCAGCATCTACGCCCTGAGCCAGCACCCGGAACAATATCGCAAGCTCAAGGACAACCCGGCCCTGATCGACAGTTTCGTGCCCGAGGTCATCCGCTGGCAGACGCCGCTCGCCCACATGCGCCGCACCGCGCTCGAAGACTTCGAGTTCCGCGGCAGGCAGATCAGGAAGGGCGACAAGGTGGTGATGTGGTATGTCTCGGGCAACCGCGACGAGACCTCGATCGAGCGCCCCTACGACTTCATCATCGACCGCATCAGGCCGCGCCAGCATCTGTCGTTCGGCTTCGGCATCCACCGCTGCGTCGGCTTGCGATTGGCCGAGTTGCAACTCAAGATTATCTGGGAGGAAATCCTCAGGCGATTCGATCATATCGACGTGATGGACGAGCCGAAGCGGGTCTATTCGAGCTTCGTGAAGGGATATGAGACATTGCCGGTGCGGATCGCGGTGTAGATTTGTTTGGAGACGATTCGATGCGGCACGAGCGGTCCTGTAGGGTGGGCAAAGGCGTTTGCGCATCGCGCGAACGCTGTGCCCACCATCTTTCGATCGGCGCGAAACGCGGTGGGCACGCTTCGCTTTGCCCACCCTGCGCATCCTGGTCGCGACGAAGGCGGGCAGCTCATCTCGATTGTTGAGCAAGTATTCAGAAAAGGACCCTCCATGACCGTCCAGGCCGCGCTACGTTCCGACCACGCCGATCGGCTGCGCGACGCGCGGCTCGAGGCCTATTCGACGCCGATCGAGGACTTCCATCCCGGCGCGCCCAGGCTGTTCCAGAACGACACGATCTGGCCATGGTTCGAGCGGCTGCGCAAGGAGGCGCCGGTGCACTACTGCACCAAGGCGCCGATCGAGCCCTACTGGTCTGTGACGCGCTACCACGACATCATGCATGTCGACACCAACCACGCGATCTTCTCGTCCGACGTCAGTCACGGCGGAATCACCATCCGTGACGTGGCACCCGGCTATGAGTGGCCGAGCTTCATCGCGATGGACGAGCCTGTTCATGGCGAGCAGCGCAAGACCGTGTCGCCGATGTTCACGCCAGATCATCTCGACGAGCTTGCTGTGCTGATCCGGCAGCGCTCGGCCAAGGTGCTCGATGCGTTGCCGCGCAACGAAACCTTCAACTGGGTCGAGAAGGTCTCGATCGAGCTGACGACGCAGATGCTGGCAACGCTGTTCGACTTCCCGTTCGAGGAACGGCGCAAGCTGACGCGCTGGTCGGACGTCTCGACCGCGCTGCCCAAGAGCGGCATCGTCTCTTCGGAGGAGGAGCGCCGGCGCGAGCTCGCCGAATGCGCCGAGACGTTCGGCCGGATGTGGAAGGCGCGCCAGGCCGAGCCGGGCCGCGACCTGATCTCGATGATGGCGCACAGCGAGGCGACCCGTCACATGACGCCGGACAATCTGATGGGCAATCTGATCCTGCTCATCGTCGGCGGCAACGACACCACGCGCAATTCGATGACCGCCTCGGTGCTGGCGCTGAACGAGAACCCGGCCGAGTATCAGAAGCTGCGCGACAATCCGGCGCTGGTCGAGACCATGGTGCCCGAGGTGATCCGCTGGCAGACCCCGCTCGCGCATATGCGCCGCACCGCGCTTGTCGATACCGAGCTCGGCGGAAAGACAATCAAAAAGGGCGACCGCGTCGTGATGTGGTACGTCTCGGGCAACCGCGACGAGGAGGTGATCGAGAACCCCGACGCCTTCATCATCGACCGCAAGCGGCCGCGCATCCATCTGTCGTTCGGCTTCGGCATCCACCGCTGCGTCGGCATGCGGCTCGCCGAGCTGCAGCTGCGCATCGTCTGGCAGGAGATCCTCAAGCGCTTCGACCGCATCGAGGTCGTCGGCGAGCCGAAGCGGGTCTATTCCAGCTTCGTGCGAGGCTACGAGTCGCTGCCTGTGAGGATTCCGGGGTGAGGGCCACGCCTGAGGCCCCCACTTGTTCGATCACCCGTCGTCGCGACCGGGGGGCGCGATTCGAGTTAGAAGCCGCGACTGAAATTACCGTCAGCCCGCCCAATCTCGAGCGCTTGGGCCTTCGACACCCGATCGCGGCACATGATGTATTTCAGAACCTGGGCGTCGGTGCCGGCGCGATGTGCACGCCACATCTCCAGCGTGAAGCCGTTCTTGGCCATGCAGGCCTGGGAGTGCGGACTGTCGCTGCGCTCTCTGGCGTTCGCGGCATTGGAAGCGAGGAGCGCGGTCGATACAAGAAAAATACCAAGCAGTTTCATCAAAATCATTCCTCTGCGATGTCATGTGAGATCAAACACGGGAAGAATAGCGAGCACGATCGCAAGTACAAGCGTCAGGCCGCCCATAAAATTCCGGGGGCCGTGGTCAACCTGATGCGATGAGACGCAACGCGTGCTTTGACCCGATCACTTGCCTTTGCAGGTGCTCATTTACCGAAGGACATCATGGCAGTATCCGACACGCAGACCAAAGGCCCCGACTGGCCGCTTGCCATCTACGAGTCACTGAAAGCCGCAGACGTCAGGCAGCTCTGCTACGTGCCCGACGCCGGGCACTCGCGCCTGATTCGTCTCGCGCATGACGATCCCGCGATCGCGACCACGGTGCTGACCACCGAGGAGGAAGGCATTGCGCTGTCGGCCGGCGCCTGGCTCGGCGGCCAGCGCGCGGTGCTGCTGATGCAGTCGAGCGGCGTCGGCAACTGCGTCAACATGCTGTCGCTGCTCGCGAGCTGCCGCTTCCCGTTCCTCACCTTCGTGACCATGCGCGGCGAATGGGCCGAGTTCAATCCGTGGCAGGTGCCGATGGGCAAGGCGACGCAGGCCGCCTTCGAGATCATGGGCGTCACGGTGTTCCGGCTGGAGCGTGCCGAGGACGCCGGCGAGATCGCCTCGGCTGCGGCCATGCTCGCTTTCGACAGCGATCAGCCGATCGCGGTGCTGATCTCGCAGCGGATGATCGGCGCCAAGAAGTGGACGGAGAGCAAGTGATGGGCGCAACACTCGATCGTCGCGCCGCGGTGAAGGCGCTGCTCGCAGACCGCGGCGACATGCTGGTCGTCAGCGGCCTCGGCTCGTCGTCCTACGATGTGGTCGCTGCCGGCGACCATCCGGCGAACTTCTATCTGTGGGGCGCGATGGGCGGCGCCGTCATGATCGGCCTCGGCCTGGCGCTGGCGCAGCCATCGCGGCCGGTCGCGGTCATCACCGGCGACGGCGAGCAGCTGATGGGGCTCGGCAGCCTCGCGACCTCGGCTGCCAAGAAGCCGAACAACCTCTCCATCATCGTGCTCGACAACGCCCATTTCGGCGAGACCGGCATGCAGATGAGCCATTCAGGGCTCGGCGCCAGGCTGGAGCTGATCGCTGCCGGCGCCGGCTTCCCCTCGGTGAGCACGATCGAAACGCGTGCTGCGCTCGACGCCTTCCGGCCGAAGCTGCACGATCTGCAGGGTCCGCATTTCGTCCGCGTCGCGATCTCGACCGATCATGTCGACCGTGCCCTGCCGCCGCGCGACGGCGTATTCCTGAAGAACCGTCTTCGCGCCCATCTCGGATTTCCCGTCAGCTAGAACGCCAACGCGGCGCGAGCGCTATGCTGCTGCGGCGGAGCCGGACGCGCGCGGCGTGGTCATTCCCTGCTTGCCAAGGGTGGCATGCTTCGTCATAGGCTATGACGAACAAGCATAGGGAGACCGCCGGGCCGCGCGACAACGGCCCGCGGAGCAGCGAATGACAGAACACCATCCGCACGACGAGCTTGCCGACATCCGCGACGCGGTGGCAAAACTCTGCGCCCAGTTCCCCGGTGAATATTGGCGCCAGCTCGATCGCGAGATGGCCTATCCCTCCGCCTTCGTCGACGCGCTCACGCAGGCCGGCTATCTCTCCGTGCTGATCCCCGAGGAATATGGCGGCGCCGGACTGAAGCTGTCGGCCGCGGCCGCGATCCTGGAGGAGATCCAGCGCGCCGGCTGCAATGGCGGCGGCTGCCATGCGCAGATGTACACGATGGGCACCGTGCTGCGTCACGGCTCTGCGGAGCAGAAGGCGAAGTGGCTGCCGAAGGTCGCCAGCGGCGAATTGCGGCTGCAGGCGTTCGGCGTCACCGAGCCGACCTCGGGCACCGACACCTCCTCGCTGAAGACGTTCGCGAAGCGCGACGGTGACAGCTACATCGTCAACGGCCAGAAGATCTGGACCAGCCGCGCCGAATATTCCGACCTGATGATCCTGCTCGCGCGCACCACGCCGAAGGACCAGGCGCAGAAGCGCACCGATGGCCTCTCGGTCTTCATCGTCGACATGCGCGAGGCCAAGAAGGCCGGGCTGACCATCCGACCGATCCGCACGATGATGAACCACGCCACCACGGAAGTGTTCTTCACCGACATGCGCGTGCCGGCCGAGAATCTGATCGGCGAGGAAGGCAAGGGCTTTCGCTACATCCTCTCCGGCATGAATGCCGAACGCATCCTGATCGCAGCCGAATGCGTCGGCGACGCCAAATGGTTCATCGCCAAGGCGACCAACTACGCCAAGGAGCGTGTCGTGTTCGGCCGGCCGATCGGCCAGAACCAGGGCATCCAGTTTCCGATCGCGAAGGCCTATGCGTCGATGCGCGCCGCCGAGCTGATGGTGAGGGAAGCGACGCGCAAATACGAGGCCGGACAGGATTGCGGCGCCGAGGCCAACATGGCCAAGATGCTCGCGGCCGACGCCTCGTTCGAGGCGGCGAACGCCTGCATCCAGACCCACGGCGGCTTTGGCTTCGCCGAGGAGTACGATGTCGAGCGCAAGTTCCGCGAGACCCGGCTGTACCAGGTCGCGCCGATCTCGACCAATCTCATCCTGTCCTACGTCGCCGAGCACGTGCTCGGCATGCCCAGGTCGTACTGAGGTCCTGCCATGCTGCCGCTTGAAGGGATCACCGTCGTCGCCGTCGAGCAGGCTGTGGCGGCGCCGTTCTGCTCGTCGCGCCTCGCCGATGCCGGCGCCCATGTCATCAAGATCGAGCGGCCCGAGGGCGATTTCGCTAGAGGCTACGATGCTGCCGCCAAGGGGCAGAGCAGCTACTTCGTCTGGCTCAACCGCGGCAAGGATTCTCGTGTTGTCGATCTCGCCAAGCCGGAAGGCCGCGCCGAGTTGGAGAAGCTGATCGCGAGCGCCGACGTGCTGCTGCAGAACCTCAAGCCGGGCTCGATGGACAAGATGGGCTTTGCGCGCGAGCGGCTGCGCAACGACTATCCGAAGCTGATCTGCTGCACCATCACGGGCTATGGCGACAGCGGGCCTTATGCCGACCGCAAGGCCTATGATCTGCTGATCCAGGCCGAGAGCGGCCTCGCCTCGATCACCGGCGGCCCGGACGGGCCGTCGCGCGTCGGCATGTCCATCGTCGATGTCGCAACGGGCGCCACCGCGCATGCCGCGATCCTGGAGGCGCTGATCAAGCGCGGCAGGACCGGCGAAGGCGCCGACATCCGGATCTCGATGTTCGACGTGATGGCCGACTGGCTCACGGTGCCGCTGCTCAACGCCGAGGCCGGCAACGCCCCGAAGCGCATCGGGCTGGCGCATCCGTCGATCGCGCCATACGGCGTGTTCACCTCGAAAGACGGCAAGGACATCCTGATCTCGATCCAGAGCGAGCGCGAGTGGACGACGCTGTGCGCCAAGGTGCTGGAGCAGCCGGCTTTGCCTGAAGATCCCCGCTTCAACACCATGGTCGCGCGCGTCCGCAACCGCGCCCTCACCGACGGCATCGTCGCTGAATGCTTCGCGGCATTGTCGCGCAACGAGCTGCTCGCAAAACTCGCCGCCGCCGACATCGCCTTTGCCGAGGTCAACAGCATGGCGGATCTCGCCGTCCATCCGCATCTGCGGCGCATCGAGGTGAGCACGCCGAACGGCACCGTCAGCTATCCGGCGCCGGCGGCGATCGTCGTCGGCGACGACAGGCGCTATGGCGCGGTGCCGGCGATCGGTGAGGCCGCCTCGCCGCACCAGCGAAAGGGATGATCATGACGGACACGCTCGATCTCGATCACCTCAGGCAATGGGTCGGCCGCAGCGCCGAGGCGACCGACATCGTCACCGCGCAGCTCACCAAGGGCCTGCGCGCGACGCTGTTCCAGGACATCGGCGAGCCCACGACCGGCCAGGTCGCCCCCTACACGGTGCATTGGTGCCTCGGCCAGCCGGTGTTTCCACATGATCAGCTCGGTCCCGACGGCCATCCGACCCGCGGCGGCTTCCTGCCGCCGGTGCCGCTGCCGCGGCGGATGTGGGCCGGCGGCGAGGTCCAGTTCGTCGATCCCCTGCGCGTCGGCGATCTCGCGACCCGCGTCTCGACCATCTCCGACATCTCCTTGAAGAGCGGCTCGACCGGCCAGCTCTGCTTCGTTTCCGTCGAGCACGTCGTGTCGACGCCGCGTGGTGTTGCCATCCGCGAGCGCCAGGACATCGTCTACCGCGACATGGGCGGCAGCCAGCCTGCGCCGGCGAAAGCGCCGCCGCCTCCCCCGGCCGCGCAGCACAGCGAGAGCCATATCTCCGATCCCGTGCTGCTGTTCCGCTATTCGGCGCTGACCTTCAACGGCCACCGCATCCATTACGACCGCGACTACGTCACCAAGGTCGAAGGCTATCCGGGCCTGATCTTCCACGGCCCGCTGCAGGCCGCGCTGCTGATCGAGTTCGCCGCCAAGCTCAAGGGCAAGCCGCCGGCGAAGTTCGCCTATCGCGGCGTGCAGCCGCTGTTCGAGGGCACCGAGTTCTCCGTCAACGCCAACAGCAGCGACGGCGGCCTCGAGCTATGGACCGCCAATGCCGAGCGGCAGCCGACGATGAAGGGCACGGCGACGTGGTGATGGCGTGCCCCGATGTGAAACATATTCTCCGTCATCGCGAGCGAAGCGAAGCGATCCAGAATGGTTCCTCATTGGCAGCCTGGATTGCTTCGTCGCTTCGCTCCTCGCAATGACGGCAATTCGGGGAAACGCCTTTGGCCAAAACAACGAAAACAACAACCAAGCCCATCACGGTCAAGCAAGCCACCTTCGAGCTGCTGCGCGCGTTCGGCGTCAAAAAAGTGTTCGGCAATCCCGGCTCGACCGAGCTGCCGTTCCTGAGCGATTGGCCCGACGACATCGACTACGTGCTCGGCCTGCAGGAGGCGAGCGTGGTCGGCATGGCCGACGGCTATGCGCAGGCAACGCGCAATGCCGGCTTCGTCAATCTGCATTCGGCGGCCGGCGTCGGCAACGCGCTCGGCAACATCTACACCGCGTATCGCAACCAGACGCCGCTGGTGATCACCGCCGGTCAGCAGGCACGTTCGATCCTGCCGCTGCAGGCGTTCCTGTATGCCGAGCGTCCGTCCGAATTTCCGAGACCCTACGTCAAATACAGCGTCGAGCCGGCGCGCCCCGAGGACGTGCCGGCCGCGATCGCGCGCGCCTACTACACCGCGATGCAGCCGCCCTGCGGCCCGACCTTCGTCTCGATCCCGATCGACGACTGGATGCATCCGGCGCAGCCGGTCGCAGCGCGCAAGATCAGCCGCGAGCTCGGCCCGGACCGCGCGGCGATGGACGAACTGGTCGGCGCCCTCACTGCCGCGAAAAATCCCGCACTCATCGTCGGCCCCGGCATCGATCGCGCCGGCTGCGTCGAGCTGATGGTCGCGGTCGCGGAGAAGGCCAAGGCGAGCATCTGGGTCAGCCCGTTCTCAGCGCGCTGCTCGTTCCCCGAGCGCCATCCGCAATTCGCCGGGTTTCTGCACGCCGCGCCCGGGCAGTTGTCGGACGCGCTGAAGCCGCACGACCTCGTCGTGGTGATCGGCGCGCCCGTCTTCACCTTCCATGTCGAGGGCCATGCCGCGATCTTCGACGGCGGGACGACGATCTATCAGATCACGGATGACGCTGATGGCGCCGCGGTACCGCCGCTCGGCACCAGCATCGTCGCCACCATGCGCCCGGCGCTGTCGCTGCTGCTCGAGCTGATGCCCGAAACCAAACGCGCCGCGCCGAAGGGCCGCGCGCTGCCCGAAGCGCCAAAAGCGTCCGATCCGATCCCGGTCGACTATCTGCTGCATACGCTGTCACAGACCCTGCCCCAAGGGAGCGCCATCGTCGAGGAGATCCCCTCGCACCGCCCGTTGATGTACAAGTTCATGCCGATGCCGGGCGCGGACTCCTTCTACACGATGGCGAGCGGCGGCCTCGGCTACAGCCTGCCGGCCGCGGTCGGCATGGCGCTGGGACGGCGACAAGGCCGCACGGTGTGCCTGATCGGCGACGGCTCGGCGATGTACTCGCTGCAGGCGCTGTGGACCGCCGCGCAGCGCAAGCTGCCGATGACGGTCGTCGTCATCAACAATTCCGGCTACGGCGCGATGCGCTCGTTCAGCCAGGTCATGCAGGTGCGCAATGTCCCTGGGCTGGAGCTGCCTGGACTCGATTTCGTCAAGCTCGCCGAAGGCATGGGCTGCGACGCGGTGCGCGTCAGCAAGGCGGCCGAGCTCGCTGGCGCCTTGGCCCGCAGCCTCGCGCATGACGGCACCAGCCTGGTCGAGGTGATGGTGGATTCCGCCGTGCCGCTGCTCTACGCGCAGAAGAGCTGAAGGCTCTGTTCGAACAGCGGACGCGCTGTCAACGGCCGATGACGCGACAATGAGTCGCATCTTCAATGGCAACAGCGTGGCGTGCCTCGAAACGGGCATCAGCGGGCCCAGAAGGCGCAACCACTGCTGGCACCGACAAGCGGTTGTTTCCAAAGCTGTCTGGCGCGCCGCGCCATCCCGTCGCGGCCTGCCCGCCGCAAATGACGCGAAATCCTGCCCTGACCTTGCAAGCAGACGCCACGCTGCTTGCAAGGTCCGACCATCCTGCAAACCAAAATCATTTTCAAAAGGTTCCATCATCGATCCAGCGTACCCAAGGGAGTTGAGCTGATGGCGGACAAGAAGAACCTTCAAATCGCGTCGTCGAGAACAGATCTCTATCGTCATGTCAGCGTATTGGCCCTGATGTCGGCGCTGGCCATGGCGGCGCTGCCGCACCAGGCCAACGCACAGGCCATGGCCCTGGCGACATCGGCCACCACCAACGCTGCCGCGAAGGCCGCGCAGGATGCCGCCGTGAAGGCTGCAGCCCAGGCCGCCGCCAAGGCTGCCCAGGACGCGGCCGCCAAGGCTGCGGCTGCGGCCGCTGCCAAGGCCGCCCAGGACGCTGCAGCAAAGGCGGCCGCGAAGGCTGCGACCGACGCTGCCGCCAAGGCCGCAGCCAATGCCGCTGCGAAGGCTGCCGCCACCGCCGCCGCCAAGGCGGCTGCAACCGCGGCGACGACGGCTGCCGCGACCGCCGCGAGCACTGCGGCCAAGACCGCCGCAACCACCACCACCGCGGCCGTGACGACGGGCACTGCCACCAAGACCGTCGCCGCCGCCACTCCGGCGACGACGGCCGCCGCGTCGACCAAGACGGCCGCCACCACGACCACGACGGGCACCGCCAAGACCGCTGCCGCGACCACCGCAAGCACGACGACGACGGCCGCCAAGCCCGCAGCCGCGGCGGCTGCAACCACCACCGTCGCCGTCGCCAAAGCCGCCGCGACTCCTGCGGCCGCTGCCACGCCGGCCAAGGCCGCCGCAGCAGCCTCTTCGAGCAGCGATGCCGTCGCCAAGGCCAACGCCGCAGCCGCGGCCGCAGCGCAGACCGCGGCCACTGCCGAGGCCCAGGTCGCAGCCGACCGCAAGGCCATCGACGCCGCACGTCAGGCCGAGCAGAACGCGAAGGGCGCCGCGATCGAGGCCCAGGAGCAGGCCGAGAAGAACCCGACTGCAGCCAACCAGGCAGCGGCCACCGCGAATGCCGCGAAGCTCGCCGCGGCCTCCGCCGCGCTGCAGGCCGCGTTCCAGAAGCTCGACAAGGACATCGACGTCTCCAACGAGGCCAAGGAGGCCGCCAACGCCGCCAAGGATACGGCGCGCGAGACCGCGGAAGCTGCCGGGAAGGCCGCCCAGCAGGCCGGCCAGGCCGCCGGCAACGCCAACAATGGCGGCGCCGCTGCCGGCAATGGCGGCAACGCCAACAACAACAATAACAACAATCAGCAGAACCAGGCGGCTCAGGAAGCCGCCGAGCAGGCCGCGCTGCAGGCGGCGTTGAAGACCGGTGAGCAGGCGCGTGCAACCGCGCAGCAGAAGACCCAGGCTGCGCAGGCCGCCGCGACGGCCAACCAGAAGGCGGTCGAGGCCGCGCTGAACCAAAAGATCGGCGTGCTCGATGCGGCGATCGAAACGGCCGAGCAGAAGGTGAACGCCGACCGCCAGGCCCTGGAGAAGGCGCGCCAGGTGGCCCAGCAGGCGACGCAGGATGCGCAGGAAGCCGCCGAGGTCCTCGAGCGTGCCAACAATGCGGCCAACCAGGCCGCACTGGCTGCCGCCCAGGCCAAGGCGCAGACCACCGCGGCCGCCTTCAATCAGGCCAACGCCGCGCTGAACGCCGACAACCAGGCCTTGACCCAGGCCCGCGAGACCGGCGAGCAGCAAGAGCAGGCGCTGCGGGCTACCGCCCAGCAGCAGGTCCAGGCCGGCTATACCGCCGCCCAGCAGGCGACGCAGGCCGCGTGGGCCGAGGCGCAGCAGATCGGCAATGCCGCGCTGGCCGCACTCGAGCAGTAAAGGCCACTGCGCTCCGCGCCGTCCACCCGCGGCGCGGACCAGATAACGACAACAAGGCCGTGACAAGCCGCATGCCGAACCCGGCCGGAGAGGCGATCATGAGACGGGACTTGACCTCACCCGTCGCGTGATCCCGCCCCGGCCGCCCCCCACCAGCCGGACATGCATTGCCTCCAGCCCCGCCCCCTTGCGGGGCTGTTTTTTGTTGTGCTGACCAGCAGCGAAGTCAGGGGATCAAGGGCCGCTCGCCAGATGAGCCCTCGATCGCGTGCTGTGATGGGAGTGACTGATCACGTTTGCTACTGGGGGGACTCGGGGCTCTCGCACCCGAGCCGCGGCAGCAGTTGCGGCCGCGCGCCGGCCATCTCGTCCCGGCTCTGCAATGCTGGCGCGGCTTGCCCGGGGGGTGATGGCTTGGCGTCCGCGATGACGCTGAGCCAGCCGGCGGCTCACGCGCTCAATACTGGAAGCGCACGCCGACCACGCCGACCACGGCCATGAAATTGTTCATCACGATGTTGGAGCGCGTCCACTCGGTGCGGACCTCGCTCTTCAGCTGGATGTTGCGGTTCATCTTGTAGGTGCCGCCGGCGGCCACGAACATGCGCTGATCGGTCCGACCGATGCCGACGAACTGATCCTGCCCATAGCCGCCGCGCAGCGTGCCGACCAGCCATGGCTCGAACTGATGGTCCATCTGCAGGATCACGTCACGCGACAGGATTCCCGAGACGTTCAGCGCCGGCGTCTCCGACGCCTGCGAGCGCGCCACCAGCACGAAGGTCGTCGCGTCGGTCGCGGCCCAGGCCAGCGTCGCGTCTGCGATCACGCCGCTGACGTTCGGCATCAACGGCGAATCCATCCGGCGCGTGAGATAGCCGACCGAGGCTTCGCCGGTCAGCGATCCCAGATTGACGACGGCACCGCCGCGCGCGGAGATGCCGCTGGAGTCGCGGCGCTGCCCGTTGAAGTCGACCTGCAGATCGTGATTGCGGCGGTCGAAGCTCATGTCGACGAAGGGCGAGATGGTCGGCGTCAGCACATAGGTGACACGGACCTGCGCGCCCGGCTGGGTGTAGTTGCGGTCCTGCGTCCGCAGCGGCACGTTGGCCGTGATGACGGCATCGTTGAACACGACGCGGTCGGCCGTTCCCTTGAACGCGATCTCGGTCGGGCCGATCTTCTGCAGCACGCCGGCGCTGCCGCCGAAGCTCGTGGCGCGCGGCAGCTTGAGCGCGCCCGGCAGCGTCAGGGCATCATTGACGAAACGCGCCTCGCCCGTGACGGCAGTGCCCTCGGTGACGTCGTAGCGGCCTTGCGCCCGCGCCTCGAAGGTCGGATGGCTGATGGAGCGGACGTTGGTGTCCTCGGTGTAGGCGCCGCGAAAATCGGCGTTGAGCTGATGCCGCTCCCATTGCGAGCGGACCGAGACTTCGGTTGCCACGATGGCGACGGGAGATCCAGGTCCACCGGCGCGCCGGGTCGGGTTGGTGTCATAGCCGGCCTGGATCTCGACGGCCGGCTTCACGAGGAATGATCCGACCGTCAAGCCCGTCGGATCGTAGGGCTTGGCTTCGGCCGTTACCGGCGGCGGCCTCACTGTATCGAGATTGCGATCGGGCAGCACATCGCGATTGCGCAGCACGGCCGCAGGCTGGGCCGCGGCCACGGTCTCTGCGGGCTTGGCCGGCGGCGGCAACGCGGCGGGCGCCGCTGCCATCTGCCTGGCGGCCGCTTGCGGCGCGGATTGCGCCGCGCGTGCGGCCTCACGCACCGGCTCGGCCGTTGCCATCAGCGCGCCGCGCGCCGGTTGGAAATTCGCCGGTCCAAATGCAAAGCCGCCGGCCGCCGCGGCGCCCTTGCCGGGTGCAGCGAGCGACGGCGCTCCGGCCTCACGCACCGGACGCAACAGCGCGCTCACGCCGCGTGGATCCTGCCGCATCATCAGCGTCCGGCTGTCGCTCGTGATCCGAGGGACGTTGTAGTAGATGCTGCGCGCGGTGACGTGGCGAAAGAACAGCCGATCGGCACGTCCCGGAACCACATCCGTCGGCTTGGCCTTGATGGTCTGCTGCGCGGACGCGGCGTCGACCACCATGACGGTCAGCAGCAGCACCTCGACGAGCGCAAGCGTGACCCCGCGCTGGGATCGCGTCACCATGAGCCGCTTCGTCCGCACGGCGAACGCGCCGGTCTTATGTGGTGGATGAGCTTGCAACGGAAAGCCGGGGCTGTGCAGAGATCGCGCGAGAATGTCGGGGCGCTGCCGACATCACACGCAGCATATGCACGCGACCAGCTCCCCTTGCCGGCCAGATGACCGGCAAAGGTCGGCAGAAGTTTTGCCGTGCTGGGGAGAGATTGAGAAGCGCTCGCAATCAGCTGCCGTGATGCCGGCCGAACATCATGTTCGGCGTTCGCAGAGAGAACTAATTAGTTCCAACGGCGATGCGCGCCGCGCGACTTTGCAGATATGGGCTGAATTCGGTCTTCGACGTGATGCAGTTTCGACGAACGTTGGGCCGGGTCCGATTCGGCCGATCGCGGCTCTTGCCGCATTCGGGTTGCCACCGGACGATCGGCCGGATCCGTCGGCTTCACGATGCGAGAAACCCGCCATCGGCGGCCAAGACGTGGCCGGCGACATAGGACGACGCGTCGGACAATAGCCAGACCACGGCCTCGGCGATGTCCTCCGGCTGCCCCATCCTGCGTAGCGGCAGACCCGCGGCGACGGTCGCGATGTCGCCGACACCGGCGCGCAGCATCATGTCGGTGACGACGCGTCCCGGCGCGATCGCGTTGATTCGGATGCCGCGCGGTGCCGCCTCCATCGCCGCCGAACGGGCCAGCGAAATGACGGCGGCCTTCGATGCCGAATAGAGCGCGAGCCCGGCATTCGGATTGCGCACGCCGCTCACGGAGGCGTTGATCACGATGCGCCCCTGCCCGCGCGCATACATGATCGGCAACTGCGCGCGCAGACAGAGAAACACCGAGCGCACATTGGCGTCGAACACGTCCTGATAGACGCCGTTACCCTGCTGCTCGAGCGGCGCCCGGCGCTCCTGAAACCCGGCATTGTTGAAGGCGGCATCCAGCCGGCCGTAGCGATCCAGCACAGCCTGCACCAGATGCGCCACGTCGCTCTCGCGCGTCACGTCGGCTCGCACGGCGAGCCCCTCGCAGCCGAGCGCCCGGCATTGCGCCGCCGTGTCCTCGATCTCGGCCTCGCGCCGGCCGGCGACGACGACTGCTTCCGCCCCTTCCGCCGCTAGCTTCAAGGCGGCGGCGCGGCCGATGCCGGAACCGCCCCCGGTGACGAGGCAGACCTGCCCCTGCATGCGTGAGGTCGCGGGCGATCCACCGCGGATCGCGAGCTGCATATCACTCATTTCGTACCCTCCGGCGGGAAGCCGCCGTCGATGCCGCGTTGCATCGCTTATTTGTTGTATGATACAACTATGTGGCAGGAGTCAAGATGTCTGATCCCGATCTCACCCTCGTCGACGATATCCGCGCCGCTTCGCGCCTGATGGTGCGCGAGCTCGGTTTCATGGAATCAACGGTGGCCGCGACCGACCATCCGCCGTCGGCGGTCCACGCCATCGTGGAGATCGGCCTGCGCGGACAAATGACAGCGCTGCAGCTTGGCCAGATTCTGCATCTGGAGAAATCCAGCATCAGCCGCATGGTGCGAAAGCTGATCGACAGCGGCGAGCTGCAGGAGACGATCGATCCCGGGGATGCCCGCAGCAAGCCGCTGTGCCTCACCGCCAAGGGACGGAAGACGCTGGCCGAACTGCATGCGTTCGGCCGGCACCAGGTTCAAGGCGCGCTGGCGTCGCTGTCGAAGGCCGAGCGGCGCACGGTGCGCGACGGCCTGCTGCTGTACGCCCACGCGCTCGAAGCGTGGCGCGCCGCAGAAGCGGACATGCAACCGTCAGGCTGACGGTGCACGACGGGCAGATTGCGCATGCGGGCATGACGAAACTGCCCGTCGTGTTGAAATGTCGCAGCGTCAGGCCTTGCGCCGTCGGGCAAATCAGGACGATGTTTCCGCGCATCCCGCTTCACCACGGAGGGGCGTTGCGCGCGATCGTCACGACACGCGAGGCGGGGATGCGGTGGCCGCGAGAGGTCGCAGCGCTTCTTCGGAGGTGCGGACGAACGATGCTCTTGCGGACGTGAAGTTGCGTGGTCCTGGCGCCCCGAGGCTGGCGCCAAGTTCGTGGCGATGCTCGCGCATCGCTCGGGCGACGGTGGCTAACAAGCCGGACACCGGGGAGATCGCGATATAAGCGTGAAGACCATCGCGCAGGGAATGCCGGGTCGATCCGGCGGCACCTGTGGTACCTGCCGCCTGCATTTTTTTCGCAGGCGGGCCATGGGTGAGGCCGTCACCCGGCATTCCCTGCGCCCTTCGACTTGATGAGGGCGACCGTTTCAGCAGAGCTCGGGCAAAATATGCCGCGAGATTGCGGACGCTTGCCACTGTATGAGTTGGGAGACGAGATGCTTGTCCTGGCGTCATTGCGAGCGCAGCGAAGCAATCCAGGCTGTCATCGCGCGGAGGGATCCTGGATTGCTTCGCTGCGCTCGCAATGACGGATGAGGGAGGATTAGTTCCTCTCAGCGATCTTTCCGCGAGGCGCAAGCCCGAGCGGGAATCTCTGCACGTATCCCAACCGCCACTGCCGTCCCGAGCAAGCCGCGTGACCGCAACCCTACTTCCCAAACTCCTCCCGCATCTTGGCCTGGATCTTGGCCATGCCGCCGAGCCAGCGGTCGTAGTTCTCGGTCTTCTTGCGCATATAGCCGAGCACCTGGGGATGCGGCAGGATCAGGAAGCTCTCCTCGGCAAGGCCCTTCAGCACGTCCTGCGCGACCTGCTCCGCCGAGAGGTCGCCGTCGCCGGATTGTGGCCCCTTCGGGATCGCGCGCAGCATGTCCGTGTCGACGCCCTGCGGGCACAGGATCGAGATCCTGATGTTGTCGGCCTTGTGCGAGATCGCGAGATTCTCGGCAAACCCGACCGCGGCATGCTTGGTGGTCGAATACGGCGCGCTGCCGACCTGCGACAACAGGCCCGCCGCCGAGATCGTGTTGAGGAAATAGCCGCCGCCGCGCGCCTTGTAGCGCGGGATCAGGTACCGCGCGGCATAGACGTGCGCCATGACGTGAATGGCCCAGCTGCGCGCCCATGGCTCGTCGGACGTGCCGCCGACATTCACCGACAGCGGATCGAAGCCGCCACCGATGCCGGCATTGGAACAGAACAGCGCAATCGGCCCGAACTGCCGCTCCGTCTCCTCGATGACGTGCCTGATGTCAGCTTCCAGGGAGACGTCGCATTTGAAAGCCGCGCCGCCGATCGCGTCCGCGACGGCCTTGGCGCCGGCTTCATCGAGATCGGCCACGATCACCTTGGCAGCACCGGCCTTCGCAAAGGCCTCACACAGCGCCCTGCCGATGCCGCGGGCTCCGCCGGTGACCACCACGATGTTGCCGGTCACCTGCATGCAAAGCCCTCCTCGTGGAATTTTCTAGGTCAAGACCAGGTCCAGCACGGCTGTATAGTGGAAGCCGGCGCCCAGCAGCACGAAACCATGCCAGATCGCGTTCTGGAAACGCAAGCGCCGCCACGAGTGGAAGATCACGCCGAGACTGTAGAGGATGCCGCCGGTCAGCACGCAGGCCAGCACCGAGGTGGGCATGACGGTGATGACGCGGTCGTACATCATGATGCCGCTCCAGCCGAGCGCCAGATACAGCCCGATCGACAGCGCGTCGAAGCGGCCCGGCCAGCGCAGCTTGAGCACGATGCCGAAGATGGCCACGCCCCAGACGCCGAGCAGCAGCGCAACCGAGAACAGCGTGTCCTTCAGCGACGCGATGAACGGCGTATAGGTGGCCGCGATCAGCACATAGATTGCCGAATGATCGAACCGGCGCAGCACCCATTTGGTGGGCGAGACCGGCCACAGATTATAGGTCGCCGACAGGATCAGCATCGACAGCAGGCCGGCCACGTAGATCGACACGACCACGATGTCGACGGGGTTGGCATAGATCGAGGTCAGCACCACGAGCACGGTCGCAGCGACCAGGCCGGCGGCGATGCCGACGATGTGGACGATGCCATCGGCAATCATCTCGACCTTGTCGTAATTCCAGCGGACTGCACCGGTGGCGGCGTGGACGGAGGTCGAGGCGAACTGCTTCAGTCGAAATACGTTCATGTAGGAACCTGGTGCCGGTTTTCCGGGACGATCTTGCCCCAACGATTATGGTTTCCAGTGGTCAACGTTCCGTTCAAGTTCTGGTTCTACCCGGAAACAGGCCGGAAATGTGAGCTTGAATCCGGCGTTTTGCATCGCCACCTGTCAAAAATCGCTCACGCCCTTTTCAACAGGCGAATTCCCCCCCTCCCATGGTGTCATTTTCCGAACTCGTCGAGGAAGCGCGGCTCTCGGCCCGCGCTCTGCTCGATTATGGCGAGAGCTTTTTCAATCCGACGATCCGGCTCGGCGTCACCGGGTTATCACGGGCCGGCAAAACCGTGTTCATCACCGCGCTGATCCATGGCCTCGTTCGCGGCGGCCGCCTGCCGGTGTTCGAGGCCCTGGCTTCGGGCCGGATCGCACGCGCCTATCTGGCGCCGCAGCCCGACGACGGCGTGCCGCGTTTTGCCTATGAGAGCCATTTGCGGGCGCTGCTCGCGGAGCGGCGCTGGCCGAGCTCGACGGTCGATATCAGCGAGCTCCGGCTCGTCATCGAATTTCAGCGCGGCAATGGCGCCGAGCGCACGCTCACCCTCGACATCGTCGACTATCCCGGCGAGTGGCTGCTCGACCTGCCGCTGCTCAACAAGAGCTACGAGGAATGGGCACGCGAGAGTCTCGCGCTGTCGCGCAGCGAGCCGCGCGCGCATCTCGCAGCGGCGTGGCACGCGCACCTGGCGACACTCTCGGCCGAAGGCCGCGAGGACGAGCCGGCCACGCTGGAGGCGGCACGCCTGTTCACGGAGTATCTGCGCGCCTGCCGTGACGACCGCTTCGCCATGAGCCTGCTGCCGCCCGGACGGTTTCTGATGCCCGGCAATCTCGCGGGATCACCGGCGCTGACCTTTGCGCCGCTCGACCTGCCGGCCGAGGGCCACGCGACCGATGGCTCGCTATGGGCAATGATGGTGCGACGCTACGAGGCCTACAAGGACATCGTCGTCAGGCCGTTCTTCCGGGATCATTTCGCGCGGCTCGATCGCCAGATCGTGCTGGTCGACGCGCTCGCGGCATTCAACGCCGGACCGGAGGCGCTGCATGATCTCGAGGCCGCGCTGACCGGCATTCTCGATTGCTTCCGCGTCGGCCGCAGCTCGGTGCTGTCGGCGCTATTCCGGCCCCGTATCGACCGCATCCTGTTCGCGGCCACCAAGGCCGACCATCTGCATCACACCAGCCATGACCGCCTCGAGGCCGTGCTGCGGCGCGCCGTCAATCGCGCGGTCGCCCGCGCCGAGAGCACCGGCGCCGAGATCGACGTGGTGGCGCTGGCCGCGGTCCGCGCGACCCGCGAGGCGCTGGTCGCGCGCGGCCGTGACAAGCTGCCGTCGCTGCTCGGCACCCCCGCCGCCGGCGAGAGCGCCAATGGCGAGATCTTCGACGGCAATACCGAGGTCGCAACCTTTCCGGGCGAGCTGCCCGCCGATGCCGAGGAGCTGTTCAAGGGCGGCGCCTATCGCGGCCTGTCGAGCGCCGCCGCCGACGGTACCGATTTCCGCTTCCTGCGCTTCCGCCCGCCGCTGCTGGAACCGGACGCTGGCGGCGAGCCCGCTCTGCCCCATATTCGTCTCGACCGTGCCCTTCAGTTCCTGATCGGAGACCGGCTGCAATGAGCGAACGCGCCAAGCCTCGTCGCCCCCAGACGTTCCGGCTCGACGATCCCGACGTCGTGGTGGTGGACGCAGAGAACACCGCCCGGCCCGGCCGCGGCACCATCCAGATCACCCCGGAAGCCGATCCGTCGCAATTGCCGGTGCCGGTCGAAGCCGTGCTGCCGGTACGGCGCGGCTTCCGCTGGGGTGCGCTTTTTTGGGGATCGGTGGCCGGCCTCGTCCTGCTCGGCCTCGGCCTCGGCGTTACCCACCTGATCGAGGACCTGTTCGCGCGCAGCGAGGCGCTCGGCTATGTCGGCGCCGGCCTCGCTGCGGCTGCCGCGATCGCCCTCGCCGCCGTGATCGGCCGCGAGACCTATGGGCTGGTGCGGCTCGCCACGATCGAGAAGCTGCATCAGCGCGCCGCCGCGGTGCTGCTGTCCGACGATCGCAGCGAGAGCCGCGAGGTCGTTGCCGAGCTGCTGCGGATCGCGCATGCGAATCCAAGACTGGCGCGGCCGCGCGCGGAGCTCGCAGGCCATGCCGACGACATCATCGACGGCGCCGACATGATCAAGCTCGCCGAGCGCGAGCTGATGGCGCCACTCGATGTCGAAGCGCGGCGGCTGGTGTCGGTCGCGGCGCAGCGCGTCTCGGTCGTGACCGCCGTGAGCCCGCGCGCACTGATCGACGTGCTGTTCGTGTTCGTCGCGTCGTTGCGGATGATCCGGCAATTGGCGCGGCTCTATGGCGGCCGGCCCGGCACGCTCGGCATGATCAGCCTGCTGCGCCATGTCATCGCCCATCTCGCCATCACCGGCGGCATGGCGGCGAGTGACAGTCTGATCCAGCAGGTTCTCGGCCACGGCATCGCGGCGAAACTGTCGCAGCGGCTCGGCGAGGGCGTGCTCAACGGCCTGCTCACGGCCCGCCTCGGCCTGGCGGCCATCGACGTGACGCGGCCGATGCCGTTCGCGGCGCTGCCGCGGCCGGCGCTCGCCGATCTCGCCAAGGATCTCCTGCGCAAGCAGGAGGAGAACGAATGAGGCTCAGGCGCGGGGCGTGGCGTCGAGCTCGCCGGCAAGCCAGCGCCATTGATACAACGGCGAATCCGGCGGCGGTGACAGATCCGGCGTCCAGCCCGTCAATCTCTCGAGCGCGTAGCTGTCCATGACCGTACCGCGCCAGCTCCGCTGCACATTGCCGAGCGGCTCGCGGCGCGCGGTGGTGTCAGTCCACAGCCGGCCGGTGTTGTCCGGCTCGCGCACGACATAGAGGCCGGGATGCTCCGCGATCAGGTTCATGCCGGGATCACGGAAGCCCATGAAGCGGGCGCGCTCGTTGACCTGGATCACCGGGACGCGCCCCCGGAAGAACCACCGCATCATCGCATAGGTGCGGTAGTCCGAGGTTGCGATCCAGGTTGCGCCGGTTTTCGCCAGCTCCTGCTCGACCCGCGCCGCCACCTGCTGATACCCCGCCTCGCTGCCGATCGGATCAGCGCGGCCGAGAAAATTCCACGGCGCGGCGACGTAGTAGAGAAAGATCAGGACGACCATGGCGATGCCGGTGACGACCGCCACGCGCGCCCAGCGGACGGTCGAGCGGATCATCGATGTCGGCCAGCCGTCCTGCCGCAGCTTGACGACGTTGATGGCGACGGCCGCAAAGGCGATCGGCCACATGAACATCGGCCAGGTGTCGCCGATCCGCAAGGTGAGCGATTTCCAGAGGAAGTACAGGAACGGCACGAGCACCGCGGTCGACAACAGGATCGCGACCGGCTCGCGCGTGCGGTAGCCACGCCACGCCGTGAGCGTCAGCGCGCACAGCGCGACCGGCAGCAGCACGAAGCCGACCTGTCCGAACTGCAGACCGATGTAGTCACCCAGCGTGCGAAACGAAAACTCGCGTGGCGCGATGGCGCGCACGAACTGGAACCGGAACGAGGCCCAGTCGTGCTGTGCATTCCAGATCAGCACGGGCGAGAACACCGCCAGCGCGATCAGCGCGCCGCACCACGGATACGGGCTGGCAAGCCAACGGCTGCGCCATGCCGGAACGAGCAGGAAAGCCGCCACTCCAGGCAACAGCATCACGACGGTGAACTTCGACAACAGCGCCAGGCCGCCGAACAGGCCGGCAGCCAGCCACCAGCGGCCGTCCTCATTCTCGGCTGTTCGAACGAGGGACCAGACCATCGCCAGCGCAAACGGAATTGCGGCGGTATCCGGCGCGACCTTGGCCATCAGCAGGCCGTAATACAGCGCAGCTTCCGGCAGCAGCACGGCGAGAACCACGGCTCGGGCATCATGCGTGACGCGGCGAACGATGTCGGCGATCAGGAATTGCGACGCGGCCATCGCGAGGATGCCTGCGAAGCGGACGCCGAGATTGGTATCATCGAACAGCGCGGTGCCGAGCCGGATGAACCAGGCGATCATCGGCGGATGATCGAGAAAGCAGAGCTGCAGCTCTTTCGACCAGGTCCAGTAATAGGCCTCGTCGGTGCGCAGATCGAGCACACCGGCATAGACGATGCGAATGATGGTCATGCTCACGACCACCGCCGCGGCGATGAGCGACGAGGCGCGCGCGGACCGCGATGCGGGACTGTCGATGCTGGGGAAGATGGCCGTCACGCGGTGCTTTTCCCCGACTCCGCAGGACGAGTCAACGTTCCCACGCCCGAGCCGCATTGCACGCAACCTCCCGCAGCCCGCCCCTCTAGGCCATCGGGGAATAAATCTCTAGCATCGCGGTTCACGATGACACGGACCGCATGACAATTTCCATTTCCCATCGTTTCCAAACCGTCTTCCGCGGCATCGGCGTGCGGCAGGTGAGGCTGATCTGCGGCATCATTCTCTTCAGCTACCTGCTCAGCCATTTTCTCAATCATGCGCTCGGCAACATCTCTCCGCAGGCGCTCGCCGAGGGCGTCGCTTATCATATGGCGTTCTGGCAGTTCTGGCCGGTCGCCGTGCTGTTCTACGCCGCCGCTCTCACCCATTGTGGTCTCGGCGTGTGGGCGCTCTACCGGCGCCGGCAGTTCAGCCGCGGTACGATGGAGCCGCTGCAGCTCGTGCTCGGCCTGAGCATCCCGGTGCTGATCTTCAGCCATATCGCCGGCGTCCGTCTCGGCCAGGCTCTTTATGGGCAGGAAAAGCTCTACCCGCAGGTTCTGTACTCCTATTGGAGCGGTCCATCCTGGCGCGTCTGGCTGATGTCGGCTGCGCTGCTGACGTCATGGACGCATGGCTGCATCGGCCTGCACATGTGGCTGCGCCTCAAGCCGTTCTACAAGCAAGCCGCGCCGTGGCTGCTCGCCAGCGCCGTGCTGATCCCGGCGCTCGCGCTGCTCGGCTTCTACAGGGGAGGCCGTGACGTCATGGCCGTCAGCGCGACGATACAGTGGCGCGCCGAGAACCTGTCTTTGAGGCATACGGGCATCGCCTCGGAGCAGGCCGTGCTCGATACTATCATGAACGGGTTCCTGATCGGCTATCTCGGCCTGCTCGGCATCGTACTGGTAGCCCGAGGCGTTCGGGCGCTGAACGAGCGGCGCGGCGGCATGGTGACGCTGTCCTACAACAATGGCCGCACCATTCGGGTGCCGAAAGGCCTTTCCGTGCTGGAGGCGAGCCAGCGCAACAACGTCCCCCATGCCAGTACGTGCGGCGGCCGCGCCCGCTGTTCGACCTGCCGTATCCGCGTGATCGGCGACACCAGCGGGCTGCCGAAGCCCTCGGTGCGCGAGGCTTTCGTGCTGGAGCAGGTCGGCGCGGCCGATCCTTCGATCAGGCTGGCCTGTCAGCTGCGCCCCACCGACGACCTTTCGTTCTTTCAACTGTTCATGCCGAACCTGGCGCCCGGCGAACGCAGTAACCCGCGGGCGGGCATCGGGCAGGAACGCTATCTCGTCAGCCTGTTCGTCGACATGCGCGGGTCGACCAGCCTCGCCGAGAAGCGGCTGCCGTTCGACGTCGTGTTCATCGTCAACCGTTTCCTGGGCGCCGTGTCGCAGGCCGTGCTGAGCAATGGCGGCCAGCCCAATCAGTTCGTCGGCGACGGCATGCTCGCGCTGTTCGGATTAGCGGTCGCTCCGCAGGTCGCCTGCGGCCAGGCAGTCCAGGCCGCTCATGACATCGCGGCCAATATCGCCGAGCTCAACGCGGTTCTCAGCCATGATCTGCACGATCCGATCCGTTTCGGCATCGGCATTCACGGCGGCGAAGTGATCGTCGGCGAGATCGGCTATCGCGACCACATGGTGTTCACCGCACTCGGCGACGCGGTCAACGTCGCCTCACGGCTGCAGGATCTGACGAAAACGCTCGGCTGCCAGGTGATCATCTCCGACGAGGTCTACGTGCGGGCGGGGCTTGCCCAGGACACGCTGCCGCAGCAGGAGGTCGAGATCCGCGGCCGCGCCGAGCCGATGCGTGTCAGGACGGCGATGGAGGCCGCCGACCTCGCAGCGCAGGCGCAATCCGACGAAGGCGCAGCTGCATGAGAGGTCGCGTTGAACCTGTTTGGGACGTGCGCAGTCATATCGAGAAGAGTTGCAGCGGGTCGGCGGCAGCGCGCGGGATGCCAGGTGGCACGGCGATGAAAAGCCGCAAAGCCGCCATGATATCGATCATTTCGAGTCAAAAGCGCCCGCTGTTTGCGCTATCAAGCCTGTCCCAACCGCAGTATTCTGAATTTCGGGTTTGACGGTTTGCGGGGACCGCCGGCTCGATCTGGATCGATCCCGCGGAGACAACGGATGGCTAAAGGTACGGTCAAGTGGTTCAACCCGACCAAGGGCTACGGTTTCATTCAGCCCGCGGCCGGGGGCAAAGACATTTTCGTCCATATCTCTGCAGTGCAGAAGGCCGGGCTCACGACCCTCAATGAGGGCCAGACGATCGAGTATGAAGAGATCGCAAACCGCGGCAGGAGTTCGGCCGAGAACCTCAAAGTATAGCGGACGACGTGCAGCGCCATTCCGCTCGACGGCATTGCGGCGCGCAACGTTCCCCCACCCAAGCCAGCGTAAGACGAGACCAGGCAGGAGCGGTGCCCGCTCCTGATCATATCTTTGTTGTTTGTAGTTTCAGCTCCCTCCCCGCCATTGCCTCGCCCGCCAGAGATGAGTCAAATGGCGACCGAACCGCGCAAGAAACAAAATTCCAGCATGCGGAAAGCAATGAACGGGAGCGACGCTTCATGGACGACAAAGGCATTTTCCACGGCCTGAAGGTGCTGGACTGCGCGAGCTTCATTGCAGCGCCTGCAGCGGCGACCGTTCTTTCCGATTTCGGCGCCGACGTCATCAAGATCGAGCCGCCGGGCGCCGGCGATCCCTACCGCAACCTGCCCAACCTCCCGGGCTATCCGCGCAGCGAGCATAACTACGCGTGGTATCTTGAGGCCCGCAACAAGCGCAGCATCGCGCTCGATCTGTCGAAACCCGACGCCCAGGCCGTGTTGCAGCGGCTGGTCGGTGACGCCGATGTGTTCATCACCAACTTCCCGCCTTCAGTGAGAGCCAAGCTCGGTCTCACCTATGACAAGCTAGGCCCGCTGAATCCACGGCTGATCTATGCGTCGTTCACCGGCTACGGCGAGAAGGGCGAGGAGGCGGACAAGCCCGGCTTCGACAGCAACGCCTATTGGGCGCGTTCGGGGCTGATGGACCTGGTGCGCGCCGACGAGAGCACCACGCCCGCGCGCTCCGTGGCCGGCATGGGCGATCACCCCTGCGCCATGGCGTTCTACGGAGCCATCGTCACCGCGCTCTATCAGCGCGAGCGGACCGGCAAGGGCAGCCACGTCGCCTCCAATCTGATGGCCAACGGCGTCTGGGCGGCCTCTGTCCTGGCCCAGGCCAAGCTGTGCGGCGCGACCTTCGTCGAGCGGCGGCCGCGCGAGCGGGCGCTGAACGCGGTGGCCAACCACTACAAATGCCGGGACGGCCGCTGGATCATGCTGTCGCTGCTCAACGAGGAGAAGCAATGGCCGATCCTCGCCCGTTGCCTAGGACGTGACGACCTGATCGACGATCCGCGCTTCGTCACCAAGGCGGACCGCCACGCCCGTTCGATCGAGCTGATCCACGAATTCGACGCGGTGTTCGCGACCAGGCCGCTGGCCGATTGGCGCAAGATCCTCGACGGCAGCGGGCTCGTGTTCGGCGTGGTCGGGATTCTCGACGACATCCCCGGCGACAAACAGATGATCGAGAACGAGGTGCTGGTGCCGTTCGAGAACGACACCATGCTGACGGTCAACAGCCCGATCTGGATCGACGGCCAGCGCAAGGTCGCGCCGCGCAAGCCGCCTGGCGTCGGCGAGCACAGCGACGAGATCCTGCGCAGCGCCGGCTTCGACGACGAGGCCATCCGCGGCCTGCGCGCGCGGGGCGCGGTGGCGTGAACTATCGCGTCGCGATGAAGCACATGCCAAACCGCGTTGCCGGACCGGTCTGACAGGACAGGTTGGCGGCGCAGGTCCAGGTCGAAAAGCTCTTGTCGTTGTCCGCGGCCTCGGTGCGGCCCGCATAGCAATGCCCGCCCCAGCCGTCATTGTAGACGGTGCCGGCGAGCTCATCATTGCCGCGCAACTGGGGACGGCTGGCAAAGCCGCGCGAGAAATCCGGCGCGCGGCCTTCGCTGATGGCGGTGAGGATGTCGCGGCGGCGGACCTGGTCGCCGAAGAAATGCGGCGAGCCCGGTACCACCACCGTGTTGGACGGCTTCTCCGCCATCCAGTCGACGCCGGGGAAGTGGAAGCCGCCGATGCCGCGGGTCTGATGACAGCCGCCACAGCTGGAATCGTTGAGACGGCGCTCGAAGCCGGCGACCGACTGGATGTTCTGCAGCGCGATCCCCTGCGCGGCCGCCTTCTCCAGCGCTCCGACCACGTCGCTCTCGGTGAACACAGGAGCCGGTCCGCTCGCCTCTCCCTGCACTAGGCCGTAGGCCGGCAGCAGATCGGAGTTGACGAAGCCGACCGGCGTCGGCGCCACCGCCACCTTGGCCAGGAACTTGTCCGGGATCACGGCCATGCCACGGTCGAGCTCGCCGAGATGCACGGGATCCAGCAGCCACCCCTTGAACTCGCGCGCCAGCGCTGCATCCGCCAGCAGCCGGTCGCGGTCGATCTGATCCTCCAGCACGGCTTCCTCGAAGGTGCCACTCGCGGCCTGATAGTCGAACACCTTCATCATGTAGTCGGTGCGGAAATCGCGGATCGCCGATTTCGGCGCATGCGCGATCTGCAGATTGGTCTCGATGCGGTGAATGTTCTCCGGCCGGATCAGCGCCAGCGGCCCGTCCGGCGCCATCAGCTTCTCCGCGAGCGCAGCGCCTGTCAGCTGCAGGTCCGATGTCGCCAGCCAGCGCTTGGCGATCTCGGCGCAACTGGGCGCATTGGCCTTGGCCTGCTCGTCGCTGCGCGCCTTGAGCACGATGTTGAGGGTCATCGGCAGCCGCGGCGAGGCGATCTCTCCCCCCTTGGCCTCCGGCGGCGCCTTGGCCTCCGGCGGCGTGGTGCGCGTCAGGCGGTACAGCAGCCGGACCTCGCCGCAATGGGCAGGATCGACGAAGGCACGATCCATGCGGTTGACGACGCCCGCCAGCACGAAGCGCGCATCGGGCGAATCCAGCACGGTGCGATCGAACAGCTGAAACGCGTAGGACGTCCCGACGCCGATGCTCTCGTTCGGCAGCGACGCCTTGTGCTTTTCGACATAGCGGTCGAGGTCGACGTCGAGCGCCTTGCGCACGGGCGTCATCGATGGCAGCGCGAACAGCGCGGCGTCGGTCAGCGGCGCATCGCTCGCGGGCGTGAGCATCCGGCCGAGGCCGAACGGTCCCTTGTCGAGCTCACGCAGCGCGAATGGCTCGAGAACCGCAGCGCCCCGCTCGATCGGCGCGCTCTCGTCCGCATGCGCGAGCGCGCCGGAACACAGCAGCAACAGGCCCAACACCGACACTCGCAAGACCTGCCTCCTCTTTCGCATCGATCGCGCGAACCAGGTCATCGGCCCCGCCGCACGCCGGCTTGCTACTGAACGAAAATAGCCGAAAGGCGGCGTATCAGGGCCATTGTGCGACGAGGCGCCTCACGTCGCAGTGAGGCGCCTCGTCGGCTTCATTCAATGAGATGGGTCGTCAGCGCGCGACGACAAGCCCCTTGGTGGTGAAGACCACCCAGCGGCCGTCCTGCTTGCGGATCGCATCGACCTTGCCGAGTCCGGGCACGGGATCGCCGGCATAGACCTCGTAGAGGCCGCCGCGGCCCTCGATCAGCGCTCCGCCGCGGCCGACGTCGCGCAGCACCCAGCCATCGACCACCTTGGGTTTGGCGGTCTCAGCCCGGCTCGCCTCGGCCCTCGCCGCCTCGGCGCGGGCGGCATCGGCACGCGCAGCATCGGTCCTGCTTGGCTCGGTCCGGCTGGCCTCGGTCTTGGCCTCGGTCCTGGCCGGCTCGGTCCGGCTCGCCTCCTGCCGGCTCGCCACGCCTGCCGGCGGCGCCGCCGCATTGATCGCGCCGACCGCCTGAGGCACCGACGCAGCGTTGTCGCGAGCGGCCGCCTGCGAGGTCGCCGAAGCCTGTGCGGCGCGCAGCCGGTCCACGGCCTCGCTGAGCCGCTGCAGCTCGGTCGGCTTGCCCGAAGACTTGGTGGCGAGTTCGCCCAGCACCTTCTCGAGCCGGTCGAGACGTTCGGCAGACTTGTTCAGCTCGACCAGGCTGGTCTGATTGGTCTGCTCCAGGCTCGCCTTCAGCGCGGCGACGTCATTGTCGATCCGCGACACGGTCGCGGCGAGCGTCCCGTCCGTCGCGACGCCTCCGGTGCTCTCGGCCACGCCGCCGCCGGAGCGATCGACCAGGGTCATCGTCACCAGACCACCGGCAACGCCACCGACCACCATCGCCAGCAGCAGGATCGCGGCCGCAGCCGGAAGGCCGGGCCGGCCTGTGACCGGAATGCGGGACGACGCGGCCTTGCCCGGTTGCGGTGGCGGCAACGCCGCACCGGCGCCAGTCGCGCCGGCCGCCGTCGCGGCAACGGGCGGCGCCTTGGCGGCCGCACCGGATTTGAACGGCTCGGCCTTGAACTTGGCCCTGAACTTGGCCTTGGCCCAGGCAGCGGCCCTATCGACCACGGCCGCGGCCGTGACCGCCGTGCGAGCCGGTTCGGAAACCACGACTGGGCGCTTCAGCGGAGCTTCCGGCTTGACGGCTGGCTCAGGCTTCACAGGCGGTTCGAGCTTCACGGACGGTTCGGGCTTTGCGGCCAATTCCGGCTTCACGGACACCTCTGGCTTGGCCACAGCTTCTGGCCTGGCCACGGTCTCTGTCTTCGCCACGGTCTCCGGCTTCGCGGCGGCCGCCGGCTTGCTCGGCGCGTCCGGCTTGATCGGCGCCTCGGGTTTGGACGCGGTGGTCGCCATCGGGCCGATCTTCGGAGCGTTGGTGGCCAGCGCCGACAGCTTGGGCGTTTCGACCCTGAGGAGGTCGCCCGCCACGGCGGTCTTGATCGGCTCCGACTTGACCGGCTCGGTCCTGATCAGATCCAGGATCGTCGAAGGCGGCTTGGGAACGCTCTGGCCGGGCGTGCCCTGGCCGACAGAGGCCTTGAGCTGGTCCGCCTTGGCAACACTGGGCTTGATCGCATCGGTCTTGATCGCCTCGGCTTTGGCCGTCTCCGGCTTGACCTTGTCGGACCTGGTCTTGTCGGACTTGACCAGGTCGAGCCGCTTGGGCTCCGCCTTGCCGACCTCCGGCTCCAACGTCGCCTGCCCGGCTTTCGTGACGTCAGCCTTGACCGGCTCGACCTTGGCCGCCGCGGGCGGGCTCTCAGGCTTGGACTCAGACTTGGTTTCGGCCCTCGCGGCCTCTACGACGACCAGCGCGGGCTTGGCCTCGGGCGCCACGGCGGGAACGTCGATGACCGCGGCTTTCTCGTCGAAGCTGGGCCGATCGGCCGCCGGCGCTTCGTGATCGGGCGAGATCATCGCCTGTGCGACCGGTGCGATCGCCGGCACGGCGTTATCGGTAACGTCGGGGGACGCGGAGGTCTTCGGCGCCGTCTCAGCACTGGCCACGCCAAGGCTGGTCTGTTCGGCCTTTTGCTCGCTCACGTTCAAGTCTCCAGATGACGTTGAGCCCTTGGTAACCTTAGTTAGCGTTTGATTGATTGCCAAAATCTTACTTTTGAAGGGCTTACCTGAGTTTTAGGGATTCATCCGGGGCGGATTTGCGCCGACAAAGTGGAGCAGATGTGGCAAGCGGTGCCCGAATAATCATCGCTCGGTGCCCCGCGCGGGTCACGCAGCCGTTCGATCCCGGCCGGCGGTGACGCCGTCGCCGATCTGCTCGGCGGACAGCACAATGTTGTCTCGCAGCGCAATTGCGCCCGAGGTTTACGGGGGTCGTGCCCCTCCTTCGATCAGAGGGCGCAGGGAAGGCCGAGCCTCGGCTGAGGCCCGTGGCCCCCGTGCGGAAAAATTGCACGGGGCAGGAACCACAGGTACAGCCGGAATGACCCGGCCTTCCCTGCGCGATGGTTTTACGGCTGCTTCGTAGTCTCCCCGGTGCGCCGGGCTTTCTGGTCACCGTTCGCGACAACGCGCTTGCGCGCGTTGCGCGGGACATCGGCATCGGGATGCCAGGACCCTACGACTTGACCGTCCGCACCAGACTTGCTCGCCGGCCCGCGAGATGCAGAGCCCCAAGCCCGATACGTCCACCGCTCCCCGCTGCTACGCCTCGTGACGATCGGCCGAAACGCCCCTCTTCATCGCGAACGGGATGGCCGGGATCATCGAGGTGATTTGCCCGACGTGGCAAGCCCAGCGCGTGCGACAAACTGGCTCGACGGGCAGTTGGCGCATGACGGGGATATGGGAATTGCCCGTCGGGCAGGAACGGAGGGAGAGAAGGCCTTGCCGTGGAGCGTCACCGTAATTCCACAAGCGCATTCTGGCTTACTGGTTTATGGGGGCGATCGCGAGGCCGATCTAGGGCGGTCGCACTGCCCCTCGGGTTGGTCATCTAAATTAGCGGTTGAGGGATTGTTTTTTGCTCTCCAGGCGATAGCATAGAGGGCATTCCAATGAAGCATAACTCGGAATTATGCATGCCTTCCGACCTCCCGATAAGTGACGGATGCATCGACGAGATTGAGAGGGAGGGGTTTGCGATCCTGGAAGTCCCGGGTGCATTCCAGGATCTCATAAAGCCGGCCTTTGAAGCCGGAGATCGCTTCTTTGAGGCCGATCTAACAAGTAAGCTTCGCGACCGACTTCCTCTTGATAACGGCTATCGTCCCTACGGGACTGAATACTCCGCCTCGAGCAGTCACCTCGATGAGGTCGAATCGTTCACGGTGAGCTACCGTGTACCCAGCCCAGAGAGAAAGCTGTCTACACTAGCAAACTCGCTGCACATTGCGATGCTGCCAGTCTTCGACAGCTTTGAGCGCGTAGCAGAAGACATTGCCTCAAGACTCGCAGTCCGATTTGGAAACTACGACAATCAGACAGATCTTCTCGGCTCGTTCAAAAAATGGTCCTTGCTTCAATTCAACTACTCGCGGCCATCTCTCACGAAAGCTGACTTTATAAATGACTTACACGAGGATGGTTGCCTTCTTACGGTTATGTCAATCGCCGAAGCGGGCCTCGAACTTCAATCGGGAAGCGATTTCAGGCCAGTAACGCCTTCGGGACGACATATTCTAGTCATGGCGGGTGAAATTCTGTGGCTTATGACGGCCGGAGCGATCAGCCCAGCCTACCATCGAGTTCGAAAGATTGAATCGCACTCAAGCCGCCGGTCAATCCTCTTCTTTGCCGACATGAATCCAGCGCGATGTCGCCCTTGGCGACTATCTGACATCAATCGAAGCGTGAACATTGGCGAACGAGTGCTGAAGAACTCTGAGCGCTTCGGTCTCTCGGAATGGATTTCCGATCAATAGCGGCCATCGGATCACTACGCCAAGCTCAACGCCTTAGTCTCTGGTAGGACTGGCCGCCCCCGTCCAATTTTCCTTTGCTTACCCGCGTTCCCGCCCCAGGGCAGATCACACAACTGCTCCCAGTTCGGAACGCACGCGAGTCGCCGAATAATTTCGTCGTGGGAAAGTGCCAGCGAATACAGTCTATAGCGATCGCGTCGAGCTAATGTTCCGGGCGCCAGCTGAAGTTTGAATCGCTGCAATAGCTTGTCACCTTCCTCTGTCGCAGCCAGCGCAAATACCAGAGGGTTTGAACGCCCATAATGCCTATCCAAATATTTCAGAAGCGCCCAAACGAGAACGCTCGCACTGCGCCGGCCGAGGTACGAATCAGGTTGCTTGGCGGCAATGCCGGAAACAAAGAGATACTTGCACGTTTTCATCTCCGCCGGGGAGAGAACGTCCTCATGTGTGATCTGACTTTCCGTGACGTTGCCTCGCAGAAGAGACTCTCCAAATGTCTCGCGCAGCGGAATGACGTCGAAATACCCCATAAATTGACCCTGAAGGTCCGTCAAACACGATAGAATGAGAGAGTTCTTGACGCGGAGTTGCTCGAACGTTGCCGCCTCGATTGTAATACTACCCGAGTAGCATTCTTCAGCAAGTTCACTTGCCTCTGTCGCTAGCTTGATATCACACGGGCAATGCAAAATGTACGAAGTGGGCTGCTCCGCAGGCCCGATAACATCGTCGACCGCGACTTGCGGGATTCCAAGCTTCCGAAAGTGGAACGTCCCTGACAGAATAAATGCCACGAGGGTTAGAGCCGATGTACCTAAAAGTCCGAAATGGACATCGACGATTCCCAGAACAGCAGAGATACTGCCGATGATAGCAACCGTGGTTGCTAGCATGGGCAAGAGCGCGCGCTTCTTGAGCGCCAGGAGTATCAGCCGACGCGCTTTTCCCATAGGATAAAATCCTGGCGATACCAATGGTCCGGTATGGTACAAATCTGCCGGAATCCATTACCAGCAAGTATTGCCTTCGACTCCGCATTGTCAGTCCGTGAATCGCACCATAGCTTGTGCGTTCCCGTTAAGAGCGCGCGTTGATCGAGCGCTTGCAGCAGCCGATCACCAATTCCTCGCCTTCTATAGACAGGATCCACGCCAAACCAAGACAGCCAGATCGTCTCATCATCCAAATTGCTTATGGCGAATCCAACAAGGCTAGTATCGAAGCGCGCGACAAGGATCGAGCTTGAATCTGTTGACGCACTCTGACGAAGTCGACCGGCGGAGTAATTAGATATCGCCGAGGCCTTTGCTCTTTCATTGTAGTACGGCAGTGCGTCGACAATCGTTCGGAACAAGGCGCTGACGCGCTCCGGTTCGTCGCTATCGTAGGCTATCGACATTGGTGCAATGACCAATTCTGCAACTGCGATTGCGTGCTTCAGGATGATAATTCCGAGTTATGTGCCGTCGCTGAGGCGCGATCGCTAGGATCGCGGTCGCGCAGTTAACCAACCTAGCCGGTACAACCCTACGGCGCTGACGTAGTCTTGAACCAAAATGTAGGGTGCGAGCGTTGGAGGGGTGCCATGCGCATCAGCAATGCGGCGGACGAATTTCTGCGATACTGCGCTATCGAAAGGCAGCTCTCCCCGCACACGATCGCGGCGTATACGGCAGACCTCAAGGAGTTCGGCCGGTTCCTGCGAGAAGATCCGCTTGTGTCTTCAATCAATGAAGACACGCTCGCGACATATCTCGTAGACTTGCTTGAGCGCAGGAAGCTCGCACTCGGTACGGTCCGGCGTCGATTTGCATGTCTGCGGGCGTTCACAAGACGGCTGGCCAAGACTGGAAGCCTTACAGATCCCTTTGCGAAATGGCAGCTCCAGCTTCCAAAGCGTAAAAGATTGCCGCGATCCTTGTCCCGACCCGAGGTATCGATGCTTCTGGCAAGCTTTCCCCTACCAAAATTAGGAAGCGCTAAAGCCTCCCACACGTTTGTCGCAGCGCGATTGATGATCGCGACGGGAATTCGGGTTGGAGAGTTATGCCGAATATCGATTCAGGACGTCGTGGCCGATGGGGGAGCGATCCGCATATACGGGAAGGGTGCACGGGAGCGGATGGTCTACATATCGGATCCCTCGCTCCGAGCTGATCTCCTTGGGCTTCTGGCATGGCATCGTGAGAACAGACGTGTTGCCGGAAATCTATTTCTCAACCGCCGAGGCGCCGCACTAAGACCTCAATCGATGCGGCTCGCGCTGCGTCGTCAATATGAGCAGAAGAACGGACGCCGGGTTACACCGCATATGCTCAGGCATACTGCTGCAACTCTCTTGATGGAGCGCGGCGTGGACATCCGGTTTGTTCAACGGCTGCTCGGTCATTCGAGTATTGCGACCACCGAGATTTATACTCATGTGTCGGACGAGGCACTGAGGTCTACGCTCGAGCGAGCAGACGTACTCGGGTGTTTAGCCGCTTGAGTGCTTAGCTAAAGAAGACGGCGATATAGATGAACTACGGTGACTGTCACCGTAGTTCTCCCTGACCTGATCCAGCCGCACATCGCCAGACAGCGGAAATGCGTTGTTTTCAATAAGCAAGGACGCCGTCCAGGTTAGCAGACCCCGAAAATATCAAAGGTCTGAACCCAGATTTTTCATCTGTAGTCAGCGTCCTTGAAAAAACCCATCGTTGTGGCTGCGCCACTTTTTATCCGACAGCCACGAATAGTCCTGATCAGGCATGAGTGGCACAGTTTTCACGATCTCTCTGGAAATCGGAAGAAAGAAGCTCGACCGATCCTGCGTCACTTTGAGCGATTTGATCGGCACGACGATGCTGTCCTTACCCGTTGTGAAAAAGCCGCCAGAAGCGACGATCGCGTAGTCTCGGCCATCTTTGGTGCCGAAAACGATATTTCTAACCTCGCCGACAATTTTGTCGTCGGAGCTGCGGACCTCCGCTCCGATCATTTCGTCCGTCCTCAAGCCGGGGGTGAGTTCATCAATCCTTGAAAGCGGCCTCGCTTCTTTCTTGTCACGACTGCCCTGCGCCGCTCCGCGTTTAACTCTCGGCTCGCGCGCCAGGTTTTGCTTATCGGCCTCTTCCTCGTCATTGCCGCCCAACGAGCCCATCGGCGGCCCGGCTATCAATTCGCGGATGTTTGCCAGAAGACGCTCGCAGTCCTCCTGACGCCCGTAGGATCGGAGCGTGAATGCGGCATCCCGCAAACTTCTGAGATCGCGAACCGACTGACTATTGGCGGGACCACGCAGCTTGGGATTTTGCTGTATGGCTTCTTCCAGCTTGGCGTCGGCGATCTCACACTCCGCCTTGGCGCTTGCGGCTCCAATGGTTGCGAGAAGGATCGTCATTACCAGCGCGCGCAATTTAATCGTTATCATTTGACTGATCCGAAAGGCGATAAGATCTCGTTTGCGCTCAGTTCTCGAGCCTGTTCAACATACTTGAGAACCGGATCGACGACTTGGCTCAAGCTTTCGCGATGATTGAGCTGAGCGGTACATCCAGCGAGTAGATCAAACCGGCCGGTTCATAAGAAAGCTGCACCTGGCCATGCAGCTGCTGACCGAGGGATTGCATCATGCGCGTCCCGAAGCTGCTTCGCGTAGGCGGCCGAACGGGCGGACCTCCGCGTTCCGTCCACGTCAGGCAAAGCCGCTGCTTGTCCTCATCTATCTTCCAAGCGACTTCCACGCTGCCAGCGGGGGTTGATAGTGCACCAAATTTTATCGTGTTGGTGCAAAGTTCATTGAGCGTCATGGCGAGGGCAATTACGGCACTCGAAGCCACCTTGATATCCGGCCCATTGAAGTGGAACCGTCTGTTTCCCTGACTGTCGAACGGCTCGGTTGCGCCGCTCACGGTGCGGGTAAGGCTGGCATTCGACCAACTGACTTGCATCAGCAAATCATGCGCGCGCGATAGCGCCAGCAACCGGCCTTCCATGGCCTTTTGCCCATGCTCGATGCTGGTCGTGGTCCGAAAGCTTTGCGACGCGATGGCGCTCACGGTCGCGAGATTGTTCTTTATGCGATGATGGAGTTCGCCCACGATCAGCTTCTGCAACTTGTCTGCGGCATCGCGCTCCTCTGCATCGATTGAGGACTGCGTGAGCAAGGCCTTGGCATCGATATTGGCCTGCTCAAGCAAGAGGCGAAGGCTATCGTTCTCTGCGGAGAGCGCGGCCTCCTGAGCGGATATTCGCTCAAGTTCGATCGCCTCCGGGCTGTAGCCGTTCTTATCTGTCGGCAACAGAGACGCGTCTGGAATCGTCGTCAGTGCGCCCGCACCGACCATCGCCTGCAGTTCGGCGATCATCTGGGCATTGCTTAGCGGCTTGCCAAAGAAGCGGCTGTCTTGGGGCCTATCTGCGTCGGAAGGCTCAACTTGGCCGGAAACCAAAATGATCTTGATGGCGGGCCAGCGGTCGTGCACCGCGTGGGCGAGCTTCAGCCCATCCATGCTGCCGGGCATCTGAATATCGGTAAAGAGGAGCGATATGTCAGAGCGCGATTCGAGAATAGAGAGCGCCTGGTCGGCGTCGACGGCTTGCACGGGAGAGAACCCGGCATCTTCCACAATATCCACCGCCCGCATACGCAGCATCATTTCGTCCTCGACAACGAGGACTTTTGGCATTTCAGGTGAATCGGTGGCCATGCAAACCTTGGAAAAGAGGGAAGAACAGTGCGTTTCACGGCATCGCCATGAGTTCGCGTCGGCCGGTTCAGACGTCGTACGAAGCCTCAGTTCGCAAGTGGGCACTTATCAGACCGTTGTCTTCAGACGCGCTACGAAGCATCGTATGCTGGACGATGGTCGTTTTCGGCGCCTTAGCGGTCGGCCGTCACCAAGCGAGCTTCCGCGATCTTTCGGCTTGAACTCGTATTTTGCAAACAGGAGGTGGTGAAGTTCGGCCATGTCTGCGCCAGGCAATTGACGGACGCAGTCCTGATTGCCAGCCGGTCTCCCTTGGCTAACACGGCGACCTCTCTCGCTTCGAGCTTGGGTGCAAAACCGGGCAAGGCAATTGCCAGCGTTCCCAGAAGCGCGAAAGTTCCGAGGGCTGCGAATGAATTGATCATTTTGATTTGCTGCCCCAGGTCGTCTCGATCTCTCTACTCACGGAGATCATGTTGACAACCACCACAACAAGAAGTTGTTCCAGTTCCGCAGCCCCCCGGCGTTGGCGACTGGGTTGCCAATAACTTGCCGATTGGACGCGTGAGGCCCGCTAATTGGGAAGGCCCGGAATCGCGGACGCGTTGCTCGCTTCCGAAAAGGCCCCTCGGCCAGACGGAACAGATGCGACGCGCGGCTAAACCTGGGCAGCCCTTCTCTGCTGATCGGAGGAACAGGCACTGTTGCCGGGGCCGGCGGCAGGAGACGACCGAGGCAACCGGTCTTAGCCAGGCGATGGAGGTGATGCGGTCTTCCGGAAAGTGAGCAATATTATACAACTCTGCACGGAACGAAGGCCCCCATCATCGCTTGGTTCCACGGCAGGTGCATCGATAATGGCCATTTCTACAGATAGGCGGCTCGTTGTCCTTGTTGTCGAGGACGAATTGCTGCTCCGAACGAACGCGGCGGAAATGATCGCGGACGCAGGGTTCGACGTCGTTGAAGCCAGCAACGCGGACAAGGCGATTGCTATCCTGGAAGCGCGCCCGGATATCCATGTCGTCTTTACCGATATCCAGATGGCCGGATCAATGGATGGGTTGAAGCTCGCGCACTTCGTGCGTGGCCGCTGGCCGCCGATCAAGATCATCGCGACTTCAGGACATCATGCGTTCAAAGAAGCCGATTTACCGGAGGGCAGCAGATTTCTGCCTAAGCCGTATGGCTATGACAGCATCTCCTCGATACTCCGCGAGCTAGCCTCTCAGATCTTCTAGTTCTATCTAAGGGATTTCTGGTTCCCAGAGACGCGTCCTTGAAACACACGCGACACTGGGAGCCTTACAGCGGCGCTACCAATTCACCGCGCAACCAGCCCGCGATCGTTTGCGATTTCATTGGATCGACGAATCCGACGACCCGCTGATGAATTTCTTCACAGGCGGGGCATTTGAACGTTCGGATACCAAAATCAGACGTACCAGGCGTGATACGTGCCAAGATTGTGGGTCTCCGGCACTTGGGACATAGTGGCTCGGACAACAGGCTCATGACGTTACTCCCCTGGGCCGGACCTGAACACGTTGCTCCCAGTCACCGATGGAGCCTGCGACTGGCCAGTGATGGGGAATAGCTTTGACCCTCGCACTCCAACATGCTGATCAATACAGATCACTTCTCGGAAAAGTTAACCGGCGGAAACCCGCCAAGAGGTGGTCAAGACTGACCAGGGGTGGGCTACGGTGACAGTGCTGGACTGCACCCCTCAAGTGAGACACGATAATTTCGGTGACCTGCTCCATCTGCTCTCCGGCCAGCGCGACCTTGCGAAAATTGTGCGCGTCTGCGTTGGCGCGCAAGGCGGGGTCATCCAAGACGGGATCATCCAAGGCGGGATCATCGTCGGCAGGGGCCGGCAACGGCTTCGTGTCCGATTCGATCATGTGCCCGTTGCAGGCGGCGGAGGTCAGTTGATCGAGCGTCGATCGTCGGAGGAGATGCAAGCCGACGCTATTCAGCAGGACATTCAATGCGGCCGCATATGTTACAGACATCGTTATTCCCAATGCGGCGGCTGCAATGGCCGCTACTAAACTACCTGAAATCGTCGGAAGAAAATCTGGGTTACCCCAAGTCAGCGACGGCAACACTAGGCGCGCCCGCACTACAATCAAGAATTGAAACATGGAACTGGGTGGTGGGCGGATTCCAATTTGAAGTGCAACATCCCATACATATATCGAGGGGAGCATTGGACGCCACTACAGCCAATTGAGCACGGAGGTGGAGGATTGAGGTGCAAGCGACTCGGCTGAGGCGCTATTAAGTGCACTCCAGTCGGTCACCGTAATTCAAGGGCGAAACTGACTCCAGCAGGCAGTGCCGAGGTGTGCGTGTTCTCGTCGTCAAAAGGCCCTGCCGACATCAACCAGACGAAGATTGCGGGGCGCAGACCGATGCGCCGCGCGTGAAATTTCAATCGTGGGGGTTTGGATGGCCTGCAATTGGATTGAAGAAGACGTGCTGAGATTAATCCAGAAGCTACAATCGAACTCGGATTGCTGGAACGCGTACATTGTTGGCGAGACGCGATATAAGGCAATAGAGCCGCGAGTGTCGCAATGGATACTAACGGAGACGCGCCTTCTTCATCCAACCGCAAGCTTCAGTGAGATGACTGAACTCAAGGTTCTTCTCCGGAACCACGTTCGGTCAAAGCTTGGCCTGGATAACTAGGTCGACGGCGAATCGATGAACGTTGTCTATTCGGACCGCAACTCGTCGAGCTACGACTACGAAGGTTCCTCAGACGCAAAAAGCCGTAGACGCTGAATACGAGCGAGGCGGCGGTCCTCACCCCGCCCCGACCACCCGCTGCAGGACCCGCGCCGGCTCGGACCGGTCATCCGACAAGCCATCCGACACCCAGGCGATGAACTGATCGGGGCGGATCAGAACCAGCTTCGCCTGATACTTCTCGCGTCCGCCCGCGGGCGTATCGCTGATGACCTTGAGCGGCACGCCGAGATCGGAGGCCGCGCGGGCGAAGGCGATCCCGGCATCGCCGGCGCCGAGCTCGATCAGGGTGAAGCCGGAGCCCAACTCCTCGTACACGTTGCGGCCGGTCGACAGCACCTGCGGGGTGAGATGGTGGCCGGCGCGCGCCGGAAAAGCGTGGCGGCCGACCGCGCTGCAGAGGGCGCCGTCGGGACCGTGCACGATAGGCGAGCCTTCGTAGTGCGGCTCGAACGCGTTGACCTCGGCGCGCGCACCGGAGCGGCGCTCCTCCCATCCAGCTTCGAAATCGGCGAGATCGCGTGCCGGATCATGCCGGCGCAGGAAATCGCGATCGACGAAGATCGACTGCTCGATGAAATCGCGCGCCGTCGAGGCGAACACCGGCTGGCGCTCGGCGCTGTAGCTGTCGAGCAGGCCCGGCCCGCCCCAGCCCTGCAGGGTCGCGGCGAGCTTCCATGACAGATTGGCCGCGTCCTCGAAGCCGCTGTTGATCCCATAGCCGCCATAGGGCGGATGGCTGTGCGCGGCGTCGCCGGCGACGAACAGCCGTCCCTGGCGATAGCTGTCGGCGACCGCGAAGCGGAGATCCCAGAAACCGATATGGTCGAAGGCGACGTCGAACTCGGCGCCGGCGGCCTCGTGCAGGAAGCGCTGGAAGTCGAAATTGTCGCGCGTCGTGTCGGCGGGCACCGGCGCATGGAAGAACCAGGTGGTGCCGAGATCGACGCGCCCGAAGAACTTCCAATAGCCGTCGAGCTCCGGATGCAGCACGTTGTAGAACGACTTGCCGGGATAGCGTTCGAGCAGCTGGTGCAGCCCGGTCGAGCGGAACACCAATAGCACCATCAGCCGGTCGTGATCGGACTTGGTCTGGGTGAGGCCGGCCTGCTCGCGCACCAGCGAGCGGCTGCCGTCGCAGCCGACCACGAAATCGGAGCGCAAGGTGCGACGGTTGCCGTCGGCATCGACGATGTCGGTCTCGGCGCCGAGCTCATCCTGGCGAACAGCCGTGGCGGTCCAGCCGATCAGGGTGGTGATCGCCGGGATCTCGGCCGCGCGCTGCCGCAGCACGGCCTCGGTGGCATATTGCGGCAGCCGCTCATTGTCGGTGTAGTAGAATGGCCGCACCAGCTCACGCTGCAGCCAGTCATGGGCGATGCCGCTCAACAGCGTGCGGTAGGTGGTCATGCCACCGATGCCGTATTCGCGACGGATGGTGCGCGAGGCGCGCAGCGCATCCTCCGCGCCCCAGAAATGGAAGTGCTCCATCGTGCGCTGGGTGAGGTTCTGCCCCTTCGGGATCGGCACCGGCGCCAGATGGCGCTCGATGACGACGGATCTGATGCCGCGCAGGCCGAGATCAATCGCGAGGCCGAAGCCGACCGGCCCTCCGCCGACGATCACCACCGGTGCTGTCGTATCTGCTTGCTTCCGCATCCGGGTCCTCTTCGGCTACCAGTCCCGGCGGCCTTTCTCCCAGCCCAGGTGCAGGAGCGTCAATAGTCGATATCACGGGAACTAATGAGGCTGGTCGAAGACCCCGCGGCAGCCGGCGGGCTGATGCCGCAACGCATTTGCATCTCCGTGCTACGCGTTCCGCTTGAACGTCATCTCATTATGCGAGATCGTTCGTGAAAATCATAATCAGCATCGCCCAAGGGGAAGGACACGCGGATGGAGATCGACCGCAAGCAGGGATCGTCGCTCGCCGAGATCGACGTGCCCGCGCTCATCGACCGGCTGCCCATCGGCAAATTCCAGATCCGCGTGCTCCTGATCTGTGCTGCGGTGCTGTTCGTCGACGGCTTCGACACCCAGGCGATCGGCTATGTCGCGCCGGCGCTGGCGCAGGAGTGGAAGCTGACACGCGGCGCGCTCGGGCCGGTGTTCAGCGCCGGGCTGTTCGGACTCATGCTCGGCGCGATCGCCTTCGGGACTCTCGCCGACCGGGTCGGGCGCAAGCGGATCATCGTGATCGCCACTGCCGCCTTCGGCCTGGGCACGCTGGCGACGGTGCTGGCGCAGGATGCGACCTCGCTGATCGCGTTGCGCTTCCTCACCGGTCTCGGCCTTGGCGGCGCGATGCCGAACGCGGTGGCGCTGACCTCCGAACTGGCGCCGCATCGGCGCCGCGCCACCATGGTGATGGCGATGTTCGCCGGCTTCTCGATCGGCGCCGCGCTGGGCGGGCTGCTCGCGGCGGCACTGATACCCGCCTTCGGCTGGCGCGCGGTGTTCCTGGTCGGAGGTCTGGTGCCGCTGCTGCTGACGCCGCTGCTCGCCGTCTCGCTGCCGGAGTCGATCCGCTATCTCGCGCTGGCGGGCGGCCGTGACCGCGACGTCGCTACGCTGCTGCGGCAGGTCGACCCGACGCTGCGCACCGCTGATGACACCCGCTTCGTGTTGGCGGAGCCGCGTCTTCCCGGCCTGCCGGTCGCCCATCTGTTTGCCGAACGCCGCGCCGGCACCACGCTGCTGCTCTGGGTCGTGTTCTTCATGAGCCTGCTCGACCTCTATCTGCTGTCGAACTGGCTGCCGACGGTGCTGAACGATCTCGGCGTGTCGGTGTCATCAGCGGCCGCGATCGGCGCCATGCTGCAGGTCGGCGGCGTGGTCGGCACCTTCGCGCTCGGCCGCATCATCGACCGGTTCTCGTTTCGCGCGCTCGCCCTCACCTATCTCGGCGCCGCGATCGCGGTGGCGGCGATCGGCGTGAGCGGCCACGCGATTGCGCTGGTGACGATCGCGATCTTCGCCGCAGGCTTCTGCATCGTCGGTGGCCAGATCGCCGCGAATGCGCTGACCGCGACCTATTATCCGACCGCGATCCGGGCCACCGGCATGGGCTGGGCGCTCGGCATCGGACGCATCGGCTCGATCGTCGGACCATTGATCGGCGGCGCGATGCTGGCGAGCCATGTCGACGTCGAGACGCTGTTCGTCGTAGCGGCCATTCCGGCGCTGGTGGCGGCCGCGACGGCGCTGCTGCTGGCGCGGATCGTGTGATGCAAGCGAGGACCCGCGACCGATGCGGACACGTCTCCCTCCCCGGCCGCCCATGACGCCGCGCGGCCAATGACGACAATTGAATCAAGATGCACTCAATCAACGGGAGAGGCGGAGGCCCGCCGAATGTGTATGGCTGGTCTTGCCCGCGCCGTCATGAATTCCCACCACGTCGTGGCCGGAGGCCATTCCATCTTGCGAGTTGTGCTATTTTGGCCTCGCCGTTTTCGATGAACGCTCTGGTTGCTTTCATAGACTAATACTCTGCGGTCGGCTATTTCTTCACATTCGGCATTTCAAAGGAAGCACTCATGCGAAAGCTCATTTCTTCGATCGGATATTTGTGCGCCGCACTGTTGATCCTTGCCTCGACGGGCGCGCACGCGCAGGCGACGCGGACATGGGTGTCCGGCGTCGGCGACGACGTCAACCCGTGCAGCCGTACGGCGCCCTGCAAGACCTTCGCTGGCGCGATATCCAAGACCGCGGCCGGCGGCGAAATCGATGTGCTGGATCCCGGCGGCTACGGCGCGGTGACGATCACCAAGTCGATCACGATCGATGGCGGAGGGACGTTGGCGTCGATCCTGGCGTCGGCGACCAACGGCATCAACGTCAATGCCGGCGCGGCCGACGTCGTCATCCTCCGCAATTTGAGCATCAACGGAGCCGGCACGACGCTCGGCCTCAACGGCATCAATTTCCGGACCGGCCGAAAGCTCATCGTCGAGAACTGCACGATCGAGAATTTCTCGCAGAGCGCCATTGCAATCGCGCCGACCAGCGCAGCGCAGGCCGTGATCTCGGACTCGACGCTCAAGGTGTCCGCGTTCGGCATCACGGTCTCGACCGCGAACTCGACCGACTCGGTCAGCGTGCTCGTCTCGAACACCAAGACCAATCTGAACACCAATGCCGGAATATCGGCCACGGTGCCGGCCGGAAAGCCGGGCATGGGCGTGTTTCTCGACCGGCTCATCTCCGAGTTCAACAGCACCGGCGTGCTGGCGAGCGGCAACGGGGCCATCATCATCATGGGAAATTCCGTGATCCAGGGCAATGCCAGCGGCGTGCTGCAGACCGGCGGGGGATCCGTCTCGTCCTACAAGAACAACGAGATCAGCAACAACGGCGCCGATGGCACGCCGCTCGCGGGGATCAGCCTGAACTAGCGGAGCCCGGAACTACCGAATTGCATCTGGTGACAGTCCTGGACTGTCACCAGATGCACAAAACTGATTCACTTCGCCGGCGCCACGCGGACGTGCGCGACGGCGAAGTCGTCGGCATAGAGCCTGGTCCAGCCCGGCATCTGGTCCAGCAGTTGCGCGGCGGGTTGATCGGGCGTGAGGAGCGTGCCGTCGACCTTGAATTCGTCGAGCAGAGCGGCGACTTCGTCGCGGCTGCGGCCCTCGGCGGCTCGCAGATATTTCATCATGAACTGCTGGCCGTAGAGTTCGGCGCGGCTGTCGATGAAGGTCGGGACATCGTTCGCGATCAGGAAGCCGCCGAACTGATAGTCGTTGAAGATGCGCCTGGCCTGGTGCTGCCGCAGCGCATCGAGCGCGGCCGCCGGCGCCTGGGCCCTGTCGAAGACGAAATCATGATGGGCCGTATAGGCCAGCGACAAAGCGAGCGCGCCGCCGATGACGGCGAGCGCTGCCGGCGTCGAGACGAGCCACGAAGCTCTGGCATCGATCGCATGGATGGCAGGAGCAGCGCGGTCCCTGAACGGCCTTGCGATCGCCAACGGGACCAGAAACGCGAACACCTCGACACATCGGACATGCGACAGGGCCATGTGCGTCACCAGCAACAGAAGCGCGATCCGCGGCAGCGACAGGACGACGCCGCGAGACAGGGCCAGCCCGATCAGGCCGAGCAAGGCGAGCTCGAACGGTCCAATGCTGCTGAAATCGGCCGGCCGCCATTCCGACACCAGCGACAGGACCGGTCCGAGGCTCAGGATTTTCGCGGCGGCGAACAGCGTGTTGTGGAGATAGGGCGTGCAGCAGCTTGCGAGCAGCGCGGCGACACCGAACAGGCCCCATTGCGTCGCGACGGCGATGCGCTCGTCATGCTTGCTCTGCCAGAGCGCCTCCAACGCGATCGGCGCAATGAGGGCGAGGCCCAGCACGAAGCCGCCGTGCAGGTTGGCCCAGACCACCATCAGCGGAAGCAGGACCCACGGCGGCGGCGAGCGCTGGTCGACGGCCCTGATCAATCCGCCGGCCCAGGCCACCATGATCGGCAAGGCCAGCACGTGCGGTCGCGCGAGCAGATGCGGTGACGACACCACGAACGCCAGCAGCGCCAGAAGAATGCGATGGACCGGCTCGAAACAGGATCCGATCAGATTGAGAAAGATCACCAGGGCGGCGGCCACGGCAAGCGCGGTCAGCGCGACGGCGCCGGCCCAGCCGGCATGCGAATAGGCCGTCGCATATATGACTTGCGACAGCCAGGCGTTCGACATCCAGGGGCTGCCGGCGCGCGTGAACGAGTAGATGTCCGAATAGGGCATTGCAGCGTGATCGATGATCCACTGCCCGACCTTGATGTGCCAATACGTGTCGGAGTCGTGCAAGAGACGGTCGCCGACGATGAACAGAAACAGAAAGATCCCGGCGCCGACGCACAGATGCAGCAAGGCCGGCGTCATTCGGACGCTGGTCACGCGATTGGCAACGGCGAGCGACATCTGGATGTTTTCGGTTGCGAGGCGGAGATCGGTGAACCGGCGCGGACGACCGAGACCGGTAAAAGGAGCCGGTACTTCGGTAAGTGCAGCAGGCGCGCTAAAATCCCGTTAAACTACGGAGAATCAACACCTCGGTAGGGTGGATTTGCTGAAGGCCGGGTTAATTCGGCCGCCTTTTGCAACGCTGAGTTGTTGCGCTTTCAACGTCATTCCGGAGCCAAGGCTTGCGGCCTCGTCCCGGAATGACCTTGGTCGTGATATCGTCAGATCGATGGGCGCAGCGCGAGTGCGGCCCCCGCCATTCACGAATCCGGCTTGCCCGGCGGCAGCGGCGCTCAGCCGCCGGCTGCTGCCGCGTGCTGGGCGGCCATCTCGGCATCCGCGGCGGTGACACGCTGGAACGCAGCGCGCTGCGTGATGCGCTCGGCATAGCGCGTGAACACGTCCTTGCGCGGCACGATGCCAAAAGTCATCGTCCAGTTGAAGGCGATGCCCCACAGAATGTCGGCGGCCGTCATGCGCTCGCCGAGCAGATAAGGCCCCTTGGCGAGCTGCTGTTCGAGCGCGCTCAGCATCGTGTCGTAATCCGCGTAGGGCGACTGCGTGACGGGGGCCGGCTCGCGCTTCATGAAATGGTCGATCACGGCCGGCTCGAACGATGCGCCATAATAGGCAATCCAACGCAGATAGGGCCCGCGCATGGGATCATCGAGCGCCGGCGTCAAGCCAGCGCTCGGAAACAGATCGGCGAGATAGATGAAGATCGCAACCTGCTCGGTCACGATCTGGCCGCGATGGCCGATCGTCGGCACCTTGCCGAGCGGATTGATGGCCAGAAACGCCGGCTTGCGCTGCTCGCCCGCCTTCATGTTGAGGACTTCAAGATCATAGGGCGCGCCGAGCTCCTCGAGCAGGACGCGAGTCCCCGCGGCGCGGGTCTGCGGCGAATAATACAGCGTGATCCTGTCGTCGGCGGTCATGATGATCTCCTCCCATTGCCGGATGCAGTGCCGCGCTTGTCGCACAGCATACCTGACAGCCGATGTCAGGTATGCTTTAAGAAGCTCATGCGCGCGAGCCGGCTGCTCTCCATCCTCACGACCTTGCAGGCCAAGGGACAGGTCACTGCGCCCGAGCTCGCCGGGGCGTGCGAGGTCTCGGTGCGCACGATCTATCGCGACATCGACGCGCTCGCGGCCGCCGGCATTCCGGTCTATGCCGAGCGCGGCGCCGAGGGCGGGTTCCGCCTGCTCGACGGCTATCGCGTGCGGCTCAACGGATTATCGGCAGCCGAAACTGACGCGCTGTTCATGGCGGGCCTGCCCGGCCCCGCCGCGGCGCTCGGCCTCGACGGCGCGATGAGCGCGGCGCAGACCAAGCTGGTCGCGGCGCTGCCACAGAGCCTGCGTGCCAATGCCAGCCGGATGCAGGCGCGCTTCCATCTCGATGCGCCCGGCTGGTTTGGCGAGGCCGAGGAGCCGCAGCATCTGCGCGCCATCGCCGACGCGCTGCTCGCCGATCGCCTGATCGACATCCGCTACCAGAGCTGGCGCGCCGAGAAGCGCCGCCGCGTCGCGCCGCTCGGCCTCGTGCTCAAGGGCGGCAGCTGGTATCTCGCCGGCCTCGTCGAGCGCAGCGTGCGCACCTATCGCGTCGCGCGCATTCTCGACTGCACCGTCACCGATGAGACCTTCACGCGGCCTGCGGAGTTCGATCTCGCTGCGCATTGGCGTGCCGCGACCGAGCGGCTGGAAGCGGAGCTGCACCCGAAGCAGGCGACCGTGCGGCTGTCGCCGCTCGGCGTGAAGCTGCTGGAGGCATTCACCCAGCCCTATGTGCGCGCGCGCACCCGCCTCGCGGATGACGCCGATTCAGATGGCTGGCGCATCGCGACGATCCCGACCGGCACCACGCTCTGGCACGCCGCCGGCGAGCTGCTGCGCTTCGGTGCCGAGGCCGAGGTGCTCGATCCGCCCGAGCTGCGCGCGAAGATGGCCGAGCTGGTGCAGGCCATGTCGAAGCGGTACGGCGCCGCTGCGACGACGCGATGAATTGCAGACCACCGCCCCATCCCCGTCATTGCGAGCGCAGCGAAGCAATCCAGACTCTTTCCGCGGAGAGATTCTGGATTGCTACGCTCCGCTCGCAATGACGGGGTGGAGAGCTGGGCGAACCAACGTCGAGCCGGGGTGAGCTACAGCACCACCGGCGCGTCGGGCAGTTCGTTGGTCCCACCGGCATGCGGCGGATAGTGCCTGGCGAGCTCGCGTGACACGGCGGCGACACCTTGGATCACGCCCTGCTCGAATCGTCCGGCGCGGAAATCCGCCTCCATCGCGCGGCAGATCGTCTCCCATTGCGCAGCGCCGACTTTTGCATGGATGCCGCGATCGGCGATGATCTCGACGTCGCGGTCGGCAAGCAGCAGATAGATCAGCACGCCGTTGTTGTGGGCGGTGTCCCAGATCCGCAAATGCGAGAACAGGTCGAGCGCGCGCTCGCGCGGCGGCTGGTTGCGCCACAGCGGCCGGCCGTCGAGCGCGCCTTCGACGACGAAGCGCAATTGGCCGGCATGGCTGCGCTCGCCATGCTTGATCGCCTGCTCGATGCGCGCAAGCACATCGGCCGTGAAGATGCGCTTCAGCTGCCAGTGATAGTGCAGAAGATGCCGGCTGATCCGTCTGATGCCCATGGTCGCGCGCCCCGCCCTCACCAGCTTCCCGAGGCGCCGCCGCCACCAAAACTGCCGCCGCCTCCCGAGAAGCTGCCGCTATCGCTCGAGCTGCCGCTGCTCCATCCTGATGACGACGAGCCGCTCGACCAGCCGCCGCGACGGCCGGTGCCCGGCGTATTCATCCCGGCAAAGCTGTCGGCGATGAAGGCGATGACGAAACCGGCGATCGCCGACAGCGCCGCCAGACCTGCCGAGCCCACGATCAGCCAGGCGAGCACGCCCATGGCGCCGCCGGTCGCCAGCGATCCGATCAGACGGCCGAGCAGCGTCCGCAGGATGCCGCCGATCACCAGCGCGCCGAACAGCGCCACCGGCGCGAACGAGGTCAGGGAGTCGAAGTCGAGATCCGTGCCGTGCGACGCCTGCGGCTGCGGCACCGGCAGGCTTTCGCCATTGATCACGCCGATGATGCGGTCGAGGCCGGCGTCGATGCCGCCGGCGAAGTCGCCAGAGCGGAACTTCGGGGTGATGACCTCGTCGATGATGCGGCGCGCGGTGACGTCGGTGAGGCTGCCTTCGAGGCCGTAGCCGACCTCGATGCGCAACTTGCGATCGTTCTTGGCGATCACCAGCAGCGCGCCGTCGTCGACCTTCTTGCGGCCGATCTTCCAGGCCTCGGCAACGCGGATCGAGAACTGCTCGATCGTCTCCGGTTGCGTGGTCGGCACGATCAGCACCGCGACCTGGCTGCCCTTGCGCGCCTCCAGATCCTTGAGCTTCTGCGTCAGGCTGGCGACGTCCGACGAGGACAGCGTGCCGGTCTGGTCGACGACACGGCCGGTGAGCTGCGGCACCGCGACGTCGGCCAACACCATCGTGGCGAGGCAGACGAGCAGCGTCGCAAGCAGCGCCTTGACGGCTGAGCGCGCGCGCAAGATGCAACGCTCCGCTATTTCGAGGGTGCAGGCGCGGGCGCGTTGAAGTCGACCTTCGGCGCGACCGAGATCTCGCGTTCGTTCTCGACGGTGAAGTTGGCCTTCTCCTTGTAGCCGAACATCATGGCCGTGAGGTTGTTCGGGAAGGTGCGGATGCCGACGTTATATTCCTGCACCGACTTGATGTAGCGGTTGCGCGCCACGGTGATGCGGTTCTCGGTGCCCTCGAGCTGGGACATCAGGTCGCGGAACAGCGCGTCCGATTTCAGCTGCGGATAGTTCTCGGTGACGACCAGCAGCCGCGACAGCGCGCCGGTCAGCTCGCTCTGCGCGGCCTGGAACTTCTGCAGCGCGGCGGGATCGTTGACGACATCGGGCGTAGCCTGGACGCTGCCGACCTTGGCGCGGGCATTGGTGACGCCGAGCAGCACGTCCTTCTCCTGCTGCGCAAAGCCCTTCACGCTGTTGACGAGGTTGGGCACCAGATCGGCGCGGCGCTGATACTGGTTGACCACCTCGGACCAGGCCGCCTTCACCTGCTCGTCATTGGTCTGGATGGCGTTGTAGCCGCAATTGGTCAGGCTCAAGGTCATGAGCGCCGCCAGCACGGTCAGCAATCTCCGCATCGAACTCTCCCCCTTCATCGACCGGCCGCGAGCGGAACCTTGTCCGGGCTCGCGGCCTGCCTTCGAAAGGTCAGATAGTCGACATCGCGGCAAAATGAAAGGCGTGCGGCCGAGCCTGGCAGCGCCCCCGCGACTCGCGGTCTCTCCAGGTCCGCGGCGCCGGCCGCTCGACCGTATCAGCGCGTGAAGGTGCTGCTGCGAGTGACGGTGCCGCCATACGGTCCGGTGGTCGTGCCGGTATGGCTGCAGCTGCCGCCGGCGCAGCTCGTCTGACCGCTGTTGGTGACGACACCGCCGCGCGGACCCACATAGGTGCCGCTATGGCTGCGGCTGCAGCTGCCGCCGGCACAGCCGCCCGTCGCGGACGACGACCATGTGCCACCGCGCGGACCGATGCCGCCGCCGCTGCGCGTCCAGGCGTGCGCGCCGGAGGCGCTCAGCGCCATCACCATCGCGGCGATTGCCGCGGCCCCGATCGAGGTTCGAACTGAAACCATGTGACTCTCCTGTTCACGTCTGCATCGCCTCGTGGCGTACGCAGAGCCTCGCCCACGAAGTTTGCGGGCGGTTTGCAGGAAGCGGCGCCGGTGTAACGTTTTGTAACGGTGCTCGGGGCGGGGTTGTCCGGCACGGCGAGGTGTTCTTAAGCTATCAGCATGGACCAGCGCCCCCACATCCTGATCATCGAGGACGACGTCGAGATCCGCAGCCTGCTACGCGACCATCTCGCGCGCGAGGGTTTTCGCGTCGATGTCGGCGACGGCGGCGCGGCGCTCGACCGTTTCCGTACCACCTTCGGCGATCCCGACCTCGTCGTGCTCGACATCATGCTGCCGGGCGAGGACGGCCTGTCGATCTGCCGGCGGCTGCGCGCGGCCTCGCGGCTGCCGATCCTGATGCTCACCGCCAAGGGCGACGAAATCGACCGCATCGTCGGGCTCGAGATGGGCGCCGACGACTATCTGCCGAAGCCATTCAATCCGCGCGAGCTGGTGGCGCGCATCCGCGCCATCCTGCGCCGCGCCGAGCCGGCGCCGCTGGAGAACCGCCGCTTCATCGTCAACACAAGGCTCACCGTCGATCTCGACAAGCGCGAGATCGCGCATGCCGAGGACGGACCGCTGCCGCTCACCAGCGCCGAATTCGAGCTGCTCGGCTGCTTCCTGACGCGCCCCAACCGCGTGCTGTCGCGCGAGCAACTGATGGACTGGACCCGCGGCCGTCAGGCCGATCCGCTCGACCGCACGATCGACGTGCAGGTGAGCCGGCTGCGCAAGAAGATCGAGCGCGAGGGCGAGCTGATCAAGACCGTGCGCAGCGCCGGCTACATCTTCACCGGCTCCGTCAAGGAGCTCTGAGACGTGCTCGGGCGCCTCGGCTTCGCCGGCCGGCTGATGGCGATCGTGCTGTTCGCGCTCGTCGCGCTGTGGGCGGTCGGCCTCGGCTGGCTGTTCCTGAGCGAATCGCGCGAGGAGATTTTTCGTCGGCTGTTTCCGGTGCCCGAGCAGGTCAGCGCCATCGTCCAGCTGATCGAGAAGGCGGGACCGGCCGAGCGGCCGCTGATCCTGAAGGCGGTCAACAGCGAAAGGCTGCAGGTCACGCTGACGCAGGAGCGCCCGGAGGCGTCCGCCGACGCGATGCGCCGCCCGCTCGCCGAACGTTTCCTGACCTTGTACCTGCAGTCGCTGCAGCCGCGCGACGTGATCGTCCTGAGGTCGCGCACCGGCGTGCCGCGCTGGCGCGACTGGCGCCTTGGCGATTATTGGCGCAACGCCGGCCGTTCCGTGCGGTTTGCGGTGTCGCTGCGCGACCGCGATTACGTCGTGTTCGAAGCCAGCGGCGCCACCGGTCCGCGGCTGCTCGGACTACCGCCCGGCTTCGGCGTCGGCCTCCTCGGCGCGCTGATCGGCATGGCCGCCGTGATCGCGATCGCGCGCGAGGCGCGGCCGCTGCGCCAGCTCAGCCAATCGCTCGGCCAGTTCAGCAGCGATGCCACCGCGGTGCATGTGAAACCGGCCGGCGCGCCGGAGATCCGCAAGCTGATCTCAGCGGTCAACGACATGCAGACCCGGATCTCCGAGCTGGTGCGCGGTCGCACCTTGCTGCTCGGCGCGGTGTCGCACGACCTCAAGACCTACATCACCCGGCTGCGGCTGCGCGTCGAGCGTCTGCCGGAGCCCGAGCAGCGCGACAAGGCGGCTGGCGATCTCGACGAGATGACCCGCCTGCTCGAGGACGCGCTCGCGGTCTCGCGCGGCGGCTTTGCGGCCATCAAGCGGCAGCCGGTCGATCTCACCGCGCTGCTGACAGGGATCGTGGACGACCGACGGCAGAGCGGAGCTCAGATCAGCGCCGAGCTCGGGCATACGCCGCTGATCGTCCTTGCCGAGCCGACGGCGCTGCGGCGGCTGTTCATCAACCTGATCGAGAACGCGCTCCGCTTTGCGACACGCTGCACGGTGCGGGTGCTGCCGGAGAAGGACGTCGTGATCGCGATCGACGACGATGGTCCCGGCATTCCGGCGGACGCACGCAACGCCGTATTCGAGCCGTTCTTCCGGCTCGACAACTCGCGCAGCCGCAGCACCGGCGGCAGCGGCCTGGGCCTCGCCATCGTCAAGCAGATCGCCGACGCCCATGGCGCGCACCTCGATCTGTCGCAATCGCCTGAAGGCGGCCTGCGGGTACGTATCGCCTTTCCGCAAGCCTCCTAGACGAGCGTTTCCTTAGAACCCGTCGTTTCCGTGTCGAGTTCTCGCCGCCCCCACCGCTGTCATGCTCCGCGAAAGCGGGGCACCCAGTACTCCGCGGCAGAAGAGATTCACCGAGGCGTCACGGCGTACTGGATCGTCCGCTTTCGCGGACGATGACAGCCGGGGTTACATGATCAATGTGCCAGGACTTCGGAAACGGTCGTCCAGCCCGGCTCAGCTGCCCTTCCGGTCGCGCAGCTGGGTGACGAACATGTCCTGCCAGCTCGCCGGCTTGACCTTGATCGAGCCGACGCCATTCATGAACTCGGCAATTTTGAGCACGCCCTCGGGGGTCGCGGAGAACCAGGTGTCTTTGTCCTGCAGCATCTCCAGCACGTCCTCCTTGGTCGTCTTGACCTTGGCGGTGCGGGCATAGATCTCGGCGGCGGCCGCCTTGTCGTTGGCGATCAAGGTGCAGGCTTCGTCGAGCGCGTCGAGGAAGGCCTGCACCACCTTCGGATTGGCGTCGACGAAGCGCTTCGGCGCGAACACCACGTCCATCGTCAGGCGTCCGAGCACGTCGGCGGAATTGGCGACGCGGCGGATCTTGGAATCCTTCAGCTCGATGTAGGAGAACGGCGGCGAGGTGAAATGCGCCGTGATCTCGGTCTTGCCCGAGGTCAGCGCTGCCACGGCTTCGGGATGCGGCAGGCCAACCGTCATCGGATCGAGCTTGGCGTAGTTCTCCTTGCCGAACTCCTGGGCCGCCATCATCTGCAGCATCACGGCCGACAGCGACGTCTTGATGCCCGGCAGCGCGATCTTGTCACCGGACTTGAAGTCCTTCAGCGACTTGATCTCCGGATTGTTGGTGTTCATCCACAGCGAGGTCGAGCTGAGGCCGCTGACGCCGACGACTTCCACTGCCGGAATGCCCTTGGCCTTGGCCCACAAGGTGATGAAGCCGGGCGCGCCGGTGCCGGCGATGTCGAGCGAGCCGGCCATCATCGCATCGTTGATGATGTTGCCGCCGTCGAGCAGCTGCCAGATCACCTTGAACGGACCGAGGCCGGCCTTCTCGGCATGCTTCTCCATCAGCTTCTGATCCTCCATCACGATCAGAGGCAGATAGAGGATGCCGTAGCCCTTGGAGAGCCTGATCTCCTTGACTTCGGCCCGCGCGGCGGTCGCGCCGAGCAGCGCGGCGAAACCGATCGCGGCAGCTGCGAGTGATTTGCTCCAGGACATGTGTGTCTCCCTTGTCGTTTGATTATGGTTATAGCCCGAAATTCAGTGCTGCATGCCCCAGCGCCGCACCGTCTTGCGCTCGATCGTGGCGAACACCACGTTCTCGACCACGAGACCGATGATGATGACCGTGAACAGGCCGGCGAACACGTTCGCCGTCTCCAGCTGGTTGCGGTTCTCGAAGATGAACCAGCCGAGGCCGCCCGAGCCGGAGGAGACGCCGAACACCAGCTCGGCCGCGATCAGGGTGCGCCAGGCGAAGGCCCAGCCGACCTTGAGGCCGGTCAGGATCGCCGGGAATGCGGCGGGGATCAGGATGAAGCGCACCAGCTTCAGCCCGCGCAGGCCGTAATTCAGGCCGACCATGCGCAAGGTGTTCGACACCGAGCGGAAGCCGGAATGGGTGTTGAGCGCGATCGCCCACAGCACCGAGTGCACCAGCACGAAAATGATGCTGCCCTTGCCGAGCCCGAACCAGATCAGCGCCAGCGGCAGCAGCGCGATCGCCGGCAGCGGGTTGAACATCGAGGTCAGCGCCTCCAGCATGTCGGCGCCGATCCGCGATCCGATCGCGATCGTGGTCAGCACGGCGGCGAGCGCGATGCCGACGCCGTAGCCGATCAAGAGCGTCTCCAGCGACACCAGCGTCCGCGCCGGAATGACGCCATTGCCGATGTTCTCGAAGAACGCTGCGAGCGTGTCGGTGAAGGTCGGAAACAGCAGGGGATTGCCGAGCCACAGGCCATAGGCCTGCCACAGCCCGGCCAGCACGGCCAGGATGATGACCTTGCGGACCGCACCGATGTGATAGATGCGTTCGATGACGGACAGGCTCGCCTCGACCTTGATGTCACCGAGGGGCGTGTCTGCATTGACGACTTCCGGGCGCAGCGCCAGCGTTTCGCTCATGATTGCTCTCCCTTCCTCAGTGATGACCGAACAGCATGTCGTTGATGCGCCCTTCGAGCGCGACCTGCTCGGGCGAGCCCATCGTGCCCGGCGGCACGCTGTTGAGCTCGGCGCGGACGCGCCCCGGATGCGGCGACAGCAGCAGGATGCGCGAGCCGATCTTGATCGCCTCCTCGATCGAATGCGTCACGAACAGCACGGTGAAGCGGGTGTCCTGCCAGAGCTGCAACAGCTCGTCCTGCATCTTGCGGCGGGTCAGCGCGTCGAGGGCGGCGAACGGCTCATCCATCAGCAGCACGTCCGGCTCCATCGCCATGCCCCTGGCGATCGCGACGCGCTGCTTCATGCCGCCCGAGAGCATGTGCGGATAGGAGTCGATGAACTTGGTGAGGCCGACCTTGTCGATGTAGGACTTGGCGCGCTCCTGCGCCTCGGCCGTGCTCAGCCGGCCGCTGGCGGTCAGCGCGAACACGACGTTCTCGCGCACCGTCTTCCACGGCAGCAGCTGGTCGAACTCCTGGAACACCATCATGCGGTCCAGACCGGGCTCGGTGACGTCGTGGCCCTTGAGGCGGATGCGGCCCTCGGTCGGCTTCAAATAGCCGCCGATCGCCTTCAGCAGCGTCGACTTGCCGCAGCCGGAGGGCCCGAGCAGCACGAAACGGTCGGCATCGAAGACCTTGAAATCCACGCGATAGGTCGCCGTGACCAGGGTGTCCGGCGTCTTGTACTGGAGCGTCACGCCTTCGACCGAGAGCAGCGGCTCGAACTGGGATTGCGATTGATGGACGGTCATGCGTCCTCCCCTCCTTTATATTGCAGTGCGAAATTTCGCCCGGTGCACTTCGGCGCCCTTATTCGAAGTGATAGAGGAGGAGACTGACGCGAACCTGACTCGGAGTCCTCGAAGCGCCGTGCGCATCCTGCTGGTGGAAGACACGCCCGAGATCGGCGCCGCCGTGACCAGCCGATTCGAACGGATTGGTTACGCCGTCGACTGGGAAAAGGACGGCCGTGTCGCGAGCGAGCTGATCGAGGTGCAGGCCTACGACCTCATCGTGCTCGACGTGATGCTGCCCAACATGGACGGTTTCGCCGTGCTCAAGCACTTGCGCAAGCGCGGCCTGCGCACGCCGGTGCTGGTGCTGACCGCGCGCTCGGCGATCGACGATCGCATCGGCGCGCTCGACCTCGGCGCTGACGACTACCTGGTCAAGCCGTTCGACTATCGCGAGCTCGAGGCGCGCGCCCGCGCGCTGCTGCGCCGCGCCGCGGGCCAGTCCGACAATCTGCTGACCCTGGGGCCGCTGGTGATCGACCGCGCCGGGCGCACCGCGAGCGTCGCCGGCCAGCCGCTGGACCTGACACGCCGCGAGCTGACCGTGCTGGAGATCTTGGCCGCGCGTCCCGGACGCTACGTCGCCAAGGAGGAGCTGGTCGAGCAGCTGTTCAGCTTCGACCAGGACCCGAGCCCCAACGCGGTCGAGCAGTTCATCACGCGGCTGCGGCGCAAGCTGGCGGCGACGTCAGTGGAAATCAAGACAGAGCGCGGCCTTGGCTATCAGCTCCACGCTTCGTGACCTCAGGGCGTCGCTGCGCGCGCGGCTGCTGATCGCGATCGGCGCGATCCTGGCCGTGGGTGCCGTCGTGCTCAGCGTCGCCGCCTGGCAATACGCCGCCACCGCCGCGCGCGATGCCTATGACAAGCTGCTCGCCGGCGGCGCGGTGCAGATCGCGGAGAACATCTACATGCAGGGCGGCGTTGTGACGCTCGATCCGCCGGCCGCGGCGTTCGCGACCTTGTCGGCCTACGATCTCGTATTCTATCGCGTCACCGATCCGCGCGGCGTCGTCGTTGCCGGCTATGACGATCTCGCCGTCACCGCCCCGGTGAGTGCCCTGCGCGAGGGCGTGGTGCTGCGCGACGGCATCTATCGCGATCAGGCCGTGCGCATCGCGGCCGTCGCGCGCAGGCTCGACGGCGCGCCGGGCGACGGCTGGAGCGAGATCGTGCTGGCGCAGACGCTGCGTGCGCGAGATGCGCTGACCTGGGACCTGGCCTCAAAGGCGATCGGCCTGATCGCGGCGATGAGCGTGCTGGCGCTGGTCGCGACTGCGCTGTGCCTGAGGCTGGTGTTTGCACCGCTGACGCGGATCGAGGCCGAGATCGTCCAGCGCCGGCCGGACGATCTCAGCCCGATCGCGATGACGCCGCCGCGCGAGGTGCGCGCGCTGGTCGGCGCCATCGACGGCTTCATGCAGCGCCTGTCCGAGCGCATCACGCTGATGCAGCGCTTCATCGCCGACGCCACCCATCAGTTGCGTACGCCGCTGGCGGCGATCGATGCGGAGGTCGAGTTGCTGACCGACCAGACCAAAGACCCCAAGGCGCTCGACCAGCTGCGCAACCGCCTCTCCGACCTCGCCCGCCTCACCAGCCAGCTGCTCGATCACGCCATGATCCAGCACCGCGCCCAGGCGCCAAGGTTTGTCGCGACTGACATCAATGCGCTGGCGAAGTCGGTGCTGTCACAGAGCGTGCCGCTGACGCTGGACCGCGAGGTTTCGATCAGCTTCGTGCCGTCAGAGGACGAGGTCGTGATCGCCGCCGACGCCATCAGCCTGCGCGAGGCGCTCGCCAACCTGATCCACAATGCGCTGGCGCACGGGGCGCGGACGCGGCTGATGGTGAGTGTGGAGCGGACAGCGGAGAGTGTCGCGATCGTCGTCTGGGATGATGGGCCGGGAATCGCGGCAGAGGCGCAGGCGGGACTGCTGGTGCCGTTCCAGAAGGGCGCTGGCTCGCACGGCTCCGGGCTCGGACTTGCGATCGCCAACGAGGTCGCACAGGCCCATGGCGGCCGCTTACGCTTCGTCGGCAATGCAGATGATTTCAGCGTGAGGCTCGAGCTGCCGATCAGCGATCAAACTGCATCGCTGTCTCATCTCTGGTGAGCAACCCGTAGGAGTTGGACCCGGGCTGCCGCCGCGATGCCGGTGCGCTCCCCTGCCCCTTGCGGGGAGGGGAGCGCAGCGTGCTTGTGGTAAGGGCTTGGACCCAAAGGACGCTGATAGGAGCCTCTGTAATCCGGACCTACGCCGCCGCCTTCTTCGCCTTGGCATCCCGGATCGCGGTCCACACCTTTTCCGGCGTCAGGGGCGTCTGCAGGTTGGTGATCCCCAGTTCGAACAGCGCGTCCATCACGCCGTTGGTGACGCAGGGCGGGCCGCCGATGGCGCCGGATTCGCCGCAGCCTTTTGCGCCGAGCGGGTTGGTCTTGCAGGGCGCGGAATCGTCGAGCGTGACCGTGATCGGCGGCACGTCGTCGGCGCGCGGGATGCAGTAGTCCTGATAGGTCGCGGTCAGGAGCTGGCCGTCGGAATCATAGGACACGTTCTCGTACAGGGCCTGGCCGATGCCCTGCGCGACGCCGCCATGAATCTGGCCGGCCACCAGCATCGGATTGACCGCGACGCCGACGTCGTCGACGGTGGTGTAGCGCACGACGCGGCTGATGCCGGTCTCCGGATCGATCTCGACCTCGCAGACATGGGTGCCGTTCGGCCAGCTCGGACCATCGACCTCGCCCTCGCTGTCGACCGACAGCTTGGTGCCCTGCTCCTTGCCGGCGATCTCGAACAGGCTGATGCGGCGGTCGGTGCCGACGACGGTCAGGACACCATCGCGATACTCGATGTCCTCGACCGCGGTCTCCAGCAGGTTCGACGCCTTCTCGCGCGCCTTCGTGATCAGATCGTTCGACGACACCGCCACGGCGGTGCCGCCGACGAACAGCGAGCGCGAGCCGACGCTGCCGAAGCCGGTGGCCAGATCCGTATCGCCCTGCACGACGTCGATCTTGTCGAGCGGGATGCCGAGCGAATCGGAGATCATCTGGGTGTAGGTGGTCTGCAGGCCCTGCCCCATCGCCATGGTGCCGGAATGCAGGATCACGCGGCCCTCGGAGGTCGCATGCAGCGACACCTTCTCGGTGTGGGCGCGGCCGCCGGTCCATTCGATGTAGCTGGTCAGGCCGCGGCCATAGAGCATGCCGCGCTTCTTGGCCTCGCGCTTGCGCGCATTGAAGCCGTCCCAGTCGGCGAGCTTGGAGGCGCGCTCCAGCATGTGCGCGAAGGCACCGGAATCATACACCTGACCGACCGCGTTGGTGTAGGGCAGCTGCGCCGGCTTGATGTAGTTCGCCTTCCGGATGGTGCGCGGATCGATGCCGATCTGGCGCGCCGCCGTGTCGAACAGGCGCTCGACGATGAACACCGCCTCGGGACGGCCGGCGCCGCGATAGGCGCCGACCGGCGCGGTGTGCGTCATCACGGTCTTCACCTCGAAATGCACCAGCGGCAGGTCATAGACGCCGGTCTGCACGAACGGCCCGAGCACCAGCGGAATGATGTTGGCCGCACCCGACGAGTAGGCGCCGGTGGCGCCGATCGAACGCACGCGATAGGCCAGCACCTTGCCCTTGGCATCGAGCGCGAACTCGGCGGTCGAGGTGAGGTCGCGGCCATGGGTACCGCCGACGAACTCGTCGGTTCGCTCGGCGCGCCAGCGGATTTTCTTGCCGAGCTTGGTCGCGGCATAGGCGACGATGCCGTCCTCCGGATAGAGGTTGGTCTTCTGGCCGAAGCCACCGCCGATGTCGCCGACCAGCACGCGCACGCTCTCTTTCGACCGCTTCAGCACGTCCGCCAGCACGTCGCGGGTCGAGGCCGGAGTCTGCGACTGTACATAAAGCAGCAGCCGGCCGGTCGTCTTCTCGATCTCGGCAATGGTCGAGCGCGGCTCCATCGCCGAGGGCACCAGGCGCTGGCTCGCGATATCGAGCGACACCTTGTGCGCCGCATTGGCGAACGCGTCTTCGACCTTGGCGGCATCGCCGTAGCTCATCGCGGCCACGATGTTGTCGGGCGCCTCGGCCCAGACCACGGGCGCGCCGGGCTTGATCGCCTCGACAGGATCGACGACGGCCGGCATCACCTCGTAATCGACGACGATGGCTTCGGCGGCTTCCTGCGCGATCGTGCGGGAGATCGCGACCACGGCCGCGATGGCCTCGCCGGTGAAGCGGACGACCTCATGCGCGAGCAACCGGCGCGGCGGCACCGTCATCGGCTTGCCGTCCGGCCGCTTGAAGATCGCCAACGTCGGGATGGTGCCGACATCGTCGGCGACGAGATCCGCACCGGTATAGATCGCCTGCACGCCTGCGATCTCGCGCGCGGCAGCGCTATCGATGGACACGATCCTCGCATGGGCGTGCGGCGAGCGCAGCACGTAGAGCCACAGCGCGCCGTCCTCCGGCTTGTCGTCGATGAACTGCCCCTTCCCGGTCAGCAGGCGCTGATCCTCCAGCCGCTTGACGGGCTGGCCCGCACCGAACCGCATGTTGTTGGGAAGAATGTTCATTCGAGAATCCTTGATCAGTTCAATGTAATTGCATGAGGTTTTAGCGGATTTGCCGCGCGAGACAACCGCTGCCGTCATTCCCGGGCGCGCACAAGCGCGAGCCCGGAATCCATGGCCGCGAACGGAGGTTTGGAAGCTCGATCTCTCCGGACCTGCCGGACAGAGGCGTCACGGCGTATGGATTCCGGGCTCAGCCCTTCGGGCTGCCCCGGAATGACGACGGAGAGAGCGGGGCCAAAGCAGCCGTCTGAGGGTCACCCCAGGCTGTGCAGCACGTCCTCGACGACCTTGCGCTGCTCTGATGTCAGCGCGGCCTGCGGCGGCACGGGGTCGCCGACGTCGTAGCCTTGGATCGACAGCCCGGCCTTGATGCAGGCGGCGAGGTTGAAACGCGCGAAGGCTTCGTTGACGCGCCACAGCCTGGTCTGCAGCCGCATCGCATCGTCCCAGCACGCGGCCTGGCAGAGATTGTAGAGCTCCACGCTCTGGCGCGGGATGATGCAGGCGGGCCCGGCCATCCAGCCATGACCGCCGATCAGCATCACCGCGGCCGGAATGTGCGAGGACGCCGCGAACACCTTGATGGCGTCACCGCAGCGATTGATGATCGACAGCAGCCGGCCGGTGTTGGTGGAGGCATCCTTGATGTAGTTGATCCGCGGATGCTCGGCGAGGCGTGCGATGACGTCGAGCGACAAATCAGAACGCTGAAACTGCGGATTGGTGTAGATCACCACGGGCACGTCGACCGCATCGGCAATGGCTCGGAAATACGCTTCGACACCGGCGTCGCTGACCGGGAAGTAGGCTTCGAGCACCGCAAGGATGCCGTCGGCGCCGCGCGCCTGATAGGCCTTCGCCTGCGCCACGGCGTCGGCGATGGTGGTCGAGGCGACGCCGGCGATCACGGGAACGCGGCCCTGGGCGGCGTCGATCGTCGCTTCCACCACCGTCATGCGCTGGACGCGATCGAGATAGGCGAACTCGCCGGTCGAGCCGAGCGGCGTCAGGCCGTGCACGCCGGCATGGATCAGGTCGTCGCAGAGCCGTCCCAGCACGGCACTCCGGATGGTGCCATCCGGGCCGATCGGCGAGGCGAGGTAGGGAAACACACCATGAAAATCTGTCATGCGGCCGGTATAGCGGCCGCACCGCCTTTTCCGCAAGCAGACCCCCTCCATCACGGCCCGGGGGAGCGGCGGTCAGGGCGGTGGCGCCGGCATGCCGGCCGGATTGTGGCCGGACCAGATCCAGGCCGCCATCCTGTTGCCGGAATCGCGACCGCCGCGCGGACCATGGCGACCAGACAGAGGATATCACCTGAACTGATGAGAATGAGGCGCGGCGTTAAACGAGGCTTCAAACTTTACCTTCAACATGGCGCGGGTCATTGCCGAAGGCGACGCACAGCCGCAATTCAATCAAGAATTGCAAGCACAACCACAGGCAGGGACGCGCGTGATGGTTCGGAACTCGGCAGAAATGGCTGCTAACTTCGCCATTTTCAGTCACTTTTCCGCCGGATTGACCGATCATCATGCCAAGTGGAAACAGTTAGTACGAGTGCTCCAGCGTAAATTCGCCGTAGGAATTTCGATCGGAGACGAGGGAAGCCTGCAGCGAGAGCGACGATGAAGACGCTTTACGATTTGCTCGGAGCTCTTCCGGACGATGACGCTGAGGAAATCCGCGCCGCCTTCCGCAAAGCGGTCAAGGAGAGCCATCCTGACGTCAATCCCGGTGATCCAGACGCCGCGTTGCGGTTTCGACAAATCATCCGAGCCAACGACATTCTCGGCGAGAAGGAGCAGCGCACGGCCTATGACCGGCTGCTCGGCGCCGCGCAGGACGAGCATCGGCAGGAGTCCAAGCTCGCCGTCGTCGCCAAGGTTCACAAGGTCGCATCGGGTGTGATGGCGCTGGCCGGTGCGTCCGCCGTGGCACTGACGGGCTACCTGCTCTTCACGCACATGTCGTCGGCCTCGGTCGCGCCGCTCAAGCCGATCGTGGTCGCGACCAACAAGGTCAAGCCGAACGAGGTCCCCGCCAAGCCGATCGAAAGCGCGCTGGTTGCGACGGACACGGCGGCAAGCGGCGAGGCGGCATCCAACGCCGGCAGCGAGGCGACCGCCAATGCTGCTCCCGCCGGCAGCACCCCGGGCGCCAACGCGTCGGCGTCAGCCGAGCCGCTGCCGCTGCGCGTCAGCAAGGTCGACGCGATCTATTCGGCCGAGCAGGAGCATGCGCCGTGTCCGCAGGGCGCGACCGGTTCGTGCGGCTCTGACGCAGTGCTGCCCGGCGGCACGACGTCGAACGAGGCCCGGGCCTATCATGATCGCGGCATGGCTTCGTTTCAGAATGGCGATCTTGCCGCTGCGCTGACTGATCTCGACGCGGCGATCCAGCTCGATCCGCGCTATCAGGAGGCCTATATCGATCGCGGCATCGTATTCTATCGGATGCGCAAGTTCGATCGTGCCTTTGCCGATGTCGCCGCCGCCAAGCGGCTGGATAAGGCCAACCGCGCCGTGCTGGACGCGATGGCAAAACGCCAGCCGCTCAAGCCGCTGAAGCTCGAGCCCCCCAAGGCCGACGCTCGGGCCGAGGCCAAGGCTGAAATAAGGACTGAAGCCAGGGCTGAGCTGCCCAAGGCTGATCCGCCGAAAGTCGCCGCGGCGACGGGGATCCCCGCGCGTATGTCGACCGCGACCCCAATCTATGCAGTCAGCGATCCGAGCCGCGCTCCATAGACCTTCGACACTCGCGCGTTGACGAAGATTTAAGGTAATCGCGAGTCTCTCATCACGCGAAATACCTCCGCCATCAACTGTTAGGAATGATGTTCCATGTTGGCGCCATGGAACACGGGCTGCTGTCAAGATTTACCCACCCCAACCCGGCGATCCGGCGCGAGCTCGTCGATCTCCTCTACACGTCCCTGCCGCAGGTGATGTCGATCAACGCGGCCGCGATCACCGGCTCGGTCGCGCTCGCGGTCCTGCATCGCGATGCCGGCTACATCGCGATCGCCTTCGCGATCTTCGTCAACGCGATCGGCCGCGTCGTGAGTCTGCTGCGCTACAAGCAACATTCGGCACGCCTGTCGGACAGAGACGTGATCCTCTGGGAAAACGTCTACGCCGCCGGCGCATCGGCCTTCGGGCTCGCGCTGGGTGCCCTGTCGTTCCGCGCGTTTCAGCTCGATGACGCGCCGGGGGCCTGGATCGCCTTTGGCCTGTCGATGTCCTATTGCGTCGGCATGGTGTCGCGCGCGGCAATCCGCCCCTGGGTCGTCCTCACCACGACGGCCCTGCTGTTCACGCCGACATTGATCGGTGGCCTGATGCGTCCCGAACTGCCCTATCAGCTCGGCGCCGCCATGCTGGTGCTGTTCTGGCTCTCGATCCGCGAAGCGTCGCGTCATCTCAGCACCGCCTTCATCGAGCGGCTCGAGGCCAAGCACGCGCTGGCGCGCCGGGCCAGCCACGATTTCCTGACCGACCTGCCCAACCGCGCCGCCTTTCTCCACGCGCTGGAGACCGCTCCCGGCCATGTCGCGATCGTCGCCATCGATCTCGACGGCTTCAAGCCGGTCAATGACCGGCACGGCCACCACGCCGGCGACGAGCTGCTGCGCCAGGTCGCAGCCCGCCTCTCGAGCTGCGTCGGCCCAACCGGATTGGCGGCGCGTTTCGGCGGCGACGAGTTCATGCTGCTGAAGCCGTTGAAGAGCGGCACGCAAGGGCGCGACGAGGCCCTCGCCCTCGCGCAGGAAGCGGTTCGAGCCTTGTCGGCGCCATTTCTGCTGTCCGACATTCCGGTGATGATCGGGGCCAGCGCCGGCCTGCTCGTCAACGATCAGCCGCTGACCGACAGCACGATCGATGCGTTGCTGCGCCGGGTCGACGATGCGCTCTATGCCGCCAAGCGCGCCGGAGGCGGCCGCTGCAGCTGGGCCGAAGCTGGTTCGACCGCGTTGCGCCAGGCGAGCTGAACGCCGCAGCCCTACGCCGCTTCGATTCCCCGAAGCAGCTTGTCGACCTCCGCCGCGTCGAGCTCTCCCTCGCGTCCAATCAGCACCAGCTGCGCCGTGAGGCCCTCGGCCAGCGGCACGGGCGAAGGCGCCAAGGTGCCGCGCGTCGCCACCGACTGGAACAGGATCGGCTGTCCCGGATGCTCGGTGAACGACAGGATGCCCTTGATGCGCAGGGTGCGCGGCGCGAGCTGGCCGATCACCTGCTGGAAACGCGGCAGCGACAGCGGCGCCTGCGACGTCCAGGTGACGGTGGCGAACGGCTCTGACGTGACGGGGATCTGGCGCGGCGGCGTTCGCGCGACGGGCATGTCGCGGCTGAACAGCAGGTCAGGCGCGACGATGCCGTTCGCAATCTCGAAGATTGCCGATTGCGGCTTGAAGCGGCCGACGACGGCGCGGACCTGATCGAGCGTAGCGCGATCGAGCAGATCGGACTTGGTCAGCAGGACGAAATCGGCGGCGCGCAATTGCGACCGCCACAGCGCATCCTGCGCGATCTCCGGGTCGTCACGCAGACGCTGCGGATCGACCAGCGTCACCACCGTCTCCAGCGGCGCCACCTTGAAGATGACGGGGTCCATCAGGTTGCGGATGATCTCGGCCGGGTCCGAGATGCCCGACGTCTCGATCGCAATCGCATCCGGCGCCGGATCGCGCTTGATGACCGACGATAGCGTGCGCAGGAGGTCACCCTGCAGCGAGCAGCAGATGCAGCCGTTCTTCAGGCTGATCACCTCCTCCGTGACGGTGCCGAGCAACTGCGCATCGATGTCGACGGCGCCGAAATCATTGACGACGGCGGCGATGCGACGCCCGTCCGGATGGGCGAGCAGATGATTGAGCAAGGTCGTCTTGCCGGCACCGAGCGCGCCGGCGACGAGCAGGACGGGAACGATCATGACAGCACGGGCCGGCGCACCGGCCGTCCCGGCCTGACGTCGCGGATCAGCGCACCGTCCGATATCACGGCATCCCCGTTGACCAGGAGATGCCTGACGCCTTCGGACGCCCGGTTCATGTTGAGGAAGTCGGCGCGGTTGCGCAGTGTCGCCAGGTCGAGCACGGCGATGTCGGCGTCACAGCCCGCCTGCAGCCGCCCCTTGCGTCGCATCGCCGGCGTTGATGGTTCCAGAATCCGGGCCGGGATCAAGGTGCATTTGGCGAGACCTTCCATCAGCGGGACCGCCTTGCGTTCGATCACCCATTCACGCAGAAACTTCGTGAAGGTCGCGGACGAGCGCGGATGCGACACCGCATCGTCCGGAAGCGGCCAAGCATCGCCGGTGTAGCCCGTGCCGTTGGACAGGATCCACGGCATCGCGTCCGACGCGATGGCGCCGCCCGGAAACATCACGGAGACATCGAGCAGATCGCGATGGCGCTGGTTGACGGCGACATCGAGAAAATGAATCAGCACCAGCGCGCCCGGATCTTCCTGCTGCCGCGCGAGCAGCTCGTCGCGGCTGCCGAGACGATGGCGCTCGGCCACCATCTCGATCGCGTCGTAGCCCGTGCCCATGCGTTGGCAGAACGCGGGATCGGCGAAGAAGTCGGCGCCGACCACGGTGGAGCCGGTGCCGTAGGGATAGGCTTCCGTGGTGACCTTCAGGCCCTGCGCCTGCGCGGTCTGCACCAGCTCGGCGCAGCGCTCGACGTCCTGCAGGCTGGTGCTGTTGAAATGGCAGATGTGCATGTGGGCGCCGGTCGAGCCGGCGAGCCCGATCAGCCGCGTATAGGCGTCGACCGAACTGCGCGGATCGACGTTCGACATGTAGGCGATGTGCGTGTAGGTCGGCGCGCCGTATTGGGCGGCGAGGCTGCACAGCTCCGAGAGCTCCTTGACGCCGGTGCCGGGCGCATAGGCGTTGGGAAAGGCGATGCCGAGGCCGCCCTGGTCCAGCCCCTGTCGGACCCGCTCCACGATCTCGGCTGACTCTGCGGCCGTCGCAACCTCCTCGACCCAGCGCTTGTCGCGCATGGCCTCGCCCATGCCGCCGATATTGGAGGCGGTCTGCTGCGTGGTCATGGTCGCGATGCGGGCGAAGGCCCAGCCCGAGGCGGCGCCGTAGTTCAGCACACGGCCGATCGCCGCCTGCTCATCGTACCAGCGCGCCACCGGCAGCACGCCGACCTCGAGCTCGAGCGTCGTGGTGACGCCGTCGAAGGCCTGCATGCGATCGGCCGGCAGCGACTGGCCGTGGCTGTGAAGATCGATGAAGCCAGGCGTCACGGCAAGTCCGCTGGCGTCGATGATCTTGTCCGCAGCGCCTGCGACATCGCCGACGGCGGCGATCGCGCCGTCCTTGATGGCGACATCCGCGACGGCGTCGAGTTGCGTTTCGGGGTCGAGCACGCGGCCGCCGCGAATGATCAGGTCGTAGTGGGTCATACAGTCAGCAAGCTCGCAAATTGGAACTGACGCAGGCCTAACACAGATGGCCGGCGATGAAAACGAGGCGGCGGAGATCGATGCCCTCCGCGCCACGCATGGCGCGCACACTTATCAGTTCGTTCGGGCCGCGACCTCTTTCCTCAGCGCATCGGATCGGTCAGGATCGAAGCTGCCGTGCGGCATCGACCGCTCGCCAGCGCGCAAGCCCGGAGTTCTCCATGACGTCATCGATCGGCTCCCGGCGCATCGCCGACTTCACCTGCGAGAAGCAGCCGGCGTCAGGCTCCCGCGGCATGGTAGTGACCAACCATCCGCTTGCTTCGAGCGCCGGCGCCGAGATGCTGATGCGCGACGGCAATGCGATCGACGCCGCCATCGCGGCGCTGTTCGCACTGACCGTGGTCGAGCCGATGATGGTCGGCATTCTCGGCGGCGGCCTGTCGCATATCCGCCTTGCCGACGGCCGTCATATCGTGCTCGACGGGCTGAGCACCGCGCCGCTGCGCGCAACGCCTGAAATGTACGACCCGGTCTCGGACGAGATCGCACTGGCGCGCGAAACCCGCGGCCGTCGCAATGCCGCAGGCGCGCTCGCGGTTGCCGTGCCGGGCGCGCTCAAGGGGTGGTGCGAGGCGCTGGCCCGCTACGGCCGGCTGCCGCTGGCAGAGGTGATGGCGCCGGCGATCCGGCTTGCCGAGCACGGCTTCATCGCGAGCCCCTATCTCAACGACTGCGTGCGGCTGGTCGCTGCCGACCTGGCGCGTGACCGGCAGCTTGCCGCGATGTTCCTGCCCAGCGGCGAGCCGATCAAGGCCGGCACACGCGTGTTGCAGACCGACTACGCGGCATCGCTGCGACTGATCGCCGAACACGGACCCGGCGCGCTCTATGGCGGGCCGCTTGGTGCGGCGCTGGCCGCCTACATGGCCGACAATGGCGGCCTGATCGACGCCGCCGACCTCGCAGCCTATGAGGTGATCGAGCGCGCGCCGATTCGCGGGCTCTATCGCGGCCATGAGATCATCGGCCCGCCGCCGCCCTCCTCCGGCGGCGTGCACATCGTGCAGATGCTCAACATCCTCGAAGGCTTCGATGTCGGTGCACTCGGCTTCGGCTCGGCCGACGGCGCGCACCTGCTCGCCGAAGCGTTGAAGATCGCGTTTGCCGATCGCGCCGTCGCGACGGCAGATCCGGCGTTCGTCGACGTACCGGTCGAGCGGCTGACATCCAAGGCCTACGCTGCCGAGCGGCGGGCGCAGATCGACATGGGCCGGGCACAGAGCTTTGCTCCAGGACTGTCCGCGACCGAATCCGCCAACACCACGCATGTCACCGTGGCCGACGCCGAAGGCAACGTCGTCGCGTCCACCCAGACCATCAACGGCCTGTTCGGTGCCTGCGTGCAGATCCCAGGCACCGGCATCACAGCCAACAACTACATGTACAATTTCGATCCGCGCCCCGGCCGCGCGCTGTCGATCCAGCCGGGCAAGCGCGTGTTCACCTCGATGGCGCCGATGATGGCGACGCGCGACGGCCGCTTGCGCTACGCGCTCGGCCTGCCCGGCGGCCTGCGCATCTTCCCGTCGGCGTTCCAGGCGCTGGTCAACCTGATCGACCACGGCATGTCGCTGCAGGAGGCCGTCGAAGCGCCGCGGCTGTGGACGCAGGGCGGCGTGCTCGAGCTCGAGCCGGCCTTTCCCGACAGCGTTGCGAACGAGCTCGCCGCGCGCGGCCATATGATCAAACGCGAGCCGGTCGTCGCCGGCGGCATGAACGCGATCGCGTTCGGTGATGATGGCACGATGACCGGCGCGGCCTGCTGGCGCGCCGACGGCACGCCGATCGCGATCTCCGGCGGGCGCGCCCGTGCCGGCCTGCGCTTCGCGATCGCGTGAGACTCAGGAGACCGTTCGCATCATCCGTGCGATCGCCTCGCCGATCACCACCGTCGTGAAGTGCGTGTTGGCGCGGCAATCGGACGGCATGATCGAGGCGTCCGCCACGCGCAGGCCAGCGATGCCCTTGACGGTGCCGTCCGGATTGACCACGCCGTCAGTATCATTGAAGCCGCTCATGCGACAGCTTCCCGCGGCGTGCTGGATGTCACCAGTCACCTGGCGCAGCAGCGCATCGAGCTCCGCATCCGGCAGCGCGGCCGCTTGCGACAGCGTGAATTCCGTGTCGCCGAGACGTATCCAGTCGGCGATGTCGCGCAGCGCCGGCTGCAGCGTGATCAGCGCCAGCCGCTTCACCGCGTCCCGCATCCGCGCGATGTCGCGCGGATCGGCCAGCATGTTCTCCTCGACGATGGGGTCCACGGTCGGATCGGGCGAGGCGAGTTTGAGCGCGCCGCGCGAGAAGGCGTTGAACAGGCCGGCGCCGATCGCGCCGGGCACGCCGATGCCGCGGTGATTGAACGCGATCAGGATCATGTCGCGCCTGCCGCCATCGGCGAGGCCCGACGTGTAGGTCACGCAGCAATTGGTATGGCGCGTGTCGCGATCGGTCGGCCGCAGCTCCTCACGGAGCTGGATCGTGGCGCGGAACAGCGGATGATCGAAGAAGTGCCGCCCCACCGGAAGATCACGCGCGACAGCGAGTCCCATCGCCTGTAAGTCCGCTGCAGGACCGATCCCCGAGCGCAGCAGGATCGCCGGACTATGAATCGCGCCGGCGCACAGCACGACCTCGCGCGCCGCGATCTCTGCCACGCCCTCGCCTTCGAAGTGGACGCGTACACCGGTGGCCCTGGCGTCGCTGATCAGCAGCCGATCCACCAGCGCACGGCCGCGGATCTCCAGGTTCGATCGTCCGCGCGCGGGCTCCAGATAGCCTTCGTTCGTGGAGACGCGGCGGCCATCACGGCTGTTGATGGGATAGCAGGCAACGCCTTCGCCATCGGCCCCGTTGAGATCGTCGCACCAGGGATAGCCGCTCGCCAGCGCCGCATCGCGCAAGGCCCGATCGATCGGGCCCCATGTGTCGGGCGGCGCGCGATAGACCGGCAGCGGCCCGCCGCTTCCGTGTCCCTCCCGATCACCGAAAGCCATGTCGTCCTCGATCTCGGAGAATAGCGGCATGATCTCCCGCGCCGACCAGCCCGTGCAGCCGTTGGACGCCCATTCGTCGAACGCATCAGCGACGCCGCGAATCGCGATCTGGCCGTTCATCATCGAGCTGCCGCCGAGCCCCTTGCCGCGCCAGTAGAAGCGCATTTCCTGTCCCGCCACCCGGCGCGACATCAGTTGCGGCCACTGCCATTTTTCCTGGAACCCGCGATCATGGATGATCGGAATCGGATTGGGCGTCGCGATCTCCCAAGGCACATCGTTGGCCCGCCAGTCCGCCCCGGCCTCCAGCAGCAAGACCCGCTTCTCGGGCTGTTCGGACAAGCGCGCAGCAACGGCCGCTCCGGCCGAGCCGCCGCCAACCACGATGACGTCATACATGAGTTTCTCGCTGGTCCCAGGCAATCATGGACCGCCACCTTGCGTCAGCCGATGCGATCCGTGAAGCCCTGGAAACGTCAGGCCACCAGCATGCCAACGCAGGACTGCGCCGCGTCTTCCGGAACGAGGCATGAGGCGACGGCGATCACCTCGCGCGCCGACTTCCACGCGCCACCGCCGCCCGCCGGTCCGTTGGTGTAGAGCGTTTCGACCTCGTTTCCGATCCTGATTGCCTCGATCATCGTCTCGGTCCGTCCCGCGACACGAACACGCACCTCATAAGGCTCGGCGCCTTGCGCCAGCGCGTCGCCATGCAATGCGTTGAGCCCGATCAGGTCGCAGCGCAGCTCGGTGGCCGCGACGCCCGTCGAGGCGAGCCGCTCGCGCACGATATCGAGCGCCAGGCGTCCGCGCGCAACCGCGCCAGGACCGGCATAGGAGATCTGGCCTTCGCCGACATAGGAATCGAGATAGCCGACCGAGGTCTTCAACAATCCCGTCTTGGGTTTGCCGCGACCACCGGCCACTCTGACCCGATCAGGGCCAAGCTCCTCGACGGTGATTTGCGAGAAATCCGCCACCACGTCCGGCTGAAAATATTGTGCGGGATCGTGGATCTCGTAGAGCAGCTGCTCCTTCACGGTCGCCGGCGTGACATAGCCGCCGGAGCCCGCGACCTTGGTGACGATCAGCTGACCATCCTCGCGCACCTCGCCGATCGGGAAGCCGAGCCGGGCGAGACCGGGCACGTCCTTGACTCCGGGATCGGCAAAGTAGCCGCCGGTGATCTGGCCGGCGCATTCGAGGAGATGACCGACCGCGGTGCCCTGCCCGAGGAGGTCCCAATCATCCATCGCCCAGCCGAATTCATGGATCAGCGGTCCAAGGAACAGCGCCGGATCGGCGGCGCGTCCCGTGATCACGACATCGGCACCCGCCGCCAGCGCCTCGGCGATCGCGCGCGCGCCGACATAGGCATTGGCCGAGACGATGCGGTTGCCGAGGCCTTTGACGGTCGCGCCGGTATCGAGCGCGGCGTCCGCCGACTTGAGCTGCTCCAAGACGTCGTCGCCGGTGACCGCCGCGATCTTCAATCCATTCAGTCCAAGCTTGCGCGCGATGCTACCAGTGGCTTCGGCCGCGGCCACGGGATTGGCGGCGCCCATGTTGGTGACGATGCGAACCTTGTTGGCGCGGCAGATCGGCAGCACCGCCTGCATGCGCGCGGCCAGCAGCGGGTCGTAGCCGGAATGCGGATCCCTGATGCGGGCCTGCTGCGCCAGCGCGATGGTGCGCTCGGCGAGGCACTCGAACACGAGATAGTTCAGGCTCCCCTTCTCGGCGAGCTCGATCGCGGGCTCGATCCGATCGCCGGAATAGCCGGCGCCGGCGCCGATCCTGATGCTCCGCATGGGCCGCTCCTCCTTCGCTATGATTGAGGCGGAGGATAGCGGGCCGATCGCTCGCTTGCCAATGAAGATGCAAGGCCCCGGTTCTTCAGCAGCCCGATCGTGCAGCTAGCTCGCCCAGCTGTCACGGAATTCGCCGAACAGCGTGATGCCGCCGCACGCATAGATCGTCTGCCCGGTGATGTAGCTCGCCTCGGATGATGCGAGAAACGCGAACACGCCCGCGATCTCGTCAGGGCTCGCAACCCGCCCCATCGGAATGTGAGATTCGACCACCGCGCGCTTGGCCGGATCGTCGGTCCAGGCCGCGTTGATCGGCGTATCGACCGCGCCGGGGCCGACCGAGTTGACGCGAATGCCGCGGCCGGCGAACTCCAGCGCCAATGTGCGGGTGAGGCCCGCCATTGCGCTCTTGCTGATGGAGTAAGCGAGATAGCCCGGCTTCGGGATGATCTGGTGCACGCTCGACGTATTGATGATGTTGCCGCCGCCGCGCGCAACGAAATGCGCGAGCGCATGCTGGGCGCAGAGCACGGCTCCGTTGAGGTTGACCTCGAGGATGCTGCGATAGGCCGCGACGTCGAGCGCCTCGCTCGGCGATTCCCGCTGGAAGCCGGCATTGTTGACGAGGCAGTCGAGCCGCGGCCAGCGCTTCAGCACCGTTTTGAACATGTCGGCGATGTCGGCCTCGACGCCGATATCGGCCTTCACCGTGAAGTGATCTCGCCGCTCATGGCCATGCGCGGCGGACGCCGCCTGCACCAGCGCCAAGGTCTCGTCCCCCGACGGAGATGGTCCGCCGAAATTGATCGCGACATGCGCGCCTTCCTCGGCGAAACGGACCGCAATGGCCCTGCCGATGCCTTGCGCGGCGCCGGTCACCAGCGCGTAGTGTTCGACGAGCCGCGATGGCTGTTGCATGAGTTCCTCCCGTGATCAATTCGCTCAGCGACGGTTCACATCTGTTATCACGCGGGCACGCGCCGGCAACAGCACGGCGGAAGAGACGAAGCCGTGATCGCAAGACTGGAACGGCCTCTCTCCACCGCTCCCGATCAGTGAAATCGACACGGAAAGTTTGCGGATTGCCGGTTCGCTCTCCAGAGAATGCGTTAACGAAAAGTTGCGGTCGGCTTCAAATCCAGTTTACTACCTTGGATTGTATAATTGTGAAGTGCTTCACGGATCATAGCGCCTGCGGGCGCTAACTTCGTCGCGTTTCAATCGTTCATTTGAAGGAGCACATCATGGCCGAAGAGAGTTTTCACAATTTTCAGGTTCTTCGCGGTCTTTCCTCGAACCGCTCGCTGCTGAGCTGCACATCCGGTGGCAAGGTCGACCTGTTCAGCACCGACGACGGGAGTGGCCGCCAGCGCTGGTACATCGTGCCGGTCTCCGGCTTTCCCGAGGTGTACAACATCAAGGTGCAGGGCGGCACGGATCCGGGCAAGACATTCCTGAGCTGCACGGCTGACGGCGAGAAGGTCGATTTGTTCTCGCATGACGACGGCAGCGGCCGGCAGCGCTGGCGGTTCGTTGCCGTGAGCGGATCCCCGATCTGCAACTATCACAACGTGCTGGTGGTCGGCGGGGTCAACAATGGCCGCATCTATCTGAGCTGCACACCGGACGGCACGAAGGTCGATCTGATCAAGGAAGACGACGGTTCCGGCCGGCAACGCTGGCAAACCCAGTAATCGAATCGTTCGACGGGTGATCGGAGGCTTCCGCCACGAGGCGGCAGCCTCCGCACCTGCATGCGTCACCCAACGTGAGATCTGGACTTCACGCGGCGACCGGTTACCGTGGACTTCGCCGACCGTCGCTTTCACCGCCGATGAAATCCTTTGCACGCGAGACGATAGAGTGATGACGGCAGGCGAAACAGCGAACCGTCGAGCAAGCCCTCATGTATCTTGGCATCGATCTCGGCACCTCGGCGGTCAAGACCGTTCTCGTCGACGATGCGCAGCGCGTCGTTGCGAGCCGCAGCCACGCCTTGACCATCGACGTGCCGCAGCCGGGCTGGGCGGAGCAGGACCCCGCCGCATGGATCGCTGCCGTGTTCGCGACGCTCGATGCGCTGAAGATCGATCATGCCGGCGCGTTGGCCGCGGTCGACGGCATCGGCCTGTCCGGCCAGATGCATGGCCCGGTGCTGCTCGGCGCCGACATGACGCCGCTGCGGCCATGCATTCTCTGGAACGACGGCCGCTCGGCGGCCGAATGCGCTGTCCTGGAACAGCGCTGGCCTGCCCTGCGGCGGATCACCGGCAACAAGGCCATGCCGGGCTTCGCCGCACCGAAGCTGGTGTGGATCAACGAGCACGAGCCTGAGATCTTCGCGGCCACGCGCCTCGTTCTGCTGCCGAAGGCGTATGTCAGGCTCGTGCTCTCGGGCGAGGCGATCGAGGACGTCTCCGACGCTTCCGGCTCGCTGTGGCTCGACGTCGCCAGGCGGGACTGGTCGGATGACGGTCTCGCCGCCACCGGGCTCTCGCGCGTGCAGATGCCGCGGCTCGTCGAAGGCTGCGCGCCCGCCGGCCGCTTGCGCAACGACCTGGCGGAACGCTGGGGCATGACCAGGCGGCCGCTCATCGCCGGCGGCGCCGGCGACAATCCGGCGGGCGCCGTCGGCATCGGCGCCATCCAACCGGGCGCGACGTTCATCACGCTCGGCACATCTGGCGCGGTGATCACGCCGACGGAGGCGGTGACCGCCAATCCGGGCCGCGTCGTTCACACTTTCTGTCATGCGATCCCCGCGATGTGGCTGCAGGCCGGCGCGATGCTGTCGGCAGCGTCGTGCCTCGCCTGGATCGCCCGGCTGCTCGGGGCGAGCGAGGCCGAGCTGCTGGCGCCGCTCGGCGCGCGGCCGGCGGCGCCGTCACAGGTCAGCTTCCTGCCCTATCTGGCCGGCGAACGCACCCCGCATGACGATCCGAACGCCCGCGGGCTGCTCGACGGGCTGAGCCACGCGACCGATCGCAACGCCGTTGTTCAGGCCGTGCTCGAAGGCGTTGCGTTTGCGCTGGCTGATTGCCGCGATGCACTGACGGACACGGGCCTCGTGATCTCGGCAGCGGATGCGATCGGCGGAGGATCGCGCTCCGATCTCTGGCTCGCGATCCTGGCCAATGTGCTGAACATTCCAATCCATCGGCTGGCGGAGGGAGAGACCGGCGCCGCGTTCGGCGCAGCGCGGCTGGCGCGGCTCGCCGTCACCGGCGAGGCGGTTGCCAGCGTCTGCACGGCGCCGGCACGCACGGCGACGTTCCTTCCGGACGCGGCGCTCGCGGCCGCCTATGCCGAGCGGCAGCCACGCTGGCGTCAGCTCTATCGTCCGCGATAATCGGATCTGCTGTCTTTGCGGCCGACGGTCGCGTCGACGTGTTGCGGCTGCGTCTCTTCCATATTGTATTCGGCGACAGCCTCTAGTTTAATGAGTACCCCGCGCCTGACATCAACGAGCTGCGGGTGACAAGAGGACGTGCATTGGGAGGCACGATGAGCGGTCCGATCCTCGAGATGCGCGGGGTGTCGAAGTCCTTCTTCGGCATCAAGGCCCTGCAGAAGGTCGACCTGACCGTTCATGCCGGCGAAGTCCATGCGTTGATGGGCGAAAACGGTGCCGGCAAGTCTACTCTGATGAAGATCCTCTCCGGCGCCTATCGGTTCGATCCCGGCGGTGAGATCCGCATCGAGGGCAAGGTGGCCCGCATCGAAGGACCGATGGGCGGCCGAAACGCCGGCATCTCGATCATCTACCAGGAGTTGTCGCTGGCGCCGAACCTGACGGTTGCCGAAAACATCTATCTCGGGCGTGAGCTGTCGCAATCGGGGCTGCTGGCACGCGGCACGATGCGCGAGGGCGTGGGGCCGATCCTGGACCGGCTCGGCGCGGACTTCACGCCGTCGACCCTGGTCGCGGAACTATCGATGGGCCAGCGCCAGCTGGTCGAGATCGCCCGCGCGCTGCATGCGCGCTCCAAGATCCTGATCATGGACGAGCCGACCACCTCGCTCTCCGCCGGCGAGAGCGAGAAGCTGTTCGCGCTGATCCGCCAGCTGCGCGCCGAAGGGCTCGCCATCATCTACATCTCGCACCGGATGGACGAGGTCTATGCACTCGGCGACCGCGTCACCGTGCTGCGCGACGGAAGGCTGGTCGGCGCGCTCGACAAGCCGGAGATCCGCGCCGACAGCATCGTGCGCATGATGGTCGGCCGCGACGTGTCGTCGTTCTACAAGAAGGACCACGACCCGCATGCCAAGCGCGACCGCGCCGTGCTGTCAGCCGTCGATCTCGGCGACGGCCACCGCGTCAAGAACTGTTCGCTCACCGTTCACGCCGGCGAGGTGGTCGGTCTCGCCGGGCTGATCGGCGCAGGGCGTACCGAGCTCGCACATCTGATCATCGGGGCGACGGCAAAGACGACGGGACACATCGAGCTCGACGGCAAACGCGTCAGCATCGAAACCCCGCGCGATGCGCTCGATGCCGGCATCGCCTATCTGACCGAAGACCGCAAGGCGCTCGGCCTGTTCCTCGACATGTCCTGCGCCGACAACATCAACCTTGCGGTGATCGGACGCGACGCGCGGCTCGGCGGCATCCTCGACCGCGACAAGGGACGGACGCGGGCCGACGAGGCGTTCGCCGCGCTCGGCATCCGCGCGCCCAATCCGGGCGTCACCGTCGGCGGGCTGTCGGGCGGCAACCAGCAGAAGGTGTTGCTGTCGCGCCTGCTCGCGATCGCGCCGAAGGTCCTGATCCTGGACGAGCCGACCCGCGGCGTCGATGTCGGCGCCAAGTCGGAGATCTATTCGATCATCGACAATCTCGCCAAATCCGGCACCGCGATCCTCGTGATCTCCTCGGACCTGCCGGAGATCCTCGGCATCTGCGACCGCGTGCTGGTGATGCGCTCCGGCCATCTCGCAGGCGAGCTGCAGCAGAGCGCGGCATCACCGATCACCCAGGAAGACATCATGGCGCTGGCCACCGGGATGGAGCACGTCGATGCCTGACAACAGCCAAGCTCAAGCCAAGGTCGCCACCGCGCCCGGCGTGCCGGCCGCCTCCGGCAACAAGCCGCAGCGCGTCCGGACGATGATCCGGGCCGCGGGGATGCTGCCGGTGCTGCTGATCCTGTGCCTCGGCTTTCACTTTCTGGCCGACGGCCGCTTCTTCACCGGACAGAATCTCGGCATCGTGCTGCAGCAGGCCGCGGTCAACACCGTGCTCGCCGCCGGCATGACCTTCGTCATCCTGACCGGCGGCATCGACCTCTCGGTCGGCTCGATCCTCGCTGCGGCTGCGATGGCCGGCCTGACGCTGTCGAAGATGCCTGAGCTCGGCGCGCTGTGGCTGCCCGCCGCGGTGCTCACGGGCCTCGTCTTCGGCGTCGTCAACGGCGCGCTGATCGCGTTGCTACGCCTGCCGCCCTTCATCGTCACCTTGGGCTCGCTCACCGCCGTGCGCGGCCTCGCCCGGCTGATGGGCGGCGACACCACCGTGTTCAATCCGTCGATCCCTTATGCGTTCATCGGCAATGCCTCGCTGACGATCATTCCGGGTGTCGTCTCGATCCCCTGGCTGTCGGTGATCGCGCTGCTCGTGATCCTCGGCTCCTGGCTGATCCTGCGCCGCACGGTGCTCGGCGTGCACATCTACGCGGTCGGCGGCAATGAGAGCGCGGCGCGGCTCGCCGGCATCAAGGTCTGGGCGGTGCTGATCTTCGTCTACGGCATGTCCGGCCTGCTCGCCGGCCTCGGCGGCGGCATGCAGGCGGCGCGGCTCTATGCCGCCAACGGCCTCCAGCTTGGCCAGTCCTACGAGCTCGACGCGATCACCGCCGTCATTCTCGGCGGCACCTCGTTCGTCGGCGGCATCGGCTCGATCTGGGGCACCTTGGTCGGCGCGCTCATCATCGCGGTGTTGTCGAACGGGCTCATATTGGTGGGCGTGTCCGACATCTGGCAATACGTCATCAAGGGCCTCGTCATCATCGGCGCCGTCGCGCTCGACCGCTACCGGCTGCAGGGCTCGGCCCGCACCTGACAAATCCATCGGCGGGCGCCATCGGCGCTTCGCCGCAACGCATTCTTCCACGGCCGCTGGTCCGCCGTGCCGAGACGATGAAGAAGTACGAACAGGAAGGACCAGGGAGGAAACCAATGTTGAAGTCGGTTTTGTTTGCCGGTGCCGCGCTGGCGCTTGTCATGAGCTCTGCGCCGTCATCGGCCAAGGAGCTGAAATCGATCGGCGTGTCGCTCGGCTCGCTCGGCAACCCGTTCTTCGTCGCATTGTCGAAGGGCGCGGAGTTCGAAGCCAAGAAGACCAACCCGAACGTCAAGATCACCGCGGTCGGCTTCGAATACGACCTCGGCAAGCAGGTGACGCAGATCGACAACTTCATCGCCGCGGGCGTCGACATGATCCTGCTCAACCCGGGTGACCCGAAGGCTATCGGCCCGGCGATCAAGAAGGCCCAGGCAGCCGGCATCCTCGTCGTCGCGGTCGATACCGCAGCCGAAGGCGCCGACGCCACGGTGACGACCAACAACGTGCAGGCGGGCGAGATTTCCTGCCAGTACATCGTCGACAAGCTCGGCGGCAAAGGCGACGTCATCATCGAGAACGGGCCGCAGGTGTCTGCGGTGATCGACCGCGTCAACGGCTGCAAGAGCGTGTTCGCCAAGGCTCCCGGCATCAAGGTGCTGTCGAGCGATCAGGACGCCAAGGGCTCGCGCGAGGGCGGCCTCACGGTGACCCAGGGCTATCTGACGCGCTTCCCCAAGATCGACGCGATCTTCGCGATCAACGATCCCCAGGCGATCGGCACTGATCTCGCCGCACGCCAGCAGCAGCGCACCGGCATCGTCATCACCGCGGTCGACGGCGCGCCCGATATCGAAGCCGCGTTGAAGGATCCGGCCTCGCAGCAGATCCAAGCCTCGGCCTCGCAGGATCCGTTCTTCATGGCGCGCCGCGCCGTGCAGATCGGCGTCAACATCCTCAACGGCCAGAAGCCGGCCTCCACCGTCGAGCTGCTGCCCTCCAAGCTGATCACGCGCGACAATGTCGGCGAGTACAAGGGCTGGACCTCCGAGCGGAAGGAATAGGCGCGGCCGCTTCGCTTCTCCCAAATCTTCCCGGCAACGCCGCCCTCACGGGCGGCGTTCTTCTTGGACCGAAACGCCGGACGCGGCTATCCGGTTCTGAACGGCGCAAGCGTCATCAATTTCGCCGACGACATCGAGGCCGGAAAGACGAACCTGCCCTGGTGCTGATCTTCGACGAGTTCTTCGAACTGATCCTGGCCAATCGCGACGACAAGGAGTTCGAGGCACTGGTGCGCGCCCAGGGCCTGTTCATTCCCCAGGCGGAATTCGTCGCCGCGCTCGGCCGCAACTAGGACCACGCCACCCACCGCCATGTCGCGTTTGCGACAACGACCCGCTGCTTGTTGCTGCTTTCCGCTGGTCCGGAACTTGCGTGAGCCTGCCTGACGACATCAATCAGCAGGCGATCCGATGGCTTTCACCGCAGTCTGTCCGACAAGCGCCATGACCGAAGGCGGCATGGGCCTGTACCAGGTCGGCAAGAAGAGCGTTCTCCTGCTCTGGCCCCGAGGCGGCGAACTGACAGCCTGGCGTGGCCGCTGCCCGCATGCCGACGTGCCGCTGACCGAGGCTGTGTTCGACGGCAAGACGATCACCTGCCCGCACCATCAATGGGGCTTCGACGGCGTGAACGGCAAGTGCGTCACCCATCTCGTCCGCAACGCGCTGCACGCCTACCCGCTGCAGATCGAAAGCGGCGAGATCCAGGTCGATGTCGGGCCGGTGAAGCCGGCGCGCGCCGCCAGTTGATCGCGCCAGACCAGCCGTGGGTGCCCGACGGTCGCACAGCAGGCACCTGGCCGCATGCTGCGCCGGCTATCCCGTCGCCATCAGCCGGTTCATGAACTGGTCGACCTCGCGACGCAGCGTCTCGACCTGGCCATGGACCCGCTCGGAGGCATTGTTGACCCGCGACGCGATCCGGCCGGTGTCGGCGGCAGCGCTGCTGATCGCGGCGACGTTGGACGCGACCCGCGCCGTGCCGGACGAGGCTTCCTGAACGTTGTGCGCGATGTTTTTCGTCGCCGCCCCCTGCTGCTCGACCGCGGCCGAGATGGTGGAAGCGATCTCGTCGATCTCGGCAATCGTTCGCGCGATCGCCTCGACCGCCGCAACCGACGTGGAGGTCGAGTGCTGCATCTCGCTGACCTTGGCGCTGATCTCTTCGGTCGCCTTTGCGGTCTGATCGGCAAGACTCTTGACCTCGGCCGCGACGACGGAAAAACCGCGCCCGGCATCGCCGGCCCGCGCCGCCTCGATCGACGCATTCAGCGCCAGCAGATTGGTCTGTTCGGCGATCTCGCTGATCAGCTTGATCACGTCGCCGATCCGGACCGCGGCATCGGCGAGTTCGCGGATCTCGCCGCCGGCACGATTGGCCTCACTGACCGCACGCCCGGCGCTTTCGGTGGAGCGTGAGACCTGCCGGCCGATTTCGGCGATCGAGGACGCGAGCTGATCAGCTGCGCCCGCCGCCGTCTGAACATTGGACGACGCGCGCCCAGAGGCGGCGATCACATCCTCGGTCTGGCGGCTGGTTTCCGTCGCGGCCGTGGCGACGTGGCCGGCATCGGACTCGAGATCCCCCGCTGCACCGACGAGGCTGACGACGATCTGATCGAGCTGCGAGCCGAACTGCCGTGCCAGACCCGCAATCTCGACCACCCGGCGGCCGAGGCTGTCGGTGCCCTGGTTGATGATCGCCGCCGAACGGCGGAATGCGCCAGGCAGGCCTCGCGCCATGATCTTGCGGAAATGCTTGCCTCGGCTGGCATAGTCCATCGACGCCGACGCCTCGCGCACGAAGGCGTCGGTGATGTCGAGCATGTCGTTGATCGATTTCTGCAACAGGCCGATGTCGCCGTGCTGGCGCCGGCTCAGCACCCGCGGCTCGAGATTGCCTTTGGCCGCACTGTGACAGACCTTGGCCGCCTCCGCGATCACGGCAGCCGCCACCCGCAACTGCCACAGGGAAAAACCGAGCAGCAGCGCGACCGCGATGAGCAGCGCCACGCCTCCGGCGAGTGGGGTTGCGCCGGCGACGACGAGCCAGGCAAGCTCGCCGAGCGCCAGCAGCGCAGCGGCCGCGATCGCGATCTGCGTCTTAGAGAGAGAGGACGAACTCATCATATTCAACGCCTTGTTGTTTGATCACCCCGACCATCAAGTCAAAACTTGCCCGCAGGCCGTCCTTGGCATTGGCGTGGCACGCCTCTTCGGCGCACAGCGTCTTGTAGATCGGCTTGAGGCGCTCGATCGGAGCACGCTCGGGCCTGCGGCGGTTGGAGTGGTAGCCGATGATATTGCCTTGGTCGTCCAGCGTCGGCGTCACATGGGCAAGCACCCAATAATGGCTACCGTCCTTGGCCAGGTTGACGACATAGGCGAAGATCTCGCGCCTGGCCTCCAGCGTGTCCCACAGCAGCTTGAAGACGCAGCGCGGCATCTCGGGATGGCGGATCAGGCTGTGGGGCGCTCCCAGGAGCTCGTCATAGCTATACCTGGCCATGCGGATGAAGACGTCGTTGGCATAGGTGATGCGTCCCTTGCGGTCGGTCTTCGAGACGATCAGGTCTTCCTCGCCGAGCATGTGCTCGATGCCGGTCGGTTTCACAACATGGGCCATGGCTGGTCCTCCTTGCGGTCATCCCAATGCAGGACGGACAGACCGGATGGCCCGCCCTGTACGGCCGGTCCGGTCGACGCGCTGGCACAACCGGCGCCGCCCCGGCATGCGGCCGGGTATCGCCGGGTCCCCATCGGCCGGCTTTCGTCGGCCAGGAAAAGGCTCTCCGCCTCCCCCGCCTCAATCTGACGTTAACTCTCAAACATCGCGTTAACCGGGAGGTCCGCCAAACTACAGAGATCGTCCGCGGCAGGGCGGGACGCTCGACGGCCGGCGATGAAGCCGGAGCGGCTTGGGGCACCCGGTGCGGCGGCCTCAGCCAAGCCGGACCGTTTCGGCCCGGAAGCCGCCTTCCCCATCGTCAACGGAGGTCAACGACGCTCGCGGCCCGGGCGACGTGAGGGGATGCGGGCCGAATGTTCGCCAACGGCGCCGGCAGCGTGACCGGACGTCGGACGGCCGTGGTATTGTCGGAACACGTGGCGCAAGGGCCAAAGGTACGCGCGTGATGACGCGCAGCGTCTGGCCGACGCACGGGCCGGTCGGGGCGCTCATGCCCGACCGGCCCGGCGCCCCTGCCTCAGAAGAAGCCGAGCTTCTTCGGGCTGTAGCTGACCAGCATGTTCTTGGTCTGCTGGTAGTGGTCGAGCATCACCTTGTGGGTCTCACGACCGACTCCGGACTGCTTGTAGCCGCCGAACGCCGCATGCGCCGGATACGCGTGATAGCAGTTGGTCCAGACGCGCCCGGCCTGGATATGGCGGCCGAAGCGGTAGCAGGTGTTGGCGTCGCGGCTCCACACGCCGGCGCCGAGGCCGTAGAGCGTGTCGTTGGCGATCGCCAGCGCCTCGTCCTCGGTCTTGAAGGTCGTGACCGACACGACAGGCCCGAAGATCTCCTCCTGGAACACGCGCATCTTGTTGTGTCCCTTGAACACCGTCGGCTTGACGTAGTAGCCGCCGGCGAGGTCGCCGCCGAGCACGTTGCGCTCACCGCCGATCAGGAGTTGCGCGCCCTCGTTCTTGCCGATGTCGATGTAGGACAGGATCTTGGACATCTGCTCCGAGGACGCCTGCGCGCCGATCATCGTTGCCGGATCGAGCGGGCTGCCCTGCACGATCGCGCCGACGCGCTGGAGGGCGCGCTCCATGAACTGCTCATAGATCGATTCGTGAATGAGCGCGCGGCTCGGGCAGGTGCAGACCTCGCCCTGGTTGAGCGCGAACATCACGAAGCCTTCGATCGCCTTGTCGAGGAAGTCGTCGTCCTCGGCGCAGACGTCCTTGAAGAAGATGTTCGGCGACTTGCCGCCGAGCTCGAGGGTCACCGGGATCAGGTTCTGCGAGGCATATTGCATGATCAGCCGGCCGGTCGAAGTCTCACCGGTGAAGGCGATCTTGGCGATGCGGTTGGACGATGCCAGCGGCTTGCCGGCCTCGAGCCCGAAGCCGTTGACGACGTTGAGCACGCCCGGCGGCAGCAGGTCGCCGACGATCTCCATCAGCACCAGGATCGAGGCCGGCGTCTGCTCGGCCGGCTTGAGCACGACGCAATTGCCGGCGGCGAGCGCGGGCGCGAGCTTCCAGGCCGCCATCAGGATCGGGAAATTCCAGGGAATGATCTGGCCGACGACGCCGAGCGGCTCGTGGAAGTGATAGGCGATGGTGTCGTGGTCGATCTCCGCGATCGAGCCTTCCTGGGCGCGGATCACGCCGGCAAAATAACGGAAGTGATCAATGGCGAGCGGGATGTCGGCCGCGGTGGTCTCGCGGATCGGCTTGCCATTGTCCCAGGTCTCGGCGAGCGCGAGCTTGTCGAGATTGGCCTCCATGCGGTCGGCGATCCGGTTGAGAACCATCGCGCGCTCGGTCACGCTGGTGCGGGCCCAGCCGTCCTTGGCGGCATGCGCGGCGTCGAGCGCGCCCTCGATGTCGGACGCATCGGAGCGCGCGATCTGACACACCGGCTGCCCGGTGATCGGCGAGATGTTGTCGAAATACTTGCCGGCGTTGGGGGCCTTCCAGGCGCCGCCGATGAAGTTGTCGTAACGCGCAGCGAACGGCGGCTTGAGCGCCGCATTGACGTCAACCTTGGTCATCTGTCTCTCCCATTCACGCCGATGCACACGGCGTTGAGGAGAGGCTCGGTCAAACCTGCTCTGGAGACCAGAGGCCCAGATCACCCTGTCTGCGGAAGTGTCGCAGTTCTGCGACAGATTGGCTGCGGATTGGTGATCGGCCTGCGCTCACCGCTCGAACCCGAGCCGCTTCATCTTTCGATGCAAGGTGGCGCGCGACATGTCGAGCTCCTTGGCGGCCTTGGACACGTTGCCGTCGGCGCGCGCGAGCGCGCGCTTCAGCACGGCGCGTTCGGCCGCGTCGATGTCGTCGCCTTCGGTGCTCGCATCCCTGATGAGGTCGCCGGCCGGAACCGGGCGCGCCAGCGCGGACGGAGACAGGTTGAGCACGCGGCGCGCCGCGCGTGTGGCGCCGATGACGAGGTCGTTGCGGTCGACCGCGATCAGCGAGTTGACCTCGCGCTCGCTGTCCGGCGTCAGCACGATGCGGGCATGTGAAAAAGCCTGACGGAAATTCTCGGCCTCGATCAGCCGCGCGGCGTCCGCTACCGTGGTCGCGATCAGACGGCCGAAGCCTTCGGTGAGATCGGTCCGGCAGGAGGAGACGTCGAGCGCAGCCCTGAGCTGGCCGTGCTCGTCGAAGATCGGCGCCGTCGTGCAGAACAGCCGGGCGTTCCGGGCGAGATAATGCTGATCGCGGTCGATCGTCAGCGGCCGCTTCTCGACCAGGCAGGTGCCGATGGCGTTGGTGCCCTCGTGCCGCTCGCTCCACACCGCGCCGGTCCACAGCCCCCAGGATTCGAACGTGGCATCGTCGCCGCGGGCGCCGCGGCGTTCGACCACGGTGCCACTGGCGTCCGCGAGCAGCACCGAACAGCCGACGCCGCCAACCGCCAGGAACAGCCGGTCGAGGCTCGCCTGCGCGATCGCGAGCAGCCGCCCGAGCCGGACGCGCGCGTCCGCGATTTCGGCCGCCGTCAGGCGGGCCGGAAGCTTCGGCGTGGCGGGATCGAGCGCATGGAGATGGCCGGAGCGGCGCCATGATGCCGCCAGCGCCGAGATCGCCGGCGTGCCCTTGTCTGATTTGCCGTCAGCGCTGCTCGCAGGCCGGTCATCGGACTTTGCATCGCCCTTGGTGAGGGCGTCGAGGACGCGATCCGAATGCGCATTCCCGGGCGAACGCCCCATCTCCCTCCTCCCGGCTTTCCTGCCGCGGTTGGCGCGGCTTATGACCAGACTAGCGCAACTACAGCACCGCAGTTTGACCGGCGTCAAGGAACGCGGATCGGAAGCGCCCTCCCCTCGGTGAGGGCGATTGCACCGATACCGATGCCCGGATGACTACGGGGATGTCGCAAGACTGCGACACTCTCCCGCCCGAACGGGACCGAGGGCCCCCGAACGAAGGCAATTCCTCAAAACGCGTTAATCCCAATTCCGGATGGTTCCCGCATGCGCTTCGCACGGACGAGCTTCATCGGCGGTCCCGCGACGGCGACCATGAGAGGACAACATGCGCCTATCCTTTGCGGCAATACGCTCCATCCAAACCAAGATCGCCTTGATTGCGGGCTTCTGCCTCGCGCTCACCTGCGTCATCCTGATCGGCTACGGTCTGTTCTCGACCCAGAGCATGAACCAGTACGTCAACCACGAGGTGATGCAGCTCGTCGATCGCCAGACCAAGGAGAGCCTGATGAATCGGGCTTCCACCGAGGCCAACGTCATCAAGGCCGAGCTGGAGGTCGGGTTCGACGCGGCGCGCACGCTGGCGCAGTCCTTTGCGGTCCTGGCCGACGCCAAGAACGGGACCGTCACGAGCGCCCGCCGGGCGCAGCTCAACGCCGTGCTGCGGCATGTGCTGGAGCTCAATCCCGCCTTCAACGGCACCTACTCGGCCTGGGAGCCCGATGGGCTCGACGGCAACGACACAGCCTTCAAGGCCAACAAGGAGATGGGCTCCGACAACACCGGCCGCTTCCTCCCTTATTGGACGCGAAGCGCCGGCGGCGCGATCGCCGTGCAGCCGCTGGTCGAGTACGACAGCAGCGAGCGCCATCAGAATGGCCTCGTGAAGGGCGCCTGGTACATCAATCCGAGCACCACCGGTAAGGAGAACATCCTCGGACCGCTGCCCTACATTGTCCAGGGCAAGCCGGTGTTCCTGGCCACGATGTCGGTGCCCGTCATGATCGACGGAAAATTCCGCGGCCTCGCCGGCGCCGACTACAATCTCGACTTCGTGCAGAAGCTCGCGGTCAAGATCAACACCTCGCTGTTCGACGGCAAGGGCAAGGTCGTGATCCTCAACGACACCGGCCTCGTCGTCGCCGACAGCGCCAATCAGAACGTCATCGGCAAGTCGGCCGCCGAGGCTGATTCGCGCTGGACCGACAGTGCGGCCATCGTCCGCACCGGCAAGGGCACCGTCCTCGACGAGCCCAACAATCCCAACGTCGACATCTACGCCCCGATCACGTTCGGCCTCACCGACACGCCCTGGTCGGTCGTGATCTCGATCCCGCGCGACGTGGTTCTCGCCTCGGCGCGGCAGCTCGACGCCTCGCTCAGCGGCCGCTCGACCAACAACACGCTGTGGCAGCTCGGGGTCGGAACGCTGATCACCGCGCTTGCGATCTTCCTCATCTGGGTGGCTGCACGGGGGATTGCCCGTCCGATCCGGGATTGCGCCGTGTTCGCCAATGGCATCGCCAAAGGCGACTTCAACCAGACCCTCACCATCGAGCAGGAAGATGAGGTCGGAGCCCTCGCCACTTCCCTGAAAGCCATGCAGGGCGACCTGAAGCAGAGCATCGCACAGCGCGCCGAGGATCAGGCGGCCGCCGATGCCCAGCGGCGGCACGCGATGAACGAGATGGCGGATCAGTTCGAGGCGTCCGTTGGCGGCATCGTCGAAACCGTGTCGGCGGCCTCGAGCACGCTGGAGACCTCGGCCGGATCGTTGACCGCCACCGCGGAGCAGGCGCAGACGCTTGCGACCACTGTCGCGGTGGCCTCGGAGCAGGCGTCGACCAACGTGCAGTCGGTGGCATCCGCGACCGAGGAGATGGCCTCCTCGGTGACCGAGATCAGCCGCCAGGTCCAGCAGTCCGCGCGCATGGCCAACGAGGCCGTGACGCAGGCACGCTCCACCACGGGGCGGGTCGGCGAACTCTCGAAGGCGGCGGCGCGCATCGGTGACGTTGTCGAGCTGATCAACACCATCGCCGGCCAGACCAACCTGCTCGCCCTCAACGCCACCATCGAGGCAGCACGGGCGGGCGATGCCGGACGCGGCTTCGCCGTGGTCGCCACCGAGGTCAAGGCGCTCGCCGAGCAGACCGCGAAGGCGACCGGGGACATCGGCCAGCAGATCGCCGGTATTCAGACCGCCACCCAGGAGTCCGTCGGCGCGATCCGCGAGATCAGCGAAACCATCGAACGCCTGTCGGAGATCTCGGCCACGATCGCGGCTGCGGTCGAGCAGCAGGGCGCGGCGACGCAGGAGATCTCGCGCAATGTCCAGCAGGCGGCCCAGGGCACGCAGCAGGTGTCGTCGAACATCACCGATGTGCAGCGCGGCGCCAGCAATACGGGCACCGCGTCCTCCGAGGTGCTGTCGGCGGCGAAGCTGCTGTCGCGCGACAGTGGTCGCCTGAGGGACGAAGTCGGCAAGTTCCTGACCTCGGTCCGTGCGAGCTGACGGCCAACCACATATTCGGGTCATCGGCCGGCGACCGCCGGTCAGACGAAAAAGGCCGCCCGGGCGAACCGGGCGGCCTTTGTCCTCTGCAGAGAGAAGCGGCGGGCGCCGCAGCCCTTATCGGCCGGCGCGCGAGAGCAGGTCGAACCGGTAGTTGATGCCCAGCAGAGCGGTGTGGAGCTGGGTCTTCTGGCTGACGACGTTCGGCCCTCCGGTGATCGCGGCGGCGCCCGGCAGCGTGCCGGTCGCGGTGCCGAAATCGGCGTAGTCATATTCGGCGAAGGCCGACCAGTTGCGAGCGAACATCCACTCGACGCCGGCGCCGACCGTCCAGCCGCTGCGGTTGAACGCCACGCTGGCGGACTGCCCGGTGGTGGTGTTGACGACCGAAACATTGGTTCGCGTCCATGCCGCACCACCGCGCACATAGGCCAGGATCTCAGGCGTCACGAGATAACCTGCACGCACCGTGGCGGTGTAGAGGTTGCTGGTCCGCGTGTTCATCGTCAGCGCCGGCCCGAGCGGGCTCGACGTGTTGATGATGCCGAGATCGGCCATGGCCTGGATGCCGACGACGAAGCGGTCCATCTGATAGTCGCAACCGAGCTGCAGGCCGCCCATCACGTCGCTGCCATTGCTGGAGATGGCGGTCGGAATCTGCACGGCCGCGACGGGCAGCGGCGCCACGTTGCCGCCAGCCGGCGGCTGATTCTGCGGGGGCGGGTTGCCATTGTTGCCCTGCGGCGGCGGATTCGGCTGGCCGCCACCGTTGTTCGGCGGCGGGTTCTTCGGCGGCCAGGGCTTGTCCGGATGATGCGGCCATCCGCCATGATGGTAGTTGCCGCCCTGCTGCTGCCAGTGATCCTTGTCGGGCTGCTTGTCGCCATAACCGCCCTTGCCGTCGTCATTGTCGTGCGGCTTGCCGCCCCAACCATAACCGCCATGCTTGTCGTCGTTGCGGTCATCCGGCTTCAGCCAGGCATAGCTGTCGCGCTCACTCTTCATCGGCTGCTTCGACCAGCCGAAGCCCGACGGCTTGTCATAGCCGTCATCCTTCTTCGCGCCCCAGCCGGTGGCCGGCTTGTCATGATCGTCCTGCTGGCCATGGTGCAGCCAGGCACTCCTGTCGGAGTAGCCGTTCGAATGCAGCTGTGACCAGCCGCCCGACTTGTCATGATCGTCGTCATGGTGCTTGTCGAACAAGCCGCCATATTTGACGTCCTTGTAGTTGTCGTCCTTATCCTTGTCGTTCTTGTACGACGGCCAGGAAGACTTGTTGTCGCCACCTTTCGATCCGACCTGTGGCCAATGATGGCCGCCGTCGTGATCATGATTGTAGGAAGGTTTGTCGTTCGGCCAATCGTGATCCTTGTCGCCGTGATACGGCTTGCCGGGCTGCCACCAGCCCTTGTCGGTGCGCTCACAGATCGGGGGCTTCTGCGGCGGCTTGTGCGGCGGCTTCCATCCGCCGTTGTTCCCGCCCGGGTTGTTCGGCGGCGGCGGGTTCGGCGGGGGGTTTGCAACCACAGGCGGCTTGACCACAGGCGGGTTGTTTGCGTTGCCGACCGGCTGCTGGACAGGCTGAACGGGCGCTGCGCCTGCATTGGCGACCTGGCTCCAATTCTGCTGCTGGCGTGACCACGCCATGCCGGCGTTCGCGCCGGCATGACAGCCACTCCACCTGTAGGCGAAAACGTCGGGCGGAGGGAGCGGGGGAGGCAGGGCGAGATCAGTCGCCCAGACCGATGTCGTACTTCCTGCGAAAGTAGATAGGCAAAGGCATACGCCAAATACGCGACGCATCGAACTCACAACTCCTGAACACGTGCCGCAACAAACGACGGCCGCATCAGGAGGGTCAGAATGTGTCGCGAACTGAATTGAAAAATGTCAAACGAAAGGAATGCTGATCGCGGCGTCGAGGCGATTGAAATTGGATGTTGAGTGTTGCACGCAAGATGCAGGATTCTGGCGAAAAGAAGTAGCGCGCAAAGCGCCAGCGCTTCCAACGCGCTCGCGCGCGATGCACGCAAAGGCTTGCCTGCAAGCTCCTGACGACCGTTAGCAGACGAACGTCAGCCCTCCCGCTGCCCTGCTGGCAGGGGTCGGCGCCTCATCTCCATCATTGGCAACCGCAAGACGGCATCGATTGCACGATCACCATTCGCTCGCACTGATTGCACACCTCGCGCCGACCTGCATCGCCACGTCGGCGGCACCATCAAGAGCGGCATGGGTGCGAGCACGGTCAGCGGACGAGCGAACGCCTCGAATGCGTCGCGCGCGGTCCTCGTTGCGCAGACATCGTGGCGCCACGGATCGGGAGGAAATTCGGCACATATCGCCGCAATCGCGCCAAATGAGGCGACGAGCGGTCGGCTTCACGGCAATCCGATCAGCAAGGAGGCGGCAGTGCGTCGGCAATCAGCTAATGAATGTGATCAGTCAAAACATGTCGGCTGGTCCGGCCTCGGACGCTCCTTGCTGACGAACAGCTCACACCGACGCCGCGGGAGGCAATGTCGCGGCTGGCAATGACGGCGACTCGACGGCAGGAGCCGCGATCTGGTCTGTCGCCATGCTGCCCGCGGCGGAGCTCGCGAGCGCTGACGCCAGCGATATTTGCGTCGCGACCGTTCGCTGCAGGACCGCGATTTCGAAATGCATGCCGTCCTTCCGGCTTTGATAGTGGCCTCCCCAGTAGAACCCGTTGCGGTTCGCGATCGGCACGAGGTCGCGGACCGACCCTCTGCGACCGTTCGATGCCGGCCGCTGCCCGAAGGGATTGAAGGCCTGGTTGACATCGAAGGCGCTGCCAAAGGCGTGGTTGCTCAGGACGCTGCGGCTGCCGCGCACGAGCCGGGCCACGAACCCGCCGTCAAAAGAATAAATGCGGCTAAGAAGGCCGGCGGCCTCCCACTCCTCCCACAATGTCTGCAGCTGGCGAGCCGCGAGCCGGTGGAATCTGATGGCGGCCGGCGCCTTGGCGCCAAGCGCCTTGGCCAGCTGCGGAATCGGCACCTCGACGATGTTGTCGCGCTCCCAGCTGCCAAGGATCCGGATTGCCTCGGGATTTCCCGGCTGCGGTGCGCGCACATAGTCATAGCGGCCGAACAGTGCCTCCCGCTGCCGGTTGGTGACGAGAGGAGGAAACGCCGGCCGCGGCGGGAAGCCGCTGCTCCTGACGGGAGCGGCCGCCGGGGCGGTCGCGTCAGGTCCTATCAGCGAGCTCGGGTCGATCGCCACGATCGGCGGTGTCGTCGGGGTCCCGGGCACCGGGGCCGGCGCCGGGATGATGGAGAATTGCTTGGCGGTCGTGACCGCCTTGTCCCAGCGGGACGACAATCCCGCCCAGAATTTGCTGCGCTCGTCGCGGTGTACGACCTCGCGCTCGTATTGCTCGCGCGCCCGGCGCAGCTGCGTCAGCAATTCCAAGGGATCGATGACGGCCGCCGCCGCGCGCGTGACCGGTCCAACCTTGCCGTCCGCCACCACGCCGAGCGCGCGCTGCAGGATCAGCGCAGCTCCCCTCGCCCCACGGCTGAACACGCAGTCGCGCAGGTAGAACTCGACAGCCGGCACATCGGTCCACGCCGCCGCACAGTCGGTGTTTCGGGCGATGAAGTCGGTCGCGACGCGCTCCGCGTCATCGTAGCGCTGTCTTGCGATCAAGCCGGCCAGCCTCTTGGCCGTCAATCTGTTATAGCGCGCATTGATGCCGGCGACCTCATAGGCACCGCCGCCGTCCCCGGTCGGCGGATAGTAGACGGTCAGGTGACCCGCCGCGTCCCGGCGGGCTTCGAAGTCGACGATCTCGGCAGCCATCTGCCGACGTTGCTCGGATGGTGTCATGTGCGGTGAATCCCTTGGTGGCGAGGACCCGAGAGCTGGTCAGGAGTGGTCACACGAAGCCGGCTCGGCGAGTTGATGCATGGTCTTGCATCGTTGGCTTGGGACTTCCGGTCGGGCCGATGGCGCACGACGACAGATCGCGTGATCGGCCCGGCCGGAGTCGGATGTGTCGGGCTCAGGCCGGCATCGGCTGAGCCACGAGGCCGATGGCTTCGGCGTATTTGAGCCACGTCTCGACCGAGGCGACGACGGCGCGAAGCTCGATCGACAGCAGCTCGATGCCGACGAGGGAGACTCGCACGAAGGCGTCGATGACGACGCCCTTGTCGAGGATGCGATCGATCACTTCGGCGAGGCTTGAAGACGCTGTTGCTTTCTCGATGGCCATGTTCTGTTTCCCAATGTTGCGAGAGTGACGGCACGGCACAGACCCCGGAAAGTACGCGTTCCGGAAAATTGGTACGGCCGACTATCAACTCATCAATTCTCTTTGAGGTTGTGTTTCGTGTTTTTGTAGCGCTCTCAAACAGAGTTTGTAGGAACGAGTTCCTTGCGATCAGCACAATTTTTGGTACGCGGATTCGTGAGACTCTCACCAGGCACGGCGACAGAATCCGGCCGCGGCGAGGCCCAATCTTCGGGGTGAGCGGTCGCGTCGTGAGGACTCCGGATGTGTCGAGAGCCGCTGAGATGGCTCTCGTGAACGAGCCGGAGGCGAACGGCGGCATTCGGACTCGGCACGACTTCGGTGCTACATGGGCAGCCTGAGCCTGTTGCGCAGGCTTCAGCTCCCGTGCAGCGCAACTTCCAAGCCGACGCTCACATCCCCGCCTCTTCCGCTCTGTGCAATATGATAGGGGGAGCGGTCACACGGGTCTGAATCAACTCACAGCAGCCGTCCGAGCGGTCCGAGCTGCAGGTTCAGCTCGCGCGGATCCACCCCCAGCTCGCGCGCGAGTCTGCTCACCTGGGCGGCGGCCCGCATCAGCGCGAGACCGACGCGCTCCTCCTCATCCTCCGAAAGCTCATTCGCCTCCATGCGCCGGATCGCCTGCAGCTCGAGCAGCCGTCGCAGGAATTCGATCAAGGTGAGCACGAGGCGCGCGAGGTCATGCTCGATCTTGTCGGGGTCGAGGTTGATCGATCCGTTCGGAGCCGCATCGGTAAAGACCGCAGCCAGCGCGGTATCGAGGTCGCCGAGTTGCAGACGAAGGCCGGGCGCCTCGCTGTGGCTGCTCGCGCTCATGAGGGCTCCCGGATCGTCGAAAAGCTGTAAGGCGGCCAGGGGCCGGTCACCCGGCACACCAGGCGGTCGCTGATCGCGCTCAGCATGCTGTCGAATTGTCGTGCCAGCCGCGGCGCGACCGCTCTCCTGACCAGCACCGACGCGCGCAGCCTGATGGCCGGAAGCGGCGCGGTGCGCGCGATCAGGTCGGCGTCGGCCCGCTCGCTGTACATCGCCAGCAGGTTCGCCGCCGTCGCGACGCCGACCTCGCATGCCCGGAGATCGTGCGCCGTCGCGCGGAGATAGGCCCGGCCGCCGCCGTCAATCCCACCATCCCGCACGCCGTCACGGCGCTCGAGCTCGACCGAGATCTCGACGCGCCCCTCGATGTGTTCGATGGTCGAACGGTGATACCAAGCGGATCGCGCGATGGATTGCAGGAGCTCCGGCGAGATCGGGATGCCGGCCCGCGATGGCAGGAACGCCGCGCGGCGGCACCAGGCGACGACGGCTGCGTGATGGTCGAGGCTCTCGCTGCTCGAGGCAGCAGCCGGTGCAAAGCGGATTGCTGCGGCAACCGGCCCGCAAGACATGATTTGATCGGCGAGATCGGCCGGGACGTCATCGGCCGCGAGGAGGCCTATCAGACGCGGACTGCTCATGGACAATCTCCCGGGGCGATCGAGGCGCGCTGGGTCGTCGTCTGCCGCCAGCGGTCCGCGGTCCGCGCCGAAGCCAGCATCAGCTTGAGGCCGACCTCGATGAGTTCGACATCGGCGACGGAGATTCGCAATTCGCCCCACAGCAAAACACCGCGGTCGAGCAGGTGATCGAGCAACTCGAGCAGGGAGCCCTCGCTCGACGCCGCGGGTTCGAGATAGTCGAGATCGGCGCGGTACGTCATCCCAGGTTCTCCCGCGCGCCATCCACGAAACTGTAGGCCGGCCAAGGTCCGAATATATCGAGCGCGAGGCCATTCTCGGCGATCTGCCGTTCGATCCGTCCGGCACAGTCGTCGAACGCCGCAAGCGCATGGCGATCGACCAGGAAAGCGGCTTCGGCCAGCGCCGGTGTCCTGCCGCCCGAACGCGATGCCGATTGCCGCTCACGGATCGCCACCGCCCGCGATGCAAGTTCTTGCAGCGTGATGTCGACGACGGCCGGCCGCTGACCGCATCGTTCATCTCTCCGGATGCGCAGATAGTCCCTGCCGCTACTGGGAACGGGACGGGCAACCCGACGCGAAGGCTGCTCGGTCGGGAGAATGCGCACGGAGAACTCGAGCGCATTGTGGATCGTGACGAGATGACCGGCGAAGCGCACGGCTTCGCGGTTCAGGAGATCACGCGCCCCGCTCGGCCCTCTGACCAGCGTTCCAAGTCGGACTGGAACGACATCCGTGACCACTGCGGCAGCCTGCAATATGCGGTGATGCTTCATGGCCAGGGTCGAGATGCGCGCGGGGTCAGAGAACAGCGTATCCGCCTCGACGTGACCGCGCAGATATTGCGGAATATCTGAGATCAGCAGCGCTTGCTGCTCCGTGTTCACGACGATGATCTCGGTCGCATCGAAGGCATCGACGATCTGCGGAAGCAGCGCGGCCGATTGCGCCGTGACGACGCCATGCACGAGGCCGATGCCGAGGTTTGCCTTGCTCATGTCGATAAGCTCCGCTGCTGGTCCTGCCGACGAATGTCCACCAGAATCACATCGTCTTGTCCGGCCGACGCGCGCGCCTCCGCGACGCGTGCGAGCAGCCTAAACGCCTCGGCCGCGGCTCCGACGATCGACGCGTCGGCGGCATGCCCGCCCGTGTCCGGGTGATGCGCGTGAGCCTTATCGAGATAGGCCCGGCGCAGATCGCATGTCCTGGTCGCCTCGCCGATCCCGAGCAGGCGGCGGGCCGCGGCAATACGCTGACGTCCCGGACGTTCGATCGACACCGCCGCAAACGAGACGGGAGGAAGCGGGCCGATCAGCCGGATGAGGTTCTTCCCCCGCAGGCCGCGGTCGAGCGCTTCCAGGACACGCTCGAGCTCCGGCTCTGCGCCGGGCGCGAGCAGCACGACGGCATTCATCAGCATGTCCGGCTGATTCACCGGCAGGGTGATCACGTCCTCGGCGACCGCGGCAAGCGCGCGCATGGCCTCGGCCTCGAACCTGGCTTGTTGATCCGACATGAACCGCTGGATCATCGATGCCGCCTTGTCGGCCGCGCCGTCGGCGCTCGCAGCGGCGGCTTCGACGAGATCCTGATGATCACGGCGCGCCGCCAGCGCGGCGACAGGATCCCAGCTGATGGTGATCTGATATTGCCGGGAAGTGCCGTGGAGGCGAAGGCCCTCCGCGAGATGTCGGCACTGGCTGCGCAGCAGCATGCAGGCTTCTGCATCATTCCTGATGAGCGTGCCCGGACGTGCGGGCAGCAGCGGCCCGTAGACGGCAGCGGCTTCCAGGATGCGCTGAGCCGTCAGCATCGACCTGAGCGCGGTCCGGGACCGCCGCAGGACGTGCCAGAACGGTGCTTTGGACAAGGCCAGCAGTGCGACGAGGCCGCCCGCCTCTACCGCGCGCGTCTCGACATCGGCCAGCCGGCCTCCCGCCGCCGCGATGGCGCCGGCAACATCCGGCGTGGTGATACCGACGAGATTCATCGTCACCAGAACCGCCTCCTTGGTGTTGCCTGCCGCGATGTGCGAATGCTTCGGCCGCATCCGACCAGGTTCGACGCGGCCAGAAGATCCGCCTGTTCGATCACGATCGGAGCATCGCTGCTCCGCGCCACTGCGCGCCGCAACGCCATGCGCCCGGCTTCCTGACAGATCGCGGCGAGCTCGGCGCCAACGAAGCCTTCGGTGCTCGCGGCGATGCCGCCGAGGTCGACATCGGGGCCGAGCGGGAGCCTCGCGGATTGCACGTCCAGGATCTGCGCCCGCGTTGCGCAGTCAGGCGACGGCACCTCGAACACGCGATCGAAGCGCCCGGGCCTGAGCAGCGCCGGATCGACCTGATCGATCCGGTTGGTGGCGGCCAGCAGGAAAACACCCTTCAGCTCCTCGATGCCATCGATCTCGGTCAGCAGCTGTGCCACCACGCGATCGCTCACCGCCCCGCTCAGGCCGCGCACCGGCGCGAGCGAGTCGATCTCATCGAAAAAGATGATGGTCGGCGAGGTCGCCCGCGCCTTCACGAACACGTCGCGCACCGCGCGCTCGCTCTCGCCGACGAAGCGATCGAGCAGTTCGGGGCCTCTCACCGCGATGAAATTGACCTGCGCTTCACTGGCGAGTGCGCGCGCCAACAGCGTCTTGCCGGTGCCGGGCGGACCGGTGAGCAGCACGCCCTTGGCGGGCCGGACGCCGAGATCCGCAAACAGCGAGGATTTCGTGATCGGCCAGATCACCGCTTCGATCAGCTCCTGCTTGATCTCGGCCATTCCGCCGATTTCGCTCCAGCGCACCCGCGGCACATCCGTGTACACTTCCCGGATCGCAGAGGGGCGGACCTCGGACAGCGCCGTGTCGAAATCAGCACGCCCGATGCAGAGATCTTCGAGCGAGATGCCGTCGAGCGCACTCGAGTCGAACGCAGCCGCGCGCCGCAGGGCGGCCATTCCGGCCTCGCGCACCAGTGCTGCGAGGTCGGCGCCGACGAAGCCGTGGGTCGCGCCGGCAATCTGCTCGAGATCGACATCCGGGCCGAGCGGCACACCGCGGGTATGGATGGCGAGGATTTCGAGGCGCCCGCCGCGGTCCGGTACGCCGATCGCAATCTCGCGGTCGAGCCTGCCGGGACGGCGCAGCGCCGGGTCGAGATTGTCAGGCAGGTTGGTGGCGGCCATCACGATCACCAAGCCGCGGGAGGAAACGCCGTCGAGCAAGGTGAGCAATTGGGCCACCAGCCGCCCTTCGAGCTGGCGGTCGCCACCAAGCCGGGCGCGCTGGGGCGCGATGGCATCGATCTCGTCGATGAAGATGATCGCCGGCGCCCTCGCCTGCGCCTTCTGGAAGATGCTGCGCAACTTCGCTTCGGAGTCCCCATAGTGCTTGGAGACGATTTCGGGACCATCGATCTGGAAGAAGGCAGCTTCGCATTCCTGGGCGACCGCGCGCGCCAGCAGCGTCTTGCCGGTGCCAGGCGGCCCGGACAGCAGCACCCCCTTGGGCGCCTCGATGCCCAGCCGGGCGAACAGATCCGGCCGGCGGATCGGCAGCTCGATCATCTCGCGCACGCGCGCAAGCTCGCGCGACAGCCCGCCGAGGTCTTCATAGCAGATGGTGCGCGGCGGGGCCTCGCCGGAAGCCGCCGCAAACGTGATGCGCGTGTCGCGACTGATGACGACCGCGCCCTCCGGGCTGGTGGCGCAGATCCGGCCGGAGAGATCGCGACCTCCGATCAGGCGCAGCCGGACGACATGGCCGGCCGCGACGGTCATGTCGCGGAAGGCGTCCGACACCCGACGGGCGAACAGGCCGGGACGGGGCGGCCGGAAGCCGTCGAACGCAATCGTGACCTCATCGGCCGGACGGGTGTGGGCGGCAACCAGCGACACGAGATCGCCAAGGCCGGCGCCGGCATTCGTGCGTCCGGTGCCGTCGATCAGGACCCTGCCCAGACCTCGCTGGTCGGGATGGGTGGGAAGCGCGCGGCCATAGGCGCAATGGCGACCGCGTATCTCGACGACGTCGCCGATGGAAAGCCCGAGCAGCGCGAGATCACTGGGATCGAGCCTGATGATCCCGCGTCCGGCATCTCCCGCGCGCGCTTCTGCGACGGTCCGCTGCATGGTTGATGGAGCATCCATCTCAGCCGCCATTTCCGCTGCCGTGCCGGAGCGAGCTCTGGAGCCGCTCTATCAGCTCCATCTCCATCCGTTCGTAATCCTGCTCGGAGAGGCTGCCGGCCTCGAGCTGCTGCTCGAGCGCCGCCAGAGCCCGCTTGATCTCGGCCGGATCATTCATCTTGGTATCGACTGCGTCCCGGATCGCGCCGCCGATCCATGACACCATCCTGAACGGCCCGCTGACGGGAGAAGTGAGGATCTGAAAGAGCATCGTGATCTCCTGCATTCAACGTTGTGGACACCGCCGGCCGCCGTGGATGGCCTATCGTCCGATCACCGACGAGGCGCCTGCTCGTGCTGCTCCCAGTCGAGCGTCACGGCGACGAAATTGTAAGGCGGGATCGGCGCCACATATCTGAACTTCAGCCCCGAATCGTTCGAGCGCTCGAGCGCCTCGACGGTCTGGTACAACGACGGCTCCGCCCCCTTCTCGACCAGCAGCGCGAGATGGGCGAACATCGCGTCATCGACCGGCGTCAGCTCCTTCACCTGAACCGCAAACGGCGTGACCGTCTGCAGCAATTGCAGGCGTGCTGCCGTCCGCCGTTCTTCGAGCGCCGCGCCAATCGCGCGACCGAGCTCGATGCGGTCGTAGTAGCTCTGCTGCTCGCCGCGGCCCATCATCGTGCGGCCGCTGACGGCGAGATCCGGATGCTCGGACGCCAGCTGGCGCCACATGAACTGCTCGTCCCAGCTCGCCTTGAGCGCCACCTCGATGCGGCCGTCGATCTCGTCGAGCCGCGCCCGCAGCTCCTGGTGACGGAAGCCGATCACGCGCAACAACGTCGCCGGGTTCGGCACGATGATCCCGAAGCGCATCGGCAGCACCGGCCCATTCGCCATGGCGGCCTCCAGCACCTTGGTGTGCGCCAGCATATGGCGCCGCGTCGGCATGATTTCCGGGAGATCGATGGTGCTGACCAGCGCCGCGACATTGCCGCTGCCGATGATGTTTACCGGCTGCTCGGAATCGCCGACGGCGCGCACGGCGAGAGGTTGATGGTCCTCGGCGCGGATCAGTCCGTACACGTAGATCGGTTGATTTGACATCAGGAGGCTCCTTGCGTGGGTTCAGGCGGTCGGGGCGGCGGGCTTGGGAATGCGGATGCCGAGAATGCCGTTCGAGAGACTAATTACGGGAACGGCTTCGCCGAGATCGAGCGGCAGGCGTATGCGCTTGCGAAACCGCCGTCCGCCGGTGGTCTCAATGTGCAGCTCGGCGCCCTCGATGCGGACGACGAGCTCGTGCGCACTCGCGACGCAGGGCGCGAGCGTGACGAGGATCTCGGCGGGCTCGTCGAACACGTCGATCAACTGCCCTTCCGGAACGTCGATCTTCGGCTGCGGCACCGGCGGATCACGTCGGACCGGGAGCGGCTCGTCGGACGGCTCCGAGGCGAGGCCGTGCCGGATGGTGAAGCCGACGCTGCCGGCGACGCGACCGCGCGGCGTCCTGATCGTGACGTCTCCTGACCGGGAGGTCTGGTCGTGCGTGAACCGCCGTTCGACCGAACCGAGGACGTCGAGCAGGCGACGGCCCATCTCGTTCAAGGCGTTGAGGCCGGTCGGCCCAGGTCTGTCCTGCTCTTCATCGTTCATGTGAAGCTCCAGATGTGGCTGCGATGCTTCGTACGCGACGCTTGCGTGGCCGTTGGTTGCGTCCGGCGTCTGCCTCCAGCAGCGCCAGACGCTTCTTCAATTCCTCGTTCTCCACCGAAAGCTCGGACGCGCGGGTCGTGAGCCTCGGATCGGCCTCCCACCAGTTGATGCCGAGCTCCAGCGCGCGATCGACGGTCGCGACGATGAGCCGGATCTTGATGTTGAGGAGCTCGATTCCGACGAGTGAAATCGTGACGTCGCCGGCGACGACGATTCCCTTGTCGAGCACCCGCTCGAGAATGTCGGCGAGGCGGTCGCCCCCAGTCGGTTGGTGAACCGTAAAGGTCATGGCGTGCTCCGCTCGCGCTCAGGCCGCGAACGTCCCCCCGTTCTTGCCCCGCGGGTAACGCCGCGTCCGTTCGTAGCTGAGCAGTCTGCCGCGCGCGTCGTAATTGAGCTGATAGGTCGCCATCACGTCGTTCTCGGTGATGCGCGCCTTGGTGTCGACGAGCTCGACCTGGACCTGCCAGCCTCGATCGCTCGGCTCGCAGCGCGAGACCAGCTCCGGTTGATGACCGGTGATCGCGGCGACGCCTTCGCGGGCGACCGCGGATATCTTGAGCGCGTTCATGTCTCTCATTCCTTCGGAAAGCGGCTAAGGGGAGAACGGACGACGCCGTCGAAGGCGTCGTCATCGGCCTTGGTGACCTCGAGCATGGCGAGAAGCTGGCGCGCCCTTTCGTCGATGCGCTTCAGCCGCTCGCGCGCCTGTTCGCGACGCGGTTCGAGCGACGCCAGGGCCTGCGTGAGGCGATCCCTCTCATGTTCGAGCCGGATCAGCTCGGCCGCGGCTTCGGTGCGCGAGCGCACCACCCGCCGCGCCGGCGGCGGACGTTGTCGGATGCTGCGGAGCGGGGCGGGTCTCACCTTCAACCTCCATCGATGGCGCCAGCGGGACAATGATTGTTCATGAGCCGCAGCAGCGTTGCAGCGAAGCGGTCGCGATCGTCGCGATCGGTCGGCTTGGCCTTTGCGGCGAGCACGTCGAGACACAGTCGGACGAAGCGCGGATCATCGACCGAGGGCGTGATCAATTCGCGCGCGACGATCCGGGCGATCATGATGGCGCTGCGCATCGACGGCGGATGATGCGCCTTGGGCCAACGGCGCACGCCGCGCACGAGATCGACGATCACGCCGGCCTCGGCATAGGCGAGCCCCGTTCGATTGCTGACGATGCCGATCTCGGTTTCGCGATCGTAGTCGTCGAGGTCGAAGGTGATCAGCCGATCGAGCAGCGCATCCTGCGGCCGTGAGACGCCGGCGTACTCTTCCGGGTTCGAGGTGAGGATCGCGCGGAATTCCGGATGGGCGTGCACCAGGCGCTCCTTGCGGGAGCCGGCGGGGAATATCAGGATGCGCTCCTCGACCACGGACAGCAGCGGATTGTTGGCCTGCGGCGGCGATCGGGTGAACTCGTCGTAGACGAAGGTCAGGCCTTCGACCACCGCCTGCGCCAGCACCGCGTCACACCACATCGACGAGGTCTCGGTTTCGACCCGGCGCACCGAGTGGACATAGCGGTCGACCACCTGTCTCGACTTCGTACCGATCTCGCGGCCGACCAGATGCGCCGCCGTGAGGCCGTCGTCGCCGGTCAGCAGCACCACGGGCCGCCCCAGCCTGGCGGCCAGCTGCATCGCCATCGTCGTCTTGCCCGTGCCGGCCGGACCGCGCAGATGGACGGGAATGCCGGCATTCAAATAGGTCAAGGCGCGCGCGGCCATCGATGCCAGTTGCGGGTTTTCGAACAGGTCGGTCCGCGGCGCCGGCGACAAGGCGGCGTTGTCCGCGTCCGGCCGCGGCGAGATTTGAGCGATCGCGGCGCGCGATCCCGCGGCCGCATCGTTCCGGGCAACGGCATCGCCCTGTGCGCGGCTGCCACGTTGACCGCCGGCAATCGCCGCCCGGTCGGAGCGCAGCACCGGCCTCCTTCCGCTATCCTGGTTGATCGTCATGATGTCCGTTCTCTGATCCGAAAGCCTTGCAGCAATGAGCGGGACGCGCGGGGCAGACACTCGGAGGTTCCCGAGCGCGGCCGACATAATCCGGTCCCCCATGCGGAGTTCCTGGCGAACTCGGCATTTTTTTTCGCGCGAGCCGTACTGAGTAGTCGGCAGCCTGCGACAGGGCGCAGCGAACCGGCATCGCCGACGTGGTCGTTGTTAGCTCGGCTCTCATCGCTGCTGGCTCGCTCGTGCGACATGCGGCCGCACGCCGACGCACGCCGGTTCGTCACCGGCGAGCGCGCGAGGGCGGGTTTGGCGGGCAGGTCTACAAACTGAGGATCTTGATGTTGAGAAGAGGAGCGCTCGCGCCGGCGCGCAGGCCGGCCCCCAAGCGGCCGAGCGGGAGAATCTCGCCGAGCAACGTGCCTAATGCCAGGGAGTGGCCGAGCAGATCGTCAGCCGACCGCTGCTCGCCCTTGAACGTCAATTGTTGCTGGAAGACGTGCTCCATCACCAGCCGCAATGCCGAGACGACGCGCATGAACTCGGGATCGGCCGGATTGATCGGCTCGGCGCCGCTGGCCCATTTCGAAACCATCTGGCTCAATGTACGCAGCGGATCTTCGACGGCCTCGATCTTGTCGACGTGATACGACAGCGGCCCGGAAGCCTGATCGAAGATCGGCGGCAGGCGCGGCGGCGCGTGCGGCGCATCCGCGTGGGGCGCAAGCTTTCGCTTCAGGGCAGCCGTCGCCTGCTCGTACAGAAACTTCACGCCCTCCTGCAGGACCATCGTCCCGAGCGCCGACATGTTCATCCATTCGTTCATTGCTCTCTCCAAGGAAGTTGCTGACGGCACGCCTGAACGCGTTTCACGCGACCATCGCGGCGGGCCCGGCAACTTGGTGCCCGGATGCACGTTCCCGGCGGCGTTCATCACCATCTGGTGACCCGCCCCGGCGGCGCGCGCTTGTGCGCGTTCGCTCAGCCGCTGCTGCGATGATGAAATCCGGAAGCCGTGACTGCTGAGAGCAGCTGATTTTTGCAAGGCTGCTGGAACGCGACGGATCGCTTCGAGTTCTGGCGCCCGCGCTACGGCTGCGCACAGCCGCGGCAGCGCTTGCAACGAATGGAGAGCCCCGTGAACACCAACCTCTTCCACAACATCGCCAATGTCGCCAGCCTCACGCTCGCCGGCGTGACGGCCATGCTGCTGGCCTCAGGCTGCAGACAGGGCGCGGACGGCCTGTTCGACTGTACGACGTCCTGGATCAATCCGACCTACACAACGGCCACCATCGCCGCGCTGCAGGTGATCAAGCTGATCGTCAACATCCTGCGCGACGGCCTGGATGGACTGGCGAGGCCGCAGCCGCCGGTGCGCTAGCGCGTGGGCTTTCGGATCGCTGCAGGCGCTGGTCCGAGCGGGCGCCGGCGCACGCGCTCAATGCGCGTCGCGGGCCAGCTCGGTCCATGTGGTCGCCTGGATGCGCGCGACGAGCTTGGTGCCGCCACTGCCGTCGGGTTCGAACACCGAGGCCTCGCCCTCGTGCACGTCGGACCAGCCGGTGCCGAACGCGTCGACGATGTTCGGCTTGTGCGACACCAGCACCACATTGCTGTTAGCCGGCGGGCGGGCGGCGACGAGCTTGCGCAGCGCCTGCGCGCGCCGATCATTGTCCTCCGCCGCGCTCTCAGTCCCGCTCTCGGCGAGGTCGCCGGTGGCGCTGACCTCGCCGAAGCCGAGCAGCTTGCCGGTATCGACGGCGCGCTGCACCGTGCTGGTCACCACCTGCGCCACCGGGATCTTCAACGTGTGCATCGCCTCGCCGACCGCTCTCGCCTGCGCGCGGCCCTCCTCGTTGAGTTGACGCTGCGCCGGGACGTTCGGCCGGCTCATCGAATCCGTCTTGGCCTGGACCGAAACGGTCGCGCCATGGCGAAACACGATGACATATCCGCCGGAGCGCAGACGGCCGATCAGATCGGCCGGCAACGGCTCGCCGCGGGCGACCACCGGCAGCAGCGTGAAAGCAGCACACAACATGGCGCCGAGCGCCGGGGCCAATCGAAGCAAGTGGGACAATCGAAACGATCGCATGTGAGCCATGACACGTCTCCTCGAGCCGCCGGCGAGATCCCTTCCCCTTCGTCCACGAGCGTGAGCCGTTCTCGACCGGCACGGTCACGCCAATCATCTATCACGCGCCCCGTCCCCTGAGCGTCCCCCGATCGCAGGACGACCCGATGATCAGGGATTGCGCCGCGAGAACGAGATGGCGTAGGCGCCGTTGCGGATGTCGATCATCGGATCGTCCGATTGCTCGACGCCGTCGGTGAGCTGGCCCGGCAGGAACAACAGCGTCTTCTGCACCGCGTCGCTGTCGGCGACCGCCTTGTCGATCGTCAGCACGCCGAGCTCGACCAGCTTGCGATCGTCGGGCCACGGCTTGGCCGGATCGCTGGTGCTGTCGCCGGCGGCTGCGAGCTGCGCCTTGAAGCGGAACGTGACCGGCCCCTGCTTCAGCCGCGCCGGCAGCTCGGCCATCAGGAAATCGGGCGCGCGTTTGTCGGCGTCCGCCTTGTCGAGATGCACGACCTTCTCCGGCAGCATCTGCCAGCGGATGGCCTGCTTCTCGCCGGCCTTGTTGACGAGCACGAACGCGTTGACGCCGAAATAGGCCTCGTCGGCAAAGCTGTCGGGCGTCGCGATGGTGCCGAGCGCCGCCGGCACCGACGGATGGCTGCCGATGAACTGCTCGAGCTTGGTCGGCTTGGCCGCATCAGGTCCGCTGTCGGCGATCGCGAGGAACAGGTCGCGCAGCTCCGCAGCCGTCGAGACGGGGAAGAATTTCAGCGAGTTGATCACGATGTCCATGTCGCTGCCGTCGGCGAGATGAAACTTCACCGCCATGCCGTGCGGATTGGCATCGCCGGAGCCGTCCGGCAAATTCGGCACGCCCGTGGAGTCCGAGAACCGCACCGTCACCGGAATTTCGCCGCCGCTGAACAGCGACGCCCGGCTCAGGCCCGCGGCCTCGGCCGACGGCTTGAACTTGCCCTCGACCACGACGCCCTTGGCATGATTGGCGCGGAAGCCGGCGTGGACGCCGAACACCTTGTTCATCGCATTGACGACCTGCTCCTCGACCGGCGCGTCCTGCGCGCGGGCCACGGCAGGCAGCGACAGGCCAACGCCGATCAGCGCGGCAACGAGTTTGCGGTTCATCATGAGCGGCTCCTATTGTCGCGATTATCTCACCATAACACCACAAATCCGCGACATGAGCGACTGTCGAAACGCGGCCGTCGCATGCACCGCCACCGTCGCCTGGTCACCACGCTTGCGGACCGCAGCGGAATGTCACTATTGTGGAAGCGCATGCCTCGTGTCTCCATCTCCCAGCGCCGCCTCGTTCCGGGCCTGGGATCGGTCCCAGATTTCGACTGGACCGTTGGATCGGGCTCCATCAGCAGGGAGCATCGACACGACGGAGCAAACCCAAGGGAGCCTCGACTGTGACCGCACCGGAAAGCCTCCCCATCGACAAGATCCACGTTCCCGACAAGAAGCGCAAAGCGCTCAGGCCCGAGCTCGTCGACGAGGTGGCCGAGAGCATTCTGGAGTCCGGCCAGCGCGAGGCCATTCTCGTCCGCCGCGAGAAGGACCATTTCGTGCTGGTCGAAGGCCTGCATCGCCTCGAAGCCTGCAAGGCCCTCGGCGAACCCGCCATCAAGGCCCTCCTGATCTCGGCCGAGGACGCCCGCCAGCGCGAGCTGCCGCCGCCGCCGCCCGATCCGGAGCGCGAGAAGATGGAGCGGCTGAAAAAACTCCGTCTCGAAAAAGAGGCCGCAGACAAACTCGCCGCTCCATCGAGAGCCTCCGCGTCGGACGCTGCGATGCGTCAGCGCGAGCACGCGGGCAAGACGAGCCGGAGCAACGGCACCGCAGCGTCGAAACGATCGCGTCAGGAGCAGGGATCGACGACCCGGACGCTTTCGGATTGGATCAAGCAACAAGAGCGCAGCGGCGGGCGATACTGAGCGTCCCCCACGCCGCCCGGCGCAGCCGCCTATGACGATCGGAGTTTTGCGTGCGTCCGTCTCCAGGCGGTCATGGCCGGGCTCGTTCCAGCCATCCACGTCGGATCTGCGAGAGCCGACCGGCGACAGTCCGTAGGGCGGATCAGCGCAGCGTGATCCGCCGCCACGCGCCGAAGTCCATCCTCATCATCATCTCCGCAGGTGCGGCGCAGCACGCTCCGGCAATCGTGCACATTGCGGAACTGGCGAGGTCAGACGTCGTTCAGAACACACGGTCGCTCCGGCCCGGGACATCCGGCCAGCATTGCGCCGTTCCGTCCCTGCCACTATCCTTGAGATCAGACACGCACTGGCCCGCATCCAACAGGAGCGCCCCATGCTGACCGCAAGCCTGGCTCCCCTGGACGAGACCATCACAATCGCGGATCTGACGCGCGATCCCTATCCGATCTATCAGCGCCTGCGACGCGAAGCGCCGGTGCTGCGGGTCAAGTCGGTGGGCCGGACGTTCCTCACCAAGGCGGCCGACACCAAATATGTGAAGGACAATGCGGCGCTGTTCTCGTCCGACGATCCGAACACGCCGATGAAGCGCGCCTTCCTCGCGCACACCTTGATGCGCAAGGACCACGACGAGCACCGCGCCGAGCGCATGGCGATGATGCCGGCCTTGATGCCGAAGACGATCGAAGCCGCCTGGGAGCCGCTCTACAGACAATTCGCCACTGACTATCTCGACCGGCTGCCGCGCGGCGAGGTCGTCGATCTGTTCCCCGCGCTGGCCGGCCCGCTGGCCGCGCGCATCCTCGCACATGTGATGGGCGTGCCGGACGCCAGCGATGCCGACATGCAGCGCTGGTCGCAGACCCTGATCGACGGCGCCGGCAATTTCGGCTGGACGCCGGGGCCGTTCGACGCGAGCGACGTTGCGAACGCGGAGATGGACCGCTGCATCCGCGCCAACATGGCGCGTGTCCGCGCGATGCCGGATTCGTCCGCGCTCTCCTTCATGGTCAATGCGAAGAACCCGATTCCGGAAAGCCAGATCATCGCCAACATCAAGATCGCGATCGGCGGCGGCATCAACGAGCCGCGCGACGCCCTGCTGACGATCCTCTACGGCCTGCTGACCAACCCGGAGCAGCTCGAAGCCGTGCGCGCGCAGGACAAATGGCGCTCCGCCTTCGAGGAAGGCGTGCGCTGGGTCGCCCCGATCCAGGCAAGCTCACGCCTTGTGATGGAGGACACGGAAATCCGCGGCTGCCTCATTCCGAAGGGCGACACCGTGATGACGATCCAGGCCTCCGCCAACCGCGACGAGGAGCTGTTCACCGACGGCGAGAGCTACAACGCGCTGCGCGATCCCAACCCCCACCAGGCCTTCGGCAACGGCCCGCACCACTGCGCCGGCGCCCACCTTTCCCGCCGCACCGTCGGCGCCATCCTGCTGCCGATGCTGTTCGAACGGTTTCCAAGGATGGAGCTGCCGGAGCCTGCGGGCGTGCGCTGGCACGGCTTCGGCTTCCGCGGGCCGCTCAATCTGCCGGTACGGCTACAATAGGATCGGCACGAAGGGCGTTGTTCTCTGCGTTGTCCCAATGCACCTGATCCGGCCCCGGGTTGGTTGAGATCACCACGTTCGAATTATCGCGCTTTGGCAGGCCCGGCGGCGATCTCGACGACGGCCTTCGTGAACCTGCGGTAGATGTCGATCTGTCTGCCGGCAAAATTGGTCGCGACGCCGAACATGCCGAGAGGCGAGCGTATCGTGGCGAGGCTGGCCGCCAGATCGAGATTGTCTCGCGTCATCTCCATAAGCAAAGTCTGGCAGGCCTCCATGCCGGCGAGCGCCGGCGGCGGTCCGCCCACAACGGGCGAGAGATCGGCCGCCCTGCCTTCAGCGATCGGGGGTGGCTGGGATTCATGCGAGTCCGTCCCAGCGTCGACGGGCTGGACGGCATCGGGCGTCAGCTCGCCGAGAGGCGGCGAGAGCGCCGGCCCGGGTTCGGGTTCGGGTTCGAGAGGCGGGAGCGGCGGCAAAATCGTTTCCGTCTCCTGGCCTGGCCGTCCCGGCAGCCTCGTTTCGGTCTCCGGAACTGCCTGCAGCTCGTCGCCCTCCGGGCTTGCGGACTCGGCAAGCAGGCGAGCGCGCCTCTGCATCGCTGCCGCGGCAGCGTGCTTGGGCACCGATACCGGCTTCACCACGACCGGCTTCGCGCTGTTCCCCTTGTGGGAGCCATTCGATTTTCGCTTGTTCATTGAAAGGCCTTCCTGTGCGGCATCGCCGGAGTGGGGCCAGTCCGGTATGATACAATCTCCGGGTCGCGCCATTGGTTCCTCGCGATCAGGAGCCGTCGTTCGAGCTAAGAGAGTGAGCTTCGCAATCGGGAAAAGCCTAAGGCAACAGGTGGCTTTGAAGGATACGATCGCAAGCTCCTGGCCGGCACCTACAGATCGCACCATCATCTGTCGACGCAGGAGAGATGACAGCAGGCGGGCAGTCGGGATGTTCGACTTCGAGCTGGTCGGGCGGGGTTCGGCGCCTTTTAGATCCGAGCGGGCCGGATCGCCCGTCCACGGCACGTTCCCTTAGCGCGTATATCCTTCGATACGCTCGACGTAGTTCATGATGCGATGGACGATCTCCTGAATCGTTCCGGAACCCGCATCGCACATGTGAAAGTAGCAGGTGGAGATCTTTACCTTCTGGTCGACGGGAAGGGAAACTCCTTCCGGGATCGAGATCTTGAAGACCTGTCCCCGCTGCCGGACATCGCCCGGAATCTGGAATTCCGGCGGCATCGCGTCGGTCAGGGGCAGCAGATCCTCGACCACGCCCACGATGGACTGCGCGTAGGAACGCACGTGGACGCGCTCACCGGCCTTGAGATCGAGCAGATAGTTGTCCGGCAGATAGGCGAGGATGAAGCTCGGGCCCGTGTAGATGGTCGCGATGTCACTGCCGCCCGATCCAAGCACGGCCCCAGCGCTCATGACCTTGTTGCCGACATATCCAGCGACGGGCGCATACAGGGCTCCGCCGGCATAGGCGCTCTGCAATGACTGGTACGTGTCGGTGATTTCCTTCAGTGCGCCCTGATTGGTGGCCAACTCTCCTGCAAGCGAGGCCCGCTCCGCGTTCAAGGACTGGAGCTTCTCGGCCGCCGCAAATGCCGCGCTGCTGGTGTCCGTCAGGAACTTGTCGACCACAAGCCCGCTCCTGCTCGCGCCGGACACCTTGTCGAGATAGTCTTGCGTCTGCCTGGCATTGGCCTCGGCCGCCGGCAGCAATATGCCGATGGCGGCCTGCCTCGCCTCGATCGCTGCGATCCGGGTGCTGAGCCTGGCCTTCTCCACGGCGAGCTCCGCGAGCGTGCGGGAGACGGACGTGGATTCGACGAGCGCGATCTTCTGCCCGGCCTCGACCCTGTCCCCGGGGCGAACGAAAACCTCGCGCACCCGAGTTTCCAGATAGGGCGCTCCGATGGCGATGCGCTCGCGCGTGACCATTCCGGCGGCTTTCATCAACACGACGCCGCCGGAGATCAGGTAGACCAGGGTCGCGAGAGCGATGGCGAGACCGATCGAGATGAGGATGAGGTTCCTCAACCGGCTCCAATGCAGCTGGCTGACGTTGAGCGCCGCGCTCGCTGGTTCCAGCACCGTCATCTTCCTACTCGGCAGCATGCTGTACCTGACTGGCGTTGAAAATCCGCTCCACTATGCGGCGCGATGCTTCGCCGTCCCCGAACGGATTGCGCGCAGGCAGCAGTTGCGGTGCGTCGGAGTTGGTGAGACGTCTAACCTCGGTGACAATTGCATGGCGGTCGGATCCCACCAGCTTTCCAAATCCGGCCTCGACCACCTCGGGCCGCTCCGTGCTCTCGCGCGCAATGAGGATGGGAAGACCGAAGGACGGCGCTTCTTCCTGGACTCCGCCCGAATCGGTGACGATGGTCCATGACCGGCTGAGCAGGAAGACGAAGTCGGTGTACTGGAGAGGCTTCAGCAGGCGAACATTCGGCTGTCGGCCAAGCGCCCGCACGACCTGCGCACGAATGTCCGGATTGGGATGGACGGGGAGAAGGATCAGCTTGTCGCCGTCATTTGCAAGCTCGCGCAGGGCTCCGAGAATGTCCTCCAGCGGCTTTCCGATGTTCTCGCGCCGGTGCAATGTCGCCAACACAAGCTTCCTGTCGCGCGGCAAATTCGCGATCTCGGGGTCGATCGGCTCGTAGCCGACGGCAATCCTCGAGCGTGCGTGGAGCAGCGCGTCCACCGCAGTATTGCCGACCACGGCAACGCGATCCCGTGACACGCCTTCACGCAGCAGGTTGTCGCGCGACCGCGCGGTCGGCGCGAAGTGCAATGTCGAGGCGATCGTGACGAGCCGCCGGTTGAACTCCTCCGGAAATGGTGAATCCAACGTTCCGGTCCGCAATCCGGCCTCGACATGTGCAAGGGGAACACCGTTCAGAAACGCGGTCAGCGCGCCGGCTGCAGCGGTCGTCGTATCGCCTTGGACCACGACCCAATCATGCTGCCGGGAGCCGAGCACGGATTGCATCTGCTGCGTGATCAGCGCGAACTTGCCAGCGAGGCTGGTCTCCTGCACGACGCCGGTGCCGCCATGGCTCAGATCGATCCCGAACAGATCCATCAGCCCGTCTGCCAGATCCGTGTGTTGTCCCGACCAGAAGACATCGACATGCGCGCCGGCATGACGCAAGGCGCGACAGACAGGACCGAGCTTGATGATTTCCGGACGCGTGCCGAAGGCGACAAAAATGCGCACAGTCTATTCTCCGTGAGATCAGCGGGTGGCCGCCAGGAAATCGTCCGGGACGTCGTGCGTCGTCTTCGACCACACGATGGGCGAGGTCGCAAAATGCGATTCACCCAGATAGATCTTCCACGCGCGGAAGGCGGCGACCATGTTGATGTACAACGCGACCGGCCATCGTATCGCGACGCCCGTCCAGTCGATGGTCCCGTAGACCCGGTAGCTCGAGGTGAGCCGCGCGACATAGCGGCACGCCGCCGCGAGAAGATTGAAGGAAATCGACCACTGGAATAGCAGGTACACGCCGCGCGGCAGGGTCTCGGCATCGATGAAACCCGCGAGCGCCAGGATCATCAGGATGATGGATCCGGGTGCCAGGAAGTTGGTCACCATCCCCTTGCGGTCGCGCAGGAAGAAATAGATGTCCCAGGGCTGGCCTTGCCAGCCGAGCTTGTGCATCGCCTCGAACGCGATGCCGTATACCCAGCGGGTCTTCTGCTTGATCGAGGCTTCCAGATGCTGCGGGAAGAACTCTCGGGTTGCGACATAGTCGACGCCCTGCTCGGCCCGGGCCGACGTCGCCGCGAACATCGACCTGAAGCCCGCGCGCTTGGCTTCGACGCCGAGGATGTAGTCCTCCGTCACAGTGCCGGACATCAGGACCTGCCCGCGGGTTTCGAGGAAGTGTCTCACGAGCGCCTGGGTCAAGCAGGTGCCGACCCCGGCGGAAGGAATGGCAGCTCCGAGCGCGTTGCGCACGATCAGCTCGCGCGTGTGGCGCTCGGCAAACTCCTCCATGTAGGTTGAAGCGACATAGGCTCCGCGGCGGCGGCTCAGCGAGAAGACAGGGACCTGGATGAAATCGAACTCGCCCGCATACGTCGCATAGATATCGAAGCTGCGTGCATCGATGACATCCTCGCTGTCGTGCAGAACGACGAGATCCGGAGCCTTCTCCCCGGCGAAGCTCTGGGCGAACATCTCGTTGAGCATCTGTCCCTTCGACGTGGGACCGGGCAAGCTGTTGACGATCACCCGCACGCGATCGGGATGGGCCGCGGCAAGTGCCTCCGCAACGCGCCGCGTGCCGGTGTCGTTTGGATAGACACCGAGAAAAAGCGAGACCTGCGGATTGCCGATCCGGGCGAGATTGCCCTCCACCATCTTGCCGATGACGTCCTCCTCGCACCAATTGGCGACAAAGACGGCGATGCTCGGGAGCGGGCCGCTTTCGGCGGTGACGCGCCGAAGCGGGAGATGCGCGATGCCGAAGGAGAGCAGATCAATGAAAATGTCATCCAGCGACGACAGGTTTATCATCAGGCTGGTGAGCACAAACAGCGAGACCAATATTTCGTTCATGATCTTCCCACGGGCTCGCATCGGCGGAAGCCCGCGCGACAACCTTTGATGAGGCTTGGTTCCTATGCAGCGGAAGCAGGATTAGCGGAGGCCGCCCCTACTCGCCTGTTCTCGTCGACGGTCGATCTGATGGAACTTCAGCGACTGCCTAAGACTGCATTAACTATTCATGGTCCGTAGACCAACTTGCTGCGGGCATCCACCCCGGTCAATTACGGCAAATCCTTGTCATTTACTATCTAACGTAGCTGTAGCTACGACCCGCAATCCCTCTTCCGTTTTGCATTTCAGTTGCATCCTCGTGGTGAGCAAGAACGCGAGGATGTCAGCGGTCGCTCCCTTGCGCGATCTGGCGACCGACCGATGGACGCTGCGCGCTTGCAACGCGCCGCGCCCGATGCCGTGCGAGCCGCGACAATGCAATGCCTAAAATGCCGATGATTTCTTTCCGCGGGTTCTCATTCCTTGCCCTTAAGACTCGAGGCGTCGAGGAGATTGAGGCAATCCATGTCGATGCTGACAAATGCGTTGCGGCTCGTGGGGGCAATTTGGCTGTCGGCGGCGGGTTTGCTCATCGTCTTCAGCCACCTCGTCGTTCTGCACATGGATGGCTTCTGGGCCTTCGTGAACCTCATGAATCCTTGGAACGTCGCAAGCGCGCTGACGCTGCATCTCACAGTTGCCCCCGGGTTACTCCTGCGCATGGCGGCTGATCAGTTGTCGCCAACCACGTTCGCTCAGAACGATTTGCCCGCAATCGATCCAGCCCATTAGGTGCTGATCGATGGCGCGCGGCTGCGGTTGAAAGGGTCCGATTTCGCGATCCAGCGAGACCAACACAAATCATTGGACGACGCGGCCCGCTTTTTATTGCCGACACGCACCTCCTCGATCAACCGGGCAAGGTCTTGACGACGCCCGAGGCTCTCCGTTGAACTCAGGGAAGCGCTTCTTCCCGCGGTGACCGACAAGTCGAATGTCGCGAGGGCCAGACCGTCGCGCGTTCATCCTTTCGGCGTGCGTCCAATTTGCCGCTCGGTCATCCCGTGCATCCCCTAGCAAATTTTCTATTTCTTTTTTCCAGAACACATGCTATAGACCTCGCCGTCCCGCGCTCGGTGGAGGGGCGTTTCGCGATCGTCATGGACCGTGGAGCGTGGGATGCGGTGGCCGCTTGGGGTCGCAGTGCGCGTTTCGCGTGCGGACGAACGATCCTGTGCGGACGGTCAAGCCGTGTGGTCCCGACACCCCGACGCTGGTGTCTTGATCGGCGACATCCCGATGACGGGGGCAAGCAAGCCCGGTCCCCTGGGAGAGCACGGAGCAGCCGTTAGCCCATCGCGCAGGGAAGGCCGGTTGTTCGGCCAATCCTGTGGTTCCTGCCGCCTGCATTTTTTTCGCAGGCGGGCCATGGGTGCGGCCTGCACCCGGCCTTCCCTGCGCCCTCCTCTCGAAGAGGGCGTCCAGATAGCAAAGCTCGGACGCGACAGCGCGCCGCGAGGCGGCGAAGCCGCGTCTGCCGGATGGATGACGCGGCCGATGATGGCGCTCCCTCGGGACTAGTGAGTGTCCCCGAGGCCATTCGAGCGGCCGGGCTCGGCCCTCTCAAGTGAGCACGATCGTGTTGAAGCGCACAAACAAGTTCGACGTTCGAAGCGTGTCGGCTGCGCCCCGGCAGATCAGGCGCTCCGAACCCGGCATCTCGCGCGCGACGCAGCCATCAGCGCGCGCCGGGCGTGCGCTTCGTCTCCACGATCCACGTCTTTTTCGGACCGCACCCCGCCGGGCGGGCGCGCGGCGGCCGCTGACGCTAGACCACCCGCACCTTGTTCGGATTGCGCGCGGGGTCGCGCCAGAACGCGTCGTTCTCGTATTTGCGCCAGAGATCGCCGGGCAGCACGGACTTGCGGCCCTGGGCTTCGACGCGGCGGCCGACCTTGTGCAAACCTGGCGTGCCGAGCCTGCGGTCGAACTCCTCGGCGTCGAATTCGATGTTGTCGAAATCATGCGCGAACGGCGTCTCGCCGATGAAGTCGTAGACCGCCGCGATCGCCTGCTGCGGGCGGCTGGTCAGGGTCTCGTAGGTCAGCGCCATCAGGCAGCTGGTTTCCTCGCCGCAGAACGCCTCGCGCAGCGCGTTCCAGGCAAAGCCGACCATGCCGTTCGGTGCCGCCAGTCCGTCGACCCGCGAATACACCGTGCCGCCCGGCTCGAAGTTGAAGATGCCCGAGGGCTGAAACTTGTTCTTGCGGATCAGCCGCTCGATCGAGTCCAGGATCCAGGGCACGTCGCGCACGCAGCAGATCACCTTGGCGCGGGGAAACAGCTCGGTCAGCAGCGGCAGCCGCGTGCACCAGTTGCGGTTGGTGTCGAACACCACGTCGCCTTTGGGAACGTCGGAATAATAGGACGAGAAGACGCCTTGCAGCAGCGCCTTGCGCTGCGCATCGGTGATGAAGATCGAGGTCTCGTTGCTCATGCTCATGCTGCGCAACATGGCGTCGACAAGCGAGCCCATCGGGCCGGTCATGCCGGCGCGGAAGCGCGGGTTCTGCCGCAGGATGGCCGACAGCAAGGTCGAGCCGGCGCGCGGCAGCCCGGAGATGAAGTGAATGTCGCCCTGCATGATCCTCAAAAGCCTGTCATTACGAGGTCTTACACTAGCAGAATATCGTGCTGTGTAAGCTGGCTCGGGTTCACCCCCGCCAGCGTGATGGTATGATTGGCGTCGATCGCGATGGTGGTGTCGGCCGGACTGCCGGCGTTGTGTGGATCATTGGCGATCGCCGCCAGCGCCGCCGCGGCATCCGTATAGACGCTGTGGCTGAGCTGCAGGATATCGTGCGCGACGTCGAAGCTGCCGATCGTCGCGTTGCCCGCCGGCTGCGCGGCGAACTGGAACACGAAGGTGTCGTTGGCAGCCGAGGCCGTCAGCACCGCATTCGGCGCCTGCACCGTGATGGTGTGCGAGCCATCATTGTTGGTGACGTCCTGCGCGGCCACGGTGCCGTCGGCGCCGTAGCTGACCAGGGATTTGATGTAGGGCTGGTTGGCGCCGGTCGTGAACTGGCCGACGGTTTCGTTGATGGTCGATGGCGTCAGCAGCGTGTTCAGATCCGCATCGCTGGTCGGAATCGTGTTCTGGAATTCGATCTCCAGCGGAGACGCGCCGCTGCCCTGGACCAGGATGTGCGCGGTGCCGCCGTTGACGCCGATCGCGATGTCGGTGTCATGGCCACCATTGATGCTGGTCACCGTGACCGCGTTGGGGTCGACGCCTTCGAGATGGATGCGGTCGTGCTCGCCGCTGCCGTTTGCCCACGACAGATCGGTGATCTTGTCGGTGACATCAGCGGCGAGATCGGTGGCGCGGAAGAAGAACACGTCCTCGCCGGTGCCGCCGGTCAGGACATGCGCGCCGGGGCCGCCATGGATGACATCGGCGCCGGACCGGTCGGGTCCGCCGGTGATGATCGTGTTGCCTGTGGCGGCGTCGAAGGCGAACTGGAAGTCCGACAGCCCGTGCAGGTCCGCACCGCCAACGGTGAGGCTGACCGAGCCGGTCGCGCTGTTCAGCACCAGCACGCCGTTGCCATAGCTCTCGCCGGTCACATGGAAGTTGTCGACGATGATCTGGTCACGGGTGCCGAAATTCTCGATCGCGTTGACAGGCGCATTCACCGCGCTGAATTCCAGCGTGGCATGATCGGCCGGAGAGAAGCTGATCGCGCCGGAGCCGGCCGCGCCGTGGGCGGTGAGATCGAGCGTCCCGTTCTCGATGGTGATGCCGCCGGTGAAGGTGTTGACGCCGGCGAGCGCCAGCGTGCCGCCGCCATCGAGCAGCAGATGTCCCGCGCCGGTCTGGCCGCTGGCATCATGCGAGCCGGTCATGTCGGCGATCACGTCGCTGATCGTGATGACATGCGCCGCGTCGGGCGCGAAGGTGATGGTCTGGTTGCCTTGCAGGAAGATGCCGCTGCCGAGCGCCGAGCCCGCATGGGCGCCGGCCCCGGTCACAGCGGTGCCGCCCGTCACGTCGCCGTTCTGCTCGCTGCCGGAGCCGGCGAAGATCAGCGTGCCGCCCTGCTGCACGAAGATCGCGCCGCCGGCGCCGAGACCGCCGCCGCCGTAGCTGCCTGTGCCTCCGGCGCCGCCGCCAAAGCCGCCCGCACCAACCGTGCCATAGCCGCCAGCACCGCCGCCGCCGCCGAAACCACCGCTGCCGCCGCCATGCCGGCCGGCGCCGCCGCCCCCACCGAAGCCGCCGGTGCCGCCATATCCACCGGCCGAAAGCCACGGGGCCCACCCGCCGCCGCCACCGCCGCCGCCGAAGCCGCCAGCACCGCCCGTGTCGATCATGCCGCTGCCATCGACTGTGCCGACACCGCCCCCGATGCCGCCGCCGCCGCCGGGCCTGCCGTATCCGGGAAAGCCGAAATAGGCCGCGCTGGTGTAGAAGCTGGCACCCTGGCCACCGCCGCCGCCATTGGCTCCGCCGAGATAGACCGGGTTCGTACCGATCACCTGTCCGCCACCTGTGGCCGCGCCCAGTGCGATACCGGCACCAGCGCCTGTCCCTGTGTCGTAGGGCCGCGGATGACTGGCACCGGCGGCATGAATGCCAATTCCGCCGCCGCCCTGGAAACCACCGGCGCCGCCGAGGCCGCCGCCGCCGCCATACAGCGCCATCCCCAAATAGCCGAACGTACCACCGTTGCTGTTGCCGCCGACCGCCTTGTCGTTGGCGAAATTGACGTTGGACAGCGTCACCGCGCCAGCCGATGCGATGAACAATCCGCCGCCGAGACCTGCGCCGCCGCCGCCACCGAAATTGCTGTCGCCGCCCTTCGCCACGGCATTGATGATTCCGAGATCGTCGATCTCGACGCTGCCGGCGTAGACGAACAGGCCCGGAAGGCCGTGGGCGTCGAGCACATGGCCGTGGCCGGCGATCGTGAGCGAGGCGCCCGGCGGAAGATTGAAGGCCGGCAACTGATCGCTGAGTTGCAGATCACCGACGATGTCGAACGTGTAGTGCGCGCCGTTCTGCGCGCTCGCGCCGGAGACGTCGATCGCCGCGATCGCCTTGGCGAGATCGGCCGCGGAGGTGATGGTCCAGGTATTCGCCACCGGCGTGACCGTCACGTTCGCATCCGCCGAGGCCGGCCCCGTGATGCCGTCGATGGTGGTCGCGGTCACCGTGATGCTGTGCGCTCCGCCGTTGACCGACTGGAAGTCGCTGGTGATATCAAAATGACCGGATACATCGACCGTGCCGGTACCGACCACCGTGGTGCCGTTGTCGGCATAGAGCTTGATGATGGTGCCGGCCTCGCCGCTGCCCTTCACCTCGACGCGCCCGACCGAGTCCGGCACCGAGACCACCGACGCAACGACCGGCGCGGCGGGCGCGACGCTGGCATCGAACGTGGCCCCAGGGCTGGCGTGACCGAGGCTGTCGGTCTGGACGACGGTGATGTGCTGGTGGCCGGGGCCGAGCAGCGCCCCCGCCGCCGGATCGGTCGTCACATCGAAATGACCGGATGCGTCGACAGCGCCGGTCCCGATTACGGTGTTGCCGAGCATCAGCGTGATGGTGTCGCCCGGCTGCCCCGTGCCCTGCAGCTCGATGACGCCGTGATCCGCGGCGACCCCGGCCTGGCTGATATTGGTGACCGGAGCCGGATCGACATACATCGCAAAGCCGGTCGATGGCGCGCTGACGTCGGCACCCGCCGCATCGGTGGCGGTCAGCGTATGATTGCCGTTCGCGAGCGCCACCGTGGTCGTGATGGTGAAGGTGCCATCGGCTGCGACGACGCCCGTGCCGATCGGAATAGAGCCACCATCGGCGTAGAGCGTGATGGTCTCGCCGACATGCTGGCCGGTGCCCTTGACGATGAAGTCGTGGCTGGCATCGATCTGTGTCGCGACCAACGGAGCCACCGACGTGATGACGGGCGCCTTCGGCGTCACGTCGATCGCAACGCCCGCGGAGACGGGGCTCGTCAGATTGTCGCTGTTGGTCTCGGTCGTGGTGATGACGTGGTGGCCGCCGGGCGCATCGACGCTGAAATCGAAACGCCCGCTCTGATCGACCACACCCGAGCCCAACAAGGTCGTGCCGTCGGCATAGACCTTGACGGTCTCTCCCGCCTCGCCGGTGCCTTGAATTTCGATCGTCTGCGGCGCCGTCGCGATGACGGCAGAGATCATCGGCGCGGTCGGCAGGACGGTGACGTTGATCGCGGTGGAGAGCGGGCTGGTCAGGCTGTCGGCATCCGCTGCGGTCGCCCGCAACGGATGCACGCCCTCGGCGAACGTGGCGGTGGTGACGATATCGAACACGCCGGCGCCATTGGCGACGCCCGATCCGACCACAGTGCTCCCCTCATAGAGCGTGACGGTGCTGCCCGCCAGCGCAGTGCCCTTGATCTCGACGGTGCCGCCGTTGACGCTCTGCCCGACGATCGAGGTGATCACGGGCGCCTGCGGATCGACGTGGAACGTGAACGGGATCGCCTGGTCGCTGATCAGGTTTGCAGCATCCTGCGCCAGTGCGAGCAGCGTGTAGTTGCCGTGGCCGATCGGCTGGCTCGCGGTGAAATCGAAATGGCCCGTGGCATCGGCCCTGCCGGAGCCGATGAACTGGTCGCCGGACTGATTGCGGACCCAGATGTTGACCGTGATGTTCGGATCGGCGCTGCCGGCCACCTCGATCCTGCCACCGTCGAGCGGCTGCCCGACCACGGCGATGACAGGGGCTTTCGGATGGACGTCGAAGCCGAGCACGCCCGACGACGGGCTGACGAGGCCAGCCGCGTTGGTCTCGGTCACATTGAGTGTGTAGTGGCCGTCAGGCAGGTTCGGCGTGACGAAGTCGTAATTGCCGCTGCCGTCGGTTGCCGTGGTGTATGTCAGGGAGCTGCCGCCGGGACCGCTGAGATGCAGCGTGACGGTCTGGTTCGGTTCGCCGCTGCCCTGCAGATCCACGCCGACATTGGTGGCCAGCAGCGTCTGTCCGGGCGCCAGCGCGATCGACGGTGCGCTCGGCAGCACGTCGACGACGAGCGAGGTCGTGATCGGCGCTTGGCCGGAGGCCGTCTGCGTTGCCGTGACATGATACTCGCCATCGGCAAGCGCCGAGGTCGAGAACGTGAAACGTCCGGCGCCATCCGGCGTGGCGGTGCCGACCTGATTGCCGTCGATGAAGATCTGGACGGTGCTGCCCGGCGCCCCGTTGCCGCTGAGCACGACCTGGTTGCCGTTCAGCGGCTGGCCGACGAGCGTGATCTTCGGCGCGATGATCTCGGTCAGCGCGATGCCGCCGTTGTAGGCGGTCACGCTGAACTGAGCGGTCGAGTAATCGAAGCTCGGGTTGAGATGAAGCTGGGCGCTGTGCGTGCCGTCGCTGACCGTGAGCACATTGGCGGCACCGAGCACAGCGGTCGCGCCGGCGGCAAAGCCGGCCAGCTTGATGGTATCGCCGGGAAGGAAGCCGTCGATCTCGTTGGTCGGCGTGTCGCCCTGATCGATGATCAGGGTCGCCTGCGCACCCGACTGGAAGGTGATCGCGCCGCTGCCGGCGGCATTGGCGGCGGCAAGCTCGACCGTGCCGTGGTCGGCGAGCCGAACACCGCCGGTCACCGTCTCCGTAACGGCGATCGTGAGCACGCCATAACCGGAGGCGCCGAAGTAGCCGGCGCCGCTGAAGCCACTCGAAGTGACCGTGTAGGTGGCCGAACCCGACACGGTCAGGGAGTCGTTGACGAGCGAGGCAGGCAGCGTCAGCGCGCTGCTGCCGGTGATGTCAATGACCGTTGCCGCGATCGCGTCCAACACGACGATGCCGGCGCCGTCGATATGGAGCGTCCCGGTCATGTTGCCGGCGATCGCATCGGAAATATGGACCGTCTGCCCGAGCGAAGGCGCCAGCGTGACATTGCTCGACGCGGTGAAGAGGCCCGCGCCGATGCCGCCGCCATTGGCGCCGGAGTTCGCACCCGCGCCGCCGAGGCCGCCCTGCACCGCGTTGCCGGCAACGGATGTGCTGCCACCAATGATCAGCGAGCCACCGGACGCAACGAAGATGCCGCCGCCAAGTCCGGCGCCGCCGCCACCGCCGCCGCCGTGCTCATGGTTGTTGCCGTCGAAAGCGGCCCTGCCGCCGGCGCCAGCGCCATAACCACCGGCGCCGCCCGGATATTGAAAAGCCCAGGGAATGCCGGCCGCGTGCCAGGGACCATATCCGCCGCCGCCACCACCCCCCAGGCCGCCGCCGCCGCCAAAGCCGCCGCCGGACGTGTTCCAGTTGCCGCCGTCGCCGCCCGACTTGACTCCGGTCAGCCCACTATTGGTGGCGCCGCCACCGCCGCCCCGGGATCCGCCATTGGGACTCGAGTAGGTCCCGATGCCAGCGCCGCCATTGCCACCGACGGCTTGGTTGCTCAGCACATTGACGTTGGTCAGCGTCGCCGAGCCACCACTGCCGATGTAAAAGGCGCCGCCCGCGCCGAGACCACCGCCGCCGCCGCCGCCCGCGGCCGCCGCCTGGCCGAGATTGGTGATGCCGGCAAAGCCGTCCTGACCGCGCTCGACCATGTGCTGCATGGTGACGTTATCAAAGGTGACGACGCCGGACTGGACCGTGAAGCCGCCATAGAGGTTGCCGCCGTCGATGATGTGGCCGTTGCCTTCGAATGTCAGCGTGTCTCCGGCCGCGATCGTCAGGAATGGCAGCACCGCGCTCAGGTTCAGGTCCGCGGTGACATTGATGACGTAGTTGACGGGCAAGCCCGAGATCGGATTGCCGTCGATGGTCTGAATGGCGGTGACGAGTTCGGCCGCCGTCGAGACGTTGTAGACCGGCTTGATCGTCAGCGTGCCGGTGCCGGTGTGGGTGATGGACTGCTGGCCATGGAATTCGCCCTGCAGCAGCACATTGCCCGCCCCCGTCACGTTGATGGCGGTGGCCGTGATGTCGTTGAGCACCGTGACATTGCCGGCGCCGGAAATGTTGAGCACGCCGGTGCCGATGCCCTGAGACAGCACGACGATTCCGGACGCGTAGATGTTGAAGGTGCCTTGCGTGCCGGCGACGTACTGATCGATCGTGAGCGTTTGTCCGGCGCTGGAGTTCAGGCCGATGGTGCCGCCGTAGTTGAAGAGATCGTTGCCGATGCCCTGGCCCGCCGTCCCGCTGGTACCCCATAGGCTGCCGCCGCCGGCGCCGCCGGTTGCAGCATTGTTGGAGAAGGTCCAGTCGGTGATGTTCAGCGCACCGCCGGAAGCGACGAAGACCGCGCCGCCGAGGCCCGCGCCGCCGCCACCGCCACCGCCGCCACCTCCGCCCCCCGAGGTTCCAACGCCGCCCATGCCGGCGCCATAACCACCGCCACCGCCGCCGCCGGGCGGAAAGTATGCGACCGGACTGCGTCCGCCGCCGCCGCCGCCACCGCCACCGCCGAAACTGCCGCCGCCTCCATTGGCGGTGAAATGACCACCCGCCCCGCCATAGCCGAATCCCACCTGCCCCGGGCTCGATGCGCCTCCCGTCGAGATTCCCTGATCGCCATTCGGCACCCTCGGTGCGTAGTAGCCGCCCTGACCGCCATGTCCGCCGACGACATGATTGTCGGTGAAAGCGACATCGGTCAGGCTCGCCGAGCTGCCGGCACCCACGAACAACGCGCCGCCGGCGCCGAGCCCACCACCGCCGCCGCCAAACTTCGACTCACTTCCCGGAGACGACCCGTCACCGCCGTACCGGATGAAGTCGGCGACGGTCAGGTGATCAATCGTCACATCGCCGGATCGCAGGACGAAGCCGGCATAGGTGGCGGCGCCGTCGATCTCATGGCCGATGCCATGGATCGTCAGCGTGTCGCCGCTGGCGAGATTGATGTCGGGCAGCGCGCGGTCCAGCGTGAAGCTGCCGACGATGTCGATCTCGTAGTTCTGGTTGGCGGCGGAGAACGCGCCGCCGACGCTGATCTCATTGATCGCGCGGGCGAGCTGCGCCGCAGTCGATACGCGGTAGACCGGCACCTCGTTGAGGATGACGTCGGTTCCTCCGGCGCCATCGGACACCAGCAGGAAGCCGTGCGGCGCGAGATTCTGCTGGGCCGGATCGAAATGAATGGTTGCGACCGGCGTGCCGCCGGGCCCGGTCAGCGTCAGCACGTTGTTGACGAAGCTGCCGATGCCGGTTGCGTTGACCGTGGTCAGGTCGATCGTATCGCCGGCGCCAAAGCCGTGTACCACCGCGCCCGGCATCGCGCCCGCGACGGACAGCGTCTGAATCCCCGTGCCGAAATTGATCGATTGAACACCCGACAGCCCGCCGTTGAAGGCGGCGACATTGTCGCCATTGCCGAGGTCGAGTAAGCCACCAAGCGAAACGGAAGCGGTGAAGGTGACATTGATGACCTGGGCGCCGAGCCCGAGATCACCGCTGCCGTTGAACGCATTGCCGAACGTGCCGGAATGCGAAATGATGAGGTCGCCATTGTCGACGACGGCGCCGCTGCCGAGCGTCCCCTGGCCGCCGAGCGTGAGCTTGGCGCCGGCATCGATCGTGGTGCCGCCAACATAGGAATTGGCGCCGTCGAACTCGACGGTGCCGGGCCCCTTGATCTCGAACGAAACGCTGCCGCCATTGCCGCCCTGGTCGGCGATCCCATCGGCAATCGTGATCGCATTCCCCGCCGTCGGCGCGAGGACGATCGACTGATTGCCCTGGAAGAAGATGCCGCTGCCGAGCCCCTGGCCGGCGCCCGGCATATCGTACAACTGATGAGCCGCCTGGATGGCACCCGCGGCGCCGCCGGCCACGGAGCCGCCGGACAGCGAGCCGCTCTCGAGGATCAGCGTGCCGCCTTCCTGGACGAAGACGCCGCCGCCGGCACCGAGCCCGCCGCCGCCAACATTGCCGATCCTCGCCTGGAAAAATCCGTTGGCAAGATAGGCGAGCGCGACGCCGCCATTGCCGGCGCCAAATCCGCCGAGGCCATCGTGGCCGCGAAACCCCCCGCCGCCGCCACCACCGCCAAAGCCGCCATTGCCGCCGGCACTGTCGGCGCCGTTACCGTAGAGACTGCTGCTGTTGTAGCCGCCACCGGCACCGCCGCCGCCGCCGAAGCCGCCCTGTGCACCGGGGCTTCCGGCTCTTAGGTAAGCGAGAAAGGCGCTGCCGCCGCCGCCGCCACCGCCAAAGGCGCCGGAGGTTGGGGACGATCCGCGATACGACGTCCCTCCTGCGCCGCCTCCGTCCGCAAGATTCGACAGGCCGAGTCCGCCGCCGGCGCCGCCCGCATAGCCCCAGCCGGTCAAGTTCTGGTAGTGGTTGAGATGGTACACCCCAGTCGTGGAGCCGGCGGCTCCATCGATGCCCATGCCGCCGCCACCGGCGCCGCCTTGAAAAATCCGGCCGGCCGGGTTCACGCCACCGCCGTCGCCGCCATGGGCCGCGTTGTCGAGGAAGGTCACGTTGGCGATCGTCGCCGATGCGCCGGCCGCGACAAACAGGCCGCCACCGAGCCCGGCGCCGCCACCGCCACCGCCAAGGCCGCCATCGCCACCCTGCGCCAGCGTGTGCGCGATCGTGAGATTCTGGAGTCTTACATTGCCGGCATATTCGAGGAAGCCGCGATGGGCATTGGCGCCGTCGAGCGTGAAGCCTACGCCGTCGATCAGCAGCGAACTGCCGCGGTCGAGGTTGATCGCCGCGAGCTGCGCGGTGGGCGCGAGCGAAGCCAGCGAAATGTCGCTGGCGAAGTGGATCGTGTAGGCGACGTTCTTCGCATAGGACGTGCCGCCCTGGCTGATCGCGGTCAGCGCAGCGGTCAGATCGGCAGCCGAGCTGACGTTGAAGCTGGTCTGGATGGCAACGACCTTGGTGCCGCCCTGGCCGTCGCTGGTCACGCCGAACGGCCCAAGCGTCTGCGCCGGATCGAAATGCAGGGTCGCGACCGCAATGCCGCCGGAATCCTTCAGCGTCACGACATTGTTGGCACCAACGACGACCGTGGTCGCCACCACCGACCGGAGGTCGATGACGTCGCCATTGGCAAATCCCGAGATGGTCTGGGTCGGCACGCCGTGCTCGAACACGGCCGTCCCGCCCGACGTCCCGAAGTTGATCGTGCCGGTGCCGGTGATGGATCCGGCGAAATCGGCGTTGGCGGCATTGATGGTGACGGTGCCGTTGTTGACGACCGTGCCCTGGAAGATCGCCGACGCGTTGATGTTCAGCGCGCCGTTGTCGGTGACGGTGTTCGCGAACGTGGTCGCCGCATTGACGTTCAGCGTGGCGTTGTCGGTGACCGTGCTCGCGAAGGTCGTGACCGCATTGACGTTGAGAATGCCGCTGTCGGTGACTGCGGCGGCAAAGGTCGTTGCCGCGTTGACGTTGAGGACGCCGCCGTCGCTGACCGTGCTCGCAAACGTCGTCGCGGCGTTGATGTTGAGGATGCCGTTGTCGGTAACCGCGCCCGTTCCCAGCCCGCCGGCCGCCTCAATGTCGAGCGTCGCGCCGGCGTCGACGGTGGTCGTGCCGACATAGCTGTTGGCCGCGGCGAAATGCACGATGCCGGCACCGGAAATCTCGACATTGCCGGTGCCGCCATTGCCGTGCTGATCGGCGATGACGTCGGAGATGGTGAGATCGTCGCCGGAGGCCGGCGCGAAGGTGACCGTCTGGTTGCCCTGGATGAAGATGCCGGAGCCGAGCGCCTGGCCGCCTTGCGCTGATGTGCTGATCGCACCTGGGGCGCCGCCGGCGACAGTCCCTCCCGACAGCGAGCCACCGCCGACGATCAGATGTCCGCCTTCCTGGACGAAGATGTCGCCGCCGGCGCCGAGGCCACCGCCGCCGGAGCCGAGCAGGACGTAGTTGACCTTGCCGCCACCAGCGCCGCCGCCGTAGCCGCCGGCACCGCCAGAGTATCCGCCGCCGCCACCGCCGCCGAACCCACCGGTGCCGCCGGTGCTGTGCAATTGGGCCGAGCCGCTCGCCCCGCCACCGCCGCCGCCGCCGAAGCCGCCGTTGCCGCCGTTGGAGCCTACCCTCGAGATATGATCGACCAAACCTTGGGGGGTGCTCTCCGGGCTGTTTCCATAGGCATAGAAGCCGCCGCCGCCGCCGCCGCCGAACCCGCCGGTGGCAGCCGCCGTGTAGCTGCGGAGGCTTCCGCCGGTCCACGCACCGCCGGCACCGCCATGCGCTAGGCCGGGCTGGCCGGGAACGTTGAGCCCGATACCGCCCCCGGAGGTGCCGTTCACCGCTGTTGCGACATAGCCATGGCCGTTCGGGGCCGAGTAGTCGTGCCGATATTGTCCGGTGTTGGCACCGGCGGCCGATCCCATGCCGCCGCCGCCGGCCCCCCAGTTAGCGCCACCATCGAGGCCACCGCCGTTGCCGCCGACCGCCCTGTCGCCGCTGAAGCTGACGTCGCTGATCGACACCGTGGCGCCGGCGGCAACGAACAGGCCGCCACCCAATCCAGCACCGCCGCCGCCGCCCTGTGTGCCTCCGGCGCCGCCCTGCGCAAGGGTGTGATTGATAGCGAGATTGTCGATGGTGACATTGCCATCGTACACGAACAGGCCGCGATAGGCGTTGCCGCCATCCAGCGCATGTCCGCCGCCATGGATGACGAGCGAGCTGCCGCTGGCGAGATTGATCGCCGTCAGATTGGCGCCGAGCGAGGTGACCGAAATATCGGCCGCGAGCTCGATCGAATAGCTGGTGTTGGCAGCGGCCGCCGAGCCACCCTGGCTGATGGCGATCAGCGCCGTGTTGAGCTCGGCCGCGTTGTGGACGATGTAGACGTTGGCCGGCTTGATCAGGGTGCCGCCGGCGCCGTCGCTCGTGGCCGCGAAGCCATAGGTGGCACCACTGAAATGCAGCGTCGCGGTGGTGACGCCATCGGTCACCGTCAGGATGCCGGTGGTCGCATTGAACGATTGCGAGAACTGCGCGGAGTTGTGGTTGATTCCGGCCAGATCGATCGTGTCGGTCGCACCGCTGAAGCCGGTGATGGTGCCGGCGAAGCTGGCGGGATGATCGATCTTCAGCGTCGCCGACGAACCGCTGAACGTGATCGTCTGCCCGGCCCCGACAGTGCCGCCGAACTCGACCGTGCTGTTGGCGTCGACGATCACCGCGCCGGAGCCGGTGACGTTGCCGGCGACCAGAAGCGTGCCGCCGCTCTCCGCCTTCAGCGTGCCGGAATTGGTGACGCTGCCGGCGAGATCGAGCGTGCCGGCCTTGGCATCGATCATTCCGGTGTTGGTCAGCGCGGTCGAGATCGCCGTGGTGCCGCCGCCGGTCTTCTCATAGCTACCGGCGACATTGACCGTGCCATTGCCGGCGCTGGCGGAGATGTTGAAGGCGGTGCCGCTCGTGGACGCATCGGTGAAGGTGACGCCGGCGTCGATCTTGAGCACCGCGCCGTTGTTGAGATGCAGCGCGTCGCCGGAAAACGCTCCGGTCTGCGCGGAGCCATGCAGTTGGAGCGTCCGGCCGTCGAGCGTGAAGGTCTCGTTGCCGGCATCGAAGAACGACGCCAGGCCATTGACGACCGTGGCGCCGCTGCCGCTCTCGGCGCCGCCGGTGAACGTCGCGCCGTTGGCGTCGGTCAACGTTCCCGTGCCGGACAGCGTGCCGCCGGACTGGCTCAGGCTGTGGATGGTCTCGGAGACGGCGCCGAGATCGAGATTGCTGGTGATGACGAAGTCGCTGTTGACGGCGACGTTCACGGCCATCCCAGCCGTGGTGAGGCTGCCGTCGGTCGCGGTGACCGTAAAGCTCGCGGCCGGGTTTTGCGTCGCGTCGTGAACGAAGATCACCTGCCCCGCGGCGAGCTGGGTCTGCGTGAAGCTCGCGATCGCCACGCCGGGCGCCCCCGACAGCGCAACGTAGCCGTGCACGGTGCTGCTGACGTTGAAGGTGAGCTGGCTCGCCGTATTGTCGATATCGGCGGCGCTGAGGTCGGCGGTGGCGATCACCGTCGACGTTCCCTGCAGCAGCGAGGCCGACGCATCGCCGGAAAGCACCGGCGCATCATCGGTGCCGGCAATCGTGATGGTGACGACCTGCGTGCTGCCGCCCGTCGTGGCGACCGTGAAGGTGTCGGTGAGAACAGCGCCCGCATTGAGCGCCTGGACCGTGGCATTGCTGTTATTGAGCGTATACGTCCACACCCCGGATGACGTCAGGACATAGGTGCCGTAGCCGCCGGCGCTGGCCGTGGCAGCAGCCACAGCGACGAACGCGCCCGTGGCGACCGTCAGCGTGCCGGTGGCGACCGGTGTTCCCGGCGTGCCGTTGTTGACGCCGCCCGCCTCGGTCACCGCGCCGCTGATCGTGCCCGTCACCCCGGCGACATCGTGGGTGCCGGTGATGGTGATCGTGACCACCTGCGCCGTGCCGTCGATCGTGGTCACCGTGAACGTGTCGGTCAGCGTCCCGCCGACGTCGAGCGCCTGCACCGTGGGATTGTTGTTGTCGAGCGTGTACGTCCACACGCCGCCCGAGGTCATCGTGTAGGCGCCGTAGCCGCCCGCGCTCGCGGTTGGCGTTCCAACCGCCGTGAACGTATTGGCCGGATTGTCGACGTCGATATCGGTTAGCGTGCCCGTCGCGGTCGGCGTTCCCGGCGTGCCGTTGTTGATGCCGCCCGCCTCAGTCACTGAACCGCTGGCAGTCCCCGACACCACCGCCGCATCATTGGCGCCGTTGATGGTGACCGTCACCACCTGCGCGGTGCCATCGATGGTCGTCACCGTGAACGTGTCGGTCAGGGTGGCGCCGGCATTGAGCGCCTGCACCGCGCTATTGCCGTCATCGAGATGGTAGGTCCATGCCCCGCCGGAGGTCATGGTGTAGGTACCGTAGCCGCCCGTGCTCGCCGTCGGCGTCGCGACCACGGTAAAAGTGTTGGCCGGATTGTCGACGTCGCTGTCGGTCAACGTGCCCGTCGCGGTCGGTATTCCCGGCGTGCCGTTGTTGAGACCGCCCGCCTCGGTCACCGTGCCGCTCGTCGTGCCCGACACGACAGCCGCGTCATTGGCGCCGTTGATGGTGATGGTCACCACCTGCGCCGTGCCATCAACGGTCGTGACCGTGAACGTGTCGGTGAGCGTGGCGCCCGCATTGAGCGCCTGCACCGCGCTGTTGCCGTCATCGAGATGGTAGGTCCACGACCCGCCCGAGGTCATGGTGTAGGTGCCGTAGCCGCCGGCGCTCACCGTCGGCGTCGCGACAGCGGTGAAGGTGTTGGCGGGATTGTCGACGTCGGTATCGGTGAGCACGCCGGTCGCGGTCGCTATTCCCTGCGTCGCGTTGTTCACGCCACCGGCCTCGATCACCGGGCCGCTGCTGACGCCCGAGATGATAGCCGGGTCGTTCACCGGCGTGACCGTGATGTTGACGGTCGCGGTCCCGGAATCGGTGAGGCCGTCATTGGCCTTGTAGGTGAAGCTGTCGACGCCGTTGTAGTCGGCTGATGGCGTGTAGGTGAACGAGCCGTCGTGATTCAGCGTGAGCGTGCCGTGAGTGGGACCATTGACCAGGATGGCGCTGAGCGCATCGCCCTCGGCATCGTGGTCGTTGGCGAGCACGCCTGCGCTCGCGATCGTCAGCGGCGCGTCTTCGGCTGTCGTGTAGCTGTCGGCGACCGCCACCGGCGCGTCGTTGGTGCCGTCGATGGTGATGGTCACGGTCTGCGGCGCGCTGGTCCCCGTGCCGTCGCTGACCTCGACGGCGTAGGTGAGCGTCAGCGTCTGGCCTTGCTTCAGAAAGTCCAGATCCGCAGCGCCCGGCTGGTAGGTCCAGCCGATGCCGGTAGTGCCGCCGTTCGACAGGTGTCCGGCGTTGTCGAACGACAAGGCCACGCTGTCAATCAGCGCAGCCGCCCCGGTCGGCAGCGTGAAGGCGTGGCCATCCAGCATGACGACCGGCGTGCCGGTGACCGAAGCCGTCAGCGTATCGCCGACGTCGAGATCGGTGACCGCGATGGTGCCACCCAGCGAGATCGCCTGGGCGTGGGCGTCGCCGGCCTCATCAACCGCAACCGCGCTGCTGCTGATGGTCGGCAAATCATTGGTGCCGGTGATGGTGATCGCCACCGTCTGCGTGCCGCTGTCGCGAAGCCCGTCATTGACGGCGACGGTGTAGGTCAGAACGAGCTGCTGTCCCGCGCGCAGGAAATCGAGATTGGCCGCCGCGGGATCGTAGCTCCAGCCGATGCCTGCTGCGCCGCCATTCGATGTGACGCCAGTCTGGAACGACAGCGCGTGGTCGATCAGTGCGGCAGCCCCCGCCGGCAGCGAGAAGGCGTGGCCGTCGAGGGTGACGGCGGGCGATCCGACGATCGAGGCCGAGAGCGTGTCGCCGATATCCAGATCGGTCACCGCAAGCGCGCCGGTGATCGGCGCGATGTCCTGTGCGGAGGCATCGGCAGCTTCGGTCACCGCGCCCGTGCCGCCGGCGGTCAGCAGCGGTGCGTCCTCGGTGCCGGTGACCGTGACGGTCACGTTCTGCGTCGTCAGTCCGCCATGGCCATCGCTGACCGTGACCGCATAGATCTCGGTGACGGTCTGGCCGTCACGCAGGAATTGAACGCTGCTATTGTCGACCTGATAGGTCCAGGTGACCTCGCCACCGGCACCATGGCTGGTGTCAGCGGTCAGCTGCGGGCTCATCGTGCCCAGCGCGACGCCGCCAGCATTGGTGGAGCTGACGAGCGCGACCGAGACGGTGTGATTATCAGTCAGATCGACATCGCCGAAATTGACGGCGCCGGTGGCGTGCAGCTGTCCGAGCGCATCGGCGGCAACGTCCTCGGTCACTGCGCCCGTGGCTTGAGCCGTGGTGATCACGGGTGCGTCGTTGGCACCGCTTATGGTGACGCTGACGTCGCGGCTCACCGTTCCGCCGTGGCCGTCGCGAACCGTGACCCGGTAGGTCTCGACCACGCTCTCGCCGGCCGCGAGGAACTGCACCGCGCTGTTGTCGACGTGGTAGCTCCAGCCCGCCTGACCGCCGGCGCCATTGACCGTATCGGTGTCGATCTGCGCATCCATGGTCCCGAGCGCGGCGCCGCCGGGAGCGGTCGTGCTCAGCAACGTGACTGATGCGGAGTGGGTGTCGGAGAGATCGAGGTCGGAGAAATCGAAGCTGCCGCCGGCGTGCAGTTGTCCTTGCGCATCCGTCCCGACACCCTCGGTCACCATGGCCGCAGTCTGCGCGGCGACGATGGCGGGCGCGTCGTTGCTGCCGGTAACGGTGATCGTCAGCGGCTGACTGCCGACGTGAGCCGTGCCGTCGGTGACATCCGCCAGATAGGTGATGGTCAGCGTCTCGCCGGCGGCCAGCCAGTCCAGATTGGCTTGGGCGGGATGATAGGTCCATGCCAGCGTGTTGGCGCCGCCACTGATCGTGGTCGTGGCGCTGTCGAACGAGATCGCGGCCGCATCGCGCAACGCGTCGATGTCGACTCCGGATGGCAGCGCTCCGCCGCTGTAGCTGACGATCGCGGACGCCGCCACGTGCCCGGTCAGGACGTCGCCGATATCGCGGTCATCAGCCGACAGCGTGCCCGTGATCGGACCGACGGATTGCGCATGCGCGTCCGCGAGTTCGGCGACGACGGCCGGATCGGTTTCGCCGGTGATGGCTGGCGGATCGTTGACGGGGGTCACCGTCAGGGTGACGGTGCGCACCGTCGTGTCGTGCCCGCCATGGGCGGTGCCATCGGCATCCTGCACGGTGATGGTCAGCGTACGGGTCAGCGATGACGGATTGTCGCTGGTGTCGGTATAGGTGACCGACCGCAGCGCGGCTTCGAAATCGGCAACCGTCGGTGACTGGCCGGCGCGCGCGGTCAAGGTCAGCGTGCCAGTCGCAGCGTCGAAGGACCCGTGGATCTGCGCCGTGTCGGTAAACGACAGCACGTCCTCGCCATGCAGATAGTTGCCGGTGATCTGGATTGCGGCATGATCGAGCGTCGTGCTGTCGACATCCGACAGCAACAAGTGTGGCGCGACGACCGTCGCGACCTGCTCGGCGGCAACAAATGAGACTTCGCCCGGCGCGAGCGCCGGCGCGTCGTTGATGCCCGTGATGGTCAGCGTGATCGAAGCGGACGCGAGATCGTGTCCGCCATGCGCAGTGCCGTCGACGTCCTGCACGGTGACGGTGAGCGTGCGCGACGATGTCGAAGGCGCGTCGCCGGCATAGGTGTAGCTGACTGTGCGAAGTGCCACCTGAAAGTCGGCCAGGCTTGTGGCGTGGCCGGGCACGGCGCGCAGCGTCAAAGTCCCGGTGCCGGCGTCGAAACTGCCTTCGATCGCGGACGTGCCGGCAAAGGACAGGACATCTTTGCCGGGCTCGAAATGGCCGGTGATCTTGACCGTCGCCTGCAGCAGCGTCGTGCTGTCGTCATCGGTCAGAGTCAGTTGCGGCACGACCACAATCGGCGTCTGCTCGAGAGCAGACACTCCGGCCGCATGGGCATGGAGGTCGAGCACCGGCGCGTGGTTGACCGGCCCGAACGTGACAGGCGGGTTTGCGGGGCGATTTCCAGAGAAGCCGTCTCGCGCGAAGAAATTGTCAGCACCTGGAAAATTTGCAGCCGGAGCATAGTCGACAGACGTGTGAGGAGACTCGCCCTGGCCGCCATCGTCGTCGCCGGTCAATGCAGATGACGAGCCGTGCGTACCGATGGCCCCGGAGTCGACGAACTCTCCCGCGCGCGTCTTGATCTGCAGGAGTCGATTGAGCGTATCGGACTCGAACACCCTGTCGGCATCCGACTTGGCCTGAATCTCGGTGTCGAGATGTGAGGAGTTCGTGGATGTCAGGGTCAGCTTGCCGCCGTCGCCGCTGATCGCCGCGACGGGATCGCCGTTCTGGTCGTAGATCGTTGCGCGGCTCAGCCCCCGGTCCTGATGGAAGATGGACAGCGTGACGGCACCGTCGAGATCGGCAATATCAGCGCCGCCAATGCCGCCCAGGATCTTGACCGAAGCGGACGCCACGCCGACGCGCATGTCGCCGGTGCGCGCGATCGCGCCGGACGCGAAGGTGAATGCCCCCTGGAGCAGGCTGAAGAGCTCCTGATTGGCCGTCCCAGGCTGGCCGTAACTGAACTCGGTCAGCGCCAGGCGCGAGTCGTGCCCGAGCTGAAAAACGCTGCCGTCCTTGAAGACAAGGCTGGCCCCGCCGTCGCGATCGGTCTGAACGACGTCGCCCTTCCGCAGCACGTCGCCATCATTGAGCGCGATGGCGACGCCGTTGCGGATGACGACCACGTGGCCCTTGGTGTCGACGACGCGTCCAATGACTTGCGCGGCCTGCTGCGAGGCAGTCGTTGCGGCCTGTACAACCGCATCCTTGCCGGCAGCCAGCAGAACGAACCGATCGTCGCTGCGCGAAGCGTCGCCGGCCGGTCGCGCCGGCGGATCGTCTTGCGACAGCTGCCGGCTGGTGGCGTCGGCTCTTCCGACCGAATTGGCCTGACGCTGGCCTGTGCCCGCCTGGCCGGCATCGAACATGGCGTGGGCATCCGCCAGCGTGCCTGCCTCGACGGCTTTCGAATCCGCAATCGATGAGGCGTGCGACGTATCCGACGAAAAACTACCAGCCGTCCTGATCGTCGTTTCCGACATCCAAATATCCTCGTTCGACAAATGCGTCCAACTCGTATGCAAGCGTCAGAGAGCGCCGGCGGCGCTGGGCAGGTCGCTCGCCCCGCCCCTCAAAAAATGGTCCGCGGCTGAATCCGGCCTCATGCAAGCGCCGCCCCCACGACTGACCGGCGATCGCGCCCTGCACAGGCGCGGGAAGCTGCACCGAGGATGGTCCCGCATTCCGGGCCCCGACCGGACTGGGAAGACGTTGCGCGAGCGCGGCCTGTGCTGTTAACCATCACGGCCGGGTCGCGAAGATCGGCCAGAGCAGCGGCCTCGCGCATCGCGGGCAGCGATTGCGGCCGACCGCGAACGCTCAGCTCGTCGGCCGGATGATCCAGAATCTCGTCCGTGCTCAGCGTCATGCCCCTGCCGTCGTTGGGTCGCGGCGAAGACCTCCTGCAAGACCTGTTCAGGTCATTGTCGGACGGTCATTCCTTCGAGCATTCGTGTCTCATCTGCACGATGGGATGTCCTGAGGAAGCCCGGGCTGGATTCTGAAATTTTCTGAAATATTGATGTAAGGGCGCGCAAAGCTGCCCGATCCACTTGTGACCGGATTACACCTGCCATTACAGCCAGGGCCGGAATGTCCCCGAAGCGACCCCGTAAATTGCCATCGGCGGCTGCCGCGCGCCTCTTGCGAACGGCTGACGGCGGGCTCCTTTGCTCGCTGAAGCGGAGGCGGGGAAAGACGTGGGCCAACGTCAAATCATCGAGCTAAACGGTATTATGATAGAGACGGCATTTCTGATGTTTTCTGAAATTTTCGCTTCGACCCGATTTCGGTCTATGGTTTTGCGACTTATGGGCACGCTATCGCCCGGACAGCCCGGCGTTCCGAGAGTCTGCTGAATGATACTTCGCTTTGCCGGGTTCGAGCTCGACCAGCAACACGCCGAGCTGCGCGGACCTGATGGCGCGCCGGTCAAGCTGCGCCCGAAGACGTTCGAGATGCTGCGGCTGCTGGTCGCCAACCCCGGGCGCGTGCTCAGCAAGCAGGAGCTGATGGAGGCGGTCTGGCCGGACATCCATGTCGGCGAGGACAGCCTGTTTCAATGCATCCGGGAGATCCGCAGCGCGCTCGGCGACGACCGGCGGCAGACGATCAAATTGGCATCCGGAGGAGGATACATCTTCACGGCCGACGTCGCGGCGGCGGCCGACGTCCCGGCCCCTTCGCCCGATGTCGACCCGTCCGAGACCGCCACGGCCGCCGGGCTCGACCTCGGCTCCCCCTCGCCCGCGCAGCCGGCCACAGTGCCGGCGAGATCATCATGGCTGCCGGCGCTCGGCGGACGGATGGCGGTCATCGCCGTCGCGGGACTTTGCGCCATCGTCGGGCTTGCGGCCGCCGCGCCGCTGTTGAGATCGGACCTCATCTTCAAGCGCACGCCGCCGGTGGTCGCAGTGATGGCGCTGACCGACGCAAGCGATGACCCGATCGGGCCGATGATGGCAACGGAGATCGCCGGCCGCCTGACCGACGGCTTCGCCAGGATCAACACCATCAGCGTGATCGCGCCGCGACCGGCGGCAGCGCAGCCGGAGCAGGCCGCCGCGCCCGCGGCGTCGCCGGATTTCGAGATCCGCGGTGAGCTGCAGCGCAGCGGACCATCATGGACGTTGCGAACGCGCCTGATCCAGACCGCCACCGGCAAGGTCGAAGCGGTCGCGGTCATCTCCGTCGACGCCGACGAGCGCGACCCGCGGCTGCAGCAGACACGGCTCGCCGCAGGCGTGGGCGACGTGCTGGCGCGCCGTCTCAACGAGCTGACGGAGGCCGGAACATCGCCCGCCGATCTCAGTGCCAGGGCCGGCGGCGCCAAGGTCGCCATCGAGCAGGCGACCGCATCGATCAACAGCGTGACGCAGGAGCGCTTCGGCATGGCGCAGACCATGCTGCAGAATGCGCTCGCCGAGCAGCCCGACAATGTCGACGCGGCGGTCGCGCTTGCCGCGCTGCAGATGCGCGGCATCCAGATGGTCTGGTACAATCCCGATGCCGCCGCCGCGGCCGAGGCCCAGGCGGCCGCGAACCTGGAGCGCGCCCTGCGCGCGAAGCCGAACTCGATTGCGGTGCTCGAGACCTATTGCCGCTTCCTCAGTGCGACCAATCGTTTCGTCGAAAGCCTCGTCATCTGCGCCAGAACCCTGAGCCTCGATCCGTGGGACGGGCTCGCGTTGTATCTCGTCGGTCTGGGGCAGCTGCACCTTGGCCGCTTCGAGGATGCGCTTGCGACCTTCCAGCAGGCCGATCGCTACGACACGCCGGCGGTCTCACGCTGGACGTGGCTGCTCGGTGTCGGGTGGGCCTACATGATGATGGATCGCGCCGACGACGCCCTGCCGTGGCTGCAGCGCTCGATCGCCATCACGGCCGCGTCCGGACGTCCGTATTTGCTCCTGGCCGCCACCTACCAGAGGGCCGGTCAGACCGAGGAGGCCAAAGCGGCGATCCAGAAGGGACTGAAGCTGCGGCCCGGCACGACGGCGCTCAACGTGGCGCCGCCGATGAAGAACACCAGCCCGGTGTATCGCGAGGCCGCCGGCCGCATCGTTCAGCTCATGGTCGACGCAGGCTTGCCGGCGCAGTGATGGCGGCGCTGCTCCGTGGCCCCCTCGGTGATGATCTCACACCGAGCGGCCCTTCCATTTTTCTCAAGCCCACAGCCACCAGGCCGGCGGTTTGCGGCAGCCTTTCACCTGCGGCGGCTAACCGCCTCGTCCGTTTCCAGCCGTTGCGACATCGAACGTTCCCAGTAAGACACCAACATAAAGCTGGGAACTCTTCGGAAGGCATCCTCCGTCTCGCGCAGGGGCTGCTCGCCATGCGACCGAGGAACATACAAGGCGTGTCGACATAGATGACCGTGCTCGACGAATTCGGTGCGCGCCAAGACGCGAGTGCCAATTGGTGATGCATGTTCGGCCGGGAGCTCATGAATACGAGCTGATTCTGAAAACCGTTTGCCGACGCCACGGTCGGCGACGACAAGATCGAGCGTCCTGCGATTGACGTTCTCGATCGCGTCGATGCCGACAACAATCGAAAGCGCCTCCCTTCACCAATCAGCTCGGCCGTTGAGGTCCAGCACGGTCACAGCAATCAAACTCTCCACAATTTATGATTGATGCAAATCAATGATTCGCCTCTTCTATCAATTTAGTAAAGAACATAAACGACATTGCTGGCGAGGAAAAATCGATGAAATCCCCGTGCTTCAGCGCAATATTGATTATCTTCGCTATAGCGATTGCCGCCAATTTCATGATCTCTTTCGCCGCTGCGCAACCCAGCCCAGCGTGCGTTCGGAAATGCGGCGAAGAGCTCCGAAGCTACAAGACACGTATCGATCAAGAAATCAACGAATGTGCTGAGCCCTTCGTACGACTGTGCGATTACCGGCCCGTGGCATCGCAGATCGAACCCTGCAAAAGGGACGCCCGGACTGCATGTGAAGCAACTCACGCGTCTGGCTACGATACGTGCCTATCAGACAATCGGTCATGTGCAGCAAGTTGCAGGTAGTTCGTGCGACTTCCGAAAAGAAAGCTCAACAATGCGCACCTCGCACGCAAGCACGATTCGTCAAATACTCTTTTGCTACACTGCAGCTATCTGGCTGACCGTTCTTGCTACTCCAGCAATCACGGCAGAAACAAATTGGAAAGACTGGACCAAGTTGGGTCGAGGCGATTTCCCTGTACGCATCAGAGCAATTCATTTCCCGAGCCGCAACTCGACGATGGATGCGGATCGCGCGATAGCGTGGGGAAGGTGGACTGTGTCCTTCGGAACAGATCTTCCTCTATTGCAATATGAGAGCGATGTATGGCCGGATGACGAGGTATTCGCGAGACAAACGATTGAAATTCCACTTCAGTGCAATCATCCTGCGGTGGGCGAGTCTGAGTGCACTATGTACCTCTACCACTTCTGGATTAGAGACGCTGCGCCACTGAACCAGTGCAGGATAGAGCCTGCAAATCGTACTTATAAGTTCAACATCGACTGCCCGACACGCTTGTTGCTCGATGAATGAGCATCCTCACCAAGCGATCGGATATCGGTCACCTCCACCTCCGGTGAGAAACTTGACCTCGAAGCGCGGCATCCTTCGTCGAACTTGTCTCGCTATACAGCTCCCGCGCTGCCCGTCGAGCAGTTTACCGCACGAATTTCGCTTGCGACCAGATGGGAAAAGGGTGCCACAATTGGCGGTTCCTAACCGGGGACCGGTAAGAACCATTCTAAATCAACAGTCCCAGGGTGAAACGGCGCTATGGCCGCAACAAACTCGGACTACACATCGTGGTTTCTTCTGCACAAAGCGTGCAGTTGCCGGCATCCCTGCAACGGTAGAAGAACACGATTGTAGTAGCCGGCTAATACATCGCAGCCATGAGACGTGCTCAATCCATGTCGCATCGCACGATGAGGGGCGCCGCTCGATGTCCCGTGTCAACGTGGCTGGACAGCGTTCATCGATATACACTTCTGGTTGTCGCATGAATTGATCCACCACATGGTGAGTTCCGCTTTGCGCAATCGACCAACGCGTATAAGGTCGGTCGTTACCAGCGTCGACAAGGCGCGGGAACGTCGGGGAAGTGAAACGCGAGGTGGTTGATGGGCCGGCTCCGTCCGCCCTGATGCTGCGCATGCGCGCGCCGATTTTCCGACAATTTGGAAGTCTCAGGTTCGAACGACTCGAAAGAGTCGACCGTCGCGGCGTGATCGATGGCGCTGTTCGCCCCACCGAAAATTCGCTTTCGGGATCGATCGCGAGGCGTCTCGGTCGTGGGCGGCGGAATCGACACGTTGGAGGAGCCGAATGGACCAACGAGACGTACGGGCCGCATGGCAGAAATTCGTCGAGCGCGGCACGCTCTCGGGCGAACTGAGATCGACGGTGGCCGCGTCGTGGCAGCGCTCCAGGCAGCACCGCATCACCGTCGATCGCGCCAAGGCGCCGCTGGTCGCGGAGGCCGAACTGTTTCGCCAGCGCTCCAAGAATGCATCGCTCCGCCATGCCGCCCGCTGCGCGCTGCAGAACTCGAAGACGTTCCTGAGCGAAGCCGGCTCGATCATGATCCTCACCGATCCGACCGGCCTGATCGTCGATACCCAGGGCGATGCCAGGGTCATCGACGCCGGCCGCACCGTGCATCTGGAGCACGGCGGACGCTGGAGCGAGGCGGACATCGGCACCAACGCCATCGGCGCGGCGCTGGCTGAATCGCGACCCGTCCAGATCCACGGCGCCGAGCATTTCTGCACCGAGGTCCAGCGCTGGACCTGCGCCGCCGTTCCGGTTCACGACCCGAGCGACGGCGAGCTGCTCGGCGTCGTCGACATCTCGGGTCCGGCGAGCACGTTCAATCCGCAGAGCCTGGCGCTGGCGGTTGCGGTCGGCCATCACGTCGAGAGCGTGCTTGCGCAGCAGGACCGGCAGGACAAGGAGCAGCTGCTGTGCGATTTCATCGCCAAGCGCGCGTCATGGGCCACGGAGGAATGCATCCTGCTCGACCGGCGCGGCGCCATCCTGCATGCGACCGAGCGCGGGCTGCGCGCCATGAGGGACAACGGCCTCAACACCGACGGCGACGCGCCGACGCGCTTCCTGAAGACGGTCCAGTTCGAGGACTGGCCGGCCAAGCTCAGGGAGATCCTGCCGCATGCGAGCTTCGAACTGGTCAAGCACGGCAGCACCGGTGTGGGCGCGATCGTCGTCATGCATGCCCGGCGGCGCGCAGCGATGGATCGCAGCAGCTCCACCGCGAAAGAGCCTCGTCAGCGCGGCGACATCCCGCTGTCGGCTCCGTCGCGAAACGCGCAGACATCGTCCCCTCCAGCAAAGCCGACGAGCAACAAGAGCCCCGGCTTCGTCGCCCAGGACCCGAACGTGCTCGCGATCGTCCGGCGCGTCGAAAGCGCGGCGATACGCAAGATGCCGATCCTGATCCGCGGTGAGACCGGGACCGGCAAGGAACAGCTGGCGCGCCATGCGCATGCCGCCAGCGGACGCGCCGGCGCGTTCGTCGCAATCAATTGCGCCGCCCTGCCCGACAGCCTGGTCGAGGCCGAGCTGTTCGGCTATGCCGACGGCGCGTTCACCGGCGCGCGACAGGGCGGCGCAGGCGGGCTGGTCAAGGAGGCGAACGGCGGCACGCTGTTTCTCGACGAGATCGGCGACATGCCGGTCGCGCTCCAGGGCGTGCTGCTGCGGCTTCTCGATGACTGGACGGTGCGGCCGGTCGGCGGCTCCGCCTACAAGGTCGATGTCTTCCTGGTGTCTGCGACCAATGCCGCGCTCGACCGGGCCATCGCCGAGGGGCGCTTCCGCTCCGACCTGCTCTACCGCCTCAACACGCTCGAGGTCCGGCTGCCGCGCCTGCGCGACCGCTGCGACTTCGACGCCATCGCGCGCCAATTGTTGCGCAAGATCGATCCCGCATGCGACATCACGCCCGAGGCGCTGGCGCGACTTGCGCCGAACCATTGGCACGGCAACATCCGCGAGCTCGGCAACATGCTGGCCCGCCTCACGCTCGGCGTGTCCAGCGGGATGATCGACCTGGCCTGCGTCGACACCATGCTCGGTCCAGCTGCTGCACCGCCGGCTGCAGGATCGCTCCAGGACGTCCAGCGCGCCCGCATCCTGATGGTCTACGCGGAAACGTCGGGCAATGTCAGCGAGACCGCGCGGCGTCTCGGCGTGTCCAGAAATACGATCTACCGCGCGCTCGGACAGCCACGGCCATAGTCCGAGGCGTAGTTCGCGACGCGTCGCGGGTCTACACCAAGATCGTCTCCCCGGGCGCGACGCATCGCCGTGAATCCGAGTGTCGACACCCGGCTTCACGGTTGCTCACCTGCAGCGCAAGGCCGCGCGGCTCAAAGCCGCTCGGCGCCCCCGCCCAGCGCCGGACCAGCGGTGGGATCATAATCGTCCGGCTTCTTCGCAATGAGCGTCTGCGTCGTGAGGATCAGCCCGGCGACGGAGGCGGCATTGCGAACCGCGCTGTAGCAGACCTTGACCGGATCGACGATGCCGGCCTTGACGAGATCGACCGACGCGCCGTTGCGCGCGTCGAGACCGTGACCGTTGGCGCCCTTGGCGACCTTCTTGACCTCCGCCTCGGCATCGAGGCCGGCATTCGCGGCGATATGAAACAGCGGACGGCTGAGCGCGCGCTGCAGCAGTTCGGCGCCCTGCCTCACGCTGCCGTCCAGGCCGCTGATCAGGTCGTCGAGCTTCGGCGCCGCCTTCACCAGCGCAAAGCCGCCGCCTGGGACGATGCCCTCCTCGATCGCGGCCCGCGTCGCATTGATCGCGTCCTCGATCAGCTGGGTTCGACGCTTCTGTTCGACGGGCGTCGCTCCTCCCGCCAGGATCATCGCCGTGCCGCCGGAGAGCTTGGCGATGCGCTCCTGAAACTTGTCGCGCTCGATATTCTCAGGCGCCGCCTCATATTGCCGCATCACCTGCTCGCGACGCGCAGCAATCTTGGCCGGGTCGCCGGCCCCTGCCGTGATCAAGGTCTTGGACGCGGAGATCCGGACCTGACGGGCGGCACCGAGATCCTGCAGCTCGGCCTTTTCCAGCCGGCCGCCCAGATCGACCGAGATCACACGGCCGCCGGTGGTGATGGCGATATCCTCCAGCATGGCCTTGCGCCAATGGCCGAACTCCGGCGGATGGATCGCAGCGACCTTGAAGTTGCTCTTCTCGCGGCGCGCCAGCAGCTGCATGATCACGACGGGCGCGACTTCCTCCGCGATGATCAGCAAGGGACGGCCGCTCCTTTCCACCAGCGAGATCACGCCGGCGAGCTGCTCGCCGCTCTGGATCTTGTGGTCGGTCATGAGAATAAACGGATTGTCGAGAACGACCTGCATGCGCTCCACATCCGTCACCATGTGATGCGAGAGATAGCCGCGCTCGAACGCCATGCCTTCGACGACTTCCAGAACCGTCTGGACGGTGCTGCCATATTCGACCGCGACGATCCCGTGCGTTCCGGCACGCTCGAAGGCTTCTGCGACCATGTCGCCGAGCGCAATGTCGTTGGCTGCGATGCTTGCGACCGCCCGCAGGCCTGCCGATCCCTGCAGCGCCATTGCGGACCGCTTCAGGTTCTTGATCGTCTCCGCCACCGCCAGTTCGAGGCCCGCCACCAATTCCACCGGATTGGCGCCGGCGGCGAGGCTCTTCAGGCCGTCCTGCACCAGCACGTCGGCGAGCACCGTCGCCGTCGTGGTGCCGTCGCCCGCGATATCGTTGGTCTGCTTCGACACCTCGCGCAGCACCTGTGCGCCCATGTTCTCGAACGGACATTCGAGCTCGATCTCGCTGGCGATGCTGACGCCATCGCGCGACACGATCGGCGTTCCGATCGGACGGTCCATGATCGCGTTCATCCCCTTCGGCCCCAAGGTTCCGCGCACCGCCTTGGCAAGCTTGGCAACACCGCGTCCCAATGCGGCCCGCGCGGCTTCATCATGCAGCATGATCTTCGGCATGGTCCTAACCTCCCATTGGACTGGTCGTTCGCCGCCGTGATGGCCGGCGCGACTGTTGTTGTTGTTCCCCGGCCGGTCAGGCCGAGGCGCGTGCTCTTGGAACGAACGGCGTCTCGAGATCGAAACGCACCGACAGCAGACCGCGGCACAGCGCACTGTTGAATTCCGCGTTGATACCGACCCGTCTCAGCCCTGAGACGTAGGCGGCAAATCCATCGGCGCGCAGCGGCACTCCCGCGGCATTGACAAAAGCCGGCGTCTCGTCGCGGGCGGCCGCCACCACATCCCGCCGCTCGAGATAACGCCGCCGCAGCCTGTCACCCTCGTCGTCGACGGGAAGGCAACGAAGCTCCGCTAGGTTGAGCGCGGTGATCGTATCCGGCACGTGTCCGAGCTCCGTGAGATGATTGAGCAGGGCGACCTGGCGGCGCTGGAACGCCTTGAGGAGAAACGTCCGGCGCAGATCATCCAGCTCGCCGTCGGCCTCGACGCCGAACGTCTCCTGAAACGACAGGCCCTGCGCCAGGCCGGCATTGATCTTGTCGGCATACATGTGCTCGCCGAGGACCACACTGACGCTTTCCACCCAGTCGAGCGCGCTGACGGCACGGCGCATGTCGTCCGCCATCAGGAACGAGAAGTTGGCGGCACACCAATAGGTCGGCAGCCGGAATTCGATGTCGACATGGTTGGCCGCGTCGACATCCGCCCTGGTGACGAAGTTGAGATCGACCACGGATTCATCGAGCTCCGGATCCGTCACAGCATGCAGGCAGGCCCACAGCTCGGCCTGCCTGGTCTCGATCTGCCTCTCATCGGCCTGCCGGTCCCGTTCCGGCAGGCACCTTGCCACGCGCCCGCTCATGGCGCTTACGCCGGTACGGGTTCGGCGAGATGCGCGTATCCGCCACCGGCCCGGATCTTCTGCTTCTGGGCTTCGACATCGATGCCGTAGAGCCGGGCTGCGTTGAGACCGAGGATCTTGGTCTTGTTCTCCAAGGTCAGCACCGAGCCGGTCTCCTTGGTGATGTCCTCCGGAATCTCGAACGCCATGAACTTGTCGATCAGCCATTTCGGCGTCCAGATGCCGTAGTCGCTGCCATAGAGGATCTTGTCCGGCCCGAGCCAGAACAGCAGCTCCGACATCACGTGAGCGAAATAGCCGGGACGCGAATGGATGAACGGCAGCGCCACGGCGATACCTGCGTAGACGTTGGTCTCCTGGGTCGCGATCCAGCAGAAGTCGTCCAGCCGCGGCAGCCCGCAATGCTCGACGATGAAATTCAGATCCTGGAACGACGTCGCGACGTCGTCGATGTCGGCGACGTCGAACGCGTCACGATTCAAGGGGATGATGGTCGGGCCCTTGTGGACGTGAACGTTCTTGATGCCGAGCTTCTGCGCCGCTTCTAGATACTTGTAGGATTCCTTGTCGGACAGCTTGTAGCCCTTGGATTCGCCGCGCCATTCCGCCGTGTACAGCTTGACGCCCTTGAGCTTGTGCTTCTCCGCCAACGCGTGGAGATCCTCCAGGCCCTTGCTGCCGTCCCGCGGGTCGAACGCGCCGTTGAGAATGAAGCGGTCCGGGTGGCTCTTCTTCATCGCGGCATTGCGTTCGGTCGTATTGAAGCCGTTCTTGTAGAAATCGGTCAGGTAGGTCGGCTGCAGGATCGCCATGTCGTCATAGCCGGAGACGAACAGGTCCTCGAACATCGTTTTCGCGTCGTACTTCTCGAACTTCTCCTTCTCCCACTTCTCCGAGGGCGGACTGAGATTGGAATGATAGGCATAGAAGCAGTCGATGAACTGCTTGCCGTGAATGTTCTTCTGGTTCGCCGGACTGCCGTCCCAGAAATGGGTATGGCCGTCGATCACGAATATCTCTTCACCCGTCGCCGTCCTGTACATTGCGCGTCTCCCGCTCCCAAATGGATGTTGTGAGGCGCGCCATGACGGCATCGCCCGATTGGCCCGGCCGGCCAGAAGCCGGCCGGGCGTTCTGCGCCGCCTGATCACACGATGTATTTCATCATTTCGTTCATGTCGCCGAACAGCATCACGGTGTTGTCGTCGATCATGACCATCCGGCCGTAGTGGGTCGAGGTCGCGATCTCGAACAGATGCGGCGTCATCTCACGACCGAGCTCCTCCGAGATCTCGTCCATTTTGAATTCCATCTTGCCGATACCGTCGATCCGGATCATCGCCGGCATGTAAGTCACCGTGATGTGGTCGTGACGGCTCATCACGTCGGCGATGGCGCGCGCCTCGACACTGTCGTTCATGGTGACCCCGCATTGATGGGACACCGTGTCCTCGAACTTGATGTCCTTCATCGATTTGAAGATGTTGTCGGCTTCGTGCATCATGGTCGCTCTCCTGACGGTTTGATCGATCGGCGTGGGGTTCGGCTACGAGGTGAGACCGGCCGGAACCGTCAGGCCAAGCTCCGCGGCAATGCCCCTGATCCGGTTCTTGGCCTGCGCGAGCGCGTCGCCGAAGGTCACGACCTTGACGCGCGGCTGCGACCAGATCGGCTGCAACCGGTTGGCGGCGTCGAGCGCAAGCTCGGCGTGCTTGGTCAGCCATTTGTTGAACAGCGCGATGTTGTGCGCCGCATGCGTGGGGTCGGTGCCGAGGATGTGGAACAGCTCGACCGTGTTGGCGAGATTGCGCTCGTAATCGGCCTCCGCAGCCGACACCACCGCCGGCGTGATGAAGTCGTTCTGCGCCGACGCGGCCTGCATCAGGAACCCGGACCGGAACAGCTCGCCGACCAGCGGTTCGAACACGACGTTGGTCGCGAAGTACTGCTCGAGATAGTCGTTCGACCCCATCACCGACTCGATCGACTTGCGCACGCCCTGCCAGATCGGATCCTCGAGCCAATGCGTCTTGCCGGCGTTGACGTCGAAGCCTGGCAGGTCGAGCGCGATCTCGCTCAGATAGAGCGTGATGTCCTGGGCAAAGCGCAGTTTGTAGGACGAGTTGGTCAGGATCGCGTTGTTGACCATCTGGGTGTAGCCATAGCGCTGCGCCTGCATGGTCGACGTGCCCAGCCCGAACTCGGCGTGCTTGAAGGCGCCGAGATGGTTCTGCAGGATCTTCACCCAGGCCGGGTCGAAGCGCGCCGGCGCGCCGGACTTGCGGCCGTTCTCGATGGTGTTCTGCACCATGCCGCAGATCGTCGACTGCCGCTGATAGTGCGTGCGCTCCCATTCCTGGTCGACCGCGCGGAACTTGTGCCAGTTGGAGCTCTTCGCCGCCGTCCAGTCCTTGCTGTACGTCGGCGTGCCGTCGGGGAACGAGATGATCCAGTCCTGCAGCAGATAGCGCTCCGGATCGGGCTGGACGTCGACGGTCATGTCCTCATAGTGGGTCGCCTTGCGGCCCTTCGGCTCGAAATAGTTGTATTTGCGGCTGTCGGAGCCGGGAAAGACTGCGGATCCCGCCGCTCCCGATTTGACGACCGACGGCTCCGCCGTGGCGCTGCCTGCTTGCACATTCATGATGGCCTCCCTCTTTTGCTCTTGTGTTGCGACGATTTCCGAACGCCGTCATCGCACCGCCGGCGTAAACTTGTCGAAATAGATGTGATCCGGCTCGACGCCATTGACCTGCAGGACCGGCAGCACGGCATCGATCATCGGCGTCGGACCGCAGGCATAGGCGTCGATCGCCCCCGCCAGCTGTTCTTCGCGCAGATGGCGCGCGACGACCTCATGGACGAAGCCGGTCTCGCCGTCCCAATGGTCGTCAGGCGTCGCATGCGACAGCGCCGGCACGAACTTGAAATCCGCAAGCTGCTCGCCGATCGCCGCCACCTGGTCGAGGTAGAACAGATCGGCACGAGACCTCGCGCCGTAGAAGAACCGGATCGGCCGCTGTTCGCCGCTGGCGATGTGATCGGCCAGAATCGACCACAGCGGCGACATTCCGGAGCCGCCGCCGATCAGCAGCATCGGGCCGGGCCGCTGTTCGCGCCGAAAGCAGGTGCCATACGGGCCCTTCGCCATCACGAGGCTGCCGACGCCGAGCCCGCCGTCGAGCTGCGACGAGAAGGCGCCATTCGGATACTTCTTGATGATGAAGCTGAGCCGCGTGCCCTCGCCCGGCGCGTTCGCCATCGAGAACGCACGGGTGATGCGGCCATCGTCGATCGTCAAATCGACATACTGGCCGGCCCAGAATTTCATCGGTCTGTCGATCTCGATCTCCAGCAGGCGGATGTCCGACGTCAGCGCCGTGATGCCGGCCACGCGTCCGCGAAACGACTTGACTGCGATCGACCGGCTGAGCAGGTCCTCGTCGTAATTGAGCAGCTCGAAGCTGACATCACTGTAGGCGTGCGTCCGGCACAGCAGCACGTGGCCGTTCTCGCTCTCGTAGTCCGGCAGGGCGAAGGTCGAGTATTTCATCAGCTCGATGTCGCCATCGACGAGCTTCGACTTGCAGCTCCCGCACTGGCCTTCCTTGCAGCCATGCATCAGCGAGATGCCCTGACGGAATGCCGCATCGAGAACGGTCTCGCCTTCCTCGACCTCCATCTCGATCCCGACAGGCTCGAACCGAACCTTGTGAACCTGCAAACCCGCCATCATCACCCCCGTATCAACCGACATCGACACTTCTCCGAAAACGCGCGCCTGGTGGCGGCAGGGAGCCGGCGGACCGGCTCCCTGCCTCGACATCGTCAGTGGCAAGGATTGATCGTGAAGCCCTTGCGATAGTCGGCGACCGCGACCTCGCGTTCGATCGGCGAGAGCGCGCGGAAGCCGCGCAGCGGACTGCCGAGCTGGTGGCCGCGCACGTGATCGAGCGTCCACATGTCCTTGGCATCGAACCGCAGGTGCGGCTGGGCCGTCAGGGTCTTGCCGTCGGGACGGACGAAGCCGAGATCCTTGATCGCGTCGGCGATGTCCCAGCCGTGATAGCAGTCTTCCCATTCGCGGCGACCGCTGAAGCGCCCCATCGCCGGCGTCGCGCGGCCTTCATATTCGGCGGCGAACGCCACCTTGTGGGTCCAGCGGCAGCCTTCCGAGCAATAGGTGTAGATCTTGCCGTCGACCTCGTCGCAGACGAAGTCTTCGCGGATCAGGCAAGGCACCATGCAACTCCAGCAGCGATGCGGGTAGACGTAGCCGACGTCGCTGTTGAAGATGATGTTGGTCTCGCCCGGCACGCTCAGCTTCGCGTACCACTTCCAGAAGTCGCCGAACTCGGCGTACCAGCCCGGATATTTGTGCTCGAACCACTCGAAGTCCTTTTCGGTCTGGGCTTCGATCCGCCAGAAATTCGCCGACCAGCCGACCGCGAAGAACTGCGCGGTCTTGTGGACGTAGTTCTTCTTGACGATGCGATCCCAGGCGGCGGCGACGTCGTCGTGATGGATCTTGATGCCGTATTTCTCCAGCGGCAGCATGTAGGTGCGATAATAGTCCTCATAGATCCAGCGGTGCCAGAGCTCCGCATAGGACTCCTTGTTCTTGTCGCGGTTGGTGGTGCCGTATTCGATGAAGGTGCCGATCGCCGCGTCGACGATCGCATGGTTCTGCCAGAAGGCATATTTCAGGTCGCGCTCGAGCAGCTGGTGGTTCGACGGATCGTTGATCATCGCCATCAGCATCGAGTGGCCGTTGCCGATGTGGCGCGATTCGTCCGACTGCACCGACAGGAACACGGTCGGCAGCGCGTAGTCGCCATTGCGGGCGGCTTCCGACGGCATCGCCACGAACAAGGTGTTCGTGAACGCGGTCTCGGCGACCACCGTGAGGTAGACGTTGGCTGCGGTGATCGCATCGCCGGTCAGGAAGCCCTCGGCGAACTGGCGGCCGATCGTCGTCGCGTAGCACTTGCCGAACGCCGCCTCGGTGATGTCGAACCCGGCCGGATCGATGTAGTTCTCCATGTACCACTTCTTGAGGTTCATCTGGATCGTCGAGTGCCGGAACTCGTCGACCATCTGCATCGTGAAGCCGGTGCGCAGCTCCTCGCCCGGCGCGAGCCGGCCGACCATCGCCATCGACCGCGCAGCCGAAATCTCCGGGAACGGGATGATCGCCAGGAACAGCTTCATCCACTCGACCCAGCGCGGCTCAACGTTGCGGAACATGTCGCCGCGCAACGCCGCGTCGAGCGCGCCGTAGACCCGGTTGTCCTTCTCCTCCTGCATCGGGAAATACGATCGCAGCACCTGCTTCATCGGATCGCGCGGAGTCTTCGAAATCTTGTAGTCGGTCGGGAAGGTCATCGCTTCCTGGACGTAGCTCGGCGTCCAGCCGAGATCCGCGACGCGGTTTGCGGCCTCAGCGATCGTGATGCCCTTCTGGGCCGTAATCTTATTCAGCGTCAGACTTGCAGACATTTCCTTCTCCTTTGAACGTTGCACCAGTTTTCTGCATTCAGGCCTTGATCATCCGATCGCAGCAGCGGCGACCAACGGCTGCTTCCGCGACGTCTCCTGCAAATTCACGTCTGCCCATCAACTTTGAGTTCCGAAAATTGACTTTCACTCCCGCAACGAATCAGCATTTCAGACCGGCTTGGCGGTGCTGCCGGCCTCCGTGCCGCGGCTGACCAATGGCCGGCCTTCCGCGACGAACTTCGCCGCCAGCACCAGCGTGCCCGTGGCAAACTCACGACCGTGCCGCGCGATCATCGCCTCGGCGATCTCGCCGACCTGCGCGAAGAACGCGTCCTTCGACCGGTCTTCTTCTGCTTGTTCAGCTTGCTGAGGTGGCGGCACGGCCGAGGCCGACGCACCTGATGTCCTGAGGTTTAGCCTGCTGATGTCGACCTTGCTCATCATGCGTGTCCCGTCCGCTTGTGGTCGTCATCCGTGGGCGTGCTGTCGAATTCCAATAATGCGTGGTTGAGCCACTCGCGCTCGGCGACCAGCCGCGCGTGCTCGTCACGTAGCTTGCCGAGACGATCGACGACCCTGTCGAACTCGTCCCTGGCGGCGCTGCCGCCCTGCGCCCCCGCGAGGTCGCGCCGTGCGCATTCCAGCTCGATTTCCGCGCCGCCGCGGGCGCTCTCGTTCCTGAGCTGCTGCTCGTTGTTGCGAATGATGCCCTCGATCAGTCTGTGCCGCGCAATCATCCGCTCGCGCGCGAGCTGCAGCCGGGCCGCTTCTTCCGCCGTGATCTGTGGCCCGCCTTCGCTGGACTTCGTCACACTGATCACTCTCGTTCGATGATGAGGATCGACGCCGAGCATCTCGCTGCGCTCGCGCTACGGAATCAGCACCGCGCGCCCGTGAATGCGGCCATGATGCAGGTCATGCAGCGCCTCGTTTGCCTCGCTGAGCCTGTATTCCCTGGTATGCAGGTTCACGAGGCCACGATCGGCCAGCGCCATCAGCTCGACCAGCTCGGCATAGGTGCCGACGAGATTGCCGACGATGGTCTTTTCCGTCGTGATCATGTCGATGGTCGGGATGTCGATCTTGCCGCCATAGCCGACGATGTAATAGGAGCCGGCATTCGCCGTCATCGCGAGGCCCTTGGCGATCGCGTCGCCCTCGCCGACGAAGTCGATGACGGCCTCCGCGCCACGGCCGCCGGTCAGGGCCAGCACGGCTTCGACCGCGCTCTCGCCGGCTTTCACCAGATGATGGGCGCCGCATGTCCTGGCGAGCTCGAGCGAGTCGGCGGAGCGGTCGACGACGATGATCTCCGCCGCGCACAGTGCTGCGAGAACCTGGATGCCGATATGGCCGAGGCCGCCGGCCCCGATCACCACCGCATACTCGCCCGGCAGCAGATGACGCGACGCCTTCTTGGCCGCACGATAGGCGGTCAGGCCGGCATCTGTGTACGGAGCGACGTCCTTTGGCGTCAGCGACTTCGGCAGCTTGATCAGGGCGCGCTGGCCGGTGAGCAGATATTGCGCGTAGCCGCCATTGGCGTTGATGCCGGGAAAGGAGCTGTCGAGCGCGTGCATGTCATTGCCACGCCGGCACGCCAGGCAATGGCCGCTGGTCACCAGCGGATGGCAGATCACGCTGTCACCGACCTTGACGCCTTCGACACCGGGACCGACGGCCTCGACCCAGCCGGCGTTCTCATGACCCATGATGTAGGGAAGCTTGACGTCGACCTTGCTGCGCCAAATTCCTTCGACGATGTGCAGGTCGGTGCGGCAGACGCCGGCGCCGCCGATCCGCACGATCACGTCCATCGGACGCGCGATCTTCGGATCGGTGACCTCCTCATATCTGACGAATTCCTTGGCCGTCAGCGTTTCATCGAATGCATGGAGAACAGCAGCCTTCATCGAACTCCCCCGGATATTTTTGTTTTGCACGGCAACTTGATCAGCGTGCCATTGACCAGAGTTCAGCAAGAGCTATGCCAGCGAGCTAACAAGCTGATAATCCGGACGTTCTTCCGCGCGCCCGCGCCGTGCTTCGGTCCGCTGCGGATCAAAGCTGATTGCACAACTGTTCCGAGACGGAACAGTTTTCGCGATGCGAAGACGGCGTCCGGCGTCACGGGTCGAATTTGGATTTCCGCTCGATTGCTCTATGATCCGCCGAGCAGCACATAACTAACAATCAAGCAGCTGCAATGGACGGGGAAACGGCCAAGAGCGGGAGGATACGACGATGCTGCCAGCCAGCCGGCGCGTCGACGGCGCGTGGATGAAGCTCGACGATCACGGCCATCTGCCGGCCGATGTGCTGTCGGCCGACATCTACGACAGCTGGATGCGCTGCATCGGCCTCGGCCTCGATGCGCTGCGTCCGCCCTCGCCCGAATTCGTCGACGCGGCGGTGCTGCGGCAGGAGCAGCAGCGCTGCTCGCTGGTGCGCGGCCTGGCGCTCGCCGAAATGCACACGCTGCACCAGCAGATCGCCGGCTCCAATTTCATGATCGCGTTCGCCACCGCAGAGGGACTGCTGCTCGACATCATCTCGGACTCCAGCTTCAGCTGCGCATCGGATGCGGCCTGCATCCGCGCCGGCGCGATCTGGACCGAGACGATCTGCGGCACCAACGGGCTCGGCACCGCGGCCTATCTCAAGCGGCCGATCGTCGTGCATGGCCGCGAGCACTTCTTCGCCCGCTACAACAATCTGACCTGCGTGGCGGCGCCGATCTTCGCGCCGGACGGCGAGGTCGCCGGCATCCTCGACGCATCCTCCGACTGCATGTCGCGCCAGGCCCACACCCAGGCGCTGGTCGCGATGGCCGCGACGCAGATCGAGAACGGCCTGTTCCGCGAGCAGCATCGCGGCAACATCCTGATCGCCTTCCACAACCGCGGCGAATATCTGCACACGCTCAGCGCCGGGCTGCTCGCGGTCGACAATGACGGCCAGATCCTCGCCGCCAACCGCGCCGCGCGCGTGCTGCTGCACGGGCTGCCGGCCTCGGCGGGGCGCCGCTTCGGCGACGTGTTCCGCGCGCGCTTCAGCGACTTCGTCGACGAGGGCCGGCGCAACGAGCGCCAGCGGCTCGAGGATGACGTCGGCAGCCAGTTCGTCGCGACGATCGAGAACACCCGCCAATTCCCGATGACGCATCGCCTGCCGGCACCGCGGCCGGCGCCGCCGAAGCCGACTGCGACAACCTTCGTCTCCGCCGATTCGCGGATCGCGGCCATCGTGCAGCGCGTCGCGGTCGCTGCCGCGCGGAAAATGCCGATTCTCATTCGCGGCGAGACCGGCACCGGCAAGGAGCAGATGGCGCGCCACGCCCACGCGGCGAGCCGTCGCACAGGATCCTTCGTCGCGGTCAACTGCGCCGCCCTTCCCGACAGCCTGATCGAGGCCGAGCTGTTCGGCTACACCGAGGGCGCCTTCACGGGCGCAAGGAAAGGCGGCTCGGTGGGCCTGTTCAAGGAGGCCGATGGCGGCACGCTGTTCCTCGACGAGATCGGCGACATGCCGGTGACGCTGCAGGCGGTGCTGCTGCGCTTCCTCGACGACTGGACGGTGCGGCCGGTCGGCGGCAGCAAGCGCGAGGTCGACGTGCTGCTGGTCTCGGCCACCAACGCCGATCTCGACGACGCCATCGCGAGGGGGCGCTTCAGGTCCGATCTCTTGTTTCGCCTCAACACGCTCGAAGTGACCTTGCTGCCGCTGCGCGAGCGCACCGACTTCGCCGAGCTCGCCCGCCATCTGATGCAGAAGATCGATCCGTCGATCGGGCTGTCCGAGGCCGCCATCGCGCGGCTCGCGCAGCGCGACTGGGACGGCAACATCCGCGAGCTGCGCAATGTCCTGGCGCGCCTCTCGCTCCACGAGACCGGCCCCGTGATCGACGCCGCCGCGGTCTCGTCCCTCATCGCCCCCGGCAGACCTGAGCGCGCGCCGACGAAGGCGACGGCGGACGACCGCGCGCCGGCCGATCTGCATGAGATCCAGCGCGCGCATGTGCTGAACACCTACAGCGAAACCGGCCACAACATCAGCAAGACCGCGCGCCGTCTCGGCATCTCGCGCAACACCGTCTATCGCGCGCTACGCGGCAAGCCGGGCTGACATCAGCCACACGGCGCGAACGATCACAGTCGAACGATCACAGCGGAGGACGACGATGTTCGAACCGGAAAACAGTCTCGAAGCCCTGATGCAGGCCGCCGGCCGGGATCCCGCCATCGTGCCCAGATTCTATCGCGCCCTGCTGGACGCCGAGATCTATGTCCTGACACCCGAGGCGCCCGTCGAACCCGGGACACAGCGCTCGCTCGACCACCGCGAAGCGATCAACGTCGCCACCGTCGGCTTCCAGGGCCTGACATGGCTCCCGGCGTTCACGTCCAGGAAGCGCATCTCCGACTATGTGAAAGAGCCCGAGGTCTGCCTCGGAGCATCAGCCCGCAATCTGTTCGCCATGCTGCCCAACGCCAACTTCTGGCTCAATCCCCTGTCCGAATGCCAGAAGCCGATGCCCGCCAGCGAGATCGCGCTGCTGATGCAGGGCACGATTTTCGAGAAGCTGCAGTCGGCGGGCGGCGGGACATGACGCGTGCCGGGGCATGCTCCTGCTGCCGATGCTGTTCGAGCGTTTCCCCAACATGACGCTGCCCGATCCCGCCAGCGTACGCTGGCACGGTTTCGGTTTTCGTGGCCCGCTCAATCTGCCGGTACGGCTGCAGTAGGGTCGGCGCGAGGGATCGTTCTACTGCGCGCTGACTCAGTGCACCTGATCTGGTCGCGGGTGGGCTAGGACCATGGTCTCTATGTCGTACTGATCGGCGACGACGTCACGATCGGCTGAAGGTCCGCTATCCGGCCTTGGATTCGGCCCTGGATCGGATCGCGGGAGCGGACGGCACGCTTGCTCCGGTCAAGTCGTCGCGTGTCGCCACAGCGGCGTGACGCACCGAGACGGTCGTGCCGGGCCGGCCGGCCACCGTCGTGACCTCCGCACCAAGCTGCTTCGCCAGAGCCATGATGATGCCGGTGCCCAGGCCCCCCTTTGGCCGGCCGTTCCCCTGCAATTTCCCCGTTCCATTGTCCGAGACGGACAGGGTCCAGCCGGCTCCGGAGGACTCATAGGTCACGGTGATCAGCCCATTCGCGGTGTCCTCGGGAAAGGCATGCTTGAGGGAGTTGATGACGAGCTCGGTGACGATCAGCCCGAGACTTTCGGCTTCGCTCGTCGTCGCCTGGCCGTCGCCGCGGGTTTCGATCCTGGTCCGCTGCTGGTCGGCGATCATCGATTGCGAGATCGCCTGGCAGAGCCTCGCGAAATGCGGTCCGAGCGCGATCACGCCGCTGCGCGCGGAGGTGTGGAGACTCTGCTGGATGTTCGCGAACGAGATGACCCGGTCGCGGGCGTCGTCCAGGTGGCGTCGCGCTTCCTCGGAGCCGACGGACCGTGCCTTCAACGAGATGATGCTGGCGATGATCGCCAGGCTGTTGCCGACACGGTGCTGAAACTCCTCGAGCAGCATATCCTTCTGACGCAGCAGCTCCTCGTTCTGACGCGCCATCTCGCGCTCGCTGGTGACGTCCTCGAGGCCGAGCAGGATGGTCGTATGGGACCCGACCGTGTAGGACACCTGCCGGGCGTTCAGCCGCATCGCCCGGCGTCCGAGGGCGGGAAAAACGTGCTCCACCTCGAAATCATGCAGCGCGCTGGTATTGGAGAAGATCTGGCTCAGCCACGACTTCAGCGCCGGAATATTCCAGGCGCCGTCATCCACCTCATAGAATAGTTGTCCCAGCACATCCTCGGGCGTCGTGGAGAAGGTGAGATAGAACGAACGGCTGGCGGCAATCACGCGGAGATCGTGGTCGAGGACGAGCAGCGGCTCCCGGACCGTGTCCACAATGGCTTCGGCAAGTGCGCACGCGTCAGACGCGTCGGAAAACTGCTGCTTGAACATGTGGTCCCCTCCCTCCGCAACACTCACCCCGTCACGAACGCTTCGCGCGTCCCGCCTTTAAGCGGCGAAATGAAACGCAGAGCCCGGCGGTGAGTTATTGGCAGCTAGCGATGCGGACAGAGTTCCGTCTGTGCAAAACAGACCACCCGCACGCTGCACACCCGCAGCTAGTTCCGCTGCTCCGCCGGCAGGTTGTCGTTCAGGGCGGCTTGCAGCAGCGCCGGATAGACGACGATCTCGCCGTCATATTCGATCAGGCCCGCCTTTCTGAACTTGTTCATGAAATGACTGACGCGCGATCGCGTCGTGCCGATCATTTCGGCCAGCGTTTCCTGGCTGATTCTTGGAATGACCGGCAGCGGCGTTTCGCCGCCGCCGTAGTTGGCCATCGTCAGAAGCAGCCGCGCCAGCCGCTTTTCGCTGCTATGGAGGAGCTGGTCGATCAGGTCCGCTTCGAACCGGTCGATCCTGGCCAGCAGAAGCGCGATGAACATCTCCGCAAGCTCAGGGTGGAGGCGAAGCGCTGCGATCATCGTCTTCTTGGGGATGGCGGTGACCACGCAATCCTGCAGGGCGAATGCCGCGCCGGTGTGCACCGCCTGCCGCGTCAGACAGCCCTCGCCAAAAAACTGCCCGGCATCGACGATGCCGATGACCGCCTCCTTGCCGACGTCGTTGACGACGGCCAGCTTGATCTTTCCCTGTTGGAGAAAGAACAGGGCGTCGGCCGGATCACCCTGGGAGAACACGCTTCGCCCCTTGGGTACCTTCAGGACCTTCTGGCCCGAGCAAACCTTGTCGAGAAAGGCCTTCGGATCAAATCTGGCGAGGTTCGAACTCGGCACAGCCCCCATCCCGCTGGATCGACATACAGAAATTTTATGGTGGGAAATCGCCTCTCGTCTTGCGCTAGATCAATCCGCGCATCGCCCTCGGATTGAGTTGCCGACGAGGACAGGGCCGCCGCGAGCGCCATTCTGCAATCGATGCGAAGCCTTCCATTCGATGCAGCCACTCACACGATAGAGGAGGCTCACAGCGGAGCGCCTCGAACGAGAGACGGACGTGCATAAGAGCCCGCGCGTTCGATCATCTCCTCAGCGCGAGCCCGCCGAGCGAATGAGTCCTCATCGCATCCTCGCGGTCATTCATCCGTGGTGATCGGCCACCTGTTTGGGTTGCACGGACCAGGCCGCGGGCGCGTCGTCACGGTCGGCTGCGGCCGCAGCTGCCGTCGCCTGCACCTTGCCGGGCGTGTGATGGGCCGGCGCATAGATGGCATAGACCTGCATCGGCGTCGGGCCGATGTTGGTGATGTTGTGCCAGGTCCCAGCCGGAACGAGCACGCACCAGCCGTTCGACACCGTCTGGTCGAACGTCAGCCTGTCCTTCGCGGGCCCCATCTGCACCCGGCCGCGGCCTGCATCGAGCCGCAGGAACTGATCAGTTTCCGGATGCGCCTCCAGCCCGATGTCGCCGCCGACCGGGATCGACATCAGCGTCACCTGCAGATAGCGCCCGCTCCAGGCGACCGACCGATAATTGGTATTGTCCCGGGTCGCCCGCTCGATGTCGAACGCCTGCGGCCGCGGCCCGATGTCGTTGATCTCATCAGCACCGATGTCCATTACGGATCTCCCAACCGGCGGCATTGCCGGCAAACCGTCCCGCCACCCGTCTAGCGATGATCTCGAAGCTGATCGGACACCGCCTCCTTGCCGAAGGCGTGGTCGAGCGCGCGCTTCAGCTTGTGGACCGCGCCACGCACGGCCTGCTCCATGAAGCTGTCCTGATGCGCCGCGACGATGGGCTCGCCGCCGTCACGATGCACCTCGATCTTGCAGCTCTTGTCGTCGTGACTGGGCTTGTGGCTCACCGCGTCGCTGAGCTGCACGTCGATCCGCCTGACCTGATCCTCATAGCGATGGAGCACCGCATGAAGCGACGCCTTCACGTCCTGCGACAACTGCTCGCCGGCCTCAACGTTTCCGTCGGTCCTGACATCGATCAGCATCCGTGTCTCCTTGAGGTGCAGCGCCAAAGGTCGCAAGATGGAATTCGCAGTCATAATCAGCTCCCCGGCATGGTCGTCGTCCAAGCTTCGACGTCGCCGCACCGCACGCGACGCCATGACGCGTCCTTCGCGGGCGGCGGCCACGAATGGACGCCCCGTGATACAGCCGACGGTCTGAAGCGACGCTTGATCCGCCTCGGGTCTTTCGGGCAGGGCGAAGCGGCCGTTCAAGCGCGTCTCCCAATGTCTCCCGCGACCAGACTGTCAGAGGCGAACGCGCGCGGCTGATCAATATTGCTCAGTCAACCCCGGAGAATCAGGCGCAACTTGCGGCTACCCAACTTTCGAGTCTGCACCGGAGATGGGACGATGGATTGTCCGATCACATTTCGCTGCCCGCAGACCGGGTCCGAGGTCGATGCCATCCTGCGACAGCCGAAGGAAGACTGTCGGTTCGAGACCGTGACCTGCCCGGCCTGCACGAGACTTCACTTCATCCACACCATGACGGGCGCGCTCATTCCTCCAACCCTGCTGGGTCCGGCAAACTGGACGCCGTAGCGGCAGTCCCTAAAGAGAATGCGTTTCGTTCGGCGACATCCGCCAAACGCCGATATTCGTCGGACGAGAGACGATAACAGGGACGATGCGACAAGCGGTTTGGCGCGCGACGACACGTCATCAGATGAAGGCGAGCAGGTCGGATGCAACCGGTCGGCATCCCACCCATACCCAAACTGCCCGTCGTGCCAGTTTGTCGCATTCCGTCGGGCAAATCTCCGCTTGTGTCGTCGGGCAAATCAGAACGATGTTTCCGACCGTCCCGCGCTCACTGGAGGGGCGTTTCGCGATCGTCATGGACCGTGGAGCGTGGGATGCGGTGGCCGCTTGGGGTCGCAGTGCGCGTTTCGCGTGCGGACGAACGAGCCCTGGCGGACGGTCAAGCCGTGTGGCCCGGTCCCCTGGGAGAGCACGGAGCAGCCGTTAGCCCATCGCGCAGGGAAGGCCGGTTGTTCGGCCAATCCTGTGGTTCCTGCCGCCTGCATTTTTTTCGCAGGCGGGCCATGGGTGCGGCCTGCACCCAGCCTTCCCTGCGCCCTCCTCTTCAAGAGGGCGTCCAGATAGCAAAGCTCGGACGCGACAGCGCGCCGCGAGGCTGAGAAGCCGCGCCGTCGGCTCGGACTTGACCTGCGCAGGCGCCGGATCTGGCGCTCCCCGTGGGGATACCAGGGCAATCGCACATGACGATCATGGCCTTCCGCAACGATGACGGCTCTCAATTAGTTATGCGTCAAGCCCGAGCTCCGTCGCGCCTGTGCGGCCGAAGAAGCGTCGGCACGGCGAAGGCCCGGGCCTCCACGTCTTTCCAGGAACTTCGAACGACGTGGATAGCCGGGCCTTCGCCGCGCCAGAGCGGCGGCTTCGGCCGCGCAGGCGCGACGGAGCCCGGCCATGACAACGTGGAGACAGCCGACGACAAGCTTCGGCACAGCCGAGCCTGCCGCGGCGGCCGTGCCGCCGCTCGCCTTGCCTGCACAAGTGCAGAGCGCGGCGACGGCCGTCGTCGATCACATCAACCTCGCAGCGTGCTTCACACGGACGACGTCTCACAGCTTCAGCGGCTCGGCGCCGGGCTGGGTGATCTGCATGTCGGCGAAGCGGCACGAGCCGCTGCGGCGCTGGAACAGCGAGACGCCGAGCAGCCATACGTTGACGACGGACTTGGCACTGCCGCCGATATGCTCCTTGTAGTCGGCGTGGATGTCGCGCTCGTCGCTGACCCACTTGCCGAGATCGGCGCGGCCGCTGCGCACCGCCATGTGCGATTCCAGCGGTGTCCAGCGCGGGATCGGGCAGCGGAACGCGGTGCCGACCGGCAGGCTCGAACTCCAGAAATAGGTGAGGTCCTGGCCGTCGTCGAACTCGGCGGCGATCGACAGATAGTCGTGCGAGGTGAGCTGGTTCTCCGGCAGAAGCGACGGCAGCTCCTCGACGATCCAGCGCCAACTCAACTTCGTCTGCGGCTTCAGCTCGATGCCGACGGGGCGCTGCAGGATGCCGGCGTTCTTCAGCGGCTCGACGGAGATGGCGCCGTTGCCGATGTCGTTGAAGATGACGGGACCGCCGCCCAGCATGAAGAAATTGTGCCAGCCTGCGGGCAGCTTGCGCGGCGAGTTGATCCGCGCCAGCTCGGCGCCGATTATGCCGTCGACGTCGCCATGGCCGAGCAGGCTGGTCAGGCCGGCGATCGCGCTGCCGCGCCAGACCAGCGCCACGCCGTAGATGTGCGCGTCGGCCTTGGCGTAGTCGTCCTTCGGCACCGCCAGCTCGCCGCTCGCATCCTTGAACTCGACCAGCGAGCGCGCCATTTCGAGCGGGCCGTCGGCGGCCGCGATCATCGTGCCGGTGTTGCTCATCGGATTGAACATCGGGCGGCTGCCGCGGGTGCGGACGTGAAATGCGACACCGGGCTCGACCCACAGATCCTGCTCACGCGCGAGCCAGACGCGGCCGCCGATCAGGAACGTCACCTCCTGCCCCTTGGCCAGCGTGATGCCGAGGTCCTTCCACGGCAGCTCGCTGCCGACGAGATCGAACACACGGGTCTCCCGAAGCTCGGGCGACTTGGCCTTGGCGACGAGCGCCGTCACGCCGTCGACGAGCTCCGCGCGGTCGAGAAAGCCGATCGCGGCCATCGCCCTGCGATCGAGCACGAGCGTGGCGAGCGGCGCCGTCAGGCCGAGCGCCATCAGCCGCTTCAGCAGGTAACGCCGATTGAATCCGTCTGCACCATGAGCGCAGCCGGCATGGTCGAGCAGTCCGCACATATCATCCTCCCAGGCTGTTCCTTCGCGCCGTTGCGCATGGCTAGCGCGGCGGACGCGGCAAGGCTTGAGACCGTTGCCCGCCATCGCCGGGCATGGTGCCCTGGGCGAGGCAGCGAGGTCGCCATTGGCCGTCGTTCCAGCAGACGTGATCTGATGCCTCGCCGGGCGACGGAGCGGAACCGGGCATTTTGCCCGATCGCGACCGCCGCCCTTGCCAACGTGGCCGAGATCGGCGCCAAATCGAGGCGTCCAATACCGAGCGTCACCAGAGGATATGGAGCGCAGCCATGCACCTCCTGTTGCACCTCATCGGACGGCTGTTTGCCGTGGTCGCGGTCTGCCTCAGCACCGCGGTGGCGTGGGTGATGATCGATGCGCACCACGCGATCGACGCCGACGCTGCGGCGACCGCGGAGCGGGTCGGCCAGCGCCTCGAGAGCCTCTACTGGCAGAAGCTGCTGTGGCGCGACGGCATGAGCCGCGAGATGCTGCTGCCGATTTCCGACTGGCAGACGCTGACCATCGCGAGCGTCGTTTCGCCGGGGAATTGCGTCACGTTCGATTCGCCCGGCGAGGCGCCGCGACAGCTGTGCAGTCAGATCGAGGCGCTGGGACCGCCGGCGCCGAAGCTGTTCGCCGCCGCGTTCGACGTCCTGTTCGGCCCACCGACACCCGTGCGACGGCACCTCACCGTGCGCGACTGGAATGCCGGCTTCATCGTCGCCGCGGCCGCACCGGAGGCTGCGCTACGGCTGGCATGGCGGCAGGTGTCGGTCGTCACCGGCGTCGCGGCGGCGATGGCCGCGGCCATCGCGGTGTTTGCTGCGATGATGATCGGACATGCGCTGATCCCGGCGCGCGCCATCATCGATGGACTGCGCCGGCTGCAGCAGGGCGATCTCGGCTGCCGCCTGCCCGGCTTCCGCACCGCCGAGTTCAACCTGATCGCGCGCGCCGTCAACGAGCTCTCGGCGGCGCTCGCGCGCACCAATGCCGCGCGCACGGCGCTCACCGCCCGTCTGTTCCAGGTGCAGGAGGAGGAGCGCCGATCGCTGGCGCGCGATCTGCACGACGAGTTCGGGCAATGCCTGACGGCCACCGCTGCCCTGGCGGCGAGCATCGAGGCCGGCGCATCGCCGGGACGGGCCGACCTTGCCGACGATGCCCGCGCCATCGCGCGCATCCAGCACCAGATGATGGAGAACCTGCGCAGCGCGCTGGTGCGGCTGCGCTCGCAGGACGTCGAGGAAATCGGACTGGAAGCCAGCCTGCGGCAGCTCGTCGGCGACCACAACATGCGCGCGGCCGGCGCCGTGTTTCGCCTCAACGTGATCGGCGAGCTGGCCGCCTTGCCGAAGCAGCTGGCGATCGACGTCTATCGCATCGCGCAGGAAGGGCTGACCAATGCGGTGCGCCACGGCTCGCCGACGGAGGTGGCGTTGAGCGTCGCGTGCGACGGTGGCGGCGATGGCACGATCGCGCTGACGGTGGAGGACGACGGCGGGGGCGACACGGTGAGCGTCGATCCGCGTCACGGCCATGGCATCCTCGGCATCCGCGAACGGGTCGCGGCCCGCGGTGGCAGCGTGTCGATCGGCAAGGCCGCCCGCGGCCTTCGCCTGTCGGCGGTCATGCCGCTGATGACACCTGCGCCGGCGCAAGCGCTCTACGGAGCCGGACCATGACGGCGGTTCGCATCCTGCTGGTCGACGATCACCCCGTCGTCCGCGAAGGCTATCGCCGGCTGCTCGAACGCCAGGCCGGATTTCAGGTCTGCGCCGAGGCCGACGACGCGATGCAGGCCTATTGCGCCTACAAGGATCACCGTCCCGACATTGCGATCATGGACATCGCGCTGCCCGGCGCCAGCGGCCTCGAGGCGGTGCGTCACATCCGGCAGTGGGACAGCAACGCAAGGGTACTGGTTTTCAGCATGCATGCGGGTCCTGCCTTCGCGCTCAAGGCGTTCGAGGCCGGCGCCTCGGGCTACGTGACGAAGAGCACCAAGCCGGAGGATCTGCTGCGCGCGGTGCGGACCGTCGCAAGCGGCGGGCGCTATCTGAGCGATGACATCGCCCGCGCCGTCGCCGCCGATCGGCTGGCCGGATCGCGCAGCGTGGTCGAGCACCTCGGCGCGCGCGAAACCGAGATCCTGCGCCTGCTGGCCTCGGGCATGACGAGCGAGGCGATCGCCGACCTGCTCAATCTCAGCCAGAAGACGATCCGCAATCATCACTACGCCATCAAGAGCAAGATCGGCGCCAACAACGACGCCCATCTCGTCTGGCTCGCCGTCAGCGCGGGCCTCGTCAGCATGGCCGACGCCCGGTTCGATGTCGATCATGCGTAGCGCGCGGCAGCCGGAGACGACACTGGGCGAGAGCGGCTGCGTAGCCGCGCCGTCAGCTCAGAGACGGAAGGACAAGGGGTTGGCGCTCCCTACGCTCCAGGTCCGACGATCGCGACGTCGAGGCACCAACATCCCCCCAGACGCTGCCCCTATCGCCGGAACACCGACGAAGCGCCGCAGGAAGACCCGAGGCGAGCTAGCCCCTGACCTTCGAGAAGTCCGGCTTCCCGCGTTCCTCGAACGCCTGGAAGGCCTCCCATGTGGCATTGCAATCTGGTGAAATTTGTATGACCATCGTCATATAAACCGCCATTCGAGGAGACTTATCTATGGCAGTGCCCGATCCTGTCGTTATCCTTTCCGCCGCCCGCACCCCTCTCGGACGTTTCCTCGGCGAGCTTTCACCCTTTTCGGCGCACAAGCTCGGGTCGCATGTCATCGGCGCCGCGCTGGAGCGCGCCAAGCTTGCGCCAGAGCGCATCGACGAGGTCTTCATGGGCAATGTGCTGCCGGCTGGCCAAGGCCAGGCTCCCGCCCGCCAAGCCGCGCGTGGCGCCAAGTTGCCGGATGCGACCGGGGCAACGACCGTCAACAAGGTCTGCGGCTCAGGCATGAAGGCAACAATGCTCGCTCATGACATCATCACCGCCGGCTCAGCCGAGGTCGTGCTGTCCGGCGGCATGGAGAGCATGAGCAACGCCCCGTATCTCCTTCAGAAGGCGCGCAGCGGCTATCGCGCCGGCCATGACCGCATCATCGACCACATGATGATGGACGGTCTCGAGGACGCCTATGAAACCGGTCGCTCGATGGGAGATTTCGGCGAGGCGACCGCGGAGGCCTACCAATTCAGCCGCAAGGACCAGGATACTTATGCGATGGAGACACTGAGCCGTGCCCGCAAGGCCGTCGAGAGCGGTGCCTTCAAGGCCGAGATCGCACCGATCACGCTCGTCGAGAAGGCCGGCTCCCGCGTGATCTCCAATGATGAGCATCCGCTCAAGGTGGATCCAGGAAAGATTCCCGGCCTCAAACCTGCGTTCCGCGCCAACGGCACCATTACACCTGCGGCCTCCTCCGCGAATGCGGACGGCGCTGCCGCGCTGATCCTGACGAAGCGATCGCTCGCCGATCGCGACGGCCTGCCGGTGAAGGCAGTGATCAGGGGCCACGCCACGCATAGCCAGGAGCCGCAGTGGTTCACCACCGCCCCGATTCCCGCGATCAGAAAGCTGCTCGACAAGGTGGGCTGGAGTGTCGGCGACGTCGATCTGTTTGAAATCAACGAAGCGTTCGCGGTCGTCGCCATGGCCGCCCAGAAGGATCTTGGCATCCCGCGCGAGAAGCTCAACATCAACGGCGGCGCCTGTGCGTTGGGGCACCCGATCGGCGCCACCGGCGCACGCCTGATCGTGACGTTGCTGCACGCGATGGAAGCGAACAATCTCAAACGGGGGATAGCCTCGCTCTGCATCGGAGGCGGCGAGGCTACTGCCATCGCCATCGAGCGTAACGTCAGTTGACCGGAATGGGTGATGGGCGAGCGGCACCTGAGACCGCTCGCCAGCCCTCCTCCGAGCAGCTTACTATCGGCCCCTCCGGCATTTTTGAACGGTCAGGCCGTGAACTTGCTCAATCGCCAACGCACCAGATCGTCGGCCCCCGGCCCGGCCTGCGGCCGGACGTCTCTGAGCCGCACCACCTCCCCTGACTTTTCGTCGACCAGCGCGACCTTCACCGGACGCCCGCTGTTCCTGTTGACGAATCTGAGCGGCGGCCCAGCATCGCCAGCAACGGCCCACTTGTCGCCGACCTGGGCAAGCGCCTGAATCACCAGCACAACGTCCCACCCCCTTCGCGTGAGAATGTATTCGTAGCGATCCGGGCCCGTCTGATACTGCCGCCGCTCGATCAACTCGTGTTCTTCCAAATGCCGGAGACGGTCCGACAGTGTCGCATGCGTGATCCCGGTCGACTTCCGCAATTCCTCATATCTGCTCAGCCCCAGCGAGAGATCGCGCAGGATCAACATGGCCCAGCGGTCGCCAACAGCATCGAGCACACCGGCAATCGAGCACGCCATTCCCTCAAAGCTATTCGACCGCATCGCGCCCACCCTCATAAGTCACTATTATTATTAGAGTAATTAGATGGCCGGCGCAATTCCCCGCCAAGGGCTTGCGTTTTTATAACTCTTATTATTAGAGTTATAAAATGTCACGGGAGATGCCGCCATGTCTGACCTGCTCGATCTGGTTCTGAAGGCCCACGGCGCCGCGCACTGGAAGCGCTTCCGGACAATTGAAGGCGACATGTCGATCGTCGGCGCCCTCTGGGCCCGCAAGGGCTGGCCGAACGCGCTGAGGAAGGTTCGCGTTACCGCCGATCTCGCCCAACAAGAGCTCAGCTACGAGCCCTTCACGGCCGAGGGCCTGCGCAGCTCGTATCGTCCTGACCTGGTCGCAATCGACACCGACGATGGCAAGCGCATTAAGCAGCGCGCCAATCCGCGCGATGCATTTGCGGGCCATACGCCGGCAACACCCTGGGACGATCTCCATCTCGCTTATTTCAGCGGCTATGCGATGTGGAACTACCTCAATGCCCCCTTTTTACTCGCGATGCAGGGCTTTACGGCCGAAGAGATCGAACCCTGGATTGAAGACCATCAGACGTGGCGCCGCCTGAAAGTCACTTTTCCGGAGTCAATCGCCACACACTCGCGCGAGAAGGTGTTCCATGTCGACGACAACGGTCTGATCGCAAGGCTCGATTATTTTGCCGACGTCAGCGGCGGCGTTCCAAGCGCGCACTACACGTCCGACTATCGCGACTTCGAAGGTATCAAGATTGCCACCCGACGCCGCGCCTATCTCCGACACGCCGACGGCACTCCGATCCGGGACATGATCGCTGTGGCCATCGACATCGGCAATATCAGGTTTTCCTGAGGAGGGTGTCATGCCCGGTTCTGAAAAACGTCATGTTGTGACCTTGGAAATCAACGGCGCCCGCAAGACTGTCGCCGTCGAAGCGCGGAGATTGCTGGTCCACCTCATAAGGGAGGATCTGTCCCTGACGGGCACGCATGTTGGCTGCGACACGTCGCAATGTGGTGCCTGCACCGTCGAGCTGGACGGACAGGCTGTAAAGTCCTGCACCATTCTGGCGGTGATGGCCGATGGACGGTCCATCAACACGATCGAAGGCCTATCGACGCCTGCCGTCCCCCTCGATCCGATGCAGGCCGCCTTCCACGAACATCATGCGCTGCAATGCGGCTTCTGCACGCCAGGCATGGTGATGAGCGCCCGGCAGATCCTCCGAGATCACGTGAAGCCGAGCGAAACGGAGATCCGGCAGGGACTGGGTGGCAATATTTGCCGTTGTACCGGCTACAACAACATCGTCCGCGCTGTTGGGTCGGTTGCCTCGAGGGAACAGAAAGCATGAATGACATGCCTCTCAACCGATACGTCGGCCAGCCGCTCAAGCGCCGCGAAGATTTCAAGCTTCTCACCGGCAAGGGCCGCTACGTCGATGATGTGAGGCTGCCGGGCCTGCTGTACATGGCGGTGCTGCGATCTCCGCATGCGCACGCAGACATCAAGCACGTCAATCTCGAGCCCGCCAGATCCGCAGCCGGCGTTCGCCTCGCGGTTTCCGGCAGGGAGCTCGTTGGCAAACTGGGGCCGATCGTCCCCAACTGGATCATTCCTGGAACCAAGGTGCCGTTCCGGCCGGTGGTTGCCACCGACCGAGTGCGCTTTGTCGGCGAATGTGTCGCCGTGGTCGTGGCGGAAACGCTTGCCGAGGCCTACGACGCGCTGGACCTGATCGAGGTCGCGTACGAGGCGCTGCCGTCGGTCACCGATGAGGAGGCCGCCATCCAGGAGCACGCGCCGCAGCTCCACGACAACGTCCCCAACAACGTCACCACGATCTACAAGGTCCGCGGCGGCGATTATGAGAAGGCCGCTCGCGAAGCCGATCATGTCATCAGCTTGCGCGTGATCAACAACCGTCTGATCCCGACGTGCATGGAGACCCGCTCGATCGTCGCCACTCCCGAGCCGGATGACACGCTGACCGTGTATATCGGCAGCCAAGTCCCGCACATGCACCGACGTTGGATCGCGGAGACCATCGGCTTCCCTGAACATCAGCTGCGGATCGTCGCGCCGGACATCGGAGGCGGCTTCGGCGCGAAGATGCACCTCTACCCGGAGGATCTGCTCTGCCCCCATCTCGCGCGCGAGCTCGGCGCGCCGGTCAAATGGTGGGAAACCCGCTCCGAGAGCCATCAATCAACCAGCCATGGACGCGCTCATACCGAAAACCTCGAGATCGCGTTTAAGAACGATGGCGTCGTGCTGGGCCTGAGAGTCGAGACGCTGGGCAACGTCGGTGCATATCTTTCCAACATGGCAAGCGGCGGTCCGACCGCGAACACGATCCATTTCGGCACCGGGACCTACAGGATCGAAAATTACGAAGCGATCTCCCGCGTCGTTGTTACCAATACCGTCCCGGTGGATGCCTACCGGGGTTACGGCCGCCCGGAGGGCGCATACATCGCGGAGCGCGCGATAGACGCGGTGGCCCGGCATCTGGATCTCGATCAGGTTGAAGTGAGGCGCAGGAATTTCATCCAGCAGGCCGAGTTCCCCTATCGGCCCTACGGCAGCCACGCCGTGATGTATGACAGCGGGAACTACCAGGGCCTGCTCGAAAAGGCGCTCGCCGCTTTCGACTATGAGGGCCGACGCAAGGAGCAGAATGAATTGCGCGCCAAGGGCGCCTACCGGGGCATAGGCGTGGCCGCCTACACGCATATGTGCGGCATGGCGCCGTCGCGGCGCCTGTCCCTTATGGGGTTCGATCGCGGCGGCTGGGAAAGTGCGCGTGTGAGTGTCGACTCCAGCGGCCGCGTCACGATCTTTTCTGGCTCCATGAGCCAGGGACACGGGCACCTCACATCATTGTCCCAGATCGCCGCAGATGTGCTGCAGATTCCGATCGAGAACATCGACGTCGTCCAGGGTGATACCCGCCAGGTGCAGGCGGGCCACGGCACCTTCAATTCGCGGTCCATGGCCGTCGGCGGCTCCAGCGTTCACGTGTCTTCCCTGCGTGTCGTGGACAAGGCGAAAAAAATCGCAGCGGGCCTGCTGGAAGTCGACGAAAAGGACGTTGCTTATTTGGCGGGCGTGTTCAGCGTGCCAGGTACCGACATCAAGCCCGTGACCTTCGCGGCGGTCGCCCGCATGGCATATCTCGGTCACAAGCTTCCGCACAATGTCGCTCCTGGCCTCGACGAGACCGTGTTTTACGATCCGACAGGGATGGGGTCGCCATCCGGCGTTCACCTCGCTTACGTCGAAGTCGATCCGGAAACCGGAATTGTCGATATCCTCGACTACGTCGCCGTCGATGATGTCGGCACCCTGGTCAATCCGCTGCTCGCCGCCGGTCAGATCCATGGCGGCGTCGTGCAGGGTATCGCGCAGGCGATCTACGAGGAGGTGAGCTACGATCCCGACAACGGACAGCTCCTGACCGGCTCACTGCTCGACTATGCCGTCCCGCGCGCCGAGCACGTGCCGAATATCCGATCTGTGTTCCAGGTGACGCCGTCACCGACCAATCCAATCGGCGTCAAAGGTATCGGCGAAAGCGGCTCAATCGCAGCGCCGCCCTGTATGGTCCACGCCGTTCTCGACGCCTTGTCCCCCTTTGGCATCAAGCACCTCGACATGCCGTTGACGCCTCCTCGCGTCTGGGCGGCGGTCAGGGACGCGCGCAACGGAGCAACCCGATGATCCCCGCAGCCTTCGACTACGTTCGTGCTGCTTCGCTCACCGAGGCAATCGGGTTCTTGCAGGATGATCCTGACGGAACAAAACTGGTCGCCGGCGGCCACACGCTTCTTCCAGCGCTCAAGCTCCGCTTGGCCTCACCAAACCGCCTGGTCGATATCGGCAGCATTGCTGAATTGAGGGGAATCGAGATAAGCGGCGACACGATCAGGATCGGCGCACTGACGACGCATGCCGAGTTGCTTGCGTCCGAGCCGCTGAATGCTGAGCTGCCGATCTTCCGGGAGACAGCCCGTTTGATCGCCGACCCTCAGGTCAGAAACCGGGGTACGATCGGCGGCTCGCTCGCGAATGCCGATCCCGCGGCGGACTGGCCGGCGATCGCCGTGGCGTTGCAGGCGGAGATCGAGATTGCCGGCTCAAACGCCAGACGCGTGGCGGCGACGGACTTCTTCGTCGACATTTTCTCGACGGTCCTCGAGCAGGACGAAGTTCTCACCGCGCTTCATATCCGCAAGCCGGCCTCAGGCATGCGCTTCGCCTACCGAAAGATCCGCCATCCAGCGAGCGGCTTTGCCGTGGTCGGTGTTGCGGCCGGCATATGCCTGACGAAGGGGGTTGTGACTGCGGCGACCGTGGGCATCACGGGTGCCGCAAACCGCGCTTTCGCCAGTCATGATGCGGTCGATTTTCTGATCGGCAAAGCACTCTCGCGCGAGACTATCGAGCAAGCCGCCAGATTGGCCAGCGAGTCCACTCAGTGCCTTTCGGACCGATACGCCTCGGCGGACTACCGGGCCAACCTGATCAGGATCGAGGTGGGGCGGGCCCTGCTCGGGCTTGCGTCTTGAAGTCGGCGCATCGGGAACGGGATCGGCGAGGATACCGAACGGCCCGATGTCTGCAACTTCGGCATGGCGGAGGCAACTGAGCGGGAGGTCGACCCTCGACCGGTGAGCGCAGGCCGGGCTCCGTTGAATCGATACGAACCGCCTCGTTGTTCGCGCGGGGTACTTACGACCGGACGACGCAGCCCGGGATTGACGCGAAGGGGTTGACAAGCTGTTGCGCCGTCGGACCACCCCGCTCTACCGAGGCGCGTCAGGCGGCTGCGCCGGACATGCGCTTCAACACCTCGGCCTTCGGCCCGTCGGCCATGACCTTGCCGCCCTCGAGCCAGATCAGGCGATCGACCAACTGCAGCACCGGCGCGCGGTGGGTGGCGACGATCAGCGTCCGGTCGCCGATGAATTTTCCGATGTTCCTGACCAGCCGCGCCTCGAGCATCGTGTCCATCGACGCCGTCGGCTCGTCGAGCAGCAGCACCTTGGGATCAGAGAGCAGGATCCGGGCCAGCGCCACCGACTGGCGCTCGCCGCCGGACAGCCGCTCGCCGCGCGGGCCGACATTCATCCCGAAGCCCTGCGGATGCGTTGCGGCGAAATCGGAGATGCCGGTCAGCTTCATGACGTCATGGAAATGTTCCGGATCGATCTCCTGCTGCCCGAGCATCAGGTTTCTCATCAGGGTGTCCTCGACGATCCCCGGGCCCTGGCCCATATAGCCCAGCGCCTTGCGGAGCTCCGACGGCTCATACTGACGCACATCGAACCCGTCGAGCAGGATCGAGCCGCGATCGGGCTCGGCAAACCTGGCGATCAGCCGCAGCAGCGTCGACTTTCCTGACCCGGACCGGCCGACGATGGCCACGCGCTCGCCGGGCTGAATGGTCGTGGTCAGATTGTCGATCTGCCGCGTGCTCTGGGCTGGATAGGAGAAGGCAACGCTCTGCAGCCGCAACGCGCATTGTCCGGGCTTATGCAGCGCACCGCTTTCATCGCCCGCGGTCTCGCTCTGATGTCGGGTTTCGCTCGCAAGCGACCTCAGCAGCGCGCGACTCTGCAAGGTGCGATGCAGGACGGCAATCAGCTGTCCGATCGGGCTGATCACGCGGCCGATCAAGAGCGAGCAGGTGGAGAGACCGCCGATCGTCATGTCCCCGGCGGACACTTGATAGACGCCGATCACGAGCACGACCGCGACCATCATCTGCCCGACCGTGACGTTCGCATAGGCCGCGAACCCCTGATACAGCCGCGACAGATGGGTCGAATAGGCGTATTCGTCGAAGATCCGCTCGAAGCGGTTCAGGACGCGGAGCTCGGTGCGGGTCGACTTGATCGTCTCGAGCACCTCGACCGCCTCGTTCAGGCGATTGGTCTGAAGCTGCAGCAATGTGGTCGAACGCTTCTGCTCGGCTTCGGAACCGAGGCTCGTCCAGTGATGCAGCGCCGCCAGCGCGCCGATGCCCAGCAACGGCGCCAGCACGACCGCACCGCCATTCAGCCAGAGCAGCGTGAACACGATCAGCAGGAAGGGAACGTCGATCAGCACGCCGGTGACGAGCTGGGGGATCAGCTGCGTCATCGCATCGAGATGGCGCAGGCGGAGCGTGATCGCACCGGACGAGCGCGGCGCCTCGACCATTTTTGCCTGCAGCAGCCGCCTGATGACCGAGCCCTGGATGGCGGCACTGGCCGAACTCGCCAGCGAGTCCTGGATCTTCATGCGAACCCAGCGAACGGCGAGGTCCGCCAGTAACGCCAAGGTGACGCCGATCGAAATCGCCCACAGCGTGTCGAACGCGGAGTGCGGGATCACCCGATCGAATACCAAGCCGGAATAGACCGGCAGCGCCAGCAGCATCAGGTTCGAAAATGCCGCCGCGACCAGAAGCTCGATCAGCATCTTGCGATGCCGGCCGGTCATGAACGCGAGGATTCCGCGAACCGGATCGCTTGTCTCCGAGGACGCCGGCTCGGCGACGGTCTCTGCCGGATTGTCCGGCGGCACGATGCCGCGCGGCCGTACCAGAAACAGCGTGCCGGCCTCTTCGGCCGCGAGCGCATCCTTGTCGATCGAATAGTTCCGGCTGCCGTGCTGGGCGATGAATTTGCGTCCGCGGCGCGTGAGCAGCATGCGCCCCAAGCCCTCGTTGGTCAGCATGACCGCCGGAAAGTCTTCCGCCGAAAGCGAGGCCACCAGGCGGTTTTCGAACACGACGTCGATGCCGTTGGTTGCGGCGAAGGAAATCAGCGTCTCAGGACTGTCGATGTCATCAGTTGCGCTCGCGCCGGCACGTACCGGATCGCCGCGCTGGCGATCCCAGATCGAGGCGATCTCCGCCAGCAGCCTGGCAAGGTGGTCCGGCGGCGGAAGCTGCGACACGTCGAGCCGCTCCGGATCAGGTCGTTGCGCAAGGCCGATTGTTGCAAGGCGCCCGACCGCCGCGTCGACGACCGCAGCGTGACGCTCAGACTTGATGCTGCTCTGGAACATGGGATCTGCAATGCACCCGCAAGGCGGAAGGACTCTCGTACTAATTCATTAGCCTTAATTGTTCGTGCACCGCTTTCGGTTTATGTGAATCAGCTCATCCGGACCGAGACGGCATTGCATCCCCTCCGCGCCCATAAGATCCCTGCAGGTGTTGAAACGGCGGCGCCGCGTTCACCTGCCATCGATGCGAGTACTTCTGCCACGGAGCAACCAGCAGCATTTCCTCGCCGCATCGATCGCATCGCCACGGAGGCCCAGGGACGCTTCGTTGTGATCGTCGGGTTGTGCACGCTTGCAGCGCTGCTCTGGTCGGCGATCGTCCAGATCGACAAGGTGACGCGCGGTTCGGGGCGCATCGTCACGCAGCAGATGAAGCAGGAGGTGCAGCATCTCGAAGGCGGCATCATCGCCGAAATCATGGTCAAGCCGGGCGATCGGGTCGTCACGGGCCAGCCGCTGATGCGCGTGGAGAACAGCTTCTTCAAATCAGAGCTGGCGCAGGCTGCGATCGAGCAGGCCGCGAAGCGAATCCGCCTGAAAAGGCTCGAGGCCGAAACCACCGGAGCGAGCGAGGTGTCGTTTCCGCCGGCCGCCCTGAACATCAGCCAGCAGGTGATCGACAACGAGCTATCACTGTTTCAACGCCGTCGCGCCAACCTGAACGAGCAGCTCTCGATCGTCACCCAGCAGCAGCGGCAGAAGGAGATCGAACTGTCCGAGTTGCGCTCACGCCTGCCCTCCGTCACGCGCGAGCGGCAGATCTCCGACGAACGCCTGGCGTCCCTGCGCAAGCTCACTGCCGCGGGCGCGGCCTCTAACAACGAGCAGCTCGAGGCCGAGCGGGTGCTGCAGCAGGCGGTCGCGCGCCTCTCCGACCTCGCGCACGAGATCCCGCGCGCCGAGGCCGCCCTGTCGGAGCTCGACAAGCGCAAAGCCGAGGTCACCTCCCGCTTCCAGGCCGACGCCGAAAAGGAACGGGCGCAGACATCGACGGAGCTGGAGAAGCTTACCAAGAGCATCGAGGCGCTGCAGGACCGCATGAGCCGGTCCGACGTCAGCGCCCCCGTCAGCGGCATCATCAACAAGCTGAACGTGACCACCATCGGCGGCGTGGTCAAGCCGGGAGAAGCGCTCGCGGAAATCGTTCCTTCGGACGGCTCGATCGATGTTGAGATGAAGCTTTCACCGGCCGACCGCGCCGACGTCTGGCCGGGCCAGCGCGCAATCGTCAAGATCAGTGCCTACGAGTTCTCCGTCTATGGCGGATTGAGCGCGCGGGTTTCCGACATTTCGCCCGACGCGCATCAGGACGAGCGCGGCGTGCCCTATTTCAAGGTGCGCCTCGAAGCCGACGCGGCAGCGCTGGGTCCCGATCATCCGGTGCTGCCGGGCATGCTGGCCGACGTGGACGTCATCGGACGGCGGCAGAGCGTGCTCGGCACCTTGCTGCGGCCGCTGCGCCGGATCAAGGACAACGCGCTGAGGCAGTAGCGGCGCGCCGTCGAATGCCGGCTCCGCGCCGGCAATGTCGGCTCACGCGCTTCTCGCGACCATCACGCCACCAGCGACAGATGCGCGATGACGTTGGTATGCGCGGCATCGTCGTAGATCGTGTAGCTGGTCGTGTTGCCGGCGACCGAGCTCGTGTAGTGCGATGCCGGGTCGGCAATGTTCACCGTGTCGCCGGCATTGACCATCATCGTCAACGTATTGGCGGCACCGCCGTCCATCTGGCTGATCTGACTGCCGGACAGACTGACCGACGCATTGACGTTGGTGGCGGTGAAGTCGATGGTCTGGATGTTCGTCAATGCGGCGAGCAGCTCGGCATCGCCGACCGTACCCGAATTGGCGGAGATGTTGACGGTGTTGTTGCCGCTACCGCCATCGATGGTGGAGCCGGCGGCCAGCGACGTATGGTCGATGATGAAGATGTCATCGCCGCCATTGCCGAACAGGTGATCCGTACCGCCGCCGCCCGAGATGGTGTCGTTGCCCGAACCGCCCGACAAGGTGTTGTTGCCCGAGGAGCCGGTGATGCTGAGCCCCGAGGTCATCGCGGAACCATCGACGTTCTGGAAGTTGCTGACCACGGCCGAATCACCGGAGGTCTGGTCGGCACCGCCGAGATTGACCGTTGCCGTTGCGCCGAGCACCAGCGTGTTGGTGCCGCTCCCGCCGTCGATCGAGGTCTCGGTGCCGTGATAGGTGACCGTGTCGTCTCCGGCGCCTGCGTTGATCGTATCAGTGCCACCGCCGCCGTCGATGATGTCGTTGCCCGAGCCCGTGGTGATGGTATTGGCGGAGGACGATCCGGTGACGGTCAAGGCCGAGCTGATCGCCGACGCATCGAGATGCTCAAAGTTGGTGACAGTGACGGTGTCGGTGGTCGTCTGATCTGTGCCGGCCGCAACCGAGAAGTTCACCGCGGTGATGCCGCCCGCGGCCGCCAGCACCAGAGTGTCATTGCCAGCGCCGCCGTCAATCGATGCCTCGGTGCCGTGATAGGTCACGCTGTCATCGCCACCGCCGGCCCGAATGACATCGGCGCCGCCCGCGCCGTCGATCGTGTCGTTGCCCGAGCCTGACGTGATGGAGTTGACGCCGGAGGATCCCGTGATCGACAATGCCGCCGACAGCGCAGAGGCGTCGACATTCTCGAAATTGCTGGCCGTGGCACCATCGCTTGAGGTCTGGTCGGCATTGCCGAGATTGACGATCGCAGCGGCGCTCATCAGCAGCGTATCGGTACCAGTGCCGCCATCGATGGTGCTTTCGGTGCCGTGATAGGTGACGGTATCATTGCCGGCACCGGCGTTAATGACGTCAAGGCCGCCACCGCCGTCGATCGTATCGTTGCCGGAGCCGGTGGTGATCGTGTTGACCGACGACGAGCCGGTGACCGTCACGGCCGTAGACAGCACGCTGGCATCGATGCTCTCGAAGTTGCTGACGCTGACTCCGTCGCCCGTGGTCTGGTCTGATCCGCCCGCGACCGAGAAATTGATCGCTGCGATGGCGACGCCGGCCGCCACCACCAGCGTGTCACTTCCGGATCCACCGTCGATTGAGGCTTCCGCGCCGCGCTCGGTGACGGTGTCGTTGCCGCCGCCAGCGTTGATGACGTCAGCGCCGCCGCCGCCATCGATCGTGTCCGCTCCCGAACCGCCGATGATGGAATTGACCGATGACGAGCCGGTCAGCGTGACCGCCGCTGACAGCGCTGAAGCGTCGACATTCTGGAAGTTGGTGACGCTGATCCCGTCACCCGAGGTGACGTCCGTGGTGCCAAGGTTCATCGTCGCTGCCGCCTTCAGCAGCAGGGTGTTGGTGCCGGTGCCGCCGTCGATCGACGCCTCCGCGCCATAATAGGACACGGCGTCGTCGCCCGCACCGGCCGCAATCGCGTCGCCGCCGCCACCGCCGTCGATAGTATCGTTGCCCGAGCCGCCAGTGATCGAGTTGACGCCGGCGGATCCGGTGATCGACAATGCCGCCGACAGCGCCGAGGCGTCGACATTCTCGAAGTTGCTGACCGTGACACCATCGCTGGAGGTCTGGTCGGCATTGCCGAGATTGACGGTCGCAGCGACGCTCATCACCAGCGTATCGGTCCCGCTGCCGCCATCGATCGAGCTTTCCGAGCCGCGATAGGTGACGGTGTCATTGCCGCCACCGGCGTTGATGACGTCAAGGCCGCCGCCACCGTCGATCGTATCGTTGCCGGACCCGGTGGTGATCGTGTTGGCCAACGACGAACCGGTGACCGTCACGGCCGTGGACAGCACGCTGGCATCGATGCCCTCGAAATTGCTGACGCTGACGCTGTCCCCCGTAGTCTGGTCCGTTCCCGCCGCGGCCGAGAAATTGATCGCTCCGATGGCGGCACCAGCCGCCAGCACCAGCATGTCACTGCCGGATCCGCCGTCGATGGTAGCTTCCGCGCCGCGTTCGGTGACGGTGTCATTGCCGCCGCCGGCGCTGATGACGTCGGCACCGCCGCCGCCATCGATCGTGTCCGCGCCCGAACCGCCGATGATGGAATTGACCGATGACGAGCCGGTCAGCGTGACCGCCGCTGACAGCGCTGAAGCGTCGACATTTTGGAAGTTGGTGACGCTGATCGTGTCACTCGAGGTGACATCCGCGTTGCCAAGGTTCACCGTTGCCGCTGCCTTCAGCAGCAGTGTGTTGGTGCCGGTGCCGCCGTCGATCGACGCCTCCGAGCCATAGTAGGATACGATGTCGTCGCCAGCACCGGCCGCAATGACGTCGGCGCCGCCAGCGCCGTCGATCGTGTCGTTGCCCGAGCCTGACGTGATCGAGTTGACGCCGGCGGAGCCTGTGATCGACAATGCCGCCGATAGCGCCGAGGCATCGACATTTTCAAAATTACTGACCGTGGCACCGTCGCTGGAGGTCTGGTCGGCGTTGCCGAGATTGACGGTCGCGGCGACACGCATCACCAGCGTATCGGACCCGCTGCCGCCGTCGATCGAGCCTTCCGAGCCGCGGTAAGTGACGGTGTCGTTGCCGGCGCCGGCGTTGATGACATCAGCGCCGCCGCCGCCGTCGATCGTATCGTTGCCGGAGCCGGTGGTGATCGTGTTGACCGACGACGAGCCGGTGACCGTCACGGCCGTGGACAGCACGCTGGCATCGATGCCCTCGAAATTGCTGACGGTAACGCTGTCGCCCGTGGTCTGGTCGGATCCCCCCGCGACCGCGAAATTGATCGCTGCGATGGCGGCACCGACCGCCAGCACCAGCGTGTCATTGCCGGACCCGCCGTCGATCGACGCTTCCGTGCCGCGCTCGGTGACGGTGTCGTTGCCGCCGCCAGCGCTGATGACGTCGGCACCGCCGCCGCCATCGATCGTGTCCGCGCCCGAACCGCCGATGATGGAATTGACCGATGACGAGCCGGTCAGCGTGACCGCCGCTGACAGCGCGGAGGCATCGACGTTCTGGAAGTTCGTGACGTTGATCCCGTCACCCGAGGTGACATCAGTGTTGCCAAGGTTCACCGTCGCCGCCGCCTTCAGCAGCAGGGTATTGGCGCCGGTGCCGCCGTCGATCGACGTCTCCGAGCCATAGTAGGACACGGTGTCGTCGCCGCTACCTGCCGCAATCACGTCGGCACCGCCGCCGCCATCGATCGTGTCGTTGCCCGAACCCGTCGTGATCGCGTTGGCCAGCGACGAGCCGGTCACGTTGACCGCAGTCGACAGGATGCTTGCGTTGAGGTTCTCGAAATTGCTGACGGCGACGTTGTCGCCGGTGGTCTGGTCCGATCCCGCAGCCACGGCAAAATTGACGGCGGTGATGCCACCCGTGGCTGCCAGCACCAGCGTATCGCTGCCGGCGCCGCCATCGATCGTGGATTCGGTGCCGCGGTAGGTGACGGTGTCGTTGCCGCCACCGCCGCTGATCGCGTCAGCGCCACCGGCACCATCGATGATGTCGTCGCCGGAACCGCCGACGATCGTGTTGACAGATGATGAGCCGGTCAGCGTCACCGCGACGGACAGCGCCGATGCGTCCACGTTCTGGAAATTGATCGCGCTGATAGGATCGCCCGGGGTGACATCGGCATTGGCCAGATTAACCGTGACCGCTGTCTTCAGCACCAAGGTATTGGTGCCGGTGCCACCATCGATCCACGCTTCGGTGCCGTAATAGGCTACCCTGTCGTCGCCGGCACCCACCGATATGACATCGGCGCCGCCGCCGCCATCGATCGTGTCGTTCCCGGAGCCGCCGGTGATCGTATTGGCCGCCGACGAGCCTGTAATCGCAATTGCCGCCGACAACGCGGAGGCATCGACATTCTGGAAGTTGCTGACGGCAGTCGAATCGCCGGAGGTCTGGTCACCGCTCGCAAGGTTGACCGTGGCTGCCACACTCATCACCAGCGTGTTGGTGCCGGCGCCACCGTCAATGGACACTTCTGAGCCGTGATAGGTGACCGTATCGTTGCCGCCCCCGGCGCTGATCACGTCGGCGCCGCCGCCGCCGTCGATGGTGTCGTTGCCGGAACCGGTCGTGATCGTGTTCGCCGATGACGAACCTGTCACGGTCAGTGCAGAGCTGAGCGCCGACGCATCGACGCTATCGAAATTCGTCACGCCGACGCTGTCGGAGGTGGTCTGGTCGGTACCGGCGGCGACCGAGAAATTGATGGCCGTGATGCCGCCCGAGGTCGCCAGCACCAGCGTGTCGATGCCGGCTCCGCCGTCGATCGTGGCCTCGGAGCCGCGATAGGTGACGCTGTCGTTGCCTGCCCCTGCGTTGATGACGTCGGCGCCGCTGGCGCCGTCGATGATATCGTTGCCCGCCCCGCCCGTGATGGTGTTGATGCTCGACGAGCCGGTCAGTGACACACCCGACGACAGCGCCGACGCGTCGATGTTCTGGAAATTGACGACGTTGGCGTTATCGCCTGATGTCTGATCGGCATTGCCGAGATTGACGGTGTCGGCCGCACGCAGCGCCAGCGTATTGGTGCCGGTGCCGCCGTCGATCGAGATCTCATTGCCGTAAACGGACACCTGGTCGTTGCCGGCGCCCGCAGATATCACGTCGGCACCGCCGCCGCCGTCGATGGTATCGTTGCCTGAGCCGGTGATGATGGTGTTGGCTGAGGACGAGCCGGTGACAGTGACGGCAGTGGAGAGCACGCTGGCGTCGATGCTCTCGAAGTTCATGACCGTGGTCGAGTCGCCAGTGGTCTGGTCGGAGCCGGACGATACGGCGAAATTGACCACGCTGACGCTGGCGCCGGAGGCCAGCACGAGCTTGTCGGACCCGGCGCCGCCATCGATCGAGCCCTCGTTGCCGTTGAAGGTGACCGTGTCGTTGCCACCTCCGGCATTGATGACATCCGTGCCGCCCGCGCCGTCGATCGTATCGTCGCCGGAGCCGCCGATGATGGTGTTGGCGGACGATGAACCGGTCATCGACATTGCCGTCGACACTGCCGAGCCGTCGACATTCTGGAAATTCTTGACGGTGACGGAGTCGCCCGAGGTCTGATCGCCGGCGGCGATATTGACGGTTGCCGCCGCCTTCATGATCAGCGTGTTGGTGCCGGTGCCGCCGTCGACCGACACTTCCGTCCCGTAGTAGGACATTGTGTCGTTGCCGGCACCACCTGCAAGCGCATCATTGCCGCCGCCGCCGTCGATGGTGTCGTTGCCGCCACCGCCGGTAATGACGTTGGTGCCCGACGAGCCAGTGATCGACACCGCCGACGACACGGCGGAAGCATCGACGTTCTGGAAGTTGCTGACGGTGCCGGCGCCGAACGACAGCTGGTTCGTATTGGCGAGGTTCAGCACCGCCGAGGTGTTCAGGATCAGCGTGTTGGTGCCGCTACCGCCGTCGACCGACGTTTCGGTACCGTAATAGGAGACGGTATCGTTGCCACCGCCGGCGCTGATGACGTCGGCGCCCCCGACACCATCGATGATGTCGTTGCCCGAACCGGTCGTGATCGTATTGGCGGAGGACGAGCCGGTGACCGTCAACGCTGTCGTGAATATCGCCGCATTGACGCTCTCGAAGTTCGCGACAGTGACACTGTCGCCCACGGTCTGGTCACCCGCCGCGAGGGTGATCGCGGTGATGCTGCCGGTCGCTGCGAAGGTGAGCGTGTCGCTCCCGGCGCCACCGTCGATCGAGCTCTCGCTCCCACGATAAGTGACGGTATCGTCACCGCCTGAAGCGTTGATGAGGTCGGCACCGCCGCCACCATCGATCGTGTCGTTGCCCGCACCGCCCACGATCGTGTTCGTGCCCGACGAGCCTGTCAGGGTCACGCCGGTCGAGAGCAAGGAGGCATTGACGTTGGCGAAATTGACGACCGAGATGCCGTCACCGGTCGTGACGTCGGTATTGGCAAGATTGACCGTCACTGCAGCGTGCAGCATCAGCGTGTTGGTGCCGGCGCCGCCGTCGATCGAGCTCTCCGCGCCGTAGTAGTGGATGAGATCATCACCGGCTCCGCCGGCGATCACGTCGACGCCGCCGCCGCCGTCGATGGTGTCCGCGCCCGAGCCGCCGGTGATCGTATTGGCCGAGGACGTGCCGGTGATCGCCACGCCGGCCGACAATGCCGAGGCATCGACGTTCTGGAAATTCGTGACCGTGACGAGATCGCCGGTGGTCTGATCCGCATTCGTCAGGTTGACGGTCGTAGCGGCCTGCAGCACCAGCGTGTTGGTGCCGCTGCCGCCGTCGATCGACGTCTCGGCCCCGTGATAGACCACCGTGTCGTTGCCGCCACCCGCGATGATGGTGTCAGCGCCGCCGGCGCCGTCGATCGTGTCGGCGCCGGAGCCGCCGGTGATCGCGTTGATACCGGACGAGCCGGTGATGGTCATGCCGGTGGACGTTGCGCTGGCATCGACACGTTCGAAGTTGAGGACGGTGGCGCTATCGCTCGTCGTCTGGTCCGTGCCCGCGCTGGCGCCGAGATTGATCGCGGTGATGCCGCCGTTTGCCGCCAGCACCAGCGTGTCGTTGCCCGCGCCACCGTTGATCGAGACTTCGGTGCCGTGATAGGTGACGACGTCGTCGCCTCCGCCCGAATTGATCGTATCAGCGCCGCCACCGCCGTCGATGGTGTCGATGCCGCTGCCCGTCAAAATCGAATTTGCCGCTGACGATCCCGTCACGGTCAGTAACGCGCTGACCGCACTCGAATCCAGGTTCTGGAAATTCTTCACCGACACGGCGTCACCGGTCGTGATGTCGGAGCCGGCCGCGGCCGACAGATCGACCGCCGACAGGCCTGAGACCGCCTTGACCACCAGCGTATTGTTGCCGGTGCCGCCATCGATCGTGGCCTCCGAGCCCCAGTAGTCGACGGTGTCGTTGCCTGCCCCCGCTGAGATAATATCGGCGCCGGCGCCGCCGTGAACGATGTCATCGCCGGAGCCGGTGGTGATGGTGTTCGCCGAGGACGAGCCGGTCACCGTGACCGCCGTGGTCATGACGCCAGCGTCGACGCTCTCGAAATTGGACACCACGACGCCATCACCGGTCGTCTGGTCGCCGGTGGTTAACAGGTCGATTGCGGTGATGCCGCCGGATGCGGCCAGCACGAGCTTGTCCGTGCCGCCATTGCCGTCGATCGAGACTTCCGTACCACGATAGGTCACGGTGTCGTTGCCGGTGCCAGCATCGATCACGTCGGCGCCGCCGCCGCCGTCGATCGTATCATTGCCGACCGAGCCGGTGATGATGTTGGCGCCGGACGAGCCGGTGATGGACACCGGCCCGGCGACCTGGCCCGCATCGATGTTCTGGAAATTGGTGACAGTGATAGTGTCGCCGCTGGTCTGATCGGCGACGTTGGCCAGATTGACGGTGACGGCGCTCCGCAGAACCAGCGTGTTGGTGCCGGTCCCGCCGTCGAACGACGTCGCACCCGAGCGGTAGAAGATGGTATCATTGCCGGCCCCGCCAGCGATGATGTCGGTGCCGCCGAGGCCATCGATGACATCATCGCCGGAGCCCCCCGTGATGGTATTGGCGCCGGAAGAGCCGGATATGCCCATCCCCGCCGACACTGCGCTGGCGTCCACGTTCTGAAAATTCGTGACGGTGGTGAGGTCGCCGGTGGTCTGGTCGGTATTGGCCAGGTTGATTGTAACCGCGGCGTGCATGATCAGCGTGTTGGTGCCGCTGCCGCCGTCAACCGCGCTCTCGGTGCCGTAGTAGCTGACAGTATCGTTGCCGGCTTGAGCGAAGATGGAGTCGGAGCCGCCCTTGCCATCGATCGTGTCGTCGCCCGAACCCATCACGATCTGGTTGGAGCCGCCGGAGCCGGTCACGGTCAACGCCGTGGTGGCGACGGAGGCGTTGAGGTTCTCGAAATTGATGACCTTGACGGAATCGCCGATGGTCTGATCGGTTCCGGACGCGACCGAGAAGTCGACCGCGGTGATCCCGCCGAGCACTGCAAGCGTCAGCGTATCGTTGTCTGAGCCGCCATCGATCGAGACTTCGGTCCCTTGATACAGCACATTGTCGGCGCCGCCCCCGGCGGCGATCACGTCGGCGCCTCCAGCGCCATTAATGACATCGTTGCCACCGCCGCCGGTGATGATGTTGACGCCGGACGAACCGGTAATCGACACACCGCCCGCGGCCGATGCATCGACGTTCTGGAAGTTGGTGACAGTCGTGACGTCGCCCGAGGTCTGGTCCGCGGCACCCAGGTTGACGGTGCCGCCGACCATCATCCGCAGCGTGTTGGTGCCGGAACCGCCGTCGATCGACGTCTCCGAGCCCCAATAGGCGACGGTGTCGTTGCCGGCGCCAGCGCTGATCACGTCCCCGCCGCCTTTGCCGTCGATGGTGTCGTCGCCGGAGCCCGTCGTGATGACGTTCGCGGACGTCGAGCCGATGACGGAGATCCCTGTGGTCAGCGCGCTGGCGTCGACATTCTCGAAATTGGCCACGACGGTGCCGTCGCCGGTGGTCTGGTCGGCGCCCGCAACGGCCGACAGGTTCACGACGCTCGTGCCGCCGCCTGCCACCATGACGAGCGTGTCGACGCCGCTGCCGGCATCGATCGACGCTTCGGTGCCCTGATAGGTCACCCTGTCGTCGCCCCCGCCGGCCGCAATCACGTCGGCGCCGCCGCCGCCGTCGATCGTATCGTTGCCGGCACCGCCGGTCAGGGTATTGGCAGCGGCCGAGCCGGCGAGCGAGACGCTGACTGCCAGCGAGGATGCATCCACGTTCTGGAAGTTCGCGACCGCTGTCGTATCACTTGGCGTCTGATCGGTGTTGGCGAGGTTGACCGTGGTCGCCGCGTGCAGGATCAGCGTGTTGATGCCATTGCCGCCGTCAACAGTGTTTTCCGTGCCATAGTAAGCGACGGTGTCATTGCCATCGCCGGCGCTGATTACGTCAGCGCCACCGCCGCCATCGATGGTGTCGTTGCCGGAGCCGGTCGTGATCGTGTTCGCCGCCGCCGAGCCGGTCACCAGCAAGCCCGAGCTCAGCGCGCTGGCATCGAGGTTCTCGAAATTGAAGACCTTGACGGCATCGCCGCTGGTCTGGTCCGTGCCGGCCGCGACCGCGAAATTGACCGCGGTGATTCCGGCCGCCGTGGACAACACCAGCGTGTCGGAGCCGCTGCCGCCGTCGATGGTATTCTCACTGCCGCGGAAGATGACCGTATCGTTGCCGTCCCCGGCCAGGATCGTATCGGCGCCACCGCTGCCGTCGATCGTGTCGTCGACGGACGAGCCAGTGAGCTGGTTGACGCCGCTCGACCCCGTGATGCTGATGCCGGTGGACAACTGGGAGGCGTCGACATTCTGGAAGTTGGCGACGACGGTGCTGTCGCCAGTCGTCTGGTCGGCAATGGCGAGATTGATGGTGGCCGCCGCGCGAAGCAGCAGCGTGTTGGTGCCCGCCTGTCCGTCGATCGAGATCTCGGTGCCGCGGTAGGACACGGTATCGTCGCCCGCACCGGCCGAGATGGCGTCGGCGGCGCCGCCACCGTCGATCGTGTCCGCGCCCGAGCCGCCGATGATCGTGTTGGCGTTGGCATCGCCGATGATCGATATCGCCGCTGATAGTGCCGAGGCATCCACGTTCTGGAAATTGGTGACCGCGGTGATGTCGCCGGTGGACTGATCGATGTTGCCGAGATTGATGCTGGTCGCGGCGTTCATCACCAGCGTGTTGGTGCCGGAGCCGCCGTCGATCGAGGTTTCGGTGCCGTGATAGACGACCGAATCGTTGCCGGCACCCGCGGCGATGATGTCGGCGCCGCCCCCGCCGTCGACCGTGTCGTTGCCCGAGCCGGTCTTGATGGTGTTGTCAGAGCTCGATCCCGTCACCGCAAGCGCAGTCGAGAGCGCGCTGGCATCGACGTTCTCGAAATTGCTCACGTTGACGGCGTCGCCGGTCGTCTGGTCAGCACCAGCGGCCACCGCGAGATTCACCGCGGTCGTGCCGCCCGATGCGGCCATGATCAGGGTGTCGGAACCGCTACCGCCGTCGATCGAGGCCTCGGTCCCGCGATAGGTGACGGTATCCGCTCCGGCTCCGGCTGCAACGACGTCAGCACCGCCGGCACCGTCGATCGTGTCGTTGCCCGCGCCACCGGTGAGCAAATTGGCCCCGGAGCTTCCGGTGATCGAGACGCCGGAAATCAGCTGTGACGCGTCGACGTTCTGGAAATTGGTGACGGTGACCAGGTCACCCAGCGTCTGATCGGCGCTGCCGAGATCGACCGTGGTCGCGGCGCGCAGCAGCAGCGTATTGTTGCCGGTGCCGCCGTCGATCGAGAACTCGGTGCCGCGGTAGGAGACGGTGTCGTCGCCGGTACCAGCGCTGATGATGTCGGCGCCGCCGCCGCCATCGATGATGTCGTTGCCCGAGCCGGTGGTGATGATGTTGATCGCCGACGACCCCTGCACCGACAGGGCTGTGGTCGCAACGGCCGCATTGAGGTTCTCGAAATTCGCGACCGCGACGCTGTCACCCGTGGTCTGATCCGCGCCGGCTGCGACGGCGAAGTTGACCGCGGTGATGCCGCCGGTCGCCGCCAGCACCAACGTGTCCGATCCGGTGCCGCCATCGATCGAGGTCTCGGTGCCTCGGAAAGTGACGGTGTCGTCACCGCCGCTGGCGCTGATGACGTCGGCGCCGCCGGCACCGTCGATGATGTCATCGCCGAAGCTGCCGGTGATCGTGTTGACGCCGGACGAGCCGGTGATCGAGACGCCGGACGCCAGCGCCGAGGCGTCGACGTTCTGGAAGTTGCTGACGGCGGTCGCATCGCCGCTGGTCTGATCGGCGGCACCGAGCACGACCGTGGTCGCGGCCTTGAGCAGCAGCGTGTTGTTTCCGGTGCCGCCATCGATCGCGGTTTCGCCGCCACGATACGACACCGTGTCGTCGCCGGCGCCCGCCGCGATCACGTCGGTGCCGCCGCCGCCGTCGATCGTATCGTTGCCCGAACCGGTCGTGATGATGTTGCCGAAAGCCGAGCCGGTCACGACCAGCGCCGATGTCAGCGCGCCCGCATCGAGATTTTCGAAATTGGTGACGCTGACGCTGTCGCCGGTGGTCTGGTCGGAGCCCGAGGCGACGGCGAAGTTGACGGCGGCCAGCGCCGAGCCGGCCGCCACGATCAGGGTGTCGGTGCCGGTATTGCCGTCGATCGACACCTCGCCGCCGCGATACAGAACGGTGTCGTCGCCGGCACCGGTGTTGATGATATCGGCTCCGCCGCCGCCATCGATCGTATCGTTCCCGGAGCCGCCGGTGATGGTGTTGGCCACGCTCGATCCGGTGATCGAAAGGCCGGATGACAGCGACGACGCATCGACGTTCTGGAAATTGGCGACGTTGGTCGCGTCAGACGTGGTCTGGTCGAGATTGGCGAGGTTGACGGTCGCAACCGCCTTCATCACCAGCGTGTTGTTTCCGGTCCCGCCGTCGATGGAAAGCTCGGTGCCGTAATAGGTGACCGAATCATTGCCTGCGCCGGCCGCAATGGTATCGCCACCGCCGCCGCCGTCGATCGTGTCATTGCCCGCGCCGCCGGTGATGACGTTCGCGCTCGAGCTGCCCTGGATCGAGACCGCGGCGTTCAGCGCGGAAGCATCGACGTTCTGGAAATTCGAGACCGTCGTCGTGTCGCCGGTGGTCTGGTCGGAATTGTTGAGGTTGACGGCGACGGCCGCCTTCATGATCAGCGTATTGGTGCCGCTGCCGCCGTCGATCGAAACTTCCGAGTTGTAGTAGGAGACGGTATCGTCTCCCGCGCCGGCGCTGATGACATCCGCGCCGCCGCCGCCGTCAATCGTATCGTTGCCCGATCCCGTCGTGATCGCGTTCGCCGAGGATGACCCCGTGACCGACAAGGCCGTCGACATCACGGACGCGTCGAGATTCTCGAAGTTGGTGACAGCCACGGCATCGCCAGCGGTCTGATCGTTGCCGGCGGCGACGGCGAAATTCACCGCCGTGATGCCGCCTGACGCGGCCAGGATCAGCGTGTCCGAGCCGCTGCCGCCGTCGATCGACGTCTCCGTTCCGTGATACTGGATGGTGTCGTTGCCGCCACCGGCGCTGATGACATCGGCGCCTCCAGCTCCATCGATCGTATCGGCACCCGCACCGCCGATGATGGTGTTGGCATCCGTGGTGCCCGTGATCGAGATGCCGGTCGACAGCGACGACGCATTGACGTTTTGGAAATTGGCCACCACCACGGCATCGCCGACGGTCTGGTCGGCGCTCGCCAGATCGACCGTCGCCGCCGTGCGGAGCAGCAGGGTGTTGGTGCCGGTGCCGCCGTCGATCGAGATTTCCGAATTATAGTACGACACGGTGTCGTCGCCCGCACCAGCGCGGATGACGTCGGCGCCGCCGCCGCCATCGATCGTGTCGTTTCCCGACCCCGTCGTGATGACGTTCGCGGACGACGAGCCCGTGACGGTGAGGGCGGACGTCATCACCGACGCGTCGACGTTCTCGAAATTGGCGACGATGGCGGTATCGCCGGCGGTCTGGTCGTTGCCGGCGGCGACGGTGAAATTGACGGCGGTGATCCCGCCGGATGCGGCCAGCACCAGCGTGTCCAAGCCACTGCCGCCATCGATCGACGTTTCGGTGCCGTGATAGACGACGCTGTCGTCGCCGCCGCCGGCAAGAATCGAGTCGGCTCCGCCTGCACCGTCGATCGCGTCGGCTCCGGAGCCGCCGGTCAGCACGTTGGCGCCGGTCGAACCGGTGATCGATACGCCGGCTGTCAGTGCGGACGCGTCGACGTTCTGGAAATTGCCGACGGTCGTCGTATCGCCCGCGGTCTGGTCGACATTGCCGAGATTGACAATGGCCGCGGCGCGCATGACCAGCGTGTTGGTGCCGGCGCCGCCGTCGATCGCAACCTCGGTGCCGTAATAGGAGACGATGTCGTTGCCCGCGCCCGCGCTGATGACGTCGCCGCCTCCGCCGCCGTCGATGACGTCATTTCCCCCGCCGGTGGTCAGCACGTTCGCCGCGCTCGCGCCGGTCACCGTCAGCGCGGAGTTGAGCGCGCTCGCATCGAGATTTTCGAAGTTGGTGACGAGCACGGTATCGCCGATGGTCTGGTCTACGCCTGGCGCAACCGCGAAATTGACCGCGGTGATGGGAGAGCCGGCGCTGACCACCAGCGTGTCGTTTCCCGCACCGCCATCGATCGACACCTCGGTGCCGTGATAGGTGACCGTATCGTCGCCGAGGCCCGCCGAAATGACGTCGGCGCCGCCACCGCCATCGATCCTGTCGTTGCCGGAGCCGCCGATGATGACGTTCGTCGTCGCCGAGCCGGTCAGCGTGACGCCGGTCGACAGCGCGGAGGCGTCGATGCTCTGGAAACTGCTGACAACGGTGGAATCGCCCGATGTCTGGTCGACAGCAGCCAGATTGACGGTCGCCGCGGTCTTCAGCGCCAGCGTGTTGGTGCCGGTGCCACCGTCGATCGAGATCTCGGTGCCGTAATACGCGACGGTGTCGTCGCCTGCGCCGGCGCCGATGACGTCGGCGCCGCTGCCGCCATCGATGGTGTCGTCGCCCGCGCCGGTGGTGATGGTGTTGGCGAACACCGAGCCCGTGACCGAGAGCGCCGAGCCGACCGCGGATGCGTCCAGGTTCTCGAAATTGGTGACGTTGACGTTATCGCCCGCCGTCTGGTCGACATTGGTCGCAACCGCGAAATTGACCGCGGTGGTGCCGCCCGACGCCGCCAGGATCAGGGTATCGGTCCCGGCGCCGCCGTCGATGGCGGTTTCGCTGCCGTGATAGACGACGGAGTCATCGCCGCCGCCGGCCTTGATGGTGTCAGCGCCACCGCCGCCGTCGATCGTGTCGTTGCCTGAGCCACCGGTCAGGACGTTGACCCCGGACGAGCCCGTGATCGACAGTGCCGAGGACAGCGCGGACGCGTCGACATTCTGGAAATTGGTCACACCTGCGCTGTCGCCGACGGTCTGGTCCGCATTCCCCAGGTTGACGGTCGCGGCCGCCCGCATCACCAGGGTGTTGTTGCCGGCGCTGCCGTCGATCGAGGCTTCCGAACCGTAGTAGGACACGGTGTCGTCGCCCGCGCCGGCACTGATCACGTCGGCGCCGCCGGCACCGTCAATGATGTCGTTGCCCGATCCTGCCGTGATGATGTTGGCGGCAGTCGAGCCGGTGATCGACACCGATGACGACAGTGCCGTGGCATCGACATTCTGGAAATTCGAGACGCTGGCGACGTCGCCAGTGGTCTGGTCGACGTTGCCCAGATTGACGGTCGTCGCCGCCTTGAGCACCAGCGTGTTGCTGCCGGTGCCGCCATCGATCACGTTCTCCGAGCCGTAGTAGGACACGGTGTCGTTGCCGGCCCCGGCGTTGACGACGTCGGCTCCGCCACCGCCATCGATCGTATCATTGCCACTGCCTGTGGTGATGATATTTGCTGCGGACGAGCCGGTCACCGTGAGGCCCGCTGTAACCGCGGAGGCGTCGAGGCTCTCGAAATTCCTGATGAGCGACGAATCGCCAGTGGTCTGGTCGGCGCCGGCCGCGACCGAGAAATCGATCGCGCTCAATGCGGCGCCGCTGGTGATCACCAGCGTATCCGCGCCCGCACCGCCATCGATCGCGGTCTCCGTGCCGTGGAAGGTGACGGTGTCGTTGCCGGCACCCGCGTTGATGGTGTCCGCGCCGCCGGCGCCGTCGATCGTGTCATTGCCGCTGCCGCCGGTGATGATGTTGGTTCCGGCCGAGCCTGTGATCGATATGCCCGAGGAGAGCGCCGAGGCGTCGACGTTCTGGAAATTGCTGACCGTGACGGCGTCGCCCGAGGTCTGGTCGACATTGCCGAGATTGACCGTCGTCACCGCGCGCAGCAGCAGCGTGTTGTTGCCCATACCGCCATCGATCGACACTTCGGAATTGTAGTAGGACACCGTGTCGTTGCCTGCACCGGCGCTGATCACGTCGGCACCGCCGCCGCCGTCGATGAGGTCGTTGCCGGACCCGGTCGTGATCGAATTGGCGCCGCCCGAGCCGGTTACGGTCAGCGCGGTCGACACCACCGAGGCGTCGAGATTCTCGAAATTGGTGACGTTGACGACGTCGCCTGCGGTCTGATCGGCGCCGGCGGACACGGAGAAATCAACCGCAGTGATGCCTCCGGACGCGGCGAGGACCAGCGTGTCCGTTCCAGAACCGCCGTCAATCGACGTTTCCGTGCCGTAGAACCTGATCGAATCGTTGCCGCCGCCGCCGCTGACGACATCAGCGCCACCGTTGCCGTCGATGACGTCTGCGCCCGCACCGCCGGTGATGATGTTGGCGCCGGCCGACCCGACGATGGTGATGCCCTGCGCCGAGAGCAGCACCGAAGCATCGACATTCTCGAAATTCGAAACAGCGACGTTGTCGCCATAGGTCTGGTCGGAGCCGGGCGCGCCGCTCAGATCAATGGTGGAGATGCCGCCCGAGGATTTCAGCACCAGCGTGTCGGTGCCGCTACCGCCATCGATAGATGCCTCGGTGCCGCGATAGGCAACCGTGTCGTTGCCGGCACCGGTATCGATGATGTCGGCGCCACCGCTCGAATCGATGGTGTCGTTGCCCGAGCCCGTAGTGATGATGTTTGCGGCCGCCGAACCCGTCACCGACAGCGCGGTGGTCACCGCGCCGGCGAGCAGATTCTCGAAGTTCGTGACCGAGACCGAATCGCCGCTGGTCTGGTCGTTGCCGGCAACCACGCCGAAATCGACCGCCGTCACGCTGGTGCCTGCGGTCAGGACGAGCGTGTCGGATCCCGCTCCGCCGTCCACCACGGCTTCGGTGCCGTGCATGGTGACGGTATCGTTGCCGCCGCCGGCGCGGATCACATCGGCACCGCCGCCGCCATCGATGACGTCGGCGCCCGCGCCGCCCGTGATCGTGTTGGCACCCGCCGTCCCGAGCACCGAGACCGACTGCGTGGCGTTGAGCGCGGACGCATCGATGTTCTGGAAATTGCCGACAGCGGTCAGATCGCCTGTTGTCTGGTCGGCCGCGGTCAGATCGATGGTCGCGGACGTGTGCAGCACCAGCGTGTTGTTGCCGCTGCCGCCATCGATCGAGATCTCGCTGCCCCAGAAGTCGACGGTATCGTTGCCGGCACCGGCCCTGATCACGTCGGCACCGCCGCCGCCCTGGATCACGTCGTCGCCGGAGCCGGTGACGATGACGTTGGCCGATGCAGAGCCGGTGACGCTCAGCGCCGTCGTCATCGCACTGGCGTCGAGGTTCTCGAAATTCTTGACCAGGACGGAGTCGCCTGTCGTCTGGTCGACACCGGCGGCAACGGCGAAGTTGACCGCCGTGACGGGCGCGCCGGCACCGATCACCAGCGTATCCGAACCTGCGCCGCCGTCGATCGAGGATTCCGAGCCGCGATAGGTGACCGTGTCGTCGCCACCTGCCGCGTTGATCACGTCCGCACCACCGCCACCGTCGATGATGTCGGCTCCAGAGCCGCCGGTGATGACGTTCGCGCCCGCCGAGCCGGTGATCGTCGCGCCGGCCGTCAGTGCCGAGGCGTCGACATTCTGGAAGTTGGTGACGATGGTCGCATCGCCCGATGTCTGGTCGGCATTGCCGAGATTGATGCTGCCGACGGCCGCCTTGAGCACCAGCGTGTTGACGCCGCTGCCGCCATCGATCGAGCTCTCGCTGCCATAGTAGGCCACGGCATCATCGCCGGCGCCGGCCGAGATGACATCCGCGCCGCCACCGCCATCAATGGTATCTGCTCCGGCGCCCGTCGTGATGGCATTGGCCGAGGCAGAGCCGGTGACCGCGATCGCCGTCGACAGCGCCGAGGCATCGACGTTCTCGAAGTTGAAGACGTCGACACCGTCGCCGGAGGTCTGATCGACATTCGCCGGCACGCCGAGATTGACCAGGCTGGTGCCGCCGGATGCGGTCATCACCAGCGTGTCGTTGCCGCTGCCGGCGTCGATCGATATTTCCGATCCGTAGTATTTGACGGTGTCGTTGCCGCCGTCGGATGCGATCACGTCGGTGCCGCCACCGCCGTCGATCGTATCAGCTCCGGCACCACCGGTGATGATGTTGGCCGCGCCGGTGCCCGTGATCGAGATGCCCTGCGCCGCGTTCAGGACGCTCGCATCAACATTCTGGAAGTTCGTGACGTTGACGCCATCGCCCGAGGTCTGGTCGGCGCCGAGGAGGTTCACGGTAACGGCCGTCTTGAGCTGCAGCGTGTTGCTGCCGCTGCCGCCGTCGAGCAAAACCTCCGAACCGCGATAGGCGATGATGTCGTCGCCGCCGCCACCGCTGATCACATCGGCGCCGCCGGCGCCGTCGATCACGTCGCTGCCGAGACCGCCCGTAATCACGTTGGCGGCCGAGCTTCCCATCAGGTTGACACCCTCGGTCGCGCTGAGGGCGCTGGCGTCGACATTCTGGAAATTGTTGACGGTAACGGCATCGCCGACGGTCTGGTCGACGCGGGCCAGATTGACGTCCGTGGCCGCGTGCAGGATCAGCGTGTTGGTGCCGGTGCCGCCGTCGATCGACAACTCGGTCCCACGGTAGGAGACGGTATCGTTGCCGGCGCCGGTGCTGATGACGTCGAGGCCGCCGCCGCCGTCGACGACGTCATTACCCGCGCCGGTCAGGATGGTGTTGACGCCCGACGAGCCCGTCACGGTCAAGGCCGTGGTCAGCGCCCTGGCGTCCAGGTTCTCGAAATTGGTGACATTCGTCGCGTCGCCGGCGGTCTGATCGGTGCCGGCGGTGACGGAAAAATCCACCGCCGAGGTGCTGGATCCGGCCATCAGGACCAGCGTATCCGAACCCGCGCCACCGTCCACCGAGGCTTCGGCGCCACGGAGGGTGACAACGTCGTTGCCGGCGCCCGCGCTGATGACGTCAGCACCGCCATTGCCGTCGATGATGTCGGCGCCCGCCCCGCCAATGATGATGTTGGCCGCCGACGAGCCCATGACCGAGACCACCTGGGTCGCGGTCAGTCCGGACGCATCGACGTTCTGGAAATTGGTGACGGTGGCGAGATCGCCGGCAGACTGGTCGGCCGCCGAGAGGTCGAGCGTTGCAGAGGCACGCACCACCAGCATATTGGTCCCGGTGCCGCCGTCGATCGAGACCTCGCTGCCCCAGTAGTCAACCGCGTCGTTGCCGCCGCCCGCGCTGATGATGTCGGCACCGCCACCGCCGTGAATCGTGTCGTTGGCGGCGCCCGTCGCGATCACGTTGGCGCCCGAGGAGCCCGTGACGTTCAGCGCAGTGCTCATCGCGCCGGCGTTCAGGTTCTCGAAATTGACGATGTTGACGGCATCGCCGGTGGTCTGGTCGCTCCCCGGCGCCACCGAGAAGTTGACCGCCGTGACCGTGCTCGAGGCACCAAGCACCAGCGTATCGGAGCCGGTGCCGCCGTCGATCGATGCCTCGGCCCCGCGAACCACGACGGTGTCGTCACCTCCGCCAGCGTTGATGACGTCGGCGCCGCCGCCGCCGTCAATCGTATCATTGCCAGCGCCGCCGGTGATGGTGTTGGCGGCCGACGAACCGGTGATGACTGCTCCGACGGCGAGCGCGGACGCATCGACATTGTTGAAGTTGGCGACGACGACGGAATCGCCCGTGGTCTGATCCGCGGCGCCGAGGTCGACGGTCGCGGCCGCGCGCAGCACCAGAGTGTTGCTCCCGGTGCCGCCATCGATCGAGACTTCGGTGCCGTAATACGTGACGGTGTCGTTGCCGGCGCCCGACCTGATGGTGTCGGCGCCGCCGCTGCCGTCGATCGTGTCGTTTCCGGAGCCGGTCGTGATCGCGTTGGCGGAGGACGATCCCGTGACGACCAGGGCCGTGGCCAGGATCGACGCGTCGATGTTCTGGAAGTCCGCGACGTCGACGGCATCGCCGGTGGTCTGGTCGGAGCCCGGCGCGACACTGAGATCGACGTGGGTGATGCCGCCGGGATTGTCGATCATCAGCGTGTTCGAACCGAAGCCGCCGTCGATCAGAACCTCGGCGCCGTGATAATGCACGGTGTCGTTGCCGCTGCCGGCGTCGATGACGTCGGCCCCGCCCCGGCCGTCGATCACGTCATTGCCCGTGCCGCCGGTGATCATGTTGGCCTGCGCGTCGCCGCGGATCGAGACACCCTGCGCCACGCCCAGCGCGCTGGCATCGATGTTCTCGAAAGCCGTGACATTGACAGCGTCGCCGCTGGTCTGGTCGGCGTTCGCCAGGTCGACCGTCGTCACCACCTTGAGCTGCAGCGTGTTGTTGCCGGCGCCGCCGGCAATCGAGCTTTCGGTGCCGCGATAGGCCACGACGTCGTCGCCCGCGCCGGCATCGATGATGTCGGCGCCGCCGCCGCCATCGATCGTATCGTTGCCGGCACCGCCGGTAATGACGTTCGCAACGGCGCTGCCGATGATGTTGATGCCCTGCGCGGAGCCGAGCGCGCTGGCATCGACGTTCTGGAAGTTCGAGACCGTGGCCGCATCGCCGACGGTCTGATCGACGTGGCCAAGGTTGATATCCGTCGCGGTCTTCATCACCAGCGTATTCAGGCCGGTGCCGGCGTCGATCGACGCTTCGGTGCCGTAATAAGTGGCCGTGTCGTCACCCGCCCCGGTCGAAATGACATCGGCGCCGCCGCGACCGTCGACGATGTCGTTGCCGGTCCCAGTGATGATGCTGTTGGCGGCGCTCGAACCGGTGACGGTCAACGCCGTGGTCAGGGCGCCAGCATCGAGATTTTCGAAATTGGCAACCAGCACCACGTCACCGGAGGTCTGGTCCGCGCCGGCGGCAACCGAAAAGTCGACCGCAGAGATGGCCGAGCCCGCGCCGACCACCAGCGTGTCCGAGCCCGCGCCACCGTCGACCGCAACCTCGGTGCCGTGGATCGTGACGATGTCGTTGCCGGCGCCCGCATTGATGGTATCTGCACCGCCGCCGCCATCAAGCGTATCCGCGCCGCTGCCGCCGGTGATGATGTTGGCCGCAACCGAGCCCATGACCGATACGCCGGTCGAGACTGCGCTCGCATTGATGTTGACGAAATTCGAAACCACGGTCGAATCGTTGGTGGTCTGGTCCGAGGCAGACAGATCGACATCCGCGGAGGCACGCATGACCAGCGTGTTGCTGCCAGCGCCGCCGTCGATCGACACCTCGGTCCCGGTGTAGTCCACCGCATCGTTGCCGGCGCCGGCATCGATCACGTCGCCACCCCCGCCGCCATGGATGATGTCGTTGCCCGAGCCCGTCCGAATCGTATTGGCGAGCAGCGATCCCGTGACGGTCAGCGCCGTCGTCATCGCGGTAGCGTCGACGTTCTCGAAGTTCATCACCACAGCGGTATCGCCCGCGGTCTGATCGAGACCGGCGGCGACGGCGAAATTGACCGATGTGACCGTGCTCGCGGCCGGCAGCACCAGCGTGTCGTTGCCGTCGCCGCCGTCGATCGAGACCTCGTTGCCGTGAACATAGACGACATCGTTGCCGGCGCCGGCACTGATGGTGTCGGCACCGCCACCACCGTCGATCGTATCGTTCCCGGCGCCGCCGATGATCGTGTTCGCGCCCGTCGATCCGGTGATCGTCGCGCCGGATGTCAGCGCCGAGGCGTCGACATTCTGGAAATTGGCGACACTGGTGGCGTCACCGCTGGTCTGGTCGGCATTGGCAAGATTGACGGCCGCTGCCGCGCGCAACACCAGCGTGTTGGTGCCGCTGCCACCATCGAGCGAGATTTCCGTCCCCCAATAGGAGACGGAGTCGTTGCCGGCCCCCGCATTGATAATGTCGGCACCGCCAGCACCATTGATCACGTCGGCGCCGGCGCCGCCGGTGATGACGTTGGCGCCCGACGATCCGACGATCGAGATGCCCTGCCCGCTCCCGAGCGCGCTCGCGTCGACATTCTGGAAATTCGAGACAACAACGGAATCGCCGATCGACTGATCGGCATGCCCGAGATTGATATCGGTCGCGTCCAGGAGGCGGATGGTGTTGGCGCCGGTGCCGCCGTCGATGCCGGCTTCACTGCCGTGATAGGCGATCGTATCGTCGCCAGCGCCGCCCTGGATCACGTCCAGGCCACCGCCACCATCAATGACGTCGTTGCCGCTGCCGGTGACGATCGAGTTGGTCGCCGCCGAACCGGTCACGGTAAGAGCGGAGGCGAGCGCGCTGGCGTCGAGATTCTCGAACCGCGCCACGTTGATGGCATCGCCGACGGTCTGATCGGCGCCGGCCGCGACGGCGAAATTCACCTGGGTGATGCCGCCGGAGGCCGCCAGCACCAGCGTATCGGTGCCCGCACCGCCGTCGATCGAGGCTTCAGAGCCGTGGTAGACCACGGTGTCGTTGCCGGCGCCGGTGCTGATCGTATCAGCGCCGCCATCGCCGTCGATGACGTCGTCCCCCGATCCGCCCTTGATGATGTTGGCGCCGGTCGAGCCGGTGATGCTGACGCTGCTACTCAGCTGCGAGGCGTCGACATTGACGAAATTGGCGACGTTGGCGGCGTCGCCGGCGGTCTGATCGGCGTTGTAGAGCTCGACGATCGCCGTGGCCATCATCAACAACGTGTTGTTGCCGCTGCCGCCGTCGATCGTATTCTCGGTACCGTGATAGGCGATGGTGTCGTCACCGCCGCCGCCCCGGATGGTGTCGCTGCCGCCGCCCCCGTCGATAGTGTCGTTGCCGGCACCGCCGACCAGCACGTTCGCGACGGAAGATCCGGTGATCGAGACGGCTTGCGAAGATGTGAGCGCGGAGGCATCGACGTTCTGGAAATTGCTAACCGTCGTGGTATCGCCGCTAGTCTGGTCGCTGACGGTGAGATTGACCTTGGCCTGCGCCAGCATCACCAGCGTGTTGTTGTCCGCGCCGCCATCGAGCACGGCCTCGGTGCCGTGATAGATCACGATATCATCGCCCGCGCCGGCCTGGATGATATCAGCGCCGCCGCCGCCGTCGATCGTATCAGCACCCGAGCCGCCGGTGAGGATGTTGACCCCGGCCGAACCGATGATCGAGACACCCGTGCTCAGCGCGGAGGCATCGACATTCTGGAAATTGCTGGCGTTGACCGCATCGCCGGTGGTCTGGTCGGCATTGGCGAGATTGACGGCCACAGCAGAGGCGAGAACGAGCGTGTTCGTTCCCGTGCCGCCGTCGATCGAGATTTCGGAGCCATGGTAGCTGATCGTGTCGTTGCCGCCACCACCGATCAGTGTGTCAGCGCCGCCGGCACCGTCGATGACATCGTCGCCGGCACCGCCGGTGATGACGTTCGCGCCACTGTTTCCGATCAGCGTGTTGTTGCCCGTGGCCGAGCCGATCAGGTTGCTGATCCCGATCAGCGTGTCGCCGTTCGCAAGCCCGCCGGAGCCTGTGCCGGTGGTCAGATTGACCGAGACGCCGGTCGTCGACGCGCTGTAGTCGACGGTGTCGTTGCCGCCGTTGCCGATGATGATGTCGCCGCCGCCGCTGCCGTAGAAGATGTTGTCACCGGCGGTGCCCGTCAGCTTGTCCGCGGACGCCGAGCCTTCGATGTTGGTGAAGTTCTTGATGACGTCGCCTTCGGCGTAACCTCCATGCGTCGCGCCGGTAGACAGATCCACCGTCACGCCTTCGTTGGAATATCTGTAGGAGAGCGTGTTGGTGCCGGTGCCGCCGTCCAGATTGTCGTGACCGGGGCCGGCATAGACCCAATCGTCACCGGCACCGGCGGCGATATTTGCGCCCGGCGGCGTCGCGTTCAGCCCGAAGATCGACGACTTGCCGTCCGCCGAAACGATCTCGACATCGCCGGCGCTGGTGATGTCGCGGATGACGAAGGCCTGGCTGCCGGAATACAGCCGCGTCGCTCCCGTCGAGTCGGTGGTGCCGAACAGGATGTTGAGGTTGAAGCTGCCCAGAAAGCCGTTGGCGTCGGCATGTGTCGCCGATGTCGGCAGGACATAGCGAAGCTCGAGCTGCAGATGGGTGGGGTCCAGGGGATCGAGCTGAACGGTCCAGTTGGAGCCTTTCTGAACGCCGTTGACGATCGCATAGCCGGCCGGCAGGTTGGTGACGGTGGCGGTCTTCGCCGTGATGCCGGGATCGGGAAAGGTGACGTGCACGTCGATCAGGCGCTCGGTCGTGCCCGACGGCATGCGATTGGGATCCGCCGCATAGATGACGTCGTTCTGCGCCGTCCCGGTCAGCGTCCGCATCTGCTGCTGAACCGAGAAGGTCGGATCGGTGGTCGCAGGGATCTCGGAGGCAGCGCCGAGAATCTGGACACCGCCCGACGCCAGCGGCGTGACCTTGTCGCCGGAAACGCCGAATAGCGTCACCGAGAGATGGGCTGCGCTGACGTTGCCGTCGCCGTTGCCATTGCCGGTGTCTGTGCTGGTGTCCGTACTGGTGTTCGGATTGGCCACCGCATCGGCCGTATGACGGGAGGCGGGCGGCGCTCCGGAAGAGGCGGCAATCGCATCGTCCGACGGCGGCCGCTTGAACGATCGATCCGCGGGCGGCTCCGGCGGCTTGTCGAAATCCGCAACGCCCGTGAGCTTCGCCGGTGGGGTTGCCGGCTGCGGTGGCGGCGCGGGCGGCGCCTCCTCCGCTGTCTGCTTGGCCTCCTTGTGATCCTTGTCCTGGTCCTGATTCCTCGGATCAGGCTTCAATCCCGAGCCGAGCAGCGCCGCGCTCTCGTCGTTCACCAGATGCAGATCGTCGACTGCGGCAAGCAGCTGCTGCGGAGAGAAGACCTTGTCGGAGAAGTTGGCGTCCGCGCTGTCGGGCGCGACCAGGCTGAAGGCGTAGCCCGGCAGGATGACCTTGGCGCCGTCCGGGAACAGCAGCACCAGGTCGACGTCGAGCACGGCGACCTTGACCTCGGTCGATGCGAAGTCGAGCTTGAGATGCGCGCCCGGAGGCACCTCGACGACGCTGATCGAACCCGGTGCGGGCCGGTGAATCGACGTGACGATGGGGTCGCCGGCCTGCGCCGGGGCCAGCGCGACGGCCTTCTCATCATGCGAGGGCTGCGAAGAAGCGGCCGGCTTGGCGCCGTTCGTTGTCGTGTCAGCAACGTCCATAGCAACTACACCCGAGCAAATTGGCGACGCGAGAGCGGTCACTCATTCCGTCACCATCCGCTTCCTTCACTAAGGTAATCTTCTTCTGCGGACGGTGGACAACTCGGAGATAGACCTGATCGCTCGCTGGTTTAATTCTCGTTTAAGCGGCACTTCCGAAAGCGAGCAGCACGCCCTGCGCACGACTTCCGGTAATCCGTACACGGCGAGCAACGCGGGCTTCTACAACCAAGGCGAGAACGACCGCGGGCTGACGTCATGATCCCGCCGGCGATCGCACCGCCGTCTCCACCAGAGTCCCGACATTGCGCAGGATTCCGTAGGCAGCGCGAAGCTGCTCATACTTCCCGTTGACCGCGTTCTTCTGCATGGTGAAGACGACCATGCGGCTGTCCAGAACCTCGAACACGGTGCGCTTGCCGGCCTTGAACTGCTCGAGATAGAGCGTGTTGGCCTTCTGCGCCGTGGCGATGCCCTGGATGGCCGAGGTCTCCTTGATGCGATTGGACGACAGCGACTGATACAACCGCCTCAGGTTGAGCTCGATGCTCTCCTTTTCGTCCAGCGCTCTGAAGTCATTGGCCCTCTTGTCTTCGCGGATCCGATCGACCTGCGAGGCCATGATGCCGCCGTCGAACAGCTTGTAGGACACCATCACCATCAGGCGGGAATCGACCACGCCCTGGCTCGCCGCCTGGTTGCCGATGTAATGCTTCACGAGCCCGTCGCCCTGCAGGTCGACGCGCGGCAGCTGCTGCGCCTTCTGCGAGGCGAGTTGATGCTCGATCGAGCTGCCATTCGCGCTCAAGGCGAGCAGCGACGGGTTGGACTGCTTGGCCGCCGCGAGCGCCGGCTCGAAGGACGACGGAATGCGGGGGAGCGACGAGGACGACCGGCGAACCTGACCCGGGTCGAGCTTCGTGAGCCGGAAGAACTCGTCCTCGGCGGTGCGGAGCGCCGTCATGACGTCGGTGCGCACGGCCTCCACCTCGATCACCTTGGACTTGATCCGGTTGACGTCGGCGACGGTGCCGTTGCCCTGCTTCTCGTTGAGCATCACCAGCTTGGCAAAGCTGTTGTCGTCAGCCACCACCTTGTCGATCAGCGCGACCAGTTCACTCTGCTCGAGCAGATTGAAATACGCGTTGGCGGTCCGAAGCGCGATGTCTTCGGCCTGATCCGCCAGACGCAGACGCTCGGCATCGACCAGCGACTTGCTCCGCGCGATGTCCGCCTTTGCAGCACCGAAATCGTAGATGAGCTGCCGCAGCGTGAATCCGGCATCCGACCGCGAGCTGCCGGGAATGGCGACGTCGCTGAACTGGCGCGGATAGTTCACGTAGGATCCGAGATACGAGCCGCCGGAGCCTGCATAGACCTGGAGCTGCGGCTTGAGCGAGCCTTCCGCGCCGCGGACGTCAGCGAGCGAGCCGCTCACCTTGGCCGCCTGCGCGCCCATCAGCGGATGGCTGAGCACGGCGGCGCCGACGGCTTCGCCCAGCAGAATTCCTCGTCCGTTCGACGCAGGCCTCGCCGCGTCGGTCACGCCGGGCCGGGCGATCCCAGGCGCAGCGGGAGCTGCAATCGTCGCAAGGTTGCGCGAGGCGCTCGCGACCTGAGGATAGACGTCCCTGCGCTCCGCGCTTGGGACAGCGGAGGTCGTCTCGACGTCGGCGGTCGCCACGGCAGGTCTTGGTGTGCCGCTCTGCACCTCGGCCGCCTGCGCCTTCGGCGTGTCGATCACCGCGGCGTTGGCATTGGCAACGGACTCAGGCGGGCGCGCCAGCGGATTGAGGCGGACCACCGCCGTCAGGAACGGACTGTTCGGCACCGAGGAGGTCGTCACGCAGGCCGCGAGCTGGAGCGCCAGAAGGCAGAGCGCTGCAAGCCGCACGATGTGGGCGCACTGGCTGCGCGTCTCGACACGAGATGAGCTCACGCGATCCATTCGGCGACCCGAACGATCGAGAGAGTGCGGGCGTCGCGAGCGCTGCGCAGGCGAGCATCGTGACTCAATCGCAGAAGATAAGACGCTGCATTCATTACTGCACGACACGGGTTACACCATCCACCCGCTGTTAGTGCTCTATTACCCTTAATGCCGACTAAAAATCTCGACCACGCAAGGTAGCAATTTTTCCGACTGCGTATATTTTTTTAGATATCCGAAGACGAGTTTGCACGCGAGCCATTATCGCGAGTTGCAAAACACGTCTCGTTCTTAGCAGGGAGCGGACTAATCGCGCGTCAGTTGCGTTTCGCGAGAAACGAATCGGCGACGGTGAAGCCGTACTCGTCGACGATGCGATCGACCACGCTCTCTTCGATCTCGCCGAAGAACTGGATGCCATAGCCGTCGGGACGGACCGCGCGGATCCTGCCCTCGATCTCGAAGAACTCGGTATGGACGAGCACGACCTCGTTCACGCGGTCGAGCAGGAACATGCTGGCCTGGCGGAATGTGCAACCGCCGCGCGAGACCTCCAGCAATGCACCGTCGAACTCCGCGCCGATCTCGATGACCTTCATCGTCCCGATGAGAACGCAGGCGTGACGGCTATGGCGCCTGGAGAAGGCCGGAGCCTTGCTACGCCTCAGCTTCGGCAGCGAGAACCGGGGCAGCGCGATCGCGCGTTTGCTGGCCGCAATGCTCATGGATTGGCTCCTGCTTCTCTCTCTCCGTCGGGCGTCAGTGGCTCACGACCATTCCAGCGTGCGTCGTTCGTCGTCCGCCGTCGAACGTCACACCATGCGTGGACGCGGCGAGCGCCGAAGCCACTTCCTTCCGAATGTCGGAATAGGCGCCCGGTGCGTCGTCGAGATCGAGCCGGCCGAGATCTTCCGAGAGCCCCATCCCGGCGTCCGTGCGAGGCGCTGGCGGTTCATCATCCATCGCGTCAGCGGCGCGATGCGCAGCCGCCCGGTTGTGCGCGAACTGCACCACCGCCTGCTCGAGCGCGGCCATCTGATCGGCGACCGAGAGGCCCACCGGGCCGATGGCCTCTCTCACTTCCTTCTCGATGCGGCGGCCGATGTCGTCGCGCAGCCGCGCGGACATCTCCTCCGATGTCCGGCCATTCTGCTCGATCGCGGAGGCCAGCTGCGCCGAGCTCGCGGCGTGCCGCTTGGCGAGCTCTCTGTGCGCCCCGGCGAGATCGCTCAACATGTCTCGCGTCACCGACAATTCGTCAGCGACACCTTGTGTCACGCTGTCGGTCAACGCCCCCAGCCCGGCGCTCACCTGTGACAGGGTCTGCATCATCGCCTCCATCAGCCTTGCATGATCGTCCTGCCGGGTCTGCAGGCCGTGCAACATGCGGACGGCGTCGTCGAAGCCGGAGCTCACCTTGGCGTAGTCCACCACCAGGTTGCTGGTCGCGAGAGCGGCGGCGCCGTCGAGCGGCTTCTTGCGCCCCATCGCCTCCTCGCGCTCCTGGTCGCCGATCTGCACGACGCCGGCGAGCCAGGATTCGAATCCGTGCTTCAGGACGCCGCCAGCCTGACCGGCCATGCGGTTGAGCAGGCCGACGATCAACGAGCTGAACAGACCGAACAGCGACGCCGCGAAGCCTGAGGCCATGCCCTTGAGCGGCTCCTGCAACGCCCCCAGCAGCTGCTGGAACGCATCCGCGCCGGCTCCCCCGCCGCCGGTCGAGCTCGCCAGCGTGCCGATGATGCCGCCCATCGATCCGACCATGTGCAAGAGGCCGATGAAGGTGCCGATCAGGCCCATGAATACCAGCAGGCCGGACATGTAGCCGAGCAGCGACTTCTCGTCGTCGATCGTCTGGCTGATCTTGTGAACCAGCGTGTTCATGGTCTCGACGGAGATGCGGATCTTCTTGGTGCGCGCGAGCTCCTCGGTCACGAGGTCGTAGGCATGTCCCAGGAGCCGCGGCCGGCGAAACACCCGCCCCGGCCGCGAGCAGCGGTAATGACGCCACAATGGGTCGGCCGCCTGCTCGACGGGTCCCTTGCGGATGTCGTCCCACATCTCCTTCAGCGCATTGAAGGCGATCACCTCGTTCTTCAGCTTCGAGACGAAGATGAACGACATCACGATCGAGAAGCCGAAGGCGCTGAGGATCGAGCCCGTGGTGTAGACGTGGGCCATGACGCCCTCGGCGATGAAGTCCCACTGCCAGGCGCTGCCCAGTGCGATGATCGCAATCAAGCCGATCATCTTGTTCCGGATCTGCGCGATCTGCTTTTCCATGACCCTGATCCCTCGCCCGACGCTGAACTAGCGGGCGCTGCCTGCGACGATCAGCTCGACCGTCAATCCCTTGGATTTGTCGGTGGTGTCGTTGACGTTGATGCGGATGTTCTCGGGCTTCACTCTGGCATCGACCAGCTGCTTGCGGGCCATCATGCCGCGGTAGTAGGCGAGCCGCCGCGCTTCCGAGACGGCGCCTTCGCCGGAATACGCAAAGGCATTGACGACGATCATGTGCTGCCCGGCGGCCCCTTGCTCGCCGACGAAGCCCGCAATCGCCTGCGCCTGATCGGCCGCGATCTTGAAGCTCCGGTCGGCGAAACCGACCGTCAGCCGCGGCGCATCCGCCGGCACCTCGACGGGGACGGGCGCGGGCTGCGCCTGGGCGCCGCTGATCCGCAGCGTCGTCGGCCGGTCATTGTCGGCGCGCAACGCGCCCTCGCTGGTCGGCAGCGACTTCGCCGCCTGGCTCGGCTCCGCCTCGCTCGAGGGCGCCGATTTCTGCAGCCGGTCGATCTGTGCGACGACGGCCTGCGTGAGCTGCTTGACGTCGGCGCCCGGCTTGACGTCGGCGTTGACGGCTTTCGCGATCGCCTCGACCGCCTTCTTGGAGACGCTCTGCGACAACACGAACACGGCCATCGCCAGCATCATCATCACGAAGGCCAGCACCTGGACCATGGACGTCAACGCGTCGACGTATCCCGGCCAGTAATTGTCACCTTCCTCCGAGCCGTGCGACATGGAATGGCCGTCGTTACCTCGCGATGCCAGATCCAAAACGCATCGATCCTTCCTGATTAGATCCGAAGTGTTACTAATGAGTGCAGCCGCGCGCCGCGACGGCGCGCATCGTCATGCAACATCGCCAAAACAGAAGCGAGAGCGATACCACCGCAAGTTGTCTACCTCACAGCAGTGGCATTTCACCGCCCGTGAGTTGAGGCGCGCGTGAGACTCGCGCATCAAAACCGGATGCCACAGCGGACGACGCGTCCCCGCCGACTATCTCGACCGGCTGCCACGCGGTGAGGCGGTCGATCTGTTTCCTGCTCCCGCAGGACCGCTGGCCGCGCGCATTCTCGCGCATGTGATGGGCGTTCCGGACGCTTGTGATGCGAACATGCAGCGCTGGTCGCAGACCTGATCGGCGGTGCCGGACATTTCGGCCGGATGCCGGGGCCGTTCGACGCGACCGACCTCGCCAATGCGGAGATGGACCAATGCATCCGCGCCAACACTGAGCGTATCAGGGCCGAGCCGGATTCGTCCGCGCTCTCCTTCGTGGTGAGAGCCTCGCTCGACACGCTTGATCGCCTCCAGTTTGTAAGCCGTCGGAAATTGACGGTTCTTCCCTCTTGCTGCCACAGGTCATCCTCGGAATGCCTGTCACTGAGATTATCGTGTCTCACTTGAGGGGTGCAGTCCAGCACTGTCACCGTAACTCGAACTCGGTACGCCGCGCGATGCCAGCAGCACGGTGACGTTCGTCGCCTGTCCGTTCCAGGCTGACTATCCGGAGCAGCGTGAAGGCCAGCCGCCGAGCTGCAGGATCTCGATCGACAACGTCGCGCGCGAGCTCGTGCCACAGATCCGCGCTGCGTTTGGGGTGCGCGCCTATATCGATGTGCTCTACCGGGAATATATCGGCAGCGACTTGACCAACCCGGCCTATGGTCCCGTGCAGTTCGAGCTGCGCAACATCCAGATGACGGGCCCCACGCTAGCCGGCACGGTCATCGAGAAGAACCTGCAGAACAAACGCTTTCCGCGCACCACAAAGAACTACGACTATCAGCGGTTTCCGAGCCTGTTGTCCTGATCATGAAAATGAGATGGCTCGATAGAAATAGCTCGCGATGTATCCATAAGCGACGGCGAGCAGGACGGCTTTCAGCAGGAACAGAATGTGCATGGGAAGATCGAGCAGCGGTGTGTGACGGAAATCCTCTTTCTCCTTGATGCCAACGATCTCCTGCTTCCGATAGTACAAGAACCAGATAATCGCTCCGAGGAAATACTGGAGGAGATCAGCCAATAGACCGCACGCAATCAGAAGAAGCGGCATTAGTAGCTCGCGCGGAATAGCGGATCGTCCTGTGACGTCCTTCTTGAACGTCCAAATGATAACAACGCCTGTCAGACCCAGATGACGACAGATGTCGCTTACCTTGCCGGAGTAGGTCGCGAACGCGTCTCGGCAGTCCTGAAGGTTCATCGTGTTTTCGATTCACGGCTGAAAATCTTCAGGCGACCAAACCGGTCCCCCGGCTTTCGCTCTAAAGAACCGCGCCCGGCTGTCGGACCTCTGAAGAGGTCTTCCCACCATCGCTTCTTGCGGTGCACGTATTCCACCTTTGGCTTCTCCAAGGGTGCCGTCGGCGTGTCGGGCTTATGGTTATCGACCATGTCGCAACCTCCAATTGCAGAACGCAATATGGCAGCGAGGCCGAGAAAACTCAACTGACATGGACGCGGCGAGCGAGCGGCCTTTCTCAGCCTCCTAATCGGCGAGCGCTGGGCCTGGGCTCAGCACAATTGCTGGCAGTTTGCCGGTACGCATACGACGGAGATCGCGTGATTGACGCATGCGTTACGGCGAGCGCTATGATGGTGTTACGTGAAGGTCAGGCGGCCTGCTGATCGGCGGGCTTGTCGGCTTGGCGCAGAAGCTTCCATTCCCAAGGCAGCATTTCGTGCAGACGCGGAGCGGGAAGATCGGCGATACGGGCGAGGACGTCGGCGGGCCAGACCTTGGGATCGACGTCGTTGAGGCGACAGGTCGTGATCATGGTCAGCATGATGGCGGCCCGGTCAGCGCCGCGCTGGCTGCCGGCGAAGGTCTAGTTGCGCCTTCCCAGGGCCATGCCTCTCAATGCGCGCTCGGCACAATAGTTAGTCAAGCAGATCCTGCCATCGTCGAGGAAGTGGAATATCGGTAACAGTGCAGTCAATTCTCTCGGTTCGCTCAACTCGGTAGGGATGCCCGCGGAAGGCGCCGCCTTCGTCTCCGGCCGGCCGGTATAGTCGCATCCCACCCCTGCCCAAACTGCCCGTCGTGCCAGTTTGTCGCATTCCGTCGGGCAAATCCCGGCTTGCACCGTCGGGCAAATCACAACGATCATCCGGCCCGTCTCGCGCTCACTGAAGGGGCGTTTCGCGATCGTCACGGACCGTGGAGCGGGGGATGCGGTGGCCGCTTGGGGCTCGGCGTGCGCGTTTCGCGTGCGGACGAACGAACCCGGGGCGGACGGTCAAGACGTGTGGTCCCGACACCCCGACGCTGGTGTCTTGGTCGGCGGCGATGCCGATGACGGGGGCAAACAAGCCCGGTCCCCTGGGAGAGCACGGAGCAGCCGTTCAACCCATCGCGCAGGGAAGGCCGGTTGTTCGGCCAATCCTGTGGTGACTGCCGCCTGCTTTTTTTCTGCAGGCGGGCCATGGGTGCGGCCTGCACCCGGCCTTCCCTGCGCCCTTCTCTATGGAGGGCATCGAAAGGATCAAAGCTCGGACGCGAAAGCGCGCCGCGAGGCTGCGAAGCCGCGCCGTAATCAGAGATATCAGGTTGAGCGCCGGGAACGGCGCTCCCTAGGGAAGCAGAAAAACCAAACGAAATCAGTGGACTAGAAATCCGTTTGGGGAGAAACGGCATCATTGTTCTGCAATGCTTTTCAAGAGCGGGGCCCAAAAGATCGACCGAGAATGTCGTGGACAACAGGGTGTCGGCTGCGAATAGGGCGAGTTGGAACCGCTTTTCAGCCGATCGGGCTTTGAACGCGTCGAATCCCCGATCTGACTAACCAGACCGGAGCCCGATCGACTTGATCACGGGGGCCAAGCTTGCAGACGTGGCTTCAACAATACGTTGGAACATGTCCGGGCTCGACTGGCTGTCCGGCTCCAGACCTTGGGACCGGTAGGCCGCCTGCAGAGCCGGGTCCGCCATGACGGCGCGCGTCGACAGCGCGATCCGGTCGACGATCGAATCCGGGGTCAGGCTGGGTGCAAACAAGCCGAACCATCCCTCATATCGGAGTTCGGGCATGCCGGATTCGGCTGCGGTCGGTATCTCCTGTGCCGCGCTGAGCCGCGTGTCGGTGGTGACCGCGAGCAGTCGAATTTTGCCCGCCCGGCTCAGTTGCCGCAATTGAATCGACATGACGGCGATCAACAAGGGGATCTGACCGCTGACGAGATCATTCGTTGCCGGCGCCACACCACGATAGGGAATATGGACGATATCGAGCCCACCTGCCTGCCGCTTGAACATTTCGCCAACGAGGTGATTTCCGGTGCCAACGCCGGGCGTGCCATAGGAAAGCCTGCCGGGATTGACCTTGGCGTACGCGATCAGGGTCTGCAGATCCTGCGCGGGCACCGAAGGATGTATCGCGAAGACGAGTGCGCTCGAGACCAACCGGTAGATTGCTCGGAAGTCGCCCGCGGAATAGGCAGGCCGTTCTGCCAAGGGGATGATGACCTGCGTGCTGCCGTTGCCAAGGAGAAGCGTATAGCCGTCAGGCTTTTCGCGCGCGACTGCCGCAGCGCCGATCGCTCCGCCCGCCCCCCCGATGTTCTCGGCGAAAGCCGGGCCAAGCTGCGATGCCATGCCGTCGACCCAGGGGCGCCCGATCTGGTCACCCGATCCACCCGCGGCGTATGGAATGACCAGCCGAATGGGGCGCGTCGGATAATCGGCAGCTGTTCCGTTGCGCGCGACCGCGGCGAGCGCGCCCGCACATGCGGCAGAACTGATGAGTTGTCGGCGCGAGAGCCATGGCATGTTGCAGTCCGTAAGTCGCCGAGCACACGAGGAAGCAACCCCACCGGCAGTCTGTCGATTGGGCCCGGCATTCGCTTGAGCCGTTCGCCCGAAAGAGCATGTCCCCAGCACGAGGCACGGGACCCAGGTTGCGTACCGGGCTGGTCCTGCCGCTTCCGCCAGTTTACTCCGCGCCTCGATCTGGTACAGAAAAACCATGCAGTTTCCCTGCCGAGGGGACGATGGCGCGTGCCGGATAACGACACTCAGGACTCGGCCATTTCATTTGGGCCATTTCGCCTGCTCCCCAAGTCCAGGCTCTTGGAGAAGGATGGCGCGCCGCTTCATATCGGCGGCCGCGCCCTCGACATCCTCATCGTCCTTACCGAGCGGCCCGGCGAGGTCGTCGACAAGCGGGAGCTGGTCCAGCGCATCTGGGCCGACGTGCATGTCGACGAAGGCAGCCTTCGCTTCCATATCGCCGCCTTGCGCAAGGTGCTCGGCGATGCCGGCAAGTCGGCCCGCTATGTCGTAAACGTCCCCGGACGCGGCTACTGCTTTGCCGCTCCGCTCGCCCAGGCCGCGCCTTCGGTGGCGCCTGCGCCCGTCGAAGCCGCCGCGCCTCGCGCACCGCTGCCGCCGTCGCTCGCGAAGATGATCGGGCGGGAGGACGTCGTTGAAAGGATTTCAAGCGGGCTCTCGCAGCACCGCTTCATCACCGTGGTCGGCCCGGGCGGCATCGGCAAGACCGCCGTCGCGGTCACCGTCGCGCATCGCCGCTCAGCGGACTTCGTCGGGCAGGTCTTCTTCATCGACTTCGGACCGCTGAGGGATCCCAGACTCGCCGCAACCGCCGTCGCCTCCGCGGTGGGGCTGGCCGTCAACGTGGACGATCCGCTCCCGGCGCTGCTGGCAAATCTGCACGACAAGCGGACGCTGCTGATCTTCGACAGCTGCGAGCATGTGCTGGAAACCCTGGCGCCGCTGGCCGAACGCCTCGTCCGCGACGTGCCGCAGCTGCACGTTCTTGCCACCAGCCGGGAATCGTTCCGCAGCGAGGGCGAGCGGATCTTTCGATTGTTCCCGCTGGATTGTCCGCCCCAGCGCGACGATCTCGGCGTCACGGAGATCCTCGCCTACCCCGCGGCACAATTGTTCGTCGAACGCATCGCCCAGGGCTCCGGGCCATTCGAGCTCAGCGCGGAAGACGCGCCGTTCGTCGCCGACATCTGCCGCCGCCTCGACGGCATCGCGCTTGCGATCGAGCTCGCGGCCGGCCGGGTCAACGCATACGGCATCGCAGGCACGGCGTCGCTGCTCGACAGCCGCTTCTCGTTGCAATGGCGCGGCCGGCGCACGGCCATTCCGCGACACCAGACGCTGAGCGCCGCGCTCGACTGGAGCTACGATCTGCTGCCGGACCCGGAACGCACCATCCTGCGACGATTGTCCGTGTTCGTCGGGCCGTTCACGCCGGAGGCTGCCACGGCCATCGCATCCGGCGACGGGCTCAGCCCGGCCGAAACGAGCGAGGCGATCGACAACCTCGTCACGAAATCGCTGATCGTCCCGTCCGGTGCGCGGACGCTGCGCTATCGCCTGCTGGACACGACACGAACCTATGCGCTCGGAAAGCTTGGCCTGTCGGGAGAACAACGGCGTCTTGCGCAGCGCCACGCGGAGTACTTCCGCTATGTGCTCGATCGCGCCGAAACCGAGACATCCGCGCCGCTGCACGCATGGTTGAGCACCTATGGCGGCAAGCTGGACAATGTACGCGCGGCGCTGGACTGGGCCTTCTCCGCCGACGGCGACGCTGCGCTCGGCATTGCGCTGACGGCAGCCGCCGTCACCTTGTGGGTGCGCCTGTCGCTGTTCGCCGAATGCCGCGAACGGACGAGGACCGCGCTTGCGGTGCTGGGCGACGACACCGACGGCGTCGATCGGCTTCGCATGCAGCTCCTGGGCGCGCTCGGCTGGTCGCTGATGTACGGCGAAGGCCGCGCGCGCGAAGCCCGCCCGATCCTCGAGGAAACGCTCGAGCTCGCGGACCGGCTCGACGACAAGGATTTCCGGCTACGGGCGCTGTGGGGATTGTGCATCGACCAGTTCAACAATGGTGAGTTCGGCAAGGCGCGCGCGCTTGCCGATCGTTTCACCACCATCGCGGCAAGCTCTCCCGACACCACCGACCTGATGCTGGCCGACCGGCTGATGGCGGTCGCGCTGCATTATCTCGGCGACCAGACCGAGGCCCGCATCCGCATCGACCGGGTCAACGCCTCGCTGCATATGCTGACCGAGAGGCCGAAGATCTTCCCGCTCGATCTCGGGGTCTCGACGCAATATTTCCGGGCTCGTATCCTGTGGCTGCAGGGCCTGGCCGACCAGGCGCTGGAGCTCGCCGCCCGCAACATCGAGGAAGGCCGAGCGAACGGCCACGCGCTGACCTTCTGCAGCGTGCTCGGACAAAGCGCCTGCCTGCTCGCCTTCTTCGCCGGCGACTATGATGCCGCGCAACGCCATGGCGCCGAGCTGCTCGGGCACGCCGACCGCCACGCAATCCGACTCTGGGGTCTCTGGGCCCGCGCCTTCAACGCGATGATCGTGGCGAGGCGCGGGGACAGCGCGGCAGGCCTGCCGCTGCTGCGCGAGGAGCTCGATCGCGCCGGCGACGCCCGCGTCCTGCCGCGCTTTCTTCCCCTGCTTGGCGAACTGGCGGCATGCTTTGGCGAGGCCGGCCAGGTCGATCGCGGCCTCGCCGCCATCGACGACGTGCTGAAGCGCTGCGACGACCGGCAGGAGCGCTGGTATCTGCCGGAATTGATCCGCATCAAGGGCGAGCTGATGCTCAAGGACGCGGAGCAATCGACCGGCGCCGAGACATGCTTTCGCGAGGCCATGGCCATCGCAGCTGAGCAGGGCGCCGGCTTCTGGGAGCTGAGATGCGCAATCAGCCTCGCGCGCCTCGGAATGGTTCAGGGCCGCAACGCGGAGGCGACGGAGGTTCTCGAGACGATCTGCGGACGGCTGACCGAGGGGGCTGATATCGCCGACATGCGCATGGCCCGCGGCCTGATCACGCAGCTTCGGGCCCGCGCCGCGGCAGCTTCCAGCCCGGGCGGATGAAGTGACATGTGTAGCCGTCCGGAAAACGTTCCAGATAGTCCTGATGCTCGGGCTCGGCCTCCCAGAATTCGCCGGCGGGCGCGACTTCGGTGACCACCTTGCCGGGCCAGAGATGCGAGGCCTCGACATCGGCGATCGTGTCTTCGGCAATCCTCTTCTGCTCGTCCGTCGTGTAGAAGATAGCCGAACGGTAGCTCGTGCCCCGATCATTGCCCTGACGATCGCGCGTCGTCGGATCGTGAATCTGGAAGAAGAATTCCAACATCGTCCGGTAGCTGGTCTTCCCGGCATCGAAGATAATCTCGATCGCCTCGGCATGCCCTTCGTGATTGCGGTAGGTCGCGTTCTTCACCTGACCACCGGTGTAGCCGACCCGGGTCGAGATCACGCCCGGCTGCTTGCGGATGAGATCCTGCATGCCCCAGAAGCATCCTCCGGCAAGCACTGCGCGCTCTGTCGTCATGTGACGTGCTCCAATGGTTCGAGATGGCGTTTCAGCGAACATAGTGGTTGGAGACAGAGACTGCCAGCCGCGCGCCCGCCGGAAACGCATGCTGATGGGTCATGGCGCGCTCCCTGTCCTGTTCGCCTAGATCAGCTTGGCGTCAAGCGTGATCGCCGCGTTGAGCACTTTCGACACCGGGCAATTCTTCTCGGCCTCGCCGGCGATACGGGCAAAGCCGGCCTCATCGAGATTCGGCACCTTGGCGCGCAAGGTGAGCGCCGATTTGCTGATCTTGAAACCCTTGCCGTCCGGTTCGAGCGTGACCGCCGCCTCGGTGGAAAGCTCCGTCGGCGTGAAGCCCGCCAGCTGCAGGCCGAAGGCCAGCGCCATCGTAAAGCAGCCCGCGTGTGCCGCTGCGATCAGCTCTTCCGGATTGGTGCCCTTCTCGTTCTCGAAACGGGTCTTGAACGAATAAGGCGTCTCGGCGAGCACGCCGGATTCGCTGGACAGGTGCCCGCTGCCATCCCGGCCGGTGCCGTGCCAGAATGCCGTTGCCTTGCGGATCATGATGTTCTCCTCACTGATGGTGGTTCTGCTCACGCCTTGAGCGCGTTGGGATCGATCGGCATCTTGCGCAGCCGCTTGCCGGTGGCGGCAAACACGGCGTTGGCGATGGCGGGAACGATGCCGGACGTGCCGGCCTCTCCCATTCCACCCGGAGGCTCCACGCTTTTGACGAGATGGACCTCGACTGCCGGCGCCTCGTTGATGCGCAGCAGCTGATAAGTATCGAAGTTGGCCTGCTGCACACGGCCGTTCTTGAGCGTGATCTCGCCATAGAGCGCGGCGGTCACGCCGAACATCACGCCGCTCTGGAGTTGCGCCTGAACGGTATCCGGATTGACCACGGTGCCGCAATCCATCGCACAGACGACACGATGAACCCGGACCGCCCCGTCCTTCGCGATCTCGACCTCGGCAACCTGCGCCAGCAGGCTCCCGAAGACGTTCTGCAGGGCAATGCCGCGCCCCCACCCTTTCGGCAATGGAGCACCCCACCCGGCCTTTTCCGCGGCGAGATCGAGCACAGCCTTGGCCCGCGGATTGTGATCCAGCAGCGCGCGGCGATAGGCCACCGGATCCTGCTTGGCGACCGCCGCGAGCTCGTCGATGAAGCTCTCAGTGACGAAGACGTTGTGCGAAGGGCCGACGCTGCGCCAGAACGCCGTCTGGATGCCCGGCGGCTCGACGCGCACATACTCGACGTGAAAGTTCGGAAGTGCGTAGACCAGATCGATCGCGCCTTCCGTCGTATCCGGATCAAGACCGTTGTTGAAGGCGGGTGGAAGATAGCGCGCGATGACGGAGGAGCCGGCGAAGCGGTTGGTCCATGCAACAGGCCTTCCATCCTTGTCGAGCCCGGCCTCGATGCGATCCACCCAATAGGGCCGGTACATGTCGTGCTGGATGTCCTCCTCGCGCGTCCACACCACCTTCACGGGACCATCCACCTGCTTTGCGATCTGGACAGCGCGCACCGCGCCGTCCGCTTCCAGGCGGCGCCCGAAGCCACCGCCGATGAGATGATTGTGGACGATCACCTTGTCGACCGGCAGGCCAGCGGCTGTCGCCGCCATCGCCTGGACTCGCGCGATTGCCTGGGTGCCGAGCCAGATCTCGCATTCGCCGCCGCGAAAATGCACGGTGCAGTTCATCGGCTCCATCGTCGCATGAGCGAGAAACGGCACGTGATAGCTCGCTGCAACCCGTGTCGCGGCATTCGCCATCGCCTGTCCGGCGTCGCCGACGTTCTGCGCAACCGGGCCAGCTCTGAGGGTGGCCTGCTCGAGCTCGCGCGCGACGTTCTCGCTTGCCAAGGCAGCATTGGCGCCCTCGTCCCATTCGATCTTGAGGGCTTCCAGCCCTTTCTTTGCCGCGCCCATGTGATCGGCGACGACGGCGACCGCGTCGTCGAGCCGAACGATCTGGCGCACGCCCTTGATCAGCTTTGCGGCGCCGTCGTCCACGCTCTTCACGCGGCCGCCAAACACGGGCGATTGCGCCAGCGTCGCGATCTTCACGCCCGTCGGCCGGGCATCGATGCCGTAGACCACCGAGCCATTGACCTTGCCCGACGCGTCGAGCCGCTTGGCCGGCGTTCCGATCAGTTTGAACTCCGCGGGGCCTTTCAGCACCACATTCGTCGGAACGGGCAGACGTGCCGCATCCGCGACGAGCTCGCCATACGACAGGCGCCGCCCGCTCGGGCTATGGATGACTTCGCCCGCCTCGGCATGACAGGACTTGGCCTCGACGCCCCACCGCTTCGCGGCCGCCTCGATCAGCATCAGGCGCGTGGCGGCGCCGGCTTCGCGCAGCGGCTTCCAGGCACCTCGAATGGCATTCGAATTGCCAGTCGCCTGAACGCCCAGCAGCGGATTGACGTAGAGCTTTTCGTTCGGCGGCGCATGCTCGAGCCTGACCTGCTTCAGATCGACCTCGAGCTCCTCGGCGATCAGCATCGGGATCGACGTATAGGTGCCCTGCCCCATTTCGACATAGGGCATGGTCAGCACGACCTGGCCGTCATTGCCGATACGAATGAAGGCGTTGGGCGCGAAAGCTTCCGCACCCGTGGCGCCGCCCTGGCCGAGCGGCAGGGAGAGGCCGATCACGAGGCTTCCGCCCGTCATGGCCGCGGAGACCAGAAAGCCCCGGCGGGAAAGGCTCGTGTCGGACGAGCGGGATGTCGTGCGATCGAAGATCATGGTCAACCCTCCTTCACCCGCGTTTGCGCGGCGAGCTTGATCGCCTCGCGGATGCGGACATAGGTGCCGCAACGGCAGATGTTGCCGCTCATGGCATCGTCGATGTCAGCATCGGTCGGATGCGGGTTGTCCGTCAGCAGCGCCGTCGCCGACATGATCTGGCCGGACTGGCAGTAGCCGCACTGGGCGACCTCGCGGTCGAGCCAGGCCTTCTGGATCCGCTCGCCGGCCGACGTCGCGCCGATCGCCTCGATCGTCGTCACCTTGGAGTCGCCGATGCTGTCGATGGCCGTGATGCACGATCGAATGGCCGAGCCGTCGAGGTGGACGGTGCACGCACCGCACAGCGCCTGACCGCAAGCGAACTTGGTGCCGGTCATGCCGAGCACGTCGCGCAGCACCCAGAGCAGCGGCGTGTCGCCGTCGACGTCGACACTGCGCGGCGTTCCATTGATGTTGATCGTAAAGCCCATGATGAGGTTCCCTTGTTCTGGACTGGCCCGGCGCGACTTACGGTCACGCCGGATCGTTGATGTCGGCACCGACGCTTCCCGCCCGGCGGTCGAGCGCCGCAGCGTTTTCGTCAGTCGCCGATCTGCCCGACGTGGAAGCCGAGCCGGCTCTCGACGTCGCCAGCGCGGTGGAAGCCGCGCGCCATGAGCGCCGCGATCCTGCCCCGGCTTGCCGGACGGCCGAGCGACGCCAGGAACGCGTCCCACTCCGGCTTGATCTCAAGATCCGGCGGCAGGCTTGCGACATCGACGAGGCGCTTGGTCTCCGCAATCGCGTCCTTGTCGAAGGAAGCGATGCGCATGGCGAGCGCCTCGACGAAGCCGTCAAGTTCGGCGTCCGGCACCGACCGGTTGACGTAGCCGTAGCGTTCGGCGAGATCGCCATGGATGTCGTCAGCGCCGAGCAACACCTCGAGCGCACGACCGCGACCTATCAGGCGCGGCAGCCGCGCCATCGGGCCGCCGCCGGGCACCAGGCCCGCGCCGACCTCCCATTGCGACAGGATGGCTTTCTCACGGCTGGCGAAGCGCATGTCGCTCGCGAGCGCGAGCTCGCTGCCGACACCAGTCGCGCGTCCCCGGATCGCGGCGATGGACACCACCGGCGCGCGGCTGAGGCGCACCAGCATGTCCGGGAGTGCCTGAAGACCGGTCGGACCGGGCGGGACGCGCTGGGAGTCCTCGAGCGGCGCGAGGAAGTCGTAATGGGTGATGAAGAAGCCATCGACGGCGCTGTCGAACACCACGACCTTGAGCTGCGGATCGGTCTCGATCGCGGTGATGATGTCGCTGAGCAGCGGAAGGTGCCTCGGGCCGAAGATGTTCACCGGAGGCATGTCGAAGGTGACACGCCAATAGGACGGCAGCCGGCGCTCCAGCCTGATATCCTCGTTCGTGAAAGTGTGTTCTGGGCGATTCATGGTTTGCACTCCTGATGTGGTCCCTCCGTCATCTCAGATCGACTGGCGCAGCGGACGGAATGCCGTGCGCATTTCCGCGCAGAACAGCGCGGGTTGCTCCCAGGCCGCGAAGTGCCCGCCCTTGTCGAGGCGGTTGTAGTGGATGAGCTTGGGATAGGCCTTCTCGGCCCAGCTCCGCGGCGCGGCATAGATCTCGTCGGGGAAGACACTGACGGCCACCGGGATCTGGACATTCTTGGGTTCGAAGAAGACCAGCTTGTTCTCCCAATACAGGCGCGCCGACGACACAGCCGTATTGGTCAGCCAATAGAGGGCGACGTTGTCGATGACGTCGTCGCGCGACAGGCCTTCGGTCTTTCCGTCGAACACCCGCGCAATCATGGCAGTGCTGCGCGCGTCGTGATCGAGCATCCAGGACGCAAGACCCGCCGGCGAGTCCACGAGGCCATAGAGCGTCTGCGGCCGGTTCGACATCTCGATCGCATAGCCGAGGCCGTGCTTGTAGAAATCGTCGAGCTGATCGTAGGCATGGTTCTCGTCGGCGGAGAGGCCGGATGGACGCGACCCGCCCGGCTGCAGCGCCTTGGCGATTTCATCGGGAACCGTCGCGGGCATGTTGGTGTGAATACCGAGCAATTCGGGCGGCGCCAGCAGAGCCATCTGCTCGGTCACAGCATCGCCCCAGTCCCCGCCCTGGGCCACATAACGGGTGTATCCGAGCCGCTTCATCAGCACGACCCATGCACGCGCGACGCGCTGCGGATCCCAGCCGAGCGTTGCTGGCTTGCCGGAAAAGCCGTGGCCCGGAAGCGACGGGATGACCAGATCGAACGCGTCGGATGCCTTTGCACCGTGCGCCGTCGGATCGGTAAGCGGGCCGACGATCTTCATCTGCTCGATGATCGAGCCGGGCCAACCATGCGTGACGATCATCGGCAGGGCGTTCTCGTGCTTGGCGCGCACGTGAATGAAATGGATATCGACGCCGTCGATCTCGGTGACGAACTGCGGCAGCGCATTCAGCCGCGCTTCCATCTTGCGCCAGTCGTAATCGGTCTGCCAGTAGCGCACCAGCTGCTGGACCGTCGTCAATTGCACGCCCTGCGACTGGTCGGTGACGATCTCGCGATCTGGCCATCGCGTGGCCGCAAGGCGCCGACGCAGGTCGAGCAGATCTTCTTCGGGAATTTCGACCCGGAATGGGCGAATTGCGCCGCTCGTCGCCGCCTGCGCGCGATCCAGCGGCAGCAGGCTCGCCACGCTCGCGGCAACCGCGCCCATCGCGGCATGACCCAGCAACTGGCGGCGGTCGGGATTCAGGACATCGGTTGTTATTTGTGTCGACATTGTCAATCTCCCTGGCTTCGCTGGCGACGTTGACCGAATTCGAAGTGGATCGATCGGTCCGTGCTACAAACAGATTGGCGCAAGCTCCGGCATTTTGCCCGTTATGGATTGTTAGACCGCGTTAGCCGTTGCGAGACGAGCGACGCGCGCATCCAGCCATAGATCCCGCTCGCAAACTTGAGGCGATGCTCGCGGAAATACCGAGCAGCACATCGCGGCGCTACGACCCGCGCCAACATCGAGGCGACCAAGCGCCATCGCGATTTTCCTGATCCTTTCGTCGGGCATCAGGATGGCAACGACTCTCCGGACTGCTCGCGCGCGATGTAGTCGGCGTACCAGTCCGCCCAATTATCATCGTGCTCTCCCCCGCGCTTCTCGTGCTCACCATGCGCGGACGCCGCGCGCCGCAGCGCTGCGGCGAGCTCTATTGACGACGTAAAAACCGTGGCGGCAGGCTCGACGCGTCCAGGAAGCCGTGCGGTCACCTCCTGCAAGAGCCAGCCATTGCCGTCGGGATCACTGAACGAGGCGAACGAACGATAGCTTCGATGCTCGGAGTCGACGCCATCGATGCGACGACGGCCGAAGAGGTATGGCTCATCAGGTCCGACGAAATTGCCGCCGGCGTCGTGGAATGGCTCACTGACCTTGACACCGCGGCCGAGCAGCTCGTTGCGAGCGGCTTCGAGATCCGAAACGATGAGGTACAGGCCTCGCGCCGAGCCGGGCGCCGCTGCCGTGACGTTCGTGCCGAAGATCACCGCGCAGGCCGAGCCGGGCGGCGTGAACTGGACCACGCGGTAGTCCGGGCCTGACGCAAAATCGGCGTCCAGCCGCCAGCCCAGAGCCGTGTAGAAGGACTTCGCGCGATCGACGTCGGAAACGGGAATGACGATGACCTCGAGCTTCAGATCAACTCCGCGCGATGTCGAGAGCTTGACGTCGGCTTGCCGTTCCATCTCGGTCGTGGTCATGGCGGTCTCCCTGGTGCGAAGATTGGGTGTTGTGCTTCCGAAGCCCCAATCGCCACGAGACCATCGCGCGATCCCAGGAATATTGCGCGTTATGGGTTGTTAGAGGCCGTTAGCTGTTGCGAGCAGCTTGGGAGACCCGTCGCGGCCGGTGGAATCCCCGCCGAACTTGTGCGTCATTGATGTGGCGCGGACGCTGGTTCCGACCTAAAATCCCAACCAAATCCAAAGCGCTAAGAAAGGCTACGCAACGATGCCGCCGCCGGCGCAGAGGCAGGATACGATCTCATTCGGTCCGTTTGAGCTGATCGTCAACGAGAGACGGCTGACGAGACATGGTGTCCGCATGGAGCTCGGGGCACGGGCCTTTGAAATCCTGGTGACGCTGCTGTCGCGTCCCAACGAGATCATCGACAAGGCCGAGCTGATTGCGAAAGTCTGGCCCGGCATCGCGGTCGAAGAGGGCAGCCTGCGCTTCCACGTCGCGGCCCTTCGCAAGGTCCTCGACGACGGAAAGGACGGCGCGCGATACATCTCAACGACACCCGGCCGCGGTTACAGCTTTGTCGCGGCGATCTCGCGGACGCCCCGTCCGGTTCGCAACCAGCCTCATCTCCTCTCCGACGGTTCGCCGGCGTTTGCGCACTACAATCTGCCCAACCGGCTGAGCGCGATGATCGATCGTGAGGACGACCTCGAAAGGCTATCGAACCAGCTCTACGCCAGGCGGTTTGTGACCATCGTAGGCTCTGGCGGAATTGGCAAGACCACCGTCGCGGTGGCGGCTGCCCATCAACTACGCACCGCTTTCGACGGCGCAGTCCTCTTCGTCGATCTGAGCATGCTGAGCGATCCCGGGCTTGTCGCCACCGGCGTCGCTTCCACGCTCGGCCTGTCCGTGCAAAGCCAGGACGTCATGTCCAGCCTGATTTCCCATCTCAGGGACAAGTCTCTTCTGCTCGTTCTCGACACCTGCGAGCATCTGATCGCGGCCGTCGCCGTGCTCGCGGCGGCCATCTTCAACAACGCGCCGCGGGTTCATATTCTCGCGACCAGCCGCGAAACGCTCCAGGTCGAGGGCGAGCATGTCTACCGGCTGGACCCGCTTGCCTTTCCTGTCGACGACCGGGAACTGCTCTCGGCCGACACCGTCCGGACGTTTCCAGCCACCCAGTTGTTCGTCGAACGCGCAACGGCCAGCGGGGCCAATCTGGCCTTCGACGACTCCGATGCGGCCATCATCGCACGCATCTGCCGCAAGCTCGACGGGGTCGCGCTTGCGATCGAACTGGCGGCACGTCGCGTCGATGTCTACGGCTTGAACGAGACCGAGGCCCTTCTCGACCAGCGGCTGTCGCAAATGTGGGCGGGCCCCCGCACGGCGCCGCCACGTCAGCGCACCCTCCAGGCGACACTCGACTGGAGCTACGGCCTACTCTCCGAAACCGAGCGCATGGTGCTTCGCCGGCTTGCGATCTTCGTCGGAAACTTCACGCTGGACGCGGCACTGGCCGTCGTGGCCGGCGACGGGCTCGATCAGGCCGACGTGTTTGCGGCGATCGACAGCCTGGTCGCAAAATCGATGGTCGCGACCCGTTCGCTCGGCACCGTCATGCGATATCGCCTGCTCGACACGACGCGCACCTACGCCCTCGATAGGGCGGCCGACGAGCGCGAGACCGCGGCCCTGGCGGTTCGCCATGCCCGCTATTGCAGGGACTGGCTAAAGCGGGCCGGCTCCGAATGGTCGAGCCTCATGTCCGGGACAGAACGCGCTCCCTATTTTGCCGCCATCAGCAATGTTCGCGCTGCGCTGGAATGGTGCTTCGGCGCGAGCGGCGACCTGCGAACCGGCGTCGAACTCGCAGCCGCCGCCGTGCCGGTCTTGCTGGCCATGTCGCTGCTGCCTGAATGCCACCACTGGTCGGAACGGGCATTGGCCGCCGGCCAGGCCACCAGCAGAACGGAGCAGATGCATCTGCAGGCTGGGCTCGGCATCTCGTCCATGCATCTTTACGGGGAAAATGAGCGCGCACGCGCGGCCCTGAACAGCAGCCTGGAGATCGCGCGGGAAGAACATGACGCTCCCAATGAGGCCGGCTTGCTCGGCATGCTTCACATGTTCCACTTCCGGGGCGGCGACTTCGACGTTGCGCTGTCCTTCGCGCGGCGGTGCCGGACCGTTGCCGACAATGTCGACGATCCGGCGGCCCTTGCGCTTGCACATTCCATCCTGGGTCGATCGCTTCTGATGATGGGAGATCTGAGCGGCGCGCGCGGGGAGCTCGAAGAGCTGTTCAGGACCTGGTCGCCGTCACTACAGAGCCGCACGATCTATCTCGTCCATGACAGGCATTACCGGGCCGGCATCGCCTTGGCACGCACGCTGTGGCTGCAGGGCTATCCGGCTCAGGCCGTGCAACGCGTCCATGAGTTCGTCGATGGCGCGCGGCAGATGGATCATCCGGCTTCGGTGACCGTCCTGCTCGCCTGGTCCGCATCGATCTTCCTGTGGACCGGGGATCTACGTAATGCCGAGAGGCATATCGATGCGTCCATCACCATGGCCGAGTCGAACTCGCTCGGTCCGCTCGCAGCGGTCGGGCGCGCGCGCAGGGCGCAGCTTGCCATTCGGCAAGGCAACGTTGCCGAGGGCGTCGCGAGCCTGCGCGCTTCCCTCGCAGCGATCCACGCCGTGCGCTACGAGCTCATCACCACCGAGTTCAACATCTCGCTGGCACAAGGCCTCGCAGCGACGGGCCGGCCTGATGCGGCAATCGCCCACCTCGACGAGACGATCCGGCATGTCGGTCGCAATGGCGACACCTGCTACATGCCGGAATTGTTGCGGGTGAAGGCAGGATTGCTTCTGTCGATGGTCCCGCTGCGCATCGAGGCCGGCCAGGCCTGTCTCGAGGAGTCCCTAGCTCTAAGTCGCAGTCAGGGTGCGCGAGGCTGGGAATTGCGCGCAGCGCATGATCTTGCGGTGGTGTTGGCCGGCAAAGGCCAACGGAGGGCCGCGCACCAGACGCTCCGGCCGGTGTTTGACAGGTTCGACGAGGGATTCGATACTGCCGATCTGCTTGCCGCAAAGCGGCTGCTGGCGGATCTGTCGTGATCGCATCCTAGGCAACTGGCCCCGTCGTCCGCAGAAATCCAGCAGACCGACGTCAATCGGCGAGGGCTGACATGGCAATGGTCACGCGCGTGCCGTCTTGTCCGGTCTCTCCGTGCATCCGGGCCTGGATGCTTCGCGCCAGGCCTTCCAGAATACGACTCCCGGTGCCCTGAAGCGGGCCGGTCGCCCCGATCCCGTTGTCGGTCACCGTGCAGAGCCAGCAACCGTCACGCTGGAGCACGTCGATGCGGATCAGTGCATCGTTCCTGGTCGGAAAGGCGTGCTTAGCCGCATTGGTGATCAGCTCGGTCAGCATCAGAGCGAGCCGATGACATTGCGATGCGGGCAGCATGCCGTCCTCGATGGCGGCTTCACAACGGATCCCCGCAGGCTCCAGAATTGCCTCGGACACCGCCCCGCAAAGTGCCTCGAAGAAGGTCGCAACGGAGACCGCCGGACGACCCTCGTCATTCGATAAAAATTGATAGAGCCTGCCGAAGGCGACGAGGCGCCGCTCGAACCGGTCCACGGCAGCCGACACTTCGCCCGGCCTCGCCCGCGTCAGATCGCGGCGGACTGACGCACCGAGCAGCGTCAGCGTGTTCTTCATCCGATGATGCGATTCCCGCAGCACCAGGTCCCAGTCGGCCCGGTCGCCGAGATTGGCGGCCAGATGAGATTGAACAATATCGTCTTTTGGACGAGTTCCGATACCGGGCATCGCAGCCTCCCCGCTGATCATCAGCCTTGGCCTGCCGTCACAATGGAGGAGGCCTGCGATTTTTGCTCGTTAGACGTTGCAAGATTTTGTTATGATCGTCGCGGCGCGACGGCGATGCCGCCGGTTTGCAGGCCGCTGGACTGTTGTTTCTGGTTCGAAGAATCCTCCGCAAATGTGCGAAACGTTCGACGGACGAGAATTGCGTGGCAGAGAATGACAACCAGGATTCGGCCGTCGCTTTCGGGCCATTTCGGCTATTTCCGAAATCGCGGCTGCTGGAGAAGGACGGCGCTCCGCTTCACCTCGGCGGCCGCGCGCTCGATATCCTGATCTGTCTTGCTGAACGGGCCGGTGAAGTCGTCGACAAGCGCGAGCTCGTCAAGCGGGTGTGGGCCGACGTGAATGTGGACGAGGGCAGCCTGCGGTTCCACATCGCCGCACTGCGCAAGGCGCTTGGCGAGGGCAATGAAGGCTCCCGCTACGTCGTCAACGTGCCCGGACGCGGCTATTGTTTCGCCGTGCCGCTGTCGCGGACTGCTCCCTCGGAGGGTCGATCGACCGAGATCGCCTCGTCGGTCCGCCTCCTTCCGGCCCCCCTCACCAGGATGATCGGGCGGGACGATGCGGTTGAAAAGATCACGTCCGAGCTCTCCCTGCATCGGTTCGTCACGATTGTCGGTCCGGGCGGCATCGGCAAGACCTCGGTCGCTCTGGCCGTCGCGCACCGCCACCTCGCAGCATTCGACGGCCAGGTCAGCTTCGTCGATTTCGGCGCGGTGAGCGATGCAAGGCTGGTGCCCGGCAGCATCGCCAGTGCACTTGGCCTGACCGTCAATTCCGAGGATCCGATACCGGGACTGTTGACGTTCCTGCGCAGCCGGCAAATGCTGCTGGTGTTCGACAGCTGCGAGCACCTCCTCGACGAGCTCGCGCCATTGACCGAACGCCTGGTTCGCGAGGCGCCGAACCTGCACGTCATGGCGACGAGTCGCGAATCCCTGCGCTCAGAGGGCGAGCGCGTCTATCGGCTGTTCCCGTTGGATTGTCCGCCACAACAGGACGGACTTGGCGTCGCCGATATCCTCGCCTATCCAGCGAGCCAGCTCTTCGTCGAGCGAATTGCCGAGAGCCTCAGCGAATTCGAGCTGAGCGATGACGAGGCGCCTCTCGTTGCCGACATATGCCGGCGCCTCGACGGCATCGCGCTGGCGATCGAACTCGCCGCGGGCCGGGTCAACGCCTACGGAATTGCCGGGACTGCCGAGCTTCTCGACAGCCGCTTCTCGCTGTTGTGGCGCGGGCGGCGCACCGCGATCCCCCGGCACCAGACGCTGAGCGCGGCGCTCAGCTGGAGCTACGACCTGTTGCCGCCGGTCGAAAGTGCCGTGCTGCGCGGCCTGTCGGTGTTCGTCGGCCCGTTCACGCTGGAGGCCGCGCTTGCCGTCGCATCATGCCAGGGCATCGACGAGCCGGCGGGCATGGAAGCGATCTCGAACCTGCTCTCCAAATCTCTGATTGCCACGTCGCCCGCGCAGCGGCGGCTCCGGTATCGACTGCTCGACACCACCCGCGCCTTCGTGGCGGACAAGCTCGTCGAGAGCGGGGAAGCGCCTCGGGTCGCGCGCGCTCACGCCGAATATTTCCGCGACTTCCTGCTCGATATCTCCCTCAAGTCCAACGGCCTGCAAAGCGCCGGCGGATTCCTGCCCTATGCAGATCACCTGCCCAACGTGCGGGCCGCACTGGCCTGGGGCTTCTCCGACGAAGGCGACTGGGTCATCGGCGTCGATCTGGCCGCTTCAGCGGCCCAGTTCTTCCTCGAGCTGACGCTGCTGACGGAGTGCTACCGCTGGACCCAGCAGGCGCTGGCGGCGCTCGACGCGGCTCCTGCGGACGCACGGCAGGAGATGACACTTCAGGCCGCGCTCGGCGTCTCCGTGATGTTCACGCAGGGCAACACCGAAGCGGTTCGGTCGGCCTTCACACGAAGCCTGCATCTCGCCCAGGAGCTCGACGACCTGCATTGGCAGCTATGGCTGTTGCGCGGACTGCACATTTACCTGACCCGCGTCGGGGATTTTCACGGGGCGCTCGAAGTCAGCGAGCAGGGCGAGAACGTGGCCAGCCGGCTGAACGACCCGACGAGCACGCTGAACGTCGAATGGATGCTTGGCGTGGCACATCACCTGATCGGCAATCAGGACAAGGCCGTTCAGTTCTGTGAAAGCGCGATGGTGCACAACCCGGGCTCGCAGCGGCTGAATATCGGGCATCTCGGCTATGACGACCGCATCGTCGCGCTGGTCGCGCTGGCGCGCGGCCTCTGGCTCACAGGCCGGCCCGATCGCGCCATAGAGGCGGCCCGATACACCGTTCGCGAGGCAGAGCAGCTCGAACAGCCGCTGACGCTCGGTATTGCGCTGATCTGGACGATCTACGTGTTTCTGTGGGTGGGCGACTGCGCCAGCGCCGAGAGCATGATCGAGCGGCTGATCGATCATGCCGCGCGGCACTTCCTCGGCCCTTACCACGCGGTCGGCATCGGCCAGAAGGGCCTGCTTCTCCTGCAGCGCGGCGACGTCGACGACGCCGTCGAGCACCTGCGCCGCAGCCAGGCCACGTTGTATGCGACGCGGCACCGGATCATGACGACAGTGTTCGCGACGGCGCTCGCGGAGGGACTGACGTCCCAAGGCAGGCCCGAGGAAGCTCTGGGCACGATCGACGAGGCGATCGCCCAGATCGGCGACCACGGCGAATCCTTCGACATGCCGGAGATGCTGCGGGTCAGGGGGGACATCCTCGCCCAATTGGGGCACGACGCGGAGGCCGAGACCTGCCTCGAAAGCTCGCTGGCGCTGTCGCGCCGGCAATGCGCCCTCGCCTGGGAGCTGCGCGGAGCCCTGAGCCTCGGCCGCATCTGGCAGCGGACCGGACGCGTCGGCGAGGCAAGCCGCATGCTGGCGCCGCTCGTGGCACACTATCAGGAAGGGGTCGCGAGCCGCGATCTGGCCCGCGCGAAGGATTTCCTCGGCGCCCTCGATTAAGGGCACCTTCTTACGTCATTCCGTCGCGTCCAGCCCTTGCAACTCCTAACAATTTCTAACACGCCAAGCCGCCCATGCCCCGCCATGGTGGGTCCGCTTTCCGGTGGATACGACACGACATGGCTCTTCTTGACGATGTAATCGACGCGAACGGCGGCATCGCGCGCTGGAACAGCCTGAGCCGGTTCACACTGCATCTTTCCGTTGGCGGGACGCTGTTCTCGAGCGCAGGACATGCCCGCGAATTCAAGGACGTCATCGCGGAGGGATCGACACGAACCCAATCGGTCCGCTTCACCGGCATCACCGGCGGCGAACAGTCGGGCGCGTTTCAGCCGGACGCGATCACGATCGAAAGCGTCGATGGCGAGGTCTTGCAGACCTGGAGCAACCCCGACACGTTTGACGCCAGCCCGCAGGTTCTCGCGGACGAACTGCATCTGATCTTCTTTTGCGGCGTCATGATCTGGAACTATCTGACCACGCCCTTTCTCCTCGCCCGTTCCGATGTTGTCGTCGAGGAACTGCCTTCCTGGGAGGAAGGCATCGAAACCTGGCGGCGCCTGCGTGCGCAGTTACCGCCCAAACTTGTCACCTTTGCGGGCGAGCAGATCTTTTACTTCGACGAGAATGCCCTGCAGCGGCGGACCGATCACGATTGCCTGGGCATGAAAGTCGCGCACTACTCCTGGGCCCATGAGAGCTTCGACGGCATCGTCGTGCCAACCCTTCGTCGTTCGCAGATGCGTCAACCTGACGGAACGGTGAACGCCAAGCCCGTTCTGATCGACGTCGAGATCTTCGACGCGTCTTTCGAGTAGCGGTCGCAAGCCACGAGTGCAGGACACCCGCTCTCAACGTCTAACACGACATAACGAGCCAACGGCCCGACATCGGTGCAGACTCAACGACATCGCAGAGCTCATTGAAACAACCTGAAACGACGAAGACAGGAGAAAAGCATGTCCGACAAGATAAATCATGGTCGACGTCGCTTCTTTGGCAGTGCAGTCATGACGCTGGCGGCCGCACAACTTTCGCTGAGCGCTACGGCCAACGCGGAGATCGGCCAGTCGGCGAAAGCCGGGTCAACCGTCAAGCCAGGAAGCAATCCGTCGTTCGGCGCGCTGAAGCAGATCAATGCCGGCCTCCTCGATATCGGTTACGCTGAGGCTGGTCCCGCCAACGGATCGCCCGTGATTCTCCTGCACGGCTGGCCCTACGACATCTACAGCTTCGTCGATGTCGCGCCCATCCTTGCGTCGGCGGGCTATCGCGTGATCGTGCCTTATCTGCGCGGCTACGGGACGACGCGCTTCCTGTCCGACGCAACCATCCGGAACGGACAGCCTTCCGCCATCGCGACCGACATCATCGCCCTGATGGATGCCCTCAAGATCGAGAAGGCGACGGTCGCCGGCTTCGACTGGGGCGCGCGAACCGCCAACATCATGGCGGCGCTGTGGCCCGAGCGCTGCAAGGCCATGGTCTCGGTCAGCGGCTATCTCATCGGCAGCCAGCAAGCCGGGAAGATGCCGTTGCCGCCGAAGGCGGAACTTCAGTGGTGGTATCAATTCTATTTCGCGACCGAACGCGGTCGCGACGGCTATGACAGGTACCGGCGCGAGTTCTCGAAGCTGATCTGGCAGCTCGCTTCACCGCAGTGGCACTTTGATGACGCGACCTTCGAGCGCAGCGCAGCGGCTTTCGACAATCCGGATCACGTCGCGATCGTGATCCACAATTATCGTTGGCGCCTCGGGCTCGCCGAGGGCGAAGCGAAGTACGACGACGAGGAGCGGCGGCTGGCGCAATCTCCCGTCATCGGCGTGCCCACGATAACCATGGAAGGCGACGCCAACGGCGCGCCGCATCCCGAGCCGTCGGCCTATGCAAAGATGTTCTCGGGGAAATACGCGCACCGCACCGTCAAGGGCGGAATCGGACACAACCTGCCGCAGGAGGCTCCCAAGGCCTTTGCCGATGCGATCATCGACGTCGCCGCCGGCGTGTAGCCGGCGGAGGGGTTGGTTCGCTAGCAAAGGGATAGACGATATCATGCGCAGAACGATCGTGATTGCGATACTGGCCGCCGCTATCCTCCTGGCGCTGATCCAGTTTGGTCCGCCGCTGTTGTTCGGATGAACGCAATTTACCCCGGAGAGAAGCCTCATGGGACGCGTGCTTTCGGTGAATGTCGGCTTGCCTCGCGACATCCCCTGGCAAGGCAAGACGGTCCACACCGGCATTTGGAAGGCGCCGGTGAGCGGACCGCGCAAGGTCCGCCGCCTCAACATCGATGGCGACGGACAGGGCGATCTGGCGGGCCACGGCGGCGAGCACCGGGCCGTGTTGGTTTATCAGCATGAGTCCTACCAATACTGGCAGAAGCAGTTGGGTCGCTCCGACCTCACTTACGGACAGTTCGGCGAGAACCTCACTGTCGACGGCCTGCCGGACGCCGAGGTGTGCATCGGAGACCGCTACCGGATCGGAAGCGCTCTGTTCGAGGTGACGCAGCCTCGGGTGACGTGTTACCGGGTCGGCATCCGCATGAACGAGCCGGACATGGCCGCACTGCTGGTGAAGCACGGCCGGCCCGGCTTCTACCTTCGTGTTCTCAAGGAAGGGGACGTCGAAGCCGGTGACGAGATCGCGCTGGTCGCTTCCGGACCCGAGCGCATGAGTGTGTCCGAGATCGATGCGCTGCTTTATCTGCCCGGTCACCCCCGCGAACAGCTGCAGCGCGCACTGCGCATTCCAGCGCTGAGCATCGGTTGGCGCCGTTCCTTCGAGGCACTGCTCACCCAAGAGGACAAGGGCGGTGCGGCATCGGGAAACGCCGGACTTGGTCCGGCGTCCGGCCCATCCCCGGCATGGTCCGGGTTTCGCTCTTTCCGCGTGGGCCGCATGGTACACGAAAGCGACGATGTGACCTCGCTGCTGCTCGCGCCCGCCGATGGTCAGCCTGTCGCCACCGCCCTTCCCGGACAGTTCGTGGTGTTGCGCCTCGGAACGTCGTCCGAGACCGCGCTGATGCGCAGCTATTCGCTGTCGGGACAGCCGAGCGCCGCGGTCTATCGCGTCAGCGTCAAACGAGAGCCGCATGGTGCGGCCGGCACCTACATCGATACGCACCTCCGTGCCGGCGACCTCGTGCAGGCAAGCGCAGCGCGTGGAAGCTTCACGCTGCGCCCGGGTGACGCGCCCGTTGTTCTCCTGAGTGCAGGAATTGGCGTGACGCCGGTGCTGGCGATGCTCCACGCGCTGTCGGCCGAAGCTTCGACGCGCGACGTCTGGTGGTTGCACGGAACCCGAAACGGCCGCGAGCATGCGTTTGCCGCCGAGAGCCGCGAGCTGCTCGCGACGCTTGCGCATCATCACAGCTATATCTGCTACAGCGCGCCAGAACCTGGGGATCGACCGAAGTTGGATTTCGACGCCGAAGGACGGCTGAACACGCAGGCCCTCGCCGAGATCGGCATTCCCCGCGATGGCGACTTCTACATCTGCGGTCCGTCGACCTTCATGAGCGCCTTGACAGCCGGCCTCTCGACGCTCGACGTATCGCCAGAGCGCATTCATACCGAGCTGTTCGGCGCCGGCCCGTCGATTTCACCGGGCATTGCCGCATCGCCGCGCAAGGCGCCGCACCTGCCGGCAGGACCGGCCGGCACAGGACCCATGGTGTCGTTCGCCCGGAGCGGTCTCAATGTTCACTGGGACCCCCGCTCCAAGACATTGCTGGAGTTGGCGGAGGCCTGTGACGTGCCTGTGCGGTGGTCATGTCGAGCCGGGGTGTGCCACACCTGCGAGACCGGACTGGTGGGAGGGGCGGTCGGCTATCAGCCGGCTCCCGTTGATGCACCGACGGAGGGGAACGTGCTGATCTGCTGCGCCCATCCTGAGGGTGACATCGTGATCGATCTGTAATAGCCGCGGGCTGCGGCTTCACGAAATCGTGGAGGAGTGGTTGAGATGCGATCCGACATGACGCCAGGAGCGACGTTTCCGGACTACGAGCTCAGCGACCACACAGGGAAGCATCGAAAGCTCTCCGAGTTGCAGGGGCAGGAACCGATGGTGGTCGTGCTCGGCCGCGGCGGCTTCTGTCCAAAAGACCGGCGACAGGCCGAGGGATTGCTTGAGCTTCACCGTGAGATGGAGGTCGGCTATTGCAGGCTGGTCACGATCACGACCGATAACATTACCCAGACGTACGAATATCGCAGCGGCGTCGGAGCGCACTGGCCCTTTCTGTCCGACACCCGGCGGATCGTACAGAAGGACCTCGACATCGCCGAGTATACTGATCCCGTCCATAACCCGATGATTCCTCATGTCGTGGTGCTGGAGCCGGGCCGTGTCATTCACAAGATCTACAACGGCTACTGGTTCTTCGGACGTCCCACCGTCGAAGAACTCCGGCAGGACCTGCGAGCCGTCAGCAGGAAATGCAGACCGGACTGGGACATCACCACGCCGGAACTGAGAGTCGCATGGCAGCAGGGTCGAAAGGACCTGTTCTACCCGTACGGCGGAGCCTCCGCCCTGCCCCGGGACGAACAGGATTGAGCGGGCCGCGAGAGCCGCACGCCTCCCCGGATTTCAACGCTTCATCAGAAGTCCTCAGCGGCGCTTAACGACGACCATTTCCGAGCCTGGGACCTGTCGGTGCAAAAAGCAACGATGGGGTCTGGCTGCTCCTGACGCTGATCCAACGTCGTGACGGGTACAGCCACACCAGATGCCGCCCGCGCGCGCATCAATTTCTCAACGCCGGCTCGGCAAACTTGAGCTACCTCAAGGCACATTCTGTGGAGTCCCGGAAGGTGCCGCCGTAGCCGAACAGCTGTCGTTCGGATGTCGATGGCCCCAAGAATGGCTCGGTATCAAGATGACGATGAAGATCCTGGCGGACGCCGAATCTGCGCTCAAGGAGGTCGAGTCCGATAGCAACAGGTTGCGATCAAAGGAGCTTCGCAAGGCGATCCAGCAGCAAATCGACGAGCAACGAGAGGCCATCAAGGCGCTGCGCCGGCTCTACAACTAGCCACTAGCGACGCTTGCTGTAGCCGCAGCTTGCTATCGTAACAGCGCGCCACCACAGTTGATCTCGGCGGTGGATGCAGCCGGTATCGAAAGCCCCGTGCTTGAAAGCATAGGCGTTGCGCGCAAGCGTGCGATCCGGCAGCAGAGGTAAAGCCAGCGCACCCGCCGTCCCATCCATGAAAGTGCGACGGTCGAGCACGTCGCGGCCATCGTATCCCGCCAAAATGCTTATCGCCGCGCCTCCGAAGCTCGCCTCGATTGACTGCGGTCTGGCTCTAGCCGGCGGACGATTGTGATCGGCGACTGCTCTCGAACAGGAACCAGACCCGGCCTTCGGCTTCGTCGATCCACGGCTCGAGCAGGCTGGCGCTCGCGACGTCCCGGTGCTCCTCGCAGAGCTGGTGGGCCTCCCGCATCCGGGCGATCAGCTGCATGTTGTCGTCGCGCAACTCCGCGAGCATGTCGAGCGGCGTCACGTACTCCGCATCGTTGTCGATGACCCGCTGCAAGCGCGAGACATGCCCGATGGATTTGATGGTCGTTCCGCCGACCTTGCGCACGCGCTCCGCGATGGCGTCCGTCGTAGCGAGGACTTGAGCACTTTGATCATCCAGCATCAGGTGATCTTCGCGGAAGTGCGGCCCCGACGCATGCCAATGGAAGTTCTTGGTCTTCAGGTAAAGCGCCAGCATGTCCGCCAGCAGCGCGGTCAACGCGCCCGAGACGTCGCGCACAGCATTTGCCCCGAGGCCGCTTGGCGTCTGCAGCGGTGCGGCTCGGCGCTTCTTCGTTTCCACAGCATCCATCTTCGATCCCTTCCAGTTTCTGTCCACTACTCCGCGATGTCGATCGTCTCACACCTGACGACAAGGGTATTGGACGAACGTGCGATGCCTTGGCCGATATCATTCCGGTATTGTAAACCGCACCGTTTGACGGTCGATTACGCGGTGGATCGGGTCCGCCAATTCGAACAGCACGCGGTGCGGGCCCGGAGCAAGGCCCACGAGGACAACCGTTTCGCCGGATGCGTCGATGAAGTGCCAGGTCGCGTCGTCCACCGTGACGTGCACGTGTCCAGCCCTCGGCGACACGTCCAGGGCTCCGGCACCGAAGACCGGCAGCACACGCAGGTTCTCCGTTCTATATTGGATGAAGACCTTTCCCGCTGGGAGAGGACCGGCGAGCGGCGGATCCACAATCAGCCTGGGAGGCGGTTCATCATCGAGGGCAAGCAAAGCCGACGGACCGCGAACATCGCGAGCCGTCGCGGCGTCGAGAGTCACCGACGGCACGTTGCCGGCGGGCCTGGCGTCCGTGTCGAAAGAGGCGTCCATGTTCGATTTCCTTGCGTTAGCTAAAGTGATCCAGCGCGCCGAAAGGCCGCTTACGTCCTGCATCTGCAGGCGCAGTGCCGACTTGGTGCTGCGCCTCCGATGAACTACCGCGTATGCCGCTCGTCAGGAGGCCGGCAGTTTCCGTTCGAGAAAGCTGCGGATCAACGGAACCATCTCATCGGCCTTGTCCTCGAGTGCGAAGTGGCCGCTGTCGATCAGATGCAATTCGGCATCTGGCAGGTCGCGCAGATACGGACCGGCGCCATCTGCCGGGAAGATGAAGTCGTTCTTTCCCCAGACGATCAGGGTCGGCGGCTTGCGCTCCCGGAAGAACGCCTGAAACTGCGGATAGAGCGGAACGTTCGACCCGTAGTCGTGGAACAGGTCGAGTTGAATATCCATGTTGCCCGGCCGGTCCAGCAAGGTCTGGTCGTGCAGGATATTGTCCGGATCGATCCGGCTGACGTCGCTCATTCCGTCGGTGTACTGGAATTTCGTCGTCTCCAGCTTCATCAGCACTTCCAGCGCTTTGCGGTGCGCCGGCGATCCGTCGGCCCAGTAGGCCTTGATCGGATCCCAGAACTTCTTGAGCCCCTCCTCGTAGGCATTGCCGTTCTGGATGATCAGCGCGCTCACCCGTTCCGGATGCTTCAGCGCGAGCCGGTAGCCGACCGGGGCGCCGTAGTCCATCACGTACATCGCGTAGCGCTTCACCTCGAGCTTGCCCAGCAGACCGTCCGTCAGGTCGGCGAAGTGAGCGAACGTATAGGCGAACGTCTTGTGGTCGGGAGCTGCGCTCTGGCCGAAGCCCGGATAATCCGGCGCGATCACATGATAGCGGGACGCCAGTTGAGGAATCAGGTTGCGGAACATGTGTGACGACGTCGGGAATCCGTGAAGGAGCAAGATGACCGGAGCATCCGCAGGCCCGGCTTCTCGATAGAAGATATCGATGTCGTCGATCTTTACTGTCCGATAGTGAGTAACCGGAATGGGGCTCGCGTCCATTGCCTGCGCCGGTCCGGACACCATCGTCGGGATCGGCGAGAGCGCAGCTACGGACGCGGCAAGAGCCGCGATCTTGATATATCGTGTCAATCTGATCATGTCTGCTTCTCCGGGATGTTGCGCCTGTGCGACCGCCGACAGGCAACGCGATCGTCGCGCCATCTGCATTTGCCGGCCGATGCCGGAGAGACTATCCGCGAGGATCGATCTGCTCTTGCCTGCGACTCTTTCCGATTGTCTGTTCTTGCCGTCCGCGCGAAGGCGACGAGTTCAGATGATGCCGGCATCGCTTGAGGTGAGCACGACGCGTCCGAAATGGATCTCGCCACGCTGACGAATTGAATGAGACGATCTGGACAGCTCAGCATCATTCCGGGAACGCTGTCGGCGCCCTAGGGGCAATCGAGTCTCAAGGCGCAAGTCGGGTGAAGACGAAGTCGTGTTCTTTGACCCCCGCGGCGTGGCAGCCAAAGCAGGTTTGATGTTGAGCCTCGTCGACCGGGCGGCCATCGATGAAGCGACCGAAGCCCCAGCCACCGGTCGAGCGGTATCGTATCGAGTCCTTGACCATGACCTGGACCGTCGTGGCGGGCCCGGGTACGAACGCAGGTTCGAACTCCGTCGACTGGACGTGCTTCCACGCCAGCTTGACCAGGATCGCCCCGTCCGGAAACGGCAGCGTTCCGGCCCGATAGGCCTCGATCGCCGCCGCGTTACCGACAATGCCCCGGAGCTCGTCCAACCCGGTTTCGTGCGCCACCCCGACCAACTCCCAATGGCGGTAGTCCGGCGGAATTCCAACGCCGAAGATCGGCGACAGCGCGAGCTCCCCGGGCGCCGCGCTGGATCGCAGGAAGACGGCGCCCGCGGTCGCCGCAATCAAAATGGCGAGCCTTGCCGCCCGGTTCATCGCATGTCCCATCGTCGTGCCGCCGAACTGCCGATGACCTTATGAATGCGAGGGGCTCCGCATCGACGCGATCCTTGTGCGGCGTGCAGAGCCCGTGCGGAGCTTCTTCGACAACGTGCCGTCGGGCGCCGGCGCATGAGCCGCTAGCCTTGAATGAACGATAGCAGCTCGGCGTTGACTCGGTCCTTGAGGGTCGTGCACATGCCATGCGGTGCGCCCTCGTAGACGACGAGCTTCGCGTCCTTGATGATCTTGGACGACAGCAGCGCCGAGGCGCCGATCGGAACGATCTGGTCGTCGTCCCCGTGCAGGACCAGAGTGGGGACGTCGAACCGCTTGAGGTCCTCCGTCAGGTCTGTTTCCGAGAACGCCTTGATGCAGAAATAGGACGCCGGAAAGCCGGCCATCATGCCCTGCAGCCAGAAGGACTCACGGACTCCCTCCGAGATCTTCGCTCCGGATCGGTTGTAGCCATAGAACGGCAGGCTCAAGTCCTTGAAGAACTTCGATCGGTCGGCGGCCACGTTCGCGCGAAGCTCGTCGAACGCGGCGATCGGCAGGCCGCCGGGATTCGCTTCGGTCTTGAGCATCAGCGGCGGAATGGCGCCTATCAGAATGGCCTTCGCCACCCGGCCCGTCCCGTGCCGACCGATATATCGGGTCACCTCGCCGCCGCCGGTGGAATGCCCGACATGGATCGCATGCTTCAGATCCAGTTTATCGACGAGCGTCGCCAGATCGTCGGCATAGGTGCTGAGATCGTTGCCCTGCCAAGGCTGGCTCGAACGGCCATGCCCGCGCCGATCGAGAGCAATGCAACGATAGCCACGCGAGGCGAGGAAGAACATCTGGTCTTCGAAGGCGTCCGCGCTCAGCGGCCATCCGTGACTGAACACGATCGGCCGACCCGAACCCCAATCGTTATAGTAGATCGTCGTACCGTCCTTCGTCGTGATTGTGCTCATGTCCGCTCCTGTCGAGTTTTGTCGGGATCATCGACGAAAAGCCGCCGGGACCCGAGTTGCCTTACAACTGACGCATCATTGAGCGAACGAACTACAGCTTCTTTTCGTATTCTCTGCTCCTTGTGACGAAAGCATTTCTTTGCGCCGACGCACTTACCTTTCCTGCGCACGCTTCCAGGCGGCGGGGCTCGTCTTGACCATGCGTGAAAATACGCGCGTGAAATGGCTTTGATCGGCGAAGCCGGCATTGAGCGCGATTTCGCTGAGCGGTTGATCGCTGTTGAGCATCAATTCCTTCGATCGTTCGACCCGTTGAGATAGCAGCCATCGATGTGGCGGACAGCCCACCGTCCGTCGAAATGCCTGACTGAAGTGACTGCATGACAGGCGGCACGCCTGCGCGAGATCCGGCAACGTCACATTGCCATTCAAGTCTGCAAGCAGCATCTCCTTTGCCCGACGCTCCTGCCATGGAGAAAGGCCGCCTCGGGCGATTTGCGGGCGCGCGTCAGACGATCCATATGTTTTGAGCAAATGCGCCGTCAGCGCTCTCCAGGCGTGGTCAAGAAAGATCTTGCTCGCCTGTTCGGGACGCATCAGAGCGGGCAGAAGCGCCATCGCAACGTTCGTCACGACGGAGTCCGATCTTGTCTCCACGATGGGACAATGGAGTGTCCCCGCACCCCGCGAGCCCTGCCCCTCGGCGACCTCGTCGAGAGCCGATTGAGGTAGGTAGAAATTGGCAACCTGGAATGAGCTCTGAATATCTGCCTGCCAAGTGTGTCGCATGTCGCTGATGTGAATTGTGCCTGCCGCGAGCGGAGGACTGGCGCAATGCCTCTCGTCGCTCCACACGTCGTATGAGGCGAGTTCATCCAGGTGCACGCAGACCGCATAGCCCGCTTTCCTGGCTTGCGATTCCGTGGAGCCATGTCCGGCCAGGCGTCTTGAAATGTGTGAGATCACTACCTCGTCTTCGCCGGCCGGAACGACCAGTTGTCTGAAGAGATCAACGCGGTCCAAGGACGTCTGGGCTATCACAGCGCCTCCACGATTCGGAGGCGTGCGGCGCGTCTTGACAGATCCAAACGCGTGCGCCGGCCAACCTGGGCTTGCGGCGGCGGTCTGATCGAGGACGCTCATATCAGGCTCCCCGAATCGGTGGGGACGGCGATCTCGATGCGCGCGCGGGCCGGCTTGATGCAGCGATGCCAGCACGGTCGCTGCGACGGCAGCCGCCAGCTTGAAAACCGGCAAGCGCCCCCCTCTGGGGATCCTTCAACTCTTGCATATGTGGATACTCTCGTGTTGGTCGCTCGGCACTTGCAAGGTACAATTCCTGAGCAAGTCCGGGGGTTAGAACATCCGAGAGGCGTGTTAGAATGCTCAAAGACAGGTGTTAGATTGTGTGAGGGGTCTCCTTCGGGACGGTAGACCGCCCGGGTTCCCCGTCAAGGCGCAGCGCGCCTGGCGCAATCACTGAGCAATTTCCTGGCGCTGATGAAATCAGGGCGACCGAAGCCTTCGGTGCGGCTTTCCAGGACGTTCTCCAAGAGTTCCACGGACGACTCGAACTTTCCCTGCGAGCACCACAGGCTGGCCAAGCTCGTCGCCGTTCGCAGCTCCCACGCACGGGCTCCGCATGCCTTCGCGGCTTCGAGGGATTGAATGAAAAGCCCCTCCGCCCTGGGCATGTCTTTCATGGTTTCGGCCAAGAACACGTGACCTTTGATGCGAAGAAGCTCGGCGGCATTGAACATGTCTCCATTTCGCGCCACCGTAGCAAGTGCGTCGTCCGCCGCGTCAAGCGCTTCTCTCGCTTGATCCGCCATCAGCAATCCTTCCGCCAACGCACTCTTGAAGGCTGTCGTCATCAGTTCATAGCGATGCGCTCGCGTCTCGATGAGGGCGTATCTCAGCATCGGCAGCCCCGCCTGGTGGTCACCTCGCATGACAGCGAGATAGCCTCGCACGCCAATTCCGGCCGCCTCATAGGCGACTATTGCGCGATTGCGCGCGTGATCGATCAGTCGCTCGATGCTCTGCTCCGCGTTTTCCCAATCTCCGTTCCAGAGATAGACTGAAACAGCCCAGATCAGCGCGATGCAGAGCGTAAGCGGATGATTCAACTTGCCGGCCTCAATCGAGACCTGCCGAGCCAATTTGGTCGCCCGGTCGGCGTATCCAAGGAGCCAGAGCGTACGCGCCAGGCAGATTCCAGCGCGGTTGCGATAGTCAAGACCAAGACGGAGTGAATCGACATGCTTTGAAGCGGGTACGTGCCTGACAGCCGATTCCAGGTACCCACGCGCCTTCTCGAGATCCTCCATGAGATGATGCGAGACACCCAGAAGGGAGCTTGCAGCCGCCAGCGCCCCCTGGTCATTCATCTTCAGTGCAACGGCCTCACTGCGTTCGGCATATTTGAGAGCCTCGCGAAAATTTCCGGTTCTGTAGTGAAACAGATGAAGGCGACCGATCAATTGCAGTTGACTTGGCAAATCCCCCAAGTCCTCGGCCACTTCAAGTCCCCTTTCGAGTGATGTCCTGGCCTGCTGATTATTGCCTTGAGAAAACATGAGCGAGAGGCCAAGCGCCGCCTGCAAGGTCACCTCTCGAGACGTCCCCCGGCTCGACTCATCCAGACTGACCATCGCCAGCTCCGTCCAGCGGCGACATTCCGTGACCAACGACGACTCAAGCAGCAGTGGAGCAGTCGCAGCGGTCAGTGCAATAGCGATCGACTTTTCGGTCTGAAGAAAGCTCCACTCCAATGCTGCACGTATGTTGCCGAGGTGAGGGTCGTAAGCGGAGGCCCCGTCACGACCTGCCTCGGTCAGCCGAACACTCTCGTGCTGTTCGGCCCACCTCAGATAAAATATGGCATGTCGCTGGAAGACGCCGTTGTCGTCGTCATGATCGATGAGCTTCGACAAGGCGTATGCGCGCGTGGTGTCGAGCAGACGATAGCGCGCCTCCGATGTCCCTGAAGCGACCGCTATCAGCGACTTGTCGACGAGGCTTGCGACGGCCTCGAACGCGAGCTCCTCGCTGAGATCATCCGGCCCGACCACGGCAACGACGGCTCGCATCGAGAAAAACCCGACAAAGACAGATGACCGCCGAAGCACAAGCGATTCGTTGTCGGAGAGCAGACCGTAACTCCAATCCAGCGCAGCTGTCAGCGTCTGGTGACGCTGCAAAGCCGTGCGCCGCCCCTGGCCCAGCAGCCTGAACCGGTCATCGAGCAGAGCAGCCGTTCCTTTGACCCCGAAGGCGATCACCCGGCTTGCAGCGATTTCAATCGCCAGTGCTATTCCATCCAATCGTCGGCAGATTTCCCCGACGATCGGAGCATCATCATCGTTCAGTTCGAATGATGACCCACTCGCGAGAACGCGATCCAGGAACAATTGCGCCGCCGGAAACGCAAGCACGTCCGAGACTGTCTGCACATTCACGGGCGGATTCTCCAATGACGGCAGTTGGAAGACATATTCTCCCTCCACCCGCAGCGCCTCGCGGCTCGTCGCGAGAATTCGCACCTTCGGTGCGTGCTGAAAAATATGCTCGGCGAGTGCCGCCGCCGAGGTGATGACGTGCTCGCAACTGTCGAGGATCAGCAACATGTTCTTGTCGCGGATAAAGCTGATGATGGCCGGCGTCGGATCATCGGATTGAACCATGAGACCGAGCGTCGACGCCACGGCCGTCGGCACGAGCATGGGATCGTTCAGGGGCCCCAAGTCGAAGAAGGCCACGGCGCTGGCGACCTGCGGGTTCCTCTGATGCGCAGCAGCTATGGCCACCGTCGTCTTGCCGATCCCGCCTGGTCCAACAATGGTGACGAAGCGATCCTTGAGGAGCATCCCGCAGACTTTTTCGACCACTTCGTCGCGACCGATCATCCGGCTGAGACGCGGTGGCAGGCCATAGTTCGTCTCGACAGCCCGACTGCGATCGTCCGCCTCTGCGCTCATCCGATATGATACGGGACAGACGAAACTGTACCCTTTGCCCGGCACCGTGGCGACAAATCTGGCGCCGGCTTCTCCGTCGCCCAGGACCTTGCGCAACACGCCGATGTGAAATCGCAGGCTGCCGGCATCGACGGTCACGTCCGGCCAGACACGCGCCATCAGATCATGTTTGTCGACGACGCTGCCCGCCTGCTGCAGAAGCACAAGAAGAATATCCAGCGCGCGCGGCGGCAGGTGGACCGGCGTCGCACCCTTTCTCAGAGACCGCTCACTCACCCGGAGTATGAACGAGCCGAACGACACTTCATCCCCCTGCGGCAACGAATCCTGAGGAATCATCCGGCATGTCCCGCTAAGGCGCCAACGGCCAATTCTTGAGATGTCTGCTTGTCAAAATCAGAGACACAAACGATCACAGATCCATCCTACGCGATCGACCTGCGACACTTTGCAACCGATCGCTCGCTTGTTGCCCCGAAAGGGACAAGCCTCCCTTGCCGCGCGTTGCGCGGGCTTTTTTGCATCGTTTGCGTCTGCGAGTGAGCGAAACGTACAAAGCCGAGGAGGTTCATTCAAGTACCCGCCATCGAATTCGCCCCAGATGTCCGGACGAACCCTGCGGATCATCGGAGGCCAAGATGAGCCAAGTGTCACAATTGACAAGACGGCGCTTTTGTTTGTGTTGCGTGGCATCGGCTACGTTCGCATCCGGTGGAGGGTGGCTGACGCCTCGGGCCGCGTATGCCGAAGCGAGGAACATCGTGGACATGATCCGCGCGGACGCGGCCACGGCATCGATCAAGGTCCACAAATTGCGCGGTGGCGTCAGCGTCCTCGAGGGGTCCGGCGGCAGTGTCGGCGTGCTCAGTGGGCCGGACGGCAAGGTCATGATCGACGCCGGAATCACAGCGTCGAAGCCTAGAATGCTGGAAGCGCTGGCCAGTCTTGGAAGCGAGCCCGTTCGGCATCTCATCAACACGCATTGGCATTTCGACCACGCCGATGGCAACGAGTGGGTTCAGGCCCAGGGCGCCGCGATTACGGCTCACGAGAACACGCAAAAACACTTGAAGACGATGCAGCGCGTCGAGGACTGGAACTTCGATTTCCCGGCCCTGGCGCCGAGCGCCATTCCGACGGACGTATTTTCCGAGCGGAAACAGCTGACGGTGAATCGGTCCACGATCGAACTTCAGTATTATGGGCCTGCTCACACCGACAGCGACATCTCGGTCCACTTCGTGGAAGCCGATATTCTGCATGTCGCGGACACCTTCTGGAACGGGATCTACCCGTTCATCGACTACTCGACCGGCGGAAGCATCGACGGCATGATCCGCGCCGCGGACGCGAATCTGGCGAAGGCCAGTGACAAGACGATCGTGATCGCGGGACACGGCGCCCCGGTCAGCAATCGCGCCGAGCTACAGGAGTATCGCGACATGCTGGTCGCCATCCGCGACAACGTCGCGAGGCTCAAGAAGCAGGAGAAGACGCTCGATGCGGTGGTCGCTGCCAGGCCGACGGCGGCCTTCGACGGGAAGTGGGGCCAGTTCGTGATCACGCCGGCCCTGTTCACCAAGCTGGTCTATGAGGGCGTCTAGTTCGACAGGCCGAAGTCGGCAACCCGTCACAGGGAGCACTGACATGAGCGACCCACAGCAGGAAACGGTTGTTGCCGTTGGCACCACGACGGCGAATGCCCGTCTTGGCGTGGGGTCCTGGACCATCATCGTGATCCTGGTCGCGCTGCTGGGAGCATCAGGCTTCGTCGCCTATCTCGGCTGGACACTTGGAAGCGGCGCTGACGTGACGACCGCAGGCTATGTCGCGATGGCTCTGGGCGTGGTCGTTTCACTGGCCGTCGGGTTCGGGCTCATGGGCCTGGTGTTCTACAGCAGCCGCCGCGGCTACGACGAGCCTGCGGTGTTTATCACCACGGAGGGAGGCTCCGACTCCTCCGTCGAGAACGCCGGCGACAACAAATGATCCGCAACTTCCGGGATCATGCCGCGAACGAGCGCACCTTCCTGGCCTGGATAAGGACGGCAATCGCCGTCATGGCATTCGGAGTCCTGATCGAAAGATTCGATCTGATGCTGGAGGCAGCCGGCTTGGCCGCCGGCGTTGCCACACCGCGTGCGCCGGAGCGCGAACTCGCCAACATCGCGGGAACCTCGGCGATCGCGGTGGGGACGCTCCTGTTCGTCCTCGCGACCGTTCGCTTCCTGCGCAACGCGACCATGATCGACAGCGACGAGGAGCGCCGGATCCCGGGCTCACGCATGGACATCGTGCTGGGCGGGCTCCTCAGTGTGATGGGAATTGCGCTGCTGGTATACTTGTCCCACGTCTGATGCAGCGGGGTCAGCCTCGATCGACATCGCGGCGGTGTTCACCGCGCCGACGCCGCGGTGCTGCTAGTTCTCCGACGTGACCTCGGCCGCAATGCCCTGGAGTAGCTTCGTCATCGCTTCGGCAGCGGCCTTGGCGTCGGGGCCCGCGGCGTGCCTGCCGGCGATCCACGCCGGATCATTGTACGACAGCCACGTGATGCCATTTGCATCCTGCCAGACCAGCGCCTTCAGCGGCAGGTCGATGCCCGCGGTCTGGGCCGCCTGCATCACCGGTGTTCCGCCCTTGGCATTCCCGAAGATCAACAGGTCGGTCGGGCGCAGCGACAGATCGACCGCCGCGGCGCCGGCCGCGTGATCGACCTGCGCGAAGATGGTCAGGCCTCGCCTGGACACGGCGGCCTCGAGCCGCGCCATGGTCTCCTTCGGCGCGTAGTGGCTCTTCTGACTGATCAATCCTTCGGCGGCCATGGCGTCTGCTCCTGAGAGGCGGGCTGAAAACAACACGATTGTTGCTGCGAGCAAGAGAAGTCGCGAGCGGCGGATTTGCGAGTTTGTCGCGTGCGCCATGGCGGACCTACTTCCTGCTGCCGCTGAATTCCGGTTCCGGGATGAAGCCGTCCCGGTTGGGCATCCGAATGTCAGGCAGGGAGTGGTTGTCGAGCTGGCCCTCCGCAGGCAGGATCCCGTTGAGGCTGAGAATGTAGGCGGCCACCGCGTAGGTGTCGTCGACGCTGAGCGATCCAGGCGCCTGATAGGGCATCGCCCTGTGGATGTAGTCGAACAGGGTCGTGGCGTACGGCCAGAAGCTTCCCACCGTTTTCACGGGCGTGGCCGAGGCCAGTGTCCCCTGCCCGCCGGCGAGCCGATCCTTGATGCCGCCAACGCCATTGTCGCCGTGGCACGCCGCACAGTTCTCTGCAAAGATCTGCTTGCCTCGGGCCACCGTGCCGCTGCCCCGCGGCAGGCCTTTGCCGTCAGGCCGAACGTCGATGTCCCACAGCGCGATTTCATCGGGGGTCGCGGGGCGACCAAAATCCGAGGCCCCTGCGGAGGAGACCAGCGCAAACGCCATCGCGCCCGAGAACAGCGCCATTCTACGACAGGACATTTTGAACCCCTCCCGCCTGGTCGATGCTCCAGGTCTGCTGGGCGTTGTAATGAAACAGGGCGTTGGTCCCCATCGTGGCGATGAAGGAGTCCCGGTCGGGCTGCACATTGCCCTTGTCGTCGGTGGAGCGGCTGACGATCTTCGTCGGCCTGCCGTCCCAGATCCAATCCATCTGGAAGCGTGTCTGGGCTTTCGGCAGAGCTGGAAGGTTCAGTTGCGCGTCCTGCCAGGTCTTCGCGCCGTCGGTGCTGATCTCCACCCTGGCGATCCTGCCGTGGCCGCTCCAGGCCAGTCCCGAAATGCGATTGTATCCCGGCCGGATCTGCATGGTGCCCGAGGGCTGCGTGATGACCGAGTTGGTCTCCATCCGCAGCTGGAATTGCCTGGCCTTCCCGTTGGCGAGAAGTTGCGTGTAGCGTGCCGTCTCCCAGCGGGTCATCCAGGGCTGGTCGCCGAATTTCAGGCGGCGCAGCCATTTGATGTTCAGATTGCCCTCCATGCCGGGCAGGATCAGCCGGATCGGAAAACCGTGCGCGGGCCTGATCGGCTCGCCGTTCTGCCCGTAGGCTATGATCGCCTCATCGACGATCTCTGGGGTGAGCGGAATGCTGCGGGCCACGCCGGCGGCGTCTCCGCCCTCGGCGAGCATCCAGGTGGCAGCCGTCTCCTTCTCGACAAGGCCAAGAATGAACTTCAGCGGCACGCCCGTCCATTCGCTGGTGCTGACCAGCCCATGCGTGTTCTGAACGGTGAGATTGCCGTCGGCCTTCTTCCAATTCTCCCAGCCATTGCCGGTGCACTCGAGAAAGGCCATGCGGGAGATGGCCGGCATCGCCTTCAAGTCCTCGACGGAGAACACCAGTTGTTTGCGGACCATCCCGTGCACGAGCAGCCGGTGCTTGGACGGGTCGAGGTCGGGCGCGCCAGAATGACTGCGCTCGTAGTGCAGGTCGGACGGCGTGATGGCGCCCACGAGCTTCTGCAACGGCGCTTTCGAGTTGATGGCGTCGGCGGGATCGACGTTGCGGCGCCCTGGACCCGCCTCGGGGATCCGACCGATCTGCACGTATGTCGACCGTGCGCTGAGCGCGCCCAGATCGGCTCCCGGCTCGCGCGCCGGCACGTCCGCGAGCGTTTCTGCCGACGCGCTCCCCGCGGCCGCGCTCCCAACGATGCCCGTCGTCGTGGCCGCGAGGAATTTCCTGCGATTCCACGCGACGTCACTTCCGCGTCGTTCCGACATGCCGTTGTCCCTTCACTCTGGAGCGAGCCGGGATCCGCTGTATCCTGTCCCGGTGCTTCCACGTTGGCCTTGAACGGAAATCGCCTGAGGGAAAGATTCCGCTGCGGCGACCTCGAACCTCGCGAGGCACGATCAGACCTGGGCCGCGCCGCCGTCGACGAACAGTTCGGCACCGTTGACGAAGGAGCTGTTGTCGGACGCGAGAAACAGGACCGCCTCCGCGATCTCGATCGGCCGCCCGACACGTCCGACCGGCGCCACATCGCTGTGCCCCTTCAGGAACTCGGCCATCTGGTCGTCCGTCATGCCGAATTTGTCGTAGGCCGGCGTCGGCACCGTGCCGGGGCTCACGACATTGACGCGGATCTTGCGATCTCTCAGATCGACGCTCCAGCCGCGGGCGAACGACCTGATCGCGGCCTTGGACGCGGCATAGACGCTGAATGCAGGAATGCCCTTGATGGCGGCGATCGACGCGTTCAGCACGATCGAGGCCCCCTCGCCCATCAGCGGCAGCGCCTTCTGCACCGTGAACAGGGTCCCGCGGACGTTGACGCCGAACGTCTTGTCGAAGTGGTCCTCCGTGATCGACCCGAGCGGCGCGAACTCGCCGAGACCGGCATTCGCGAACAGCACATCCAGCCGCCCCTTGGTGCGCTCGATCTCGTCGAACAGACGATCGAGATCCTCGGGGTTCGCGATGTCGCCTCGGATTCCCTTCGCGCCCGGCCCGATCGCGGCGACGGCCGTCTCGAGTTCGGCCGGCCGTCTCCCCGAAATGAAGACGAACGCGCCTTCCTCCGCAAACAGCTTCGCGGTCGCCAATCCGATGCCGCTGGTTCCGCCAGTAACGAGCGCGATCTTCCCTGACAATCGGTCCATGTGGTCCCCTCGAGCGGTGTGCTGCCGCAGGCGGCCCCTGCGATGCAGGGGATGACGCTAGGGGACCAGGTCCGAAACGGATTGGATCTTTCTGGGAATTTTGTCTCGATTATCCGATGTCCGTGTCATTCGACGCGGACGAGGTTGTAGGAGCAGGCATCTGGGCTTGGCCTCTCCGACTTGGGGCGTGTCCACCTCTAGATGGCTGTGTCCACATCCGATGACGATCACATGTCGGTCGGATGTGGGCGGTCCGGTGGGTTGATCAGAGGACGTAACCAGTGGGGGGCCATTGGGTTACTCACGACCAGAACGACCTGGTCGGAGTGTTCCTCGCGGCCAGGACGTCATGCCGGAACGAGAGTGTGAGCCTCTCGATCGCGGCTGCGGCGGAACGGGGCAATGCCCATCATCGACGAATTGCGCGACTCGACAGCGCTGTCGAGACGAAAATTAACCGCAGCGTCACCGTAATTCCAGTTGGTGGAGGGCAAATGCCGAAAGCGCAAGCTCATGCGCCACGGCAGGCTCGCGTGGTCCTGTGTTCGCCTCAGATGACAGGGGACAAGCACTAACCAGAACTATATTGTGGTGGCGATAGGGATGGTCCTAGACCTGCCGACGCTCGACAGCCAAAATGCACTTTTTTGTGCGCAATGCGCGCGTGCCATCGGAAGTCGCCCCCGACCAACTGAGCGGCAAAAGGGTTAAATTCACTCCGGCAGTATCCGTCCGCCGAACCATGGCAGACAAGTCTGCGAGTTAAGTGTACTATCACCGCAAATTGCTAAATGACGTAGGAATCCAGCTTAAGCGCTGCCTCTGGGGATTGCGACGATAACCCGGACAGCCAAGCGAGGCCCAGTGGCATCTGCCAGCGAGCGAAACTACAATGCTCGCGTGACAATCGATTCGATCTACCCCACCGTGGCTACGGACGATTTTGCACGCCGCTACTCCCAGCGCGGCGGAAACCTCATGTGGCTGCTCGGAGCCGGCGCCTCGGCAGCTGCCGGCATTCCAACGGCGTGGGACATGATCTGGGAATTCAAGCAGCAACTCTATGTCAGCCAGCGACGGGTCTCCCCGAAGCACGTCGCCGACCTTGCCAACCCGGCCGTCCGACGCGAACTGCAAACGTTCATCGACGGCATTGGCAGCCTGCCCGCCCTCGGTTCGCCTGCCGAATATGCGGCGCTCTTCGAATCCGCCTATCCGAGCGAGGCGGACCGTCGGACATACATCGCCTCGAAGATCAGCGGCGCGAAGCCCTCCTATGGGCACGTTGCATTGGCGACGCTGATGAAAGGTGTGCGTTGCCGTCTGGTCTGGACGACCAATTTCGACCCTCTGGTCGCAGACGGTTGCGCGAAGGTCTATGGCGGCACCGGTCAGTTGACTACGGTGGCGATTGAGACTGGGAGTCTTGGGCGAGACGCTATCGATGAGGGACGCTGGCCCGTCGAGGTCAAGCTTCACGGCGACTTCCGGTCGCGCCGGCTCAAGAACACGGGGGACGAACTCCGCGAACAGGACGCGAAACTCAGGGCCCTGCTGATCGATAGTTGCAGCCGGTGGGGCCTCGTCGTAGCTGGTTACAGCGGTCGTGATGAGTCCGTGATGGACACACTCGAAGCAGCACTCGAACGCGATGGCTGTTTTCCCGCCGGCCTCTTTTGGCTACATCGCGGCGAGGACACGCCCTTGCCACGCGTCCAACAGCTTCTTGCTGCCGCCGCGAGTAAGGAGATCGATGGCGGTCTCGTGCCGATCGAGAATTTCGACGAGACGTTGCGGGATCTTGTGCGGCTCGTGGTGGACCTGGATACGACGGTGCTTGACGAGATCGCATCCGAACGGAGAGTTTGGTCCCCCGCCCCGCACCCGACCGGAAATCGGGGCTATCCGGTCGTCCGGCTCAACGCGCTCGAACTAACAGGGACGCCGACGGTTTGCCGTCGCGTCGTCTGCGACGCTGGCGGCGTCAAGGACGTCAAGTCAGCCATCGAAGCGTCGGGCCTGCCCGTTATAGGCACCCGTTCGAAAGCGGGCGTGCTGGCGTTTGGCGCCGACGCTGACGTCAGAGCCGTCCTCTCTGCATATGAGATCAAGAGCTTCGACCTGCATCCGATCGAAGCCCGTCGGCTGCGCTACGACAGCCACGAGCGCGGACTGCTTCGCGAAGCGTTAACCCAAGCTCTCATCCGCGAACATCGGATGACGGCCGTCCGTCGCAGAAGCGCCGACCTACTAGCCCCGGCGTCTGCCGAGGACGAAAAGTGGACGCCGCTGAAAAAGCTGATCGGAAGCCTCGGCGGAAGGGTGCCGAAGCAACTCGAATTGAGATGGCAGGAAGGCTTGGGAATCAGGCTGGATTGGGCGGACGAGCGGCTTTGGCTGTTGCTTGAACCGCGCACCGTGTTCGAAGGCCTCACGGAGGCAAACAGGGCTGCCGCCACCGATTTCGCGCGTGAACGGACCGTGAGACGTTACAACCCTGCACTCAATGCCCTGCTCGAATTCTGGTCGACGCTGTTCGCGTCCCCGCAGCGCGACCTCCCGGCGCTCGGGATCACCGCAGGTGTGGACGCCGCCTTCAGGCTGGGGGACGTCACCGCCTTCTCGGGGAGAGCCCGCCCATGACGAGCGAGATATCGCCTCACCTATTCTTTCCCGAAGCCAGACTTGCATTCCACCCCGACCGCGCGTCGGACGTGGATCTCCATCCTTTGCGCGGGCTACTGCGGTTCGGACCCTATTCATCGGGTCTCGTTCCCGATCCCATCCGGATCGCGACGATCGCACCGGCGCGGCAGGGAAACGAGCTCTACGGCTTCATGAAGGAACTGGCGTCCCAATACAAGCCGACGGAGCGCAAGGACTACCTGCCTCCTTGGCCCAGTTTCCGCAAAGCGTTCAATCTCGACATGCGTGGGGCGGTTAAGGATTGCCATATCGAGTTGGACGACCGGCTAGAGGGCGAGATGAAGGACTCGGCCGCGCCACATGTCGTGCTGGCGGACCGCTTGCTTCGCGCGATCCGATCACTGGAAGCTCGCCGCGACGCGTTCGACATAGTCTTCATCTACATTCCACAAAGCTGGGCGGTCGGGTTTAAGGGTACGGACGGCGACGATTTCGACCTTCATGATCATCTAAAGGCCGCCACTGCAGCGCGGCGTATTCCGATCCAGCTTGTGCGCGAAGACCGCGCGCTCGCCTACCCGGACCGTGCGAGTGTCATGTGGCGGATCGGCCTTGCGATCTACGCAAAGGCGGGCGGCGTTCCTTGGAAACTTGCGGATTCGGATCCGGAGACCGCCTTCATCGGCCTATCCTATGCGCTGCGCCCGACTGATTCGGACGGGCCGCGCTTCGTAACCTGCTGTAGCCAAGTGTTCGATGCGGAGGGAGCTGGTCTGGAATTTGTCGCCTACGACGCCCATGAAATCGATGTGCAGCGGGACAATCCGTTCATGTCCCGGACGGAGATGTTCCGCGTGATGGGACGATCTCTGGACCTGTACCGACGACGGCACTCAGGTCGCTCGCCTCGCAGAGTGGCGGTGCACAAGTCGACGGAGTTCAAGAAGGAGGAGATCGAAGGCTGCATGGAAGCGCTGCATCTGTGCGAAGCCGTCGACCTCGTGCAGGTCGTGGAGGACATCGGCTGGCGGGGTGTCCGCATCGATCGCGACCGGCAGAGCGGTAAAGGCAAGCCGACGGGTTATCCGGTCGAGCGCGGTACCGTGATCCCGCTTGGAGACCGAGAGTGCTTGCTCTGGATGCACGGCGACGTGAAAGGAATTGCGGAGCGCTCGTACTACCAAGGGGGTCGCAGCACGCCTCGTCCAATCCGGTTGGTCCGCCATGCGGGCCATGGCCCTTGGGACGAAACCGCCCGCTCGGCTCTCGCGCTCGCGAAGATGGATTGGAACAACGACGCGTTGTACGACATGCTGCCGGTGACGATGGCCTACGCCAAAACGCTGGCCCGCGTCGTCAAACGGATGGACGGACTAGGCTCCGCCTCCTACCAATTCCGTTTCTTCATGTAGCGGTCGAGGTCCGCACGCTTCAGGCGACGATGCGCAGTCAGCAGCTCACTCGATTTAAACTAGGCAAGGAGACCATCCGTGGCAGCAAACTGGGCTCGCCCGGCATTTGCGGGCGTGGACGACATATTCAAGACCCTGCATTACGGTCTCACAGTGAAACTTGTCTCTACACCGCGACACGAGCTGAAAACCTGCAAATGGAGCGAGCTAGCCTCTGACGTCCTTGACTCAAATCCGGACGACTTCGATTTCATTCCGGTGTTGAACGACGCCGATGACGAGCCGCGGCTCGTCGGCCTATTTCATGCGGCGGATATTCGAAAGAGAGGCATTGCGGATGGACCGGTGTCCTCCTTCTACGTACCGCTGACGGAGGAGTACTTGATCGGCGCTGACGCGAGCATTCTGGACTTCGTCGTTCAGGCTGATAGTCGTCCTTGCAGGCTCGTCGTGTCAGGCGACCAAATTGTGGGCCTTGTGACGCTATCAGATCTGCAGCGATTGCCAGTCCGAGTGGCGCTGTTTGCGCTAATCACAGGATTTGAAATGATCATGACCGACTTGATTAGGACGACCTTACCCCATGAACCGGCTTGGATGGCGATGCTCAAGCCAACGAGGCTCACCAAGATTCAGCAGGAAATCTTGATAGCTCGGGAAAAGGACGCATACGTAGATGCGCTTCTCTTCACGCAATTTTCCGACAAAGCCGAGATCATGAAACGACTTAAACCCCTTGCTGTGAATGGCCCCGCGTTAGCGCGAAATCTGAGGCATTTTGAAAGCCTGAGAAACAAGGTTGCACATGCTAACGAATATGCTTCATCCCCGGATCAAGCAAAGCACGTGTGCAAGGTTGTTCGCGAACTCTTGAGCATGCGGTGCGAGATTCGAGAACGGCTCAACGAAACTTAACTCAATTTGCCATCGCGAAATACGGTGGGCTACGGTGGCAGTCCACCTAACTCGATCGTAGCGCACCAAAGAAAAGCACTCATTTCGTGTTGGCCTACGCCTCGACGTCAGCCTTCTCCACACCACCCATACGCAAACTGCCTGTCGTGCCAGTTTGCCGCATTCCGTCGGGCAACTCCGGTCTTGTGCCGTCGGGCAAATCAGATCGATGCTTCCCGCCGTCTCGCGCTCACTGGAGGGGCGTTTCGCGATCGTCACGGACCGTGGAGCGGGGGATGCGGTGGCCGCCTGGGGTCGCAGTGCGCGTTTCGCGTGCGGACGAACGAACCCTGGGCGGACGGTCAAGACGTGTGGTCCCGACACCCCGACGCTGGTGTCTTGGTCGGCGACGATGCCGATGACGGGGGCAAGCAAGCCCGGTCCCCTGGGAGAGCACGGAGCAGCCGTAAAACCCATCGCGCAGGGAAGGCCGGATGTTCGGCCAATCCTGTGGTGACTGCCGCCTGCTTTCTTTGTTGCAGGCGGGCCATGGGTGCGGCCTGCACCCGGCCTTCCCTGCGCCCTTCTCTCTGAAGGGTGCCCCGACCAGCAAAGCTCGGACGCGCAAACGCGCCGCGAGGCTGATGAGCCGCGCTTACAGGTCAAAGATAGAGGGTTGAGCGCCGGGAAGAATGGCGCTCCCTAGGGGAATCGAACCCCTGTTTCAGCCTTGAGAGGGCCGCGTCCTAACCGCTAGACGAAGGGAGCGTGAGGTGAACCGCATAGCCTCGAAATCGGCGCGCCGCAAGACGGGGGATGGGAGTTTTTTGGGGGTGGTGAAGGAGAGAGTCCCCGTGGGGACCCCCACCCCCGACCCCTCCCAGCAAGGGGGAGGGGGCGGACTGCCCGGGTGGTGAGGAGAGTGGCCATTCGGACATTGATGGGAGGGAAGCAGACTGCCACGACGGCGGTGGGCCCCCTCTCCCGCTTGCGGGGGAGGGCTGGGGTGGGGGCAGCCGCGGCGGCGGTGCGAGAGTTCCCCCACCCGCATCGCATCTTCGATGCGATGCGACCTCCCCCGCAAGCGGGGGAGGCGCTGACTGCCCGAGGTGGGGGAGATGGGCCAAAGCCAGAAGAGAGATGCCCAAGGCGGGAGAGAAGGGTTGAAATGGCCGGGCCAAATCGCCCTGCCCTTACGGCTCCACGGCGAAGCGGAGGCGGCCGGTGGGTTTGAGGGTTTTGGCGTCGAAGGTGCGGATTTCGGTGGCGCCCCCCACATCCAAGGTCACCGCCAAGCGGTCGCCGGCGGTGCCGGTGGCGACGATGCGGGCGCCCTTCGGCAGCATGGCGGTGAGGTCCGGACCCGAAGCTGTGCTTCCATCGCCGCGGAAAAGGCGATAGCCGATGGCGACCAGAAGCACTGCGATCGCGACCGAGGTGGTCACGCCCGCGATCATCATCATGCGCCGCAGCCGCGCCATCAGCTGGGCCTGCTCGGGCGAGGACGGCTCGGGCGCAACGGTAGAGTTCATGGACATCTCGACTTCACAATCCCACGGTCTGATGACGGTCATCGTCGCCGGCGACGAAGGCTCGCCGCGGCTCGATCGCGTGCTGGCGGCGAAGCTGCCGGAGCTGTCGCGGTCCCGGCTGAAGGCGCTGATCCTGGCCGGACAGGTGTCGCTCCGCGCGGGCGCGGTGCGGGACCCCGCTTATCACGTCACAGCCGGCGACACGATCACAATCGACGTGCCGGAGGCTGTCCCGGCCGAGCCCGCCGCCGAGGCGATCCCGCTCACAATCGTCTACGAAGACGACGACATCATCGTCATCGACAAGCCCTCAGGCCTCGTGGTGCACCCGGCCGCCGGGCACGAGAGCGGCACGCTCGTGAACGCGCTGATCGCGCATTGCGGCGCCAGTCTTTCGGGGATCGGCGGGGTCAAGCGGCCGGGCATCGTGCACCGGCTGGACAAGGACACCACGGGACTGATGGTGGTCGCCAAGAACGACCACGCCCACGCCTCGCTGAGCGCGCAGTTCGCCGACCACGGCCGCACCGGCGCGATGGAGCGCGGCTATCTCGCCTTCGCCTGGGGCCTGCCGCATCGGCCGCATGGCACCATCAATGCCCCGATCGACAGGCACCCGCATGCGCGCGACAAGATGGCGGTGCGTCCCAAGGGGCGCGAGGCCATCACCCATTACGAGGTGCAGGAGAGTTTTACCGGCCGCGACGGCAAGCCGGTGGCGGCGCTGATCGCCTGCCATCTCGAAACTGGGCGCACCCACCAGATCCGGGTGCATCTTGCCCATCTCGGCCACCCGCTGATGGGCGATTCGGTCTACGGCCCGCATTTCAAGACCAAGGCGAACCAGCTGGCGCCGGGGGCGCGCGCGGCGCTCGAATCGTTGGGGCGGCAGGCCCTGCATGCCTATCTGCTGGTGATCGAGCACCCCCGGACCGGGGACATAATGCGCTGGGAATCGGAGCTTCCGGAGGATCTTTCTCTTTTGGGGGAGGCGCTTCGAGCGGCGCTATGACGCAGGCCGTTCAGAAAAACGCAAGTATGTCAAAATCTTAATGCGCTCACACGGGGTCGTGACCCCCGGAATCCTTCCACGGGAGGCGAATTTTGGTGTATGTTGCGCCTGCGTCGAATGGTCGACGCATGGAACGTCGCAAACCGGTTGGCTTTAACCAAGCGACCGCTTTGCCTGGCCCGCCGCTATCGGGGGCCTGAACCAACTGGAGGGCGCTCGATGGCCCGTACAGCTACACTCCCGGTTCTCAACGGAGAATCCGGACTTGCTCGCTACCTCTCCGAGATCCGCAAGTTCCCGATGCTGGAACCGCAGGAGGAGTACATGCTCGCCAAGCGTTGGCGTGAGCATGACGACAGCGACGCAGCACATAAACTCGTGACCAGCCATCTCAGGCTCGTGGCCAAGATCGCCATGGGCTATCGCGGCTACGGCCTGCCGATATCCGAAGTCGTATCGGAAGGCAATGTCGGCCTGATGCAGGCTGTGAAGAGGTTCGAGCCCGAGAAGGGCTTTCGCCTCGCCACCTACGCCATGTGGTGGATCAAGGCGTCGATACAAGAGTACATTCTGAGATCGTGGTCGCTCGTGAAGATGGGCACGACCGCGAACCAGAAGAAGCTGTTCTTCAACCTGCGCAAGGCCAAGAGCAAGATCTCTGCGCTGGACGAAGGCGATCTGCATCCGGATCAGGTGCAGCTGATCGCGAAGCGCCTCGGCGTGACCGCTCAGGACGTGGTCGACATGAACCGCCGCCTCGGCGGCGACGCCTCGCTGAACGCGCCGATCCGCGACGACGGCGAAGCGGGCGAATGGCAGGACTGGCTGGTCGATAATACGCCCAACCAGGAAGCCATCATGGCCGAGCACGAGGAGTATGACCACCGCCGGCAGGCGCTGAACGGCGCGATCGGCGTGTTGAATGCGCGCGAGCGCCGCATCTTCGAGGCGCGGCGCCTGGCCGACGAGCCGATGACGCTCGAGGATCTTGCTGCCGAGTTCGGCGTGTCGCGCGAGCGCGTGCGCCAGATCGAGGTGCGCGCCTTCGAGAAGGTGCAGTCGGCCGTCAAGGGCGCCATCGCCCAGCAGGAGGCGGCGGCGCTGGAGGCCGCGCACTAAGCGCGCGCGGCTTCGCTCGAAGGTGGTTTTTGGATGCGATCGGAGCCGGCGGAGACGCCGGCTTCTTGTTAGGTGAGTCAGTCGGCGGCGCGGGCGAGCTCGGCCAGCGCACAGCCCTCGCAATAGCGGGCATCCTTGTAGTCGATCCAGTTGTGCGCATAGATCCGCTCCCGCGCGATACCATAGCGCAACCGGAGCAGCTTCGAGAGCACGCGCCATGCGGCGACCTGGGCAACGGTGGCGGGTGTGCCGACGTCGGGATAGTTGCCGGCGAACTCCACGCCGATGGAATTGTCGCGCACCACCTTGCGATAGGTGGGACCGTTATCGATATAGCGGTTGTCGTTGCGATTGGCGCCGTCGCCATGCAGCGTGACCAGGGTTTCCGGCACCGCCCAATACACCGTGCCGTCGGTCTCGACCCACAGAGTGACGCCGCGCCGTTTCGGGTTTTTGGCCTGCGCCAGCGCGCCGGAGCGCGCCGACCCGGCAGGCCCTTCGGTCTGGTGAACAATGATGTTGGTCCAGGGATGGGCGTTGGCGGGATCGCCCCAGGGCGCGAGCCAGACCATCTTCAAGCCCGGGATATCCGGCGTGCCGGATGAGCGGGCGACCGTGGCGAGATCGAGATCCTCGGCCGAGACCGGCAGAGGCGGAATGAGAACAAGCAGCGCGAGCGCTGCGCGAATGGAGAGCAGGGTCGGCCTCATGGCGAGGGGACGATAGCACCGCTTATTCGGCTGCGGCATCCTGCCGAGGCGCGGCGATCGCCTCGAGCTGATCGGGCGCCAGCGACGGCGCGTCGTGCTCGGCCTGATGGACGGCATAGCCGTTCTTGCCGTGCTTCTTGGCGGCATAGAGCGCCTGGTCGGCCCGCGCCATCAGCCGGTCCGGGAATGCAGCGACGTCCCGGGTCCATTCGGCGACGCCGATCGAGACCTCGATCGGAACCTCGGTGCCGGCGCAGGCTTCGGCATCGTCACGGCAGACCTGCAGAATGCGCCGCGCAATCATCGCGCCCTCGCGCAAGGACGACGCCGGCAGCACGATGCAGAACTCGTCGCCGCCGGTGCGCGCGAGCAGGTCGCCCGGCCTGAGCCGTGTCTGCGCCATCAGGGTGAAATGCTGCAGGCAGGCATCGCCCGCCGCATGCCCATGATTGTCATTGATCAGCTTGAAGCCGTCGAGGTCGATCACCAGCAGCGCGAACGGCTGCTGCGAGCGCTCCGCCCGCGCGCATTCCTCAGTGAGGCGCTGCATCAGATGGCGGCGGTTGGCGACGCCGGTCAGATCGTCCAGCAGCGCGAGATCGGCGACCTCGTTGCGCAACCGGTCCACCGCCATCAGCAGGAAGCCGAAATTGAGCGACATCGACAGAAAGATCAGCAGCAGCACCGCGGCCGCCTGGCCGTCGGTGGAATGACTGAAGTTGAAATCGAGGCCAATGAAGCTCCCCGCCGCCCGCACCGCGAACACCGCGATGATCAGCACCGACAACAGGCCGGCGAGCCGCGCGCCCGGGTTGATCGGCCCGCGCCTCGGATCCAGCACCAGCCGCGCGATGACCGCCATCGGAACCGCCTGCCCCAGCGAGTAGCAGAGGATGCGCAGCGAACTGCTGTCGTAGACGTAGAGGAAGAACGCGATGGAGGTGCAAGTCAGGCCGACCACGGCGAAGCTCAGCCGCCACGACGCCTTCTGCCCATAGAACCGCTCCACGCCCATCGCGGCGAGGCAGATCGCTGCGGTCATCAGCGAGGCGGCGGCCAAGAGCGGCAGGAGCGAGCCGAAATAGAACCGCGCCAACGCGAACATCGCGGCCGGCGCGCACATGAATGCGGACGCCGTCCAGAAGCGCGCGGAATCCAGATTGGGATAGCTGCGCATCACGTAGGCCCAGATCAGGCCCAGCGCCAGGAAGTTGACCACGAAGGCGGTCCAGAGCGTCGGGACGTTCAGCATCCCGACCACAGGACGTGACGAGTCCTGTTCCCGATATTCAGCAACGCCGCGCTCATGACCTTCCCTGTGGTTGGCCACAACATGAGCGCGGCGCACTTAACGCTTCCTCAATTGAGCCACCAAGATTGCGCCTTGGTTTTGAATCAATGAAGACACGATTTGCCAGACGTTAACCCTGTTCTCGCGGCATGTGCGAACGCTGCACGCCGCGGCTCGCCGCAGCGAGCTGTGGATAAGCGGATGTCGCCCGGTGACAGGGTGAGGCAGAGCTTCGCGAATCTGCTGGGATCAATTCCCGAGGCTGATGCATAGCTGGCCTGCGCCAGCCAAGCCTCGAAGTCGCGTTGCAATCCATCAACTCCTGACGAGGATTCCATGGCGAAGAAAGCGAAGAAGGCCGCGAAGGCGACCAAGAAAGCGGCGAAGAAGACCAAGAAGGCTGCCAAGAAGAAGTAGTTGCACTCCCCGGGTGGGAGCGCGGCTTCCACCCGGCCTCTTCTCGCGCTTCACCATCCTCCCGCTGCATCCCCGACCCCTGGCTAAAATTCGTCTTTGCAGACGTGGGATGGCTGCCCCTGCTCCGTCAAGTCGAACCGGTCCTGGCGGACCGTCACTCCCCAAGCCACCTCTGGCCGTCAGGCGCGCGTTCCAGCGTCACCTCGGCCTCGCGCAGCACGTCGAGCGGCGCCCACGGCTTGCTCCAGAACTTCGCATTCCCCGGCAATGGCTGCGACAGCGGTCGTCCCGACGTCACCACGATGTTGATATGCGGATGACGCGCCCGCGCGATGTGCGCGAGCTCGACGCCGCTCATCCGGCCGGCGAGATTGACGTCGGTCATCAGCAGCATGATGCGGTTGCCGGGCTTGTTGAGCACGAGCTCCGCCGCCTCCGCGCTCTCGCACGCGATCACGTCGTACTCGCTCTCCTCGAGCAGCAGCGCGATCATCTCGCGCTGGGTCGGATCGTCCTCGACGATCAGCGCCGTTGCGCGAAAGGGGTGCGACTGTCCCATGCTTGACCTCCAGAAAGTGTGCCATCGCAAAAGTAATGTGAGTTAAAAGCCCAACGGCCGGATGGTTCGGTTCCAATGCGAAAAACTCGCAGAAATTCCACCTGCAATTGGAACGAGCGCACGGAACCGGCAGATCAGCGGGGAGGATGCGGGGATGACGGCTCTCAATGGGGCGGCTGCCGCCGTCACGGGCGCAGCGAGCGGCATTGGTCGCGCACTGGCGTTGGAACTTGCCGCACGCGGCTGTGATCTGGCGCTGGCGGATCGCGACGAGGGCGGCCTTGCCAGCCTTGCGAGCGAGCTTGCCGGGCATCATCGCAAGGTGACCACGCACCGGCTCGACGTCAGCGACCCCGCCGCGATCGCGCAATTCGCCGACGCCGCGACCGCCGCGCATCCCAACCTCAACATCGTCATCAACAATGCCGGCGTGGCGCTGTTCGGCAGCTTCGATGAGATCGACCAGGCCGAGATGGAGTGGCTGTTCAATATCAACTTCTGGGGCGTCGTGCACGGCACGCGCGCGTTCCTGCCGCATCTGGCGCGGAAGCCGGAGGCGCATGTCGTCAACCTGTCCTCGATCTTCGGCATCATCGCGCCGCCCGGCCAGTCGGCCTATGCCGCGGCCAAGTTCGCGGTGCGCGGCTTTTCCGAGAGCCTGCGTCACGAGCTTGCCGCCACCAACAGCCCGGTCAGGCTGTCCGTCGTGCATCCCGGCGGCGTCGCCACCGCGATCGCGCGCAACGCCCGCGCCGGGACCGGCATGACCGACAATGCGCGCCGCGTGCAGTCGATCGAGCGCTTCGAGCGGCTCGCCAGGACCAGCCCGCGCGACGCGGCGCTGCGGATCATCGCCGGCATCGAGCGCAACGAGCCGCGCATCCTGATCGGCGGCGACGCGCGCTTCATGGATCTGCTGCAGCGGTTCATGCCGGGCACCTATTGGAAGGTGATGGCGAAGCGGCTGGAGAAGGCGGCTGCGCAGGACAGGTGAGCCGGCGCCTCTGTGCCGCTGTCGCTCCTTGCGCAGAAGTCCGAACGGAATGCCCACCCTGCCCTGGAGGGGAGGGTCGATCGCATGCGAAGCGGGCGAGCGGGGTGGGGTGAAGCCGCGGACGATGGTGCATGTGGAGACATCACCCCACCCCGCCTCACGTCTCGCTTCGCTCGTCGTGAGGCGACCCTCCCCCTCCAGGGGAGGGTGGAGCCAGGCATCTGCAAGCTCGTGTCAAGCAGCCGCTCGTCGCCACGACGAGAATGTCGTTGATCGTTCTCGCGGCGCGTGATGCGTCCGAGTCTTGCCAATTCGTCGCCCTCATCAGATGGAGGGCGCAGGGAGAGCCAGGCCTCGGCTGAGGCCTGCGGCCCGCGTGCGAAAGAAAGTGCACGCGGCGGTTACCACAGGTTCAGCCGGACAGACCCGGCCCTCCCTGCGCAATGGTTTGACGCCTTATACGTGGTCTCCCTGGTGCGCCGGGCTTGTTGGCCACCATCCCCACGCGAAGCAGAGCTTCGTCGTGAGTTGACACCAGCGTCGGGGTGTCGGGACGCCACGATTTCGGCGTGCGCATCGATCCGTTCGTCGGCGCGGACAAGCCACGCTGCAGACCTCTACGCCCATCGCATCCCAGGCCCGCGCCTCGTGACGATCGCGAAACGCCCCTCCGGCGGGCCGGGACGAGCGGAAATGTGCTTCTGATTTGCCCGACGGCGCAAGCGCTGATCCTGCGACAAACTAACACGACGGGCAGTTTGCGCATGCGAGCTATGCGCCCCCGCCCTCTGCCGTCATTCCGGGGCGCGCGTAGCGCGAGCCCGGAATCCATAGCCACGGATGTGAGTGTGGCGCGAGCTGGAGCAACAGCCGTGTCTCACCGCGTCCGCCTGTGGTTATGGATTCCGGGCTCGCGCCCCGTTGGGCGCGCCCCGGAATGACAGCGTGGGTGTGGCGCGTGCTGGAGCTACACCTAATGAGTGCTGGAGCTACACCCCAAGCTGTCATCGCCCGGCTTGACCGGGCGATCCAGTAGTCACCGGCAGAGGTTAATAAGCCGAGGCGGCACGGCGTACTGGATGCCCGCCGGAGCCTGTCATCGGGCTCGCCGAAGGCGAGACCCGGTGGCGGGCATGACAGCCCACATGAGGCTATGACTCGGCCTACCGCCCCATCAGCTGGTCGGCGAAATAGCCGATGGTCTTGCGATAGATCACGGCTCTGTTCCACTCGCGCATCGCATCGAAGTTGGCCGAGCCCTCCTCGTAGGACGCGCCCATCTTGAAGCCGTTGGTGTGGAGCAGGTTGGCGGTCGAGGCCAGCACGTCGGCGGTGGAGTGGCGCAGGTCGACGCGGCCGTCGCCGTCGAAATCGACGCCGTATTTGATGTAGGACGACGGCAGGAACTGGGTCTGCCCGATCTCGCCGGCGAAGGCGCCGATCAGGTCGCGCAAGGTGAGATCGCCGCGCTCGACGATCTTGAGCGCCGCCATCAGCTCGGTCTGGAACAGCTCCGTGCGGCGGCAGTCATGCGCCAGCGTGGCGAGGGTGCGGATCACCGGCAGCTTGCCCATGTCGCCCTTGCCGAAATCGGTCTCGAGCCCCCAGATCGCGACCAGGATCTGGCGTGGCACGCCATATTGCTGCTCGATGCGCGACAGCAGCGCCGCGTGCCGCTGCAGCATGGCGCGGCCGCCATTGATGCGGCCGGGGCCGACGCGGGTCGCGACATACTGCTCAAAACTCTTGTTGAAGGTGTAGCGCTGGCGGCGGTCGAAGGAGAGCACGGCCGGATCGAGCGTCACGCCCGACAGCGCCTGGCTGACCACCGCGCCCGAGACGCCGGCGCTCTGCGCCTCCGCGGAGAAGCTCGCGATGAAGGTATTGAAATCGCCGCCGCAGCGCGCGGCCAGGGCGGGAGAGGCAAACGACAGAATCGCAACAGCTACGAGGGATCGAAAAGCCAGCATGAGAAGAAAGGTCCCTGCATGAGAGCGTGATGAGGACAGGCGGTGCCGAGCCTCGCCACAATGCCCGATTTGGCGGCGGCAGGCCAGCCAGCGGGCGGACCATCGACCGCGATCGACCTGCGTCCGGCCGCCAGCTTCTTTGAACGGGCAGCGGCCTCGTCGTTACTAAAGCGAGGCGCCCCTGTTTCGTCGTCGCGTTCTTTCCGCTGATCCAAACATGCCTTCCGACCCTCGCAAGCCTCGGCCCGCCATTTTCCCAAGAGGTCACCATGACTATGACGTTCCGGCTCGGCGCACTGGCGCAGCTCACCCTGATCGCGGCCCTGATCTGTCACACCGTTTCGCCTGCGACCGCACAGCCCGGCGATGTCGCGGGTGCAAGAGACTTCCCCGGCATCGGCCGTTTCGCCGGCAGCGTGATCACCGGCTATGTCGCCAAGGATTTCGACGCCATGCGGCTGCAGGCGGCGCCGTTCAAGGATGGCAAGGCCACCGACGAACGGCGCCTGGAGGGCCGCATCACACGGATTGCGTATCGCACCATGCCCGGTCCCTCGATCCTCGAAGTATCACGCAATTTCGAGAACCAGCTCGCCAAGGCCGGCTTCGAGACGCTGCTCGCCTGCGACACCGACGCCTGCGGCGCCATTCCCTTCACCGAGGCGATCGACGTGCTGCCGGTGCCGCAGATGTGGGTGGACGGTTTCGACTATCGCTATTTTGCCGGCCGCAAGGCGGCTGATGGCCGCGAGATCTATGCCAGCGTGCTGGTCAGCCAGAACAACCAACAGATCACTGCGCAGCTCACCATCGCCGAGCTCGGCGCGATGCAGAACAAGATGGTCAGCGCCGCCGAGATGGCGAAGGGCCTCGGCGACAAGGGCCACATCGCGCTCTATGGCATCTATTTCGACACCGACAAGGCGACCATGAAGCCGGAGAGCCGGCCGACGCTGGAGCAGATCGCCCAGTTGCTCGCCGGCCAGCCGCAGCTCAATGTCTTCATCGTCGGCCATACCGACAGCCAGGGCAGCTATGACTACAATCTCGATCTGTCGCGGCGGCGGGCCGAGGCGGTCGCCGCGGAGCTGGCGAGGAGCTACCGTATTGCGCCAGCGCGGCTGCGCAGCGCGGGCGTGGGCCTGCTCGCTCCGGTCGGCAGCAATGCCACCGATGTCGGCCGCGCCCTGAACCGCCGCGTCGAACTGGTGGCGCCCTGAGGCAGCTGCGCCTTCGCGGCCGCTTGATCCTCGTCAAGACAGTGCCATCGTCGTTTTCTAAGCTGCGGCAAAAGGAGATGACGCCATGATCGGGATTACCCTGTCCACCGACCAGATCCTCTCGGCGCCACCCGAGGTGCGGCGCTGGATCGAGCATCAGGTGCTGTCGGGTCTCGGGCTCGGCCCGGAGGCGCCACCGGTCCCCACCCTCCCGGTCCAGGGCGCGCATCTCGTCGCCTGCACGACCGAGGATGCCGCGAAGATCCTGGCACAGATCCAGGGCGTGCTGCCGGCGGTCAACGTGTTGTTCGAGTTCGGCCGTCCCGGCATCGCGCTGGGCCAGCCGCCGGTGATGATGTTCCGCCTGATCGACATCCTGCATCACACGAGGCTGCAGAACGTCGGTCAGGTGATGGCGTCGCTGGAGATGATCAACAAGGCGCTGATCGAGGCGAGACACGATCCCTCGGCGCGCTTCTGCGGCTTCGACAATGAAGGCCACTGCCTGATCGCACCGGAGACGCAGCGCGCGATCGCCGGCGTGTGGCAGACCGTGATCGCCAAGCAGCATGGTGTCGCCGAGGGCGAGGCGGCGTGACGTCATTGGCGTGCAGCCTGCCTGGCGCGCCATTGTCCCGAAACGGCGCGCCAGGATGGCGCTTCAGCCATGTCCCTGGCGGGCGGCTTACGGCCTTGAGCCCATCGCGACCGGTGCTACCATATCAAGGTCGTTCACGATCCGCGGGAGATCGCCGATGCCGCCAGGCCAGCGACGACGCAGACTGCTTCAGACTCCCCTCTTCCGGTTGCTCGCGATCAACCTCGCGCTCGGCCTCGGCATGGCTGTGGTGCTGGTCGGCGGGCTGCTGGCGCTCGACCCTTACGGCCTGCGTCACCTGATCTTCTCCGATCACTCGCCCGGCGTCGCCATCGGCCTGCTGCTGGGATCGTTCTTCGTCACCTTCGGCTCGACCGCGATGGGCACCGCCATCATGGCGCTCGGCCGCGGCGATGATGACGACGAGCCACGCGGCGGCACAAGGGTGCATGCGCGGGTGAAGGTGCGACGTAGTTTGACGCGATAGCTCGCCACGCAGACGGTGAACTCCCCTCCTCCTTGCGGGGAGCGGTTGGGGGTGGGGGTCCACGGGCGCTGACCTCAGTGAGATGCGCCTCGCCATTCCAGATGTTCGCAGGTCCGTCCGAAGGCGCTGACGACAGTCAGCGTGTCCGTAAGGCTCAGCCGAGATCAGTGCTCATCAGACAGAGCGGAATTCGTGGACCCCCACCCCCGACCCCTCCCCGCAAAAGGGGGAGGGGAGCTCACCGATCGCGCGGTGAGATGGTTGCACTCCAGTCGCGAGCTCCGCTCCTCACCAATGCCCCTTGCGCTTATTCCAGGCGAACAGCACGTCGGCAAAGCGGTCGTAGCCGAACCGCGTCAGCGGCCGCACCAGGCGGTTGCCGAACAGGGTGGCGAGCCAGCCCTCGCCGGGTGTCAGCGCCCACAGCAGCAGCGCGACGTCGGCGCCGGTAATCAATTGCCCCTCCTCGTCGGTCGCGTGCAGGCGGCGGCGGACGGCGTCGACATCGGCGCCGAAGGCGCTCAGCGCCTCAGGCTCTTCATTGATGTCCTTGAACGCGACCCGGCCCGACCTGACCAGCGCCAGCAGCTTGTTGCGCTGCCAGTCGATGCCGGCGTCGCAGACCGGGCAGCGCGTGTTGTACCAGACGGTGAGTTGGGGCATCGACATGTCTGACATTCGTCGCGGGTTCGGGGCCGCGATGAAGGCACCTTCATCCGGCAAAATCGAGGAGTTTCGGAAGCCCGCGGCCGACCCGCGATTCGTGCCCCGGCGACCGTCCCGATTCCGCGAAAACCATATGACGAAAAAGTCAAATTCGGGCAGCGGATAAGCATTTTCTGGCATTGACCGGGTGCGCCCTGCCGCCGTAAAGCGCCTTCCATGGCGAAAAAACCCGGCACCAATCCCAAAGGCGAATTCGCCTTCTTCAACGTCACCTATGAGGACGGCTCGCAGCGCTCCAACCGCCGCGTTCCGGCCGAGCTGCTCGGCGGCCTCGACGGCGACGAGCCGGCCCGCGGGTTCATCATGGAGCAGGACCGCGAGATCGCCGAAAAATCCGGCCGCCCGCCGCTGGCGATCAAGTCGCTCGACCGGGTCGGCGCGAAGAAGAAGTAGCTCAGTCGCGCCGCCGTAGGGTGGGCAAAGCGTCCGCCGCCCGGCGGCCGCGTGCCCACCATCAGGTGATTACCGCGAGACTCGGTGGGCACGGCGCGTTCGATACCGTCCGCATCTCGACACCGCGCCCGCGCCTTTGCCCACCCTACGGCAGCGCGCTATGCGGCTTGCTTCTGTCGCTCCGGCAATAGCGTGTTTTCCCTGGTGCCCATCACCCTCGGCCGGTTGATCAGACTGACCAGCGTGTAGCTGATGATCAGCAGCAGGAACCACGAGCCGAGCTTGGCCGGCGACACCATGGCCCAGCCATGGGCCTGCGCCGGATAGAGCCAGACCCGCGTGAAGGTGCCGATGTTCTCCGACAGCCAGATGAACAGCGACACCAGGACCAGCCCGAGCAGCAGCGGCATCGACCGGTGCACGCGCCAGACCTTGAAGTGGACCGTCGCCGGCGCAAACAGCAGCGCGGCGCAGCCGAACAGCACGAGCCTGAGATCGAGGCCGTAATGGTCGGTGAAGAAGTTGAGATAGATCGCAGCGCTTAAAGCCATCAGCCAGCGCCGCGACGGATGGAAGTTGAAGCGGAAATCGAACAGCCGCCAGACCCGGCAGAGATAGCTGCCGATGCAGGAATACATGAAGCCGGAGAACAGCGGCACGCCGCCAAGCCGGATCAGGCTGGGCTCGGGATAGATCCACGAGCCGGTCGCGGTCTTGAACAACTCCATCGCCGTGCCGACGAGATGGTAGATCAAGATGATCTTCGCCTCCTCCCAGGTCTCCAGGCGCGCAGCGAGCAGCGCGGCCTGGACGCCGAGCATGCAGAGAAAGAGAAAGTCGTAGCGCGCGAGCGGCGCGTTCGCCGGATAGAACCGCCACGTCAGCAGCATCAGCGCCACCGCGATGCCGCCGAACAGGCAGGCCCAAGCCTGCTTCACGCCGAAGCGGAGGAATTCGTAGAGGAAGGCGGTCCAGGGCGTTTGCGCTGCGCGCGCGGCCAGACGCGCCTCGGCCGCAATGAAGGGGCGCAGCGGCGCCCAGATCGCGGCGGCGCTGTCCTGCGCCGCGGCTGATGAAAACTCGTCGTCATGCATGGGAGTTGGCGTCCGGTGAGACGCCGATTCCTAGCAGTCGATCGCCCAACGCCGCCTGCGCAAAGTTCGGCCTCTTGCGGCCAGGACACGGACATTTGCGGACAGAACGTCTTGTCGGCCAACCCTCGACACCTCGACGCCGCCGTTCGGCGCGAGAGAGATTAGTGCAGTCCAGCACTGTCACCGTAACATCGAAGTGGACAGTCGCCGGCGCGAACAGCAGCGCGGCCCAACCGAACAGCACGAACCGCAGATCGAGCCCATAGTGGTCGGTGAAGAAGTTGAGATAGATCGCCGCGCTCAAGCTAATCAGCCAGCGCCGTGACGGGTGGCCGGTGAAGCGGAAGTCGAAAACAACGATACTCGGCAGAAATCGCGATCACCGCAGCGCGCCGAGCATACTCACGGTTCGTTACAGCACATACGCGCCACCCTTGCTGAATAAGAGCCTTTTTGCAAACAATGTGATTGATAACAGATTCGACGCTTGGCTATTTCGGATTAGTCATGCCTAAACCTATAATCTTCTCAGCCAGAATTAGAGGAGCCGAGCGCCTTCTGCTTTCTGTGCAGGAACGAGCCTCAGGTGACCTTACGCTTATTGTTAAGCACTCGCTATTTCACAACCAAGTAGAAGGATCCAAATCGACCGACATAGACAAGGTGATCGAAGAACGATTTTCAGTTCATCAAAGCCTTGAAAGCTCTCAGGTTAACGTCATAAAATATACGAAAGTGATGAAGGACGGCCGGCGCGAAACTACCAGGAACTATACTGAGGCTTTGAAAGTCCTCAACCAGTTCGCAGGTGTTTTTATACGTCGCGCGGGCGACATGTCTCATGATCGATACAAAATCCGATCGTCCCAAAATGTAGTATCGCTTGGGAAATATGATCCTGAGCACTTTCAACCAGTATTCTATGTTTTGGTCGGTCGAGCCGATAGAGCTTTTGGCGTCAGATTTCCCGAGGGCAAGAACGTTGTTCAGGTAAGATTTAGAAACTTTTCGTTGACGGTAATCTGGCAGTTCCTTGCTTTCACGGGTCAAACTTCGACTCGGTCATTAATTCCCAAAACATTCACTGAAGACGAAATATCGGCAGCTCCTGAACAGGAGCGACCGGCGATGCGAAAGATGAAGGACGGGTTTGACGAAAGCGGTGCGATCGATGCTTTTGACCATCTCAAACGCGATCTGGCTCTGTCTCTGCTAAAAACATCTTGGAACCTTCTCTCAAATGACGAAAAGAGAGAATTTGGACCCATGACGCTGGCGCTTCAAGAATTTGACAGCTACGTCAAAAATGGTCGCTCATTTTCGACAGCACACCGGGCACTACTTGCGACCCTCGGTGCCGTCGCTGATTTTCACCGAGCTAATTTAAACGGTCAGATACCAGAAATTCATTGGATACCTGCCTGCCCTCAGGGTCCCAATCTTCCGCCGGATTGAAAAATCCGTACAACCTTTACTGAACACGCGAGTTGCAATCGCGAAGAAGCGGCCCTTTCGGCCCGCTCCTTCGTGTCAATCGATTGCCGGGTCAAGCCCGATAATGACGGTCAGAATCGACCGCGGATCAATTATCCAAGAAGCTCCGCAGCTTCCGCGACCTCGACGGATGCTTCAGCTTCCTCAGCGCCTTCGCTTCAATCTGGCGGATACGCTCTCTGGTCACCGAGAACTGCTGGCCGACTTCTTCCAGGGTGTGGTCGGTGTTCATGCCGATGCCGAAGCGCATGCGGAGCACGCGTTCTTCGCGCGGGGTCAGCGAGGCGAGCACGCGGGTGGTGGTTTCGCGCAGGTTGGACTGGATGGCGGCGTCGATCGGCAGGATCGCGTTCTTGTCCTCGATGAAGTCGCCGAGATGAGAGTCCTCCTCGTCACCCACGGGGGTTTCGAGCGAGAGCGGCTCCTTGGCGATCTTGAGGACCTTGCGCACCTTCTCCAAGGGCATGCCGAGCTTTTCGGCGAGCTCCTCCGGGGTCGGCTCGCGGCCGATCTCGTTCAGCATCTGGCGCGAGGTGCGGACGATCTTGTTGATCGTCTCGATCATGTGCACGGGGATGCGGATGGTGCGGGCCTGGTCGGCGATCGAGCGGGTGATCGCCTGCCGGATCCACCAGGTGGCGTAGGTCGAGAACTTGTAGCCGCGGCGGTACTCGAACTTGTCGACCGCCTTCATCAGGCCGATGTTGCCTTCCTGGATCAGGTCGAGGAACTGCAGGCCGCGGTTGGTGTACTTCTTGGCGATCGAGATCACGAGACGGAGGTTGGCTTCCACCATCTCCTTCTTGGCCTGACGGGCCTCGCGCTCGCCCTTCTGCACCGAGTGCACGATCTTGCGGAATTCGCCGATTTCCAGACCCGTCAGGGCGGCCATCGACTGCACCTCCTGGCGCAGATCCTTGATGCGGTCCTTCTCGTAATGGACGAAGTTCTTCCAGCCCTTGGCCGAGAGTTTCGAGACGCGATTGAGCCAGCGCGGATCGAGCTCCGAGCCCTGGTAGTTGCGCAGGAAATCCTCGCGCCCGACGCCGTGAGAATCGGCCAGCCGCATCAAGCGGCCCTCGAACGAGACCAGCTTCTTGTTGATGTCGTAGAGCTGCTCGACGAGTGAGTCGATGCGGGCCTGGTTGAGGCGCAGCGACTTCACCTCGACGATGATCTCGTCCTTGAGCTTCTTGTACTTGCGCTCCTGCGAGGGCGACAGCGACTCGCTCTGCAGCTGGTTGGCGATGTCCTGCTCCTGCAGGCGGCGCAGCTTCTTGTACTCGGACGCGATCTTGTCGAAGGTCTCGACCACCTTCGGCTTCAGCTCGGCCTCGATGGCGGCGAGCGACATCTGGTTCTCGAACTCGTCGTCGTCCATGTCGGCTTCGGCCGCAGCCTCGCCGGGATCTTTTTCCTCGGTGGCGGGCGCGCCGTTCGGCGCGGCCCGGAACGGGGTCGGCTGCTGCGGGGCGGCCGGCGGCGCGACCGCGGCCTGGATCTCGCCGCCCTCGGCCGGAGCGCCCTCGCCGTTCACCGGCGCTGCGATCTGCGGATTCATGCCGCCCTTGGCTTCGGGGCCGGCATAGGTGGCTTCGAGATCGATGATGTCGCGAAGGAAGATCTTGCCTTCGTTGAGCTCGTCACGCCAGATGATGATGGCCTGGAAGGTCAGCGGGCTTTCGCAGAGCCCTGCGATCATCGCCTCGCGGCCGGCCTCGATCCGCTTGGCGATGGCGATTTCGCCCTCGCGCGACAGCAGCTCGACGGTGCCCATCTCGCGCAGATACATGCGCACGGGATCGTCGGTGCGCTCGCCGGGCTCGGACTTCTTGACCTCGGTGACGGCCTTCTGGGTGATCTCGACGAGCTCGTTGTCGGTCTCGTCCTCGCCGTCGTCCTTTTCGTCGGAATCGTCGGCCTCTTCGGCCTCGGTCACGTTGATGCCCATGTCGGAGAGCATCGACATGATGTCTTCGATCTGTTCCGGCGAGGTGGTGTCGGAAGGCAGGACCTCGTTGAGCTGATCAAAGGTCACGAAGCCGCGCTTCTTGGCCTGCTTGATCATCTTCTTGACGGCGGCGTCCGACAAATCGAGCAACGGCGAAGGCGCATCGGCGGCGTCCTTCTCGGGAGCGTCGGCCGCCTTGTCGTCCTTTTCCTTGTCCTTCACCTGCAGCGTCTTTGCCTTCGTGGCCATTCATTGCTCCCGAAACGCGCCCGCTCCGCCCGTGGCATCTTCGCCCTTGGCATCGCGGCGCCCGCCTGCTCTACTCAAAAACTGTTGTCGACGCGGAAAGGGCGGCGCACTTCAACGTCGCCACCCCATGAAGTCTTTCGCTAGTGTCGCCCTACGCTGGTGTCGTCCCGTTTTCGGACCGGCGCGCGTTTCTTGCAAAAGCGATACCGGTTTTGCAATCGAATCCGGCGCCCGACATGCAAGCGTGGTGTCCGACAGCGAAACCAAACCATCTGCTGCAGAAAATGCCCCGGACCTCTTAAACTTCGATTAACCCTGTTTTTGCAGCCAAACCATGGATTTGGCGAGTCTTTTCGCGTGGACCGGACTCCGCTTCCGCGGACCGGGTCGAAATGTGCTCAACTGGCGACAGGGCGCCGGGCCTCAGATCTACACGTTTCGGCTGTTGCGTCCGGACAGTTCCCCGAAGCCTTCGATCAGCGCTTCGGTGCCGTCCACCTCGGCCATCCTGGCCTTCACGTCCCTCAACCAGCCCATGTTCGGCTCGCTCGGCTCCTCGCCCAACGCCAGCTCGGCATCCTTCAATTCTCTAAGTAAGGAGTGCCATTGCCGATGCAAGGCGACGAGCTGATGCCAGGTCGCAAGAACGTCATCGCGCGCCGCGCCGGACTTCGTCGCCCACACCGCCGCGGTCGTGATCGCCCGCTCAACCCGTTGAAGAAGCTCGGAAAAGCCGGATTTCTCCAGATCGGCCCGCATCTTCTCGGCCTGCTCGTCCGGATCCGGAGAATGGTGGTGGTCGTGGGCGAAGGCGGCGATGATGGCGGCGCGGAGCTTGTGGGCCTCGGGGTGGGCGAGCTCGAGCGCTGCGACCTCCTCGAGATGGTCGTGCAGGAGCCAGGGATGGTTGATCAGGCACTGCAGGATCAGCGCCTCGCGGCGCGAGATCGCGGAGCGCTGGCCGCGCATGATCGGGCTCATGGCGAGCTGCGGGCTCGCCGCCTGGTAGGGGCCGCGGGCCATCGCCGGGCCTGTGGATGGCGCCCCGCCGCGGCGGCCGCCCCCTGTGGATAACCGCCCCGGCTGTCCGGAACCGGGACTGCGGGGGCCAAACCGTCGTCCTGATTCGGCACCGAAGCCGCGGCCGAAGCCCCGGCCGCCGTCCGGGGCGAACGCCCGGTACAAGCGGTCGCTGAGGTCCTGCTTGTAATAGCGGCGCACCACCTCGTCGGCGATGCCGCCGGTGAGCTGACCGATCCGGGCCTCCAGCGCGGCGCGCCGCTCCGGGGTGGTGAAGCTGCCGCCCTCGATCTCGCGCGACCAGATCACCTCGGCGAGCGGCTTTGCGATCTTGAGCACCTCCTCGACGGCGCCGCGGCCGCCGGAGCGGACGAGGTCGTCGGGATCCTGGCCCTCGGGCAGCAATGCGAAGCGCAGGCTTTTGCCGGGCTTGAGATGAGGCAGGGCGAGGTCCGCGGCACGATAGGCCGCCTTCTGGCCGGCGCGGTCGCCGTCGAAGCACAGGATCGGCTCATCGACCATCTTCCAGATCAGCGAAAGCTGGCTCTCGGTCAGCGCGGTGCCGAGCGGCGCCACGGCGCCGGCAAAGCCGGCCGCGACCAGCGCGATGACGTCGACATAGCCCTCGACCACGATCATCGGCGCGCCGTTATGCGCGGCCTGGCGGGCGCTCGGGAGATTGTAGAGGTTGTCGCCCTTGTGGAAGAGCGGCGTCTCCGGCGAGTTCAGGTATTTCGCCGGCACGTCCTTCTGCAGCGCGCGGCCGCCGAAGGCGATGACGCGGCCTCTGACATCGGTGATGGGAAACATCACGCGGTCGCGGAAACGGTCGTACGGCACCGGGATGTCGTCGCCGGCGACGAGCAGCCCGGCCTCGACCATGTCGTTCACCGGCACGCCCTGGGCGCCGAGATATTCCTTCAGGGCGAAGCGCTCCTGCGACGCGTAGCCGATGCGGAACTGCAGCTGCGTCTGCGGCAGGATCGCGCGATCGGCGAGATAGCCGCGCGCCCGGGCACCATGGCGCGAGGCCAGGGTGTCGGCGAAGAACTTCGCGGCCAGCTCCATCACGTCATAGAGGGTCTTGCGCTGCCGCTCCTGCCGCGCAGCATCGGGCGTCACCGCCGGCAGCGCCAGGCCGGCGACCCCCGCCAGCCGCTCGACAGCCTCCGGGAAGCTGCAGCCCTCGGTCTCCATCACGAAGTCGAAGATGTTGCCGTGCTTGCCGGAGGAGAAGTCGTGATAAAAACCCTTCTGGTCGTTGACGTAGAAGGACGGCGTCTTCTCCTGCTGGAACGGCGACAGCCCCTTCCACTCGCGCCCCGCCTTCTTGAGCTTGACGCGCTTGCCGACGACATCCGAGACCGGAAGCCGGGCGCGCAGCTCATCGAGGAATTCCGGCGTGAAGCGGGCCATGGGCGGCGTGGTGGTCCTGTGCTGATGGACTTACGCATATAGGCAGCCGTGTACGAAATGTGAACTTCCTTGGCCTTGTCCGGGCTATTCACAGGCCGCGCACTCGCCGCTCGTCATTCCCGGGCGCCCGCAGGGCGAGCCCGGAATCCATTCGGGATTATGGATTCCGGGCTCATCGCTTTCGTGATGTCCCGGAATGACGGCGTCGAGAGAGTTAGGCTCAAGGCGCCAGGAAGCGGCCCGAGGCGATGCGGGCGGCCTCGTCGACCGGCCAGTTATAGACATAGGTCCAGGCATCGCGGACGCTGCCATCGGTGAGCGTGACTGCGAGGCGCCGGCGCAGATATTCGGTCGGGGCGGCAAAGCCCTCGCCGCAGGCCTCGTACATGTCGAACTCGCGCAACATGGCGTCAGGCTGGCGCAGCCGGAACACCTCGCCATGCACGGCGTCCGCAGCGTCATCGGAGAGCACCAGGCCTGGATAGTGCTGGATACGATACAGCCGCCCGCGGCAGCTGGCTTCGCCAACGAAGTCGGCATTGGCCGACAGCAGCCGCGCCATCGGATGGTCGAAGCCGCGCATCAGCGTGCCGTAGACGAAAAGCAGGTCGGAGATCGTATCGGAGGTCATCGCCCTGCATAGCCGCCCTGGTGCGGCAAGGCCAGCTCACGCCACGCCGCGGGCCGCCACGACCTCCTCGCTGACGACGTGGAATTTCGCCAGGGTCATCAGGCCGAACGAGGTCGACAGCGCCACGTCGGCGGCATCGCGCCCCGTGGCCATCAGGATGCGGCCGATGCGCGGGGTGTTGTGGCGGGCGTCGAAGGTGTACCAGCGGCCAGACAGATACACTTCGAACCAGCCGGAGAAGTCCATGGGCGCGGGATCGGGCGGCACGCCGATGTCGCCGAGATAGCCGGTACAATAGCGCGCCGGGATGCCCATGCAGCGGCAGAAGGTCAGCGCCAGATGCGCGAAGTCGCGGCAGACGCCGGTGCGCTGCTGGTAGACGTCGTGGGCCGACTTCATGGCGTGGGCGTGCTCATAGCCGAACGTGACATGGCGGTGCACGAAGTCGCAGATCGCCTGCACCCGCGCCCAGCCCGCCGGCATGCTGCCGAACAGCGACCAGGCGATGTCGGTCAGCTTGTCAGTCTCGCAATAGCGGCTCGGCATCAGATACAGCAGCAGCTCGTCCGGCAACTGGTCGATCGGCAGCTGCTGCGCGGCGGGATCGACGAGATCGGGCAATCCCGAATCGCGGACGATCGCGCTGCCGTGGAAGGTGACGCCGCCGGCCGGCGCCACCAGGCGTCCGCAGAGATTGCCGAAGCTGTCGCTATAGAATTTGATCGGCACATTGGGCTCGGTTGTGATCGTCTCGGTGCCGACGATGTCCGGAAAGCGCGAGGGATGGATCGACAGCATGATCACCATCGGCGTCGCCGCAGGCGCCGCATAGACGATCTCGAACCCGACCTTGATCTCCATCAGTCCCCTCTTCAGCCTATGCGGCTCTCGGCATGTTCGATCGTCTCAGCGCAAATCAGCCGCGCCGGCCGCGGGATGCATAGCCTTCCCACAGAAAGCGGCTGGGCTCGGCAATATCGGGTCGTGTGATCGTCCGTCAGGATCGGCATCGTCGAACCATCATCGCGGTTTTCGGCATTTCAATCCAGATCGACCTCTGCTCAATTGCAGATCGTCATGGCGCCTGAATGAGCAACGAACGTCACCATGAAGCTTCCGGGCACGACCGATAAAGCACTACTCCTGCAGAGCGACGAAGTTCCGCCGGTGCTCGAACAGAATGCCGGCGGAGCGTCTGCGTTTCTGTTCACCTGCGATCACTACGGCCGCCTGCTGCCGCGCGCGCTCGGCGATCTCGGCCTCGATGAGACCGAGCTGGAGCGGCACATCGCCTGGGACATCGGCATCGCCGGCGTCGCGGAGGCGGTGTCGCGCGCCCTCGATGCGCATCTGATCGCACAGCGCTATTCGCGACTGGTGATCGACTGCAACCGCTCGCCGACGGCACCGAACGCGATTCCCATGATCAGCGAGCGCACCACGATCCCCGGCAATGAAGGCCTGACGCATGAGGATGCCGAGCTCCGGCGCCGCGCGATCTTCGATCCGTATCATGACCGCATCACCGAAGTGCTCGATGCGCGCAAGGCCGAGGGGCGGCCGACGGTGCTGGTGTCGCTGCACAGCTTCACGCCGGTTTATGCGGGGATCGCGAGGCCCTGGCACATCGGCACGCTGTATCAGCACGACCGCGTGCTGCCGCCGCTGCTGTTGAAGGCGTTGCGGGCCGAGCCTGATCTCGTCGTGGGCGACAACCAGCCCTACGCAGTCGGCGACGGCACCGACTACACCATCCCCGTGCATGGCGGGGGCCGCGGCCTCATTACGTCGGGCATCGAGATCCGGCAGAACGAGATCGCGGAGCCCGAGGGCCAGCAGCGCTGGGCCGAGCGGCTGAGCCGCATCCTCGGCGAGATCGAAGTCGAGCTGCGCAACAAGGGCCTCGCCTAGCTCGCTACTCCGTCATGTCGGAGGCGTCGTGATGCGCCAGCAATCCGGCGAGCCGCCACAGCGCGGTGCGCAGATCGTCATGGCTCGGCAGGCCGAGCGCGAGCCGCACCGCGTTCGGTGAATGGCCATGCGCCACGGCAAAGGCGCTTGCCGGCGTGATCGCGATGCCGGCACGCGCAGCGGCCGCCGTCAGGGCCTCGGCGCGCCAGCCCTCCGGCAGATGCAGCCAGACATGGTAGGAGCGCGGATCTGCCTCGATGTGATGGCCAGCGAGGCACTCGGCGACGATCGCCTGCCGCACCAGCGCATCGGCGCGTTTGCGCCTCGTGATCTCGGCCGCCGTGCCGTCGGTCAGCAGCCCCATGCCGGCGGCAAGCGCCAGCGACGTCACCGACCAGGCCCCGGTGCGGACTGTGGCAGCGAACTTTTCGCGCATGCTTGCCGGCACGTAGAGAAAGCCGACCGCGATTCCCGGCGCGAGCCGCTTGGCGAGGCTATCGACGATCACGACGCGCTCTTCCGCCTGCGTTGCCAGCGAAACCTGGTCGCTGAGGAAGCCGTAGACGAGATCCTCGATGATCATCAGCTCGTGCTTGCGCACGAGACGCACGATCTCCTCGCGCCTCGCCTCGCTCATCGTCAGTCCAAGTGGATTCTGCATCACCGGCTGAATGTAGATCGCGTTGAGCGCACTGCTGCGATGCGCCTTGGTCAGCGCATCCGGGCGGATTCCCTCGCCGTCCATCGCGAGCGGCACCAGGGTCACGCCGAGCCGCGCCGCAATGCCCTTGATCATCGGATAGGTGACGGCCTCGACGCCGAGCCGGCCGCCGACCGGCACCAGCGCCGAGATCGCCGCCGCCAGCGATTGCCGCCCGCTGCCGGCGAAGACGAAATTCTCCGCCCGCGGGCGCCAGCGGTCGCCAGCGAAAAAGGCCGCGGCGGTCCGGCCGGCCTCGACCAGCCGGCGCTGCGTGATCGGCGCCAGCACCGGCGCGAGCTTCTCCGGCCGCTGCCACACCGCGAGCGACTTCGCGATCAGCGCCGCCTGATCGGGCAGGGTCGGAAAATTGAACTCGAGATCGATGCGGCCATCGAACGGCTCCAGCCGTAGCGAGGGCGGCACCGGTATCGGCTCTCCTGCGACGAAGGTGCCGCGCCCGACCTCGCCCACGACGAGACCCCTGCGCAATAATTCGGCATAGACACGCGCTGCCGTGGATGCGGCAATTCCCCGCTCATAGGCGAACTGGCGCTGCGGCGGCAGCCGGTCGCCGGCCCTTAGCCGCCCCTGGGCGATGTCCTCGGCGATGCCGTCCACGAGGGTCGTATAGGAAGTGTTCATGCTAAATTGCACCGAGAGCAATGTTTCAATTGCACCGAGATATGTACTGCGCGATTGCTCTTCGAACAACGCAATTGAAGAGCAATAGGTGACACATGGCATATTCCCTGGCGCAGCGTTGGGCAACTCCGCAGGTTGCCCACGGAAAGAGCAATTTGCTCCAGGCTCCGCAACTCTGGCTGCAGCGTCTGTTCTGGCGCTCCGAGCTCGCAATGCTCGACCCTGAGCAAATGCGCGATTGCGGCCTCGACCCGACGGTGGTCCACGAAGAGGCCAACAAGCCGTTCTGGCGCGACTGACACGGACCTTCAGGAGAACACAGCGATGCCGACGCTTCCCTTCCATCAAGTCGACGTGTTCTCCAAGGTCGCCTTCAAGGGCAACCCGCTTGCCGTGATCGCCGAGGCCGACGGCCTCGACGATACGGCGATGCAGGCCATCGCCAACTGGACCAACTTGTCCGAGACGACCTTCCTGTCGCGCCCGCAGGATCCGAGCGCGGACTATCGCGTGCGCATCTTCACGCCGCAGCGCGAGCTGCCTTTTGCAGGCCATCCGACGCTTGGCTCTTGCCACGCCTGGCTCGCGCTCGGCGGCCGGCCGAAGGGCGAGCACGTGGTGCAGGAATGCGGCGCCGGTCTCGTGCGCATCAAGCGTGACGGCGATCGGCTCGCCTTTGCGGCGCCGCCGCTGCGCCGCTCCGGTGCTGTCGATGCCGAACTCACTGCGAAGATCGCAGCCGCGCTGGGCATCAAGACCGATGCGATGCGCGCCGTGCAGTGGGTCGACAATGGACCGGGCTGGATCGGCGTTCTCATCGACTCGCGCCAGGATCTCCTGAACATCCGTTTCGACAATTCGGCGCTGTCGCAGCAGCCGATCGGCGTCGCCGCGCCATGGGATCCTGCGCGCGACGGACGCGATGCCGATTTCGAAGTCCGTGCCTTCACCTGGAGCGGCGTCGAGGACCCTGTCACGGGCAGCCTCAATGCAAGCCTGGCGCAATGGCTGATTGGCGCCGGAATTGCACCGACGCAATACGTCGCCTCGCAAGGCACCGTGCTCGGCCGCGCCGGCCGTGTCCATGTCGCACAGGACGGCAACACGATCTGGATCGGCGGCGACGTCGCGCCGGTCGTGAAGGGGACGATCAGCCTGTAACGCCCGTCGGCAGACAAAGATGCGGCCGCGGGCCCGCTTCCGTCGATCGATGGCGTCGCCTATACTTCGATCGAACAGGCGTTCTTGGATGAACATCAAGGTCGATCAGGCGGCGGTCACGCCGGAGCAATTCTTCTCCTGGGTCACGGCGCAGGAAGAGCGTTACGAACTCGTCGATGGCGAGGTCGTTATGATGGCCGGTGCCGGCCGGCGGCATGATGCGATCGTGGTGAATCTGACGGCGGCGCTACACGCCCAGACCAGACGTGGCCCGTGCCAAACCTTCACGGGCGACACCTATGTGGTCACGTCGCCTTCGACCCGGCGGATGCCGGATCTGGGAGTCGATTGCGGCAAGCCCGATGAGGACTCGCTGGTAGCAGATCGGCCGGCGCTGCTGGTCGAGGTGCTGTCACCCACGACCGGGGGCTTCGACGTCACGGTCAAGCTCGCCGAATATCAAGCGCTGCGCTGTCTCGATTACATCCTGTTCATCGACACCGACAGCCCCAACGTGCATCTCTACTCACGCGATGCGGACGGCGCCTGGACGGACGCCGTGCTGAAGGGGCTAGATGCTGTTATTCGCCTGGACAAGCTGAACGTCACACTCGAACTGCGTGACGTCTATGCAGGCCTTGAATTCCGCCCCCGCCCCCGCCTCGTCGAATAGACGCTACGGCGCCCATAGCCGGAGACGAGCCGCGGGCCGAACGCGGACTCATCGCGCCCGCGTCAGCGCCAGCCACAGGCCGCCGCCGATCATGAAGCCGCCGGAGATGCGCGACACCAGCCGGGTGCGCCTGGCCGAGAACAGTTTTCGCGCACGGCCGGCGAGCAGGGCATAGATCGCATCGGTGAGACCCGCGATCACCATGAAGGTGGCGCCGAGCAATCCGACCTGCGGTGCGTGATCCCGGCTCATGTCCATGAACTGCGGCAGGAACGCACCGAAGAACACCATCACCTTGGGGTTCGACAACAGCACCAGCAGGCCCTGCAGGAAGAAGCCGCCACGCGGCGGTGGCGGCGGCGCCTCGCCCGCGGCGATGCCCTCGATCGGCGAGCGGATGAGCTGGATGCCAAGCCACACCAGATAGGCGGCGCCGATCAACCGCACCCATTCGAACCAGTAGCCCATCGTGGCCATCAGCGACGTCAGGCCGACGGCGACGATGCCGATCGCAATCGCAAGCCCGGTCTGGACGCCGGCGATGTTGATCAGCGCGGCGCGGGTTCCATGACGCAGGCCGTTGGCGATCAGAAGCGTGACGACGGGTCCGGGCAGCAGCGCCAGCGCGATGCAGGCAGCGACGAAGGCGAGATAGACTTGCAGGGACATGAGGCGCCTCGATGCGAGTGATGCGATCACTAATGCACGACATGTGTGCGGTGGGAAGCCTTGCTGAACCCGATCCTGACAGCTCGGTGTGAGCGCAGATCGCTGGCGAGAGTAGAGCTGCTTCCGCAACAGAAGTGCACTCCCTCTCCCCGTTCTTACGAGGCCGCGACGAGCCTCGCTCGCGCTGAGAGGGTTGGGGTGAGGGGCAGACGCACGGGAAGCGTATGTGGATAGACCTGTACCCCCTCACCCGGATTGCATCTTGCGATGCAATCCGACCTCTCCCCGCAAGCGGGGCGAGGTGAACCGAGCAAGCCGCAAAATGTGCGCCCAAACCAGGAAAACAGCTCGCAGCGTACCCGCTTGACACGCAACCATTTGGTTGCCTATGATCCAGATCATGGATGACGTCTTCAAGGCGCTTGCGGACGGCTCACGACGCGCCCTGCTCGACAGGCTCCACGCGCGGAACGGGCAGACCCTGACCGAACTCTGCGACGGCCTCGCGATGACGCGACAGGCCGTGACCAAGCACCTTGCCATTCTGGAAGCAGCCAATCTGGTCGCGACGATCCGGCATGGCCGCGAGAAGCTGCACTATCTCAATCCGGTGCCGATCCATCACATCGGGGAGCGCTGGATCAAGAAATTCGAGCGCGGCAAGCTCACCGCGCTCAGCGATTTGAAGCGGCAATTGGAGAAGCGCGATGAGTAAGCCCGAATTCGTCTACGTCACGTATATCGCGACGACGCCCGAGAAATTGTGGGAAGCGCTGACATCGAACGAATTTGCGAAGCGCTACTGGTTTGGCACCGAACTGCATTCCGACTGGCGCGTCGGCTCGCCGTTCGCGCTGGTGACCGATGGGATCACGACCGATGTCGGCCAGATTCTGGAGTCCGATCCGCCGCGCCGGCTCTCCTACACCTTCCAGCACGTCCTGAAAGACGAGTTTCGCAACGAGCAGCCGACCAAGGTCGTGTTCGCGATCGAACAACACGGCAACTCCGTCAAGCTGACCTTGACGCACGAACGTTTCGAAGGGGCAGGTCGATTGCTCGATGCGGTTTCCAACGGCTGGCCCGCGATCTTGTCCGGCCTAAAAAGTCTGCTGGAGACCGGAACGGCGCTGGCGATCCCGAGGTCAGCGCTCGGCAAGGGAGGCTGAGCGATGGATCTTGCAAAGTTCAGGCCCGCCACCGTCTACACCATCTACATCGCCGCCAGCCCTGAGAAGGTGTGGCAGGCGCTGACCTCGGCCGAGTTCAGCCGGCAATATTTCTTCGGCTTCGCCGTCGAGGCAGACCTGCGCGCCGGCGGCGCCTTCATCGTGCGCGCGCCCGACGGCTCCGAGCATATCGGCGGCCAAGTGATCGTCTGTGAGCCGCCGCAGCGGCTGACCATCACCTGGGACGTCAACTGGCCGGGACTCGTCGACGCGCTGGGCCGAACGCTCGTGACTTACGAGATCGAAGCGGCCGGCGATGCGGTCCGTCTCACGATGACCGAAGCGCACGAGCGGCCGCTGTCCGACGACATCCTGTCCGGCGGACGCGCGGGCTGGCCGGCGATCCTGTCGAGCCTCAAGAGCCTACTCGAGACCGGCAAGCCGCTTGCGGTGAAGATGGCGCCGCCGACACGCATGCTCGCGGCCTTGAAGGCGATCGGAATCAAGGTGCCATAACGAAAAACGCCCGCTACGACACCGCGGCGATCTGGGGAATGCTGGCGAGCACGGCGCCGACCTGGATGGCATTGCTCAGCATGCCGCCCCAATGCAGCCAGCGCAGCCGCCGCACCGCCGTCACGTCACCGGAATCGCGGTCGCGGATGCGCGCGTCCATCCGCTCCAGAAACCAGCGGCGCGAGAGCAGCGCGAAGCCAGCGATCAGGCCGATGCCCAGGCCCAGAGCGGGGCGGCCGTCCGCCAGCACGGCGAGCGTGCCAATGCCGCCGGCGATCGCCAGGGCGATGAAGTAGGAATCGAACATGCCGCGCAAGAGCCGCGTCACCGGCACGATATCCAGCCGTACCAGCAGGAATGCCGGTGCGGCCAGCAGCAGATAGAACATCGGCAGCAGCAGGACGATGGTAGCAAACAGGGCGATGTTGTCGGGCATCATCCTTCCCCATATCCGCACCGGCTAAATAACCGGTGAGCGGCGTTTTCAAGGATCATACCCGGCAGCGCCTTTGTCCTCCATCGAACCTTAGTCGCGATCTGCTCCTCCATCAGGCCGGGGCGACGATGCGGCGATAGAGATGCCATGTCGCATGGCCCAGCACCGGCACCGTGACGAGCAGGCCGAGAAAATATGGCAGCGCCGAAACGATCAGGAGCACGGTGATGATCGCTGCCCAGCCGATCATCGGTCCGGGGCTGGTCACGACCGCCCGCACGCTGGTGATCATCGCCGTCACGAAATCGACGTCGCGCTCCAGCAGCAGCGGAAACGACACCACCGTCAGCGAAAACAAAATCAGTGACAGCGCAGCGCCATCGAGATTGCCGATCGCAAGGAACAGCAGGCCCTCATTGGTCGTCAGCACCACCGTCATGAACTCCTTGAAGCTGGAGAACGAGGCGTTCAGCCCGAGCAGCAGCGCGATCAGCAGCCGCACCTGATACATCCAGATCACGAAGAAGAACACGGTGACGAATGCCATCCAGGCGATCTCGCCGCGCGAGGTGACCGTGCGCCAGATCGCGCCATAGGACATCGGCTGGCCGAGCTCGCGACGGCGGCTGACCTCGTAGAGGCCGATCGCGACGAACGGGCCGATCAGTGCAAAACCCGCGGCCAGCGGATAAGCGAGATAGACCATGCCGAAGGCGGTGACGCACAGCACGATGCTGATACCGCCGAGCACGTAGATCAGGCCGAAAGCGAGGCCGAACAGCGGCTGCGCCTGAAAATCCCGCAGGCCTTGCGTCAAGGCCTCGGCAATGTCGCCCGTGGTGATGCGGCGCACCACCGGATCGGATCGTCCCGAGACGGAAGCGGTCATCGGCGTACCCTCCTTGATTGTTAGTCTTTGAGCCGATGCTAACAGCGGGAGGGCAGGGATTTCAATTTCAACTTGTAGGCAGAGCCGAGTGGCGTGTCGGTTACATCTCTGAAGGCGAATGCGAGCTCGCGCGGCACGGACGGTGCGCTCCCTCTCCCCGTCCTTCACGGGGAGAGGGTTGGGGTGAGGGACAAACGCACGGGAAGTGTTCGTGGAGAGACCTGTCCCCCCTCACCCGGATTGCATCCATCGATGCAATCCGAGCTCTCCCCGCCCTAGCGAAGCCTCGCTTCGCCCTGGCGGGGCGAGGTGCACCGAGCCTGCTGCACCATCTTGCTTCACATCTCTCAACGATGGAAACAGACCCATGGAGCGGCTTGGAGCACAGCCCCTACCCCCGCGCCCGCAACTCCCGCCGGAGCACCTTGCCGGTCGCCGTCATCGGCAGGGTGTCGGTGAATTCGACGTGGCGCGGATATTCATGCGCGGCGAGCTTCACCTTGACGAAGTCCTGGATCTCCCGCGACAGCGTGTCATTTGCAACGAAGCCCGGCCGCAACACGATCCAGGCCTTGACGGCCTCGGTGCGCACCGGATCGGGAATGCCGACCACGGCAGCCAGTGCTACCGCCGGGTGCTTGAGCAGCGTGTCCTCGATCTCCGCCGGGCCGATGCGGTAGCCGGCCGAGGTGATGACGTCGTCCTCGCGGCTCGCATACCAGAAATAGCCGTCCTCATCCTGGGTGCCGAGATCGCCGGTCAGCAGCACATCGCCAGCGAACTTCTTCGCCGTCGCCTCCGGATTGCGCCAATATTCGATCATGGTGCAGGGATTGGGCTGGCGTACGCCGATGATGCCTCTGGCACCGCGCGGCAGCTCCTCGCCCCTGTCGTTCACGATCAGAACCTGGAAACCCGGCGTCGCCTTGCCCATCGAGCCCGGCCGGATCGGAAACAGCTTAGCATTATTGCCGACGACGAGATTGCATTCGGTCTGGCCGTAAATCTCGTGCGCGTCGATGCCGAAGGTCGCCCGCACCCAGTCCAGCAGCTCGGCGCCGAGCGACTCGCCGCCGGTCAGGATGCTGCGCAGCTTGACCTCGTCGTGCTTCACATTGGCCTGCCGCATCAGCTTCAACGCGGTCGGCGGCAGGAACACGTTGCGCACGTTGTAGTCAGCCATCAGCTGCATCGCAGCCTCGGGTACGAATTTCCTGGCACGATAGCCGATCACCGGGACGGCGTGATACCAGGCCGGAAACAGCGCATCGAACAGCCCGCCGATCCAGGCCCAGTCCGCCGGCGTCCACATCACGTCGCCGGGCTTCGGCAGGAAGCCGTGCACCATCTCGACATTGGGCAGATGCCCGAGCAGCACGCGATGAGCGTGCAGCGCGCCCTTCGGATTGCCGGTCGTCCCTGACGTGTAGATGATGATGGCGGGATCGTCGCTCGAGGTCGCCACCGTCGGGAATTGATCCGAGGCGCGCTCCAGCGTCGGCCAGAACGGCCGGGCGCCGGTGCCGCCGCCATCGGTGACGTAGATCGTCTTCAGCTCCGGCAGCCGGTCGCGAATGCGGGCGAGCTTTGCCAGGCCCACGGCGTCGGTGACGAGCGCCTTGGCGCCGGAGTTCTGCAGCCGGAATTGCAGCGCGTCCTCGCCGAACAGCGTGAACAGCGGCACCGAAACGAGCCCGGCGCGAAACGCCGCGAGATGGACGACCGGCAGCTCCAACGATTGCGACAGGAACACCGCGACGCGATCGCCCCGTGCGAGACCATCGGCCTTCAGCACGTTGGCGAACCGGCAGGAGTGCTCGCGCAGCTCGTCGAATGACACGCGCCGGGACGCGCCGTCCTCCTCGACCACGATCAGGGCGAGACGTCCCGAGCCGTCGGCGTGACGGTCGCAGGTCGCAACGGCGATGTTGAATTGCGCCGGGATGTCCCAGCGGAAGTCGCGCGTGAGCTGGTCGTAGTCGGACGTTTCCTGGAGCATGGCGGAGGCGTTTCCCTCTCGGTTGTTAGTTCAAGCGTGCCCGTGAGGTGGCGAATGCCTGGAACGCTTGCTCGGTCTCCTTACCTCGCCCCGCCAGGGCGAAGCCAGGCTTCGCTAGGGCGGGGAGAGGTCGGATTGCATCGAAGATGCAAACCGGGTGAGGAGGTACAGGTCTCACCACGAACACCTCCCGTGCGGCTGCCCCTCACCCCGACCCTCTCCCCGTGAAGAACGGGGCGAGGGAGCGCACTGCCCGTGCGGCTCGCGCCGTGCGCAAAAATCAGCGGTGGCTAGCCCGACAGCGCGGCCTTCACCAGCGCGCTCGCCTTCGCGAAATCCATCTGTCCCGTGTACTTGGCCTTCAGCACGGCAATCACCTTGCCCATGTCCTTCATGCCGGCGGCGCCGGTCTCGGTGACGGCGGCGGAGATGGCGGTCTTCACCTCGTCATCGCTCATCTGCTTCGGCAGATAGGCCGAGATGACCGCGATCTCCTCGCGCTCGCCGGCGGCGAGCTCGGCGCGGCCGCCCTTCTCGTACAGCTCGACCGATTCCTGGCGCTGCTTGATCATCTTCTGCAGCACCGCGAGCACGTCGGAGTCGGTCAATGGCGGCTTGCCCTCGCCGCGCGCGGCGATGTCGGCGTTCTTCAAGGTGGAGTTGACCATGCGAAGGGTGGACAGCTTGCGCTCGTCCTTGGCCTTCATCGCCTCCTTGACCGCATTGTTGATGTCGTCGCGCAGCATGATCTCGCCCTCTCGAACTTCGTTGCCGGCTGTCTAGGCGGTTCGTTCCCCCGAAACAACACGGTTCCGCATCTGTTCCGGCTGAACGCCCCCTGAACCCCGCCAAATTGACCGAAATCGCGTGTGAATCGACCGGTTCCTGCTTTGACGCCGGCGGCCCAGGCCACTATGTAGGGGCCTCATGACACACATCGATACTGACGCCGCCTGGCCGGACCATAAACCGACCGCGCTCCTCGTGCTCGCCGACGGCACGGTGCTCGAAGGCTACGGCCTCGGCGCCGAGGGCCACGCCGTGGGCGAGGTCTGCTTCAACACCGCAATGACCGGCTATGAGGAGATCCTCACCGATCCCTCCTATGCCGGCCAGCTCATCACCTTCACCTTCCCGCATATCGGCAATGTCGGCACTAACGACGAGGATATCGAGACGGTGAACATGGCGGCGACGCCGGGCGCGCGTGGCGTGATCCTGCGCACCGCGATCACCGATCCATCGAGCTACCGCGCCACCCGCCATCTCGACCAGTGGCTGCGCGCCCGCGGCATCGTCGGGCTCTCCGGCATCGACACAAGGGCGCTGACCGCGCTGATCCGCTCCAAGGGCATGCCGAATGCCGTCATCGCGTATTCGAAGGACGGCACCTTCGACCTCGATGCCCTGAAGAAGGAAGCGCGGGAGTGGCCGGGCCTCGAAGGCATGGACCTCGTGCCGATGGTCACCTCCGCGCAGCGCTTCACCTGGGACGAGACGCCCTGGGTGTGGAACGAAGGTTTTGGCCAGCAGACCAAGCCGGAGTTCAACGTGGTCGCGATCGACTACGGCATCAAGCGCAACATCCTGCGCCTGCTCGCCGGCGTCGGCTGCAAAGTGACCGTGGTGCCGGCGACGACACCGGCCGAGGATATCCTGGCGATGAAGCCGGACGGCGTGTTCCTGTCCAACGGTCCGGGCGATCCCGCGGCGACCGGCAAATATGCCGTGCCGGTGATTCAGCAGGTGATCTCGTCGGGCACGCCGACTTTCGGCATCTGCCTCGGCCACCAGATGCTGGGCCTCGCCGTCGGTGCCAAGACCAAGAAGATGCATCAGGGCCATCACGGCGCCAACCATCCGGTCAAGGACGAGACCACGGGCAAGGTCGAGATCACCTCGATGAACCACGGCTTCGCGGTCGACCAGAACACGCTACCCTCGGGCGCGACCCAGACCCACATCTCGCTGTTCGACGGCTCGAATTGCGGCATCCAGCTCGACGGCAAGCCGGTGTTCTCGGTGCAGTACCACCCGGAAGCCTCGCCTGGCCCGCGCGATTCGCATTATCTGTTCCAGCGCTTTGCCGAGTTGATGCGAGACAAGAAGCGCAGCGCGGCCTGAGGGCCGACAGGCTGATCGCGATCGAATGCCCGGGCCGCTCCCGGGCATTTTTGTGCCCGGACCAGGTCGTGAGGACGCCAACGACCTCATGACCGAGAGCACCGGCACGGTGAGGACCGAGGGCAGGACGCTGTCGTTCGGACGCCGCGCCGCCACGGCCGAAGCCCGCATCACCGATACGCAGGGCCGGCTGCTGGCGCACGCGACGACGACCGGCCTGGTGGTCGAGTTGCCGAAGGCTTCGTTCGCGGTCAGCTCACTTGCGGGTCACGTTCCAGTAGACCGGTGCCGGCGGATTGAGAATTCCGGCCAGGTCCGCGCGCGCGGCACGAAACTGATAGGCCACGGCGATCGGGATGTACGGCACCGTCTGCGCGGCGCGCAGCTGGATCTGCTCGGCCAGCGCCTTGCGTTCGGCCATCTCGGCGGCGTCGCCGAACGCGGCGCGCAGCTTCTCGATCTCGGCATCGCACGGCCAACCAAACCAGGCCTTGTCGCAGTTCGAGCGCAGCCCGAGATGGCTGATCGGCAGCATCATGTCGAGACCGCCGGGACCCGAGATGAAGATCGACCAGCCGCCCTGCGCCACCGGCTCCTTCTTGGTCCGGCGGCTCACCACCGTCGCCCAGTCCATCGCCTGGACGTCGACCTTGAAGCCGGCCGCCTTGAGCTGCTGCTCGGCAACCAGGCTCGCGGGATGGATCTGGGCATTCTCCGAGGCGTCGAGGATCACGACCGGCGTGCCGTCGTAGCCGCTCTCGCGCAGCAGCGTCTTCGCCTTCTCGAGATCGAAGGACGGGAAGCCTGCCTCCGTGTAGTAGGGCGACGCGCAGATGTAGAATGATTTGCACGCCCTGATGAGCCCGCCTTCGCCGCCCCCCCAGGCCTCGATATAGTCCGTCGGGTTCACGGCGAGCAGCGCCGCCCTGCGGATGGCGGGATTGTCGAACGGCGGCTGCAGCGAGTTCAGTCGGATCTGCTGCGCCACGCCGATCTCGTCCTGGTTGGAGACGACGACGTTCCTGCTCGCCTTCGCCACCGGAACGAGGTCGGTCGGAATGTCCTCGGCAATGTCCAGCTCGCCCTTCTTCAGCGCGTCGAGCGCCGTCTGCTGATCCGGAATGATCAGCCATTCGACGCGGTCGAACTTGACGACCTTGCCGCCGGCAAGCCCCGCCGCCGGCTCGGCGCGCGGCACGTAATGCGGGTTCTTGACGAATGCCAGCTTCGAGCCCGGCACCCACTCGTCCTTCTTGAAGATGAAGGGGCCTGAGCCGGTCTGATCCGAAAGCGGCTGCCCGGCAGGGGTGCTGGCGATGATTCGCGCCGGAACGATGAAGGGCACGGGCGCGCCCGGCTTGGCGAGCGCGTCGAGCACGAATCCCCATGGCTCCCCGAGCGTCAGGGTGAAGGTCCTGGCATCGACCACCTCCCACGCTGCACCGTGGGCATTGAGCACCTGCCCCATCGCATCGGCCTGGCTCCAGCGCTTGAGCGAAGCAACAACATCGTCGGAGGTCACGCTCTGACCGTCGCCGAACTTCAGCCCGTCGCGCAGCTTGAAGGTCCACAGCTTGCGGTCGGCGGAATTGGTCCAGCTGTCCACCATCTGCGGCTTGACCTGGAGCTTGTCGTCGACCGTGAACAGCGTGTCGTAGATCATGTAGCCGAAATTGCGCGCGATCGAATCCGCGGCGATGGTCGGATCGAGCACCTTGAGATCGCCCGACGGCTTCACCTTCAGCACGGTTTCGGCACGCGCGAACGTCGCGGGCAGCGAGGCTGCCAGACAGAGGAGACCGCCTGCCAGAGCTTGGCGTATCAGGGCCTGGCTCAGTTTCATCATTCCCTCCCATGATCGTCGGACGTGCACCGCCGACGTGTGTTAGCTCGAAGCCGGTTGCCGGGCCTGCGCGCGCCGCTCGCCGCTGCGCCGGATGAACGAGAAGGCGGCCAGCGCCAGTCCGGAGACCGGCTCGCGGCCCAGGCTGGCATTGGAGAAGGTGAGCGCGACGGCTTGCAGGCCGCCCAGGCGCGACTGGCCGATGGCCTCCATCACGACCGCGCGATCCTCGGCGGGCAGAGCCCCCGGCCATCCGGCGATGACGACGTTGCGCTGCCGGTTGAGATTGAGCGCGTTGCCGATCGCAAGCCCCAGCCGGCCGAGGCGGACCCTGATCTCTGCGCGTGCCTGCACGGAGATGCGATAGTCATGAGGCCAGCAATCGCCGCGGCTGAGCAGGTCACTTTCCTGCACTGCGAGAATGTCCGCCAGCGCCACGGTGGAGACATGGGTTTCGAGACAGCCCGTATGGCCGCAGCGGCAGAGGCCGCCGGCAGGATCGATCACGACGTGGCCGATCTCGCAGGTCTCGACATCGCCGCTCCCGGCAAGCTCATCGACGATGGCCGCGCCGACGCCATGGCCGACGAACACGAAGAAATACGAGCCGCCGAGAACGCCCGTTCCGATCTGCAGCCGGTGACCGACGGCGCGCGCAACCATCGAATTGGTCAATCGCGCCGGGGTCTCCGGCAGCTCGCGCTGCAGGGCATCGGCAAGCCTCGTTGCATCGAGCGCAACGATGGGGCTGGCGCGCAGATCGGGATCATAGCCGGGGATCGAGACGGCCAATTGCTCCAGGGTGATGCTGCGCTGCGTGGCCCAGGCCGCGATGTCGCAGACGGCCCGGCTGACCGTCGCATCGACTTCGGCGGCGCCGAGACCATCCGGGAGCTCGTACGGCGCCACGTAGAGCGTCTCGCCGGCCAGCGTGCCGATGGCGGAGTAGAGACGGTTGTTGGAAATCTCGATCGCCGCGACGGAGATCTCGTTGCTCAAGGTGATGAACTGGCTCGGGCCGCCACGATAGGGCACCGCGCGCCGCGTCTCCTGGATGACGCCCTCGGCCTTGAGATCGCCGATGATGCGCGAGATGCTGGCTTCGGTGAGCGCAACCCCCTGCGCCAGATCCGGCCGGAACGAGCCGCCGGAGCACCAGAGGTAACCAAGGACTGCAGATCTCGTATCGTGCCGACTGCGAATGAGCCGCACGCCGTCCTCCCCGCTTCATTCTTACTTATTGTAAGAATGGTACTCAGCGAACATCGAGGTGTCAATCGGCGCGCCACCGCCGAGCCGGCTGGATGCGCGGGAAGACGTTGAGGGGGGAAGACATGGGGCGTTCGGTCCGGCGGCCATCTGCCGCTGACGCAGCGCTGGCCAGGACGCGCGCTGATCAGGCGCAGTACAGCCGATACAGCGTCTGCAGGATCTCGCGGACTTCGTGGCTCGCCAGCCGATAGTAGATGGTCTGGCCCTCACGCCGCGTCGCGACCAGATCGAGCGCACGCATCATGGCAAGATGTTGCGATAACGCCGCCTGCCGCAGGCCCACCTGCTCGGCCAGTTCGCCCACGGGGCGTTCGCCTTCGATCAGGTTGCAAAGCACCATGAGCCGCTTCGGGTTCGCCATGGCCGTGAGCAGGCGGGCGGCCTCTTCCGCTTTGTCTTCGAGGCCCGTCACCGAAGCGACCTTGGCGTTGCGCGCGACCCGAGCTGTCATGATTGTTACTTTATGAAGTTCGCATATAAGAAATAATGCATACGCTACTCGATTGCAACCGGCTGACTTTTCAGGGAATCGGTACGAGATGATCACAGAGTATACGGCCCTCACCGCGCTCGCTGGCGGCGCTCTCATCGGAGCTGCGGCCGTCATGCTGATGGGCTTGACCGGGCGGATCGCCGGCGTGAGTGGAATTGCCGCGCAGATGCTGCCGCCTTGGGACGGGGCCGTCGCCGGCCGGTTCGCTTTCGTGGCCGGGCTCGTCATCGCGGCACTGGTGGTTCGCGTCACGACGGGAAGCCTGCCGCCCCTCACGCTCGAGGCCGGCCCGATCGCCCTCGTTGCAGCCGGGCTGCTGGTCGGCTTCGGTGCGGTGTGGGGCAATGGCTGCACGTCGGGCCACGGCGTCTGCGGCATCGCCAGCCTGTCGTCACGCTCGATCGTCGCCACGCTGGTGTTCATGGCCACTGCGGTCGCGACCACTTTCCTCGTCCGTCACGTGATGTGAGGCGCGAATGATCGTCCTGGTCCAGTTCATCGTCGGGATCGTGTTCGGGCTCGGACTGCTGCTGTCGGGCATGTCCAATCCCCAGAAGGTGCTGAACTTCCTCGATCTCGCCGCCATCCGCTCCGGCGGCTGGGACCCCAGCCTCATTCTCGTGATGGCCGGCGCGGTCGGTGTCACCTTCGCTGGCTTCCGGCTCATCTTCCGGCGCCAGCGCCCGCTTCTCAGCGACCGCTTCCAACTGCCACCCTCGCAGACGCTGGATTGGCGGATCGCCACGGGTCCCGCCATCTTCGGCATCGGCTGGGGTCTGGCCGGCATCTGCCCGGGTCCGGCATTCGTGGACCTCGGCTACGGCTCGCCCGCGATCGCCCTGTTCGTGATTGCAATGATGATCGGAATGGCCGCGGCCCGCATGCTCGCGAACCGCCAGCACCGCGGCTCGATGGCCATGGGCCAGTCGAGCTGATTTGGCGCCGGCCATCTGCGCACTAACGGCTGATGCACCGGGCTGGGCGGACGCGCCACGTCGTCGCAGCGCGTCTCCAGACCTATCTGCTTAGGCGGCGTTGCTGCCCTCCTGGCGGCTCGCCTCGAACAGGAACCAGGTCCGGCGCTCGGTCTCGTCGATGAAGGTTTCGAGCAGGCCGGCGCTCGCCGGGTCGTCATTGTCGTCGCACAGCTCGTGCGCCTTGCGCATCGCGGCGGCCACGTGCTTGTTGTCCTCCATCAACTCCCGCAGCATCTCACGGGGCGGGACATACTCCTCGTTGTTGTCCTTGATGGTCTGCAGCTTGCTGATCTGGCTGATCGATTTCAGCGTCGTGCCACCGAGCTTGCGCACCCGCTCGGCGAGCTGATCGGTGGTGGCGAAGATCGCATCCGACTGCTGGTCCAGCATCTCGTGATAGTCATGAAAATGCCGTCCGCTGACGTGCCAATGGAAGTTCTTGGTCTTGAGATAGAGGGCAAAGGCGTCCGCGAGCAACGTGTTCAGCGCGGTCGAGATCTTGTTGACGGCGTCGGGCGACAGATCGGTCGGAGTATCGAGCTCGGGGGCGGTCTTGTCGGTCTTTGCTTTACTCACGGCTTTACCTTCCTGTTAGAACCAGCATGGACACGGGTGATCGGACCCGTTAACGCTCGCTGACCCCTCCAGTTCCGATCAAGGAACCGTGTTTGCCGGAACCCGCTATGGACGATTGGATCGACTATTACGATTCCACGCACACGATCTATGCGAGCAAATTGCATCGCGACCTGCACTTCCAGGTGATTGCGCGCGATATCGTCAGCTACATTCCGGCGCCCGATGCCGTCGTGCTCGACTATTCCTGCGGCGAAGCCTTGTCCGCGGCCAAGGTGGCGGACTCCTGCATGACGCTGATCCTGGCCGAGCCGGCACCCGGCGTGCGTGGGCGGCTGATCGCGCGCTTTGCTCCGAACACCAAGATCCGCGTGCGCTCGCTGGACGAGTTGCGCAACATGCAGGAAGCGTCGATTGACCTCGTGGTCATGAATTCGGTCGCGCAATACATGAGCGAGGCCGATTTCGACGCAGCCCTGGCCGTCATCCGCCGGCTGCTGAAGCCGTCGGGCAAGTTCGTTCTTGGCGACGTGCTGCGCCCGGACGTCGGCATGGTCAGGGACGTGCTCGCGCTGCTGATGTTCGCCGGACGCAACGGCTTCCTCAAGGATGCGCTAGTGGGGCTAGTGGCCACCGCCCTGTCCGATTACCGGCAATTGCGCACCAAGGTCGGGCTGCAGCGCTACAGCGAGGCCGATATCCTGGCGAGGCTCAAGAAAGCCGGCCTCAGCGCCGTCCGTGCGCCCAAGAACATCGGCCACAATCGCTGGCGCATGACCTTCGTGGCCCGGCCCATGACGGGAACCGCCTGACCGTCACGGTCGCCGGCCGGCCATCAGCCATATTCCGCAAAGGAATTAGGGTTAATTGAAACACGGGCTGGCTCACGCCGCCGTGAGGGGTAAGATCGTCCCCGGCCCGGTGGCGGAAGCTACGACGCGAAGAGCGGTGCAACGCTCTTGAACCTGGTTCAAGTCCAGGCCGGGCCTCCAGCCTTCGCCGCTGCGCGGCTTCGGCTCGGCGAGCCAGCGCTCACGGCCACCCTTCTGCCCGTCCCGGCCAAATTGGCCGTTGATTTCGGCCCAAAACCCTTTCCGCTCAGAGGAAACTGGTCTAAAGACCGCTCGCGCGCGAGAACTGGTCGCGCCCAGGGCCTTAGGGGACGCGCGATACGCGCGCCCTTTTTTTGTGCCCAATTCCTGCCGTTTCTTGCCCGTGAGCTTGAATGCCGAAACGCACCGACATCTCCACCATCCTGATCATTGGCGCCGGTCCGATCGTGATCGGCCAGGCCTGCGAATTCGACTATTCGGGTACGCAGGCCGTGAAGGCGCTGAAGGAGGAGGGCTATCGCGTCGTCCTCGTCAACTCCAACCCGGCCACGATCATGACCGATCCGGAATTGGCCGATGCGACCTACATCGAGCCGATCACGCCCGAGATCGTCGCCAGGATCATCGAGAAGGAGCGCCACGTCATCCCGGGCGGCTTCGCGCTGCTGCCGACCATGGGCGGCCAGACCGCGCTGAACTGCGCGCTGTCGCTGCGCCGCCAGGGCACGCTGGAGAAGTTCGACGTCGAGATGATCGGCGCGACCGCCGATGCGATCGACAAGGCCGAAGACCGCCAGCTGTTCCGCAACGCGATGGAAAAGATCGGGCTGCAGACGCCGAAGTCGCGGCTCGCCAACGCCTCGGCCTTGAAGAAGCAGTATCGCGATCAATATCACGCCGAGCGCGACAAGCTCGAAGGCGCGGCGCGCGACGAACTCGACCGGCAATGGACGCTCGGCGAGAACGAGCGCCGCAAGCGCTACCAGGAGCATGCGCTGGGACAGGCGCTGATGGCGCTGTCCGAGATCGGCCTGCCCGCGATCATCCGTCCCTCCTTCACCATGGGCGGCACCGGCGGCGGCATCGCCTACAACAAGGAAGAATATCTCGACATCATCGAGCGCGGGCTCGACGCCTCCCCCACCAACGAAGTGCTGATCGAGGAATCGGTGCTCGGGTGGAAGGAGTACGAGATGGAGGTGGTCCGCGACAAGAAGGACAACTGCATCATCGTCTGCTCGATCGAGAACCTCGATCCGATGGGCGTGCACACCGGCGATTCGATCACGGTCGCGCCGGCGCTGACGCTCACCGACAAGGAATATCAGATCATGCGCGACGCCTCGCTGGCGGTGCTGCGCGAGATCGGGGTGGAGACCGGCGGCTCCAACGTGCAGTTCGGCGTCAATCCGGCCGACGGCCGCATGGTCGTAATCGAGATGAATCCGCGCGTGTCGCGCTCATCGGCGCTGGCCTCCAAGGCGACCGGCTTCCCGATCGCCAAGGTCGCGGCCAAGCTCGCCGTCGGCTACACGCTGGACGAGATCGCCAACGACATCACCGGAGGCGCCACGCCGGCGTCGTTCGAGCCGACCATCGACTACGTCGTCACCAAGATTCCGCGCTTCGCGTTCGAGAAATTCCCGGGCGCGTCGACCACGCTGACCACCTCGATGAAGTCGGTCGGCGAAGTGATGGCGATCGGCCGCACCTTCCAGGAGAGCCTGCAGAAGGCGTTGCGCGGCCTCGAGACCGGCCTCACCGGGCTCGACGAGATCGAGATCGACGGGCTCGGCCGCGGCGACGACAAGAACGCGATCCGCGCCGCATTGGGCACGCCGACGCCGAACCGGATCCTGCAGGTGGCGCAGGCGATGCGCCTGGGCTGGTCGGACGAGGACATCTTCAACTCCTGCAAGATCGATCCGTGGTTCCTGGCGCAGATGCGCGGCATCGTGGAGATGGAAGACAAGGTGCGCCGGCACGGCCTGCCGCCGAACGCGAATGGAATGCGCACGCTGAAGGCGATGGGCTTCTCGGATGCGCGGCTCGCGGTGCTCGCCAACACCACCGAAGGCGAAGTTTCCACCAAGCGGCACGCGCTCGGCGTCCGCCCCGCGTTCAAGCGCATCGACACCTGCGCTGCCGAATTCGCTTCGCCCACGGCCTATATGTATTCGAGCTACGAGACGCCGTTCGCGGGCCACCTCGCCGACGAGAGCGCGCCATCCGACAAGAAGAAGGTGATCATCCTGGGCGGCGGTCCGAACCGCATCGGCCAGGGCATCGAGTTCGACTATTGCTGCTGCCACGCCTGTTTCGCGCTGGCCGACGCCGGCTACGAGACCATCATGGTCAACTGCAATCCGGAGACGGTCTCGACCGACTACGACACCGCGGACCGGCTCTATTTCGAGCCGCTGACGGCCGAGGACGTGCTCGAGATCATCGCCACCGAGCGCAAGAACGGCACCGTGCACGGCGTGATCGTGCAGTTCGGCGGCCAGACGCCGCTGAAGCTCGCCCGCGCGCTGGAGGCTGCCGACGTGCCGATTCTCGGCACCTCGCCGGACGCCATCGACCTCGCCGAGGACCGCGACCGCTTCAAGCGCATCCTCGACAAGCTGCGGCTGAAGCAGCCGAAGAACGGCATCGCCTATTCGGTCGAACAGGCCCGGCTGGTCGCGGCCGATCTCGGCCTTCCGCTCGTGGTACGCCCGTCCTACGTGCTCGGCGGCCGTGCCATGCAGATCATCCGCGAGGACAATCAGCTTGGCGACTACCTGCTCGGCACCCTGCCCGAGCTGGTGCCGGCCGACGTCAAGGCCCGTTACCCCAACGACAAGACCGGCCAGATCAACACGGTCCTCGGCAAGAACCCGCTGCTGTTCGACCGCTATCTGTCCGACGCCACCGAGATCGACGTCGACTGCCTCTGTGACGGCAAGGACACCTTCGTCGTCGGCATCATGGAGCACATCGAAGAGGCCGGCATCCATTCCGGTGACTCGGCCTGCTCGCTGCCGCCGCATTCGCTCGACGAGGCCACCATCGCCGAGCTGGAGCGGCAGACCCGCGAGCTCGCGCTCGGACTCGACGTGGTCGGTCTGATGAACGTGCAATATGCGATCAAGGACGGAACGATCTACGTGCTCGAGGTCAATCCGCGCGCCTCGCGCACGGTGCCCTTCGTCGCCAAGGTCGTCGGAACGCCGGTCGCCAAGATCGCGGCCCGAATCATGGCCGGCGAGAAGCTCGCCGATTTCGGCCTCAAGAAGCGCGCTCCCAAGCACGTCGGCGTCAAGGAATCGGTCTTCCCCTTCGCCCGTTTTCCCGGTGTCGACACCGTGCTCGGCCCGGAGATGCGCTCCACCGGCGAGGTGATGGGCATCGATCGCTCATTCGCGGTGGCCTTCGCCAAGAGCCAGCTCGGCGGCGGCACGCGGGTGCCGCGCAAGGGCACGGTATTCGTGTCGGTGCGCGAGAGCGACAAGGCCCGCATCACCGAGGTGGTGCGGATGCTGCACGAACTCGGCTTCAAGGTGGTGGCGACGTCGGGGACGCAGCGCTTCCTGACCGATCAGGGCGTGCCGACCGAGAAGATCAACAAGGTGCTGGAGGGGCGGCCGCACATCGTGGACGCGATCACCAACGGCGACATCCAGTTGGTGTTCAATACCACCGAAGGCCCGCAGGCCCTCGCCGACAGTCGCTCGCTGCGGCGCGCTGCCCTCTTGCATAAAGTGCCGTATTACACCACTCTTTCGGGTGCCGTGGCGGCCGCGCAAGGCATCCGTGCCTATCTTGGGGGAGACCTTGAGGTCCGCACCCTGCAGAGTTACTTTTCCGAAAACTAATCGCGTCGAGCGGGCGAAGGCCCACTAAGCGGTTGGCAACAATCGGCAATAAAGCCTCTCGGCAGGAACTCGCCGCGCGGTTTGATGTTGGTCAGGCCCTTGGCGGGTCGCTATCATCGAGCCGAGCGGCTATGCTTGGGCTATAAAGGCCTGTTCTGGAGATGCTGATCGTGCGCGCTTTGCCCGCACGACTGAAGGACGAGAAGAGATGGTGGAAAAGGTTCCGATGACCTCGGGCGGCTACGCCGCGCTGGAGACCGAGCTGAAGAAGCGACAATCGGTGGACCGGCCGCGCATCATCGAACACATCGCCGAAGCGCGCTCGCACGGCGACCTGTCGGAGAACGCGGAATATCATGCCGCCAAGGAAGAGCAGTCGCACAATGAGGGCCGCATCGCCGAGCTGGAGGACAAGCTCGCACGCGCCGACATCATCGACGTCACCAAGCTCTCCGGAGATACGATCAAGTTCGGCGCAACGGTGACCCTGATCGACGAGGACACCGAGAAGAAGGCGGTCTGGCAGATCGTCGGCGAGGTCGAAGCGGACGCCAAGAAGGGCAAGATTTCGATCACCTCGCCGCTCGCGCGCGCGTTGATCGGCAAGAAGATGGGGACCACCGTCGAGGTCATGGCGCCGGGCGGCGCCAAGTCCTACGAAATCGCCAAGGTCGAGTGGCGCTGAGACGAGGCAAAGTCCCGTCTCAACGCATCGAAGGGCTGCGCCAGGGCGCGGCCCTTTGTCGTTTCCGCGGTTGCACGGCGGCGAAAGGGCACCACTTCGGCAGTACACGCCCAATTCATCTGATGTCACGACACATGCCGGTGACGCAGTTCCGGCAATCAGCTAAATCTGGGGCGACGAGCGGGGCGGCAACGACCGATCCGGCCATCGTCGCATCATGGTTTTCTGTTGGGGGACGATCACACATGGAGCAGATGCTCTCGAAATGGCAACCGGCTGCACTCAGCCTGTTTCGCTTCATCACCGGCCTGCTGTTGTTTCAATACGGCGTGGCCAAGATCTTCAAGTTTCCTGTCATCCCGTACTTCGCCAACATTCCGCCGCTGATCTACACGGCTGGCATGATCGAGCTGGTGCTTGGCGCGTTGCTGATGGTCGGCCTGCTCACTCGGCCCGTCGCGTTCATCCTGGCTGGCGAGATGGCCTTCGCCTACTTCATGGGCCACATGTTCAAGACGGGCGAGCCGGTATGGCTGCCGCTCCTGAACAACGGCACCGCGGCGATCGCATTCTGCTTCTCCTGCCTGTACCTGGCGACGGCCGGCGGCGGCCCGATCAGCCTGGACGCGATGCTGCGGAAGAAAAGCTGAGCTTCGACGCTCTGCATCGTCATTCCGGGCCGATGCGACAGCACCGAACCCGGAATCCAGAGCTGGCGAGACGATCTCGAGATTCCGGGTTCAGCCCCTGTGGGGGCTGCCCCGGAATGACCTCCAAGAATGATCTTCAAGAATGATCTCCAAGGGGCTTAGCTCCGCCCCTTGACCTCGAGCGGCACGGCCGCTTCGTATTTGGAGTTGTGCAGCACCAGCGAGGTCCTGACGTTGCGCACATGGGGCGCCGCCGTCAGATGCGTCACGAACTCCTGAAACGTCGCCATGTCCGGCGCCACGCATTTCAGGATGAAGTCGACCTCGCCCGAGAGCATCCAGCATTCCCGGACCAGCGGCTCCGACCGCACGAACTCCTCGAACGCCTTCAGGTCGGCATCGGCCTGGCTCGACAGGTGGACCGAGGCGAACACGGTCACGTCGAAGCCGAGCTTGCGGGGATCGAGCAGGCCCCGGTAGCCGGTGATGTAGCCTTCCTCTTCCAGGGTCCGGACCCGCCGCAGGCATGGCGGCGGCGAAATGCCGACCCGCTTGGCGAGCTCGACATTGGTGATCCTGCCATCGGCCTGGATTTCGCTCAGAATTTTGAGATCGATCTCGTCAAGATTTTTGGACACGGGGAGCGGGGGTCTGGCGGGAACATGCGGGAGGCGTGCCCCCGGGCGGATGGCAACTCTCTTAGCGCAACCCGGCCAATTTGCGCAATTTTATTACTCAAGATTTCCCCTGTTGACCGGCTCGTGAAGGGAAAATTCGCCGAGATGCGTTGCAATTCTTGCATGGCTGGCCAGATGGCTTAGACTTGGATTTGACATTTTCGATGGGGCTTCGGGGCGTTTCTTCCGCGCAATCCGCTCGCTACGTCGTCAATCCTCCCTTTTCGAGCGAGTTATCGGCCCCATGCAAGCTCCGATCCATGCCAAAGTCGTCATCATCGGGTCCGGCCCCGCAGGCTACACGGCGGCGATCTACGCGGCACGGGCTATGCTGGAGCCGGTGCTGATCCAGGGCATCCAGCCGGGCGGCCAGCTCACGATCACGACCGACGTCGAGAACTATCCGGGTTTTGCCGACGTCATCCAGGGCCCCTGGCTGATGGAGCAGATGGAGAAGCAGGCGACGCATGTCGGCGCCCAGATCAAGACCGACCTGGTGACCAAGCTCGAGCTGGGACAGCGTCCGTTTCGCCTGACCTGCGACTCCGGCGACATCTATCTCGCGGAGACGGTCATCCTGGCCACGGGCGCGCAGGCGCGCTGGCTGGGACTGCCGTCGGAGGAAACCTTCAAGGGCTTTGGCGTCTCCGCCTGCGCCACCTGCGACGGCTTCTTCTATCGCGGCAAGGAGGTCGTGGTGGTCGGCGGCGGCAACACCGCGGTCGAGGAGGCGCTGTTCCTGACCAACTTCGCCTCGACGGTGACGGTCGTGCATCGGCGCGATCATTTCCGCGCCGAGCGCATCCTGCAGGAGCGGCTGTTCAAGCACCCCAAGATCAAGGTGGTGTGGGACAGCGCGCTGGACGAGATCTGCGGCGGCAGCGCGCCGTCCAAGGTGACGCATGTCCGGCTCAAGAACGTCAAGACAGGCGCCGTCTCCGAGCTGCCCGCCGACGGCGTGTTCGTCGCGATCGGCCATGCACCGGCAACGGAGCTGGTCGCCGGCCAGCTCAAACTGAAACCTTCCGGTTACGTCGAGGTGGTTCCGGGCACGACCGCGACCTCCGTCCCCGGTGTGTTTGCCGCCGGCGACGTCGCCGACGAAACCTACCGGCAGGCGATCACCGCGGCCGGCATGGGCTGCATGGCCGCCCTCGAAGCCGAACGCTTCCTCGCCCACGCTGCGAGCGAACGCGCCGCGGCGGAATGAACTGACGATGCCACGATCACGGGATGGATTTAAGGACATGGATTGGGACAAGCTGAAGGTGTTTCACGCAGCGGCGGAAGCGGGGAGCTTCACGCATGCCGGGGAGCAGCTCGGGCTGTCGCAATCGGCAGTGTCGCGCCAGGTCAGCGCGCTCGAACAAGAGCTGGCGGTCTCGCTATTCCATCGCCACGCCCGCGGCCTGATCCTCACCGAGCAGGGCGACCTGTTGTTCCGCACCGCGCATGACGTCTTCATGCAGCTGCAGGCGGCGCGGGCCAAGCTCACCGACAGCCGCGAGCGGCCGAGCGGCGACCTGAAGATCACGACCACGCCCGGCGTCGGCATCAACTGGCTGATTCCGCGGCTCGGCGAATTCACCGCGCTGTATCCGGAGATCCGGATCTCGCTGATCGTCACCGACGAAGAGCTCGATTTGTCGATGCGCGAGGCCGACGTTGCGATCCGCACCCGCAAGCCGACCCAGCCTGACCTGATCCAGCGCAAGCTGTTCGCGATCAGCTTCCACGCTTATTGCTCACCGGAATATGTGAAGCGCTTCGGCACGCCGCGGACTCTGGACGAGCTCGACGATCATCGCATCATCATGCTCGCCGACGGCCAGGTCGCGCCGCACCTGCAGAACCGCAGCTGGCTGGTCGATGCCGGCCGCAACGGCTCCGGCCCGCGCGAGGCCTATTTCCGGGTCAACAACATTCTCGGCCTCGTCCGCGCCTGCCAGCAGGGCCTCGGCATCGCCGCGCTGCCCGACTACCTCGTCGAAGAGAACAGCCGCCTCGTGCAGTTGTTCGGCGAGTCCGACTCGATTCAGCTCGACACCTACTTCGTCTATCCCGAGGAATTGAAGACGGTGGCGCGCGTGCAGGTGTTCCGTGACTTTGTCGTGAGCAAAGCGCAGCGCTGGCCGGCTTGAGATTGTGCATGTCTGACATGCGGCCCGCATGGTTGCTGGAGGGCCGCATCGAAGCTCATACTCTTGGTGTGCTGAGCGTTGGCGTTGCGCATTGTCCCCCCTCCTCCAGCGGCGCAAGCGCTCAGAAATCCTTCTTGGAAGGTGATTGTGTCGGCCGCGTTGGCCAATACCTCCAGCCGGGCTCATTGGGCCCGGCTTCTTTTTTGCCGGTTGTTTCCCGTCACTGCCGATGCAGCGTTGACAGCATCGGCAGCATTGCGCATGTAGATCGCATGTCCACCTTTTCGCACGCGAAGCTGTCGTCGAAAAAAGCACCCCTCCCGGGGATGTGTGGACGCGTGCGTTAGAAGCTCTCAAAAGTTTCGCCGCCGCATCACCAAGCCCCGCCGCAAGGACGGGGTTTTTTCATGTCCCGTCTCCGGCAATTCCCCAAGGAGATGGACCATGACCGACCCTCGAACGCGACTGCAAGGACTCTGGCTGCCGCTGATCACGCCGTTTCGCGACGGCGCGCTCGACGAGCCATCCTTGCGCAATCTGATTCGACACTACGCCGCCCGGCCGATCGATGGGCTGATGCTCGGCGCGACGTCAGGCGAAGGACTGGCCTTGTCATGGGACGAGCGCGCGCGCCTGGTCGGCGTGGTCCGTGACGAACTCGCAGCGACAGGCCGACCGCTGCCGATCTGTCTCGGCGTCGGCGGCGTCGCGACGGCCGATCTGATCGAGGCGCTCGACCGAACCGCATCCTGGCCGATCGACTTCTATCTGATCTCGAGCCCGCCTTACGTCCGTCCGTCGCAGCGCGGCCTGCTGGCGCATTTCACCGCATTGGCCGAGCGCACCACGCACCCGATCGTGCTCTACAACATTCCCTATCGCTCGGCCGTCGGGCTCGACAACGAGACGCTGCTGCAGCTCGCCGAGCATCCCGCCATCGCAGGCCTCAAGGATTGCTGCGCTAACCGCATGCAGACCCGGGATCTCATCGCGCGCAAGCCGGCAGGCTTCCGCCTCCTGACCGGTGAAGACGCCCAGAGCTTCGACGCCCTGCAGGCCGGCGCCGAAGGGGCCATCCTGCTTTCAGCACATCTGGAGACCGAGACGTTTGCCGCGATCCTGCAGCATGTGAGGGCGGGCCGACACGACGCCGCGGCGGCGTGCTGGACCGAGGTCGAGGATCTCACGCGGCTGCTGTTCACCGAGCCGAGCCCTGCCCCGGCGAAGTACTGGCTGGCGCGCACCGGCGTGATTGCAAGCCCCGAGGTGCGCCTGCCGATGGTCGAGGTCGGCGCCGCACTCGCCGCGCGACTGGATAAGGAGATCGAGCGCCGGACGGCAGCGGCGCAGAGCCGCGTCGCCTGAACCGTCGCCAACGCGATCGCCGGCTCCGACTCGTCCCGATCGCGACGACGGAGCCGGCGACGCGACCACTGCCAACACCGAGACCGGACTTGCGTGGTTAATCCGAGCTACCAGGCGCGCTCAAATGCGGCGCAGTCCGCAACCTCGTGTTTAAAGATGTTCCGCTATGGATGTTGAAAACGTCAAAAGCACGGGGGCGTCGTGGCTTTGCAGGATCATCCATACCCAGAACAGCCTGGGTTCAGCGTCGAAGATATTCTATGGGCGGTCGGGATCTGGTCCGTGATCCTGACCCTGACGCCGGCGATCGCCTTCTATCTGCTGATGATCGCCTGACGTCGCTGCGCGGCCCCACCGGGCGGCTTGGCGACGAACCGACCGCGCACGAAAACGCGCGGAGAACCGCGCGTGCGTGGCGACAGGATTTTGAGATCAGGCTGCCTGCTTGTGCATGGCGCCGTTGGCGGACACCGTGCCGCGAATCGCCCTCACCGAACGCTCGATCGCAGCCCACAGACGCGCGATCTCAGCCGCGGCGCGGCCTTCGGCGTAATATTCACGCACACCTTCGCCCTGCCCCAGTGCCATCAGCAGATCGGCGCGGTTGGTGATCTGTCCACCCCACACCGGCGCCTTGAACTTGGCCAGCGCCTCGCGGGCGATGGTGACGATCGGGCTCTCGGCATCGTCGCGGCGCGCCGGCGCGCCATTGAGGACGACCGCATAAGGCTTGCGCGCGGAGCGGCAGGTCTGGATCGTCTCCTGGACCGCGTTGACGTCGAACACACCGGGGCGCGCCGGGATGATCACCATGGTCGCGTTCTTGATCGCATCTTCGACGACCGCCGACACGGTCGGCGGCGTATCGATCAGCACCCACTCGACGCCGTCGCGGCGAGCGGCGGACACGATCGCGCTCACCGAGTTCACGGCGGTCTTGATCGGCGGCTCGTTGGTGCCGCGCAGCTTGTGCCAGAGCGTCAGCGACCCCTGGGGGTCGGCATCGATCAGCAGACAGGACTTGCTCGACTTGATCTGCGCAGCGAGATGGGCGGCCAGGGTGCTCTTGCCTGAACCGCCCTTACGCGATGCGAAAACAATAACGTTCATCACTTGGCCTCCAGATTGACCCCGGCCGCGAAAATGAATCACCGCACTGATTCGCGGAAGATAAATTTAGCGATTGATAAGACGTAACTCCTGATTGCTGAAACGCATTGGTTTTTGAGTCACACCGAAACAGCAAAAGCAGCAGATCGACCGCATTGCTCGACAACATCCGGTCTTCTCCGAGCGCATTTGCATGTTGAGGCTGCGCATCGAGACGCGAACGAAACGCGTCCACTGATCACGCTCGTTCCGAATGCCGTCGAATGCGGCAACAGGTGTTGCTCAGGTCGCGTCCGGCCGCGTCGACTTCTTCGTCTTGGCGGCCCGTGCAGTGACCGGCGTCTTGCTGGCGGGGCGGATGCTCATCGGCCGTTGCGCGCGTCCGGATGACGCAGCCCGGCGCGGCTCCGGCCCGAACTGAGCACGACACGGCGGCGACAGCTCAGCCTTGCGACGGACCATGCATGCGGTGACGCGATCGACATCGGGAATGTCGGAACTACAAAGCCGGAAGGCATCGCTCGTGCACGCCTGCTCCTGCTCGGCCGTGTAGGCCCGTGCCGCTACGGGCGCTAACAGCGCGGCTGTCACGATCAGGACGGCAGCGATGCATGGATTGAGATCCATCCCTCTCATTGTCCCCTCCCCTCATTGCCGCAAATAGTGAGTGAAGGAGGTCGGATTCGCAAGCAACGGCGTCCCGCCGCGTTACTCATCCAGCTGCGCGGACTGAAAGCGAACGGACGCGCCGTCGATATATCCGTCGAAATACGGAGATCGGGATCAGGCGTCCGCGACGAAAGCGCGGCGCACGCACGGCACGGTGCAAAGACATAAGCGAGACGTCGCCATGGCGCACGATTCGAACCGCGAGGCGCAGCCATGAGCGACACGCGACAGGGCGTCGACGATCAGACGAGTGGGCTTGCGGAGGGGGATGGCGATCGTTCGGCGCATGGTACAGTTGGGTGGGCTCGAACCACCGACCTCCTGTTCCACAGACAGGCGCTCTAACCAACTGAGCTACAACTGCATCCGCCATGGGACCGTCCCGCCAAGGGGGGTCCGAACGCGCCGGAAACTAGGTGCAACGGGCGAATTTGGCAAGGCCGAGAACGGATAAAGTCTGCCGCCATGCCGGCGTTTTTAGCACCGCTCTGAGCTAGCTCCCCGGACGACCGAAAAAGCGCCCCTAAAAGCATCGAACCCGGACGCGTCGCGCCCGGGCCCTGAATGAAACGTCCGCCGTTCAGCCGGCGCACGACGTGCCGCGCGCGGCCGACGTCCGGCCAGCTCAGGCAGCCGGCTTGAACAGCTTCGTGGCGCTCGCCTTGATCGGCTCGACCGTCTCGGTCGCGACCTTCTGGCCGAGCTCGCCGAGCTCCTTGGCCTGAACCGTGAACGTCTCGACCTGCTTACGGACGAAGCCCGTCCACAGCTCCATCGCTTCCGACGGCGACTTCACGCCGAACAGCTCCTGGGCGAAGTCCAGCGAAGCCGTCGTATTGGCCTTCGTGAACTCCATGACCTTGGACGAATAGGCGCCGGCGCCCTTGCTGGCATTCGCGAAGAAGGCCTCGACGGCCGAATTGTGGGTCTCTGCGGCGTCCTTGAACTTGGCGTAGTTCTCACGGGCCTGCGATACGCCCTTCTCGGCGAACGCGCGCACCTGTTCGGGAACCTCGAACGGAATGATCGACGCGGAGAAAGGATCGGTGGCATTGGTCATGGCATGCATCCTTGGAAATAATTGAGACTGGACCGTCCCGGCACCGGGAAGTCACTTCGGATCACGCAGAGGAACCGCCCCTGGGAGGTAACAACCTCGCGTAGAGCTATATCGTGTCAATTTTGTGCAATGCAACGGAAATTCCAAAATCAGGAACTCTTTGTCGCACGCTCGATCTAGCAGGAGCCATTACACAACCAGTAATTGATATTTCGAGCTCTGGCCCCGGTCACGCTTCAAGGACCTGCAGCGACGATCGCCGCCTGCTGATGGCTTATCTTAATCTCGCAGCGGCGGCTGCCAAACATCGGTCCGGCTGGCCGCCACCGTCCAGCCCGCTTGGGCCGTTCGGCCGGCTTTGCGACCCGATCGCCCAGGTCCGCATTGCAACGCGCGAGCCCCGGGCTCGTGCCGCTGATTTTGCCCGCAAATGGCCCGGCGGGAACACATTAAGGTTATCCAAGCTTTAGCAGGACCGCCCCACGGCCGGGCCGTGGACCTCCGCCCTCAAAACGCGCGATAGTAACGAATTCTTAACGCTGCCCTTCCGGCCCCGATCAACACAAGAGCCGTTCACCACCGTCGCCACATGAACAACGCCGATCTCGAATTGCAGGTTCTGAGCGACCCCCGGCTGGCCGTCCATGCCGCGGGCAGCCTGCCGGCGTGGCTCTGGTCGGCCGATGGCAGCCGGGTGCTGTGGGCCAATGCGATCGGTGCGCGCGCCCTCGGTGCCGCCACTGCAGCGGCCCTGGTCGCGAAGACATTCGGCCCGGCCGATTCGCATCGCCGCCAGATCGCCCAGCTGGGACGACAATTGCCTGAGAATGGCGCGCTCCGGCTCGAACGCCTGCGCGGCTTCGGCGCGCCGCTCGGCACGCTCGCGACCTGCGGCTGCGCAAGAATCGACCTGCCGGACGGCACGCGCGCGGTGTTGATCACCAGCACCGACGCCGGTGGGCGCGGCTTCGCCTGGCCCGAACGTCTGACGCGTCTCGTGGAAAGCAGCGGGCATGCACTGATCGCGTTCACCCAGGACGGCCAGTTCGCCGGCATCAGCGCAGCCGGCCGCCGCCTGTTCGGCATGCAGGATCTGAGCGAATCCGGCTTTGCCGAAGCGCGCCGGACGGCTCTTGCCGAGGGTATGGCCGCGGTGACGTTCGGAGCCGCGCGCGTTGCGCTCTATCGTATCGGCAGCGGCAACCAGGTCGGGCTGGTCGCCGTACCGTTACCCATCCTGCCCGAAGAGATCGACGCGCCAACCCCGGCGCCGACACCTGACGCAGAGCCGACCGCCGATGCCGCCCCGGCATCATTCCCCCGCGTGGATACGATCCACGCCGATGCGGCCGAGACTCCGCCTCCTCCTCCGATGGACGCAATGACCGAACGCCACACCGACTATGAAGCCCCCGCGCTGTCGAACGAAGCGCCCGCCGAATTCCTGCTGATCGATGAGCCGGCCGAAGCCGGGCTGTTCGAACCTCTCGCGCCGGTGCTGCAGACCACGACCGATACGCCTCCCTCCGATGCCGCTCCGCTGCAGACTTCGTCCAGCCAGGAGTCCGTCACTGCAGCCACGGCACGACCGATGCCGCACGAGGACGACGTCGGCGGGGTCGAGGCCGGCGACACCGACGCGGGCCGCCGCCATCCGCTGCGCTTTTCGTGGCAGATGGACGCCGAGGGGCGGTTCACGCTCGGGTCCGACGCGTTCACACGTCTGATCGGCGACCACAGCGCGGCTCAACTCGGCCGTCGCTGGCACGACCTGGCCGTCGCCCTCGAACTCGATCCCGAAGGGCGCGTTGCTACTGCAGTCGAGACTCGAGAGACCTGGAGCGGCCTCATCGTCACCTGGCCTGCCGCCGGCGGCGAGCGGCTCGCGATCGAGTTGTCGGGCCTGCCTGTCTTCACCGAGGACAAGAGCTATGCCGGGTATCATGGCTTCGGCGTCTGCCGCGATCTCGACGCCATGGACCGGCTGGACAGGCGCGCGGCCTCGGCCGATGCGGCGACCGGGGAAGCTCCGCAATTCTGTGCAACCGACCCTGCTCAATCCGACCTTGCGCCGGCCGCAGATGTGCCGCCGCGGCAGGACAACACTACAGTGCCGGCGCGTGACGCTTCCATTGCGCAAGAAGCGCCCCACATCGATGGCATGGGACTCGAAGCGACCGGCAACGTTGTTCCGTTCCGCGCCCCAGGGGAAACCAAGCATCCGGCGCTCACGCCGGTGGAGAACAATGCGTTTCATGAACTTGCGCGCCAGCTATCGGCCCGGCTCGAAGGTGAAATCCGCAATTCGGCGGCGGACGCCGGCAGCTCGGCGCCCGAACCGGCTTCGCGCGTGAGCGACCCGTTCGACCCGCCGCACCAGGATCCATCGGCAACCGCCGACATTACCGGCGATCGCGGCATCGCGCTCCAGACCGAATGGCTGACGCCCGAAGCGCCGCCGCCCCAGGGCGACAGCCAGCGTGACCGCATCCTGCTGGACCTGTTGCCGACCGGCATGTTGATCTACCGGCTCGATCGGTTGCTGTACGGCAATCCCGCCTTCTTCAAGCAGATGGGCTATGCCGACCTGGCGGCGCTGGAACAGGCCGGCGGCCTTGATGCACTGTATGTCGAGCCCGGCGTTTCATCGTCGTCCAGCAAGTCCGAAGCCGGCACGCCGGTGACGATCTCGGCGGCGGACGGCTCCTCCAGCGAGGAGGTGAAGGCCGAAGCGCGCCTGTTCACGATCACCTGGGACGGCGACAGCGCGCATGCGCTGATCTTCGCGCCGACGCCTGGTCCAGCTGCAGTGCTGGCCCCAACTATTGAAGCTGCGCCTGCAATGGCAACGACACCGGCCGCACCGCCGCCGCTCGTCGTCGCACCGCCTGCCGTTCCCGGTCATGCGGAGGCTGAAGACCTTGCCACCATCCTCGATGTCACTGCCGAGGGCATCCTCCTGTTCGATGCCGGTGGCAACATCCACGCCTGCAATCGCAGCGCCGAGGTGCTGTTCGGATATGACGGCGCAGCCCTGGTGCGCCGAAATCTGATCGAGCTGTTCGCGCCGGAGAGCGCCCGCCTCGTGCTTGAATATCTCGACGGCGTTCAGCAGGCCGGTGCGTCGGGCCTGCTGGGTCAAGGCCACGAGGTGCTGGGCAAACTGGCCCAGGGCGGCGTGATCCCGTTGTCGATGACGATCGGCCGGACCAGGACCGACGGTCCGAATTTCTTTGCCGTGTTCCGCGATCTGTCGCAGCTGCGCCGCGGCGAAAGCGAGCTGCTGCAGGCCCGCCGCGTCGCCGACCGGGCTGCCAGCGCCAAGGCCGACATGCTGGCGCGGATCAGCCATGAGGTGCGCGCGCCGCTCAACGCGATCATCGGCTTTGCCGAGGTGATGATCGGCGAGCGCTTCGGCACGCTCGGCAACACCCGCTACGCCGAATACATGAAGGACATCCGCACCTCGGGCGAACGCGTGGTGTCGCTGATCGACGACCTGCTCGAACTATCACGCATCGAGACCGGCAAGCTCGAGCTCGCCTTCACCAGCCAGAACCTCAACGAACTGGTGGAGAGCTGCGTCGCAGTGATGCAGCCACAGGCCAACCGCGCGCGCATCATCATCCGTACCTCCCTGTCGCAAACGCTTGCTCCGGTCGTCGCCGACGCCAGGGCGCTGCGCCAGATCGCCATGAACCTGATCTCCGCATCGATCTCGCTCGCCAATCCCGGCGGCCAGGTCATCGTGTCCACGGCGACGTCTGATTTCGGCGAGGTGGTGCTGCGCGTGCGCGACACCGGGCATGGGCTGAACGATCAGGCCATGGCCGCGGCGCTCGAACCGTTCCGCACACCGGCGGCTGCCGAGCAGTCCGCCGACGGATCGGGTCTCAGCCTGTCGCTCACCAAGGCGCTCGTCGAAGCCAACCGCGCGCAATTCCACGTCAAGGCGGCGCCGAAATCCGGCACGCTGCTGGAAGTCGTGTTCTCGCGGGCGGTCGCGCGCAATCAGAGCACGGGCTGAGCCGCGCCTGGGCGACGCACCGCCAGGGCACGCAGCTTGAGACCGAGCAGCAACGGCCCGAAAGCCAGCGCAAAGCCGGCGAATGCGATGATCCAGGCGAACGCCGCGACATGCAGCAGGGCCTCGGCGTAGGCCGGCGCCAACACCGCACAGATGCGCGTCAGCGCGGCGACGACGATCGCCAGATAGATCGTCTGCGTCGCGATCGAGGCCGTCAGCGCCTGGCCGGTATGGCCGAGCGTGGCGCGTGTCATCACCGCCAGCGTCGTGACGCCGGCAGCCCCGGTCATCCAGGCATGCAATCCGGCGCTCGGCAGAACCCAACCGAAGCTCGCGGCCGCATTGAGCAGGAAGCCGAGCGGCACGAAGGCATAGCCGATGTGCAGGATCGCCAGCAGCCGCTCACGCAGCGTACGATCGCCGGCCCAGCGCGCCAGTCTCACGACGTGCAGGCCGCCCGCTGCAGCGAGCGCCAGCCCGATCGGGGCGCTATCCGGCGCCACGATCCAGCCGAGCAGGCTCAGCGCGCTGAACAGCACGACGGCCATGTCGAAGCGGCCGAACGGCACCGGCAACCGGCCGGGATTGTGCTTGACCAGCCAGTTGCGGGTGAAGCTCGGCGTGATGCGGCCGCCGATCAGCGCGAGCAGCAGCACGATCACGGCGACGCCGGTGCGGATGGCATAGTCCGCCGAACCGCGCAGATGGACCTCGACATGGAACGCGACGTTGCCGGCACACAGCACTGCGACGATCGCGACCACCGGCAGATTGTGCCAGTTCCGGCCCGCGGCGATCTCGCGCGCCGCCGCCAGCACCACCAGCAGCAGAAAGCTCGCATCGATCAGCAGCGCGGCCCACCAGGGTCCGAACGCGGACAAGGTCACGGCCATCCGCCCGGCCAGCCATACCGTCACGAGCGTCGCCAAAGGCAGCCCGCGGATCGGCAGGCGTCCGGTCCAGTTCGGAATCGCCGTAAACAGGAAGCCGGTGACGATGGCGGGCAGATAGCCGTAGAGCATCTCGTGCACGTGCCAGTCGCGTGGGGCGAAAGCCGAGCTCAGCTTCAGCTCGCCGTAAAAGGCCGGGAGCCAGATCAGGATCGCCAGCGCGGCCTGGATCGCACCGAGCAGAAAGAACGGCCGGAAACCGTTGGCGAGGACGGTCCAGCCCTGATAGTTGCGTGGAATGGCCATGTGCATGCTCGCTCTGACGACGGGAACCGCGCCGGGCACGGCGCCTCTCGCTACGTGTAGTTGGGTGTGGGGATGGAGGTATTGCGCCAGCACAAACTTCCGATGGTTCGCAAAAACGTGCTATTGAGCGGCCCGATCCGGCACGCCTTGCCGCGGAGAACATCATGGCTTCCATCGACCGTTCGCTGGTCGCGCATCTGCCGCTGTTTGCGGGCCTTTCCGCCGAAGATCTCACGGACGTGTTGCGCGAGGCCCGGTCCATTCGCGTGGCCCGCAACGGCGCGGTGTTCGAGCAGGGCGCCGATGCGACCTCGTTCTTCCTTCTGCTCCACGGCCATGTCCGCGCCAGCAAGACGACGCCGACGGGCGACCAGATCGTGGTCCGCTACGTCGTGCCCGGCGACACGTTCGGCGTCGCGCCTGCGATCGGCCTCCAGCATTATCCGGCAACGGCCACTGCCGTCGACGACAGCATCGTGCTGGCCTGGCCATCCGCCGCATGGCCGCGCCTCGTCGCCAGGTTCCCGTCACTCGGCGCAAATACGTTACAGACCATCGGCCAGCGTTTGCAGGAAACGCATGCGCGCGTGATCGAGATGTCCACGCAGCAGGTCGAGCAGCGCATCGCGCATGCGCTGCTTAGGCTCGCCAACCAGGCCGGCCGCAAGCTCGATCACGGCGTGCAGATCGACTTTCCAATCAGCCGGCAGGACATTGCGCAGATGACCGGAACGACGCTGCACACGGTGAGCCGCATTCTCTCAGCCTGGGAGCAGCTCGGTCTCGTCGAAAGCGGCCGTCAGAAGATCGTGCTGCGCGAACCGCACAAGATCGTGCTGCTGGCCGAGCAAGGCTCGGGGGACACGACGACCTCTCGATCCTGATCACGTGCAGGCACACAGCGCCGACAGGAACGCGTCGGGATCGACGCTATGCTCGCGGCAGGCGTCCGCGACGTTGTGAAAGCAGGCGATAGGGCAGCCGACGCAGCGCATCTGGAAGGCGAGAAAGACGTGGATCGTCTCCGGCCTTCGCCGCATGACGTCGTCGACCAGTTCATCAAAGGAGATTTGCATGCGCGCCTCCATTCCAGAGCGAATGGTAGCGAGCACGTCCGCGGCCGTCTTTGTCGCGGCACAAGCACCGCGCGCAAGTATCACGGCATGAGATCAGGTCTGCCGGGCTAGACCGCCCGGCTGTGCAGCTGTTTCGACGCATCGAGATGCGCGTCGAACGCCGCGGCCACACTTCGCACCAGGAACCGGGAATGCTCGGTCACCGCCAATGCGCTGCCGTTGAGCTCGACGACCCCGTCGGAAATCAACGACTGCAGCCGCGGTGCCGACCTCAGCATCTCGTCGGCACCCATGCCGTGCCGGCCGCAGATGACATCGAGGTCGACGCCGTAGTCGCACATGATGCGCTCGATGATGTCAGCCCGCAGGCGGTCATCATCGGTCAGGCCATAGCCCTTGACCGTGGCCAGGCTGCCCGCTGCAATCTTCTCTTCATAGGCGCGAACCTGAGGCGCATTCTGGACATAGCCTTGCGGCAACTGGCCGATGGCCGAAGCGCCAAAGCCGATCAAGAGATCGTTGGCATCGGTCGTGTAGCCCTGGAAATTGCGGTGTAGCCGGCCCTCGCGGAAGGCGACGGTCATCGGATCAGTCGGTAGCGCAAAATGGTCCAGCCCGATCTGGACGTAGCCGGCCTCCTTCAGGGAGTCGGCAATTGCGCAGGCCTGATCGTAACGCTCCAGGCTGTCCGGCAACGCGGAGTCCTGGATCTTGCGCTGGTGCGTCTTGAAGGACGGGACATGCGCATAGCCGAACACGGAGAGCCTGTCCGGACGCAGCTCGAGGGCGCGCCGGACGGTGTCCAGACAAGACGCCACGCTCTGATGCGGCAGCCCGTAGATCAGGTCGAAATTGATCCCGGCAACGCCGGCCCGACGCAGCCCATTGGTGGCCGCTGCGGTCTGCTCGAAGCTCTGCACCCGGTTGATGGCCTGCTGCACCCGCGGATCGAAGCTCTGAACGCCCAGGCTCGCGCGGTTGACCCCGCTCACTCCCAGCGCGTCGATCATCGCCGGCGTCAGCGTGCGCGGATCGATCTCGATGGCAATCTCTGCTGAAGGAAGCACGAAGAACGAATGTCGCAGCGATCCGACGAGATCGACGAACGAGTCCGGCGCCATGATGGTGGGCGTGCCGCCGCCGAAATGAATATGCCCGACCTGAAGCCGTCGGCCGATCTGACGCGCCACCATGTCGATTTCGCAGCGAAGCGCAGATTCATAGACCGCGATCGGCTCGTCGCGCTTGGCAACCATGGTGTTGCAGCCGCAATACCAGCACATCGAACGGCAGAACGGGACATGCAGGTACAGCGATGCCGTCGCATTCGTCGGGATCGCGCGCAGCCACTGCGCATAGGTCGATGCGCCCACCGCAGCCGAGAAATGCGGCGCCGTGGGATAGCTGGTGTAGCGCGGGAGGCGCTCCTGTCCGTAGCATGCCGCAAGATCGGGTCTCATGTCCTGCCTGTCCACCTTATGTTCGGCTGTCTGTGACACGAGGCAAGGAGGACGGCCTTGAGCTTCCTCAAGGCACGGCCGGCAGATGCCCCGTCGATGTCAGTAGAACGCGGGCTTTCGCCCCGGACTTTGCGCTTCATCAAAGTGGCCGGTCGATTTTCGATCATCATCAAGTGATGATTTGAGGGACCTGCAATGGATGCTCTGGGACTGCTGATCCGTGTCTTTGCTCTCGTCTCCAACGTCCGCGGCCATATTCCCCAATCCGACGGCTTCGAATCCTTTCGCGACGAGTCCGGGCCGACCGGCCTGCTGGGCAATATCGCAATGTTCATGACCACGGTGTTTTGCATCGCAGCCGGAGTGGCTTTCGTCGTGCTGCTGGCCGTGCGCTGGCTGAGCTAACGAACTTGTCAGACCTTATTGGCCGCTCTCCTTTTCCATTAGTAAAGCCGTAGCATCCCGCCATACCTCGACGACGGCCGGTTCAACGGCGCACGGACAGATCACGCGGATTGTCCGCGCAGACCGCCCGCTTTCTCTCCTCTCCGAATTTCACGAAGCATTCTGCGGCTGCGACCGTTGCAGCAGCGGCGGCGCGATCATGTGCCTCGGTGCGGACCACCTCGAGTCCGGCGGCCGATTTCGCAAACGCGAGATTGCTTGTTGCAGCACAAACAGACCTGGTTCCAACGAGCGCATGCTGATCGCGGCATACAACAGATCCAAACGAAGGAGCGATCCATGTTGACCCGCCGCACCGCCCTGCTCAGTGCAGCCATCGCCGCGATGATGCTTGCGGCTCCCGCTGTTGCCGAGGACCTCAAGCTGCCGCGCCAGACGGTCGATCTGGTCGCCCCACCGTTCGTGCATGCGCATGAGCAGGCCACCAAGCAGGGTCCGAAGATCATGGAGTTCAAGCTCGTGGTCCAGGAGAAGAAGATGGTGATCGACGAGAAGGGCACCACCTTCCAGGCCATGACCTTCAACGGCTCGATGCCGGGCCCGCTGATGGTGGTCCACGAAGGCGACTATGTCGAGGTGACGCTGGTCAATCCGGCGACCAACACGATGCCGCACAACATCGATTTCCATTCTGCGACCGGCGCGCTCGGGGGCGCTGCGCTGACCCTGGTCAATCCGGGTGAGCAGGTCGTGCTGCGCTGGAAGGCAACGCGAACCGGCGTGTTCGTCTATCACTGCGCCCCGGGTGGTCCGATGATCCCCTGGCACGTCGTCTCCGGCATGAACGGCGCCGTGATGGTGCTGCCGCGCGACGGTCTCAATGACGGTCACGGCCATGCGCTGCGCTACGACCGCGTCTACTACATCGGCGAGCAGGACCTCTACGTTCCGCGCGACGAGAAGGGCAACTTCAAGTCCTATGATTCGCCCGGCGAGGCCTATAGCGACACCGAGGAGGTCATGCGCAAGCTCACGCCGACCCATGTGGTGTTCAATGGCAAGGCCGGCGCGCTCACCGGCAAGAATGCGCTCACCGCCAATGTCGGCGAGAACGTCCTGATCGTGCATTCGCAGGCCAACCGCGACAGCCGTCCGCATCTGATCGGCGGCCACGGCGACTATGTGTGGGAGACCGGCAAGTTCTCCAACGCGCCTGAAACCGGGCTCGAGACCTGGTTCATCCGTGGTGGCTCGGCCGGTGCCGCGCTCTACAAATTCCTGCAGCCCGGCATCTACGCCTACGTCACTCATAACCTGATCGAGGCGGCCAATCTCGGCGCAACCGCGCATTTCAAGGTCGAAGGCAAATGGAACGACGACCTGATGACGCAGGTGAAGGCCCCGGCGGACATTCCGACCGGCTCGACCAACTGATCGGCTCAGGGGGCCGGCCTGTCCGGCCCCCGCTCTCTTCGAGCGTGCTGCCATGCTTCTCGCTTTCAAGATCAAACTCACCTTTGCCTGCATCGTCGGACTGGCTGGCCCTGCGGCGATGACGCCGATCATCACAGGGCTGCAAAGCCCGGCCATTCCTATCGTAGGTCCGGCCCTGAGCGAGATCGCGCCGGGGATGCTCAGCTATCGCGATTCCGGCGATCATCTGCGCAACGGCCGCCAGGCCGAGGCTCCGACCATGACGGTCCGCTTCGATCGCCCGCTGACGATCATGACCAACCAGGTCAGCGCCGCCGACTATCAGGCCTGCGTCGAAGCCCGCGCCTGCCGCGCACTCGACCGCGATGTTGCCGTCGCCATCGATCGTCCGGCCGTGCAGGTGAGCTGGCTCGACGCCGTGGCCTACGCCGAATGGCTCTCGCACACGACTGGGGATAGCTATCGCCTGCCGACTGACGCAGAGTGGGCTCATGCGGCGGGAAGCCGCTTCAAGGACGATGGCGTCTCTGTCGATGACGCCGATCCGTCGCGGCGCTGGATCGCCCGCTACGAACGGGAAGCCGCCCTGCCCGACGATCCCAAGACGCGAAGCTTCGGCGGTTTCGGCACCAACGAACACGGCGTAGCCGATCTGGCGGGCAATGTCTGGGAGTGGACCTCGACTTGCTTCACGCGCAAGGTGCAGGATAGTGCCGGTCGCGTCATCAAGACCGTCAACAACTGCGGCGTCCGCCTGGCCGAAGGCGCACACCGGGCCTACGTGACCGATTTCATTCGCGACGCTCGCGCCGGCGGTTGCGCCGCGGGCACGCCGCCGACCAATCTGGGCTTCCGGCTAGTCCGCGAACAGCCGGCGTGGAGCCGAGGTGTGGCGCAGCGGCTCAGCCGGTTGATCAACGCCATGCGCGCCTGACGACGAAGCCCGCAACCGCAAGCCTGCTCGTCCAATACGCCATGTGTGACGGTGCGCTGACACTGGCACAAATGACAGTCACGCCAAATCAACTTTTGGTTGCGACAATCGAGGTACAAACGTTACACAATCGTTGTTGAGAGACGCGATGAGCGGACCAGGAGGCGAGTGTGGTTTCTCGACATCCGCCGGTCTTCTTCACGTCCGATCTGCACGGATACGGGATCGGCAACACCAGCTGGTTCGACGACAATTCGCCACGCGCGCTGGCCGGACGTTGCCTCGTCGACGCGCTGGAATATCTGCGGACGGCGCCGAAATTCGCCGCCAAGGACTGGCACGTGGTGAATGCGAACGCCGCGCGCATCGTCCACCAATGTCTCGCGGATCCAGCGCTGGCACGCCAGGACATTCTCACCCGCGTGGCGCCGGCCATCGAAGAGATCTGTGTGCGGATCGTCGCAAGCCGCCAATATCGCGTTCCGTTCTACGGCGACGATTTCTGGGACTGGGCCAGCGTCGTCGACGCGTTCTGCGAAGTGCAGAAGGTCTCGGCCACCGCGACGCAGGTGGCCAGACGCGAGCTGGACCAATTCCGCAGGACCGTTCACATCCGCATGCCGAGCGGGCTTTCGTCCGGCGACCCCGAGCATGAATGGTTCGGTCCGGCGATCGCGACGCGCGCCCATCACCTGCTCGATACGCGCGCATCGGGCTTCGACCCCGATCTGCGCAACGAATTACAGGCGCAAGCCCTCGAACGCATCGAGCGTGGCAGATATCGCGGCCGGCAGGTGACGCCATGGCAGCTCAGCTGGCACTACGGCCAGGTGGTCGGCGAATTCCAGCGCGCTGCGAGCGAACAGGCGGCCGAACTCGCCGATTTTGCCTGGCTGGCGGTGCCGCTCGATGCAAGCAAGCGCACCCAGGTTCTCGCACGCGTCCTGCAGGGGGCCTGTGCGGTCAAGGACCGCCGAACCGTGCTGCAGGCATTGGAAGAGCTGTATCGCGGCGAGACGCCCGGCCGCCCGCTCGGCCAGGGCGTGATCGGCGCCAACATCGAGGCCTCGCTGGACGTGCTCGAGGCGCTATGGGCGCAGCTCGATGATCGCGAAAAAGCCAGCATCAACGCGATGCTCGATGCACTGCGCTTCCTCCACGCAAAAGCGCATACGATCGGCTTCCTCGTCGAGACGCCCGAAGACATCGAAGCCCTCATCCAGGCGATGGGTCCGGGGACGCTGATCGAGCAGCGCAACGCGGCGCGCGCGATCATCAGGCATTCCTGCTTCCATGCCGTGATCTGCCTGGGGCGGTCGATGACCGAGGTCGCGAGCGCCGCGGCGGTTGCGATCGAGGAGCATGGCGCACGATGGCTGATCATGCCGGGACGGGCGCACGCGCTCGGCCCCTCGCTTGCGCAAGCCTCGCAGGGACCGCGCTATGTCGGCGCCGGGCCGGGCAATCTCGTCATCGCGACCTCGGTGGCGCCGTTCCGGATCCAGATCAAGATGCGGGACGCGCTCAGCATTGCCGAGCCATTTCCGAATGACGGGGGCATGATCATTCCTGCCGATCCCGAGCTCTACCGCCTCGCGCATGAATCGGCGGCAACCATGCTCGACGAGATCGGAGTGTTCTTCGAAGGGATGACGGTGACGCGCGATGGCGACGGCATGGACGCCGAGATTTCGACGGCGTTTCCCGGCGCCCTTGCCGCCGATGACACCGCCTATGTGATGGGACTGATCGGCCTCAGCCGCGGCGTGCCCTGTCTGGTCATCCAGAGCCTGGCGGAGATCACGCCGCAGGCTCCCGCGCACCCGGCACGCAATGAAGCGTGCCGCCTGGCGGTCAAGGTCGCGGAGATCCTGTGCCGGCGCTGGTAGTTGCGCCTCAGCTGTTCTTCAGCGCGACCCGGAATTCGGCTTCGGTCTTCGCCTTGACCTCGTCGAGCGTCACGCCGTCGGCAAGCTCGATCAGGGCCATGCCGTCATTGCCGTGCTTGTCGATCGTGAACACCGCAAGATCGGTCACGACCATGTCGACCACGCGCTCGCCCGTCAGCGGCAGGTTGCAGGACTTCAGCAGCTTCGGGCCGTCCTTGGCACTGTGCTCCATCACGACGACCACGCGCTTGACGCCGGCGACGAGGTCCATCGCCCCGCCCATGCCCTTGACCATCTTGCCCGGGATCATCCAGTTGGCGAGGTCGCCATTCTGCGCCACCTGCATGGCGCCGAGGATCGACAGGTCGATGTGGCCGCCGCGAACCATCGCGAACGAATCCGCCGAGGAGAAGTAGCTGGTGATCGGCAGCTCGGTGACGGTCTGCTTGCCGGCATTGATCAGGTCGGGATCCTCTTCGCCTTCATAGGGGAACGGACCCATGCCGAGCATGCCGTTCTCGCTCTGCAGCGCCACGTCGACACCCGGCGGAATGTAGTTCGAGACCAGCGTCGGAATGCCGATGCCGAGATTGACGTAATAGCCGTCCCGCAGCTCCTTGGCGGCGCGCGCCGCCATCTGCTCTCGCGTCCAGGCCATCAGACTTCCTCCCCGGCTGCAGCAGCGGGCTCACGTTTGCGGACGGTTCGCTGCTCGATGCGCTTGAGCGCGGTGCCGACCTGGATGATGCGTTTCACGAAGATGCCGGGCGTGTGGATGTGGTCGGGGTCGATCTGGCCGGCCGGCAGCAGATGCTCGACCTCCGCAACCGTGACCTTGGCCGCCGTGGCCATCATCGGATTGAAGTTGCGCGCGGTCTTCCGGTAGACGAGGTTGCCGGCGGTGTCGCCCTTCCAGGCGTGCACGATCGCGATGTCCGCGAACAGGCCGCGCTCCATCAGATATTTCTCGCCGTCGAACTCGCGCACCTCCTTGCCCTCGGCGACCAGCGTGCCGACGCCGGTCTTGGTGAAGAAGGCCGGGATGCCGGCGCCGCCGGCGCGGATGCGCTCGGCCAAGGTGCCCTGCGGGCAGAATTCCAGCTCCAGCTCGCCGGCCAGATATTGCTGGGCGAACAGCTTATTCTCGCCGACATAGGACGAGATCATCTTCTTGATCTGCCGCGTCTCGAGCAACCGGCTCAGGCCAATACCGTCGACGCCGGCATTGTTGGAGATCACGGTGAGATTCTTCACCCCCGACTCGCGAATGGCGTCGGACAGGGTTTCCGCGATGCCGCAAAGGCCAAACCCACCCGACATGATGGTCATGCCGTCCTTGAGGAGGCCAGCAAGGGCGGATTTGGCGTCCGGATAGACCTTGTTCATACGGGAATGACCTGATGGAGAGCGACGACCGCGCGGATATCGACCGGATTATTAGGCGAAATCTTCGCAATGCGTCAATGACGCCTTCCCAACGCGCAAATCCTGCTTTAGCTGTCAGCCCGGCTTGCGGCCCCGAAACGATCCGGGGTGCGGAATCCGCATGCGCCGCCGTAATCCGGCCACACCCGCGGCGCGGCCTTGAAAGCGTCAAGAAAACGCATCAAGTTGTTGATGTTGGCAAGGGTTTTCGGCGCGCCCTACCCATCCCCAGTAACCAGCGATCCGACGATCCCAGGACATGTCAGTGACCATGGCCCAAGGAATGAGGCGCCTCGGCACACCGATCGCGGTGCTGCTCGGCATCGCGTTCGTGAGCCTGTTGGCGAGCTCCTGGCTGGTCAATCGCGACGCCCTGCGCCAAGCGGTCGAGGCCCAGATCCGCGCCGTGACCGGGCTCGAGCTCGTCGTCAAGGGACATATCGACGTCTCCCTGTTCCCCGGCAGCTACGTCTCCTTCCATGACGTCGGCCTGAAGGGCAGCGGCACCGAAGACCCCGCTTTGCGCGTCGACGTGCTGACCGCCAATCTGCAGCTGCTGCCGCTGCTGTTGCAGCGGTTCGAGATCGCCGACGTGATGATGCTGCGGCCGCAGATCAACGTGGTCCGCGAGGCCGACGGCAACAGCAACTGGACTCCCTTCATCGACACCATCGCGCGTACGATGCGCCCGGGTCCCGACAGCCAGATGTCGTTCTCCGAGATCCGCATCCAGGATGGCATCCTGGTCTACGAGGATGGCAGCCACCATGCCTCCGAGCGGCTCGACGACATCGACCTGTCGCTGGCCTGGCCGTCGATCTCGCGCTCCTTCGCCGCGACCGGGCAATTCGATTGGCGCGGCCAGCGCATCGAGGGCTCGATCAGCGTCAGCGATTTCCTCGCCGCGCTGTCGGGAGACCGGTCCGGTCTCAAGATGCGCCTTGCCAGCCCGCCCCTGAAGGTTGCCTTCGACGGCACCGTCGCCAACCGCACCAGCGCGTTGATGGAGGGCACGCTGACAGTGGACAGCCCGTCGCTGCGCGACGCGATGCGCTGGACCGGACAGGCGCCGCTCGGCGGCAATGGTTTCGGCCGCTTTGCGCTGCGCGCCCGCGCCAACGTGGTCGGCGCCTCGATCGCGCTCACCAACGTCAATGTCGAACTCGACGGCAACACGGCCGAAGGCGTGATGACTTACGCCAATAACGGCCGACAGGCGCTGCAGGCCACTCTCGCCGCCGATGCGCTCGACTTCACGCCCTATATCTCGACGTTCCGGCTGCTCGCCAACGGCGCGCGCGACTGGAATCGGCAGCTGTTCGACCTCAAGGCCTTGTCGACGACCGACCTCGACATGCGACTATCGGCCGCAAAGGTCACCGTCGGCTCGTCGAAGCTCGGGCGCACGGCGTTCGGCGCCAATCTGCGCAACGGCGTGCTCGCGCTCTCGGTCGGCGAGGCGCAGATGTATGGCGGCGTGGTGCGCGGCTCGTTCGGCATCGCCCGCGCCGACACGGTCGCCGACGTGAAGGCGGAGCTGCAATTCACCGATGTCGACCTGCAGGCCTGCGCCAACGAGATGTTCGGCGTGTCGTCACTATCGGGACGCGGCAACCTCAACGTCTCGCTGACCGCATCGGGCTCCAGCCCGTTCGGGCTTGCTCAGTCGCTCGACGGCAGCGCCACGCTGCAGGGCCGTGAAGGCGCGATCTCCGGCTTCAATGTCGAGCAATTGCTCAAGCGGTTGGAACGCAGCCCGCTGTCGCGCGGCGGCAATTTCCGCTCCGGGTCGACGCCATACGATGCGCTGACGGTCTCGGTGAAGTTTGCCGAGGGCATCGCCACCGCGGAAGACATCCGCGTCGAAAGCCCGACCGCGCGGATCACGATGACCGGAACGGCGTCGGTGCCGACCCGCGAATACGATTTCAAGGGCGTGGCAAGCCTGCTGTCGGTAGGCAATGGCAGCAACGGCTTCGAGCTGCCCTTCGTCGTGCAGGGGCCGTGGGAGGATCCGCTGATCTTCCCCGATCCTGAAAGCCTGATCCGCCGCGCGCCGGCGGCGGCCCCGTTGCTCGACGCCGTCAAGGACCGCAAGACGCGGGATGCCGTGCGCTCGGTGCTGGAACGCTTCACCGGCGGCGGGCTGCGCCCTGCCGAGCAGGACAGCACTCCGCCGCAGGCCGATGCTCCGGCAGGCAGTCCCACAAAACAGAACTGATGCGACGGTCGCGTCCATTGGCCTCCGGTGTCACGACCTATGGCTGATATATTACTTCTGGATCGCATCGATCCCGTGGGCTAGTGTCCCGTCAACCGATCAAACAAGATCGGCGGATCAGGGAGAGACACGTGAAATCCAGGGGAATGGGTGCGCTTTCAATCGCAGTCGCAGCCGCCGGGCTTTTTTGCGCTGCAGCACCAGCCATCGCTCAGGACACCATCACGATCTGGTGGAGCAAGGGCTTCTACAAGTCCGAAGACGATGCGCTGCTCAACGTCGTCAAGAAATTCGAGGCCAAGACCGGCATCAAGGTCGAGCTGTCGCAATACGCGATCCAGGACATGATCCCGAAGACGGTCGCCGCGCTCGATTCCGGCACCGTGCCTGATGTCGCCTATGCCGACACCTACGACGTCCAGGCCCAGGGCAAGTGGGCGTTCGAAGGCAAGCTGGAGGATCTGACCGACATTCTCGAGCCGATGAAATCGGCGTTCGCTCCGAACACGGTCGAGACCGCCTATCTCTATAACAACGTCACCAAGAAGAAGGCCTATTACGGTTTCCCGCTGAAGCAGCAGAGCATGCACGTCCAGATCTGGGGCGACCTGCTGGACAAGGCCGGCTTCAAGCAGAGCGACATCCCCACCAAGTGGGAGGACTACTGGACGTTCTGGTGCGACAAGGTGCAGCCGGCGGTCCGCAAGGCGACCGGGCAGCGCATGTATGGCGTCGGTCAGCCGATGGGCGTGGAATCGACCGATTCGTTCCAGTCGTTCTACACCTTCATGGACGCCTACAACGTCAAGCTGGTCGATGACGACGGCAAGCTGCTGGTCGACGATCCCAAGGTGCGCGACGGCCTCGTCAAGGCGATGAAGGACTACACCGACACCTACATCAAGGGCTGCACGCCGCCGTCGTCCACGACCTGGAAGGATCCGGACAACAACGTTGCCTTCCACAACAAGACGATCGTGATGACGCACAACTTCACGATCTCGATCGCGGCGAAGTGGTTCGAGGATTCCACCAACCCCGCGCTGACCCCCGAACAGCGCGCGGCCGGCAAGAAGGCCTATGAGGAGGACATCATCACCGCGTCCTTCCCCAACAAGCCGGACGGCACGCCGATCAAGTATCGCTCCGACGTCAAGACCGGCCTGATCTTTGCCAATGCGCCGCACAAGGCGCAGGCCAAGGAGTTCATCAAGTTCCTGATGCAGGAAGAGAACCTCGGTCCCTACGTCGAGGGCGCGCTGGGCCGCTGGTTCCCGGTGACCACCGCCGGCCAGAAGAGCCCGTTCTGGCAGGCCGACCGCCATCGCAAGGCCGTCTACACCCAGTTCACGGGCGGCACCACGCCGTTCGACTTCACCAAGAACTACAAGTTCACGATCCTCAACAATGAGAACGTCTGGGCGAAGGCCATGAACCGCGTGGTCAGCGAGAAGGTGCCGGTCGAGAAGGCCGTCGACGAGTTGATCGCGCGGCTGAAGGAGGTTGCCGGCTAGTCACTGGCATCGCGATGCACTAGCCTGAGCTCCTGACAACGACAACACGTGCCGGCCGCAACGTATGCGGCCGGTTTGGCTATCGGCGGGAAGAGACGACCCGGGAAGAAACCACCATGGCGATCACGCTCTCAGCTTCCGATTCCGCGCTCGCGGAGGCGCCGCGCCCGGTGCTGCTGACACCGTCACAGGTGTGGGGCATCGTCATGCTCGCGCCCTACCTGCTCGTCTTCCTCGCCTTCGTCGTCTACCCCGTCGGCTACGGCCTGTGGCTGGCGCGAGATCCGGCCAGCTATGTCGCGCTGTACAACGACCCGATCTTCGCGCGCGCCGCCGTCAACACGCTGATCTTCCTTCTCGTCGGCATCAATCTGAAGATGCTGATCGCGCTGTTCCTGTCCGGCTTCTTCATTCAGCAGCGCGGCTGGATCAAATGGCTGTCCGTCATCTTCATCCTGCCCTGGGCCGTGCCGTCGATCCCGACCATCCTGTCGGTGCGCTTCATGCTCAATCCCGAATGGGGCGTGATCAACCAGCTCATTTTCAAGTTCACCGGCGAAGACGGCCCGAACTGGCTGAACAACCCGACGGTCGCACTGTCGATGGCCATCGGCATGCACATCTGGAAGTCGCTGCCGTTCTGGACCCTGATCCTGATGACCGGCCGACTCGCGATTTCGCATGACCTGTTCGAGGCCGCCGAGGTCGACGGGGCCACCTGGTGGCAGAAGTTCCGCTTCATCACCTGGCCGTCGATGCAGACACTCTACATCACCTGCACGCTGCTCTCGATGATCTGGACGCTCGGCGACTTCAACAGCGTCTATCTCTTGACCGGCGGCGGGCCGGCCGATCTCACCCATGTGCTGTCGACGCTCGGCATCCGCTATCTCCGGCTCGATCAGCTCAGTCTCGCGATGGCGTCGATCGTCTGCGCAATGCCGCTGGTGCTCCCCCTGGTCTATTTCATGATGAAGCGGTTGTCGCGATGAAGCTCCCTACTCTGCGCGAAGTCGGCACCGAGGCCCGGCTGCTCCTGATCGGCATCCCCGTCTTCATCTGGACGATGATCCCGATCTATCACATGTTCCTGTTTGCGATCTCGCCGAAGGAGGACGCGTTCTCGGGCAAGCTGTGGCCGGACCATCCGACCTTGCACAATTTCTCGATCGTGTTTCACCAGCAGCACTACTTCCTGCGCGACTTCTGGATCCAGTTCGGCAATTCCGTCGTCATTGCGGTCGCCGTCGGCGCGTTGACGCTGGTGATCGCGACGTGCGCGGCTTACGCGATCTCGCGCCTGCGCGTGCCGGGCAGCCGCGTGGTGATGAACCTCGCGCTGTTCACCTATTTCATCCCGGCCGCGTTCCTCGCCGTGCCGATGTATCGCACCATGGGCAAATACGGCCTGTTGAACAACGACTGGTCGCTGATCTTGGCGATGGTCACGATCGCCTCGCCTTACGCGATCTGGGTGCTGAAGCAGGCCTCCGACAAGCTGCCGGTCGAGCTGGACGAAGCCGCCGTCATGGATGGCGCCAGCCCGCTGCAGATCTTCCGCCTCGTCTACGTGCCGCTGATGATGCCGTCGCTGGTCGCGATCGGCACCTACGCGGTTCTGCTGGCCTGGAACGAGTATCTCTACGCCTTCCTGCTGCTGTCGAACGACAAAGCCATTACGCTGCCGGTGGCGCTCGGCAACTTCCTGGCTGCCGACGATTCGCCCTGGGAGCTTCTGATGACCACGGGCTTCATCTACGCGCTGCCGCCGGCCGCGGTCTACTACGCCTTCAAACGCTACATGGTGGGCGGCCTCACTGCCGGCGCCGTGAAGTCGTGACGGAGCAATGAAGGTCGGGTTTCGTCAGGGGCGGTTCGAGGACGCCTCGCGGCCGAACTGGGATGGCGACGGGCCCCGTCCCGTCGACTGGTTCGCCTGGTATCCCGCCGCCGACGGAGCAGACGAAACGGCGCTTCCGGTCGCGCCGTGGCCGCCAGGCTGGTTCAAGGCAGGACAAGCGGCGCTGGATGCGCCGCTGGCCGCCAAAAGGTCTTCTCCGCTCGTGGTCTACTCGCACGGCACCGGCTGCAACGGCCTGCAGTTCGAATGGCTGGCGCGTGAGCTGGCCAGTCGCGGCTTCATCGCGGTCGCCGTCAATCATCACGGCAACAGCAATGCCGAGCCGTACCGAGCCGAGGGATTCCTTTGCTCATGGGAACGTCCGCGCGACCTGTCATTGCTGATCGACCACATCCTGGCTCATCGCGCCTTCGAAGGCCGCATCGGCCTCAACCGCATCTTCACCGTCGGCTATTCGCTCGGCGGCGTCACGGCTACCGCCCTGCTCGGCGCCATCATGATCCGATCGCCATTCGAGCCAGGCGCCAATCTCGGCCGCGGACCGCGCGAGTTTCCCGATCTCGTCGATCACCTTCCACGCCTGATGGAGGAGAGCGAGATCTTCCGCAACTCTTGGGCGCGGATGTCGGCCTCCTATCACGATCGCCGCATCAAGGCGGCGCTGCTGCTCGCGCCGGGACGCTCAGTGCAGGGCTTTTCCGACGACAGCGTCGCCGCGATCGGCGTGCCGACGCACGTCATGGTCGGCGGTGGCGACGCGCTGCTGCCGTCCGCGCGCTGGCTGCAGCAACGCTTGCCGCACAGCGCACTCGATGTCGTCGCTGACGATGCCGGCCACTACGTGTTCCTGCCTGAGAGCACCGAACTCGGCCGGCAGAGCGATCCGGCGTCCTGCGTCGATCCGCCATCAGTCGATCGCGGCGCAATTCATCGCACGGTGATCGCCGCCGCCTTGAAGCTGTTCGCGGTATGAATGACGCTGCCACAGCATGCGTGGTCATCGCGAGCCGCGTTCGCGATGACCACGCAAGGCGCCACAACCCCGGCTGTCATGCCCGCGCAGGCGGGCATCCAGTACGCCGCGGCCTCTCGGCAGACTCACGGGCGTCTCGGCGTACTGGTTCGCCCGGTCAAGCCGGGCGATGACAGCTGTGATGGGCGACCAGACGAACCACCATCGTCATTGCGAGCGAAGCGACGTGTCCGCCGTAGCTCCAAGAGCGAAGGCGGAAGCAATCCAGAGTCCCGCGACGACTTTGGATTGCTGCGCTTGCAATGACGGCTCTTACAGCGGGGCAGCGCTTTCGCCGCGGTCGCTCGACAGCTTCGACGCCAGCGATGCGACAACGATCACCACCGCGATCAGCCCAATCACCAGCGTGCAGATCGCGTTGATCTCCGGCTTGACCCCGAGCCGGACCTCGGAATAGATCCGGATCGGCAGGGTCGCCGAGCCGGGCCCCGTGGTGAAGCTCGCGATGACGAGATCGTCGAGCGACAGGGTGAAGGCCAGCATCCAGCCTGCGACGACTGCGGGCGCGATCAGCGGCAGGGTCACCATCACGAAGGCGCGCAACGGATCGCAGCCGAGATCCATCGCGGCTTCCTCCAGGCTTCGGTCCAGCGAAACCAGGCGCGACTGCACGACCACGGCGACGAAGCACATCGTCAGGGTGGTGTGCGCAATCGTCACCGTCCAGAAGCCGCGCTCGGCATCGAACGCCACAAACAGCAACAGCAGCGACAGGCCCGTGATCACCTCGGGCATCACCAGCGGCGCATACAGCATGCCGGAGAACAGCATGCGGCCGCGAAAGCCGTGCCCGCGCGACAGCGCCACGGCAGCGAGCGTCCCCAGCACCGTCGCGACCGTCGCCGAGGTCGCGCCGACGCGCAGGCTCATCCACGCTGCATCGATCATCGCACGGTCGTTGAAGAACTCCTGATACCAGCGCAACGACCAGCCGCCCCACACCGTCACCAGCCGTGAGGCGTTGAACGAGTAGATCACCAGGATCAGGATCGGCAGATACAGGAACGCGAGCCCTAGCGTCAGCGAGGCGACGTTGAACCGGGACAGGCGAGACGCTTTCGCAGCCATTACCTGCCCTCCTCCAGCTGCCGGCGCTGCAGGCGGTCATAGAGCAGCAGCGGCAGCAGCAGCACGACCAGCAGCACCACGGCGAGGCTCGAGGCCACCGGCCAGTCCTTGTTGGTGAAGAACTCCAGCCACAGGGTCTGGCCGATCATCAGCGATTTGGAGCCGGCGAGGAGATCGGGAATGACGAACTCGCCAACGATCGGGATGAAACACAGCAGGCAGCCAGCGCCGACACCGGGCAGCGAGAGCGGAAACGTCACCAGCCAGAAGGTCTCGCGCGGCGAGGCGCCGAGATCGGCGGCGGCCTCTTCGAGCGCGGGCTCCAGCTTCGTCAGCGTCGCAAACAGCGGCAGGATCATGAACGGCAGATAGGAATAGACGATGCCGACATACATCGCGCTGTCGGTCGACAGCCATACCACCGGCGTGGACACCAGATGCAGCGCGAGCAGGATCTGGTTCAGGAGCCCGTCATGCTGCAGGATATTGACCCAGGCATAGATGCGGATCAGGAACGAGGTCCAGAACGGCACGATGACCAGCATCATCGCGATGCCCTGCCATCCCCTCGGCAGCCGCGCCATGCCGTAGGCAATGGGATAGCCGATCAGGAGCAGGATCGCCGTCGACGTCGCAGCAACGATGACGCTGCGCAGATAGGATGCGAGATACAGATCGTCCGACAGCAGCAGGCGGAAATTATCCAGCGACAACGCGCCGAACGCATCCCAAAGCGCCGCAAAGCCATCTGATAGCGAGAACACCGGCGTATAGGGCGGCTGTGCGATCGCGGTCTGCGACAGGCTGATCTTCACGACGAAGGCGAACGGCACCAGGAAGAACAGCACCATCCAGACATACGGCGCGATCGCCGCGAAGCGGGCCGGTCGCGAGAAGATGCGGCGCGCGCTCATCGCTCCAGCACCACGCAATCATCGGGCGTGAACCAGGCCACCACGCGCTGGTTGAGCCCATAGCCGTCGGCGTCGAGCCGCGCGGTGTTGGCCTGCGCCGCGTGAATGACGGCCCCGCCATCGAGCTTGATCTTGTATACGGTCTTGCCGCCGAGATAGCTCGCGTCGGTGATGGCGCCTGCGACGCAATTGATCGCAGCATCGGCCGCCGGCCGGCGGAGCGCGAGGCGGATCTTCTCGGGACGGATCGCGACCGCGACCTTGCTCTCGCTGGTCGGAGCAACGGGCTGGGCCGCGACGAGCTCGCCAACGTTGGCGGTCGTGACCCGAAGCCGGTACGGCTCCCGCGCAGTCACCTCGCCCTCGAACAGATTGATGTCGCCGACGAACTCCGCCACCCAGCGCGACGCCGGCTCTTCATACAGTCGGCGCGGCGCCGCGACCTGCTCGAGCCGTCCGGCATTCATCACGCCGATCCGGCTCGCCACCGTCATGGCCTCGTCCTGGTCGTGGGTCACGATGATGAAGGTCATGCCGAGCTTGCGCTGCAGCTGCATCAGCTCAAGCTGCGTGCTCTCGCGCAGCTTCTTGTCGAGCGCGGCCATCGGTTCGTCGAGCAGCAGCACCTGCGGCCGGCGCGCCAGCGAGCGCGCCAGCGCCACGCGCTGCTTCTGACCGCCTGACAGCTGATCGGGCTTGCGCTTCTCGAGGCCTTCGAGCCGCACCAGAGCGACCATCTCCGCGACGCGCGTGGCGATCTCGGCGCGCGGCATGCCAGCGCGCCTCAGGCCGAAGGCGATGTTGTCGCGCACGTTCAGATGCGGGAACAGCGCGTAGTTCTGGAACATCATGTTGACGGGCCGCTCATGCGGCAGCACCTGCGCGATGTCTTCTCCCGACAGCAGGATGCGGCCGTCATCCGGCGTCTCGAAGCCGGCCAGCATGCGCAGCAAGGTGGTCTTGCCGCAGCCGCTGGGCCCGAGCAGCGCGAAGAACTCGCCCGCGCGAATGTCGAGCGAGACGCCATCGACGGCGCGGAAACTGCCGAAGCTCTTGACGACGTTCTCGATTCGCAGGAGCGGCGGTTGCGCATCGGGACGCGGCTCTGGCGGCGGCGATGGCGCCGGCTCGGCGGCAGGCTCTGGGGTCGCGATGTCGTCAGCCATGTCCCGATCAAATCACCCTGCCTGACCAAAACGGCCCGGCCGGTGGGCAAGCTAGCCGCCGATCGACTGCAGCTCAACCGCACGAGCCGGACTATCCCCGTCCCCTTCGCGCGCGAGCAAGATGCCCCGATCGCCGGTTGCCGTCGCCATGAAGGCGGCCAGGGCATCGCGCTCGGCAGCAGGGAGGGTCAGGCCAAGCTTGGTCCGCCGCCACAGCACGTCCTCAGGAAACCGTGCCCATTCCCTGGTCATGAGATAGCGGACTTCCGCCTCCGTCAGCTGCGGCCCGAATGCCGCGCCGAGGTCGGCCCGGCTGTTGGCATCACCGAGAATCTCCGCCAGCCGGGTGCCGTAGGCGCCGGTCAGACGCCGTGCCTCGGCTTCGCTCAGGAAGCGCCAGCGCTCCCTTGCGTCATCGATCAGATCCTCGAACCGCTCCCATGCGAAGTCGCCCCCCGGAAGCGGCGCTTTCGCCGTCCAGCGCGGCGACATCGGATAGAATTTTGCGAGTCCGGAAACCGCCTGCTCCGCCCGGCGGCGGGCCGTCGTGACGTCACCGCCGCACATGGTCAAGAGCGGTGCCTTGGCGCGCCCGGCATCGAGGCTCATGACCGTTTCCAGCCGCTCGCCATCGGTGCCGCGCAGCAGCATCATGTTGGCGCCGGAGACGGTGCGGACCACGTCGGCAGGCTGGATGTCCGACCGGAAGTAGCGGGTCGCAGCCTTGCAGAGATAGGCCACGTCGGCCGCCGGCATCGCGACAACCGCCGGATCGCCCTTGAAGCCATGGGCGACGGTGCCGATCAGCGTGAAGTCACGCTCGTAAGGCTGCGCGAAGATCAACCGTCCGTCCGAATTCTGGAACACGTAGACGGCGTCGGCATCGAACAGGCGCGGCACCACGATCTGGCTGACCTGCCGGGCGGTCACGCGCGGCGCCGGCTGACGCAACACGGTCTCCGCGGTCGAGACGCTCCAGGCTCCCGTGGCATTGGCGAGTGCGCGTGAGGTGACGATGCGGCGATGGCCGCGGTCGATGATCGCGAGCCGCCAGATGCGATCGCGATCGGCGCGCACGCACCGGGCGCCGGTACGGATCGCAGCCCCCCGTTCGGCCGCATCGAGCGCCGTCAGCACGACCAGGCGGGAATCATCGACGACGCAGTCCGAATATTCGAACGCCGTTCCGATCGGACGTTTCAAGGCGTCGCCGACTGGATGATGCGTGACGTCGAGCGTCGTCGCGGCAGGCAGACGGTTGTGGCTCGCAAGACGGTCATAGAGCCATAGCCCGGCGCGCAGCTGCCATTGCGGACGCTCATTGGCGTGAGCGGGAACCGCAAAGCGGGTCGGCCGCACCACATGCGGAGCGATGCTGAGCCACACGTCACGCTCGGCCAGCGCATTGCGCACGCGCAAGAAGCTCCGGCGCTCCAACGCGGCAAGATCACCATGCACCAGCCGGGACGTCGCCGACGAAGCGGCACCGCCGAGATCGCCCTGCTCGATCAGGATGACGCGCAGGCCGCGGCCGGCCGCGTCACGCGCCAGGCTGACGCCGTTCAGACCACCGCCGATGATTGCAAGATCGTAGTCCGCCATACGCAACGTCTTCGAGCGTGTCAGGACGTGCGATCGTAGACTCGCGTCGATGATTCTCGTAGCGGCTCAGCCTGCAGGGAAGCGGATAAATTCGCGCTGTTGCGCGATAGCCTCTCGCCGCAATTGGACGGTCAACCCGTCTTGCGCACCGTCTCCACGACGTCGTCGTGAGCACGGCCGACCACGCCGTCATATTTGTCGATCGGCAGCGGCTTGCCGAGCAGGTAGCCCTGAACCGAGTCGCAGCCTTGTTCGGCGAGGAATCCGAGCTGCTCCTGCGTCTCCACACCTTCCGCCACGATCGACATGTTCATGCCATGGCCGAGACCGATGACCGCACGGATGATCGCCGCCGATTGCGGGTTGCGGCCGAGATTCATGACGAAGGCGCGGTCGATCTTGATCTTGTCGAACGGAAACGCCTGCAGATAGCTCAGTGACGAGTAGCCGCTGCCGAAATCGTCCATCGAGACGCGAACGCCGAGCGCCTTCAGCCGGCGGAGCAGCGCGACACCGCGATCGAAGTCTTCGATCAGCACGCCCTCGGTGATCTCGAGCTCGAGCCGGCCAGGCGCAAGCCCGGTCTCGAGCAGGATCGAATGGACCAGCGCGACGAGGTCGCCATGGACGAACTGGGCCGGAGACAGGTTGACCGCAACCTGCAGCGGCTTCGGCCAGGACGCGGCCTCACGGCAGGCCTCGCGCAGGATCCACTCGCCCATCTCGACGATCATCCCGCTCTCTTCGGCGAGCGGAATGAAGTCGCTCGGCGGCACGAAGCCGCGAACCGGATTGTGCCAGCGCGCCAGCGCCTCGAAGCCGATGATCTCGCTGGAGTCGACGGTGTGGCCCGAGCTCGCCTGCGGCTGGAAATACAGCGACAGCTCGCCATGCTTGATCGCGACCGAGAGCTCCTGGTGCAGCACGCGGCGGTCGCGGATCTGCTGGTCCATCTCGGGTTCGTAGAAGGTGATGCTGCCGCGTGACTTGGCCTTGGCGCGGAACAGGGCGGCGCCGGCATTGGCGAGCAGCGAAGCGGGGTCCGAGCCATTGTGCGGGAAGACCGAGATGCCCGTCGTCAGCGCGGTGCGGATCGACTTGCCGTCGATCTGGAAGTCCACCGCGATCGCCGCCGCCAGCTGTTCGGCCAGCGCCCTGCCCACTTCCGGTTGCTTGCCGTCGATGATCAGCCCGAACTCATCGCCCGAGAGACGCGCGACCACCCCGCCCCGGGCGACGGTCTGAACGCGGCGGGCAACCTCGATCAACAGCTTGTCGCCGATGGCGTGGCCGAAGACGTCGTTGACGTCCTTCAGGCCCTTGAGGTCGACGTTCAGGACCGCGAACTCCTCGTCGGTATCCGCGCAGGCCTCGATCATCTGGCTCAGGGCCTGCAGGAATGCGGCGCGGTTCGGCAGATCGGTCAGGCCGTCATGATAGGCCATGTGCGCCATCCGCGATTCGGTCTGGCGCCGGTCGGTCACGTCCTCATAGGTCTTGATCAGATATTGCGGCTCGCCGGTCTCGCCCAGCACCGTCGCCCGCCGGGTCAGGAACAGCCGCAGGCCGTCCTTGGTCGAGATCGGGTGCTCTTCGGTCAGGAGGCTGCGCTTCTTGATGGCGGCTTCGTCGCGGGCGATGATCAGCCTGGCCTCGCGCGGATTGAAGACATCGGCGGCGGTCAGGCCCATCGCGTCCTCGCGCTTGCGGTTGAGGATGATCTCGGCGCTGCGATTGGCGAGCAGATAGCGGCCGTTATCGACGCTCTCGACGATCAGCGAGACCGGGATGTTGTCGACGACGAGCTCGAGGAATTTCTTGGTGTTCTCCAGCTCACGGCTCAGCGACCGCCGCTCCGTGGCGTCGTCGAACAGGGCGATGAGGAATTGCGGTTCGTTCTTGTCGTTGCGTGCGACGACCCGGTGGGCGTCGAGGATGCGCTTCTCGTCGCCGCGTTGAACCACGAGTTCGCTGCAATAGGTGGTGCCGGGCGCCAGCATCGCTGCGCGGTCGGCAGCCGCGATATCGGCCGCCGTCTCGTCGCCGAACAGGTCGCTCGGACGCTTTCCGATGATCTGGTCCCGCGGCACCCGCGAGAACTGCTCGAACGCCCGGTTGGCGAAGATGTAGCGGCCATCGTCGATGTTCTTGGCGGCGACGCAGACCGGAACCTGGTCGACCACTGATTCCAGGAACTGCTTGGTCGAGGCGAGCTCGCGCTCCAGCCGGTGCTGCGCCGTACAGTCTTCGTGGATGCCGATCGATCCACCGGTTGGAAGACGGAACATCTGGGCGCGGACCACGCGTCCGCCGGGCAACTCGGTCAGGCAGCCGTCTGGCTGCCGCGCCTGGCGCGCATAGTCTTCGACCGTCAGATGGAGCAGGCCGCGCTGCCGGCGCAACTCGACGAGATCCCGGCCGGTGCAGCCGGGCGGAATATCTGCCCGGCTCATGCCGTAGATTTCGAGGAAGCGATGGTTGTAGAAGACGACGCGGTTGGCGGCGTCAGTCAGCATCAGCCCCTGGCTGAGATTGTTGAGGGCCGAGCTGATGAAGGCGTTCCGCCGCAGCTGCGCCCGCTTGGTGCGCCGCAATGCGGAATGGATCCAGATCAGGACCGAAGCCAGGAAGGCACAGACGACGATGCCCCCGATCAGCACCTTCCAGAGCACCTCGGGTTCGACGGCGCCCACATAGCTGAAGGGCGAGACATCGACAGAGGCGGCCCAGACGCGCGTCGACGCAGCCGCTCCCACGGCCATGGCGGCCATCGAGGCCGCAACGACACGCGCAGGAAACGCGTTTCTGCCGCTCGCCTGCCAATTCTTGCCAGCCATCAATCACCCGCGGTATTCGGATGGCATTGTCTGGCTTCACCTGTTGGGATCGGGTAAACGGCTTGCAGAAACTTCGAAAAAGACGAAGCAAATTCGGTCAATGACCTCCTATGATGAACGGATTGCTAAGCCGCGGCGTGCGGGGCCAAGGTTCCACCCACCAGGGATTGCAACAAGCAATGACTTCTCCGGATCGTCTCGGGACTACCCATGGATAGCGTCGATTGCGTCGTCGTCGGAGCCGGCGTCGTCGGACTTGCCGTAGCCCGCCAATTGGCCAAGGCAGGCCGGGAAGTCATCGTCCTCGAGGCGGCCGAGGGCATCGGCACGGTGACATCGTCTCGCAACAGCGAGGTGATCCATGCCGGCATCTACTATAAGGCCGGCAGCCTGATGGCCCGGTTCTGCGTGGCCGGCAAACGTCTATTATACCGCTATTGCGACGAGCATGGCGTGCCCTACCGCAACTGCGGCAAGCTGATCGTCGCCACCAATCCGGCCGAGACAGAGAAGCTGCAGGGCATCCGCGCCCATGCCGAGGCCAACGGCGTCGAAGGCATGCGACTGTTGTCGGGTTCCGAAGCCCGGACCATGGAGCCGGCGCTCGCCTGCGAGGCGGCCCTGCTGTCGCCCTCCACCGGCATCCTCGACAGCCATGCCTACATGCTGTCGCTGCGCGGCGAGATCGAGGACGCCGGCGGCGCCCTCGCCTTCCACACGCCGCTGTTGCGCGCCAAGGTCGCAGGTGGCGTGATCGAGGTCGAGACCGGCGGCGAACAGCCGATGACCCTGGCCTGCCGTCTGCTGGTCAACGCAGCCGGCCTGAACGCGCCCGACGTGGCCCGGCTGATCGACGGCATGCCGCCGTCGTTGGCGCCCACCCCTTATCTCGCCAAGGGTAACTACTTCAGCTGCAACGCCAGGGCGCCGTTCACGCGCCTGATCTACCCGGTACCGGAGCCCGGCGGTCTCGGCGTCCATCTGACGCTCGACATGGCGGGCCAGGCACGGTTCGGTCCCGATGTCGAATGGATCGATACGATCGACTACGCCGTCGATCCCGCGCGCGCCGAGCGCTTCTATCCGGCGATCCGCAAATACTGGCCGGCGCTGCCGGACGGCGCGCTGATGCCGAGCTATTCCGGCATCCGGCCGAAGATCGTACCGCCTGCCGTGGCGTCGCAGGACTTCGTCGTCCAGGGCCCGCGCGATCACGGCGTGGACGGGCTGATCAACCTGTTTGGAATCGAATCGCCGGGATTGACGTCATCGCTGGCGATCGCGGCTCATGTCGGCGAACTCACCGAGAGCTGACGAATAACGACAATCGAAATCAGATAGCGCGGCGGACTGGCGCGTAAGCTCGATCACGATTTGCATCAAATTGCGCCTGGGATGGAGCGATCACCATCCCAGCGCGCGCGAACTTGCGGTCAGATGTTGCGTGGATTGTTGTCAGTCACAGATCAGTGAATTGTTTCGGTGGTGACCTGTCTCAGGCGCTCGATCTCATCCTTCACCATCAATTTACGTCGCTTCAGCTCAGCAATTCTCAGATCGTCCGTCGATGGATGCAGGAGCGCTTGGTGCAATTCGTTTTCAAGAACTTTGTGCTTACGCTCCAGTTCAACGAGATGCGCCTGAATGGCCATTCGAAACCTCCTCGGTAGGTGAACCTGAGATTCGACCAGGACCAACGAGTGTACACAAGTCGCTTGACCTGTCGATGGGGCCAAAAGACCGCACATACAAATTTGAGCGCCGTGTGTAACGAAGCGTGAGCAGATGCGGACGAATCTAAAGCTGACGCCAACCCGAAATTCACGGGACAGCTGCAGAGATCATGTTGTTCACGACTTGCGCATCAGCTTCGCAAGCGCAATATTTGCGCCCGCCTTTGCAAGGCTTTCCACTTCCTTCCGCTTTTTTGCTATCATAGATCATGGCTGAACAAGACGAGCGCGAACTGCAGGCCGAACTCGCGCGCCTGCAGCAGGAGCACCGCGACCTCGACGCGGCGATTGACGCTTTGCATCAATCGCCCGCGCCCGATTTGTTGCGGCTGCAACGGCTGAAGAAGCGAAAGCTCCTGCTCCGCGATCGGATCGCGTTCATCGAAGATCAGATTACTCCCGACATCATCGCCTGACGAAGCGTCAGCACTTTTGACCCTTGAGCGCTCTTGGCCTTTTCGGTGCGGATCGCCCCGTGAACGCTTGGCGTACGAGGCGTATTGACAATCTGGAACAAAACAGGAACAATTAAACCATTCGCGCGCCCTCCGACGGCAACAAGGATGGATCTCATGCCCGCCTCCTTCTCCCCACAAGACCGACTCTACGAACAGGCCTGCGATCAGGCCATCGCAATGTGCGACGGCAATCTGCGCTCGACCATCAAGGCGCTGATCATGGCGAATGAATATCTCGAACTCGAGCTGCTGGAGCTGCGCGTCGCGATCTCCTGCGGCTGCATGCCGAACACTGCCTCGGACGACGCGCAGAGCAATGCGGCTTGAGCACGCCGCCCTCTGAGGCCCTCCAGACGATCACGACTGCACTTGCCCGGAGTCTCGACAAGGACGAGGAGGAGCGTGCAATGCCTGATATCACCTACTACGTCGCAATGCCGTTCAGGCGAGACGATGCAGGCATGTTGGTTGCAGGAGCGGCCGAGGAATGCCAGAGCTCGTCGGCGGCGCTCCGTCGGGCGGAGGCAATGTCGCGCCTGCCGGACAACATCGGGGCCGTCGCCTTCAGCCGCAGCGGCGATCCGTTGATGGGGGAATTCAACGACGCGCGGCTGCTGCACACATTCGGCGAGTTGCCCGACGATCTCGGCGAGCTGTGACACGCCCTGCCGGCGAACGGCATGTAGCTGGCGGAGACTTCGAGAGCCCCCTGCCGGTCAGGCACGGACCTCGTGCCGACGCTGCGCCTTGCGGATGTACATCGCACGGTCGGCCTCCTCCAGCGCGCGCACCGGATTGACGCGCTTGTCCAGCAGGGCCACTCCGGCTGATGCGCCTGCACGGACGGTCTGATCACCGAAGGTGAAGCTCAGCCTGTCGATCGCTTCCTCCAGCTCGGCCGCCTTGGCGCGCGCATCGGACTCGCTGAGGTGCCACAGCAGCACGCCGAACTCATCGCCACCAAGCCGGCCGATCACGTCGGAGGAACGGACCTGCTCACTGAGGATGCGTGCGACGGCCTTCAGGACCTCGTCACCCGCTGCATGGCCGAACGTATCGTTGATCGGCTTCAGACGATCGACATCGAGCACGACCAGGGCACCGGTGGCGTCATAGCGCTTGATGAAAGCGATCGAGCGGTGGAGCTCGCGAGCGAAGCCGCGGCGATTGAAGATGTCGAGCAGGAAATCGCGCTCGGCGGAGGCCGTCAGCTCCTCGATGCGAGCCCGCGCCACGACGAGCTCAGTCCTGAGCCGTCGGATGGTCTGCCGGGCGCCTGCCGGTCCGGAGCCGGGACCCGGCGATCGTACCCCCGGCAAGGCCTTTCGGCGGTAGCGGGTTCCGCGCCTGCCGGCTGGTCCCAGCTTCTTCATCCGCTTCTTTTTCATCGGATCCCTTGCCGCACCGAGGTTTGGACTTGCCGGGTTTAACCAAGACAGGATAGTCCATTCAGACCTCCATGCCATGGCTTGCCGCTGTCGGGACCGATCCTATACTCCGGCCCATGCTGATGGATTCCCGAGAAGAATTGAGTTCATGACCGCCCCGATCGCCATCATCATGGGAAGCCAGTCGGACTGGGATACCATGCGCCATGCCGCCGATACACTCGGTGCACTTGGCGTGAGCTACGACGCCCGGATCGTGTCGGCACACCGCACCCCTGATCGGCTGTTTGCATTTGCGAAGGGCGCCAAGGCGGCCGGCTTCAAGGTCGTGATCGCCGGCGCGGGCGGCGCAGCGCACCTGCCGGGCATGACGGCGTCGCTGACGGAGCTGCCCGTGTTCGGCGTTCCCGTTGAATCCAAGGCGCTGTCCGGGGTCGACTCCCTCTATTCCATCGTCCAGATGCCGGCCGGAATTCCGGTCGGAACACTCGCCATCGGCAAGTCGGGCGCGATCAATGCGGCGCTGCTGGCGGCAAGCGTACTGGCGCTGTCGGATCCCGCGCTGGCTGACCGCCTTTCGGCCTGGCGCCAGGCGCAGACCAATGCGATCGCCGAACGTCCGGAGGGCGCGGCGTGACCGGGTCCAATCGGGTGAAGCTGAAGCCCGGCGACACCATCGGCATCCTGGGCGGCGGCCAGCTCGGCCGCATGCTGGCCCTTGCCGCGGCGCGGCTCGGACTGCGCTGCCAGGTGTTCTCACCAGACCCGGACTCCCCCGCCTTCGACGTGGTCCTCAACGCCACCTGCGCTGAATATGCCGACGTCGAAGCACTGGAGCTGTTCGCAAACGACGTCGACGTCGTCACCTATGAGTTCGAGAACGTGCCCTCGGCCGCCGCCATGGTGCTGGCGGCACGGCGCCCGGTGCTGCCGAGCCGCTCTGCGCTGGAGACGACGCAGGATCGGCTGACCGAGAAGGATTTCGTCACCTCTCTCGGCATCCGGACCGCTGACTATGCCGACGTGTCCTCGCTGGCCGCTTTGCGCGAAGCGGCCTTTCTGATCGGCCAGCCGGCCGTGCTGAAGACGCGGCGGTTCGGCTATGACGGCAAGGGCCAGGTCAAGATCCACCAGGGCGACGACCTCGAGCGGGTCTGGGCCGAGCTCGGCACCAAATCGGCAATTCTCGAGGCCTTCGTTCCGTTCGAGCGCGAGATTTCGGTGGTTGCGGCACGGGCCGCCGATGGACAGGTCGAGTGCTTCGACGTCACCGAGAACGAGCATCGCGATCACATTCTGAAGGTGTCGCGCGCGCCGGCGGCCATTCCGGATGCGCTCGCCGAAGAAGCCAGGGACATCGCGAGCCGGATCGCGACCGCGCTCGATTATGTCGGCGTGCTGGCCGTGGAAATGTTCGTCGTATCAAACGGGCGCGCGCCCGGCGTGCTGGTCAACGAGATCGCACCCCGGGTGCACAATTCCGGTCACTGGACCCTCGATGGCGCCTCGATCTCGCAGTTCGAGCAACACATCCGGGCGATCGCCGGCTGGCCGCTGGGCAAGCCGCTACGCCACGGGCATGTCACGATGACCAATCTGATTGGCGACGAGATCGACAGCTATGAGCAATGGCTCACGGTTCCCGGCGCAACCGTGCACCTTTATGGCAAGGGCGCTGCTCGCCCGGGCCGCAAAATGGGGCACGTCACCCAGGTCTCGCCACTCCCTCCCAAGCAGGGCTGAAATAAACCGCTTCCACCTCGTGAAACTTGCCGTTAAGAGCCCGTCAGCGGGTGGACAGGGGCGGGCTTGTCTGATACACGGGCGCCCTCAAGGTTAAGGGCGAGGCCATTTGCCGGCCCTTTGCTTCAGCCGAATTCAAACCGATAGACTGAGAAAGAGGATGCCGCGTGCAGGTTCTCGTTCGCGATAACAATGTCGATCAAGCCCTCAAGGCGCTCAAGAAGAAGATGCAGCGCGAGGGCATTTTCCGCGAGATGAAGCTCCGCGGCCATTACGAGAAGCCCTCCGAGAAGAAAGCCCGCGAGAAGGCCGAAGCCGTGCGCCGTGCGCGCAAGCTGGCCCGCAAGAAGCTGCAGCGTGAAGGCCTGCTGCCGATGAAGCCGAAGCCGGTGTTCGGCGCCGGCGCAGGTGGTGATCGTGGCGCCGGTCGTGGTCCGGGCGCAGGTCCCCGTCCGGGCGCGCCGCGCTGATCGGCACAGATCAATCCGACGATTTCTGAAAGCGCGGGCCCCTTGGGGCTCGCGTTTTTGTTTTGGTGCTTTTTTTTGGCGCTGCTTTGATCAGCCGGCTGCCGATCCCGGGCGATCAGCCAATTTCAGGCGATCAAACGAAAAGCGGCGGACCAACCGGTCCGCCGCTTCGATAGATCGTAGCACCTGATCTGGTCGGACCGGCGTTACTTCGGCAGCACCGAGTGGAACACCGACTTGGCCGCGGACATCATGTCCTGTGCCACGCTGGACATCTGGTCCTTGATCGACGGATCCCTCTCGGCGCGCAGGTCGAGCGGACGCAACTGGCGCGCAGGAATCTCGGCTGGCGGCGTGGGACGGCCATCAGGCTGCAGTGATCCCGTGTAGGACGGGTTCGCACCGGACGAACCAGGCGCAATCGAACCAGGCGCAGTCGAAGCGGCGACGCTCTGATCGGCTTGAGGCGTGGACACGGTGATCGGCGGCGGCAGCGGACGCACGGGAGTGACCTGCGGGGCCACCGTTACGATACGCGGCGTGTCACGACCGGCATCGCCAGACGGCTTCTCGGCAGCTGGCTTCTCGCCCCTGCCCTCGCTGGCGCGCAACCTTTCGATCGCAGCTCGCGCCAGATCGGCGGCGTCGCGGCGGTCTTCCTGCTGGGCTGCCGGCGCGTCGGCCGGCGCACCGCGCGCAATCAGCTTCTCGCGCGGCGAGACCGGATGCCGCGCCGTTTCGGCCGGCAGGCTCGCGGTCTCCGTCGGCTTCACCTCGACCGCCTTTTCGGCCGCCTTGTCCGCCAGCGACTTCTCCGACATGCCCTTTGCCTTGATTCCCGGGGCGGGAACATTCGAAACCTCGGCAGAGGTTTCAGCCGGCTTCGCGTCGGCCTTGGCCTCCAGCTTGGCGCCGTCGGCCCCCTTGTCGAGGGATTTGGGAGTGTCGGCCTTGGTATCGGACTTGGAGCCGGTCAGCTTGGCATAGGCAGCCGACGCGATCGAGGCCACGGTCGATGGCGGCGCGTCGGGCTTGGTATTGATGTAGTGATTGACGATGTACGCCCCGATGATGGTGGCGACCACCGAGGGGACGATCTCCATGGCGAACTTGGTGAGATATTTCAGCATGCTGACCACTCCCGCGCGGTATTTGCGGGAACTTTGAGGCACAATTAAGGGACCATTCCCCACCTTCCGAAGCGCGCAGCCCAGCAGCGACACGGGGAGCGAACGCCGGAAAGTCGTTTTCCTGAAACCCTTTGAGACCGAAGCCGTGCCGCAGTCCGAGACCACGCGGGCACTGCCACAGCTTTCGGATCGCCGGCTCGAGATACCACAATCAGCGGCATCCCGGTAAAGAATTGGTTACGGCTTCAGTTCAACTTCCAGGAAGACGATCTCAGATCCGGTTTCGTTAAGCACGTCGTGCTCCACCCCCGCCTTGCGGAAGTAGGATTTCCCTACCGCGAGCTGCGCCTTCGAGCGCTCGCCTGAGGGCGCCACGATCGTCATCTCGCCCGCGGTGACTGGCACGATCACGTAATCCATCTCATGAATGTGGCGACCCGTGGCACTGCCGGGCGCCAGCCGCCACTCCGTGACGCGGACCTCGGGCGTATCGACCTGGACATCGGATTGGGCGCTGAGCATGGGGATCTCTTGGAATCAGGGCACGAAGAGCAGGAACAGGAATATCGCGAATACGACCATGTGTACCAGCCCGAACAGGATGTTCGTCCGTCCGGTGCCGAAGGTCAGCATGCTCAGGACGAAGGTCAGGACCAGCAGCACCGTCCCCTGCGCGTCCAGCCCAAGGACGAGCTGCTTGTCGAGCACATAGGCGGCGACCGCCACTGCCGGGATGGTCATCCCGATGGTCGCGAGCGAGGAGCCCAGCGCGAGATTGATGCTCTTCTGCAGGTCGTTGGCGCGGGCTGCCGAGAGGGCGGCGACACTCTCCGGCAGCAGGATCAGCAGCGCCACGAGCACGCCTGCGACCGCCGGCGGCGCGCCTGTTGCCGCAACGCCGGCATCGACCACCAGCGAGAACTTCTTGGCGAGCAGCACCACCGCCAGCAGCGCGAGCAGCAGGAGCCCGACACTGAGCGCCATCTTGGCGGGCGGAAGCCGGACATCGTCATCGCTGAACCCGGCAGCGGCGCCGACGAAATAATCGCGATGGCGGGTGGTCTGGGTGTACAGGAACACGGCGTAGAGCAGGATCGTGACGACGCTGACGAAGCCGAGTTGCACGGCCGAATAGACCGGACCGGGCGAAGTCAGCGTATAATTCGGCAACACCAGCGTGATGGTCGCCATCGTGAACAGCACGCTCAGATACAAATTGGCCCCGGAGACCAGGACATCCTGCTCGCGGTAGCGCAGGCCGCCGATGAAGATACAGATACCGACCAGGCCGTTGCAGACGATCATCACGACCGCGAACACCGTGTCGCGTGCCAGCGCCGGAGCCGCCTTGTCGCCGAGCATGATGGTGGCGATCAGCGCCACCTCGATGACCGTCACGGCCAAGGTGAGGAGCAGCGTGCCGAACGGCTCGCCGATCTCGTGCGCGATGACCTCGGCGTGATGAACGGCCGCAAACACCGTGCCGAACAGGATCACCAGCAGCACCGCGGCGAAGACCAGGCCGGAGGCGGAAGGCGTGAAGTCATAATGCGTCGCCGTCACGATCGCGACCAGCGCGACCGCCAGGCCCGGGAAGATCACCGATGATGCCGGCGTCGCGCCCTTCACGCTCATGGTCCGTCGCCCCTTCTGTTCTGGCCGACTATGCGCGACGACGAGCCGATCGTCACCCCGACACGTTCATAGCAGCTCGGACCCGCCGGTCTCCAGATCCGATTCTGGCGGGCTTCAACTGGAGCTGAACAGTGGATGGATCGGCAGCACGGTCAACAGCACGAACAGCGGGATCAGGACGGCAGCGGCCCGCAGCATGTAGCCGAAGAAGCTCGGCATCTTGATGCCGCGCTCATTGGCGATTGCTGCGACCATGAAGTTCGGCGCGTTTCCGATGTAGGTCAGCGCGCCCATGTAGACTGCGCCCATCGAGATCGCCGCCAGCGTGCCCGACAATTCGCCCATCAGCACTTTGGGATCCCCGCCGGCGAGCTCGAAGAACAGCAGGTAGGTCGGGGCGTTGTCGAGAAATGCCGACATCAATCCCGTGGACCAGAAATAGGCGACTTCGCGCGGCGCACCGGTCGGCGTCGTCACGGCATTCAGCAGCCAGCCGAACGAGCCGCTGTGGCCCGCATTCAGCATGGCGATGACCGGCACGATCGCGGTGAAGATCGCGGCGAACAGCTTCGCGACCTCGCGGATCGGCTCCCAATTGAAGCCATTGGCCTCGCGGTGTTCGTCGGGCGTGAGCCAGAGCGACAGGCCGGCAATCACGACGAGGATGCCATCACGGACGAGGTTCTGCAGCTCGACATGCGTCCCGACGACCTCGAAGGAGATGCCCGGCTTCCAGACAGCCGAGACCATGATGTCGGCGACGATGGCCGCGATGAGGACGACGTTGACCAGCCCGCGGACACGAACCGGCTCCTTCTTCTCGGGAGCCTTTGAAGCCGGCTCCGTGCGAAAGCGCCACGCGTCGATTGCGGCAAAGACGACGAGCAGCAGCCCGGCCACGATCATGGTCTGCAACCAGATGTTCCGCATCGTCCAGAAAAAGTCGACCCCGCGCAGGAAGCCGACGAACAGCGGCGGATCACCCAGCGGACTCAGCGCGCCGCCGACATTGGCGACGAGGATGATGAAGAAGATCAGCACATGCACATTGTGCGGCCGCGCCAGATTGGCGCGGATCAGCGGACGCACCAGGATCATCGCGGCGCCCGTGGTGCCGACGACGCTCGCGATGATCGTGCCGAGCGCCAGGATGGCGGTGTTGGTCACAGGCGTGCCCCTGATGTCGCCGGTCACCAGGATCCCGCCGGCGACGGTATAGAGCGCGAACAGCAGCACGATGAAGCTGAGATATTCGGCGAGCAGCGCATGAATGAAAGACGCGAGCGCAGCTCCGAGCCCAGCCCGCCAGGTCAGCGCCGCCAGGGTCACCAGGGCCCATGCCGCGGCGATCTTCCCGTAATGATGGTGCCAGAAGCCGGCAAACAGCAGCGGGCCGAGCGCGATCGACAGCAGCAATCCCGCAAACGGCAGCGCGAACGGCCAGGTCATCGCAGCACCGTCGAGCCCGGTGGCGGCGTGCGCTCGAAGCGGCAGACATGCAAGGACGGCGACAGCCGCGAGCAGAGCCGGCCACCGCGCCTCACGGGCGCTACGGGCCGTCGATGAAACTCTTTGCGGTCGCGGTCGCACCAAAAAGATCCAGGTCATTATGTCCGCCGTCGGGAAACCGTACGAAGCGCTTGGGGTCATGCGCAAGCGCGAACAATCGTTCCCCGAACCGGATCGAAATCGCCGGATCCTTCTCGCCATGCATGATCAGAAGCGGGACACGGATGTTGGCGATACGCTGATCGGAATGGAAGCGGTCGAGCATCAGCAGGCTGACCGGAACGACCTTGAGCATCTCGGAAGCGACGTCCACGGTGGACGTATACGGCGCCTCGAGGATCAACCTGGCGATCGGATGCTCCGCCGCGATCGCCGTGGCAACGCCGCTGCCGAGGGAGAAGCCCCAGGCCACGATCCGTGCCGGCTCGTAGCGCTCGGTCGTGAACGCATAGGCGGCCGCGGCGTCCTGAAGCAGCCCATGCTCGCTCGGGCTGCCGCTGGAGCCCGCATAGCCTCGATACGACAGCGCCACGAGGCCTGTCCCGTCGGCCGTCAGCGCCTTGAAACGTGACACTACCCCGGCGAGGAAATCGCCATTGCCCGGGAAATACAGAACGACCTTGCGGCCGGGCTTCGCCGGCACGTGCCAGACGATGACCCTCTCACCGTCGGCCGACGTCAGCACATGCTCTTCGGCCTGCGCAAATCCCGCAGCGGCCGGCGCAATGCGGCCGACCGGCGGGATTGGAAACAGCATCGCGCGCTGGCGGACGAACAGAAACGCAAGCACGCTTGCGTAGATCGCGACGACGACGATCAGGAGCCATTTGAGAAAGGCCACGGCTCCCGACGTCGTCGGCTACATGCCCTTGACGATGTTCTCGGTCATCTTCTTGGCGTCGCCGAGCAGCATCATCGTGTTGTCGCGGTAGAACAGCGGATTATCGATGCCGGCATAACCGGAGGCGAGCGAGCGCTTGATGAACATCACGGTGCCGGCCTTCCAGACCTGCAGCACGGGCATGCCGTAGATCGGCGAGGTCTTGTCCTCCTCCGCCGCGGGGTTGGTGACGTCGTTGGCGCCGATGACGAACGCCACGTCGGCCTGGGCGAATTCCGAGTTGATGTCCTCGAGCTCGAACACCTCGTCATAGGGCACGTTGGCTTCGGCGAGCAGCACGTTCATGTGGCCCGGCATGCGGCCTGCAACCGGGTGAATGGCGTACTTCACCTCGACGCCTTCCTTCTTCAGCGTATCCGCCAATTCGCGCAGCGCGTGCTGCGCCTGAGCGACGGCCATGCCGTAGCCGGGCACGATGATGACCTTCGAGGCATTCTTCATGATGAAGGCCGCATCGTCGGCCGAGCCCAGCTTGGCCGGCTTCTGCTCACCCGTGCCGCCACCGGCCGCAGCCGTCTCGCCGCCGAAGCCGCCGAGGATGACCGAGATGAAGGACCGGTTCATCGCATGGCACATGATGTAGGACAGGATCGCGCCGGACGAGCCGACCAGCGCGCCGGTGATGATCAGCGCCGAATTGCCGAGCGTGAAGCCGATGCCCGCCGCGGCCCAGCCCGAATAGGAGTTCAGCATCGAGATCACGACCGGCATGTCGGCGCCGCCGATCGGGATGATCATCAGCACGCCGAGCGCCAGCGCCAGCAGCGTCACCATCAGGAAGTCGAAGCCGCCGCCCGTCATCACCAGGCGGACCACGAAGAAGACGAGCGCCACGGCGAGTGCGATGTTGATGATGTGACGGGCCGGCAGGATGATCGGCGCGCCGCTCATCCGCGCGGACAGCTTGAGGAAGGCGATGACCGAGCCGGTGAAGGTCAGCGCGCCGATGGCGACGCCGAGCGACATCTCGACCAGGCTCTGCGGATGGATGTTGCCGGGCGTGCCGATGTCGAAGGCTTCCGGCGCGAAGAACGCACCGGCGGCGACCAGCACCGCGGCCATGCCGACCAGCGAGTGGAAGGCGGCGACGAGCTCGGGCATCGACGTCATCGGCACCCGGCGCGCAATCACCGCACCGATGCCGCCGCCGATCGCAACGCCGAGGATCACGAGGATCCAGGCGATCGCATCCGCCGGCGGATGCCCGGCCAGGGTGGTGGCGACCGCGATCGCCATGCCGGCCATGCCGAAGAAATTGCCCTGGCGGCTGGAGGCCGGGCTCGACAGCCCGCGGAGAGACAGGATGAACAGCACACCTGCCACGAGATAAAGGAGTGCCGACAGATTGGCGTTCATTGCAGATGCCCCGTTGTGCCTGTCATCCCGCGTCGTGCGGCGTTGTTACTTGGACTTCTTCTTGTACATCGCCAGCATGCGCTGGGTGACCAGGAAGCCTCCGAAGATGTTCACGCAGGCGAAGATCAGCGCGATGAAGCCGAAGGCCCGCGCCAGACCGCTGCCGCTCGACACCATGGGAACGCCGACCGCGAGCAGCGCGCCGACCACGATCACCGAGGAGATCGCGTTGGTGACCGACATCAGCGGCGTGTGCAGCGCCGGCGTCACCGACCACACGACGAAATAGCCGACGAAAACCGCCAGCACGAAGATCGACAGCCGGAAGACGAACGGATCGACGGCTTGGACGACATGCTCCATGGCTTTGCTCCTTAGGCCTTCGGCTGGAAGTTCGGGTGGACGATGGCGCCGTCCTTTGTCAAAGCCGTGGCCTTGACCAGTTCATCGTCCCAATTGACGGCGAGCGCCTTGTCCTTCTTGTCGATCATCGTCTCGATGAAGGAGAACAGGTTGCGCGCGTAGAGGCTGGAGGCCGAGGCGGCGACCCGGCCTGCGAGATTGGGGTAGCCGATGATCTTGACGCCGTCGATCTCGACGGTCTCGCCGAGCTTGACGCCCTCGACGTTGCCGCCGCGCTCGACCGCGAGGTCGACCAGCACGGAGCCCGGGCGCATCGACTTCACCATCTCCATGGTGACAAGGCGCGGAGCGGGACGGCCGGGGATCAGCGCGGTCGTGATGATGACGTCCTGCTTCTTGATGTGTTCCGCCGTCAGAGCAGCCTGCTTGGCCTGGTACTCTTTCGACATTTCCTTGGCGTAGCCGCCGGCGGTCTGCGCGTTCTTGAACTCCTCGTCCTCGACCGCCAGGAACTTGGCGCCGAGACTTTCCACCTGCTCCTTGGTGGCCGGACGCACGTCGGTGGCCGAGACCATGGCGCCGAGCCGGCGCGCGGTCGCGATCGCCTGCAGGCCGGCGACGCCGACGCCCATCACGAAGACCTTCGTCGCCGGCACGGTGCCGGCCGCGGTCATCATCATCGGAAAGGCCCGGCCGAACGCCTCGGCGCCCTCGATGACGGCGCGGTAGCCGGCGAGGTTCGCCTGGCTCGACAGCACGTCCATCACCTGCGCGCGGGTGATGCGCGGCATCAGCTCCATCGCAAACGAGGCAATGCCGGCATCGGCCATCGCCTTGAGCGCGGCGTCGTTGCCGTAAGGGTCCATGATCGCGAAGACCAGCGTGCCGCGTCGGTAATTGGCGAGCTCGGAGGCTTCCGGCCGCTTCACCTTGATGATGATGTCGGCGTCCTTGAGCGCATCCGCGCTCACGGTTGCGCCCGCCGCCGTGAACTCCGAATCCGGCAGGCCGGACTTGATGCCGGCGCCGGGTTCGACGGCGATCTCGGCGCCCAACGCCTTGAACTTCTTCACCGTGTCGGGAGAGGCGGCGACCCGCGGCTCCAACGGGTCGATTTCCTTGGCGACGGCAATCTTCATGAGGCCTCCGGCGCGAATGCGCGCGCGAGCTTTAAAGGGCGGGACGTCTACTGGCTTCAGCACGACGCTTGGTGAGCGATCGGCTTCGGCAGTCAACTGAAAGCCCGTCGGCGGGGACGCCGGCGGGCCGAGGCGACATTAAACGAGGAAAATAGCCATCAAGATGACGATCAGAGCGACGCTGATCGAGCCATACTTCACCAGCTTGATGAAGCCCTCATAGGTCGCCTCATGCGCCGCATAGTCGTTGCCGTCAGCCGTCGAGTAGGCGATCTCGCCATGGTTTGCCATCGGGGTCCCCCAAAAGAAGAAATTGCTTTGTTAAGGTCGCATACCTCAAAGCCGATGCAAGGGCAACGGCTGGCATGCAAGGTGGTTTTATCGGTTTTTCCGATCGCTCTATTGGGGAGGCCAATTATCGCGAATCCAGCGGGTCAGGCTGGCCTCGCTGACCTCGCCGGCAGCGAGGGCGAGGATGACGGTCGTGGCGTGGGCCGGATCCGGCGCGAACGCTATCTCGTTTCTTCGCAGAAACGTCATCATCGCCATGAAGGCGATGCGCTTGTTGCCATCGACGAAGGCGTGGTTCTTGGCCAAGCCAAATGCGTAGGCTGCAGCAAGCTCAGGCAGCGTCGCCTGCTCATAGCTCCATTTGTTGATCGGCCGCTCCAGGGCCGATCGCAGCATGCCCTCGTCGCGCAGTCCAGGCGCGCCGCCGAACCTGCGCAGCTGCCGGGCGTGGATCGCGATGGCCTGCTCGTAGGTGATCCCGAGCGGCTCTTGCGGCTCGCTCATTTGGCGAGCGCGGCAAGGGTGTCGCGATACTCATCCATGATCTCGTCAGCGATCTCCATCGTCCGCTCGAAATCCGGATCGTAGGGCAGCGCCTGGAACCCGCCGCCGGGCAACTCAACGATATGCAACTGCTGACCGCGCTTGAGATCGAGCCGCTGCATCAGCTCGCGCGGCAGCAGCAGGCCGTCGGAATTACCGATCTTCTTGATCTCGATCTTCATGGGCCGATCCATCGAAAACGGGCGCGTTATACAGATGTATAACACGCCCGTTGTTGCGTTCAACAAATGTTTTACACCCTTACCCCATCGCCTCGAGCTCGTCGATCATGCCGGCGATCACCGACAGGCCACCATCCCAGAATTTGGGATCCTTGGCGTCCAGGCCGAACGGCTTGAGCAGCTCGGAATAGTGCTTGGTGCCGCCGGCCGCGAGCATCGCCAGATAGCGCTCGGCAAAGCCGTCGGCGGCGTGCTCGTAGACGGCGTAGAGCGAGTTCACCAGACAGTCGCCGAACGCGTAGGCGTAGACGTAGAACGGCGAATGGATGAAGTGCGGGATGTACATCCAGAAATTCTCGTAGCCCGGCTTGATCTCGATCGCCTCGCCGAGGCTCTCGGTCTGCACCGACAGCCAGATCTGCCCCAACCGCTCCGCGGTGAGCTCTCCGTTCTTACGCTCGGTGTGCACGGCGCGCTCGAACGAATAGAACGCGATCTGCCGCACCACCGTATTGATCATGTCCTCGACCTTGCCGGCAAGCAGCGCCTGGCGCTGCCTGGCATCCTTGGTCTCCGACAACAGCCGCTTGAAGGTCAGCATCTCGCCGAACACGCTTGCGGTCTCCGCCAAGGTCAGCGGCGTCGGCGCCATCAGCGCGCCGTTCTTGGCCGCGAGCACCTGGTGCACGCCATGGCCGAGCTCATGCGCGAGCGTCATCACGTCGCGCGGCTTGCCCTGGTAGTTCATCAGCACATAGGGATGCGCCGACGGCGTGGTCGGATGCGAGAATGCGCCGGGCGCCTTGCCCGGCCGCACCGGCGCATCGATCCAGCTGTCGTCGAAGAAGCGCTGCGCGATGTCGGCCATTTCCGGCGAGAAGCCGCGATAGGCCGTCAGCACCATGTTCTTCGCTTCCGGCCAGGCGATGGTGGCATTGGCGGCGAATGGCAGCGGCGCATTGCGGTCCCAATGCGCGAGCTTCTTCTTTTTGAACCAGCGCGCCTTGAGCTGATAGTAGCGATGCGACAGCTTCGGATAGGCCGCGCGCACCGACGCCACCAGCGCATCGACCACCTCGCGCTCGACGCGGTTGTTGAGGTGGCGGGAGTCGGCGACGTCCTGGAAGCCGCGCCAGCGGTCGGAGATGTCCTTGTCCTTGGCGAGCGTGTTGGTGATCAGCGCGAAGGTGCGCTCATTGGCCTTGAAGGTCTTGGCCAGCGCCTCGGCGGCCGCCTTGCGCTTGGCGCCGTCACGGTCCTGCAGGAAGTTCAGCGTCGGCTCGATCGCGAGTTCCTTGGCCCCGACCTGGAAGCGGAGGCCGGCGATGGTCTGGTCGAACAGCCGGTTCCAGGCCGAGTATCCGGTCTGCGATTTCTCGTGGAACAGCTGCTCCACCCGGTCCTCGAGCTGATAGGGCTTGTCTTTGCGCAGATCCTCGATCCACGGCCGATAGTGGCCGAGCGCGGGCGTCTCCATCGCGCGCTCGATCACGGCGTCGTCGATGCGGTTGAGCTCGAGCGGGAAGAACAGCAGATGCGTCGACGCGGCCGTCAGCCGCTCCGAGATGTCGCCGTAGAACTTCGAGATCGCGGGATCGACGCTGTCGCCGGCATGCGCGAGCCCGGCGAACGAGCCGAGCCGCCCGGCGAGATCGTCGATCGCCTCATAGCGTCGCACCGCGCCTGCGAGCCATTCGCCGCCGTCCTCGCGCGCGACGTGCTCGGCGAGCTTGCCCTTGTAGTCGGTCTCAAACGCGACGCATTCAGAATCCATCTTCGCGAGATCGTGAGCAATCTCCGGCGCCTCGATGCCCATATAAAGGTCGCCGAGATTCCATTCGGGCAGCGCACCGATGCCGGTCTTCGCTGCGGCCGCCTTCTTTGCCGGCTTGGCAGATGATTTGGCCGTTGCACCACGCGCAGCCCTGACCACTGCCGGCTTCGGCTTGGACGTCGATTTGGCTGCGGGCTTGGCCGTGGGCTTCTTCGCCGGCTTGGCCTTGGCGGCTTTGGTCTGGAGTGCGGATCGGGTCGGCTTGCGAAGGGCAGAAGAGGCGCGCGAGGTCATCGGATGGGTAACCTGTTGTTCGAACGTGTATCCCGATCAGCGAGGTTTAAGGTTGCGTTAATCGGCGTCGGCGAGAGTGCCCCGATTCGAGACAGATAGTCGTAGCGTGCAAGGAAAGCCATGGCTGCCAGCATTTTGATTGCCGATGATGATCCGGTCCAGCGCCGGCTGGTGGAGAACATGGTTCAGAAATGCGGCTACGAGGCGGTCGTCGTCGAGACCGGCGATGCCGTCATCGAAAAGCTGACCCATCCCGACGCCGGCCCCATCGACGCCATCGTGCTCGATCTCGTGATGCCTGGCCTCGACGGCATGGGCGTCCTGTCCAAGATGCGCGAGATGGGCATCTCGATCCCCGTGATCGTACAGACCGCGCATGGCGGCATCGACAATGTGGTCTCGGCGATGCGCGCCGGCGCCCAGGATTTCGTCGTCAAGCCGGTCGGCATCGAGCGGCTGCAGGTCTCCTTGCGCAATGCGCTCAATACCTCGGCCTTGAAGGGCGAATTGCAGCGCATCCGGCACAGCCGCGAAGGGCGGCTGACCTTCGCCGACATCATCACGCGCGCGGAGGCCATGGCACCGATCCTGCGCATCGCGGAAAAGGCGGCGGCCTCGTCGATCCCCGTCCTGATCGAGGGCGAATCAGGCGTCGGCAAGGAGCTGTTCGCCCGCGCCATCCATGGCACCAGCGAGCGCAAGATGAAGCCGTTCGTCGCGGTCAATTGCGGCGCGATTCCGGACAATCTGGTGGAATCGATCCTGTTCGGTCACGAGAAGGGCGCATTCACTGGCGCGACCGAGCGCCACACCGGCAAGTTCGTCGAAGCGCATGGCGGCACGCTGTTCCTCGACGAGGTCTCCGAGCTGCCGCTCACGGCCCAGGTCAAGCTGTTGCGTGCGCTGCAGGAAGGTGCGGTCGAGGCGGTCGGAGGCCGCAAGCCGGTGAAGGTCGACGTTCGCATCATCTCGGCGACCAATCGCCGCCTGCTCGATCGCGTCAAGGAAGGTCACTTTCGCGAGGACCTGTTCTACCGGCTGCACGTGCTGCCGCTGACCATTCCGCCGTTGCGGGCGCGCCGCGAGGATATCCCGCATCTGCTGCGCCATTTTCTCGCGCGCTTCGCAGCCGAGGAGAACCGGACTGTTTCGGGCATCGCCGGCGAGGCCGTCGCCTATCTGACCAGGCTCGACTGGCCCGGCAACATCCGCCAGCTCGAAAATGCGGTCTATCGCGCGGTTGTCATGAGCGAGAGCGACCAGCTCGGCGTCGCGGACTTTCCGCTGATCCCGACTCACGTGGCGCCGGTCGAGCCCGCGCCTGCGCTGATGGTGGAGCGCCCCATCGACCTTGCGCTGCCCTCCCTGGTGCCGGGTAGCGAAGTACCCATCGCCCCCCTGACCTCGCATGGCAGCCTGCCGATGCTGACCGCGGGCGGGGACGTGCGTCCGCTGGAGGAGATGGAGCATGAGATCATCCGCTTCGCCATCGCCCATTACCGCGGCCAGATGTCGGAGGTGGCGCGCCGTCTCAAAATCGGACGCTCGACGCTCTATCGCAAGCTCGACGAAGCCAATGGTGAGACCCAGTCGACGGAGTCGCCGCCGCTGTGAGCAATGCAGCCAAGCGTGGGAACATCGCTGCGCTCTGCTCCCGTCCGAAAATCGCCGCAAGGGCGCGCAACAAGGGAACATCTGAACCGTTGCCTTGCGGTGACAGACAAAGGAAATAACGCGTGGCACAAACGCACGATCGGTGTGGCCGGGGTTTCCCAAGAGTCAGTTTGTCGTGAGTTGTCCCGTGTGGCGCTGGCCGCAGAAATGGGGCTTGAGTATCGTTTGGGCGTGAATCATTGCGTACAGGCGTGACCCATTCTCACGAGCGGTGCTCGAGCCGAAGCTGGCGGGCAGAGATCGACCTTGTTACCGACCCTGTTCCGGCCGACGGGACAGATCATCCGAGGGATTGACGATGCGAGATTGTGTGACCACCCGTGGCGGATATGACCGCGTGCTGATGGCTGTCGCGGCAACCTTCCTCGCGGTGTCCGCGACCTCGGCCCTGGCCCAGGGGGACACGCCTCGCAACAGCGCCGCCGAACTGGCCATCGACGCGGCGATCCCGCTCCCTGAGCCGGCCAATGTGCCGCCGCCGACCGCGAGCGACTTCAAGCCCGACACGACCGCGACCGTTTCGCCCAACCAGGCCAAGGCGCCCGAGACCAGCAAGCCGGTCGAGTCCGTCGCGGCGCCCGTCGCCGATCCTGCCAAGTCCGTGGTCAGCCCGCCTCCGGCGGCCACCGCTACGGCACCGGAACCGGCGAAGGATCCGGTCAAGGCTGCGAGCAACGTCCCTGCTGCCGACCAGCCGGTCGCCGACCGTCTCCGTGATCTGATGGCCACCAAGGGCCCGCGTTATTTCGACCGCAAGGCCGAGCGCGCGGCGGTCGAGAAATTCTACGCCGGTCGCGACTACGCACCGATCTGGACGCAGGGCGGCAACCTGACGACGGCCGCCAACGGTGTGATCGCCCGCCTGAAGGACGCGGCCTTCGACGGTCTCAATCCTGCCGACTATCCGGTTCCGGACTTCGCCGCTGCTGCATCCACGCCGGACGCGCTGGCGGAAGCCGACCTCAAGCTGACCGAAAGCATGCTCGACTATGCGCGCCAGGCGCAGAGCGGTCGCATGCATTGGTCGCAGGTGTCGGCCGACATCCAGTATCCCGAGCATCCGGTCGATCCGAACGAGGTGCTGGCCAACGTCACCGGCGCCAAGGACGCCTCCGCGGCGCTGGAAGGCTACAACCCGCCGCACAAGCTGTACAAGCTGCTGCGCGCCAAGCTCGCCGAGCTGCGCGGCGGCCATGACGGCGCGCCCGTTATCATCGACGACGGCGAACCGCTGAAATACACCCCGGCCCGCGGCAAGAACGCGCCGGAGGCCGAGGCGCAGATGTCCGATCCGCGTGTGCCCAAGCTGCGCGCCAAGCTCGGTATCACCGAGAACGCCGACGACATCCGCTATGACGCCAAGGTCGCGGCCGCGGTCCGCAAATTCCAGGAAAACGCCGACCTCAAGCCGACCGGCGTGCTCGACGACCGCACCGTCAAGGCGCTCAATACGCCCAAGCGCGACAAGCAGATCGACACGATCCTGGTCAACATGGAGCGCTGGCGCTGGCTGCCGCGCGACCTCGGCGCGCCGTCGATCGGCGACGCCTATGTGATCCTCAACATCCCCGACTACACGCTGAAGGTGATGCAGCACGGCGCCCAGGTCTGGACCACCCGCGTCGTCACCGGCAAGCCCGGCCAGCACGCCACGCCGCTGCTCAGCGAGACGATGAAGTTCATCACGGTCAATCCGACCTGGAACGTGCCGCCGTCGATCATCTACAACGAATACCTGCCCGCCCTGCAGCAGGATCCGACCGTGCTCGACCGCATGGGACTGCGGCTGGAGCGCGCGCGTGACGGCTCGATCCACATCTCGCAGCCGCCGGGCGAGGCCAATGCGCTCGGCCGCATCCGCTTCAACTTCCCGAACAAGTTCCTGGTCTATCAGCACGACACGCCGGACAAGAACCTGTTCGCCCGTGACGAGCGCGCCTTCAGCCATGGCTGCATGCGCGTGCAGTATCCGGATCAGTACGCGTCGGTGCTGCTCAACATCGCAATGCCGGGCGAGCGCTACTCACCCGAGCGCATCCGCAGCATGTACGGCTCGAGCGAGATCGACCTGAAATTCGCGACGCCGATCCCGGTCAACATCACCTACCAGACCGCCTTCGTCGACGACGCCGGCAAGCTGCAATTCCGCAAGGACGTCTACGGCCGCGACGCGACCATGATCTCGATCCTGAAGAACGGCCGCGGCAAGGATCTCGAAAACGTCGTCGCCCACGCCCAGCCCAGCTACGCGCGTCCGAAGGGCCCGCTGCCGAGCTCGGTCAACGTCAGCGACAACAGCTTCTCGTCGAACTCCGGCCCGAACTTCTTCGAACGCCTGTTCGGCGGCGGTGGTCAGCCGACCCCGCCGGCGCCGGTCGGCCGCCCGTCGCGGCGGGTCTTCACCCGCTGATCGGTCTGGTCCCCGGCCCTAAAATTCTGATTTGAGATCAAAGACCTCGTCGAAGGTGACACCTTCGGCGAGGTTTTTTGGTTTTGGTTAACCACAATGATCAACCAGGATTCGATGGCACTTTTTCGCCACACTCAAGAGTATATGTTAAGGGTAATTGGGGGGCGGGCCGGTCAGTATCCCTTAACCATCCCGCCTTAGGTAAGCGTTTCCTCTCTCTTCCGCCGGACGGGCCGCAAGAGGGTATTCGAGTAAACGCTCGTCGACGGGGTGGGCTGCATCTTGCTGTCTGGTTTCGCGCGCCAATCGCGTTCTCTGCCCAGGTCGGGATGGAATGCTGTATGCCGCTACGGTCTGGCATCACTGCTCCTGCTGCTGGGAGCGGGTACGGTGCGCGACGCCGAGGCCCTGAACGAAAACCGCACACTCTCCTTCCACCACACCCATTCCGGCGAAGACCTGACGGTCACCTTCAAGCGCGAAGGCCGCTACGACGAAGACGCGCTGAAGAAGCTCAACCATTTCCTGCGCGACTGGCGCACTCAGGATGAGACGGTCATGGACCGCCGCCTGTTCGACATCCTTTGGGAAGTCTATCGCGACGTCGACGGCAAGCAGCCGATCCAGATCATCTCGTCGTATCGCTCCCCCGCCACCAATTCGATGCTGCGGCGGCGTTCGGCGCATACCGGGGTGGCCCGCCACAGCCAGCACATGCTGGGCCATGCGATGGACTTCTACATCCCCAATGTGCCGCTCGAGCAGATCCGTTATGCCGGCCTGCGCCTGCAGCGCGGCGGCGTCGGCTTCTACCCGACATCCGGCTCGCCCTTCGTGCATCTCGACACCGGCAACATCCGGCACTGGCCGCGGATGACGGCCGACCAGCTCGCGCGGGTGTTCCCGGACGGCAAGACCGTGCATGTTCCGAGCAACGGCGTGCCGCTCAAGGGCTATGAGCTGGCCAAGGCCGAGGTCGAGAAGCGCGGCACCGGTGATGACGCCTCGTCTGGCCAGTCCAACCTGTTTGCACGCCTGTTCCGCGGACGTCCGAGCGAGGATGACGACGAGGCGGGCGAAAGCGAGAGCAAGGCCGACACCAAGCCGATCCAGACCGCCGCGCTCAGCGCCAAGACTCCAGACAACAAGACCGCCGACAAGCCGTCGGACAAGGACAGCCGCAGCGCCGACCGCTCGGCGGACAACAAGCCGCCGACCGCCCGTGGCAAGATCGCCAACGCCTTGCAGCTGGCGTCGGCCGATTCGCAGGTTGCGCAGCCGGTGGCTGCCAAGTCCGAGACCACGAGTGCCATCGCCGGCGCGTCCCGCGACGGCGGCCCGCAGAGCGTCGCCGACATCATCAATTCGCGCGGCTTCTGGGGCGACAACCCCGCCACGCCCAAGCAAGCCACGCCCGAGCAGGTCGCCGCGATCACGGCGCGCCGCGCGCTGTCGTCGATCGATCAACCGCAGACCGCAAGCCTGATGCAGGCGATGGCCTTCGCGCCGCCGGCCTCGTCGCCGATCGATCGCGCCAACAGCACAGCCCCGATCCCGGTGCGGAATTCCCGTCCAGCGGCCCGCAGCGCGGCGCCGGCCCCGGAGACGGCCTCGCCGGCCGCCAAGAGCGGACAGAGCCAGGATGGTCTGATCACGATGGCAACGCGGCTCTCGGCCGCCAAAGGCCCGGATTCGACCTGGATGCGGGCCATCATGCTGACGCCGAGTGCTTCGTCATCCATGTCGGTCACGAAAATGGGCGACCCGGATCTGACCGTGATGCGCAGCTATTTCGTCAAGCCGCAGATCGCACTGGCGATGAGCTTCGCCGCCGATCCGTCGCCGGGATTGAGCTACGACCAGTTCACCGGCCCGGCGATCATCAAGCTCGAAACCAAATCCTTCACGATGCGCGCGGCAGCCTTGCGCTGACCAGCGCCGGCGTCCTCCCCTCCGGTCCTGCTCCCAGAACGCAGATGTCCCCGTCGATTGAATTCGGGGACATCTGACGTTTCGAAGAAATCGGAAGCAGACGCCGTCGGCTCAGAGCATTCCGAGCGCCTGCATGTAGGTCTCGAGGATGCTTTCCTCTTCCTGGCGCTCGTTCGGGTCCTGCTTGCGCAGCCGGATGATGGTGCGCAGCGCCTTGACATCGAAGCCGTTGCCCTTGCTCTCGGCATAGACGTCCTTGATGTCTTCGGAGATGGCCTTCTTCTCCTCCTCCAGCCGCTCGATGCGCTCGATGATCGACTTGAGCTGATCTACGGCAAAGCGGGTCGCGGGCGAGTCGTCGTCCTTCGCGGCTGCGGGGGGGACCATCTGATACTCCTGAGTGGAACTGGTGTGTCCAATGACGGCGCCGAGGCGGCGCGCGTGTTGGCCGCGACCCTCAAATCTGGCGTGCTCTGCGTCAAGGCAACATCGCCCCTCATCCACAGAGCGCCCACATGTTGTTGGCCTGCGTGACCTGAAGCGCACGCAGGCCAACCGCGCGGCTTGCGTTCCGGTCGTCATCCGGCGCAGCGCCCGATTCGCAGGCCCCCGGAGCCGCAGCGGCCTCGGCAGAAGCGGCCGGGAAGCTCACATCCCGATCGCCACGTCTTAGCCGGACTCAGTGACCGGGGTGCACCTTCTTCATGGTTTCGAGCTGCTCGGCGCTGGCCTCGCGCTGATACCTGGTCTTCCACTCCTCGTAGGGCATGCCGTAGACCGCCTCGCGGCTCTCATCCCGGGTCATCGGCGCGCCCTTGGCCTCGGCTGCGTCCTTCAGCCAGTTGGACAGGCAGTTGCGGCAGAACCCGGCCAGATTCATCAGGTCGATGTTCTGAACGTCGGTTCTCGTCCGCAGATGCTCGACCAGCCTGCGGAAGGCGGCAGCTTCGAGTTCGGTCCGGGTGGTGCTGTCCATCGTCATCTCTTTCGTTCCCTGTTCCGCGGCGTGACGGATGTCTGCTATATAATGCGGCTTGGTCGCAGGTTTGGCCATATCGCAGCACCGTCACCGGCGCGAGGAGATCGACCGCACCCGCCGTCGCCACGACATCGCCTCGCCATCGACGGCCGCGGCCAAGTCACGCGACATCATTCAACGTTTGATATAGCGTCCCGCAATGATCGCCAAAACCTCCTCCGTCCTGCATCGCATTCCTCATCCTCCAGGTTTCGGACTGCTTTCGCTGCTTGGACTGGCCGCGCTGTGCCTGTCGTCCAGCCCTGCGGCGGCCGACTTCCGGCTCTGCAACAACACCTCCAGCCGGGTCGGGATCGCGCTTGGCTACAAGGATGCCGAGGGCTGGACCACCGAGGGCTGGTGGAACGTGTCGTCACGCAGCTGCGAAACCCTGCTCAAGGGCACGCTGGTCGCACGCTATTATTACATTTACGCGCTCGACTATGACCGCGGCGGCGAATGGTCCGGGCAGGCCTTCATGTGCTCGCGCGACAAGGAATTCACCATCAAGGGCACCGACAATTGCCTGGCCCGCGGCTTTGATCGCACCGGCTTCTTCGAGGTCGACACCGGCGACCAGCGCGCCTGGACGGTGCAGCTGACAGAGGCCAATGAGCAGCCGGCGCAGCAACGTGTGCCTGGCATTCCCGGGACGTTCGGTCCCGGCGGCAATGTGCCGGGCATGCCCAATGGTCCGCAGGGGGCGCCGCCCGCGGGCGCGCCAAGCCTGCCCTCCGGTCAAGCGCCCAAGCCATGAGGCGTCTGCGCCGCATCAAGATCCTCGCCACGCTCGGTCCCGCTTCCTCGGACAGCGCGATGATTCGCAAGCTGTTCGAAGCCGGAGCCGACATTTTCAGGATCAACATGAGCCACACCCCGCACGACAAGCTGCGGGAGCTGGTGGCCACGATCCGCAGCGTCGAAGCGAGCTATGGCCGGCCGATCGGCATTCTCGTCGATCTGCAGGGCCCGAAGCTGCGGGTCGGCACCTTCGCGGACGGTCCGGTCCAGTTGAACAACGGCCAGAGCTTCGTGCTGGATTCCGACAAGACGCCCGGCGACGCGACGCGGGTGTACCTGCCGCATCCCGAGATCCTGGCCGCCCTGCAGCCCGGCCACGCATTGCTGCTCGATGACGGCAAGGTCCGCCTGATCGCCGAGGAGACCTCGCCGACCCGCGCCGTTACGCGGGTCGTGATCGGCGGCAAGATGTCCGACCGCAAGGGTGTCAGCCTGCCCGACACGGATCTGCCGGTCTCGGCGATGACGCCGAAGGACCGCGCCGACCTCGAAGCGGCCTTGACCATCGGCATCGATTGGATCGCGCTGTCCTTCGTTCAGCGCGCCGACGACGTGCTGGAGGCCAAGAAGATCATCCGCGGCCGCGCGGCCGTGATGTCCAAGATCGAGAAGCCGCAGGCGATCGACCGGCTGAACGACATCATCGACGTCTCCGACGCCCTGATGGTGGCGCGCGGCGATCTCGGCGTCGAGCTGCCGCTGGAGCGCGTGCCGGGCCTGCAGAAGCTGATGACGCGGATGGCGCGCCGCGCTGGCAAGCCGGTTGTGGTCGCGACCCAGATGCTGGAATCGATGATCCAGTCGCCGGTGCCGACGCGTGCCGAGGTCTCCGACGTCGCCACCGCCGTCTATGAGGGCGCCGACGCCATCATGCTATCGGCGGAGTCGGCGGCCGGCAAATATCCGGTCGAGGCGGTCTCGACCATGAACCGGATCGGCGAGGAGGTCGAACGCGACGTGGTCTACCGCTCGGTGATCGCGGCCCAGCGCCCCGAGCCGGAATCGACCGCAGGCGATGCCATCGCGGAAGCGGCGCGCCGCATCGCCGAAAATCTCGATCTGCCCACGATCATCTGCTGGACCTCATCCGGCTCGACCGCGATCCGCGTCGCGCGTGAACGGCCGAAGCCGCCCGTGGTCGCCATCACCCCGAATCTGGCGACGGGACGCCGCTTGTCGGTCGTGTGGGGCGTGCATTGCGTGGTCGCCGACGACGCCCGCGACCAGGACGACATGGTCGAGCGCGCCGGCTCGATCGCATTCCGCGACGGCTTCGTGCGCGCCGGCCAGCGCGTCATCGTCGTCGCGGGCGTTCCGCTCGGCACGCCCGGCACGACCAACATGGTGCGCATCGCCTATGTCGGACCATCCGCCGAGGCACATCTCTGACGCGGATCAGTTATCGCCCCGATCAGGCGTCAGGCCTGCGGTCGAGGCCGCAGCTGATGATGCAGAGATCACCGGACAGGCCATGATGTCGGTGCCGTCTGCGCCTGGGATGCGCTCACAAGCGCTGGAGTCATCGATTCTGAGATCGTAGTCGGCAAGCATTTCGAGCCGCGGCGGATTGTCGGCCGGGCTATCGGCAAAATACAGCGCCCAGACGCCGCCGGGCAGCGGCTCGGCGAGGCCTTTGCGGATGCGGCGGTCTAGCACACCAGCGGGCACGATCGGAACGACGAGCTCGGACAACTGATAGACGCGCGAGCCCGCCGGCAGCAACGATGTGACGTAGCCGAGCGGCTTCTGCAGCAGCAGGAATGTCGCCGGCTCGCGCAGGGCCTGCGCGAGTTGCGGCCGATAGGGATCGGACCACGACCGCCGCATCCAGTCGCTCGGCTGCGACCCAAGCGCGACCGCGAGCGCAGCGAGAATGGTCACGGCCTGCACGCGTCGCGTCGGTGGACCGAACGGCACGGTGGGTCCACGCCAAGCGTCCATCAGCCGGATCAGCAACAACACGATCAGCGGCGCCGACAACAGTTCGAGCGCAATCAGATAGCGCTGGATCGAGAAGGCCAGCAGCCACAGGATGTAGCTGGTCGAGAAGAAGAGGATGAGACGCCGGTCGCGCAGCGGCAGCACCTCGCGCCTCTGCCACAGGCCGGAGACGACCAGCGCGATCAGCAGCACGATGACGACGGCGAAACGCGGATCGCGGAACGGCCATTCCGACGAGGGATGCTCGCCGATCACCCAATAGAACGGAAAAGCGAGCGCATCGATCAGTCCCGACGGCATGAAGCGCGTATCGGCGATCGAGACCAGCGGCGCCTCGGGTGAACGGAAGATCGTATTGTAGAACGGATAGAGCGGACTGCCGTAGTCGCGCGCCATCTTCAGCGCCCACGGCCCTGCGGTGACGATCAAAGCCAGCGCGCTGCCCGTGCCAAAGCCAAGGATTGCGCGCAGCGGCCGCGCGACCAGCAGCAGCGAGACGCCGGCACCGACCAGGAAGGTGGCATTGGTGAGCTTCAACCCGGTGGCGGCGCCGACCAGGAGGCCGGCCAACACAAATCGTCGGCCGCGATCGTCGTCATCACTGAACATCAGAGCGACACCCGCCAGGATCGGCATCGCGGTCAGGATATCGGCAAAGCTGGTGCCGACCTCGGACAAGGCCATCGGGCTCAGCGCCGCGATGATGAGAGTTGCGCTGAGCGTGACGGCGCCGGCCGCTCGCCCGAGCAGCACCCGGCTCACCCACCACACAAGCGCGAGATTGAGCCCGTGCAGCGCACCGAGCGCAATCCCCCACCACTGCGCGCCGAGCCCGTGGCGCATCCCATAGGGCAGCAGGTAGATGAGCGGGTTGAGAAAGCTCTGGAAGCCGCCGGGCGCGACGTCGACATCGAAGCGGCCGTGCACGAGGGCGAAGCCCGCGTAGTCGTGATAGTTCTGCCAGTCCCAGTTGATGTCTTCACCGGCGGAGTAGGCATAGATGGCGCCGGCCAACGCCGATCCGGCGATCACGGGCAGCGCGGCCAGATGGTTGCGTGCGGAGGACATAGATCGAGGGAATACCTGGACACCGGGGCAAAGGCGGCCCCGGGGGCACGCCGCTCCCACGATCACCGCGCGGCGTGAAGGCTTGCTTAAGCCGCAGCCCGTGGTCCGGCTAAGCGCCGACCAGGCTCTTGACCGGCAGCACGGCCTGCACGACCAGACCGCGGGCGCGCGCATCCATCACGCCAACCGCGCGCAGCGCCAGCAAGGTGACGGCCTGGACCGTGTCCCGCAGCCTCGCGGGATCGTCGAGCGTGTCGGTCGCGAGCGGGCCCACCAGCGCTTCGTGCAGCGCGCCGAGCAGCGCGGTCGCCGCCAGCTGGGTATCCTGTGCCGGAAGATGGCCGGCGCGCACCGCCGCATCGATCCGCGAGGCGATCTCGCCGACGATGTCGCGGCGGCTGGCGATGCGCGATGCCGTCACGTCGACGTCGACCGGCTCGGCCAGAATGCCCCAGGCGAGCTTGCGCTGCGACAGGACGTGGACGGCGACGGTGGAGACGGCGGCGGCCAGGGCCGAGGACGGGCCGGGTGCTGCGTCGGCGGCACGCCGGACGGCGGCCAGCTCATCGCGCGACACCTCGGCGATCAGTTCGGAGATGAGATCGGCCTTCGATGGGAAATAGCGGTAGACCGTTCCGGCGGCGACATTGGCGCGGATCGCGACCGGCGCGATCTGGACGGCCGACATGCCGCCCTCGGCGGCGGTGTCGCGGGCGGCGGCCAGAATCGCACTCCGGCGGGCGGCCAGCCGCTTCACCACCTGATGGGTTCGCCGATAAACCATGGCGTTTCTCGTCCCGGACGCGCCCGTCCAGGCAGCCCCGGCGAACGCTGGTTCAGTGTTTTTGGAGGATTGTCCTCGCAAATCGCTTGGAAGAACTGAACACTTGTTCAGGAAAGAAGACAAGGGGAATCATGGCTTGGTCGTTAGGACCTGCCCCTCAAGCCGTTGCGAGCGCGGATTCCGAAGGCGATGGTTGCCGCCGCCACCATGATCCGGCCCGGGCGAGCACGAGCCCGCCGACCATCAGATTGGCCGCCAGGCCGAGCGGAATGCCGGTCATCATGAACGTGATCTGCAGCGCCGCGATGCAGCCGAGCGCGGGCAACTCGTAGCGGCGGAAGCCCTCGTTGAGGCCGAGCCTGACCAGCCACGCCACGGCGATCGCCTGCACCGTCATGTCGTACATGAACAGATAGGGCGTCGTCAGCAGAAGCCCGACGGCGAGCGCTGCAGCCTTGAGCGAGTAGCGCACCGGGCTGCGCCACAGCGTCACCAGCACCACAGCGACGGCCGCGGTCAGCACCCACTGAAAGGTCCAGCCGAGCGCTTCGGAGCCGCCGAAATAGCGCACCAGCGCGAACAGGCTCTGCAGCTTCCACCAGGTCGCCTTGCCTTCGGTGAGGAAGGCCTGCGAGAACGTCGGCAGCCAGTGAAAGAAGGCGTGCCAGCTCTCGATGCCGAAGGCGAGCCACGACGTCAGCACCAGCACGAGAGCGGTGATGCTCGCAGATACGAACGCCGTCCAGCGCGGGGAAGCGATCAGCACGATCGGAAACAGCAGGCCGTATTGCGGCTTGTAGGTCAGCAGCCCGAGACAGATCCCTGCCAATACCGGACGCACCGGCAACAGATACAGCGTGCCGCCGACGAGCGCCGCGGTCAGACATCCGTTCTGCCCGACCAGCACGTTCGAGAACAGCGCCGGAAACCCGGCGGCGAGCAACAGGCCGAAGCCGCGGCCGACGATGGCGCGCATGACCAGCGCATACGGGATGAAGCTCGCATACGCCCAGGCGGCGAAGGCGAGCGCGTAGGGAAACTGCGCAAGAAAGGCCGCGACGAACAGGAACGGCGGCGGATAGTGCCAAGCGAAGTAACCAGGGAAATCCTGCTGCAGCAGGTCGAGCTCGACCTGACGCTGCACGTCCCAATCCCAGGCCAGGGCCGGATGGCCCTGCAAGGCGAGCTTGCCGGCAGCCCAGACGTTGACGAAGTCGGTGGGAATACCGAGGCCGTCCGGACGCCAGATCCAGATGCCGGACAACAGGCCCGCGGGGAAGAACGCGGCATTGACGCAGGCGAGCACGAAGCACACGGCAAACAGGCTGGCCGGGACGGCACGCTGCTGCGATGGGATCGCAGCGCCTGGAGATGTGTCGACCATATCGACCTCGCGCTCCGCGCCTGCACGGGCGCACTTCTGGTCAAGCAATAAGCGGGGAGGCTTGAAGAAGGCTTAAGCGCAGCGGCTCGAGCCCAGCCGGCCGCGGTCGCACCGATTGTTTACGCGCAGCCTGTAGCGCTTGGCGCCGATACAACCAGCAGCAGCAACCGCGGGAGTCCCCATGTTTCGCCACCGAATTCTCATCGCGCTCCTCGTCTGCACCATTTGGCCCGCAGTCGGCAGCGCCCAGGGCAAGGGCCCGGTTCGCGTCTCCTCCGACGTCAGCTATGAGTATCTCGCGCGTTGGGACGTCGCGCGGTTGAACACGATCCTGACGGTCGACACGCCGAAATTCTCCGGTGTCCCGGTCACCTACACGCCGGCGCGCACGGCCGCCCTGCTCTATCGCGTCACCTATTCCTCCGTCGTCCCCGAGCGCGGCAACAAGCCGATCACCGCAACCGGCCTGCTCGCGGTGCCCGAGGAGCACGACAAGATGCCGCCGATGGTGTCCTATCAGCATGGCACGGTGTACGGAAAACGGCAGGTGCCGTCGTTTCCGGAGCAGTCGCCCGAAACGCAGTTGATGATCGCGCAGTTCGCCGGCCAGGGCCATGTCCTGATCGGTGCCGACTACTTCGGCATGGGCCTCTCGACCGAGCCGGAAGGCTACATGGTCAAGGCCAGCCACCAGCAGGCGACCTACGACATGCTGATCGCAAGCCGGGCCGTGCTCGACCACATGAACCTCGCGACCTCCCGGCTGTCCATCGCCGGCTGGTCGCAGGGCGGCTTCGTCACCATGGCGTTTCTCGAGAAGCTCGAAAGCGCGGGCGTGCCGGTCGCAGCGGCGGCGACCGCAAGCGCACCTGTCGACGTGTTCGTCGCGCTCAACGGCTTCCTCAACTTTCCGCGCAGCAACGATGCAACCTGGGTCAACTCGCTGTTCATCCTGTCGGCATTCGCGTTCGAGAACTACTATGCCGTGCCGGGACTGGCGCGCTCGGTGATCAGCGACAGCTATTACGACGTCGCCCGCAAGGCCTATGAGCGGCAGCCCTTCAACGCCGCCGATGTCCCGGCCGACCTGCACAAGCTGCTGAAGCCGGACTATTTCGACGCGCAATATTTCGCGGCGTCGGCCTATGGCCGCCTCGTCGCCCAGACTCAGGCCTATCGCTGGATCATCAAGACGCCGGTGCGCAACTATTACGGCGAGACCGACGAGGCGATCTCGACCGGTCTCGGCCGGCTCGCGATGACCTACCAACAGGCGATCGGCGCGGGCAATGGCAAGGTCGAGGCGGTGTCGACCGGACCGACGTCGCATCGCGGCACCTTCGCGACCGCCGTACCGCAATGGAAGGCTTGGTTCGACAAGCCGTAGCCGGCACCCGCCTTCTGCACTAAAGGCCCCGTTGTCGGCAGACAACGAAAAGCCCGGCTGCGAAGCCGGGCCTGTCGTCTCGATCTCATCAGTTTCCAGATCGGAAGAGCTGATCCGACCAGCCGGATCGGCCTTACGCCTGCGGCTGCGGCTCCAGGCCTGGATCCGGATCGGGCCGCGGCCGCGGCTTGCCGGCGGGCGGCACGGCCGAAGCGCGTGGCGTCGACGGCTCGATCGCCGACTCGCGGTTCGGCTTCTTGCCCTTGATCAGATCGAGGATCTCCTCGCCGGTCAGCGTCTCGTATTCGAGCAGTCCCTGGGCGATCGCCTCCCAATCCTCGCGCTTCTCGGTGATGATGCGACGCGCCTCGAGCTCGCCGGCTTCGATCAGGCCGCGGATTTCGGAGTCGATCAGGCGGGCGGTATCGTCCGAGATGTTGGTCGAGCGCGCCACCGAATGACCCAGGAACACCTCCTGCTCATTGCTCTGGTAGCGCACACGGCCGAGCTTGTCGGACATGCCCCATTCCATCACCATCGCACGCGCGAGGTTGGTGGCCTGCTGGATGTCGCCGGTGGCACCGTTGGTCACCTTCTCCGCGCCGAACTTCTGCACCTCGGCCTCGCGGCCGCCGAACATCATGGCCAGCTTGGAGACGCACCACTCGCGGGTATGCGAGTGACGGTCGGCCTCGGGCAGCGACTGCACCATGCCGAGCGCGCGTCCGCGCGGAATGATGGTGGCCTTGTGGATCGGGTCGTGGCTCGGGACATTGAGGCCGACGATCGCATGGCCCGCCTCGTGATAGGCGGTCAGCATCTTTTCTTCCTCGGTCATGACCATCGAGCGGCGCTCGGCGCCCATCAGGACCTTGTCCTTGGCTTCCTCGAACTCGGACTGCGTCACCATCCGCTTGTTGCGGCGGGCGGCGGTCAGCGCAGCTTCGTTGACGAGGTTCATCAGGTCGGCACCGGAGAAGCCCGGCGTGCCGCGCGCGATGGTCTTGAGGTTGACGTCCGGCGCGAGCGGCACCTTGCGGACGTGCACCTTGAGGATCTGCTCGCGGCCCATGATGTCCGGATTCGACACCACCACCTGGCGATCGAAACGGCCGGGACGCATCAAGGCCGGATCGAGCACGTCGGGGCGGTTGGTGGCGGCGATCAGGATCACGCCCTCATTGGCCTCGAAGCCGTCCATCTCGACCAGCAGCTGGTTGAGGGTCTGCTCGCGCTCGTCATTGCCGCCGCCGAGACCGGCGCCGCGATGACGGCCGACCGCGTCGATTTCGTCGATGAAGATGATGCAGGGCGCGTTCTTCTTGGCCTGTTCGAACATGTCGCGGACGCGGCTCGCGCCGACGCCGACGAACATCTCGACGAAGTCAGAACCGGAGATGGTGAAGAACGGCACGTTGGCTTCGCCCGCCACCGCACGCGCGATCAGCGTCTTGCCGGTGCCGGGAGGGCCGACCAGCAGCACGCCGCGCGGAATGCGGCCGCCGAGCCGCTGGAATTTGCCGGGGTCGCGCAGGAATTCGACGATCTCCTGCAGGTCCTGCTTGGCCTCGTCGACGCCGGCGACGTCCTCGAAGGTCACGCGGCCATGCGCCTCAGTCAGCATCTTGGCGCGCGACTTGCCAAAACCCATCGCCTTGCCGGCGCCGCCCTGCATCTGGCGCGAGAGGAAGATCCAGACGCCGATCAGCGCGATGAAGGGCAGCCAGGACACCAGCAGCGACACGAACCACGGCACGTTGTCGCCCGGCGGCTTGGCCTGGATGTTGACCTTGGCGTCGTACAGGCGCTTCACGAGGTTCGGATCGCTCGGCGCGTAGGTCTGGAAGGAGGAGCCGTTCTTGAAGGTGCCGTGAATCTCCGGCCCCTGGATCACGACGTCGCGCACATTGCCCTGATCGACCTCGGTCAGCAGCTGCGAGAAGTTGATGTCGGTCGACGACGCGCGTTGCCCCGGGTTCTGAAAGAGCGTGAACAGCGCCAACAGCAATAAGACAATAATGACCCAAAGGGCGAAATTGCGCAGATTGGCGTTCATCGATTTTCCTTCGTGGTCGCGCGGATCGCGGCCGTTCGTCCTCGGACTCATCCCTGGGTAGCCACGAGGGAATCCCCCGGTCGACCGTCACGTAATCTAGGTACCACTCGCACCGATGCCAAGGGAACCAGACAGGACTATTTAGCGCATCCTAGCCCGATTCCCGCTCAAAAAATGGCGCGGGAAAGCGCCGCCGACGCAGGTGGTTAAGGGTCGGCGAAAGCTTCGCCGCCTCATTTCCCGCGCAGCCGCCGCGGCGGCGCGGGGGTGATGCGGATCGCCTCCCGCGTCATGCTTACCAGCGCACCAGCAAGAGTTTGCTTTAGCCTGCCCGGCGCAGACGTACCACCATCTGCGATCCCAGCAAGGGTCCGGTCGAGGCGATCGAGCAGCGCTTCCGCCTTGCCGAGTTCCACGGGCCCTTCGGTTCCAATGCGATTGATGACGCGCATCAGGAGCCTCAGCCTGATTTCCGCGGGGAGTGCGACAAAGGCGCGCGGTTCGAACGTCTGGCCGTGATTCGGCTGTGCCGGCGCATGGCCGGCTGCGAGCAGCGCGAGATATCGCTCGGCGCCATCGACCATCAATTCGATCGCGGCATTGGCCCGGCCCAGCCGGCCGGCCAGCGTCGCCAGCGTTCTGCTATCGCCGCCCTCGGCGGCCAGAGCCGGCATCAGCGCGCGCAGCCGCGGCCGGGTGAAGGCTGGATCGCGATTGGTCGGATCGTCGGCAAAGGGGACATCGGCGGATCGAAGCGTCGCCACGAGGCGGGCCTTGGGAAGCTCCAGCAGCGGCCGGGCCAGCAGCAACCCTTCCCGCTCGCTGATCGCCGCCATCGCCGCGAGCCCGACGATGCCGCTGCCGCGCAACAGCCGCATCAACACGGTTTCGGCCTGGTCGTCGCGGGTATGAGCCGTCGCGACGTGGCTGGCGCCAGCCTGCCGCGCGGCGCGCGCCAGCAAACGATATCTCGCCAGCCGCGCCGCTTCCGGAATGCCCGCCTCCGGCTTGGCGTCGCGCCAGCGCACGGTCCGATGCGGAATGCCGAGCCGGCCCGCGACCTCCTTCACCATGCGCGCTTCCCGCGCGGACTCCCGGCGCAATCCGTGATCGACGGTGACCGCGACGAGGCGCGGTCCGCTTTCGAGCGTCGAGCGCCAGCGCGCCGCCAGCCACATCAGGGCCATCGAATCGGGGCCGCCCGAGATCGCCAGCACGAGCGCGGGCGCACCGGCGAGCGGCGCGAACAGGCGCTCGGCCTCGGCAACGGAGACCGGATCGCCGTGCTCTGAAGCTCTGTCCTGCGCGGTCTCGTTGGCTGCCATGGCCGCGCAGACTAGGCCGGAGACGCCGGAACAACAAACTCCGACGTCGGAGTTCACACCGCCCGGTGTTGGAGATGGCCCTGCATCGCACGCGGCACCGTCAGCACTTCACCCGCTTCTGCTCGCGGTCGACCGTGGACTTCACGCCTGCCGAAGCGCGCGGATATTTGCGCGTCACCTCACCGAACGCGGCACAGGCGGCCTCCTTCTCCTTCAGCGCCGCCAGCGACTGGCCGAGGCGCAGCAGCGCGTCCGCCGCCTTCGACGACTTCTCATATTTCGTCGTGACCGCAAGAAAGATCTCGGCGGCGTCGCGATACTGCTGGCGCTGGAAGAAGCTTTCGCCGAGCCAATATTGCGCGTCCCCGATCATCGGATCGTTCGGATATTTCTGGGTGAAGTTGCGCATCGTCTGCTCGGCCAGGGCGTAGTCGCGGCGCTGCATGTAGCCGATGCCGAGATCGTATTCGTCGCGCGGTGTCTGCCTTGGTGGTGCGGTCTCGAGTCCGCCCGGGCCGGGAGCCGCGGCCGGGGCGCTCTGCGGATAGCGGCCGCCTGTGGTGTTGGCGGGCGTGATCTGATCGCCGGCCGGACGGCCAGGCTGGGCGCTAGGTTGGACCGGCAACTGGCCGCCGCCGAGCGCCTGAGGCGCGCCGGGCGCAGTCGGATTCTGATTGGGGTCGAACGCATCGCCACGCCGGCGAGTGCCGACGCCCGGGGCCGGCGGGTCCTGCGCGATCGGGGCGGCTGCCGCGGCCTGCGGCTGCGCATAGCCCGGCTGTTGCTGCGGATAGGCCTGCTGTTGCGGCTGGCCATAGGCGGGCTGGGCTGGCTGACCGTAGGCGGGGGCGATCTGGGTTGGCGACGCCGCAGCCGCACTCGGCTGGGCGGCCGGCGCGGGCGGTTGCGCCCCGCTCTGCAGTTGCCGCAGCCGCTCCTCGAGCTGGCGATTGCGGAACTGCAACTCCTCGTTCTGGCCGGTGAGCTGGCGGAGCTGGTTTTCCAGCCGCTGAATCCGGATCTCAGGGTCGTCGTCGTCGGCCTGGGCCGACGCCGGCGACGACAATGCCTGGCACGAGAAAACGACGAACGCTGCGAGAACCGCGGCGGCGCTCCTGGAAAGAAACATGAATGACATGCTGCCCTGACGACTGGATCGGCGAGACGTTGGAAATAATAGCCCTGCGAGCGAGGCTCTACGTCAGAACTGAAATAGAGACAAATGACGTTCCAGCGAAGACCAAAAGATGAAGCCGGCGTCGCTGGGCGACGCCGGCTTCACCAGCAACACGTTCGTTCAGCTTTATGAACTGGCGTTCAGCACAGTGACCGCGCGGCGGTTCTGCGACCAGCATGAGATGTCGTTACAGACGGCGACCGGCCGTTCCTTGCCGTAGGAGATCGTGCGCATCCGGCCCTGATCGATGCCGCGCGAGGCCAGGAAGCTGCGCACCGACTGCGCGCGGCGGGCGCCAAGCGCGATGTTGTATTCACGGGTGCCACGCTCGTCGGCATGGCCTTCGATCGTGAAGCTGTAGCGCGGATAGCTCTGCAGCCACTGCGCCTGCTTTTCCAAGGTCGCGATCGCCTGCGGCGTGAGATCGGTCTGATCACTCTCGAAGAAGACGCGATCGCCGACATTCACGACGAAGTCCTGCTGGCTGCCTGGAGTCGCAGCGCTGGCCATCGCACCATCGGCCCCGGTGAGATTTTTGTTGGCGCAGGCGCCCATCGACAGCGCGACCGCGAACACCGCGGCCAGCTTCAATCCCTGGAGGATACGCATCTGATATTTCATTCCGGGAGCCTCCACGCTCACGTTCTTAGACTGCCATCCGGTCTACAGGGCGATGGTTAAGCGAACGTTCCGTCAACCTTGATGGGGTCTTGCCGAACCCCGTCAAATGCTAACGAAACCCGAAAAAGCGACCGCGATGGTTAATGGGTTGTAAATGTGGCGCCAGGGTGAAGGCAAGCGGCGCCGCGCCTGCAGCCAGGCGCTTTTTCGCTGATTTTTGCACCAAAGCCACGGATCGAACGGCGACGCGGGCCGGATCGGGCGCAATGCCGGAGGCACGATCAGCCCGCGTGCGCGACCGGATGAATCCTGAACGAATCAGTGAAGGCGTCGGGCGACGGCCGATCGAACAGCATGCGCCGTTCGAACGCGCTGGAACGCATGAACGGAAACCGCTGGAACACGCGGTCGCGGATCGAAGGATAGTGCGCCGCCACCAGGCCGACCGGCTTGGTGAGGCCGGCGTAGAGGCGCGGCTCGCCCCACGGTTCCTGCAGGAACACCTTCTTGTAGAAGGCGCGATGTTCCGGCCGGACGTTGGCCAAGCCGATGTCCGCATTGAAATGGGCGCAGGCGACATAGCCGAGGCGGACCGTCACATAGGGCAGCGCCGGAAACGACCGGGCCTTCTCATGGTCGGCAACGAAGCGGGTGGGATCGATGATGACCTTGCCGCGGTCGAGTTCGGGATGCAGCAGATCGGCGAACATGTCCGACGACAATGATTTGCGCCACTGCGAATTCAGCACGCTGATGCGGATGGAGCTGTAGAGCTCGCCACGCACATAGACGCCGAAGACGAAGCTGTTGGGAAGGTCATCGTACTCGTCGGTGACGCGCTCGCTGGCCGACGGGAGAATGGCCCCTTCGCGCAGATAGGCGCGGTAACGCAGACGATAGATCTCATCCTTGTCCTCGGCGGTCAGAGCCAGCCGGTAATCCACGTCCTCGAGGGCATCCGACCTCTGCTCAGCAACGGCAGTCAATCTAGCCGCCGACTTCATTCGCAACCCCTTTCACGCAACTCTTACGAGTGGTGACGAGATTAACAGCGCGTTAATTCGGATGCAAAGCTTTCGCCGGTACACAGTTAACGGTACGTAGAATCCCGGTGTCACAACCGTGACTTACAGGGAAAACGCGGCGCCAGGATTGATCGCTTTGGATCAGCTACGTGCCAATTCGAAACGAATTCGACTGGCATACGCGCTCACCTGCCCTCGCTTGATACGACGTGCGGTTGTCCTGCGCGCACCAACATACGCGCCATGCTCTCAACGCAGGGGTATCGAAGCGGGCCCTTGGCAATGTCACCCCGCCGCGGGGCGGGCCTCAGCGCAACGATCCCTCTCCGACAACGGAAAACGGTGCCCAGAACGCCGGGTAGGCATTGAGCGGATTGGCGTTGTCGTTCATGTAGTCGATCATCGCACGCCGAAGTGCCTCGGACCTTCCAAGCGTGGACTGGTCGGCAATCCTGGCGAAGGTGGCGGTCGTGAGCCGCGTGGCCGACGTGGAATCGATCGACCAGTGCGACACCAGCAATGCGCGCGCGCCGGCATAGAAGAACGCTCGCGCGAGGCCGGACAGCGCCTCCGCTCCCGGCTTGTCGCCCGCCATCGTGTTGCAGGCCGAGAGAACGACCCAATCCGCGTTCAGTTTGAGCTGGGCAATCTCGCTTGCGGTCAACAGCCCATCATCCAGCGGGCTCGGCTCTTTTGGCAGCGTCAGCGCAAGTGAAGGCTCTCCGACGCCCGTCACATCTCCCGCAACCAGACCATGCGTGGCAAAATACACCACCCGATAGTCCGTCAGCGGTCGTGTCTTGACGTTGGCCTCGGTGGCATCGCGGTCGAGCAGAACGTCACTTGCCGGAGCGCCGAGATTCTTGGCGACCGTTTTCAATTCCGTCGCGGTGTCCAGCAAAGACGGCAGGCTGCGGGCAAGGTTCGCGCGGTCCAGGCCGGCGCCTTTCCAAAAGTCGGTATAGGCTCGGGTATTCGCCGCCACCCTGCCCGCGGCACGCTGGTCCGCAAGGGCACGGCCGCGCTCGGCCGGATCGAAGATCGGGTCGCCGAAACCGATCATGGCCTTCGCCGCCGGCTGCCGCGCCGTGGATGCCCGAAGTGCTTCCAGGCTGGAAACCGACGGCAATACGGTGACTGCCTGTCGCTTGATCAACCATGCGACGTCTCGATAGACGCCAATATCCTTGAGGTCCGGCTTCGCAATAGGCGGCTTGGCCGTGACCAGCAGGTGAAATGGCAGCGTGGTCAGCGGTCCGGAAGGAACGACCAGCACGTGCTGCTTGCTTCCGACCAGTTCGTCGACCGGGCTCAACAGCGTCGTATACAGCTCATGCGCGATCGACGGATCAAATAGCTCAAGCCGTTTTCCACTCCTCAGAAACTCGAGACGCTGATCTTCGAAATCATGCAAGCCGCGACGAAGGTTCTTCACCTTCTCGCTGAGCACGGCCGCCCCCGGCGCGAGCTCGCGCCACGACATGCCTTCCCGGGTCAGCGCGAACACGTAGCTCTTCCGCTCGCCCACGACGAAGTAGACCAAGGCTTCGTCCGGGCCAAGCAGAGCCTTGGCCCGTCCGATGCTCAACGGCTTGGGAGAGACGAGAGCTGCGTATTCTGGAAACTTGGCATCGAGCTCCGCGCCAATTTCTCGCCGTCGTCCTTCTAGCGCTGCGACCTGCGCACGCAACTCTCCGGTCGACGCGCGTGTCGCGCTGGTCTCGGTCTTCGACATCGCCTCAGCCAGCCGTTGATCGAGTTCGCGCCACGACGCATCCAGGTCCTGACGCTCTCGCGCCAGCGACAGCAGCTCTCCAGAGCCTGTGGCGAACCGAGCCGCCATCTGCTGGAGCGCTACAGCAGCAGAAGAGTGTGTCGCCCACTGCGCGGTCTTGAACGCCTCCTCGTCGGCTTCGGGACTGGATTGCGCCGCCGCCGACCCCCGCAGCAACGATAGCGACCGCAGGTGCTGCTCGAAGTAATCTGCATGGGTCTGCCTCCGCGCCCGGCTGTCTCCCTTCTGAATCGATACGCTGGCGCCCGCTGCACCCGTCACCAGTGCAGCCGTCGCACGGCGAGAGTAGTCCAGTGCATCTTCGCGCTTGCCGGCCGCCTCGCTCACCCTGGCCAGGAGTTGCAGCGTCTCCGCGGTGTCCGGGTGAAGTGCGCCTAGCTTGTCGGTCCTGATGGCGAGCGCTTCGCTCAGGGCCGCCTCGGCCTCGGGGTAGCGGGTCTGCAGCAGGTACAGCGATCCAGCATCATTGAGGGCGCCTGCCTTCTGCAGGCTTTGTCCAAATCCAGATCTTTGCGCGATATCCAGGGTTTTCTGATAGAGCTGGTCTGCTTCGGCGTATCTGCCCTGCATCTGGTAGGTGAGGGCAAGGCTTCTCAGAATGTAGGCAAAGAGCGGGCTCTTCGGACCGGCGGTCTTTTCCGCGATCGGTAGCGCCCGGCTGGAAAACTCCTCGGCCTTTTCCAGCCGGCCCTGGACCCTGTTCAATGCGCCGAGATTGTTGAGCGTCCGTGCGACGCCGCTATCCCCGACGCCGTACAATTGGGTCCTGATCGTGACGACTTTCTGATAAAGCGTCTCCGCCTCGTCAAACCTGCCTTGGTCATTATAGATGCTCGCGAGATTGTTCAGCGGCGTGACGATCCTGTCGTCAAAGGCCATTCTGCTGGGATAGAGCTGATCGAGCCTGCCGTAGATGGCCAAGGCGCGCTTGTACAGGCTCTCCGCCTCACTGTCCCTGCCGAGATCGGATACGACCAGGGCGAGGTTGGTGAGACTGGCGGCGACCTTGGAGTCCTCCGGACCAAGGAGACGCTCTCTGATTGCGAGCGATCGCTTGTGGAGAGCCTCCGCGTCGCTGAGGCGCCCTTGCGATCTCATCACGGATGCAAGGCCGCTCGACATGCTTGCCGTCGCCTCGTCTTCAATCGACTTCGACTGCTGGATGTCGAGTGCCGCGCGATAGAGCTTTTCTGCATCGGCGAACAACATCCGGTCCTTGTATTTTCCGGCCAGCTCATCGAGCATCTTGGCGGCATCGACTTCGTTCGCACGAAGCGCCTCGTCGCGAATGGCAAGCAGTCGCCGATCGACCGCCTCGGCTTCTGACGTTTTGCCCTGATCACTGTAGAGGTCCGACAAAGCCAGCAGCGTCTCCGTCAACGAAGCATCGACGGGCTTGAGGGTCTTCTCCTTGATCGTCAGCATTCTCTGGTATTGCTGCTCAGCGTCGTCGGTCCGCCCCAACGCCCGATACGTCTCGGCGAGCGCCTTGAGCTGAGGCAGCAGATCAGGATGATCCGCCCCGAGCTTCTTTGACTTGATGGCGAGCGCGCGCAGCAAGGTCTGCTCGGCCTCAGCGTATTTGAGATCGTCGAGATAGAGGCGGCCCAGCTTTGCGATGCCGGCGATGACGTCGGGATGATCCGATCCGAGATTGGCCTCCTGAATCGCGAACCCCCTCTTTACGAGATCGAGCGCCTCGTCGAATCGGCCCTGGGAGCGTACGGCGAAAGCCAGCTCGAGCAGCGCGTTTTGGACCTTCGAGCTGTTTGCCCCGAGCTTCTGCTCGAACACCGGCAGCGCGCGCCTGATCAGCGCTTCGGCCTGTCCGTGTTCGCCCAGGGGCCGGTAGGTCAGTGCGAAGTCATACAGGTAATTCGCAAGATCCAGCGGACTGAGCGCCTGCTCGGCCAAGGGCAGGCCCTTCTTGTACCAGGCCTCGGCCGACGCATATTTCTGCTGCTGATAATCGTTGAGACCCAGTTCATAGCAAGAATACGCGATCGCCAGCGCGCTGGCACCGGCCTTCTCGCGAATGTCGAGTGCAGCTCTGAGGTTCTTTTCGGCGTTCGCAAACTTCTTGGACAGGCGACCGACGCGCCCGAGATTGTGCAGCGCCTGGGCGGTGTCGAGATGATCCCGGCCCAATACCTGCTGCCGCAGCTCCACGGCGCGGGCGAGCGACGCCTCGGCATCGTCGTACTTTTTCTGATCGACTTGGACATTGGCTAAACTGAGCAATGTCCAGGCCAGATCGGCCTTGAGGTTGCCTGACTCGCCAATCGGTAGCGCGCGCTTATAGGCCGCCTCCGCCTCGATGAATTTTCTCTGCTGGTAAGAAATCAGCCCCAGCTCGTTCAAGGATTGTATGCGCACCGCCGCGCTTGCACCCGGCGCCTTTTCCCTGATCAGCGCGGCGCGCTGGCTGAACTCCTCGGATTCCCTGAGCTTGCTTTCCAGGCGCTTGAGAACGCCGAGGTTGAACAGCGTCTGCGCGACGTCCAAATTGTCGGGGCCGAGAGCTTTCTCGCGAATGTCGAGCGCCCGGCGAAGGTTGGCGTCGGCTTCGGCAAATTTCCTCTGCTCGCGATAGATATTCGAGAGATTGAACAGGGTCCATGCAAGGTCAGTGCTCTTGCCGCGGACCTGCCTGATCGCGAGCGCACGATTGTAGTAGCCTTCTGCAGTACTCCAGGCACGCAAGCGCTCGTGAGCAAGCCCGAGGTTGTGTAGCGCCGCCGCATAGGCTTCGTGGTCTACGCCGAACTTCTTCCTGATCGCGATCTCGTACTGCTCGCCCTCTCGCACGGCGGCGGCGTTGTCCCTGCTTTCGATCGCGGCCTGGTAGCGTTTGAAGATGGCCGACGGATCTTCTGCACCAGCAATGGCCGGTGAAATCACCATCGGCAGCGCGACGATGCAGGCCAGGATCCAACGTGCTGTCTGCGGCCCGCGTCCCAGACGATCTGAGCAGCGTCGCGCGCGGAGACTTGCTGCGACTCTCAAGGACCACGGTTGATCGGGCCGCATGCGCTGGCCGGTGCCAGCATCCGCCATCTGGTCCCTGCTTTGAAAGCCCACCCCGTCCCCCTATCCGGCCCTTGCGCAACCAAGCAACGTTAGCAAAACCTGCGTCAATCGAATGTGATTCAAGTCACAGAGCAGCCCAGGCACCAGCGTTAGCCTCGACAAGATAACCGGGACACGACCGATGTTGCGCGCCCTCCTGACGATGATGCCTCTGATGGGTTTGCAGTTTGTTGTCGCACCGGCTCACGCCGGCAGCGAGGATGACGTGCTACGGTCATTGCGCGCCAAGCGGGTCATGCGGTGCCCAATCGGAAGCTCGTGCGACGCGGCATCTTATGCAAACGATCCAGGCTTGACGATCCGTTTTGCCATCGGGTCCGCCGCCCTGAATGGCGATACGAAGGACGCGTTGAGCACCTATGCGTCCCGCATCCTTACCGGAATGCCGCAAGGCTCGCATGTCGTCGTTCGTGGATTCACCGACAGCCCGGGTCGTGCGGACTACAATCTCAGACTTTCACGGCGTCGGGCGCTAGCTGTTCGCGACGCTCTGGTCGCGGTCGGCCTACCCATCGATAGCGTCGAAGCAATCGGTGCCGGGATCCGGGGAGCAGGACGCGGCGCCTCGCCGGAAGATCGCGTTGCGGTCATCGCCGTGACGCCGCGCCCGGACCGGCGCTGATAGGCACACAATCCGCAAAGTCCGACCAGGCCGAGGCTCAGGCGATGGATCGCGTCCCGCCGACGGCAATGGCGGCCTCGTCGACCGAGCGTCGGCCATGCGAGGCGTTGAGGAGCTGGCGGATGCGCACTGCGGGCACGGGGCGGCTGAACAGATAGCCCTGGGCCTCGGTGACCGTGCCGTCCACGCTCACCAGTTCGAGCTGCTCGTTGGTCTCGATGCCTTCGACCACGACCGACATGCCGAGATCGGCGGACAGCCGGGCAACGCCGCGCAGCAAGGTCAGCGGACGATCGCTGTCGATGCCCTCGAGGAACGAGCGATCGATCTTGACCTTCTCCAACGGGAAGTTGTGCAGATAGCTGAGGCTGGAATAGCCGGTGCCGAAATCGTCGAGCGAGATCCGCACGCCGAGCATGTGCAGCTGCGAGAGAACGTCGTGAGTCAGCTGCGTGTTGCGCAGCAGGGAGGATTCGGTGATCTCGATCTCGAGACGATGCGGCGGCAGACCGGAGACTTCGAGCGCGTAGCGGACCTCGCTCAGCACGTCGCGCTGATGGAATTGCTGCGGTGAGAAGTTGACGGCGACGCTGACGGCGTCCGGCCACTTCATGCATTCCAAGCAGGCCTTGCGCAGGATCCAGCGGCCGAGATCGACGATCAGGCCCATGTCCTCGGCGACGGGGATGATGTCGACGGGCGAGACGGTGCCGCGCACCGGATGATTCCAGCGCAGCAGCGCCTCGCAGGTCGAGATCTTGCCGGATTTGAGATTGACCAGCGGCTGGTAGAACAGCTCGAACTCTTCGTTCGCCAGCGCCTTGCGCAAATCGAGCTCGAGGATGCGGCGCGCCTCGACGGTCTGGGCAAGCTCGTCGCGGAAGAAGCAGAAGGTTCCGCGTCCCTCCGCCTTAGCGCGGTACAGCGCCATGTCGGCGTTCTTGAGCAGGGTGTCGGCGCTGATGCCTGGCGCAGTCATGGCGATGCCGACGCTGGCGCCGATCTCGACCAGATGATTGTCGATCTTGTAACGCTCGCTCAGCTGATCGACGATGCGGCGGGCCAGAACGGCGGCATCGTCGTTGGAGCGGATGTTGCGCTGGAACACGACGAACTCATCGCCGCCGAAGCGCGCGACGAAGTCTTCGGGACGCAGAATGTCGCGCAGCCGCTCGGACACGGCGCAGAGCAGCTGGTCGCCGCAGGGGTGGCCGAGGGTGTCGTTGACCTGCTTGAAGCGGTCGAGATCGACGAACAGCAGCGCCGACAGCTCGCCGTTCCGTTGCGGGATCTTGAGCAGACGCTCGATCTCATCACGGAAGTTGACGCGATTGGGCAGGGTCGTGAGCTCGTCGTAGCGGGCGAGGTGCGAGATCCGCGCTTCCGCATGGCGACGCTCGGTGATGTCCTCGAGCAGCACCACGGCGCCGCCATCCGCCATCGGCTGGAACGTCCAGGACAGCGAGCGGTCACGCATGATGTCCGGATCGCTTGTGATGATGTTGTGCGTTTTGGTGTGCTCGATCTCCGACAGGATCATTCTGCCGCTGGAGGCCGAGATCGCCCCCGAGATCACGCAGGCATTGATGATGTCGGCGGCGTTGCCGCCACGCTGGATGATGTCATCCGGCAGGCTCATCATCTGCCCGAAACGATGATTCATCACGGCAAGGCGCCCGTCCGGGCGGAACATGCAAAGGCCATGCGGCATGTTGTTCAGCGCCGTATCGAACTGCTTGGCCAGAGCGCCCTCGCTCTCCCGCGCGACGAAGGCCTGCACGAATATCCGCTGCAGGTTGGTCGAGATGTGCTTCAGCGACATGAAGAACAGGACGCAGAACGCCGCCATGCCGAGGTAATAGGGGCTGCCGTGAATCGCGAGGGCAACCGCGAGCGGCCCGCAGGCGAGCAGGATCTGAACATGGAAGATCCAGGGCCGCCCGTAGGTGCGGCCGGCGCCGGCCGACATGTAACAGAGCGTCACCGTGATCGCGATCAGGTGCACGACCGGGTCGCTGTTGTCGACCAGGGCGACCACGCACCAGACGCCGAGCACCAGCGCGTAGATCATGGCGCCGACCTGATAGCGTATCTCCCAGCGCTCGACCGCCGTCTGCGTCAGGCGGCCGCTGTCGCACAGGCCCCGGTAGTGGCGCATGTCGAGCGAGCGGAAGGCACCGGCGATGATCAGCATCGCGGCACACGGCCACAGGTTGACGTCGCCGCTCTTGATCGCGGTCATGACGGCCGCGATGGCGGCGCAGAGTGCGCCGGCAAACATCGGGCCGGGATCCTGGAAGAGAGAGTCGACGAGAGCCGCCTGGATCGCAGGCGACAATTTACGTTCGTCTTCCCCATTCTGACTGGCAAGCTGCATTCGTGCGCACGCGTCCTGTTCGGTGCGTACTATTACCGTTCGCAGGTGAAGTCTTTCTGAGGGAACATCGTTAGCGCATCGTTGCCGCAGCCGCGAACAGCGCAGATTTCGCCGAAAATTCAGAGAACTAGGCGAACACTACCCGGTTCCTGCAACGAATGGTTCTATTTTTTTCAAAAACACGCATCGCGCGATCTAGGAAAGGGCGCGCGCGCGGCGGCGTGAGCGGGCCCGTCCGGCCCGCTTTCCGTCACGACAGCAGCGGCGACCAGGCCGGATCCGAGGCGAAGCCGGGCGTCGGAACCTTCTGCTCGAAACGACCGGAAACGTCGATCGAATACAGCGACGGACCGGCGGTGCCGCCGGGATCGCGGAAGAACATCAGCACGCGGCCGTTGGGCGAGAAGGTCGGGCCCTCATTGTGGAAGCCGGCGGTGAGGATGCGCTCGCCCGAGCCGTCGGTCTTCATGATGCCGATCGCGAACTGGCCGCCGCCCTGCTTGGTGAAGGCGATGTAGTCGCCGCGCGGCGACCACACCGGCGTCGAGTAGCTGCCCTCGCCGAACGAGATGCGCTGGGCGCTGCCGCCGCTGGCGGACATCACGTAGATCTGCGGCTTGCCGCCACGATCGGACTCGAAGCAGAGCTGGCTGCCGTCCGGCGAATAGCACGGTGAGGTGTCGATCGCCGGCGTGTCGGTGAGCCGCGTCGTCGTGCGCGAGCGCAGGTCCATGACGAACAGATTGGAATTGCCGCCCTGCTGCAGGCTGAGAATGATGCGCTGGCCGTCGGGCGAGAAGCGCGGCGAGAACGACATGCCGGGGAAGTTGCCGACGATCTCGCGCTGCCCGGTCTCGATGTTGAACAGATAGACCCTCGGGTCGCCCTGCCCGAACTCCATGTAGGTGATTTCCTGGCTCGACGGCGAGAACCGCGGCGTCAGCACGAGGTCGGCGCCGCGGGTGAGATAGCGGACGTTGGCGCCGTCCTGATCCATCAGCGCCAGCCGCTTGACGCGCCGCTCCGACGGACCGCTCTCGTCGACGAACACGACGCGGCTGTCGAAATAGCCTTTCTCGCCGAGCAGGGTGGTGTAGATCTGGTCAGAGATGATGTGGGCGATGCGCCGCCAGTATTCGGGCGCGGTGACGTATTGCTGGGCTGCCGACTGCTGTCCCGAATTGACGTCCCACAGCCTGAACTCGGCCTTCAGCCGCCCATCGCTCTGTCGGGTGGCGCGGCCGGTCAGCAGTCCCTGCACGTTGAGCGGCTTCCAGCTCGCGAACTGCGGCACCTGGTCGAAATTGGTGATGCGCTCGGCGAATGCAGCCTGATCGAGCGGCGCAAAATATCCGCTGCGCTTCAGATTGTTGGTGATGACCTGCGCGATACCGTTGGCGACGTCGGCATCACCGGGTCCGCCGGGTACAAACGGCGGAATCGCGATCGGGATCGGCTTGGATTCCGGATTGATCTGCAGGCGTTGCGCGAAAGCGCTGCCTGCGCTGATCGCAGCGATAGACGAGGCGCCAGCGACAATGAATTTGCGGCGAGTTATTGATCTTGTCATGCTCATCGCTTGACGATTACCTTCAATCTTGCGGTCCGCACCGCTCACGATCGCCGATGCAAAATCTCATCGGCATCATCTTCCAAGAATTATACTGCTGCTTTGGCAGGAAGCTGTACACCTGACACTGTTGTGTGGCCCGCTTGCCATTCTCCGCGATTGCATTGGCAACCGAACGCGACGGTCCGCCCACCTTTATCGTCGACATTGACGCGACGGTTCCGTCGGGCTGGAGGTAGATATCGACGTCCGCCCAAAACTGATCGGCATCCGGACCGTTATAGGGGAAGTTATAGCAACGCTTCACGGCAGCCATGAAGGCTCCCTGCAAGCTCGCGAGATTGCTGTCGCTCATGCCCCTGGCCGATCCTAACGCTGCATTCGCATTCAGCTCCGTCCCCGTCACCGCCTGTCGCGTTGGATCCTTTTGATTGATGAGGCTCGCGATCCGCTCAGCATCGTACTTTCGCTCGCTCTTGTGCTTTGGCGGCTCCGGCGTGGCGGCGGCGGCCTGCTGCGGCTTCGGCGGCTGCTTGGCCTTATCCTTGTTCAGGACGCTGGCGATCTGATCCGGGTTGAAGGGATCAGGCTTCTTCTCTTCCGGCTTCGGCTTCTCGGCGGGCGCGGGCTTGGGCGGCTCCGGCTTGGTCTCGGCCACGGGCTTTGGCGGATCGGGTTTCTTCTCGACCGGCTTCGGCGGATCAGGCTTCTTCTCGACGGGCTTCTCCGGCTTCGGCTGCGGCGTCGGCGCGGCGTCGGTCTCGGTCACCGGCTTGGGATCGACCTTGCCGACGATGTCCTCGGTCGGCTTCTTCTCGCCGATCTTGTCGGCCAGCAGCTTCTGCGCTTCCTTCTTGCCGGTCAGCGCGCCGGCCTTGGCCTTGGAGGTGTTGTCCTCGGAGATGACGTCGACCGGCACCAGATCCTCCGGCGGCGCCACCATCGAGCGTGCGGAGAAGCTGAACAGACCCCAGCACAGCACGGACACGTGCAGGGCCACGGACAGAGCCGTGCCCTTGCGCGTCCGAACGAACTGCATGAGGTCTTTGAACGTCATGAACCCTGTTCCGGCAGCACGACGATGCTGGCGCGGTAGCCGGCGTCGCGCGCCAGCCCCAGAACCTTCATCATGTCGGAGTAGCAGGCGTCACGGTCGCCACGGATCTTGACGACGTTGTCGGCACCGCCGGCGCCGGCGTCCTTCATCGCCTTGATCTTCGGGCCGAGCTCGCCGATCGCAATCGGCGTCTCGCCGAGATAGACGTCGACCTTGGAAGCGCAGCCGCCGCCGGTCTTCTTCACGGTCACTTCGAGCGGCGGCTTGGCATCGGCCGTCGAGGCCGAGCCGCCCTGCGCCTGCGGCAAATCGACCTGGATGTTCACGGTGAGCAGAGGTGCTGCCACCATGAAGATGATCAGCAGCACCAGCATGACGTCGACCATCGGCGTGACGTTGATCTCCGCCATCACCGCCGCCTTGCGCCGACCGCGGCGACCGCCGCCGCCGGAGGCGCTTCCCGTGCTCATGCCCATGGTCTGGTACTCACGATCCGGACGCCATTATACCCGCCCTCATCCCCGCTCGTCGATCTGACGGGACAGGATGGCGGAAAATTCATCTGCGAAGCCTTCCAGCCGCTGCGCCTGCCGGTTCACCTCGGAGGTGAACTTGTTGTAGAAAATCGTCGCCGGAATGGCCGCGATCAGGCCGATGGCCGTGGCGAACAGCGCCTCCGCGATGCCCGGCGCGACCACCGCCAGCGAGGTGTTCTTCGACGCCGCGATCGCCTGGAAGCTGGTCATGATGCCCCACACCGTGCCGAACAGGCCGACGAAGGGGCCGGCGGAACCGACAGTCGCAAGCACCAGCAGCCGGCGTTCCAGCCGCTCGATCTCGCGGGCGATCGAGACGTTCATCACCTTCTCGATCCGCATCTGCAGGCCGGCAAACGAGCGGGCATGGCCCTCGAAGGAACGCTTCCACTCCCGCATCGCCGCCACGAAGCACGCCGCCATGGATTGCGTCGGTTTCGCCGACAGCACCCGATACAGCTCCTCGATCGATTCTCCGGACCAGAACGCCTGTTCGAACCGGTCCATCGAGCGGCGCGTCCGCGAAAACAGGAACATCTTGTCGATCGCGATCGCCCACACCCAGATCGAGCAGGAGATCAGGCCGAGCATGATGATCCGGACCACCCAGCCGGCATTGCCGAACAGATCTATCAGGGACAGGCCGGTGCTATCGCCAGACATCCGCAATATCCTCTCAACCAACCATCCCGGTACCCCCGGGACCATGCAGCCGCCGTTCCACGCCGGATGCCGTCGCGGCGGAAAGCGCCTGCGCGAGAAAACCCTGAACTGATCGCTTTAAGAGGCCCGCCGAAGCCATAAGCGGCCTGCTTCCTCTGCCAACGTGTCAAAACAAGGGCTCTTGGCGCGCGTAAGCGCCCCTTAACCAAACCCCGTCCGGGGTTAAGGCGGGGTTACCGCGGAGTTTTGCGGAGGTCAAAGGTCCAGCCGGGACAGCCAGATAGAGCCTTTGTGATCAGCCCCTTGTGATCGGACCGGGCATTCGGTCGCCGAACGGCAGCGGCGAGCCGCCGCAGGCGTGCGGTATCCGGAAACGCAAAACGCCCGCCGGCGGGGAACCGCAAGCGGGCGTCTTGTGCGGTCAGGGCGGGGGCTGAAAGCCCTGCGGCGTCAGGGTCGGCTGCGATCAGCTCTCGATCAGCCCTGGGGCTGGTCGGTCGGCGGAGTCGGACGCGGCTTGTGCTGGGCCATGAACGCGTCGAACTCTTCCTTGTCCTTGGCGTGGCGCAGCCGGGTCAGGAAATCACGGAATTCCTGCTGCTCCTCTTCCAGGCGCCGCAAGGTCTCCATGCGGTACTCGTCGAAGGCGCGGTTGCCGCTGGTGGAGGGCTGCGAGAAGCCGAAACCGAAGCCGCGGCGCTCCATCCTGTCGCGCATGCGGTCCATCTTCCACTGCATCCGCTCCATCTTGTTCGACCAGCGATCACCGCCGCTCCAGCACGCCATCTTTCTGCTCCCGAGTGTGAAAAAGAGAAGGGCAAGTCCGATCGGCCACCAGATGATGAAGCCGAGCACGGTCACCGCGATCCAGCCGGGGTGCCAGGGCGACTCCATCATGTGGGGCCGGTACCTCTGCTCCTCCTCCGAACCGCGCCATCGATTGACATCTGCGGTGTAGGCCATCTCCCTCTCCATTCGCGGCGCCATGCCGTGTGAATGTAAATAACATTTACATAGCTAGACCAACCCCTGATTTTGTCAAGGCGACCGCCTGACGCGTCGCCCGAATTATTTTTCGCCCGTCTTTGAACCTTATTTCGGCCGGCCCCACGGCCCTGCCGGCTTCTCGTCGTCCGGCAGCGGCGGCGGTTCAGCGCCCGACGGCGACGCGGACCGTCGGTCGGTGGGGAAGCCGAGCCCACGCAGATAGATCAGCACCTCGGCTTCCAAGAGCTCCTCCGGCGACATCGGCAGCTTGCGGCGGGCGGCGTCGCCGCGGGCGAACAGCGAGGCGATGCCATGCGCCATCGACCAGATGTGCAGCGCCATCATCAGCGCGGGGGGGCGCGGCACGCCGGGCGGCGCCAGCGCCGCCAGCCGCTCGGCGGCGGCGCGGATCACGCCGAACGCGCGCTCGCCCGCAGCCAACAGGCCCGCGGTGGAGTCCGCCGCCACGCCGGATTCGAACATCGCCGAATAGAACGCGGGCTCCTCGCGGGCGAAGGCCAGATACGCCTTGCCGACGCGCTCGAACGCCGTGACCGTGTCGGGACGGCCATCGTCCCAGGCAGCGGACAGCTGCGCCTCGAACTGCTCGAAGCCGCGCTGCGCGATGCTCGACAGCAGTTCGTCGCGATCGCGGAAATGGCGATAGGGCGCGGCGGGGCTGACCCCGGCCATGCGGGCGGCGTCGGCGAAGGTGAAGCCGGCAGCGCCCTTCTGCGCGATCAGGTCGAGCGCCGCCTGCAGCAGCGCCTCCTTGAGGTTACCGTGATGATAGCCGCGCTCGGCGCGGCGCTCTTCCTTGCGCCAGCTCATGTGAAGGGCTTTTACATGAGCCGGGTGAAAAGAAGCCAGAGACATTTCGGACGCCTCAATAGTCGCCGCACGCACCTCGCTTCGCTCGCAAGGAAGCGGTGTGAAAGAGCTCCTCTGGTGCTTGCGGCCCAGGCCGCTTCCATCTGGATTCCAACCTCGATCAAATATAGTTGACTAGGAAACTAAATGCAGTTAGTTTCCTGGTCAACCATATGGCGATCGCATGGGCTCCATCTCGGACCTGACTGACCACACTGGCTTCTGGATGCGAATGGTGTCGAACGCCGTGTCGCAGGACTTTGCGCGGAAGGTAGCGACAGAAGGGGTTACGGTGGCGGAATGGTCGTTCATGCGAGCGCTTTATGAACAGCCCCCCACGCCGCCCTCGGTTCTGGCCGAACGGATGGGCCTGACGCGGGGGGCCATCAGCAAGCTTGCGGATCGGCTTCTGGCCAAAGGCCTGATTGCGCGAACGGAGGACCCGCAAGACAAGCGCGCGCATCGCCTCACCTTGACCGCCGACGGACGGTCCAAGGTGCCGGTGCTGGCCGCGTTGGCCGACGCGAATGACGCTGCCTATTTCAGCGTGCTCAGCACAGGCGAGCACCACGCGCTCAACCGCCTGCTGAAGGTGCTCGCCGAACGGCGCGGCCTCAAGACGGTCCCTTTGGACTGAACGCCCCTCACCCTATCGACGAAGGATGCCGACATGGACGCGGACAGAATCACCATTGCCAGGACGTGCCTCGATGCTGCCCACGACGGCAGCCTGAGCTTTCCGGAGATCGTCGGCCGGCTGATCACTGCGGGCTTCGAGGGCTACACGGTCGACTATCGCGGCAATACCCAGACCTTCTATCTGCCGGACGGCGACCATGCGGCGCTCGCAATGCAGCCGTCAGCCGGAAGCGTCGCATCTGCCTTCGACGCGGAGGAGGTCGCGCGTCTGGTGCGATGGGCGCAGGCCAATCCCGCCGATTACAGCTACGTGGCCTTTTGCGAGCGGGCGAAGGCTGCCGGCTGCGCCGGCTACCTGGTGTCGTTTGCCGGCCGCCGCGTGGTCTATTTCGGCCGTACTGCCGAGACGCATGTCGAGCATTTTCCCACGTGAGGGCGTGCGCGCGGGAGCAGAACCGGCACCAGGGCTGGATGCCGGCTCTCCTCTGCGACGCGACCTTGCGCCCGGAAACTAGCCGCCGCCCGGAATCGGCAGCACCGGCATGATCTCGACCCGCTCGCCAGGGAAGATCGCGAAGTGCGGATGGTTCACGAACATCTTCGCCGCGTCCTCGTGCGAGGCGGCGCGGACCACGGTGAACGCGCCCATCTCGTTGGCGATGTCGTTGACGCCGGCCTTGTCGATCCGCTTGGTCTTGCCGAGCGGCCCGCCCATCGCGGCGATCGCGTCCTTGTATTTGTCGACCCAGGCGTGCCAGGCCGCCATGCCCTCCCGCTCCCGAGCCCTGCGCTCGTCTTCCGACAGCGCTTCCCACGCCTTCCAGGACGAACTGGTCCTGCTGCCGAGAAACACGGCGAGATAGGTGTTGCTGTTGTCGCTCATTGCACTTCCCTCCTGTTGTGAAACGAATCGATCAGGCGCGCCCGGCATGCGGCAGCTCGGAAAAGCCTGCCGCGGCCTGCTGCACCTCTTCGGAAAAGTCCGCCATTTCCTGGACCTGGCGGATCTCGATGATCTCGTTCTCGGAAGCCGGACATTGCTTGGCCCAGGCGATCGCTTCGTTGCGCGAGGCCACCTCGATCATCCAATAGCCGCCGAGCACCTCCTTGGCCTCGGCAAACGGGCCATCGGTCACCACCGGCTTGCCGCCTGCGAACGAGACCCGCGCGCCCATCGACGGCGGATGCAGTCCCTCCAGCGTGATCAGCACGCCGGCGTCCTTCAGCGCCTCGTTATAGCGCATCATCGCCGCGACCCGCTCGGGGTCGAGCTGCACGTCCGGTGGCGCGCTCTCATAGCCGAGCGGGATCATCAGCATCATGAATCGCATCGCGTCTCCTCCTCTCCTGACGACGTCGCCTGGTTCAGCCCCTTGCGGCCTGCGCGCGCAGCCGCTCAACCCGCTCACGCAACTCGGGCGTGAACGTCTCGCCGAAATCCTCCGGTGCATAGACCTGCCGGATCTCGATCTGGCCGCTCGGGAACGGCGCGCGCTTCATGTGCTCGATCACCTCGTCGAGCGAGCGCGCCTTGATCATCCAGAAGCCGGCGGCCAAATCGACCGAGAGATCGAACGGACCGCGCGCAACGCGCGTCTCACCACCCGAGAAATCGATCCGCGCGCCCTTGGCCGTTGGATGCAAGCCTTCGCCGGCCTCCATCATGCCGGCCTTGACCAGTTCCTCGTTGAACCGGCCCATCGCCGCGAACTCCTCCGTGGTCGGCAGGATCCCGGCCTCCGTGTCCCTGGTCGCCTTCACGATCACCATGAACCGCATGGTCGCTCTCCCCTGATATGCCCCGGCAGGACTGCCCTGCCCTCATCAGCAAGACGATCAGGTCGCGGCGCCGCCGACACCTCCGCACAATTATTTTGGCGGAGTTCCCGATTCAGCCCGGCTCCTGCGGGAACATGTGGAAGTAGGGTTCGGCCTCGGCGAGAACCCGCGCGGCGGACGGCCGCGCCTTGAGGCGGTCGAGATAGGCCTGCACCGCGGGGGACCCGTCGCCGAGCGGCTCGACCTTGTTGGCATAGAACAGCGCCGGCAGGGCTGCGCAATCAGCCAGCGTGAAGCTGTCGCCCATCGCCCAGGTGCCGGGCGCGAACTCGGCATTGAGCATGGCGTAGGAGGTGCGCAGCCTGTTCCGCGCCTCAGTGACGCCGGCGGGATCGCGCGCGTCGGCCGGCCGCAGCCGGTCGAACACGATGGTCTGCGTCGGCATGTGCAGATAGAGATCGAGGAAGCGATCGCGCAGGCGCGTCTGCAGCGCCAGATCGGCGTCATCGGGAATGAATCGCGTCGTGCCCGCATGGTGCAGATCGAGATACTCGATGATGATGCTCGATTCCGGAATCGTGCGCCCTCGTGCCTCGTCACGCAACACCGGAAATTTTCCGACCGGCCACAGCTTCAGAAACGCCGCACGCTCGTCGGCATTGCCGAGATTGACCAGCTTCGGCGTGAACGGAATGTCGTTCTCATACAGCGCGATCAGCACCTTCCAGCAGAACGACGACAGCGGATGATAGTAGAGAGACAGGGACATGGTTCGCTCCGGATGGATTTGAGTAGGAAGGCGTTCAATTGAGCCCAAACTAGCGCGACAGAGACAGTGCGCCCCCTCGCCCTGTTCTTACGGGGAGAGGGCTGGGGTGAGGGGCAGCCGCGCGAGAAGTGTACGTGGAAGGACCTGTACCCCCTCACCCGAATTGCACTTCGATGCAATCCGACCTCTCCCCGCGAGCGAGGTGCACCGAGCAAGCCGCGAGGCCTGCGCTCACGTCTCCCGCGCGGGGACATAACGCACGATCACAACGCCATTCGAGAGCGCCCGGCTGTCGATCAGCTTGAGCTTCATCGCCTGCCCCGGCTTGAACAGCGGCGCTCCGCCGCCGAGCACGCGCGGATTGATCGCAATTCGAAACTCATCAATCAGATCATGCGCGATGAGCGTGGCACCCAGGTCCGCGCTGCCGAACAGGAACAGATCCTTGGCGCTGTCCTTCTTCAGCCGGTCGACCTCGGTCGCGAGCTGCGGACCCAGCAGGTGCGCGTTCGACCAGTCCAGGCGGGAGAGCGTGCGCGAGGCGACATATTTCGGCGCGCTGTTCATGAAGTCGGCGATGACGCCGGCGCCGGTGGGCCAATATCCCGCCATCAGATCGTAGGTCACCCGGCCGAACACCAGTCCGCCCGCCTCCTGCAGCTGTGTTTCGGATAGCTGCTCCAGCTCCGGGCCCCAGACATCCTCATGCCAGGAAATGTCGCCGTTCGGGCCGGCGACCATGCCGTCCAGCGTCATCAGATTCCACATCACCAGCCTTGCCATCGGCCACTCCCCATCTGCTTTTGTTTTGCAAGCAGTTGGAGAGTGCCGAGACTGGTGCGATATTGCAAGCAGTTTATTCGCGTCGACGGCCCGATCGACCACCCCATGAGAGTCCGATGTCCGACATTCAGCGCTCCGGCTGCCCGATCAACCTGACGCTCGAAGTGGTGGGGGACAAATGGAGCCTTCTGATCATCCGCGACATGATGTTTGGAAACCGCCGGCACTACCGCGAGCTGCTCGGCGGATCGGAGGAAGGCATCTCCTCCAACATTCTCGCCGACCGGCTGAAGACGTTGCTCGCCGCCGGCATCATCAGCCGTACGGATGATCCGAGCCACAAGCAGAAGGGGATCTACTCCCTGACCGAGCAGGGCATCGAGCTCTTGCCGATCCTCGCGCAGATGGCCGGCTGGGGTTACAAATATCTGCCCGTCTCGGAGGAGCTCGGCATCCGCGCCAGGCTGTTGAAGGAAGGCGGGCCGAAAATGTGGGCCGAATTCATGGATGAATTGCGCGAGATCCATCTCGGCCTGAAAAAGCGCAAGAAGGCCGGACCCAGCGTCGGCGAGCGACTGCAGGCGGCGTATCAGAAGGTCATTGCAGACAAGAAGGCCGAGGCAGGCGGACGTTGAGCCGCCTGCCCGCTTCGGGTCAGAACTGCGTGTTGTCGGCCCTGTAGCGCGACGATCTGCGCGGGGCCCGTTCGGGGACCTGGTCCAATTGCGCGATCGGACGGCGATAGGTCTCGGCGCGGCGCAGCCAGCCCGCCTCCCAGATGCGGTTGGACGGAAGATTGCGCACCCGCTGCTGCAGCACGACCTGCACCGCGTCGGAATATTCGGCGAGCACGGCCTTCGGCTCGGTGGTGGTGCCGTTCATTTTGAGCAGCACCTGCTTCAGACCCCAGCCCTGGCGCTGGCCCGTCTCCTTGTCGACGGCCGTCTCCGACGGGTTGGTGCCCTCGCCCTTGAAGTTGATGTAGTCGATCAGGGGATAGAGATCCTCCGAAGCGCGCACCACGCGCGCATACTGCGCCACGATGCGCTCGCGTTCGGCGTTGTCGGGGGTATTCGCGAGGATCTTGTCCATCGCGCCTTGCGCACGCGCCACCAGGAACTGGGTCTGCTCCGCCATCGTGTCGAGCAGGAACTGACGCAACTGCCGCATCTGCGGCGAATTGAAATTCCGCTTGAAATCGGCCCGGCTGGTCCACGGACAGGGCGGAACCTGCGGCTTGTCCAGCCATGATGGCAACGGCGTCTTGCCCTTGCGCAGAAACGCGACCAGCCCCGGAAAGCCTTCCTCGAACGGCGGTTTTGCGGTGACGGGGTACCAGATGAAGTGCCCGATGCCGAGCGAGGCGAATTCCTCACCCGCATTCCAGGAGGTAATGGCGTCGCGCCGGCCGCCGGCCTCGTTGAGCCAGATCCTGCGGCCGATCTTCTGCGCCACGTCGGCCGGCAGCACCCGCTGCGGGACGGACAGGTTCTTGCTGTCCTTGACGTCGCGCGTTGCCGTTCGTGTATCGCCCTTGCGCTCGGCCGTGCTCGGCTTGGTGGCGTCGGTTGCCGGCACCACGAGCTTCGGACCCGACGCCGGCACCTCCGCCGGTCGCCCGACCGTCTCGGGCTCTGCCTTTTGGGGCTGCGGGGACTGCGGCGGCGGCGCGACCTCGCGCCCGGCCGCCTCGGCCTCGGCCGGCTTCGCAGCAACCGTGCCATCCGCCCATGCGGCCCCGTTCGCCGCAAGACCAAGGAGCATGCAGGACATCAGCAGCGCGCCGCGCGTGCGTCCCAGGCCGTTCGGCCCACGCGCCGACGGCTGCTGCTCCCTGCTCCGGATACCGACTGTGATTCGCTGGCTGATGAATTGACCGCCCATGCCGATTCTACCGAGACTCTGACTTTACGCTACCGGTTCAGGATTCGTCCAAGGCGCAACCCGTCGGGCAAATCAGCCGACGGCGCGACGATCGCATGTCCCGAGGGAATGCCCCTCGGAGGCTTCGACGCGGCGCCGAAGTCGCTGCGCCGAGGAAATTTTTTCTCGAAGACTTTCAAGTCGATCACCCTTGTCCAGTCCTTCCGGTAAAAATTCTCTTCTTTCGTTTTTCCGGAATCCGACGTTTCCTGGCGTCGTCCTGGTCCCGATCGAGAGGGGCGTTTCGCGGTCGTCACGAACGTTGGGAGCGGGATGCGGTGGACGTGCCGATGTTGCAGCGTGGAGCATGATTCGGAACCGGGAGATTGTTGACGCACAGTGCGCCACAGCTTTCCGACAAGATCATGCTCATATGAAGGACACGCAGACGAACAACGCGGCACGTACGGCGAAATCGTGTGGTCCTGGCATCCCGATGCTGATGCCGTGTCAGATGCATGTGCGCATTATGGCAGAAAGCGGGGGCAAGACAGCCGGTCCGCGGGGAGAGCGCGTATAAGCCGTAAACCATCGTGCAGGGAGGGCCGGGATGTCCCAGCCAAACCTGTGGTTCCTGCCCCGTGCACTTTTTACGCACGGGGGCCATGGGGGCGGCGAGCTCCCGGTCTTCCCTGCGCCCTCCGGCCAATGGAGGGACATGGACGAAGCAAAACTCGGGCGCTGTTGCGCCGCGAGACGCGAACTGACGTGCCATTTACTACTTTTGGCTGTTTGACAAGGCCCGGGGACTTCGCTGCCTTGTTTTAATTTGCAGCATGCGCAAATCGAACGCACACTGACAATTGTGACGGCCTTCACAGCTGTTCCGCGCTGCGCATGCTAGGACCGAGAACAGCAGGAGCCGGGGCGCCGGCCAAGGGAGCCGACTGCCGTGACGGAATCATCGACGATGCTGAGCGACAAGGTGGCCCTGGTTACCGGGGCTGCCCGCGGCATCGGGCTTGCGACCGCCAAGAGATTTCTGCACGAGGGCTGGCGCGTCGCCCTGCTCGACATCGAGAAGAAGCTGCTCGACGACGCCACGTCAGCACTCGATTGTCCCGACCGGACGCTTGCCTTGCACTGCGACGTCTCGGAGGCGGCGATGGTGGCTGTGGCTCTGGAGCGCATCGCCGGACGATTTGGCCGTCTCGACGCGCTGGTCAACAATGCCGGCGTCGCACGCTTCGCTCCGATCATGGAAACGAGCGAAACCGACTGGCAACGCATTCTCGACGTCAATCTGACGGGACCGTTTCTGTGCACGCGGGCCGCGGTGCCTCTGATGCGCGAATATGGCGGCGCCATCGTCAACATCACATCGATTTCGGCCGTGCGCGCCTCGACCCTGCGGTCCGCCTACGGCACCAGCAAAGCGGCGCTGGCGCATCTGACCAAGCAGCTCGCGGTCGAGCTCGCCTCCGCCGGCATCCGCGTCAATGCAGTGGCGCCGGGCCCGGTCGAGACCGCGATGGCCAAGGACGTGCACACGCCGGAGATCCGCGCCGACTATCACGACGCCATTCCGCTCAACCGCTACGGCCTTGAAGAGGAGCTGGCAGAAGCCATCTTCTTCCTCAGCTCCGAGCGATCGAGCTACATTACCGGCCAGGTGCTGGCCGTGGACGGCGGCTTCGATGCTGCGGGAATCGGACTGCCGACCTTGCGCGGCCAACGCAGAAACGCATGAGGCGATGCCGAGCCGGATCCGCATCATCCTGACACTGCTGCTCGCGGTCGTGTTGTGGGCGATCGTGACGATGCTGGCGCGCGCCGACGTCCGCATCATCTCCTCGCCCGGCGGCGAGGTGGGACCGTTCCTCGACCTGTTCGAGAAGGTCCGCGCCTCCGGCGAGCGCGTGATCATCGACGGACCCTGCCTGTCTGCGTGCACGCTCGTGCTGAGCCTCGTGCCTGAAGAGCGCATCTGCGTGACGCGCCGCGCCGTGCTCGGCTTCCACGCCGCGCGCTCGGTCGACCGGCGCGGCCGCACCTATGCGGAGCCGGAGGCCTCGAAGCTGGTGCTGCAGACCTATCCCACGCCGGTGCGCGGCTGGATCGAGCGCCGCGGCGGCTTGACGTCGCGGCTTCTGCTGTTGCGCGGGCGCGAGTTGAAGGCGATGTACGGCGCGTGCCGATCCCCGCTCAATAGCCCTCAGCCGGGCAATTGATCATCCAAGGGATGCCGAAGCGATCGACGCCCATGCCAAAACCCTTGGACCAGAACGTCTTGCCGAACGGCATGGTGACGGCGCCGCCTTCGAGCAGCGCGCTGAACTTGCGCTCGGCCTCGGCGACGTCAGCGATCTGGAGCGAGACCGAAATTCCGTGCGGCTTGCCTTGATAATATTCGGGCGGCGAGTCGGAGGCCATCAGGACATCACCGCCGATCGAGAAGCGGACGTGCATGATCCGGTCCTTGTGCTCCGGCGCAGAGGGCATCTCCGGCGGCGCCTCGCCGTAGCGCATCATCATGTCGATCTTGGCACCGAGCGCCTCGCCATAATGCTTGAGGGCCTGCTCGCAGTCGCCGTTGAAGGTGAGATAGGGACAGATCATCGCTTCCTCCTTGGTTGAAAGGGTCACGTGTCAGCGCAGTCGCGGCAGCAGGGCGCGCAGGCGGCGGTCGCGCAGCCACAACCCGCCCCACAGCATCAGCCCGAGATAGAGGCCGAACAGCACGTGGCTGAACAGCGGGCTGCCGATACGGACATGCGAGGCGATGGCGCCGCCGAGATAGCCAGTGAGCAGGATGGCGCCGACGAACGATGTCGGCGGCAACGCATAAAGCACGGTGCAGAGAAGCGTGATCAGGCCGAGCGCGCGCGCCATGGCGTCGCTGGCACCATAGCCCATCTGGTCCATCGTCTGTGTGACGACCGGCAGGGGAATGAGCTTGATCGCGCCGTCGAACAGCAGGAACAGCGTCACCAGCCCGCTCAGAACCCGGCCGCTCCACAATTCGGCGCGCGAGACCGGCTCTTGCAACGTGATCGTCGACATCTGCAGCTCCTCTCCGTGATGCTGCTCCAAGGACGAATGGAGTGTCGTGCCGCCGACAGCCCGGCGAAAAATTTCGGCTCAAACCTCAGCAGGAGTTCACTGGCTCGCCCGAGCCTGCGCCGTGGCGCTGTCACGCATCAGGCGGTCGAGCTGCATGCGGATATGCGCCGCCTCGGCCGAGCTGTGCGCCAGCGCGATGGCGCGGTCGAAGGCCGTCCGCGCCTCGTCGTTGCGCCCGAGCTGCATCAGCAGCGCACCACGCACGCCGAAGAAATAGAAGTAGTTGGCAAGCCGCCCCTCCAGTGGCGCGATCAAATCGAGGGCGGCCTGCGCGCCACGCACCTTGGAGACGGCGACGGCGCGATTGAGCGTTACGACCGGCGAAGGCTGCACCACTTCGAGCGCGCCATAGAGCAGGTCGATCTGCGTCCAGTCGGTGTCTTCAGGCCGGGCGGCGCGCGAATGCAACGCCGCGATCGCCGCCTGGATCTGGTAGGGGCCGCTGCGACGATGCCGCATCGCCTTGTCGATCAGCGCCAGCCCCTCCGCGATCATCGGCTGGTTCCACAATGCGCGATCCTGATCCTCCAGCAGGATCAGCGCTCCCTCCGCGTCGAAGCGCGCCGCGGTGCGCGCATGCTGCAACAGCAGCAGCGCGGTGAGACCCATGATCTCGGGCTCGCCCGGGAACAGCCGCAGCAGCAGCCTCGCCAGCCGGATCGCCTCGTCCGACAGCGGCTTGCGCAGCTCGGCGGTCTCGCCGCCGGCCGAATAGCCCTCATTATAGATCAGGTAGATCATGGCGGCGACCGCCACCAGCCGCTCGGAGCGCTCGACCGCGCCGGGCGTCTCGAACGGCACCTCCGCCTGGGCGACGCGCGCCTTGGCCCGTGTGATGCGCTGCTCCATCGCGGCCTCACTGACCAAGAACGCGCGGGCGATCTGCTTCACCGTGAGCCCGGAGACCACGCGCAACGCCAGCGCGATCTGCTGCGTCGCCGGCAGCTCCTTGTGGCAGCAGATGAACAGCAGCCGCAGGATGTCGTCGCGATAATGCGAGCCGTCGAGCCGGTCGGCGAGCGCGCTCTCGGCATCGTCGAGATCGGAGATGGCTTCATCGTCCGGCAGCGGCTGCTCGCGGCGGACGCGCCGGACATCGTCGATCGCGGCATTGCGCCCGACCATGATCAGCCACGCCGCGGGATCGCGCGGCGGCCCGTTCTGCGGCCAGCTCTTCAGCGCACGCAGGCAGGCGTTCTGGAACGCCTCCTCGGCGGTGTCGAGGTCGCGGAAATAGCGCAGCAGCGCGCCGACGGCCTGGGGACGCGCTGATGTCAGGGCAGCATCGATCCAGGCCGCATCGGTCATGCCAGCACTCCGCCCGGCCTGAACGTGCCGACGGGACGAATCTCGTAGGAGCCGCCGGGATTGGCCTCGCCGAGCTCGCGCGCGACCGCGAGCGCCTCGTCGAGATTGGCGCAATCGACCAGATAGAAGCCGAGCAGTTGCTCCTTGGTCTCGGCATAGGGGCCATCGACCACCAGCGGCGGATCGTCCTTGCGCAGGGTCGTGGCGGCGGTGGTCGGCAGCAGCCGCGCCACCGGGCCGAGCCGCCCCTGCTTGGTGAGCTTCTCCTGCACGATGGCGAGCTTGGCCATGACCGCGGCATCCTGGTCCTTGCTCCAGGTGCAGACGACATCCTCGTCATGATAGCAGAGCAGCGCGTACAGCATCGGAAGGCATCTCCATTCGTCTTCAAGACGGCGGAGTATGCCTCTGGCCGACACGCCAGCGAAGAATTTTTCGCGGGTTCCGCGCCGGCGCGACTACCACGAGATGCCGTATTTGGCGGCGATGTTCCGCGCCCGCGTCTCCTGGGCGCTCTCGCGCGGCTGCTTGGCGCGCCCGGCCTGCCGCTGCGACTGGCCCTGGCCCTGCCCTTGACCTTGCCCCTGGCTTTGGCCTGCCGCGGTCTGGCCGCCCTGGCTGCCTGCAGCTTGCGCCATACCGGGCGCGCCACCGCCCTGCTGGCCGGCCTGCGGCTGACCGCCGCCCTTGCCGAGGGAAATGCCGTTGGCCGACAGGATCGAGCCGACATCGATGGTCTGGGCCTGGGCCGAGGCGGATGCGATGACGAAAGCGGTGGCGAGAAGCAATTTGCGCATGACGATGTCTCCGTGTTGATGGCACGGAGATTGGCCTGCCCGCACGATCTGGTATGTGGGACAGGTCACTTAAGCTCGAGGACCTCTAGATGACCAAAGGCGCGCTGGCGCTCCTGATCCATGGCGGCACCGACAACTGGTCGCCGCAGCGCTGGAAAGCGCGTTTCGACGACGTCTGCGGCGACCGGCCCGTCGTGCTGCTGCCCGATGCCGGGCTCGATCCGGCTGACGTGCATTATGCGGCGGTGTGGAAGCCGGCCCCCGGCGAGCTCGCCGGCTTTCCGAACCTGCGCGTCATCTTCAACCTCGGCGCCGGCGTCGATGCGCTGATGGCCGACAAGACCTTGCCCCAAGTGCCGCTGGTCCGGGTCGCGGTCGACGATCTCACCGCGCGCATGACCGAATACGTCGTTCTCCATGTGCTGATGCATCATCGGCAGGAGCTGTATTTGCGCGAATCGCAGCGCGTGAAGCGCTGGGCGCCGAAATATCAGTGGCCGGCGGCCGCGATCAATGTCGGCATTCTCGGGCTGGGCACGCTCGGGCTCGATGCGGCCGATGTGCTCAAGCGTCTCGGCTTTCAGGTCGCCGGCTGGAGCCGCAGCGAAAAGCAGGCCGACGGCATCGAAAGCTTCCACGGCGCGGCACAGCTCGATGCGTTCCTGGCGCGGACCGACATCCTGGTGTCGCTGCTGCCGCTGACGCCGGACACAACGGGCATTCTCGACCGCAAGATGTTCACCAAGCTGCGACGCAGCTCGCCGCTCGGCGCACCGGTCATGATCAATGCCGGACGCGGCCGCCTGCAGAACGAACCGGACATTCTCTCCTGCCTCGACGACGGCACGCTCGGCGCGGTGTCGCTCGATGTGTTCGGCCGGGAGCCGCTGCCGGCCGATAGCCCGTTCTGGACCCATCCGAAGGTGGTGCTGACGCCGCACAATGCGGCCGATACCGATGCCGACGCGATCTCGCGCTATGTCGCCGAGCAGATCGCGACGTTCGAGGCCGGCGGCGCGCTGCGCAATCTGGTCGATCGCGTCAGGGGGTATTGAAACGCTATCTGGCGCCGGTAATGACGTCGATCGCCCCTGCGACGATCGCCTCCAATTCCTTGCGCGGCGCCCGGGCGCGGGCGCGGATCGCGATCGAGTGGATCGTCGCCGACGCCAGTTGTGCCAGCACGACGGGGTCGGCGCCTTCGGGGAGCTCGCCCTTCTCCTTGGCAAGGCGGAAGCAACGCGCGAACGCCTTGTCGAGCTCGGTCAGCGCGTTCTGCACCATGGCGCGGATGTCGGGATCGGCGATCGCCTCCGAGCCCGCGGTCATGACCGTGAAGCAGCCGCGCGGTCCGTCCGCCCCGGAGAGATAGATGTCGAGGGCAGCGGCATAGATCCGCTCGAGCCGTTCGCGGACCGGCCAGTCGTGCCGAAAGATGTCGCCGATCACCGCACGGGCGTTGTCGCGATAGCGCTGATAGCTCTTGATGTAGAGCTCGCGCTTGTCGCCGAACGCGCCATAGAGGCTCGGCCGGTTCATGCCGGTGGCGGCGCTGAGATCGTCGAGCGAGGTCGCGGCAAAGCCTGTCGTCCGGAACAGGTCGAGCGCCTTGCCGAGCGCGACATCCGGCTCATAGGCCCGCGGCCGCCCGCGCCGCTTCGGCTCGACGGGCTCATCAGCTTTTTCCGGAGCCTCCGAAGGCCCCTTCTTTTTTTGTACCATCTCGCAATCAATTCCTTGACCAACCCCATATTATGCGAGACAGTATAAAAATCAATCAACGCTCCGGCCAAGGAGCCCCGAGGAGACACCCATGGACCTGTATTTCTCGCCGCTCGCCTGCTCGCTTGCCACCCGCATCGCACTCTATGAAGCCGGCGCCACGACGAATTATCTCGAGGTCGATCCGAAGACCAAGATCGTGCTCAACGACGGATCGGACTTCCGCGCCGTCAATCCGCTCGGCCTCGTGCCGACGTTGCGCACCGATGACGGCGAGCTGCTGACCGAGAATGCAGCGATCCTCCAATATGTCGCGGACCGCTTTCCGGAAGCGAAGCTCGGCACCGGCCCCGGCATCGATCGCAGCCGTCTGCATCAATGGCTCTGCTTCATCGGGACCGAATTGCACAAGGGACTGTTCATTCCGATCCTCGACAAGACCGCCCCGGACGACATGAAGAGCCACGTCCTGAAGAAGAACCTGTCGCGCCTCGATCATCTCGACCACCATCTGCGCGGCCGCGAGTTTCTGCTCGATCATTTCACCGTCGCCGACGCCTATCTCGTGACCGTGATCAACTGGACCATGGCTACGCCGCCGATCCAGCTCGCCAAATGGCCGGAGGTGAAGACCTATTATGAACGTCTGCGCGTACGCCCGTCGATCGCGCGCGCCATCGCCGAGGAGTTCGAGCTCTACAAGGCGGAACTGGCGCGGCATAAGGCGGCGGCCTAGCTGCAGGCATGTCTCATCTCCTCCACACGAGGAGATGAGACACCGGATCCCATAAACAGCCAGACAGCTCGTGCCGCGCTTGACCGCGGCGAGTGCGGGTTGCAATCCTCGAATCGCAGGAGGATTGCATTTGGCAGGCCCATCCGTAAGAGACCGATTGCTGGCTGACCGACGCGCGTTGCTCGATTTGGGCACGCGCAACCGGCTCGTGCACATCCCGCTCAAGACGAAGACCATCCGCACCATCGACATCGTCGGCGCACGCTCCGCGACGATCTTCGAGCTGCTTGGCGAAGGCAAGCGCCTCACCTTCCTTGCATCGAAGGCGGAGACCACGACGAATCCCGACGAGACGACTACTGCGGCTGCACCTCCCCTCAAACCTGCCCCCAAGTCCGACACGTCCCCTGCCGAGACTAAGCAGAGCGGAGATGATTCGGAGGCGCAGCGCCGGCAAGCCGATACGCGACTCCAGACCCGCTTGTCGTCCGAGGCACTGCAGAAACGGCTGCTCGACATCTGGTACGACGCCAGAACGCTCGAGGAAGAGCAGGGCGTCAACATTCTCTATCTCGCCTTCGGACTGCTGAAATGGTTCGAGGACGACAAATCCGACGTCGAGCGCTTCGCTCCGCTGGTGCTGCTGCCGGTCCGGCTGGAACGCAGCAGCGCCGCCGATCGGTTTCATCTGGTCTCGCGCGCGGAGCCGCCCTCGCCCAACCTCTCGCTTCAGGCCAAGCTCGACGGAGAATTCGGGCTGAAGCTGCAGGACTTCGGCGACGAGGATGACGTCGACATCGATGCTTATCTCGCCGGCATCGCCGAGACCGTCGCGAACAAGAAGAGATGGGAGGTCAAGGCCGACGCGATCGTCCTCGGCTTCTTCTCATTCTCCAAGTTCCTGATGTATCGCGATCTCGATCCGGAGAACTGGCCCGCGGATGGCGGGCTCGATCGCCACCCACTGATCGCAGCACTGCTGCAGAACGGTTTCGAAGCATCGGAGCCGATCGTGGCCGACGATGGCAAGATCGATTCCGTGATCCAGCCGTTGGCGATGAACCATGTCGTCGACGCCGATTCGTCGCAGGCCGTGGTGATCGAGGAAGTGGTCCGGGGGCGCGATCTCGTCGTCAAGGGCCCGCCTGGGACCGGCAAGTCGCAGACCATCACCAACATCATCGCGTCCGCCGCTGCGGAAGGGAAAACCGTGCTCTTCGTCGCCGAGAAGATGGCGGCGCTGGACGTCGTGCATCGTCGGCTGAAAGGCGTCGGCCTCGGCTCGCTCGCGCTCGAGCTGCACTCCAACAAGGCGAACAAGCGCGTCCTGCTGGAGGAGCTGAAGCGCTGTAAATCTGCTGCCGTCCCGGCGCCGCGCGGCGAGGCGACGCTGGTGCAGCGCCTGACCGACAGCCGTGACAGTCTCAATCGCCACGCCGACATGATGCACCAGCCGCATCGACCGAGCGAGCTGACGCCCTTCCGGCTGCTCGGCCATCTCATCCGTTGCTGGGAGGCGTCGGCGCAGCCGGCGCTGCCCTTGCAGGGCGCGCCATCCTGGTCTCCGTTGGACTTTGAACGGCGACGCGAGCTGGTCGTCGAACTGGCCGACCGGATCGAATCAGACGGTGCGCCTCACCTGCATCCGTGGCGCGGCGTCGGCCGCGATGCGCTCGACCCAGCCGAGATGGCGGAGCTGCTGACATCGCTGGACGGCATTTCGAACCTCATCGGCCGCGTAACCACAGGCGCGGCGCGCGTCGGCACGCTGCTCGAGCTGCCGGCGCCTGTCGCTCTGGCCGATGCCACAGACGTGTTTGCGTTTGCGGAAGCGGCTGCCGCGATGCCGGAATGCGACCGCGCGGCGTTTCGCGATCCGATCTGGAGCCGGCCGCACGAGGTCGCCGACATCGTCGACAAGGGACTTCGCTACGCCAGACTGAGAACCGCGTTCGAGCAGGCATTCGTCGAGTCCGCCTGGGACGCGTCGGTCGCCGATTGCCGCAAGGTGATCGCGGAGAAAGGCCGCTCGTGGCTACGCATGCTGAGCTCGCGCTATCGCGCGCAGATGGCGTTGCTGGCGTCCTACCTGAAGGTGCCAATGCCGAAAACGCTCGAGCAGCGGCTTCTGCTGGTCGACGGTCTCGTCGCCGCGCAGGCCGCGCGCCGGTCGTTCGAGGAGGTCGAGGGTGCAGGCCGCGCAGCGTTCGGGACGGCATGGAATAAGGAGCAGTCGGATTGGGACGCGCTTTCCAGATTGGTGACCTGGTGGTCGGCGTTCCCAAAGCCGTTTGCGAGCGATGAGACGCGCCAGCGGCTGACGCAGCTGACGCTGTCGTCCGATGATCGGCAATCGATCGAACATCTCGGCACGGATCTCACGGGTCTGAGGTCTGACCTGCAAAAGCTCATCGACTTTCTTCAGTTGGAGCCCACCCGCATTCCGCTCGACGACGGCGATCGGATTCGGTTCGACGAGCTGTCGCAGACCCTGTCGGAGTGGAGGAACTCGACCGAGCGCCTCACCCGGTGGATTGCGTTCATGGACCGGGTCCGCCTCGCCCGCGCGGATGGTCTCGCAGCGTTGGTCGATCGCACGCTCGACGGCTCGCTCTCCGGCGACGCGCTGGAACAGACCTTCGACAGGTCCTACTACGAAGTCATGCGCAGCGTGATCTTCGCCGACCATCCCGAGCTGAAGCGCTTCGACGGGGAATCGCACGACCGGCTGGTCGACGGCTTTCGCAAGCTCGACGTCGCGCGCATGCAGTTAGCCCGCGACCAGATTGCCCATGAGCATGCGGCGGCGCTGCCGCGCAACGCCGGCGGCATCGGGCCGCTCGGGGTGCTGAACGGCGAACTCGCCAAGAAGCGCAATCATCTGCCGATCCGCCAGTTGCTGGAACGCGCCGGCCCGGTGGTGCAGCAGATCAAGCCGATCTTCCTGATGAGCCCGCTGTCGGTCGCCCAGTTCCTGAAACCGGGCGCGATGGCCTTCGATCTGCTCGTCGTCGACGAGGCCTCACAGATCGAGCCCGTCGATGCGCTCGGCGCGGTGGCGCGGTGCCGGCAAATGGTGGTCGTGGGCGACGAGCGCCAGCTGCCGCCGACGCGCTTCTTCGCGAAGCTCACCGGCAACGATGACGACGACAATGATGACGAGGAGCAGCCGACCTTCCAGGTCAAGGACGCGGAAAGCATTCTCGATCTCTGCCTCGCCAAGGGCCTGTCGCATCGGATGCTGAACTGGCACTATCGCAGCAAGCACCAGTCGCTGATCGCCGTCTCCAACAAGCAGTTCTACGATAACAGGCTGTTCATCGTGCCGAGCCCCTACGACGCCGTCGCGGGAATGGGATTGAAGTTCAACTACAATCCCGACGCGCATTACGAGCGCGGCAACAGCCGGACCAATCCGAGGGAAGCGCGGATCGTGGCTGAGGCCGTCATGCGCCATGCCCGCGAGACGCCTGAGAAAAGCCTCGGAGTCGCGACCTTCTCGGTGGCGCAGCGGCAGGCGATCCAGGATCAGCTCGAACTGTTGCGGAAGGAAAGCCCCGGCACCGAGGAGTTCTTCGTCCGCGGCACCAGCGAGCCGTTCTTCGTGAAGAACCTCGAGAACATCCAGGGCGACGAGCGCGACGTCATCTTCATCTCCATGGGTTATGGCCGGACCAAGGAAGGCTTCGTCTCGATGAGCTTCGGCCCGTTGAATTCGGACGGCGGCGAGCGGCGGCTGAACGTGCTGATCTCTCGGGCCAAGCTGCGCTGCGAGGTGTTTTCCTCGATCACCGGTGACGACATCGATCTGTCGCGCGCCAAAGGCCGCGGCATCGCGGCGCTCAAGACCTTCCTGACGTTTGCACAGACCGGGCAGCTCGGCATCGCTCACGAGACGGGCCGCGACCCCGATTCGGTGTTCGAGGAGCAGGTCGCCGCCAGGCTGGGGGCGCTCGGCCACGAGGTGAAGACGCAGATCGGCACCGCAGGATTCTTCGTCGATCTCGCCATCGTCGATCCTGACAAGCCGGGCCGCTTCCTGCTGGGCATCGAATGCGACGGCGCCCAGTATCACGCGTCCCGATCGGCGCGAGACCGCGACCGCCTGCGACAGAACGTGCTGGAAGCGCATGGCTGGGTGCTGCATCGCATCTGGTCTACGGATTGGTTTCTGCGGCCAAAGGAAGAAACCGAGAAGGTCGTCCGCGCCATCGAGGCGGCCAAGGCGCATTGGCGCGAAATCGACGAAGGCGCCGCCCAGGCGACTGCCGAACCTCTGGCACGCACGGAAACGCCGAGGCCGGAGGAGACCGAGATCCGCGTTGCAGAGATCGTCCCACAGGCACCCATTGTGGTTCCTTACGAGGAGGCAAAGCTGCGGGTGCGCCGGGAGGTCGAGCCGCACGAGACGTCGCTGGCCGACATGATGCGGCACGTCATCGAGATCGTCACGGTCGAAGGACCGGTGCATGAGTCGGAGATCATCGTCCGCATCCGGTCGGCCTGGGGTCTGGCCCGCGCCGGCAATCGGATCCGCGATGCCGTGCGTGCCGCGCTGAGGTCAGCAACGTCGAAGGGAAAACTCTCGGAGGGTCCGTTCTACGCGGTGCCCGGACAAGCGCCGGTCGTGCGCAGCCGCGAGGACGTGCAGTCGACGACGCTGCGAAAGCCGGAGATGCTGCCGCCGGACGAGATCAAGGTGGCGATCATCCAGGTGGTGGAGCAGAACTACGGAGCCGAGGAAGATCAGCTGATCCAGGCCGTGGCCCGACTGTTCGGCTTCGGATCGACCAGCGCCCAGCTCCGCGAGGCCGTTCACGGCAGTCTCGACGAACTTCTCTCTGCCGGGCGCCTGCGTCGTGAGGGAGCATTGGTGACCAAACCGCAGGAGGCATCAGCGGCTCCTCAGGACTGACCGGCAACGCCGCAGCTGATGCGGCCATGATCCCGCGAGCCGGGCTAAACCACGTCCGCCTTCAACAGATCACGCAGCGGCTTTGGAATCGGCTGCGCCTTGCCGCCGCTGATGAAGGCAACGCGGACGTCGGCCTTGACGAGCACCTCGTCGCCACGCCGCACCTCCTGCGCCAGCATGATCGAGGCGCCCTTCACCGCGATCGGCCAGGTCACGACGTCGAGCACGTCGTCCATGCGTGCCGGCCGCAGGAAGTCGAGCGTCATCGAGCGGACGACGAAGGCGAAGCCCGGCGCCTCGCTGGCCGCCTCCGCGAACAGCGCGTGCTGCTCTGCGCCCATCAGCCGCAGATGATTGGTGCGGCCGCGCTCCATGTAGCGGAGATAGTTGGCGTGATAGACGATTCCGGAGAAATCCGTATCTTCGTAGTAGACGCGCACCTGCATGTGGTGGCGGCCGTCACGGACCTTGCCGTCGAGATGTTGATGGGTCACCGGATGCCCTCGATTGCCGAGCCGAATGGTCGTTTCGCCCAATTCGACCGCCCGCGCAAGCGCCCGAACGACCTACGAGGTCACCTCCACGGGTTCTCCACCGAGGCTCACCAGCACGATCTCCGGCGGCATGCCGATCCGCACCGGCATGATGCTGCAGCCGAGCCCGCCGGAAACGATGACGTCGCATTGCGTGCGGATGTGGCCATAGGCGAGATTGACGCCGTTGCGGATGGGAACGGCCGGCGACCAGCCGAGCACCCGGACCTGCCCGCCATGCGTATGCCCGGAAAGCTGCAGCGCCACCCGCGACGGCACGCGCAGCGCAACGTCCGGCTCATGCGCCAGCAGGATCACCGGCGCGCTGTCTGTCACCTTGCGCAGCGTGCCCGCGAGATCATCGACGCCGATCCGCGGCACGGATCGAAAGCGTCTGGCCGGCATGTAGGCCAGCTGATCACCGAGGCCGGCGAGCCAGAAGGCATGCCCATTCTTGCTGAGGCGCACGACCTCGTTCTCATAGACCGGAATGCCCGCGGCCTCCAGCGCCCGCTGAGCGACCGGCGCACCGCGGCCGTCGCGCTGCACGGTTCGATCATCCCAGTAGTCGTGGTTGCCGAGAATGGCATGGACGCCCAGCGGCGCCTTCAGGCCACCCAGCACCGGCGCCCAGGCCGCCGCATCGATGCGTCCAATGTGATGACGATGACCGGCGACGTAGTCGCCGAGCAGGACGATCAGGTCCGGTTGCAGCGCGTTGGTCCGCGCGACGATGCCCTCGATATGCGCCAGCGACATCCAGGGATCGCAGGCGTGAATATCGGCGATCGCCGCGATCTTCAGCTTCAGGCCAGCCGGCCAGTTGTGGGGGCGGACGTGATAGTCGGTGACGCCGAGGCGCAGCGGCTCGACCCCGACGCCATAGGTGGCGGTGGAAAAACCGGTCGCGGCAAGGCCGCCGGAGAATGAGAGAAAACGACGGCGTGACAGCATGGACGAACTCCTCGCACGCAATCTTTTTCCCCGATCATTGCAACCGATTTCGGGTGCGTCTGTGCAGATTGTCAGCAGTTTTGTTTATCGATCAGTTGTTCGTCCCAGAGGCATGACGCGATCGGCAACACATGATCGCGGGTCAGAGGTGCAAGCACCAGATCTGACGCGGCTGATGGATCGACCCAGATGACCTCGTCGATTTCGCGGTTCGGCACGATCTGGCCGATCACTTCGGCGACGTAGAGATTCGCACATACGCGACAATCGGGCTCATTGGCTGCGACCGCATCGAATTCGCCGAGCATTCGAATGGAAGTCGGAACCAGGCGACAACCGATTTCTTCTTCAATTTCACGCGACAAGGCCGCGACATCATCTTCGCCGGCATCGCGCTTGCCGCCGGGCTGCATGAACGCCTCCGTGCCTCGCTTGCGCACGAGCAGCACCTGCCCGTTGCGATCGAAGATCAATGCGGCGACGACCTCGATCGTGTCCATATCCATCATTCTTCCTGATCGCCGAACAGGCCGAACTGGCTGGGATCGCGGTTCGGCTCGGCCATGCCGAGATGTTTGAACGCGTGCGAGGTCAGCAGCCGGCCGCGCGGGGTGCGCTGCAGATAGCCGCATTGGATCAGGTAGGGCTCGATGATGTCCTCGATCGCATCGCGCGGCTCCGATAGCGCTGCCGCCATGGTCTCGACGCCGACCGGCCCACCACCGTAGTTCAGCGCGATCGTCGTCAGATAGCGCCGGTCCATGGCATCGAGCCCCGCGGCATCGACTTCGAGCGCGCTCAGCGCGTGATCGGCGATGGCGCGGTCGATCGCGGTCGCATCGGCCGCGGATGCGAAGTCGCGCACGCGGCGCAGGAGGCGCCCGGCGATACGCGGCGTGCCACGGGCGCGGCGCGCGATCTCGTTGGCGCCGTCGGCGGTCATGCCGACCCCGAGCACGCGGGCGCCGCGCGTCACGATGCCTTCCAGCTCCTCGACGGTGTAGAAATTCAACCGGATCGGAATGCCGAAGCGATCACGCAAAGGATTGGTCAGCAGGCCCGCGCGCGTGGTGGCGCCGACCAGGGTGAATTTCGACAGGTCGATCTTGACCGAGCGCGCCGCAGGGCCCTCGCCGATGATCAGATCGAGCTGAAAATCCTCCATCGCCGGATAGAGCACCTCCTCGACCGCAGGACTGAGACGATGGATCTCGTCGATGAACAACACGTCGCGCTCTTCGAGATTTGTGAGTAGGGCCGCGAGATCGCCCGCCTTGGCAATGACCGGCCCTGACGTGGCGCGGAAGCCGACGCCGAGCTCGCGCGCGACGATCTGCGCCAGCGTGGTCTTGCCGAGGCCGGGGGGACCTACGAACAGCACGTGGTCGAGCGCCTCACCGCGCTTGCGCGCCGCCTCGATGAAGATCGACAGATTGGCGCGCGCCTGCTGCTGGCCGACGAACTCCGACAATTGCTGCGGACGCAGCGCGGTGTCGCCGACATCGTCGGAGCGCCGCTCCGGACTGACCATGCGCGCAGGCGGCTTCATTCGTTGCCACGCCTGTATTTGTTCGGCAGCAGTTCGCCGATGGTCACCGCCGCAGGCCCCTTGCCGTTCGACGGCACGATGACCCGCGCCTTCGCGTCGTAGTCATGGATCAGCTCGCGGCAGGTGCCGCAGGGCGAGACCACCGCGACCTCGCCGGGCTCGCCAGGCTTGGGATGGCGCACCGCGACGATGGTCTCGATGCCGTGATCACCATGCTCGGTGATGGCGCGGCCGATCGCGATCGCCTCGGCGCAGACGGCGTTGCGGCCGAGATAGGCGTCGATGTTGACGCCGGTGATGATGCGGCCGTCGCGGGTGCGCATGGCCGCGCCGACCTCCTGCCAGTCGTTGCGGTAGCGGCTCTTCACCGCCGATGCGGCCGCCTCGATCAGCTCCTTGTCCTTCTTGCTCACCATGGGGGAAACGAATGTCCTTCTGTTCGCCCGGCCGGGCGACGATAGCCTATTTCGCCAGCTCTTTGAGGCCGAGGCGGATGAGTTGCGCGGTCTCGGCCTGGTCGCCGGCAGCGCGCGAGGCGGCAGCGATGGCGGCGGCCGCCTGCGGCTGGCCGTAGCCGAGGTTGATGAGTGCGGAGATCGCATCCGCGATCGGCTGCGGCGCGCGCGACTCTTCGATCGCCCCGGACAGGCGCGCCGCGCCGGGATCGACATTGGCAAACGCCGGTGCCTTGTCCTTCAGCTCGGTTACGATGCGCTCGGCCACCTTCGGGCCGACGCCCGGTGTCCGCGCCACCGCAGCCTTGTCGCGCAGCGCGATGGCGTTGGCGAGATCGGCCGGCGGCAAGGTGCCGAGGACGGCGAGGGCGACCTTGGCGCCGACGCCCTGCACCGTCTGCAAAAGGCGAAACCATTCCCGTTCGACATCCGAGCGAAAACCGAACAGCTTGATCTGGTCCTCGCGCACATAGGTCTCGATCGACAATGTGGCGGCTTCACCCGGCGACGGCAAGTGCTGCAGCGTGCGGGCCGAGCAGTGCACCTGATAACCGACGCCGCCGACATCGAGGATCACGAAGTCCTCGCTGAAGGAGTCGATCAGCCCCTTGAGCTTGCCGATCATAGCCCGGCCACTTTCTGGCGCAGCGCATGGCCCTGGCGATGATGGGCATGGGTAATCGCGATCGCGAGTGCGTCGGCGGCGTCCGCCGACGGCGGATCGGCCTTGGGCAGCAGGATCTTCAGCATCACCGCGATCTGGCCCTTGTCGGCGTGGCCGGCGCCCACGACGGTCTTCTTGACCTGGTTGGGAGCGTATTCGGCGACCGAAATTCCGAACATTGCCGGCGCCAGCATGGCGATGCCGCGGGCCTGGCCGAGCTTCAAGGTCGCAACGCCGTCCTTGTTGACGAAGGTCTGCTCGACGGCCGCCTCCATCGGGGTGAAGCGGCCGAGCACGGCCGAAAGCCCCTCATGGATCGCGAGCAGCCGGCTCGCCAAAGGCAGGTCGTCGGGCGGCTCGACCGAGCCGCAGCCGACATAGATCAGCCGGTTGCCCTCGCTCTCGATCACGCCCCAGCCGGTGCGGCGGAGGCCGGGATCGATCCCGATGATGCGGACGGCTGCGCGAATCGGCTGGGCTTTCATGAGTTAGAGATAGCCTCGCGCCACGCCGGTGGAAACATAAACAGAACGGCCGGAGCGGTGTGGTTAAGTGCCCGTCAACCGCCCATCTTCGCCATCAGCGCGTCCGAGATCTCGAAATTGGCATAGACGTTCTGGACGTCGTCGTGCTCGTTCAGCAGATCCATCAGCTTCAACAGCTTCTCGGCGGTCTCGTCGTCGACAGCGACGGTGTTCTGCGGCTTCCAGGTCAGCGCCGCCTTGCGCGGCTCGCCGAACTTGGCCTCGAGATTCTTGGCGACCTCGCGCAGGCTCTCCGGCGAGGCATAGACCTCATGCCCCCCCTCCCCCGAAATCACGTCGTCGGCGCCGGCCTCGATCGCGGCATCCAGCACCGCGTCGTCGGAGGCGACGCTGCGGTCGAATTCGATGATGCCGACGCGGTCGAACATGAACGACACCGAGCCGGTTTCGCCGAGATTGCCGCCGGACTTCGTAAAGTAGGAGCGGATGTCGGAGGCGGCGCGGTTGCGGTTGTCGGTCAGCGCCTCGACGATGACGGCGACGCCGCCCGGGCCATAGCCCTCGTAGCGGATCTCGTCATAGTTGTCGCCCTCGCCGCCGAGCGCCTTCTTGATCGCCCGCTCGATGTTGTCCTTCGGCATGTTCTCGGCCCGGGCCGCGACCACGGCTGCGCGCAGCCGCGGGTTCATCGCCGGATCGGGCGTGCCCAGCTTGGCCGACACCGTAATTTCGCGGGCCAGCTTGCCGAACAGCTTGGACTTCATCGCATCCTGCCGGCCCTTGCGATGCATGATGTTCTTGAATTGGGAATGGCCGGCCATGCGGGATCTCTTGCAATTCGTCTGAGGTCAGTTGCGGAAGCGCGGCCTTATAGGCCGAGGCTTCGTCAAAATCAAAGATTTGGGGTGGTTTCAAGGGTCGGAGCCACCCTGGGAGGACGACCGGGCCGCCTTCCGCCATAAGCCAAGTGTTAACCATGGCTTCACCGTCAAGTGCAAGGATGCGGCGCCTCTGCACCTTTTCACACGGTCTGGCGTCCACCCCATGGCGTTTGGTTTCTTTGCAAGACGTGCCCCTGCGCCCGCCCCCGTGGTCGAGGCCAGGCCGGCGGCTGCGCCCGAACTGCCGGCGGCGTCCGAAACCGATTCGGCCAAGGCCATCCTCGATCTGCTCGAGCTGGAACTCGGCGGCATGATTCGCCAGCTCGAACGCGCAGCCAATGCGGTCGCCAGTGGAGCCGAGGCGACAGCGGGAACGCTGACCGACATCCGCCAGCGCGCCGACGCACTGAGCAGCCGCAGCACTGCCGCGCAGGGCACGGCAGCAACCTTCGCCCAGGCCGCCGAGAAGGTGACGCAGTCCGCGCACGGCATCGGGTCCCAGGTTCAGGACGCCGGCCAGCTCGCCGACCAGGCCAGCGCCGCCGCGCGGGAGGCGCGCGCCAATGTCGACCGGCTGCGGGAATCCTCGGCGGCGATCGGCAATGTCGTCAACCTGATCTCCCAGATCGCACGCCAGACCACGCTTCTCGCGCTCAACTCCACGATCGAGGCCGCCCGCGCGGGCGAGGCCGGCCGCGGCTTCGCGGTGGTCGCGACCGAGGTCAAGGCGCTGGCCGTGCAGACCCAGAACGCGACCGAGGAGATCACCCGCAAGATCGAAGCGCTGCAGAAGGACGCCGCCGGCTCGGCCGACGCCGTGCACCGCATTGCGCAAGCGATCGAGGCGATCCGCCCCGTCTTCGCCAACGTCAATGGCGCCGTCGCCGAGCAGAACCAGACCACCGGCGCGATGTCGGACAGCGCGGCGCAGGCATCGCTCTTCATCTCCTCGGTGGTCGACAGCGCCGCCGACATCGGCAGCGCCACCCAGCAGGCCGAGAGCTATGGCGAGCGCGTCACCAGCGCCGGCCGTGCCGTGACGATGTATGCCCAGAAGCTGAAGGCGCGCTGCGCCGTGCTGCTGCGGCAGGGCGATCGCGCGGCGCGCAGCGGCAACGAGCGCCTGCCCTGCCATCTCAAGCTCGAGATCAAGTCGGGCGCGCGCACGATCCCGGCACAGGTCTACGAGATCTCCAACGACGGCGTGCTGATCACCGGCCCCGAGGCGAGCCGGCTGCCCGTGAACGAGCGCTTCGACGCCGTGCTCGAGGATGTCGGTCCCTGCCGGCTGCGCGTCACCGAGCAGGCCAAGGCCGGCGCCCAGGCGCGGTTCGATGCGCCGGGCGCTGATCTTCGCGAGAAGATCGAGGACAAGCTCTGGGCGCTGCACGAGGAGAACAACGAGTTCGTCGCCCGTGCCATGGAGGCCGGCACCGAGCTGAACCGCATGTTCGAAAGCGCTCTCGCACGCGGCGAGATCACGATCGAGGACATGTTCGATACGAACTATGTCGAGATCCCGGGCACCAATCCGCAGCAGCATCGCAGCCGAATCCTCGATTGGGCGGACCGCACGCTACCGTCGTTCCAGGAGGCCTTCCTGGCCAAGGATCAGCGCATGGCATTCTGCGTCGCGATCGACCGCAACGGCTATCTGCCGGTGCACAACCGGATCTATTCGCATCCGCAGCGGCCGGGCGATGTCGCCTTCAACACCGCCAACAGCCGCAACCGCCGCATCTTCAACGATCCGGCCGGGCTCGCCGCCGGCCGCAACCAGCGGCCCTATCTGATTCAGAGCTACGCGCGCGACATGGGCAACGGCAACACCGTCATGATGCGCGAAATCGACGTGCCGATCCGCGTCCGCGGCCGGCACTGGGGCGGCTTTCGCACCGCCTATAAATTGTGAGCTGAAGCGGAGAGCTGCCGACATCCTGTCGAACTCTTCAAGCCCGGGAGCCTGGAAATGTCCGTTGCGCAACGCGCCATCCTGGAAAGTCACGACGCGCGCACCGGCGCCGAGCGGCTGATCGACGAGATCGCCGACCGCATCGGCGGCCTCGGCGTCGAGCTTGCCGACGTCGCCGGCAACGTCCAGGAGGTCGCCAACCGCGTCAGCTACCAGTCGCAGCGGTTCGGCCATCTGCAGGCCACCGCCAAGACCATGGTGGCCGCGAACCACGACATCGCCACCGCCTCGCAGGCGGTGCAATCCGCGACCTCGGCCGCCGTCGGCGACATCGCGCAGTCGCGCAACGTGGTCGACACCGCGGTGCGGCACATTTCCGAGCTGGTCGATTCGGTCGAGCGGATCGAGCAGCGGCTCGGCTCGGTCGGCGATGCGCTGTCGCAGGTCGCCAAGGTCTCGGTCGCGATCGAAGCGATCGCCAAGCAGACCAACCTTTTGGCGCTCAACGCCACCATCGAGGCCGCGCGCGCCGGCAGCGCCGGACGCGGCTTCGCGGTGGTCGCGAGCGAGGTGAAGTCGCTCGCCGAGGCGACGCGACAGGCCACGCAGCAGATCGGCGACACCCTGCGCGGGCTGGATTCGCAGGTGAAGAGCCTGCTCGGCGAGAGCGGCCAGGCCTCGTCGCGCGCCAAGACCGCGGGCGAAGGCGCCCAGCAGATCGGTGGCATCATCGTCCGCGTCCAGGACGGTTTCACCAGCGTCGGCCAGGAGATCGATGGCGTGGCGAAGGCCGCGACCTCCAATCTCGCGCATTGCGACACGGTCATCAGCGAGCTCGCGGAGCTCGCCAAGGGCGTCGACCAGTCCTCGGTCGAGCTCAAGCAGGCCGACAACCGCATCGCCAGGCTGCTCGACCATTCCGAGGCGCTGATCGGGCTGATCGCCGAGAGCGGCGTTCAGACCACAGACGCGCCGCTGATCAAGGCCGTCGTCGAGACCGCGCGTCAGATCTCGGCGACTTTCGAGGCCGCCATCGACCGCGGCGAGATCACGCTCGCCGACCTGATGGACGAGAACTATCGTGAGATTCCCGGCACCAATCCCAAGCAGTACATGACGCGCTACGTCGAATTCACCGACCGCGTCCTGCCCGCGATCCAGGACCCGATCCAGGGCAGCGATCCGCGCATCGTGTTCTGCGTCGCCTGGGCCCGTGGCGGCTACCTGCCGACGCACAATCCGAACTACCGCAAGCCGCAGGGGCCCGACCCGGTCTGGAACAACGCCAACTGCCGCAATCGCCGGCTGTTCGAGGACCGCGCGGTGAAGAAGGTCGCGGCTGCCAGCAACAAGCCGTTCCTGCTGCAGACCTACCGCCGCGACATGGGCGGCGGGCAGTTCGTGCTGATGAAGGACCTGTCGGCGCCGATCGTCATCAAGGGCCGCCATTGGGGCGCGTTCCGGATGGGTTTTCGCCTCCAGGCCTGACGCCAGCTCTCACGCCCCCCAGAACGAAGGCCTGGCTGGAGACAGCCGGCCGCCGATGCGCACCGGCGCGACCTTGACGGCGAGCCCCGAGGCATCGTCGGTTTCGACCGCGACGCCGCTCAAGGTCGCCTCGCCCATCGCCGGCTCGAACCGCGCCGACGGGATGCCCGACTGGAAACGGCGCAGCGGCTCGTCCTTCTGCATGCCGATGATCGAATCATAGTCGCCGGTCATGCCGGCATCGGTCATGTAGGCGGTGCCGCCCGGCAGGATCTGGTGGTCGGCCGTGGGCACGTGGGTGTGGGTGCCGACGACGAGGCTGGCGCGGCCGTCGCAGAAATAGCCGAGCCCCTGCTTCTCGCTCGAGGCCTCGCAATGCACGTCGACCACAACAGCATCCGCCGCCTCGCGCAGCGGACAGGCGCCGAGCTCGCGCCCGACGGCCGCGAACGGATCGTCGAACGGCGTCATGAAAACGCGGCCGAGCACATTGACCACCAGCGCGCGGGCGCCGTTCTTGGCATCGATCAGCGCAGCGCCGCGGCCGGGCGTGCCCGCCGGATAGTTCGCAGGCCGAACCAGGCGCGGCGCGCGCTCGATGAACACCAGCGCCTCGCGCTGGTCCCATGAATGATTGCCGAGCGTGACCGCGTCGGCGCCGGCATCGACCAGCTCCTGGTAGATCGCCTCGGTGATGCCGAATCCGCCGGCCGCGTTCTCGCCGTTGACGATGACGAGATCGAGCGCCCAGTCGCGGACCAGGCCTGGAAGGTTGTCCGAGACGGCGCTGCGGCCGGCCCGGCCGACAACGTCGCCGACGAAGAGAATTCGCAAATCAACTGCTCCGGAAATCCAAGGTCTCGCGCTCGGTTAGCACATAATCCAGCGCCGCGTCGTGGGCCAGGGCCGGAACGACAGCGGTTTCCTGGATGGCGAAGCCGAGGCCGACGCCGATGACGTGATGCGCCTTCCGCAGGTGCGAAAAGGTGTAGTCGTAGTAGCCGCCGCCATAGCCGATGCGATGGCCGGTGCGGTCGAAGGCTGCGAGCGGCACCAGCATCACGTCCGGCACCAGCTCGGCCGCAACCGGCGATGGCTCGGGAATCCCGAGTGCGCCCATGGTCAGCCGGTCGCCCGGCGACCAGGCCCGGAACGACAGCGAATGGCCGCGTGCCAGGACCACCGGCAGCGCCAGCCGCGCACCTTGTGCTGCCAGCTCGCGCATCAGCGGCGCAGGATCGAACTCGCTGCGGATCGGCGCATAGCCCGAAACCACCGCCCCCGGCTGGATCGCGAACGGCAACCCGCGCGCCGCAATCGCTTGCGCCGCCGCGGCCCGCGCCTCGTCGCTCAATCCGTCGCGCGCGGCGAGCGCGGCCGTCCGCAACTGCTGCTTGGTGTGCTGAGCGGCCTTCATCGGCATGCGATTTGACCTCCACCCGCGGCTGGCGGGCGATCGAACGTTCTCAGAAACGCGGCAGGTCGGCAACCGGAGGGGCAAAGAAGACGGAAGACGAGAGAGAAGCGCGAAGCCGCAATCGCCGTTGAAACGCTCGATCCCGGAGTTCCCTACGAAAGTAGGTGGGCACCATGTGTCCAGGTCCACGGACCTGGCAGGGACAGTTCCCTTAAGGATCGATAAGGCCCCGGGGATATGTTGGTTCCGGACGCGCGTCGCAGCTTCGCTGGGGCAATGTAACCATGACGCGGTGATTTTGCCAGCGGCGGCGCGTGGATTGAGGCGGGACACCGTCGCCTTCATTCGCTGTCGTCGCCCGGCTTGCCGCCTTCGCTGAAGCTCCGGCGCGCCCTGCGTGCCCGTCGCCGCGTCGAAGCCGAAGGCGAAGACGGGACCGGGCGACCCAGTACGCCGTGACGGCAGTGTTTGAACCGAGAGGCCGCGGCGTACTGGATCGCCCGCCTGCGCGGGCGATGACAGGTGTGGGTGGGCGACGGCCGGGCAGATCGCTACAGGGCAGACCCCTCCAGAGCGGATCAACATGGACTCGGCATCGGACATGGCTTCGCATCCTCGCGACGCAGAGCGTCCGAGCTGTTGATCTCGATCGCCCCCTCAAGACAGAGGGCACAGGGAAGGCCGGGCGTCGGCTGACGCCCGTGGCCCGCCTGCGAACAAAATGCAGGCGGCAGGTACCACAGGTGCAGCCGGACACGCCCGGCCTCCCCTGTGCGACGGTTTGAACGGCTGCTTCGCGATCTCCCTGGTGCGCCGGGCTTGTTGGCCACCATGGACGACAACGCGCTTTAAGCGCCTTGCCGCCGGACACCAGCATCGGGGTGTCAGGACCACGCGACTTGACCGTACGTGCATCGCCGTTCGTCCGCGCGAATGACTCAACGCTGCGTCGACACACGCCCATCGCATCCCACTGCCAACGTCTCGTGACGGTCGCGACACGCCCCTCATGCGGCAGCAGGACGAGCGGAAACATCGGCCTGATTTGCCCGACGTGACAAGCCGCGCAGCCTGCGACATCGTAACGCGACGGGCAGTTTGCAGATGGCAGACATGCGCGGATTGCCCGTCGTGCAGTTGCTGATGCGAGAGTCACGCATCTCATTGACTACGACGCGCAGCCACACATTCCCCTGTCGTCCCTGCGAACGCACTAGGGTTTCTACACGGTTTGGAGGGCTCTGCCGGCGACGAGGATTTGGAAGCGACTCATTCCGTTGTGGAAGGTGATGGGCCCGGGAGGCCGATGGGAGGCGTAGCCGGTCCATCCGCCGAGTTTGGCGATGATCCATGCCGCCCACGCGAGTGTTTGGGCAGGATGAGGGTTTTCCTGAAGCTTGGTCCTGCCCTTCATCGTCTTGTTGATGGCCGCCAGGGCCTTCATTTCTTCCGGAGTGAAGGCGCATTCGATCGGCAGTTGTTGACCGCCGTTGCGAGCCTGAACGAGCTGAATGACGATGCAGGCTGCTTTGGTGGCGATGGCCACGAGCTTGATCAGGGCCTGGGCGCTTTCGAGCTGGCTGTCCTCGATCTGCAACCCTTGGGTCTTCAGCGAGCGGAAGAGCTGTTCGATGATCCAGCGCTGCTTGTACCAGGAGACGATCTGCCAAGCGTCGGACGCCTTGGCGATCGAATGAGTGGTCAAGAGCAGCCAATGAACGGCCTCAGCCCCTTTCGGAGGATGCAATTCGACGACTTCCACGAAGCTGACTTCGACGCGCTCCGGCAGGCCCTTCACGCCGGGGCGCGCCGGCCGCTTGAGCTCGGCCGTTCCGAACCGCAGCGAGAGCTGAGCTTGGCGGGCGCGGCGATCCATGCGCTGCGGCAGGTCGATCATCGCCTTGTCGCAGAAGCGCGCTCGCTCCACCGCCTGGTAGAGTGTGCTGCCATCGGCCAGCGCATGATCGTGCATGGCTCGCGTCAGCAGGTGGACGTTGTCTCCCGGCGTCAAAGCCCAATGCGCAAAGAACTCCCCTTCGCGATCATTGACGACGGTGATCATGCGTGCGGCAGCGAGAACGTCACAGGCCTGTTCGGCGGTCGTCACCCAGCGCGCCGATTCCTTGTCGGCCAACTCCCGCTGGTCGTGAGGCACCTTCACCTTGCCCCGGCGCGTCCACACCTTGCCGCCGGTGAGACCGAGGCAGGCGCCGCTGTCGGCATCGACCGCCAACATCGCATGCAACAGCACGCCACGGGCATTGCCTTTGCCGACCTCGCCCAGTCCGCGCCGCCGCCCCTTCCGCGTCTGGAACTTGACCTCGCTGGTGTCCTGGATCGCCAGCACATGCCGCCCCGCGACCACAGTCGCCGTCTGCCGGCTCCAGCCTTCAATCAGCCGATCGATCGTGACTTGCGGATTGTTCACAAACCGCCAGTACGCCATGTACGCGGCCCAGTCACCCTGCGCCATCCGGCGCAGGCAGACGCTGCGCGTGCAAAGCATAGCCTGGACGAACGCTGCCCCCTTTTATCGAGGCGAACGTCGCCAAACTCCCCCAGTGACAGATCCGGCTCTCGCTCCATCTCCGATGCTCCCTTGAATCAAGCATCGGAGATGGAATCATACAACCCGCAAAGACGGCACAACATCATGACTTCCCGAGTCAATCTGTCGCGCCAGACGTGTAGAAACCTTAGTGCGAACGCAGGGACCCATACCGCGGAATCTATCAGTTGGGCACGGTGGCGAAGACCGAGCGCAACAGCAAACAGTAGTGGCTATGGGTCCCTGCGTTCGCAGGGACGACAGCGGTGGGCGTGGCGACGACGGTGGTCCTCACGACGTGCTCGATCACGCCCCTCACCCCTTCATCTCTCTCGTCACCCTTCACTCGCTGTCACCATCACCGTCATCACCCACCGCGCCCCTCATCACCGCCATCGCGGCGGCCGTGCGGCCACGCCGCGTCGGCAGCGCATAGTGTCGCCATGATTGGGGCCCATCGAATGGCAGCTGAGGTTGTGGCGGATCATGGCCACATCCCAATGCCCTGTAGCGTACATTGGAGTCCTGGCATGCGCATCGCTCTCACGACATTGACGGCCGCCGGCGCGCTGTTGATCGCCTCGGCCGGCATGAGCCTCGCCGCCGACGTCAAGATTCACCACGTCTCGATCCAGGTCGATCAGAACGATCCCGCGATCATGAATCTGGCGCTCAACAACGCCAGCAACATCATGGAGACCTACAAGGAAAAGGGCGAGGAGGTCGAGATCGAGCTCGTCACCTACGGGCCCGGGCTGAACATGCTGCGCGAGGACACCTCGCCGGTGAAGGACCGGCTCAAACAGATCGCCGAGCTCAGCTTTCCCTCCAAGATCAGGTTTTCCGCCTGCAACGTCACCAAGCGCGGCATGGAGAAGCGCGAGGGTCACGCGATCGCGATCGTCGCCGAGGCGAGCCTGGTGCCCTCCGGCGCCGTGCGGCTGATGGAACTGCAGGAGAGCGGCTGGAGCTATCTGAAACCTTAGGTAGTCGTCGCCGCAAATCCGCCAGGTTTAAGTCGTACTCAACTACGACCTTGGATTGAAGCGGTCATCACAGTCTGTTCGCGGGGACGCGCAAGCAGACGCGATCGGGGGAATACCGTCATGCGTCGAACGTTCGCTGGTCCAGCGCTGATGGCGCTGGCATTGATCTCTGCTGACTCGTTCACCTCCAACAGCGCGGTGTGGGCTCAGGAGCAACCCGCCGCCCCGCTCTCCCTCAGACCGGCGCGCGCGCCGGAGAGGGAAAGACGGGCGCCTGAAACGCGGGTCATCGAGGCCCGTGCTCCCGAACCGCGCAGCGTTTCGGACGAAGCCACCATCAAGGCGCGCATGAACCAGTGGACCGTCGGCCTCGCCGCCGGCCTGCCCGACGGCGGGTTCGTGCGCTTTGCCAGCGAGATGGCACGGACGATGGATGACGGCGACAACATGCGCCTGATCCCGATGGTCACGCGCGGCACGACCTCGAACATCGCCGACCTGCTCTATCTCCGAGGCGTCGACGTCGCGATCACCTATGCCGATGCGTTCGATTTCTATGCGAGGCAGGCCGGCCTCACCAACATCAACGACCGCATCCGCTACGTGCTCAGGTTCTTCATCTCCGACGTGCACATCTATGCCCGCGACGAGTTCAAGTCGCTGCAGGATCTGAAGGGCCAGAAGATCGCGGTGGGCACCGCGGGTGTCGCGGCCGCGCATACCGGACCGCTGATCTTCCGGCGGCTCGGCATCGACATCGAGCCCGTCGCGGTCGGCGGCCCCGTCGCGCTGGAGAAGCTGCACAAGCGCGAGATCGCCGCCATGGTCTATGTCGCATCCAAGCCCGGCGAGGTGTTCAGCAGCATGAAGGCCGACCCCGGCTTTCACTTCGTGCCCATCCCCTACACCAACCAGTTCTCGGACTTCTATTATCCGACCAGCATCAAGGCCGAGAACTATCCGGCGCTGCTGGCGCCCGATACCGCCGTCGAGACCATCGCGGTCCCCTCGGTGCTGGCCGTGTACAATTGGAAGCCGGGCAGCGACCGCGCCGACCGCGTCAACCGCTTCGTCGATACGCTGTTCACCAATCTCGCGCGGCTGCAGCAGCCGCCGTTCCATCCGGGCTGGAAGGATCTCAATCTCGAAGCCCAGGTGCCGGGCTGGCAGCGCTATCCCTATGTCGACGCCGTTCTGGAGCGCATGAAGAAGGAAGCCGATGTCGGCCTGCCGCCCGCCGCGACCGGCAGCCTGTCCCAACAGGAGCGCTTCGAGGCGTTCCTTGCCTCGAAGGCCCAGGCACCGACTTCGAAGGCCGAGAAGGAGGAGCTGTATCGCTCATTCCTGGACTGGAGCCGCAAGCGGCAGAAGTGAGGGCGCGAACCCTCGTGTGTTTTGAGATGCCGGCGATGAACTCTTTTCCGACCCCACACCGATGGTGGCGGGAGCACACGCGTCCGAACAAGAGACATGAGCTATCGCGGCAGAGATAGTCGGCCCCTCGCCTTCTTCTTACGGGGGCGCGACGAGCTTCGCTCGCGCTGAGAGGGTTGGGGTGAGGGGCAGACGCACGGGAAGTGTTCGTTGAAAGACCTGTACCCCTCACCCGAGCGAGCCGTCAGGATGATCGCCTAACAAACGCTCCAGAAATCAACTCAACAACAATTCCATCCCCGGATCGCCCTTGGCCATGGCGCGCTGATAGGCCGGGCGGGCGCCGATCCGTGCGAGATAGGCGCGGATGTTGGGGAAGGGTGCGAGATCGTAGGGCAGGAAGTAGCGCATGGTGGTGAGCGAGAACACCGTCATGATGTCGGCGGTGGTGAGCGTGCTTCCGGCCAGATAGTCCGCCTCGCCGCAGCGCGCCTCGACAGCTGCGAAGGCGCGATCGAGACGGCTTCGCATCATCAGCAGCACAGGATTGTCCTCGGCGAGACCAAGCCGGTTCAACAGCATCATACGGCCCATGCCGGCCTGCAAAGTGCCGTTGGCAAAATGCAACCAGTACAGGAAGTCGGCGAATCCAGGATCGTCCGGACCTGGGCGCAGCCGCCCATGGCCATGCTTCGCGCTGATGTACTCGACGATCGCACCGGATTCGGCGAGCACGAGGTCGCCGTCAATGATGACCGGCGCCGAGCCGATCGGATGCAATGCCTTGTAGTCCGGCGGCGCCAGCATGGTGCTGGCGTCGCGCGCATAGCGTTTCAACTCATAGGGAATCTCCAGCTCCTCGCAGAGCCAGACGATGCGTTCGGATTGCGACTTGCCGAGATGATGAACGATGAGCATGGATCATCGTACCATGGCGCCGTAGACGATGTCCTGCACCTGCTCGCGATAATATTTGCGCAAGTCCCCGGGCGCGGCCGTGCCGACCACGACGACGAGGCGCTCTTTGGGGTCGCAGAAGAACTGCGTGCCGAAGGCGCCGTTCCAGCTGAACTCGCCGGGATTGCCGGGCACCGCCGACAGACCTTCGCTGGTGCGCACGGCGACGCTGAGCCCGAAGCCGAAGCCGGCGCGGTGCGGCTCGATGATGGCAACCGTGTTCTTGATCTCCGGTCCGAGATGATTGGAGGTCATGTGGTGCACGGTCTTGGGGCTCAGGATGCGCTGACCGTCGAGTTCGCCGCCATTGAGCAGCATCTGGCCGAAGCGAAGGTAGTCACCGATGGTGGCGAACGAGCAGGCGCCGCCGCAGTCGAACTTGGTCGGGGTATCCAAGAGCCGGATCGCCTGCGGCTTGCCGGTGACCGGATCGTTCGGAAACGGACGCGCCAGCCGCGGCCGCTGCGCCTCCGTCGGCGCGAACGTCGCGTCCGCCATGCCCAGCGGCTTCCACAGGTTCGCCGACAGATACTCACCGAGCCGCTGCTCGCTGACCTTCTCGACGACGGCGCCGAGCACGTCGATGGAAAAGCCGTATTCGAACTGCGTGCCCGGCTGATGCGCCAGCGGCAGCTTGGTGATGCGCTCGATGAAGGCCTGCGTGTCGCCTTCGATCGCCGGCGCAATGCCGTCCGGATAGAGCCGCGCCACCGGGCTCGCGCTGTCGGGCCGGCCGCCATACATCAGGCCGGAAGTGTGGCGATAGAGATCGTGAATCAGGATCGGGCGGGCCTGCGGCGCGAGCTGGAGCGTTCCATCTTCCTGCGTGATGCCGACCTTCATGTCGGCAAATCCCGGATAATAGTCCGAGAGCTTCGCCTGCAGCGGCAGGCGGCCCTGCTCCATCAAGGTGAGCGCGCCGACCGCGGCCATCGGCTTGGTCATCGACGCCAGCGCGAAGATGGCATCGAGGGGCATCGGCGTGCCCTTGACCGGATCGAGTTGGCCGTAAGCCTTGTAGTGCACGAGCTTGCCATCGCGCGCGATCGCGACCACCGCGCCGGGCACCCGCTTGGCCGCGATCTCGCGGGCGAAGAAATCGTCCATCCGCGCAAGGCCCGCTTGCGAGAAGCCGACCTCGTCGGGCTTCGCCTCGGGCAGCGGCGCGGCGGTGAGCGGGGTGACGATCGTGGTGAAGGCTGTGGCTACAGCCGCGAGGATCAGCTTGTTCAAGTGCACCTCCCTGATGCGCGGACGATCCCGCTTGTCTCGCGAGAGTCGACAAGTCCGCTTCTGGCAGGAGTAAGGCAGCCCATGGAGAACGACAAGCGCTCGCAACACGATCGCATCGCGATCATGTGATGGACTTCGCTGCTGCACAATGAGACCGCCCGACGACGGATGGATGAGAGGCAACGTCAGCGCCAGGCATCAGGACGCGTCGAGACCGCATGCTGAAAACGATCAAGATCGTGATTCAGGTCATCTGGGCCGGTTTCATGCTCATCCTGGGCACGGCCGTCGGCGTGAGCTACGGCTTCAACCGCTACGGCACCGCTGGCGCATTCGTGCTCGGCTTCGTCGGCCTGTGCCTCGGCGCGCTGGCCGCGCTTTGGCCGGAGATGGCGCTGGATATCCTGTTCTCGGGGATCTGGTAGAGGGATGGCCTCGCTACCACGGCAGCGGCGACGGCCGAACGGTCCACCCTTGGCCGAAGCGGACCAGGAACGCGTTGCAATCGTCGACGGGGCACTTCTGCCCGCTATCGGCGGGAAACACCTGCAGCGCGACGTGGTCGTTGTCGACCCAGTGCTCGAATCGCCACTCGCGCGGCTGATTTGCCGGGGCAGATTGCCATTGCAGTGACAGCTCGCCATTCGCGGCAGAGCCGATCGCGAGATCGTGTTCGCCGCCATAGGCGTAGTCGTTGTCGATGGCGACGAAGCGGGATCCATCCGGCGTGAAGTGTGGCACCCCGCTGAGCTTCAGGGTTGCACCGGTGCGAGCGCTGAGCAGCTCCACGCTCCTGCCTTCGTAATAAGAGATCCCGATCGCGTAGACACGCGTCTCGGGATGATAGCTGATCAGGGCAAAATGGACGCAATGCTGCGCGTCGTCATTTTGGCACGCCTTCTGGTCGTTCTGGTATGTCTTTATCTTGCCGCTGTCGAGCCGGATCGTCAGCAGCTCCCCCTTGCGACTGACGCGGTCGCGAAGCTCGCGCAGACAGGCCGCTTCCCGGTCTGCCGCCCAGTCGTCTCCGATTTTCATGCAGGTCGAGACCGAGGGCACCGTACCGGCGTCGCCCTGTGCGGAGACCCGCCCGGTCGCAAGCGCCAGCACCAGCACCAGCACCAGCGACAACAGGATCAAGCCGCGGCATGCCATCTGATGCTAACGCCCTTTGTGCACTGGCGACAATTTTAAGATGAGAGTGCGTTCGACTTCAAGTCGTACAAGCTGCCTATCATTGCGGGCAAAGCCGTGCGTGGCGCCATTTCCACGTTCATTATTTGCGCTGGGCGCCGTGCCAACGCTTACCTATCGCCGCCGTGGAGCATGTGCTCGGAACCATCGTGCGCGGCCATCGGTTGTACGGGTCACCATGTTCGAACAACGACCGCCCATGACCGCACCCGAACTCGCCGAGATCTATCGCGCCTACATCGCCTGCCTGAATGCGCAGGACTGGCCGCGGCTCGGCAATTTCGTGCACGAGCATGTCGTCCACAACGGCCGACGGTTCGGGCTCTCCGGCTATCGCGACATGCTGGTGGGCAACTTCGCCGACATTCCCGATCTTTGCTTCGACATCCGCCTGCTGCTGTCAGACCCGCCCTACGTCGCGAGCCGGCTGGAATTCGACTGTCGCCCCAGGGGTACGTTTCTCGGGCTCGCCATCAATGGCCGGCGCGTCGCCTTCACCGAGAACGTGTTCTACGAATTCCGCGACGGCAGGATTGCAGAGGTATGGTCGGTGATCGACAAGGCCGCGATCGAGGCGCAGCTGTGAGCGAGAACGCGTAGGGTGGGCAAAGGCGCGCGCAGGCGCTGGTGCGGCTTGCACCATTGCTCGGCGCGCCGTGCCCACCATTGGCACCACGCGTGAGAGCGGTGGGCACGTCGCGCGAGACATCGGCATATGACGCAGCAGCATCGCGAGCGCGCCTTTGCCCACCCTACGGCAGGTCGTGCGATGCCGATTCGTCATTGCGAGCGCAGCGAAGCAATCCAGAGTGACAGAAGTAAGTCTGGATTGCTTCGCTGCGCTCGCAATGACGGCGCAACTAACAAGGCTATCGGACCTGGCACCTATTAGTACGCGTCACGCCCTCACCCGATCGCGACGCCACCACCGATCGTGCGGTTCAGCACCTGCGTCGTGCGCTCGATGCGTTCGGCGGCGGCGTTGAGGGCTTTGGCGACCGCGACCTGCGTGGCGCGGGCGCGGTCGGTGGACTGGTTGCGCACGTTGCGCAGGCCTTCGAGCTCCTGCTCCAGCGCCTGGACGCGCTGATTGGCGTCGATCAGTTCGTCACAGACGGTGAGCGCGGCCATCACGGTGAGCCTTGCGTCGCCGATCTCGCCGAACTTGCCGCGCAGATTGGTGATGCGCGTCTCCAGGCTCTCGGCGAGCTTCAGCAGCCGAAGCTCCTGCCCTTCCTCGCACGCCATGCGATATTGGCGGCCGTTGATGGTGACGTTGATGTGGCTCATTCGTCATCCTCGTCGTCTTGCTCATCGCCATGCGCATCGGCTGGCGCGTCGCCGCCATTGAGCACCGCGCGGATGGTGCCGATCGCGCTGTCCAGGCGTTCGGCGATCTCGCGATTGGTGCGCTCGAGCCGGCGCGATTTCATCAGCGAGCCGTCGAGCTCGTCGGCGAGCCGCGAACGGTCGGCACCGAGCGCCTGGATGCGCGTCGCCAGCTCGTCCTCGTCGCGATCGGCCTCGCGCCGCCGTTCGACGGCGCTCTCCAGCGCGTCCAATGCCGTCATGAGTCGCCGCGTCGCCGCCTCCAGATCGGCGGCGCCGGGTTCCACCTGGCCGGCAAGATTGGCAGGGTGATCGTTCATGGCACGGATGCGAGGCCTTTGGACCGCGGGGATAGCGACAAAAGCCGCTGTCCGGCAAGCGTTTACAGGCAAAATCTTACGTGCTGGGCGAGCCAAGCGCAACGCTCGGCCGAAACTATGCACTACTAAGCAACTTTTGGGACGCAAAGGGCGTTGCATTGCCTTTGATTCCCGGAACCGAGGTGCTAATCAGCCCGCAAAATCCCGGCCCGCCAGCAATACCGGCGGCTCCCCTGTCATCAGCATTTCACGTTTGGACGGATTCCAGCATGACGCAGGTCGATCATTCCCGCATGGCCAATGCCATCCGCGCGCTCGCAATGGATGCCGTCGAGAAGGCCAAATCGGGCCATCCCGGCCTGCCGATGGGCGCCGCCGACGTCGCCACCGTGCTGTTCACCCGCTTCCTGAAATATGATGCTGCAGCGCCCGCCTGGCCGGACCGCGACCGCTTCGTGCTGTCGGCGGGACACGGCTCGATGCTGCTCTACGCGCTGCTGTATCTGACCGGCAACGAGGTGATGACGCTCGACCAGATCAAGCGCTTCCGCCAGGTCGATTCGCTGACCCCGGGGCATCCGGAAAATTTCCGTACCAAGGGAATCGAGACCACGACCGGCCCGCTCGGCCAGGGCATCTCGACCGCGGTTGGCATGGCGCTCGCCGAAAAGATGCTGCAGGCCGAATACGGCAAGAAGACCGTCGATCATCACACCTACGTGCTGGCCTCGGACGGCGACCTGATGGAGGGCATCTCCCAGGAAGCGATCGCGATGGCCGGGCACTGGAAGCTCAACAAGCTGATCGTGCTGTGGGACGACAACGGCATCTCGATCGACGGCCCGCTGTCGATCGCCGATTCGGTCGACCAGGTGAAGCGCTTCAAGGCGTGCGGCTGGGCGGCCGAGCTGATCGACGGCCATGACCCCGAGGCGATTGCGGCGGCGATCACCCGAGCGCAGAAATCCTCCAAGCCGAGCCTGATCGCCTGCAAGACCACGATCGGCTATGGTGCGCCGACCAAGGCCGGCACCTCGAAGGTGCATGGCGAGGCGCTCGGGGCCGAGGAATTGAAGGGCGCCAAGGAGAAGCTCGGCATTTCGCAGGAAGCCTTCTCGGTGCCCGACGACGTGCTCGCAGCCTGGCGCGAGGCCGGCCGCCGCGGCGCCCCGGCGCGGACCGAATGGGAGACGCGGCTCGGCGAGATGGGCCCGCGCAAGCGTGCGGATTTCGAGCGCCGGCTGCGCCACGAGCGCCCGCCGGCGCTGGCAAAGGCACTGAAGGACCACAAGAAGGCGCTGCTGGAGAGCCCGCTCAACGTCGCCACCCGCAAATCGTCGGAGGCCGCGATCGAGGTGATTGCCGCGGCGATGCCGTTCGAGTTCGTCGCAGGCTCCGCCGACCTCACCGGCTCCAACAACAACAAGGCGAAGTCGGCCACTTCGTTCTCGGCCAAGACGCCGAAGGGCCGCTTCATCCATTACGGCATCCGCGAGCACGGCATGGCGGCGGCGATGAACGGCATCTTCCTGCATGGCGGCTTCGCACCGAACGGCGCCACCTTCCTGGTGTTCTCCGACTATGCCCGCGGCGCCATGCGCCTGTCGGCGCTGATGGGCGCCGGCGTCGTCTACGTGCTGACACACGACTCCATCGGCCTCGGCGAGGACGGCCCGACGCATCAGCCGGTCGAACATCTCGCCGCGCTGCGCGCGATCCCGAACATGCGCGTGTTCCGGCCGTGCGACGCGGTCGAGACCGCCGAATGCTGGGAGCTGGCGCTCAACCGCACCAACGGCCCGACCGTGCTGGCGCTGACGCGGCAGAACCTGCCGCAACTGCGCACCAACGCGCCCGCCGACAATCCCTGCAGCCATGGCGGCTATGAGCTGGTCGCAGCGCAGGGCGAGGCCAAGGTGTCGCTGTTCGCCACCGGCTCCGAGGTCGAGATCGCGGTGGCCGCGCAGAAGCAGCTCGCCGAGCGCGGCATTGCCGCGCGCGTCGTCTCGGTGCCGTCGCTGGAGCTGCTGCTGGAGCAGCCGGCCGAGACCAAGGCCAAGATCATCGGCAACGCGCCGGTCAAGATCGCCATCGAGGCCGCGGTGCGCTGGGGCTGGGACGCCGTGATCGGCCAGGACGGCATCTTCGTCGGCATGCATTCGTTCGGCGAGAGCGGCCCGGCCAAGGAGCTGTACAAGCATTTCGGCATCACCGCCGAGGCCGCGGTGGACGCGGCCGTCAAGCGGCTGGGCTGATCGTCCTGCGGTCAGCGGCCACATCGCCAGTCTCGGATCTCACCCTCATGGTGAGGAGGCGCGAAGCGCCGTCTCGAACCATGAGGCCAGGGTTCGGGCCTTCCCCCTTCGAGACGCCCGCCTCCGGCGGGCTCCTCAGGGTGAGGGGCGGCATTGACTATGACGCGCCAAAAAGAGGACAATACGAGAACAGGCGCAGATTGTTGATGCGCTCGTTCGCCTGACCTTTCGGAAGCTCCCGCACACCCATGCCCTCAACTCCCAACGCCCCGACCGATAGGGCCGATCGCGCGCTGGCCGTGCTGCATTCGGTGTTCGGTCTGCCCGGCTTTCGTGGCGCGCAGGAGAAGGTGGTCCGGCATGTCGCCGAGGGCGGCAATTGCCTGGTGCTGATGCCGACCGGCGGCGGCAAGTCGCTGTGCTATCAATTGCCGGCCTTGCTGCGCAGAGGCTGCGGCATCGTGGTGTCGCCGCTGATCGCGCTGATGCGCGACCAGGTCGCGGGCCTGCTCGAGGCCGGCGTCAACGCCGCAGTCCTGAACTCGACGCTGTCGCGCGAGGAAGCCGACGAGGTCGAGCGGCGGCTGATATCAGGCGATCTCGATTTGCTCTATGTCGCGCCCGAGCGGCTGGTGACGCCGCGCTGCCTGTCGCTGCTGGAGCGCGCTGATATCGCACTGTTTGCGATCGACGAGGCGCATTGCGTGTCGCAATGGGGGCACGACTTCCGCCCTGAATATATCGGCCTCTCCGTCATTGCCGAGCGCTTTCCCGACGTGCCGCGTATCGCGCTGACCGCGACCGCCGACGAACTGACCCGCAAGGAAATCGCCGAGCGGCTCAGCCTCACTGATGCGCCGCAATTCGTGGCGAGCTTCGATCGTCCCAACATCCGCTACGAGATCGTCGACAAGAACAACGGACCGGCCCAGCTCAAGGCCTTCATCAAGGAGCGCCACCCGGGCGATGCCGGGGTCGTCTACTGCCTGTCGCGCGCCAAGGTCGAGGACACCGCGGCCGCGCTGACCGAGGCCGGCATCACCGCGATCCCCTATCACGCCGGGCTCGACGCAGGCGTTCGCGCCCGGAACCAGGACCGCTTCATCAACGAGGACGGCGTGGTAGTCGTAGCCACGGTCGCGTTCGGCATGGGCATCGACAAGCCGGACGTGCGCTTCGTCGCCCATCTCGATCTGCCGAAGAGCATTGAGGCCTACTACCAGGAGACCGGGCGCGCGGGGCGCGACGGCAAGCCCTCGACCGCCTGGATGGCCTATGGCCTGTCGGACATCGTGCAGCAACGCCGCATGATCGACGAGTCCACCGGCGCGGAGGCGTTCAAGCGGGTGTCGATCCGCAAGCTCGACGCGCTGGTGGCGCTGGCCGAGACCGCCGGCTGCCGGCGCAAACTGCTCTTGAGCTATTTCGGCGAGAGTCCAGCGGGCGACAATTGCGGCAATTGCGACAACTGCGTGTCACCGCCGAAGATGCGCGACGGCAAGGTGATCGCGCAGAAGCTGTTGTCCTGCGCCTATCGCACCGGGCAGCGGTTCGGCGCCATGCACCTGATCGACGTGCTGGTGGGACGCGCGACCGAGCGCGTTAAGCAGTTCGGACATGATCAATTGTCAGTGTTCGGTATCGGGCGTGAGCTCAATGAGAAGCAGTGGCGCGCGGCGCTGCGCCAGCTGGTGGCGATGGGCCATCTTGCTCCCGACAGCGAGGCCTATGGCGCGCTGAAGTTCACCGAAACGTCGCGCGGCGTCCTGAAGGGCGAGACCCCGGTCATGCTGCGCGAGGAGACGGCGCACGCCGCGCGAGCCATCCGCAGCAAGTCGCGGCGCGGCGAGCTGGTACCGCGGCCGGGCCCGGCTGATGACGCCACCCTGCTCGCCAGCCTGCGCGCGTGGCGCGCGGAGATCGCGCGCAAGCGCGGCGTGCCCGCTTATGTGGTGCTGCACGACGCCACCATCGACGGCATCGCGGCCGCGCGTCCGACTACGTCAGGACAGCTCCGTGGCATACCAGGGATTGGCGACAAGAAGCTCGAACATTACGGCGATGAGCTGCTGGCGCTGATCGCGGCAGCGAGGCCTTCTGGATCAGGATCGCCACCAGACGGTTGAGATCGACAGGAAAAAGGTCTACCAAAAGGTCCATATCGTCCGCTCTCGCCCGGCAGAACCGGGTGGCATAGTTCCAAAACCCTCGTGGCGCCCTCTAGGAAGGCCGCCGACGGGGACGAGAAACGTCATTGAAGGAGACGAAGATGGCAGTCCGGGTCGGGATCAACGGGTTTGGCCGCATCGGCCGCAATGTTCTGCGCGCGATCGCGGAATCGGGTCGCAAGGACATCGAGGTGGTCGGCATCAACGATCTCGGTCCGGTCGAGACCAATGCCCATCTGCTGCGCTTCGACAGCGTCCATGGCCGCTTTCCCCACACCGTGACCGTCGACGGCGACAGCATCGACATCGGCCACGGCAAGATCAAGGTCACCGCCGAGCGCGATCCGTCGAAGCTGCCCTGGAAGGATCTCGGCGTCGACATCGCGCTGGAATGCACCGGCATCTTCACCTCCAAGGACAAAGCCTCCGCGCATCTGACCGCCGGCGCCAAGCGCGTGCTGGTGTCCGCGCCGGCCGACGGCGCCGACGCGACCATCGTCTACGGCGTCAACCACACCTCGCTGACCAGGGATCACCTGGTCGTCTCCAACGGCTCCTGCACGACCAACTGCCTGGCGCCGGTCGCCAAGGTGCTGAACGACACGGTCGGCATCGAGACCGGCTTCATGACCACGATCCACGCCTACACCGGCGACCAGCCAACGCTGGACACGATGCACAAGGATCTCTACCGCGGCCGCGCGGCGGCGATGTCGATGATCCCGACCTCGACCGGTGCCGCCAAGGCGATCGGTCTGGTGCTGCCCGAGCTGAAGGGCAAGCTCGACGGCGTCGCGATCCGCGTGCCGACGCCGAACGTGTCGTGCATCGACCTCAAGATCGTCGCCAAACGCAACACCGATCCGAAGGAGATCAACGAGGCGATGAAGCGCGCCGCCGAGCAGGAGCTCAAGGGCGTGCTCGGCTACACCAATGCGCCGAACGTCTCGATCGACTTCAACCACGATCCGCACTCCTCGACGTTCCACATGGACCAGACCAAGGTCATGAACGGCAACCTCGTGCGCGTGATGTCCTGGTACGACAACGAGTGGGGCTTCTCAAACCGCATGGCCGACACGGCCGTCGCGATCGGCAAGCTGCTGTAACTACCTCCCAGTCATTCCGGGGGCGCCTCGCAAAGGCAAACCCGGAATCTCGAGATTCTCCGGTGCGCAATTGCGCACCGTCGTTCGATGCTTCGCACCGCCCCGGAATGACGGCTGAGGAAGCGACATGCCCCTTCCCAACTGGCTCGGAATCCCCGGCGCAATCGTGCTGATCAGCCTGATCGTGTACGGCTTCCGCCAGGGCATGAAGGTGACCAAGAAGCAGGAAGGCGATCCGCCGGAAAACACCGACGGATATAATCACCACTGATTAGTCCCTCGTTTTACGGTGGCTTCAATGAAACAATTCCGCACCCTCGACGACGTCGATCCCAAGGGCAAACGCGTGCTGCTGCGCGTCGACCTCAACGTCCCCATGGACAACGGTCACGTCAGCGATGCCACGCGCCTGGAGCGCGTCGCGCCGACTATCAATGAAATCGCCAGCAAAGGCGGCAAGGTCATTCTGCTCGCCCATTTCGGCCGGCCGAAGGGCCGCGATCCGAAGGAGTCGCTGAAGCCGGTCGCGGCCGCGCTGTCGCAAGTGATCAAGCGCCCGGTCGCCTTCGCCGATGACTGCATCGGTGAGCCCGCCGCCACCGCCATCGCCGCAATGAAGGATGGCGACGTGCTGTGCCTGGAGAATACGCGCTTCCACAAGGAGGAAGAGAAGAACGATCCGGCCTTCGTCGCCGAGCTCGCCAAGCTCGGTGACATCTGGGTCAACGACGCCTTCTCCGCCGCGCACCGCGCCCATGCCTCGACCGAGGGGCTCGGCCATAAGCTGCCGGCCTATGCCGGGCGCACCATGCAGGCCGAGCTCGACGCGCTCGACAAGGCGCTCGGAAAGCCGGCCAAGCCGGTGATCGCGATCGTCGGCGGCGCCAAGGTCTCGACCAAGATCGATCTGCTCGAAAACCTCGTCACCAAGGTCGATGCACTGGTGATCGGCGGCGGCATGGCCAACACCTTTTTGCATGCGCAGGGCGTGCAGATCGGCAAGTCCCTGGCGGAGAAGGACCTCGCCACCACGGCGCTGCGGATCATGGAGAAGGCGGAAGCCTCGAACTGCGCCATCATCCTCCCCGTCGATGCCACCGTGTCCTATCACTTCGCAGCCAATTCGCCGTCGTTCGCCTATGGGCTCGACGCCATTCCACCTGACAGCATGATCCTCGACGTCGGCCCGCAATCGACCGCGCGCATCCATGCCGCAATCGACGACGCCGCGACGCTGGTCTGGAACGGCCCGGTCGGCGCCTTCGAGCTGGCTCCGTTCGACCGCGGCACCATGGTCGCGGCCAAGCACGCGGCCGAACGCACCAAGGCCAAGAAGCTGATCTCGGTGGCCGGCGGCGGCGACACGGTGGCAGCGCTCAACCAGGCCGGCGTGGCCACGGACTTCACCTATGTCTCGACCGCCGGCGGCGCTTTCCTGGAATGGATGGAAGGCAAGCCGCTGCCGGGTGTCGAGGTGCTGAAGGTCTGATGTTTCGGCGCTTGTCGGCCATGGATGTTTCTGTTATGTTCCATTTATGGCTGACAACCCGACCGACGCTGTCCATTCGATCCTGATCAAGATTCAGGAGAGCATTGCTACGTTCCGATCGGAGATGGGACAGTTCAGGCAATCTGTCGACGCGCGGTTTGAGGGCGTCGAAAACCTCATTCGCAAGCAGCGGCGCGATTCCGCAGGCATGCTGGTCATGATGCGTGCGGCCGCCAGCGATTTCGATGAACGCGTCAGCGAGGTTGAGGAGCGGATCGCGGCTCTCGAAGCCCGGAAGAGCTGATCCTGCAGTCGTCGCGCCGCCGCCCAAATGAGCCAGCTCTGGCGCGCTAACCCTCGACATCGCCTGACCGCCCCCTCGCCTGCGTTGCCGCCACCCTTGGAATCTGCCCACCGGCGCGTTATGCACGGTGCAGCAAGTTTCGACGCGTGCGTCATCAATCGCGCGGTCCTCAGTCCTTATCCAGGGAGTTCCAGCCATGGCTCGTATCACGTTGCGTCAATTGCTCGACCACGCGGCGGAAAATGACTACGGCGTCCCGGCCTTCAACATCAACAACATGGAGCAGGCGCTGGCGATCATGGAGGCGGCGAATACCGTCGACGCCCCGGTCATCATCCAGGCCTCGCGCGGCGCCAGGTCCTACGCCAACGACATCATGCTCAAGCACATGATGGATGCGGTCACCGAGATCTATCCGCACATTCCGGTGTGCGTGCATCTGGACCACGGCAACGGACCCGACACCTGCATGACCGCGATCCAGGCCGGCTTCACCTCGGTGATGATGGACGGCTCGCTCAAGGCCGACGGCAAGAGCCCGGCCGATTGGGACTACAATGTCGGGGTCACCAAGACCGTCACCTCCATGGCGCATCTCGGCGGCATCTCGGTCGAGGGCGAACTCGGCGTGCTCGGCTCGCTCGAGACCGGCATGGGCGACAAGGAAGACGGCCACGGCGCCGAGGGCAAGCTGTCGCACGATCAGCTGCTGACCAATCCGGACGAGGCCGTGAAGTTCGTGCGTGAGACCCAGGTCGATGCGCTCGCGATCGCAATGGGGACGTCTCACGGTGCCTACAAATTCACACGCAAGCCGGACGGCGACATCCTCGCCATGAACGTGATCGAGGAGATCCACCGCAAGCTGCCGAACACGCATCTCGTGATGCACGGCTCGTCGTCGGTGCCGCAGGATCTGCAGGAGATCATCAATTCCTACGGCGGCAAGATGAAGCCGACCTGGGGCGTGCCGGTCAGCGAGATTCAGCGCGGCATCAAGAACGGCGTGCGCAAGATCAACATCGACACCGACAACCGCATGGCGATGACCGGTCAGATCCGAAAAGTTCTGTCGGAGCACCCGGAAGAGTTCGATCCGCGCAAGTACCTGAAGCCGGCGATGGAGGCGATGGCCAAGCTGTGCAAACAGCGCCTGCAGGAGTTCAACACCGCGGGCCAAGCGTCCAAGATCAAACGCGTGCTGACGACAGCCGAGATGGCCAAGCGCTACGCCAAGGGCGAGCTCGCCCCGAAGGTGGCGTAAGACAAGCTGACCGCGGCCGCAGTGAGCTCCCCTCCCCCTTGCGGGGAGGGGTCGGGGGTGGGGGTCCACGAGTCATCCTCTATGTGATGACTCCACGTTCGATACGGCACGTCGGCGGTCGGCGCTTCGAGCGACCGCAGTCGAGCAAGTATTTTGCCGCAGTCGAGGCGATCGACTATTTTGCTCGGCGTATATCGAAATTCGTTTGGAACGTCGAAGGCGCACAAACCAAAGTCGGTGCCCGGAGACCCCCACCTCCGACCCCTCCCCGCAAGGGGGAGGGGAGCGCACCGTCGCTGAGGTGACTAATTGCCTCCAATCAGCGAACCTTGTGCTCACCGAAAGACCTCCTTCACCTCTCCGAGAGCCTGCCTTACCCGCGGCCAATGTTTGCTCGGCAACCGCCCGAGAACCGTCTATTTTGATGGGCAGGGCAGGTGCGTCTGGAGCCAAGCATGAATCTCTCCGCACTGAACACGACGGCCCTTGCCATGGTCACACCCGGCAAGGGCATTCTCGCCGCCGACGAATCCACCGGCACGATCAAGAAGCGCTTCGATGCCATCAAGGTCGAATCGACCGAGCAGAACCGCCGCGATTATCGCGAGATGCTGTTTCGCAGCGACGGCATGAAATATATCTCCGGCGTCATCCTCTATGATGAGACCATCAGGCAGAACGCCGCCGACGGCACGCCGCTGGTCAAGCTGATCGAACGGGCCGGCTGCATCCCCGGCATCAAGGTTGACGAGGGCACCCGGCCCCTGCCCTCCTGTCCCGGCGAGACGGTCACGATCGGCCTCGACCGGCTTGCGGATCGGCTGACGACGTACTACGCGCTAGGTGCGCGCTTCGCCAAATGGCGGGCCGTGATCGCTATCGACAAGGACAACATCCCTTCGATGACCGCCGTTCATGTCAATGCGCATGCGCTCGGCCGCTACGCCGCGCTGTGCCAGGCTGCGAACATTGTGCCGATTGTCGAACCGGAGGTGCTGATGGATGGCGATCACGATATCGAGCGCTGTTTCGAGGTGACGCGCCGCGTGCTCGATGAGGTCTTTCACGAATTGCGGATCCAGCGCGTCGCGCTGGATGGCATGATCCTGAAGCCGAACATGGTGGTCTCCGGCAAATCATGTCCCGAGCAGGCCGCTGTCGCGGAGGTGGCCGAGAGGACCGTGCAGATGCTCAGGGAATGCGTGCCCGCGGCGGTGCCCGGCATCGCCTTCCTGTCCGGCGGCCAGTCCGACGAGGACGCGACCGCGCATCTGGATGCGATGAACAGGCTCGGGCCGCTGCCGTGGAAGCTGACGTTTTCCTATGGCCGCGCCCTGCAGGCAGCGCCGCAACAGGCGTGGGCGGGCAAGGCGGCGAACACGCCGGCCGGCCAGCGCGCCTTCAGCCACCGCGCCCGCATGAATGCGCTTGCGAGCCGCGGCGAGTGGACAGCAGCGCTCGAGAAAGAGGCGGCCTAAGTGTCGAACAAGACGGCATCCGCGCGGCCTGCGCCGCGCCTCTATCTGGCAACGCCCGTCGTCACCGATCCGGCGGCGCTCGCAGCCAGCCTGCCCGCGATCCTCGCCGGCGCCGACGTCGCCGCGGTGCTGGTGCGGCTCAAGGACAGCGATCCGCGCAGCATGATCACGACGGTCAAGGCGCTGGCACCGGCGATCCAAGGTACCGGCGCGGCGCTGCTGATCGACGGACACCCCGACATCGTTGCCCGCGCGGGCGCCGACGGAGCACACCTGACCGGGGTCGCCGCGCTTGAGGAGGCCATGGCCGGGCTGAAGCCGGACCGCATCGCCGGCAGCGGCGGGCTGTCGACGCGCCATGATTCGATGCGCGCGGGCGAGCTCGGCGCCGATTACGTGTTGTTCGGCGAGCGCGATGCGCAGGGCCGGCGGCCGTCGCCGGACGCCGTCAACGAGCGCCTGGCCTGGTGGGCCGAACTGTTCGAGCCGCCCTGCATCGGCTATGCCATCTCGCTGAAGGAAGCGGCCGATTTCGTCGCAGCCGGAGCCGATTTCGTGCTCGTCGACGATCTCGTCTGGAACGACGCGCGCGGGCCGGCCGCGGCGCTCGCAGAGATCGGCGCGGCAATCCAGGCCGCCCATGCGACAGCGTCAGTCACTGCGCCTGTCCAGAGCTGAACGGCGGACGATGACGATCCTGCGCCTCACATGTTTTCTGGCTGCGCTCGCCGTGCTGGCGACGGGCGCGCGCGCGCAGATCTCGCTGACGCCCCCGGCCTTGCAACAGCCGCCGGCCGACAAGCCCAAACCTGCCGAGAGGGCGCCGGAGAAACCGGCCGAGAAGCCGAAGCCGCCGGCGCCGCCGGTTGCCGCCAAGAAGCCGGCGCCGGCCAAAGCGCCGCCGTCGGCCCCCTCAGCCCCCCCGCCCCCGCCGGCGGCCAACGATCCCAATGCGGACCTGGTCTACGGCGCCTATCAGCGCGGCCAGTACAAGACCGCCTTCGACCTGGCCTCGCCGCGGGCGCAGGCCGGCGACCCCAAGGCGATGGCGATGCTCGGCCAGCTCTACGAGAACGCCATGGGCATCCGCCGCGACTACGACAAGGCCGCGATCTGGTACAAGCGCGCCTCCGAGGCCGGCGACCGCGAGGCGATGTTCGCTTTGGCGATGATGCGGCTGGCGGGACGCGGCGGCCCGGTCGACAAGCCGGAGGCGGTGAAGCTGCTCGCCTCCGCCGCGAAGCTCGGCGAACCCAAGGCCGCCTATAATCTGGCGCTGCTCTATCTCGACGGCCAGACCCTGCCGCAGGACCTGAAGCGCTCGGCCGAGCTGCTGCGCATGGCGGCGGATGCCGGCAATCCGGAAGCGCAATATGCGCTGGCGACCTTCTACAAGGAAGGAACCGGCGTTCCGAAGGATCCGGAAAAGGCCGTCCGGCTGCTGCAGGCGGCGGCGCTCGCCGACAATGTCGATGCCGAGGTCGAATACGCGATCGCACTCTACAACGGCATCGGCACGCCCGAGAACAAGCCCGCGGCGGTGTCCCTGCTGCGCCGGGCGGCTCGGCAGAACAGCCCGATCGCGCAGAACCGGCTCGCCTGGCTGCTGTATTACGGTGCCGGCGCGCCGATCGACAAAGTCGAGGGCTACAAATGGCACCTGGTCGCCAAGACCGCGGGCAAGGGTGACCCCAAGCTGGACGAGAAGTTCGCCGACATGCCGCCGGAGGACCGCGCCAAGGGCGAGCAGGCGGCCAAGCGCTGGCTCGGCACCATCAAGTGACCTTGCAAGCGACCTGCAAGTCCCCGCCAAGCGACCGGCGGCTGATCCGCCCTTGACGCGGCGGCCCCGGCAGGGCACCCACAGCCAGCCATTTTCAATCGCCTCGCCCCGTATGGGCAAGGCGCGCACCGCAAGGTGCGGTCAGCCCAGCGCATCGAGCTCATGATCCATTCCGCCCTCATCAACGTCATGGTCAAGGCCGCGCGCCGCGCCGGCCGCAACCTCAAGCGCGATCTCGGCGAGATCGAGCACCTTCAGGTGTCGCTGAAGGGACCTGCGAACTTCGTCTCGCGCGCCGACAAGAAGGCGGAGGAGATGCTCTACGAGGATCTCTCCAAGGCCCGCCCCGGCTATGGCTTCATCGGCGAGGAAGGCGGCAAGCGCGAAGGCAGCGACAAGTCGCACACCTGGATCGTCGACCCGCTCGACGGCACTACCAATTTCCTGCACGGCATCCCGCAATTCGCGATCTCGATCGCGCTCCAGCGCGAGGACACGATCATCGCCGGCGTCATCTACAACCCGGCGAATGACGAGCTCTACATCGCCGAGCGCGGCAAGGGCGCGTTCCTCAACGACCAGCGGCTGCGCGTCGCCGCGCGCCGTCAGCTCCACGAATGCGTCATCGCCTGCGGCCTGCCGCATATCGGCCGCGGCGATCACCAGCTGTTCCTGCGCGAGATGACCTCGCTGCAGGTCAAGGTCGCGGGTCTGCGCCGCTTCGGCGCCGCCTCGCTCGATCTCGCCTTCGTCGCCGCCGGCCGCTTCGACGCCTATTGGGAGCGCGATCTGCAGCCGTGGGACATCGCAGCCGGCCTGATCATGGTGCGCGAGGCCGGCGGCACCGTCTCCGGCATCGACGGCAAGGAAGACGCGCTGACCACGGGCCACGTCATCTGCGGCAACGAGGTCATCCACCGCGAGCTGGTGAAGGTGCTCAAAGCGGCGTCGTAATTCGATCATTGACGTCGCAGTTTGCCTTAGCAGAACGACGTGGCCGCGACACTCGCCTCAAATTCGGTGTCGTCCCGGCCTTGAGCCGGGACCCATAGCCACCGGCGCATGTGGCTAGCGAGATCGACGGCCAGCGTGCTTCAAACATCTCCCTGGGTCCCGGATCTGCGCGCGCGTACGCGCGCTTGTCCGGGACGACAGCGGGGATGGAGTTTGGCAGCGCCGTCCTTATCAACCCGCCTGCAAGCTACCGGCGCCCGCTGGTGAACGCCTGCGGCGTTGCGCCCGGCAGGGCCGGGGAATTGATGTCGCTGTCGACACGGTCCGACGACTGGCCGGCGTAGCTGAAGCCGAGCGACAGGCTGACGTTGGAGGATGGCTTGAACTCGACGCCGCCATTGATCGCGTAAGCGGGCGTCGAGGTCGAGCGCCCGTCGAACGTCGCGAACGGACCGCCGAGACCGGGATTGTATTTCAGCGTGTCGAAGCCGCCGTAGAAGCTGACGCCGCTCTTGAAGGTGTAGCCGTATTGCGCGCCTTCGGTGGTGTAGGTGCCGAGCGAGCCGTAGCGGTTGACGATATTCTGGCTCAGGCCGACTCCGGAAAGGCTCGACCAGTTGTTCGCCACGCTGTAGCGCCGCGCAAAGAAGCCGCTGTCGCTGCCGTTGCCGGTGAAACTCGGAAAGTTGCCGTAGGAGTCGAGGCTGCCGGAATCGCTGAAGCCGACCGGCCAGCCCGGAAGCCAATATTTGACGGGGCCCGATTGGGCGTGGGCTGCGGGAGCGCCGAGGCAGAGTGCGACAAGCACGAACGCGAGAGCAGATTTGCGGGAAAACATCGACATGCGGTTACCGTCACGTGGTGGCGGAGCATACACGCGCAGGGCTTGGAACTCCAGAGGCGGACCGCACGGTCGTAGAACGAACGAAGCAGCGACAGGTCGTTGTGACTCGAGATGTCGCAAGGCAACCGGTGTGCTCCCTCTCCCCGTTCTTCACGGGGAGAGGGTTGGGGTGAGGGGCAACCGCGCGGGGAATGTTTGTGGAGAGACCAGTCCTCCCTCACCCGGATTGCATCTGACGATGCAATCCGACCTCTCAGCGCGAGCGAAGCTCGTCGCGCCCCCGCAAGCGGGGAGAGGTGAGCACCGCGTTCGCGGCTCGACGGTGCCCAGCAAAAAACATCACAGCTTCACCGGCGCCGGAGGTCCGTACGCCTTATGCTCGGCCGCGGGCTCCGCCTTCTCCCGATCTCCCGCGAGCACGCGCTGCACCGAGACGAAGAACACCGGCACCATCAAGAGCGCCAGGATCACGACCGCGATCATGCCGCCCATCACGTTAGTGCCGAGCGCCTGCTGGCTGGCTCCGCCGGCGCCCGTGGCCATCGACATCGGCAGCACGCCGCAGACGAAGGCGAGGCCGGTCATGATGATCGGCCGGAAGCGCAGCGAGCAGGCCTCGATCGTCGCCTCGACCAGCGGCTTGCCATGGGCGCGCAGATCCTTGGCGAACTCGATGATCAGGATCGCGTCCTTGGCGGCGAGGCCAATGATGGTGATCAGCGCGACCGTGAAGTAGACGTCGTTCGACAGTCCGCGCAGATTGGCCGCGACCACGGCGCCGAGGATGCCGAGCGGCACCGTCAGCAGCACCGCGAGCGGGATGGTCCAGCTCTCATACAGCGCGGCGAGACACAGGAACACGACCAGCGCCGACAGCCCGAGCAGCAGCGGTGCCTGCGAGCCCGACAGCTTCTCCTGCAGCGACTGTCCCGTCCATTCATAGCCGAAGCCGCGCGGCAGCTTGCCGGCCAGGCGCTCCATCTCCTTGAGCGCATCGCCCGAGGTGTAGCCCGGCTTGGCTTCGCCCGAGATGCGGATCGCCGGATAGTAGTTGAAGCCGGCGATCTGGGTCGGTCCCTTGGCCCACTGGATGGTCGCGAACGACGAGAACGGCACCAGCTGCCCCCTCGCGTTCTTGACGCTGTAGTTGAGGATGTCGTCCGCGTTCATGCGGCTGATGCGGTCGGCCTGCACCACGACGCGCTGCATGCGGCCGCGGTTCGGGAAGTCGTTGACGTAGATCGAGCCGAGATTGGTCGAGATCGTATTGTTGATGTCCTCGAAGGTGACGCCGAAGGCGCCGGCCTTCTCGCGGTCGATCATCAGATTGACCTGCGGTCCCTGCGGCAGGCCTTCGATATAGACCTTCTGCAGCACGGGGCTGGCATTGGCCTCCGCGATCAGCTGATCAGCGGCGGCGGTCAGCGCGGCATAGCCCTTCTGGCCGCGGTCCTGCAGGCGGAAGCTGAAGCCCGAGGAGTTGCCGAGATTGTCGATCGGCGGCGGCTGCAGCGCGGTGATCTTGGCATCGCGCAGGCCGGCGAGGTCGCGATTGATGTCGGCGACCAGCGCCGCCGCGCTGTCCTTCTTGCCGCGCTCCGACCAGTCCTTCAGCGAGATGAAGGCCTGCGCGGTGTTGACGCCCTGGCCGGCATAGCTGAAGCCGGTGAGGAAGGTGACGTCCTCGATCCCAGCGCGCTTCGCGAGATATTTCTCGACCGCCTCCACCGCGGCTTGGGTCCGCGCGTAGGAGGAATCAGCCGGGGTCTGGACGTCGGTGGTGATGAAGCCCTGGTCGTCGACCGGCAGGAAGCCGCCGGGCAACTGGACGAAGGCGAAGCCCAGTCCGCCCAGCAAGATCGCGTAGATCAGCATCAGCCGGCCGGTGCGCCGCAGACCGCCGCGCACCATGCCGACATAGCGGTTGCGGCTGCCATCCATGAAGCGGTTGAACCAGCCGAACACGCCCGTCTTGGCGTGGCCGTGGCCGGCCTCGACCGGCTTCAAGAGCGTGGCGCATAGCGCCGGCGTCAACGACAGCGCCAGCAGCGCCGAGAAGCCGATCGCGGCGACCATGGTGACCGAGAACTGCCGGTAGATGATGCCGACCGAGCCGGGGAAGAACGCCATCGGCACGAACACCGCCATCAGCACCAGGGTGATGCCGATGATGGCGCCGGTGATCTGGCTCATCGCCTTGCGGGTGGCCTGCTTCGGCGACAGTCCCTCCTCCGCCATGATGCGCTCGACGTTCTCGACCACGACGATGGCGTCGTCGACGAGGATGCCGACCGCGAGCACCATGCCGAACATCGTCAGCATGTTGATGGAGTAGCCGACCAGCATCAAGGTCGCGCAGGTGCCGAGCAGCGCGACGGGAACGACGATGGTCGGGATGATGGTGTAGCGGATGTTCTGCAGGAACAGGAACATCACCACGAACACCAGCACGACGGCTTCGACCAGCGTCATCAGCACGCGCTTGATCGAGGCCTTCACCACCGGGGTGATGTCGTAGGGAATCTCGTAGGTGATGTTGGACGGGAAGAAGCGCGACAGCTCCTTCATCTTGGCTTCGACCGCGCCCGCGGTCGCCAATGCATTGCCGGTCGGCGACAGCAGCACGGAGAGGCCCGCCGTCGGCTTGCCGTTGAGACGGGTATTGAACTGATAGCTCAAGCCGCCGATCTCGATGCGGGCGACGTCGTGAAGCCGCACCGTCGAGCCATCCGCATTGGCGCGCAGGATGATCGAGCCGAACTCATCCGGAGAGTCGAGCTGGCCCTTGACCAGCACCAGCGCCGAGGTGCGCTGCGAGGTCGTCGCGGGCTCGGCGCCGATGCTGCCCGAAGCGACCTGCGCGTTCTGCGCGCCGATCGCCTTGGTGACGTCATCGGCGGTGAGGCCGTAGCCGATCAGCTTGTCCGGGTCGAGCCAGACGCGCAGCGAGCGCTCGGTCGAATACAAGGTGGCGCGGCCGACGCCGGGGATACGCCGGATCTCGCCGAGCACGTTGCGGATCATGAAGTCGCCGAGGCCGATCTCGTCGAGGCTGCCATCGGTCGATTGCAGGGTGATGATCTGCAGCACCGCGGCGGAAGCTTCCTCGACCAGGATGCCCTGCTGGATCACCGCCCGCGGCAGCCGCGCCTCGACGCGCTTGAGGCGGTTCTGCACCTCGACCGAGGCATCGTTGGTCGACGTGCCGGGCACGAAGTTCGCGGTGATCTCGACCTGGCCGAGCGAGTCGCTGGTCGATTCGAAGTTGAGGATGCCGGAGGCGCCGTTGAGCTCCTCCTCGATCAGCCGCGTCACGCTGTTGTAGAGGTTCTCCGGCGACGCGCCGGGATAGCTGGTGGAGATCGAGATCGAGGGTGGCGCGATGATCGGATATTGCGCCACCGCCAGCAGGGGAATCGAGATCGCGCCGATCAGACAGATGAACAGCGCGACGACCCAGGCGAAGATCGGCCTGTCGATGAAGAAGCTCGGCATCTGGCGTTACCGGGACGCGGATCTGGGTTCGATCTGGGCGGCTGCGCTGACCTCGGTCCAGGCCTGCGGCGCGACCTTGTCGCCGGCAGCGAATTTCTGGAAGCCGTCGACCACGACCTTGTCGCCGGCGCGCAGGCCGTCGGTGATCAGCACGAGACCATCCTGGATCGGGCCGGTGCGGATCGGCCTGGAGATCGCGCGATTGTCGTCGCGGATGACATAGACCTCGGAGCCTCCAGCCGCGGTGCGCTGGACCGCCTGCTGCGGCACCGCGACGGAGTCGCTGTCGATCCCCTGCTCGAGGCGGACGCGCACATACATGCCCGGCAACAGCTCGCGCTTGGGATTGGCGAACTCACCGCGCAGCGTCACCTGCCCGGTGGCGGCATCGACCTTGGCGTCGGAGAACAGCAGCTTGCCCGGGATCGAATACGGCGTGCCGTCGTCGAGCACGAGGCGGACCTTGATCGCATCCGGCGCGATCTGGTCGAGGTCGCCGGACTCGAACGCGCGGCGCAGGCGGTTGAGCTCGCTCACCGACTGGGTGAAGTCGGCATAGATCGGGTCGAGCTGCTGGATCGTCACCAGCGACGTTTCGTTCTGGACCGCGATGGCGCCCTCGCTGACCTGGGCCGCACCGACGATGCCGTCGATCGGCGCACGCACGGTCGCGTAGTCGAGATTGAGCTGGGCACGCGCCAGATCGGCCTTGCGGGCCTCGATGTCGGCCGCAGCCTCGCGCTCTGCCGAGATCGCCTTCTCGTTCTCGACGGCCGGCGCAGCGCGCTCCTTGAACAGTTGCGCGATGCGCTGCGCCTGCTGCACGGCGCGCTCGTGCACGGCCTCTGCCTTGGCGAGCGCGGCCCGGCTCGACATGATCTCGACCTCGAACGGCTTCGGATCGATCCGGTAGAGCGGATCGCCGGCCTTGACCTCGCTGCCCTGGCGGAACAGCCGCCCGACGATGATGCCGGACACCCGCGGCCTGACGTCTGAGACGCGGGTCGGTGCGATGCGTCCTGGCAGCTCGCGGACGATCGCCCGGGACTTCTGCTCGACGGTCACGATCCCCACGTCGGGAACGGCGACCTGCTCATTGGCAGACGCCTGAGCCTGGGTTGCTTCATTACAGCCGGCCAGCAAAGGCGCGGCGGCCGCGAGCAACAATGCACTGCTGACCAGCGACGCGCGAAAACGAGACATGGGTGGAGGAGCCCCCTCGATGATGATGAAAAGCAGTCGACCGGATGGTCCGGCCATGGCGCCATTCTGGCGAACGTTGTCTGCAACATAGAAAGCTGGTGCTGCGGCGCAACGCGCGCGCCGGGCGGCTTGATGTCACACGAGCTACACGCCTGATCGATCTCAGCTTTTGGCGACTCACTCAATTGTGAGCGCTTTGTGGCGAAGGAAGTTCCACTGGTTCCGCACTGCGAAACGCGCGTGCGGTGCCGAATCCTGCGGCATCCCGCCGCGGCGAACAAATTAGTTCGCGGGCCGCAGATGCCGGTCCTCGCGATCGTTGCAGTCGAACAGTTAGGAGCCGGGTGCGACGACTGCGGACGAGCACGCGCCCACGGCACCGATGATGGACGGGATGAAGCTCATGCTGTGGCTCCATCGCGCGGCGGCAGCGGAAAGAACGCGCTGGTGCGGGCCTGATAGGCCCGGTAGCGGTCGCCGCGCGAGCGCAGCATCTGCTGCTCCAGCGGCGGAATGCCGGTGACGTGCACCAGAAACCAGTACATCAGCAATGGCGCGAGCAGGCTGGCGAGGCCCCAGGGGTTGTCAAATGACAGCGCGATGACGGGATAGGATAGCCAGCATACCCACTCGAAGAAGTAGTTCGGATGACGCGACCAGCGCCACAGCCCGTGATCGCAGACCTTGCCCTTGTTGGCCGGATCGGCGCGGAAGGCCTTCAGCTGGGCATCGGCGAGCCCCTCGCCCGCGATGCCGAGCAACAGCACGAGGACACCGAGATAGTCCTGCAGGCGCAGCTCGGGCGCGGGGGCGTGGGCGGCGACGAACATCGCAAAGACCAGCGGGACCGAGCCCCAGGCCTGCTGCTGCAGGAACAGGAACATGCGCCGCGGTGCGGCCGCGCCCCACTGTTTGGCGAATTCGGCGTAGCGTGGATCGTCGGCAATGCCGCGGCTGCGCATCGCGACGTGGCTCCCCAGCCGCAGCGACCACACGGCCACTAGCACGGCGACCAGCCATTGGCGTGTGCTGGGGGCCGAGCCTCCGACCGGCCAGATCGCGCCGGCGGCCCCGACCAGCCCGACCGAAAATGTCCAGATCGTGTCGACCCAGCCGGAATTCCCGGTACGCTGCTGCACCAGCCAGGCCATGGTCATGAGCAGGGAGAGCGCCAGCCCCAGCGCGAGCAGCGCCTGCAGATATTCAACGATGGTCATGACAAAGCCCGGGCGTTCCCGCTAAATATAAGCCACGGGACTAACTACGCCGCGCATGTCCGCCGGTTTCAGCTCCAGTTCCGCGCAGAGGACGGGGATTGCGCCGATCGCGGCTTTTCTCCCGCCGCTGCTGTGCCATAGTGGATTTTCGGGCCCGGTCCCCGCAACGGATGTCATCGACAATGCCTCAAGGCTCCCCTTCTCGCTCCGCGATGGACGCCGAAATGACCAAATTGTCCTCGCCCAGGATTTTCCTGGTGCGGATGCTGGTCTTCCTGGTGCTGTGCGCGCTGGTCGGCGTCGTGCTCTACAAGCAGATCATCATGGCGTTCTTCGCCAACCCCGGCCTCAACGCGCTGATCGGGGCGGTGCTGCTGATCGGCGTGATCCTGTCGTTCCGCCAGGTCGTCCGGCTGTATCCGGAAGTCTCATGGGTCAACAATTTCCGCATCGCCGATCCCGGCCTGGCAGTGCCCCGCCACCCGGTGCTGCTGGCGCCGATGGCCGCGATCCTCGGCCGCGAGCGCACCGGACGGATGTCGATCTCGCAACAGACCATGCGGCATCTGCTGGACTCGATCGCCACCCGGCTGGACGAGGCCCGCGATATTTCACGCTACATGACCGGCCTGCTGGTCTTCCTCGGCCTGCTCGGCACCTTCTGGGGCTTGATCGAAACCGTCGGCTCGGTCGGCAAGGTCATCGACGGGCTCAAGGTCGGCGGCGACGCCGGCGCCCTGTTCGATACCCTGAAGGGCGGGCTTGCGGCGCCGCTCAGCGGCATGGGCATCTCGTTCTCGTCCTCGCTGTTCGGCCTCGCCGGGTCGCTGATCCTCGGCTTCCTCGATCTGCAGTCGAGCCAGGCGCAGAACCGGTTCTATACCGATCTGGAGGATTGGCTCGCCGGCACGGTGCGCGAATTTGGCGGCAGCGGCGATGCAGGCGGCGACCTCTCCATCGCCGTCGAGCGGCTGCGGACGGCCATGGAGGAAGGCTCGGGCCGCGGCGCGACCGCGGCGATGGCCAACCTCGCCGAGGCGATCCAGGGGCTGGTCGGGCACATGCGCACGGAGCAGCAGATGATCCGCGAATGGGCTGACGGCCAGGGCGAGCAGAACCGCGAGATCAAACGGCTCCTGGAGCGGCTCGCGCGGCAGACGGAGAAGAGTTGAGCAGCTCCATCGGCACGCGGATAGATATCTGAGGAGACGCTGAATGGCGCTTGCCCGTACCCGCCGGGGAGATTCCGGCCTCAACTACTGGCCCGGCTTCGTCGATGCGCTGTCGACGCTGGTGCTGTCGATCGTGTTCCTGCTGACCGTGTTCCTGGTGGTGCAGTTCTTCCTGTCGCAGGAGGTCACCGGCAAGGACAAGGCGCTGGAGCAGCTCAACGCCAAGATCGCGCAGCTCAACGAGATGCTGTCGCTGGAGAAGCTCGGCAAGCTCTCGCTGGACGATACGGTCGCGCAACTGCGCGCCGGCCTGTCCAACGCCGAAACCGAACGCGACCGCGTCAAGGGCCTCTATGATGGGCTCGCCAACGCCGGCAGCAATGCGGCCGGCCGCGCCAACGAGCTCAACCGGGCGCTCGAGTCGGAGAAGCAGGTCACCGGGCGCGCGCTGGCCCAGATCGAGGTGCTCAACCAGCAGATCAGCGCGCTGCGGCGCCAGCTCGCCGCCCTCGAGGATGCTCTCGACGCCTCCGAGAAGCGCGACAAGGAATCGCAGGGCCGCATCGCCGATCTCGGCTCGCGGCTCAACGTCGCGCTCGCGCAGCGCGTCCAGGAGCTGACGCGCTACCGCTCGGAGTTCTTCGGCCGCTTGCGCGCGATTCTCGGCAACCGTCCCGACATCCGCGTCGTCGGCGACCGCTTCGTATTCCAGTCCGAGGTGTTCTTCGACACCGGACAGGCCACCCTGCTGCCCGAAGGCCAGCAGGAGCTGAACTCGGTGGCGACGGCGCTGGTCGACCTCGACAAGCAGATTCCCGCCGAGATCTCCTGGGTGCTCCGCGTCGACGGCCACACCGATGTCAGGCCGATCAACAGCCCGGTATTCAAATCGAACTGGGAATTGTCGTCGGCACGCGCCATCTCGGTGGTGCAGTATCTGATCTCGCTCGGCGTGCCTGCGCAGCGTCTGGTCGCCGCAGGCTTTGCCGAATTCCAGCCGCTGGATGCCGCAAACACCGAGGACGCCTTCCGCCGCAACCGCCGCATCGAATTGAAGCTGACGGAGCGGTGACTTCGACCTTCACCTTGCGTCGCTATCGCGCTGAGGACGAGGACGCCGCGATCGCGCTGTGGCAAGAGACGTGGCAGCTCGCCTATCCGGCGATCGATTTCGCGGCCCGAGTGCCATGGTGGCGCGAGCGCTGGCGCAGCGAGCTGGTGCCGAACGCCGATGTCATCGTCGCAGAGGCTGACGGCATACTTGCCGGCTTCGTCACCATCGATGCGTCGGGCTATCTCGACCAGCTCGTCGTCGAGCCCGCGCATTGGGGATCGCTGCTGGCGACGCAGTTAGTCGATGCCGCCAAGCAGCGATCCCCTGGCGGCATCACGCTGCTGGTCAACAAGGACAACGCCCGCGCGATCGGCTTCTACAAGCGCAGCGGCTTCGTCGACGCCGGCGAGGACGTCAATCCGACCTCCGGCCGCCCGGTGCTGCGCATGGCGTGGACGCCTTAGGCGCCGATACATGCCACCGTAGCGGCCACAGCCACTGCTGTCGTCCCGGACAACCGAGCGCAGCGAGGGCCGATCCGGGATCCATACTCCGCAGCAGAAGCTTTGCGAAGAAGGATGTGGCGGGCATTGCGCACCACACATCAGCCTGTGGCTATGGGCCCCTGCGTTCGCAGGGGCGACTCCGAGGGTGCTACGATCAGCAACTACACGCCGCGAAACAGCACGCCGATGGTCAGCACCACGAAGGCGATCGCCAGCGCGTCGAAGGCGTGAGCGGCCGAGAGCAGCGGCACTGAGGCGTGCATGTAATGCGCGAGCATCGCGACCAAAGCGAGCACCAGCGCGATGGCGAAGATCACGAATGAAGGGGGCGTGAGGGCAAAACTGCCACGACGATAGGGCATGGTCGTTCATCCTGTGTGACAGGCGCCGCAGCATGAGCGGCGCCGTTAAGTTTCGCGCAGGGAACGTACAAAGCCCGAGAAAGGTTGCAGGGTCGGGAACAAGAATTCGCCGGTGTTGCCGGTCGTCCACGGTGTTGCAGGAACTACACGCCCTCGAATTGCAGCCGCGCCAAGCGCGCGTACAGCCCATTGGCTGCGACGAGCGATGAATGCGTGCCCTGCTCGACGATACGGCCGCGCTCCATGACCAGGATACGATCGCACGACAGCACGGTCGCCAGGCGATGGGCGATCACCAGCGTGGTGCGGTCCTGCATCAGCCCTTCGAGCGCGGTCTGCACCAAGGTCTCGCTCTCGGCATCGAGTGCCGAGGTTGCCTCGTCGAGCAGCAGCAGCGGTGCGTCGCGCAGGATGGCGCGCGCGATCGCGATGCGCTGGCGCTGGCCGCCGGACAGCGTCACGCCGCGCTCGCCGAGCGGCGCGTCGAAGCCTTCCGGCAGACGACGGATGAACTCGCTGGCATGGGCGAGGTCGGCCGCGCGCTCGACTTCGGCATCGGTGGCCTCGGGCCGGCCGAAGCGGATGTTCTCGCGCGCGCTCGCGGCGAACACGACCGACTCCTGCGGCACCAGCGCCATGCGCTCGCGGACCTTGCGGGGATCGGCCGCGCGCACCGCAACGCCGTCGACGGCGATCGAGCCCGATGCCGGATCGTAGAAGCGCAGCAGCAGATGAAACAGCGTGCTCTTGCCGGCGCCGGAGGGGCCGACGATCGCGACCTTCTCGCCGGCGCGGATCGAAAACGATACGTCCTCGAGGACGCGAACGTCGGGGCGGGTCGGATAGGCGAAGCTGACGCGGTCGAAAGCGATGTCGCCGCGCGCCGGTTCGGGCAACGGGCGCGGCTGCGCCGGTGCCTGGATTTCCGGCTGCACGTGCAGCAGCTCGAACAACCGCTCCGCGGCGCCGGAGGCCGCCGACACTTCACCCCACACCTCGGAGAGCTGGCCGAGGCCGGCCGCGGCGAAGGCTGCATAGAGCACGAACTGACCGAGCCGCCCGGCGCTGATGTTGCCGGTCAGTACGTCATGCGAGCCGACCCAGAGGATCGCGACCACGCTCGAGAACACGATGAAGATGATGATTGCGGTGAGGACGCCGCGCGCCTTGGTCGACACCCGCGCCGCCTCGTAGGCCTGCTCGACCTCGCCGCCGAAGCGCGCTGCGGCGAGCTTCTCGCTGGTATAGGCCTGCACGGTCCGGATGGCGCCGACCAGCTCCGAGGCATAGGCGGAGGCGTCTGCCAGCGTGTCCTGGGCATTGCGCGACAGCCGTCGGACCCAGCGCCCGAACGCCACCAGCGGCAGCACGATCAGCGGGATAGCCAGCAGCACGAACAGCGACAGCTTGGGGCTGGTGAACACCATCATCGCCGTGGCGCCGAAAAACAGCAGCAGGTTGCGCAGCGCGATCGACACCGAGGCCCCCGCGGCCGCCTTGATCTGCGTGGTATCGGCGGTGAGCCGCGACACCAGCTCGCCCGAGCGCGCGGAATCGAAGAACGACGGCGACAGCGACACCAGATGCGCGAATACGTCGCGGCGGAGGTCGGCGACGATGCGCTCGCCGATCGTCATGACGAGGTAGTAGCGGGCGGCGCTCGCCAGCGCGAGCACGGCCACCACCGCGATCATGACGCTGAAATAGCTGTTGATCAGCTCGATGCCCTTCGGCGTGAAGCCGAAATCGATCATGCGCCGGACCGCGATCGGCACCAGCAGCGTCGTCAGGGCGGCGACCGTGAGCGAGATCAGCGCCAGGACGGCGCGGCCGCGGTAGCGGACGATATACGGCGTCAGCGCGAGCAGCGGGCGCAGCTTGGAGCGGCGGACCGGGACGGCCGGCTCGGTCAGCGCCTCGACCGCCGCAACGGCGTCCTCGACCGCCTCCTGCGCCAAGGGGGCGGCGCTCTGCCGCTCGTCAAGCCGTTCCACTGCACTCATGGGGCCACCTGAGAATTCATCCAATCTGTCGTCGTGATAGGCCTGCCGCACCAAGCTTGGCAAATCCGGAAATATACCAAGGTGGCCAGCCCGCCCTGCCTTGTTTCGCGACCTTGGCTTGTTTTGGGCGGCACCTTGGGATATAGAGCGCGCCAATTGTCCCCCTTCAGTGACGACAGGATCAGGCGCGACCGCGCCGCGTCATGTCTTCGCATCGCGCCGTAGGATCAGTCATGAAAGCCGACATTCACCCGAATTATCATACGATTACCGTCGTGATGACCGATGGCACCGAGTACCAGACCCGCTCGACCTGGGGCAAAGAGGGCGACAAGCTCAACCTCGACATCGACCCCAAGTCGCACCCGGCCTGGACCGGCGGCACCCAGCAGCTGATGGATCGCGGCGGCCGCGTGTCGCGCTTCCAGAAGAAGTTCCAGGGCTTTCTCAAGAAGGATTGATGCCTTCGCCCGGGGCGCCGGCCGTCCGGCCCGCCCCTGGACAGCCCAGAAATTGGACAGCTCAGCAAAACGCCCCCGGAAACGGGGGCGTTTTTGTTTGCGGCCTTTTGTTTGCCTGGACCCTTCGTCGGGGGCGCGGGCCCGGCCGAGGCCGAGCCGCCCAGACATGAGGGCTTACTGCTCGAACGCGGCCTTCAGCCGGTTGAGATGCGGAACCAGGGGATTGCCAATCGCGCTCTGGTCCGGCGGCGGGGAATGGATGGTCTGGTCGAGGCGGCGCACCCGTGCCTGCAGGTTCATCGAGCGCGAGATCAGGTCCTGCAACTGCTGCGGCAGCTTCTCCAGGAGATCGGTCGGTCCGGGGTCGGCGGCGGTGAGCTTGACCTTGGTCTTCTCGCGATTGGCCTGGCCCAGGGTCATCTCGCCTTCCTTCACCGCACGGTGCAGGAGCAGCCAGGACGCCAGCTGCATCAGCCGCGTGGTGAGCCGCATGCTCTCCGTCGCGTAGGTCAGGCTGACGGCACGGTCCAGCGCCTTGGCCTCGTTGCGGCCGTCGCCGTCGAGATAGGCAGCGGTCTCTTCGACCAGATCCATGCCTTCCCGGAACAGCGTGCCGAATGCAGCAGAATTGGTGAGCCGCTCATTGAACTGAACAAGAGCGCCATCGCCCAGCAAACGGTCCGACATGGTTAACGCCTCTTATACGCGACTGTTTACGCAATCCGGCAACTGCGCCGGTATGATGAACAAATCATTGCGCGACGGCATTTCAGAGTCCAGCAGCAACGCCTTTTATGGTTTCCACGATGTGGGGCGAGCGCCGTTGATACCGCTCGCGCCGCGCGCAAAGGTCAACGCAAAAAAAGAGCCGCCGTTTCCGGCGGCTTTAAAGTTGATAACAGGGAGGCGTCAAACAGAGTGGACAGGAGCCACTCGGTGTCCAAACGAGGACAGTCCGGTTGTAAACGCGAAAGCTTAATCAACCGTAAATGGCGGAAATTTTTCAAACTTCGTTAGCCATGTCGGCCACTGGCCGACCGTGTTTCTACGGTCTGACGTCTCAGGACTTGAAGATGCTGGCGGCGGCGTCGCGCGAGGCGCGCTTCTTTGCCACCGCCTGCTCGATCCGCTCGATTTCGGCGCGCAGGAGGCCAATTCGACCGGTCAGTTCCTCGACCGACAGCATCGAGAGATCCTGTCCGACCTCGTGCGAAACGGCTTTTTGCGGCCGATCGTCATCCTCTCTGGCCATCTCGCCCTCCTCCCGGTTGCCACTCGAGCCCCGACTGGCTTAAGCACACCGCAGCACGCCAATTTCTGCCGAAGGACATCTCATGGAACAGCTGCCCGCGCAAATGACCGTGGTCGCCATCAGCAAGCCGGGCGGACCCGAGGTGCTGCAGCCCGAGACACGGCCCGTTCCGAAGCCCGGTCCCGGCGAGATCCTGATCAAGGTGAAAGCCGCCGGCGTTAACCGTCCGGACGTTGCCCAGCGCTCCGGCAGCTATCCGCCGCCGCCCGGCGCCAGCGATCTCCCGGGGCTCGAGGTCGCCGGCGAAGTCGTGGCGCTCGGCGAGGGCGCCGTCCGGCACAAGCTCGGAGATACCGTGATGTCGCTGGTCGCCGGCGGCGGCTATGCCCAATATTGCATTGCACAGGACGCGCAGGCGATGACGGTGCCATCCGCGCTCTCCATTCTGGAGGCCGGCGCCCTGCCCGAAACCCTGATGACGGTCTGGCACAATGTGTTCGAGCGCGGCGGGCTGAAGGAGGGCGAGACGCTGCTGGTCCATGGCGGATCCTCGGGAATCGGCACCATGGCGATCCAGCTCGCCAAGGCATTCGGCGCCAAGGTGCTGGTCACCGTCGGCTCGCAGGACAAGGCGGACGCCTGTGTGAAGCTCGGGGCGGACCGCGCCATCAACTACAAGGCGGAAGACTTCGTCGCCGTGGTCAAGGAGGCGACCGGCGGCAAGGGCGCCAACGTCATCCTCGACATGGTCGGCGGCGAGTATATCGAGCGCAATTACGACGCTGCGGCCACCGATGGCCGAATCGTGCAGATCGCCTTCCTGGGCAACCCCAAGGCCACGGTCAATTTCGTCAAGCTGATGGTGAAGCGCCTGACCCACACCGGCTCGACCCTGCGCCCGCGCAGCAACGCCGACAAGGCGGCGATGGTGGCGGCGATCGAGGCCAAGGTGATGCCGTTGCTGCGCGAGGGCCGCATCAAGCCATTGATGGACTCGACGTTTCCACTGAACGATGCAGCGAAGGCGCATGCACGCATGGAGACCAGCCAACATATTGGCAAAATTGTGTTGGAGATCTAGGCTCTATCTAAACAGAGTGTGTTTGGAAACTCTTTGATTCTCCTCGCTTTCGTGCCAATGATCGCGCACATCTGAACCGTGCCTGGAACGGCTCCAATTCCTTTTGCGAACGCGGCTTTAAGTTTGATCTGTTTCGCTTGGGTTTGGCGTCGAACGCGGAGATTTGACATTGCGTCTGATCAGGTGCCTTGCGTCGTTGGCGGCGCTGGGCCTCGTGATGTGTGGTGCCGCTGCCCCCGCTCAGGCCGTTGACGCCGTCAGCGTTCGCAGCGACGCGCCTGCCATCGACCTGACCGGCATCCTCGATCATCAGCGCAGCGACAACGACCGCATCCAGGTCTCCACCGCGCCCGGCACCGACGGCATCGTTCGCCGCATCGAGGTGCGGGCCCGCGAGGGCGGCCAGCACTGGATCGTGTTCGCGCTGGCCAACAACACCGACGACCAGCTCGACCGCCTTATCGTCGCGCCGCATTACCGCGTGGTCGGCTCCGGCGTGCTGTGGCCCGATCTCGGCCTGTCGCGCATCGCCACCATCACGCCCTCGATCGGCGACCTGCCCGAGCGGCAGGAAAGCCCGACCGCCGACGTGTTTCGCGTCACGCTCGATCCCGGCTCGGTCGTCACCTTCGTCGCCGAATTGCGCACCGACAAGCTGCCGCAGCTCTATCTGTGGGAGCCTGAGGCCTACAAGGACAAGGTCAACTCGTTCACGCTGTACCAGGGCATCGTGATCGGCATCTCCGGTCTTCTTGCTCTCGTCCTCACCATCCTGTTCGTGGTCAAGGGCAGCATCATGTTTCCGGCCGCCGCCGCGCTGGCCTGGGCGGTGCTGGTCTATATCGGCGTCGATTTCGGCTTCTGGGGCAAGGTCCTGGACATGTCGAACAATGCCGAGCGGGTCTGGCGCGCCTCGGGCGAGGCGATCCTGGCGGCGACCCTGCTGGTGTTCCTGTTCGCCTATCTCAATCTGTCGCGCTGGCATGTGCGCTATTCGCACATCACGCTGGGCTGGCTGTTCTTCCTGGGGTCGCTGGTCGCGGTGGCGCTGTTCGATCCCGCGGTCGCCTCCGGCATCGCCCGCATGTCGCTGCTGCTGATCGCGGTCGCCGGCTTCACGCTGATCGTCTATCTCTCGAGCCACGGCTTCGACCGTGCGGTGCTGCTGATCCCGACCTGGTTCCTGCTCACCGTATGGGTGGGCGCGGCCGGCATGACGGTGGCGGGCCAAGTGACCAACGACATCGTCGGCCCCGCTCTGCTCGGCGGCTTGGTGCTGATCGTGATGCTGATCGGCTTCACGGTGATGCAGCACGCCTTCGCTGGCGGCGGCGCCACCACCGGCATCGTCTCCGACGTCGAGCGCCGCGCGCTGGCGTTGGCCGGCTCCGGCGACCTGATCTGGGACTGGGACGTCTCCGCCGACAAGGTGTTCACCAGCCCCGAGACCGAGAGCCTGCTCGGCCTGAAGCGCGGTACGCTCGAAGGACCCGCCGCGAAATGGCTCGAGGTGCTGCACCCGCTCGACCAGGACCGCTTCCGCGCCGCGCTCGACAGCGTGCTCGACCAGCGTCGCGGCCGCCTGGTGCAGGATTTCCGGCTGCGCACGCCCGACGGTCATTTCATGTGGTTCGCGCTGAAGGCCCGCCCCGTGGTCGGCTCCGACGGCGAGGTTTCGCGCGTGGTCGGCACGCTCACCGACGTGACCGAGTTCAAGAATGCCGAGGAGCGCCTGCTCCACGATTCCGTACATGACAACCTGACCGGCCTGCCCAACCGCAAGCTGTTCATCGACCGTCTCGCCGCCGTCGCCAACTTCGCCAAGTCGATGCCGGCGATGCGGCCGACCCTGATGGTGATCGATCTCGACCGCTTCAAGCAGGTCAATGACTCCGTCGGCATCGCGGTCGGCGATTCCATCCTGCTGACCCTGGCGCGGCGGCTGTCGCGCATCCTGAAACCCCAGGACACGCTGGCGCGGCTGGCCGGCGACCAGTTCGGCCTGATCCTCTTGTCCGAGCAGGACCCCGCCCGCATCACCGCCTTCGCCGAGACCATCCGCAAGACCATCCGCGCGCCGATCGCCTTCAACGAGCGCGAGATCTTCCTGACGGCGTCGATCGGACTCGCTCTATCCGACCCGCAGACGCAGCTGTCGGAAGACATCATCAAGGATGCCGAGCTTGCGATGTATCATTCCAAGCGCATCGGCGGCGACCGCATCGACGTCTACAAGCCGGCGATGCGCGCGCGCAAGAACGACCGCCTGACATTGGAGAGCGAGCTGCGCCGCTCGATCGAGCGCCAGGAGATCACGATCCTGTACCAGCCGATCGTGCGGCTGGAGGATCGCTCGATCGCCGGCTTCGAGGCGCTGGCGCGCTGGGACCATCCGAAGCTCGGGCGGATGTCGCCGATCGAGTTCATCACCATCGCCGAGGAGATCGGCCTGATCGTCGATCTCGGCACCTTCGTGCTCGACCAGACCGCGCGGCAACTCTCGGTGTGGCAGCGCGCGACGCGGCTGCGCGAGCCGATCTTCGCCAGCGTCAACGTCTCCTCGCGGCAGCTGCTGCGTCACGACCTGATCCACGACATCCGCTCGGTGCTGGCGCGCTCCTCGGTGGCGCGCGGCTCGCTCAAGATCGAGCTGACGGAATCGCTGGTCATGGAGAACCCCGAGCACGCCGCGCAGATGCTGACGCGCATCCGCGAGCTCGGCGTCGGCCTGTCGATCGACGATTTCGGCACCGGCCATTCCTCGCTCGCCTACCTGCAGCGGTTCCCGTTCGACACCTTGAAGATCGACCAGTCGTTCGTGCGCACCACCGCGCGCGGCACCCGGCCGGTGATCCTCAAATCGATCATCGCGCTGGCGCACGATCTCGGCATGGACGTGGTGGCGGAAGGCGCGGAGTCGGATTCGGATGCCGTCGAGCTCTATCAGCTCGGCTGCGAATACGCGCAGGGCTACGCCTTCGGCGAGCCCATGGACGCAGACGCAGCGATGCGGCTCTTGACGGAAGAGCGGCTGGAAGCGGCGAGCTGAGGCAAGGCCTCTGCGTCCGGACGCCCGGCCACGAGCCGCCTCGGACATCCCGGCACGCTTCGGCCGCCTAACACCCCAAGGATGTATCTTTTAATTTCTACGGCTTGAGGTAGATTTATCGCAGTATCGCGTTTCGCGTGCTGGATGCGTATTCCCGATGCGCACTGGTGCGGCAGGAGGCTCGCGTCAGTGCCGCCAACGACGAGTCTAGCCGGTCTCGAACTGCGACAGCGCCGCCAGGGCGCGGCGATAATTGTCGACGCCGAGCCGGCGCGCCACCCGCTTCTCGTGGGCAGCCACCAGCGCATTGGCCTTCTTCAGGATGATGCGGCCGCGCGGCGTCAGGCCGAGCGCATGCGCGCGGCGGTCCTGCTCGGAGCGTGCGCGCACGATCAGCCCTGCGTCTTGAAGCCCGTCGAGCAGGGCGACCATGCGCGCGCGCTCGATGCCCAGCGCCCCGGCGACGGCAATCTGCGTCGTACCCGGATTGGCCGCGATCGTCTCCAGGATCGAATAGAGGATGACGTCGAGATCGACGGCCGCAAGCGCCGCGTTGGCGTCACGGAAGACCCAGTGCTGCAGGCGGCGGAGGAAATAGCCGAGATGGTTCTCGAGCTCACCGAGGCCGATCTCCGATTCCTGCTTGGCGGCATCTCGCTGCGCTCCGGCGCTCGCGCTCTTGGACATCAGGGGCTCGCTGGCATGAGAAGTCCCTGCCTAGACCGACGCCATCGCGAGGACAAGCCGCCGCAATTGGTCACGTCCACAATAATTGCAAAGTACAACTATTCTGTTAGTCTGATCGGCAACGAATACAAGGTGGGAGGGAGCCATGTCGTCCTGGATGGCTGCTGCTGACTGCATTGCGACAGTCATGCGGCGGTGCAATGCAGCGGATCGCGCCTCTCGGCGCGCCGTGGTCTCTCGTCGCGGATCTACACACACGGCTTCTGTCGACGTCGTCTCCCGCTCCGCCGAGGCCTCCCATGGCGAACGCTGAACGCCGCCCGTCGTCCGAAACTTCAATGTTCGCAGCGCCATCGATCGAGGCCATCAGGCGCGACGATGGCGCCATCATCCTGCGATCGCGCATGAAGCTGCTGCCTGCCGCGCGCTGTAGCGGCGAATGGCTGGAGCACTGGGCGCGCAACGCTCCGGACCGCATCTTCCTGTCCGAGCGCCGCGGTGACGGCTGGGCTCGCCTGACCTACGGCGAAACATTGACGCAGGTCCGCGCCACCGCGGCCTGGATGCTGGCGCAAGGGCTTGGTCCCGACCGTCCGCTCGCGATCCTGTCCGACAACAGCATCGCGCATGCGGTGCTGGCGCTCGCCGCGCAGCATGTCGGCATCCCCGTCTGCGCGATCTCGCCGGCCTACTCGCTGATGTCGGCCGATCACGAGAAGCTGCGCGCGATGATCCGGCTGCTCGATCCCGGCGCCATCTTCGTCGCCCAGCACGGCGCCTTCGCCCGCGCGCTCGCGGCGATCGACGGCCTGCACCGCGCGACGATCATCGCCGGCGACGGCGACGGAACGAGCACGGTCCCGTTGCAGACCTTGATCACGACCAAGCCAGGCTCCGAAGTCGACCGTGCCTTCGCCGCAGTGACGCCCGACACGATTGCAAAACTGCTGTTCACCTCGGGCTCGACCGGGCAGCCCAAGGCGGTCATCAACACGCAGCGGATGATGACGACCAGCCAGCAGGCCAAGGCGCAGCTATGGACGTTTTTGCGCGAGGTCGAAGGCGGTCCTGTGATCGTCGACTGGCTGCCGTGGAGCCACACCTTCGGCGCCAACCACAATTTCAACCTGGTGCTCGCCCAAGGCGGTGCGATCTATATCGACGGCGGCAAGCCTGCACCCGGCCTGTTCGAGACCTCGCTCGCGAACCTGCGCAGCCAGGTGCCGACGATCTATTTCAACGTGCCGCGCGGCTTCGACATGCTGGTCGCAGCACTCAGGGCGGACGACGATCTGCGGCAGAAGTTCTTCACCGGCGTGAAATGCATCCTCTATGCAGCCGCGGCGCTGCCGCAGAACCTGTGGGATGCGCTCAACGAGATGAGCATGGCCACGATCGGCCGGCCGGCGCCGCTGGTCTCGGCGTGGGGCGCGACCGAGACCTCGCCGCTCGCGACCGACTGCCATTTCTTCGCCGAGCGCGCCGGCAATATCGGCGTGCCGATTCCCGGCGCCGAGCTCAAGCTGGTGCCGACCGGCGAGAAGCTCGAGGTTCGCGTGCGCGGACCCAACGTCATGCCCGGCTATTGGAAGGCGCCGGAGCTCACCGCCGCCGCGTTCGACGAGGAAGGCTTCTACAGGATCGGCGATGCCGTGACGTTCGCCGATCCGGATCGTCCGGAGCGCGGCCTGTTCTTCGACGGCCGCATCACCGAGGATTTCAAGCTCAGCTCCGGCACATGGGTCAATGTCGGCGCGCTGCGCGTCGCCGGCATCGCGGCGCTGGCGCCGCTGGCGCAGGACATCGTGATCGCAGGCCATGGCACCGACGAGGTGCACTTTCTCATCGTGCCCAACATCGTCGCCTGCCGCGGCATCGCGGGCCTGACCGAGACGGCCACCATCGGCGAGGTGTTGGCGCATCCATCGGTCCGCGCTGCGATCGCGCAGGGACTGGCAAAACTGCGCACCGAAGCGGTCGGCTCGTCGCGCTATGCGACCCGCGCGCTCTTGATGGCAGAGCCGCCCGTGCTCGATGCCGGCGAGATCACCGACAAGGGCTACATCAATCAGCGCGCGGTGCTGACCCGGCGTGCCGACCTGGTCGCAAGGCTGCAGGACGATGCAGCACCCGACCTGATCAGGCCCGGCGCAGGCGACTGAACGCAACGCAGCGAACTCTGGCTTGTTCAGAACACAGCCGGCGTCGCCGCCGACCAGCCGAAACGCGCCAACTCGCTTCACAACGACATCCGTACAACTACGTGCGACTACTCAACTGCACGGCAATATACTACCGAGGGAAACTTAACCCAGCATCAACTGCAAATATTTAGAGTTGCTCGCAACTTCAGCTCCTTGCGCCGGGTTCCCCATGGCTAAGCCACGTTTCTCTCTCGCCTTTCGCATCTACGCGATCATCGGGCTGTCGTTCTGCGGACTCGTCGGGCTCGCGGCGACGCAGAGCCAGAATCTCGGGACTGCCCTGAAGGAACAACGGCAGAGCGAGCTCAGCCATCTGGCCCAGACCGCGCTGAGCATCGCACGCGAGGAATACGACACGATCGCGCGCGACAAGGTGGCGCCCGAAGCCGCACAGAAGAAGGCGGCTGAGCGGATCGGGAAGCTGCGCTACGGCAGCGGCGACTACTTCTGGATCAACGACATGGGCCCGACGATGGTCATGCATCCGGTCAAGCCGGAACTGAATGGCCAGAATCTCGCCGACAACAAGGATCCGAACGGCAAGCGCCTGTTCGTGGAGATGGTCGATGTCGTCAAGCGCCAGGGCGCGGGCGTGGTCGACTACATGTGGCCCAAGCCCGGCAAGGACGCGCCGCAGCCGAAGATGTCCTATGTCGCCGGCTTCGAGCCCTGGGGCTGGATCATCGGCACCGGTGTCTATGTCGACGATCTCGAGGCGCAGATGTGGGAGAGCAAGCGTGCGGTGTTCATCGCCGCCACGCTGGTGATCCTCGTGCTCGGCGCCATCACGCTGCTGATCGCGCGTCGAATGTCGTCGGCGCTGGCGTCGATGAGCGGCGCGCTGACCCAGCTCAGCAACGGCAATTTCGAGATCGAGCTGCCGGGCCTGACCCGCAGCGACGAGCTCGGCGACATGGCCCGCTCCATCGAGCAGTTCAGGCAGAAGATCGAAGAAAAGGCACGGCAGACCGCGATGCTCGAAGACGAGCAGCGCCAGGTCGCCGAGCGCATCAAGAGCAAGGCGCTGAAGGAGATGGCCGAGGCCGTGGAGCAGGCCGCCAGCATGGCGGTCGGCGAGGTCGCGCAGGGCACCGGCCAGATGGCCGACAACGCGAAATCGATGACCGAGAGCGCGCTGACCTTGGAGCGGAATTCGAGCAGCGTTGCCGCGGCCGCCGAGCAGGCGCTGGCCACGACCCAGACCGTCGCCAAGGCGTCCTCCCAGCTCGCCGCGTCGATCTCTCAGATTTCCAGCCAGGTCAGCTCGTCGCGTGAGCTGACGCGCAAGGCCGTGGCCGCCTCGTCCGAGGCCCAGTCGACGATCGCCAAACTGTCAGAAGCCGCCGACAAGGTCGGTGCCGTGACCAGCCTGATCAGCGAGATCGCCGGCCAGACCAACCTGCTCGCGCTGAACGCGACCATCGAGGCGGCGCGCGCCGGCGACGCCGGCCGCGGCTTTGCCGTCGTCGCCTCGGAGGTCAAGTCGCTCGCCGAGCAGACCGCAAAGGCCACCAGCGAGATCGCACAGCAGATCGCGGAGATTCAGGATTCCACGCGCGCATCGGTGACCTCGATCGGCGCCATCGGCGAAGTCATCCGCAACGTCGAAGCAGTGTCGTCGGGAATCGCCGACGCGATCCAGGCCCAGAACAGCGTGACCATCGAGATTTCGCGCACCGTGGAAGAGACGTCCGCGGCTGCGCGGGAGGTGGCAAGCCAGATCTCTTCCGTGTCGCGTGAGGCGAGCGAGGCCGGCCGGCGCTCGACCGACATCCGCGACGGCTCGACGACCGTGGCCGAGAAGGTCCAGAAGCTACGGACCGAGCTGGTCCGGGTGATCCGAACCTCGACCGCCGATGTCGACCGCCGGCTCGCGACCCGGCTCAACATCAATCGTCCGGGTACCCTGCAGGTGAACGGCGAACCGGTCGCCATCAGCGTGCGCAACCTCTCGCTCGGCGGCGCCCTGCTCGAGGCGATCCCGGTCCAGCTCTCGGTCAACACATCGGTGACGCTCGCGATCACCGGCATGATTTCGGATCTGCCGGGCACCGTGACCCGCGTCGGCGACCGCACCGCCCTGGTTCAGTTCGCGCTCAACCCCGAGCAAGCGGCACGCTTGACGGCCCTGGTCTCGGACCGACAGGCGGCTTGAGCGCGCGACCTCACCTCACCGGAAATGACAGGCGACGAGATGTCCCTCGGCGCTTGCCTTCAGCGGCGGCACCTCCTTGCTGCAGACGTCCTTCGCGATCGGGCAGCGGGTGTGGAAGTGACAGCCGGTTGGCGGATTGATCGGGCTCGGCACCTCGCCCTTGAGGCGGACGCGCTTGCGCTTGACGCTCGGATCGGGGATCGGCACCGCCGACAGCAGCGCCTCGGTGTAGGGATGCTTGGGCGACGAATACAGCTGGCGTGACGACGCCGTCTCGACGATGCGGCCGAGATACATCACCGCGACGCGGCGGCTGATGTGCTCGACCACCGAGAGATCGTGGGCCACGAACAGATAGGCGATGCCGAACTTCTGCTGCAGGTCTTCGAGCAGATTGATGACCTGGGCCTGGATCGAGACGTCGAGCGCCGACACCGGCTCGTCGCAGATGATCAGCTTGGGCTCGACCGCGATTGCCCGGGCAATGCCGATGCGCTGGCGCTGGCCGCCGGAGAATTCGTGCGGATAGCGCGTCATGTGATCGGCCTGCAGGCCGACTGTTTCGAGCAGATGGACGATGCGCGCCTCGTATTGCTGGCGCGAGGCCGCGAGGCCGTGGATCGTCAGCGCTTCGCCGATGATGGCGCCGATCGTCATGCGCGGATTGAGCGAGGCGTAAGGGTCCTGGAAGATGATCTGGATGTCGCGGCGGAGCGCGCGCAAGCCCTCGCCGGACAGGGCAATGACGTCCTTGCCCTCGAAGCGCAGCTCGCCCGAGCTCGGCTCGATCAACCTGAGCACGCAGCGGCCGGTGGTCGACTTGCCGCAGCCGGACTCGCCGACGAGGCCGAAGGTCTCGCTCGGCTCGATGTCGAAGTTGACGCCGTCGACGGCGCGCACGCTGCCGATCTGGCGCTTCATCAGTCCGCCCCGGATCGGAAACGCCTTGGTCAGGTTGCCCACGCTGAGCAAGGGTGCGGGCGCAGCGGCGGGAGCAATGGCAGCTTCGGTCATCACAGCAACGTCTCTTCGGCGCGGATGCACGCCACCTTGTGGCCCGGCTCGATCTCGCGCAGCACCGGCTGGGCCCGCCGGCAATCGGGAATGGCGAAGCGGCAGCGCGAGGCGAAGCGACAGCCCTCGGGCGGATTGATCAGCTTGGGAACGCTGCCCGGGATGCTTTCCAGCCGGCTCTTCTTGACGGCCGCGAGATCGATGCGCGGGATCGAGCGGATCAGCCCCTGGGTGTAGGGGTGGCGCGGATTGGCGAACAGGCGATCGACCGGCGCCTCCTCGGCCACCCTGCCCGCATACATCACGACGACGCGCTGCGCGACCTCGGCCACGACGCCCATGGCGTGCGTGATCAGCATGATCGACATGCCGAGCCGCTCCTTCATGTCGAGCAGCAGATCGAGGATCTGCGCCTGGATCGTGACGTCGAGCGCGGTGGTCGGCTCGTCGGCGATCAGGAGCTTGGGATTGCACGACAGCGCCATCGCGATCATGACCCGCTGGCGCTGGCCGCCGGAGAAATGATGCGGATAGTCATGAATGCGGGCTTTCGGGTTGGGAAGCTGCACCAGCGCCAGCATCTCTGCCGCCCGATCCATCGCCGCCTTCTTGGACAAACCCTGGTGCAGCTGGATCACCTCGGCGATCTGGTCGCCGACGGTGTAGACCGGATTGAGCGAGGTCATCGGTTCCTGGAACACGATCGCGATCTCGCTGGCGCGGATCTTGTTCATCTCGGACGAGCCGAGCGGCACGAGGTCGCGGCCCTGCCACAGGATCTGGCCGCCGGCGATGCGGCCGGGCGGCATCGCGATCAGCTTCAGCACCGACATCGCGGTGACGGTCTTGCCGGAGCCGGACTCGCCGACCACACACAAGGTCTCGCCGCTGCCGATCGAGATGTCGACACCGTCGACCGCCTGGACCTGGCCGTCGTCGCTGTTGAAATAGGTCTTCAGCCCCTTGATCTCGAGCAGCGGGGTCACGCGCGCGTCCATCACATCACCTTCCGCGGATCGAGCGCATCGCGCAGGCCATCGCCGATGAAGTTGATCGCGATGACGGTGAGGAAGATCGCCCCGCCGGCGAACAGCGCCCAATGCGGCGCGATGTCGAGATAATCCTTGGCGTCGAACAGCAGCCGGCCCCAGGTCGGAATGTCAGGCGGAAAGCCGAGGCCGAGGAACGACAGCGTCGATTCCGCGATGATGGCGGCGGCGACGTCGATGGTGCCGGCGACGATCACCGGTCCCAGCGCGTTCGGCAGGATGTGGCGGACGACGAGGCGGAAGTTGGAGGCGCCGAGCGCGCGCGCGGCCTCGACGAACTCCTTCTCACGCAGCGACAGGAACTGCGCACGCACCAGGCGCGCCACCGGCATCCAGCGGAAGCCGCCGATCACAAGCACGATCAGGATGAAGGTGCCGCCCTCGGGGCCGACGAGCCCCTTGAGGAGGTCGCGGAACAGGTAGATCACGAGCAGCAGCAGCGGCAGTTGCGGCAGCGACAGGAACAGATCCGTCAGCCACATCAGCGCGGCGTCGACCGGTCCCTTGGAGGCGCCGGCGATGGCACCGATGACGACGCCGACGAACAGGCCGACGGCCATCGCCGCAAAGCCGACCGCAAGCGAGATCCGGCCGCCATAGATCATCCGTGCCATCAAGTCCTGGCCGAGATCGTCGGTGCCGAACGGATGATCCCACGACGGCGGCGCGAGCCGCGCGGTGAAGTCGATCTCGTTGATCGGCACCCGCCAGATCCACGGTCCGACGACGATCGACAGCGCCAGCAGCGCCAGCACGACGACGCTGACGGCAGCAAGGCGATGGCGCAGGAAGCGCCTGACCGCATCTCGTCCGGGCGAGAAGCGGCGTTTTGGTGAAGCCGGCGCGACCGCCGCTTCAACGGAAGGAGATGCGTGGGTCAAGCCAGCCATACAGGATATCGGCGATCAGGTTGAAGAGGACGACGAGGCAGGCGAACACGAAGGTCACTGCCATGATGACGGGCGTATCGTTCGCAAGGATCGCGCTGATGAGGAGCGAGCCGATACCGGGGATGCGGAAGATCTGCTCGGTGACGATGGCGCCGCCGAACACGGTCGGCATCTGCAGCGCCACCAGCGTGACCACCGGGATCAGCGCGTTGCGCACCACGTGCTTGACGATGACCTTGCTCTCGTCGAGCCCCTTGGAGCGTGCGGTCGTGACGTAATCGAGCTTGATGACGTCGAGCACGGCCGAGCGCACATAGCGCGTATAGGAGGCGGCCTGATAGAGGCCGAGCACGGTGACCGGCATCACGGCCTGCTTGAAGTTCTCCCACCACCACATCCATCCCACGGCCTGGATGTCGGCGCGATAGACGAACGGCAGCCAACCGAGATTGACGCTGAAGATCAGGATCAACAGCAGGCCGGTGAAGAAGGTCGGCAGCGAGAAGCCGATGAAGGCGAAGGTGTTGGCGATCTGGTCGAAGATCGAATAGGGCCGCCGCGCCGCCAGCACGCCGACCGGGATCGCCACGATCAGCGCCAGAAGCTGCGCGGTGCCGACCACGTAGAGCGTGGCCGGAATCCGCTGCAGGATCAGGGTGTCGACATTGACGCGGCTGGCAAAGGAGAAGCCCCAATCGCCATGCAGCATGGCGACCAGCCAGCGGAAGTAGCGCACCATGATCGGGTCATCCATCCCGAACTTGATGCGCAGCATCTCGCGGACTTCCGGGGGAATGTTCGGGTTGCTCGCGAGCTCGCCGAACGGATCGCCCGGCGCGAGCGCCAGCAGCACGAACAAAATGAGGCTGATGCCGAGCAGGCTCGGCACGGCGACGATGAGGCGCCTGAGAAGGTAGTTTCCCATCGCTCCACCTCTACGATGTCTGGCTGGTCATGCTGGTTGCGATCAGGTCTCGCGATACCAGTTGGCGATCTGCCAGAGGTCGTTGTCCCAGCCGCTCTTGTTTGCGACCATCCCGTTCTTCAGGCCGATGCAGTTGCGGCGATTGATCTCGGGCAGGATGTAGTTGTCCTGAACGACGAGGTCGTTGAGCTTGACGAACAAGCCTGCGCGCTTGACCGGATCGAGCTCGCTCGAGGCCTGCTTGTAGGTCTCGTCATATTCCTTGTTCTGCCAGCGCGATATGTTGCGGCCCTGCCACTTGTTGTCCTTGGAGGCGATCTCCCACGACGTGAACTGGTTCATGAAGAACTGCGGATCGGCCTGCGGCATGGTGGTCTGGTACATCTCCATGTCGCAATAGAAGTGCGGATAGGTGTCGGGGTTGGCGGGGTCCGAGGAGAAGAACACCGACGCCACCACCGACTTCAGCTCGACCTCGATGCCGGCCTTCTGGAACGCCTGCTTGATGATCGCCTGGTTCTTCTGGCGCGGCGCATTGATCGAGGTCTGGAACACCAGCTTGATCGGCTTGCCGTCCTTCTCGCGAACGCCGGACGAATTCTTCTTCCAGCCGGCCTCCTCCAGGATCTGGTTGGCCTTCTCGATCGAGAACTCGAACTTGTTGTTCGGCGAGCGGAAGCGCTCCGGGTTGTTGAGGAAGTTCGCGGTCGCCACGCCGGCGCGGCCATAGATGAACTTCTGCACCGAGGCACGGTCGATCAGGAGATTGATGGCCTTGCGCACGGCCGGATCGGTGAAGAACGGATGCTTGGTCTTGACGCTGGCGCGCTCGCCGTCGACCTCGGTCCAGGGGTCGGTGACGTTGAGGGCGATGTACTCGATGTGACCGGTGACCGTGAGCTGCGCCTTGCCCTGCCCGCCGGCTTCCAGCTTGGTCAGGATCTCGTCCTCGACCTGCAGATTATACGCGTAATCGTATTCGCCGGTCTGCAGCACCGCGCGTGCCGCCGACACCGCGTCACCACCGCCCTTGACCTCGACCGTGTCGAAATACGGCCGGTTCGCCTGGTGATAGTCGGGGTTGCGCTTTGCGGCGATGGAATCGCCGGGCTTGAAGTCGACGTAGGTGTAGGGGCCGGTGCCGACCGGCTTCAGATTGGCCGGCGCCTCGCGCGACTTGCCGCCGATATAGTCGGCGAACAGATGCTTCGGAATGACGAGACCATAGGCAGCGACGAACGGATCGGCCCAGAACGGCGTCGGCTGCTTGAACGTCAGCTTCACCGTATGGTCGTCGATCTTCTCCGCCGACTTGATGCCGCGATAGCTGCCGACCGAGACCGCGGCGGTATCGGGATTGACCGAGTATTCCCAGTTGAAGATGACGTCGTCGGCCGTGAACGGCTTGCCGTCATGCCATTTCACGCCCTGCTTGAGCTTCCAGGTCACGGACAGACCGTCGGCAGCCAGGCTGCCGTTTTCCTTGCTGGGAATCTCGGCGGCGAGAATCGGCACCAGGTTGCCATCGGCATCCCAGCCGGCGAGCGGCTCGTAGAACAGCCGGCATGCCTCCTGGTCCTTGGTGCCGTTGGCGAAATGCGGGTTCAGCAAGGTCGGCGCCTGCCAGAACAGCAGCTTGAGCGGACCGCCGCCGCCGGCCTTGGTCGGCTTGTAGTCCATCGCGTCGGCTGCAAAGGCGACGCCGGAATGGGCGAGCATCGTGCCGGCCATCGGCGCGGTCAGCCCCACGGCAATCATCCGCTGCACAAATTCGCGCCGTGACAGGCGCCCGGCTTTGACATCAGCGATCTGGTTACGGAGGTCACGCTCGTTCATTCAATCGACTCCACGGTGATGCTGAATGCCAAAATAATAGCGCCACGCCATGCATCCGCGGGAGCTGCACAAAATTGGATCAGCCTTCGAAGCGACTGTCAAAGCAGAATCCGGGCCAATTTCGTACTATGAAAGGGATTGATTGTCGCACTTCGCATCTGCAGGACGAATTGCTGCAGGGCATCCCGAAAAATGGAACCACGGCGCGACCGCCGTGGCTTCGCTATCAGGATGCCTCACAGAAAGACAATCGCGGAGATTGCGCCTCAGCTCTCGCGATACCAGCTGGGCAGCTGCCACAGATCATTGTCCCAGCCCGACGAATGCGTCTGAAGTCCCTTGCGGATACCGGAGACGCGCGGCCTGTTCAGCTCGGGCAGCACGTAGCGGCCAGCGCAGACGGTGTCGTTGAGCTTGATGTACAGCGCGGCGCGCTTCACGGGATCGAGTTCGCGCGTCAGTTCGTTGTAGAGATCGTCATACGCCTTGCTCTGCCAGCGCGAGATGTTGCGGCCCTGCCATTTGTTGGCCTTGCTGGCCGCTTCCCATGACACGTACTGGGTCATGAAGGCTTGCGGCTCGGGCGATGCCATCGAGATCATGAGCATCTCCATGTCGCAATAGAAGTGCGTGTAGGTGTCGGGATTGGCGACGTCGCTGGAGAAGAACACCGAGCCCACGACTGACTTCAGCTCCATCTCGATGCCCGCCTTCTGGCAGGCCTGCTTGATGATCGCCTGGTTCTTCTGCCGTGGGCCGTTGGTCGAGGTCTGGAACACGATCCTGAGCGGCTTGCCGTCCTTCTCGCGCACGCCGCTCGCGCCCTTCTTCCAGCCGGCATCCTCCAGGATCTGGTTGGCCTTCTCGATGTTGAACTCGAAGCTCGTGTTCTTCGAGCGATAGCGCTCGGGATTGTTGACGGCATTCGCGGTGGCGATGCCGCCACGGCCGTAGATGAACTTCTGGATCGAGGCGCGGTCGATCAGCAGATTGATCGCCTCGCGCACCGCCGGATCAGAGAACAGCGGATGCTTGGTCTTCAGGCTCGCACGCTCGCCGTCGACCTCGACATTGGGGTCAGTGGCGTTGAGCAGGATGAATTCGAGATTGCCGGTCGGCACGATCTCGGCGACGCCGGTGCCGCCGGTTTCCAGCTTGACCAGGATCTCGTCCTCGACCTGCAGATTCCAGGCGTAGTCGAATTCGCCGGTCTGCAGCACCGCGCGCGCCGCCGACACCGCGTCGCCGCCGCCCTTGATTTCCAGCGTGTCGAAATGCGGCCGGTTCGGCACGTGATAGTCGGGATTGAGCTTTGCCGTCAGCGTGTCGCCCGGCTTGAAATCGACGAACAGATAGGCGCCGGTGCCGACCGGCGTCAGATTGTTCGGCGCCTCGCGCGACTTGGCGCCGATGTAGTCGGCGAACAGATGCTTTGGAATGATCGCGCCGCGCCCGCCGACGAACGGCGTGAACCACAGCGGCGTCGGCCGGCCGAACACGAGGCGGACGGTGTGGTCGTCGATCTTCTCGATGGACTTGATGTCCTTGTAGTCGCCGATGGTGACCGCTGACGTCTCGGGATTGGTGGCATATTGCCAGTTGAAGATGACGTCGTCGGCCGTGAACGGCTGACCGTCGTGCCACTTCACGCCCTGCTTGAGCTTCCAGACGACCGAGGTGCCGTCGGCGGCGAGGCTGCCGTTGGCCACGCTCGGAATCTCGGTTGCGAGCACCGGCACGAGATTGCCGTCGGCATCCCATCCCGCCAACGGCTCGTAGAAGGCGCGGGCCGCCTCCTGATCCTTGAGGCCGATCGCGAAATGCGGATTGAGCAGCGTCGGCGCCTGCCAGAACAGCAGCCTCAGCGGTCCGCCGCCGCCCGCCTTGGTCGGCTTGTAGGGAAACGCCTGCGCGGCCATGGCGACGCCGGAATGCGCCAGCATCATGCCCGCCAGCGGGGCGGTCAGCCCGACGGCGAGCATCCGCTGCACGAAATCGCGGCGCGACAGCCACCCGTCCTTGACGGCCGCGATGTCGCGGCGCAGGTCCTGTTCATTCATTCCAGTGTCTCCAAATCGTCAGCAATGTCGGCGGGCGCCGAGCGCGCCCTGAAAGCTCAGTCCGACCACGGCATCGTCTGCGGAGCCAAAAGCAGCATCCGGGCCAAGTGCCGTGACAGCGGCGGCCTAGGCTCAGCGCTCAGGCTTAAGCCTGCGGAAACGAACGCCCTTGCCGTCCGGCATGCGGGTCGCGACATAGCCGGCCGCCAGGCAGGCTTCGCGCTGTGGCATCTTCTCCTGCGGGCTCCTCAGGCTGTCCCACCACGACGCGCGGTGCGACGCGCGCGGCAGACTGTCGCCGATCAGCTCCTCGATTTCGTCGAGGCTGAGCATCAGTTCGGGGCGGGTCTGCCGCTTGAGGTAATCGCGCAGGGCATCATAGTCCGGCAAGTCTCGACTCCATCGTACCAAGCGAGTGTGCGGCAGCCTTGACGACAGGCGCTGCGAACGCAACGACTCGTTAACCTAACATGCGTTACTTCCGGTGATCCGTCACTTTACGGGCGGGACTCCACGGGGATGGGACGATGCGACCGCAAAGCCGCACAGGCCGGGCACAGCCGCCTTGGCGGCTCTCGGCCCGCACCCTGGTCACCTGCTCCATCTCGACCATCATCGGCTTCTCCGCCATCTGTGCCAGCGTCATGATCGACCTTCGCCGCGGCGAGGAGGTGCGGGCCCGGCAGTCGCTGGAAAATCTCGCCGCCGGCATCGGCGCCGACATCAGCCGCAACATCGAGCTCTACGATCTCTCCCTGCGCGCGGTTGCCGGCAACATGTTGCTGCCCGAAATCAAGGAGGTCAGCAAGCCGGTCCGCCATCTCATCCTGTTCGATCGCGCGTCCACCGCGAGGAATTTCGGCGCCATTCAGGTCTTCGACGCCAAGGGCCGCCTCGCCATCGATTCGACCACGCTTGATCCCTCGCCCGAGGACCGCAGCGATGCCGACTTCTTCCAGGTCCATCGCGACCGCCCGGACGGCGGGCTCTATGTCGGCCGCCCCGCCCAGCATCGTGGCCATGCCTCGATCGTGCTCAGCCGCCGCATTTCGACGCCCGACGGGCACTTCGCCGGCGTCGTCGCCGGCTCGATCCGCCTGAGCTATTTCCGCGACCTGTTCGGCCGGCTCACGCTCGGCCCCGGCGACAGCCTCACCGTGTTCCGGCGCGACGGCACCGTCATCGTCAGCGCGCCGTTCGATCCCACCGCAATCGGGCGCAACCTGGCGCGGGCGCCGGCCGTGACCCGCGCGCTGACCGAGCCGACCGGCTGGGCGAGCAGCTATGGCGCGCTCGACGACCTGCCGCGGCTCCTGGTCTGGCGCAACGGCACCGAGCCGCTGGTGGTCGTCGCCAGCAAGACATGGGACAGCGTCTATGCCGTCTGGCGCAGCGAGGCCGCCCAGATCGGCGCGATGATGCTGGCGCTCATCGTGTTCGTGCTGGCCGCGACCCAGGTCGCCGCGCGCGAGATCCAGCTGCGCACCAAGGTCGAATCCCGGCTCGAACAGCTCGCAACCACCGACCCGCTGACCGGCCTGAAGAACCGGCGCAAGTTCGACGAGACCATCGAGAGCGAGTGGCGGCGGGCGCAGCGGACGCAGGCGCCGCTGGGGCTTCTGATGATCGATGCCGATCATTTCAAGAGCTACAACGACACCCACGGTCACCAGGCAGGCGACCAGGTGCTGGTCGGCATCGCCGTGTGCATTTCAGACTCCGTGCGGCGCGCCGGCGATTGCGCGGCGCGCTATGGCGGCGAAGAGTTCGCCGTGCTGCTGCCGGAGAGTTCGGACACAGCCGCGCTGCATGTCGCCGAGACGATCCGCGGCAAGGTTGCGATCTGGGCGGGAGAGACGTCCAACACCTCGATCAGCATCGGGGTCGCCAGCGTCACGCCGCCGCGCGATACCGACTGGAGCAGCCTGCTCAGCGCCGCCGACAAGGCGCTGTACGCAGCCAAGGCGGCGGGCCGCAATCGCTGCGTCAGCGTTGCCGTGCCGAAGCCGTCGGCGGCCGCGGCGCTGGCGGCATGATGCCGCCGGCCGCTTCGGATCGTGACCCGTCGCGCCGGCGTTGATCTCAGCCCTTGCTGCCGAGATAGCGCTTCATGTCGTCGCGGAGCCCGTCGCGCAGATCGGCGCGTGCCATGCCGAAGGCGATGTTGGCCCTGAGGAAGCCCGACTTCGAGCCGCAATCATGCCGCTCGCCGTCGAAGTCCACGCCGTAGAATTTCTGCGTCTTCGACAGGCCGATCATCGCGTCGGTGAGCTGGATCTCGCCGCCGGCGCCGCGCTCCTGCGTCGCCAGGATCTTGAAGATCTCCGGCTGCAGGATGTAGCGCCCGGTGATCGAGTAGTTCGAGGGCGCCGTGCCCTTGGCCGGCTTCTCGACCATGCCGTCGACCTCGAAGATCTTGCCGTCGCGCTTGCCGACGCCGCAGATGCCATATTGATGCGTCTGATCGGCCGGCACTTCCTGCACCGCGAGCACGTTGCTCTTCTCGGGCAAGTCGTTGGCGGCCGCGATCATCTGTGCCAGGCATCCTGGCGCGTTCAGCACCAGCTCATCGGGCAGCACCACCGCGAAGGGCTCATCGCCGACGATGTCGCGCGCGCACCATACCGCGTGGCCGAGGCCCAGCGGCGCCTGCTGGCGGGTGAAGCTGACGGCGCCCGCCTCCGGCTGATCGCGCGCCAGGATCTCCATCTCGGTCTTCTTGCCGCGCGCCGCCAGCGTCGCGTCGAGCTCGTACATGCGATCGAAATGATCCTCGATCGCGGTCTTGTTGCGGCCGGTCACGAATGCGAAATGTTCGATGCCCGCTTCTCTCGCTTCGTCGAAGACATATTGGATGAGCGGTCTGTCGACGATCGTCAGCATTTCCTTCGGCATCGCCTTGGTGGCGGGAAGGACGCGGGTGCCGAGACCGGCGACCGGAAATACGGCTTTGCGGATCTTCATGGGGGATGACTAAACCTTGTGACGATATGAATGCGAAAACGATCGCATCTTGGTAGCTCGTTTGCAGCCGAGAACAAAGGCGGATGTTGGTCGAGTGTTCCGTCGGACGCAGTCCGAAGGGCGAAATTTCGCTGCGGAAATCATCAACCCTGTTAATCTCCTGTTAAGCAGGTACGGGCCTCGTTGAGCCCGGTCTTCACGCGATCTGGATCGAGACATGGTGCGACGGAACGAATTCCTGGCGGCGCTGAAGGCCGGAGCCCGGACAGCGCTTGTGACGACCGCGCTGGCAGCGGTGTCCGGTTCCGCATCGGCCCAGTCCGGCGGCGGGCCGTTGAACTTCCTCGACGGCCTGTTCACGGGCACCCTGACCAAGGGTGACCCGGGCGCCTCCACGCCGGCGCAGACACCCTCGACCGGTGGGCCGCAGCCGTGGAGCGGCGAGGACGGCGCCTCCGGCCATCCGCTGATGACGGCGGCAGCGATCCGCGAGGCCGCGGGCAATTTCGACGCTTGCGTCGCCGGCATGTGGCCAGATGCCGCACGCCGCAACATCACGCAGGACAATTTCCAGCGCTTCACGGCAGGCCTGTCGCCTGACCTGCGCATCATGGATCTGCTCGACGCGCAGCCCGAATTCACCAAGTCGATCTGGGACTATCTCGACATCCTGGTGAGCGACGCCCGCATGGCCAAAGGCCGCGAAGTGCTCGCGAAGTACAAGGCGCAGTTCGATGCCACCGAGCGTGCCTACGGCGTCGACCGCTACATCGTCGCGGCGATCTGGGGCATCGAATCCAACTACTCGACCCAGATCGGCGATCGCAGCGTGCTGCAGTCGACCGCGACGCTCGCCTGCATCGGCCGTCGCCAGGCCTATTTCAAGGATGAGTTCCTATCGGCGCTGGAGATCCTCAACCGCGGCGATCTGCGACCCGAGCAGCTGCGGGGCTCGTGGGCGGGCGCGTTCGGCCCGACCCAGTTCATGCCGACCGCCTTCAAGCGCTTCGCCGTCGACGCCGATGGCGACGGCCGCCGCGACGTGGTCGACAATCCGGCCGACCTGATCGCCTCGACCGCCAACAACCTGAAGAAAGACGGCTGGCAGAGCGGCCAGAGCTGGGGCTACGAGGTCGTGCTGCCGCAGGGCTTCAACTTCATGCTGGCCGACCGCGCCAAGACCATGAGCTTCGGACAATGGGAGCAGCTCGGCTTGCGGCGCCCCAACGGCCAGCCGTTCCCGGCCTCGGCCGAGAAGGCCTATCTGCTGGCGCCAGCCGGCGCGCAAGGGCCGGGGTTCCTGATGCTGCAGAACTTCCGCGTCATCATGAAATACAATCCGGCCGAGGCCTATGCGCTGGCGATCGGCCATTTCGCCGACCGCCTGCGCGGCGGTCCACCCTTCGTTCAGGCTTGGCCGCGTGAGGAACGGACGTTGTCGCGGGCCGAACGGCTCGAGCTGCAGCAGCTGCTGGCGGAACGCGGCTTTTACCGCGGCACGCCCGACGGCCAGTTCGGCGGTCAGACCCGTGAGGCGCTGCGGAACTTCCAGGCCTCGATCGGGGCGCCAGCGGACGGTTTTGCCACCTCCGACGTGCTGGAACGACTGCGGGCGCGGTGATCCCGGCCCAATCCGCCGCGCCGGTAACCTTTTGGGGCGATTGCGGCGGACATCAACACCATCCGGTGAATGCCCGTTTGCGGCCTGATTCGGCTCCTATTATATGGGTTGTCACGATTTCGCCGCGCGGCGGCGCGGACGGGTGCGCATGTCAAAGCTGAAGTCCATTCTCAAGCTGTTGAACGAGCCCGGCCCCCTGGTCGTGCTGGCGGTCGTCATCGCCATGCTGGTCGGGATCACCGGCCCGGCCTCGGCCCAGTTCTTCAACTTCAACCCGTTCTCCTCGCCGCGGCCGGCGCCGCGCGGCGGCGGCGGGGGCTGGTTCGGCAACGACTTCTTCACGCCGTTCCAGCCACAGCAGCCGAGAAAGGTGACACAGGACTATTCCAAGGCGCCGCCGCCGGAGAAGCGCGACAATGCCCCGGAGCGCTACGTGCTGGTGCTCGGCGACGGCATGGCCGACTGGCTCGCCTATGGCCTGGAAGACGCCTACTCCGAGCAGCCCGACATGGGGATCACCCGCCGAATCAAGACGAATTCGGGCCTCATCAAGTACCAGCCCAAGGGCGAGCCGGCCGACTGGGCTGCAGCCGCCAAGGGCATCCTGGCCACCGAGCGTGCCGATGCGATCGTGATCATGCTCGGGCTCAATGACCGTCTCTCGCTGCGCGAGCCGGTTGTCGAGAAGACCGACAAGCCGGACGACAAGAAGGCGGACAAGACCAAGAAGGACGCCAAGGCCAAGCCCGGTGAGGCCAAGCCCGGCGACACGAAGCCCGGTGACGCCAAAGCCGGAGAGGCCAAGCCGGATGCCAAGTCCGATCCGAAGACCGACACGGCCGCCAAGCCTGACGATAAAGCGGACAGCGATCTGCCGCAGGACGAAGCCGATAACGATACGCCTGCAGTGGCGGCACCGGAAAAGGCTGCCCGCTCACCCAACGGCCTCTACGAATTCCGCGACGACCGCTGGGTCGAGCTCTATACCAAGAAGATCGAGGAGATGATCGCGGTCGCCAAGAGCAAGGGCGTGCCCGTGCTCTGGGTGGGGCTGCCTGCGGTCCGCGGCCCCAAGGGCACGGCCGACGCGCTTTTCCTGGATTCGCTTTTTCGCGACGTCGCCGGCAAGGCCGGCATCACCTATGTCGACGTCTGGGACGGGTTCGTCGACGAAGCCGGCCGTTTCCTGCAGAAAGGCCCGGATTTCGAAGGCCAGATCCGCCAGCTGCGCTCCTACGACGGCGTCTATTTCACCAAGCCCGGCGCGCGCAAGCTCGCGCACTATGCCGAGCGCGAGATCAACCGCCTGCTCGCAGCCCGTTCAGCCCCGCTCGAACTGCCGAACGAGCCGGCGACGCCGGACGCCAACGCCGTACCGGGCCAGCCGGCGCCGCGCCCGGTCGCAGGTCCGATCCTGCCGCTGGTTGCCTCGTCGGTCGGCACCGATCAGCTGCTCGGCGGCCCCGGCTCCCGCCCGGCGGCGGTCGATGCCCTGGCGGCCCGGACGCTGGTCAAGGGCGAGGCGCTGAGCCCGCCCGCCGGTCGCGCCGACGATTACATCTGGCCGCGCCGCGAGATCGGGCGCGAACAGGCCAAGGAGCCGCCGAAGGAGCTCGCCAAGCCCGATACGCCGATGGCGGCGACGTCACCGAACGAGGCCGTGCCGGCTGCCCCGAATCAGCTTCCGGCCCAGCAGAGGCCAAGACGGCTGACGACCCCTGGAGCGCCGGGCCAGACACCGCCCGCCCAGGCGCAACAGCCGAACCAGGGCGGTCAGGGCGTGCGCGAGTTCTTCGGCTTCGGCGCGCCTCAGCAGCCCCAGGCGCAGCCATCGAAGCCGCCAGCCGCGCGCAATCCCAACGCCCCGCCACGGCCGCCAGGAGCCGTGGGCCGCTCGGCGGCGGTCGAAGCCCCTGCGCGATGATCCCGGGCTGAGGTTAGCAGGTACAGAGCGATCGCCCGACCTGGAACGAGACGCATGAAAAACGGCCCGCATTCGATCTCGAATGCGGGCCGTTTCATTTAGTCGATCACTTGAGCTCAGTAACGCCAGCGCTGCGGCTGCGGCCGGCTCGACGGACGCATCAACATCGCCAGCAGAAAACCGATGCCGCCGGCAACGAGAAGCGCGCCCATCGGATTGTCGTGCACCCGCTTGGTGAGAGCCTGAGTGCCGTCACGCAGCGCCTCGGTGCTATTGCCGAACGTATCCTTGGCGTAATCCATCGCGGCATCGCTGGCGTCGCGGGCGGCATCCTTGGCCTGGCCGTAGAGGTTCTGCACCGCGCCCGAAGCCTCGCGGGCGCGTCCCGACGCCTGCGTGCTCTTGTCGCCGGTCATTTGGCCGATTCCGCCCTCGACCTTGCCTGCGACATCCTTCGCCGTTCCGGTCAACCGATCCGTATCCATCGCCGCTCTCCTTGTCTGCAGTGTCTGCGTTTGCGGGCTTTCCGCTCTGCTAACCGGCTGAGGCGGCGACGGTTCCGACCGACTACAAAATCAGCCCGCCATCGACGACGATGGTCTGCCCGATGATGTAGGACGACAACGGCGAAGCGAGGAACAGCGCTGCACCGGCCATGTCCTGCGGCGTGCCCAGCCGCTTCAGCGGGATGCGCTGCAGGGCGCCTTCGAGACGCTGCGGATTGGCGGTCGTCACCTTCGTCATCTTGGTGTCGACGAGGCCCGGCGCGATGCCATTGACCCGGATGCCGTCCGCAGCCCAGGCTTCAGCCAGCGTGCGCGTCAGCCCGACCGCGCCGGTCTTGGAGGCATTGTAGGCCGGATTGCCCATGGTCGAGTGATAGGCTGCCGTCGAGGAGACGATGATCAGTGCTCCCTTCGCATCGCGCAGCAGGGGGTGAAACTTGGTCGCACAGGCCATCAGGCTGATGAGGTTGACCTCGACGACCTTGCGGAAGCCGTCCATGGCAAATTCGCCGCGGCGGTACAGCACCGCGCCCTGGGCCAGCACCAGCACGTCGAGCCGGTCGAAGCCCGGCGCAAACGCGTCGACCGCTGCGGCGTTGCTGACGTCGAGCTGCTGATAGTCCAGGCCTTCGAGATCACTGCCGTCGGCGGCAGAATAGTCGGCCGCACTGGCGCGCGTGCCGCAGACCGCGACATCGGCGCCCTGCGCGCGAAACGCCTGTGCGATGCCATTGCCGATGCCGCTGGAGCCGCCGATCACGAGCACCGAGCGTCCAGAGAAATCGAGTGCGTTCATCTCCCCTGCTCCATCATTGTTGTTGATGTTGTCGTCTGTGAGCAGCATGCGGCGACTGTCAACGCCGCTCAGGCCATCGCCGCTTGGTGACTCTGGTTCACTTCCTTGGCGTGAGCCGCCGCAACCGGCCGGGGGAATTGTCCTCGATGATCCAGACCGCACCATCCGGCGCGACCGCGACGTCGCGGATGCGCTCGCCCATGTCCCAACGCTCGACCTCATCGGGTTGGCCGTCGGCTTGGAACGCCACGCGCACCAGCGCGTGAGCCCGCAAGCCCCCGATCAGCGCCGATCCCTTCCACTGCGGGAACATCGCGCCATCGTAGAAGGCGAGGCCGGCCGGCGCGATCACCGGATCCCAGTAGAGCAACGGCGCAGCAAGCTCCGGCCGCGTCTTATGACGCGGGATCGGCGTGCCGTCATAATTGTCGCCGTTCGAGACCAGCGGCCAACCGTAGTTGCGGCCCGGCTCGATCAGGTTGAGTTCGTCGCCGCCACGCGGCCCCATCTCGTGCAGCCAGAGGCGCCCGTCCACGGCGAAGGCGAGACCGTAGGGATTGCGGTGACCCGTGGTCCATGTCTGCGCCGGCACGCCCTTGTCTTCAGCCATCGGATTGTCTGAGGGTGTCGAACCATCGAGATTGAGCCTGAGCACCTTGCCGCGCGCCTGGCGCTGATCCTGGGCGCTGTTCGGCTGCATGCGGTCGCCCACGCTGAGGAACAAATGCGTTCCCGACGGATCGAACGCGATGATGCCGCCGGGCTGACCGCCGCCGCCCGCCGGCGTCTGTCGCCAGATCACCGCAGGATCGGTCAGCGTGGCGCGATCGTTCGCAAGCGACAGAACGGCTCGGGTCAGAACGAGACGGCTGCCTTCGGCACTGGGCTCGGTGTAGCTGAAATAGACCTGCGACGTCGTGGCGAATGTCGGCGCGACCGCGATGTCCAACAGGCCGTTCTGTCCGCGAGCCGCAACGGCGGGAACGTTGCCGATCTCGGTCTTCTGCCCGCTCTGGGTGACGACGAAGATCCGGCCGGGCTTTTCGGTGATCAGCATCCGTCCATCCGGCAGGAATGCAATCGCCCAGGGCGTGTCGAACTCCGCCACGCTCTGCGCATCGAACGGCTGCACGGGGCTCGCCCTGCGGCCGCCGGCATTGATGCTCTCGGCCCGAGCTAGCGGTGCGGCAATGAGGCCCGCCGCGACCAGCGCCAACGTCATGAATGTCTTGTGCAGCGCCATGGTGACTCCGGTTGTTGATCATCGTCGCATGCAGCGTGAATGCGGCCGGTCACGATCGGTGCCTATCGAATGGGTCCGATTGGTGATACCCCGGCTATGAGCAGGCGAAGAGCATTTTTCCGTGAGCAGCAAATTTGCAGCCGCGCGTCATCCGCGCGCTGCTGCACCTGCGCCGATCGAACGGCCCGCCCGTCGTCAACCAAGCAGAAGGCGACCGACGTCAAACGCCGCGACGCGTGACGCCTGACGTGCCGGCATGACAGCCGTGCGCAACCGTGGTCCGCGCCTGCGTTGACTTCGCATCGCTCCGGCGTAGCCTTCGGGACCGAAGCGGACACGAGGCCGCCATCAGAGGACACGCAAGGAGGAGGCCATGGCGCTCGCCATCCGGCAGCTGCATCGGCATTTCGTCGGCGAAGTGACGGGCGTCGATCTGCGCAAGGCGCTGACACCGGACGAGGTTGCGCAGCTGCAGGCTGCCATCGATCACTACGCGGTACTGGTGTTTCAAGAGCAGGACATCACCGACGAACAGCAGCTCGCCTTCGCGCTCAATTTCGGCGAACGCGAGCAGGCACGCGGCGGCACGGTCACCAGGAAGGAAGACTACCGCCTCTCGACCGGGCTCAACGACGTCTCCAATCTCGGCAAGGACGGGCAGCCGCTGCCGCGAGACCACCGCACCCATCTGTTCAATCTCGGCAATTGCCTGTGGCATTCCGACAGCTCGTTCCGGCCAATCCCGGCGAAGTACTCGATCCTGTCGGCGCGCATCGTGAACCCTAAGGGAGGCAACACCGAGTTCGCCGACATGCGCGCGGCCTATGACGGGCTCGACCCCGAGACCAAGGCCGAGATCGAAGATCTCGTCTGCGAACATTCGCTGATGTATTCGCGCGGCTCGCTCGGTTTTCTCGACTACAGCGACGAGGAGAAGGAGATGTTCAAGCCGGTGCGGCAGCGGTTGGTGCGCACGCATCCCGCGCACGGCCGCAAGTCGCTCTATCTGTCATCGCATGCCGGTGCCGTCGTCGGCATGAGCATGCCGGAAGGACGGCTGCTGCTGCGCGACCTCACCGAGCACGCCACGCAGCCGGAGTTCGTCTACGTCCACCGATGGACGCTGCACGACCTGATCATGTGGGACAATCGCCAGACGATGCACCGCGTTCGCCGCTACGACCAGTCGCAACCGCGCGACATGCGCCGCGCCACGGTCGCCGGCACCGAGCCGACGGTCGCGCAGCAGGCGGCGGAGTAGCTGTGAGTTCAGGGACTGCTACCAAATATGCCGTCATTGCGAGGAGCGAAGCGACGAAGCAATCCAGGGCTATGCGCGCAGCCCTGGATTGCTTCGCTTCGCTCGCAATGACGATGGAGAGACACAAAGCGCATCAACAGATGGCTCGTATTCCGCGAGCGCTTGGACGTCAGCAGGATGATCGTCTCTACGCGTGCCCGGCGGCGTTGGACAGCATGCCGGGGTCGATACCGATCTTGCGCAGCGCCATATCGTATTTGTCCTCGACATTGTCGCCGAAGATCAGCTCGGGATCGGCATCGCAATGCAGCCAGCCATTGTCCTGGATCTCTTCCTCGAGCTGGCCGGCGCGCCAGCCGGCATAGCCGAGCGCGAGGATGGCGTGCTCCGGCCCATTGCCCTTGGCGATCGCCTTGAGGATGTCGATCGTCGTCGTCAGGCAGACGCCGTCATTGATCTTCAAGGTCGCGTTGGCGATGAAGTAGTCGCTCGAATGCAGCACGAAGCCGCGGCCGGTGTCGACCGGACCGCCGCTCAACACCTTCATCGTCTCGGCACTGTCGGGCAGACTGATCTGATCGTTCTTGTCGATGATATTCAGTTGCATCAACAGCTGCGGAAAGTCGATGCTGCCGGCCGGACGGTTCACCATGATACCCATGGCGCCCTCGGCCGAGTGCGCGCAGAGATAGATCACCGAGCGCTCGAAACGGGAATCGCCCATCACGGGCATGGCGACCAGCAGCTGGCCGTCCAGGTAACCACCGTGAGAGGTGTGATCCCCGATCCCCGTTACTTTGCGGCGAATGTCGCCCAGCCTTTTTGTCTCAGGATTCATCCGCAAGGACTCTCGTGATCGTTGATATCCTGATATTGGGATGCGCATCTGTCAATCAAGGTTCAGAGCCCGGCGACGAAATCCGCTCACAAGCAATTCAATGGTTTATGCCTGAACCGCACTCTAAAGACGTCTCATGTCCGCCTTGGTTCCTCACACCTCCGCCACACTGCTCGTCGCAACCCTCATGTCGTCCGGCCTTGCGTTCAGCGCACAGGCGCAGGACGCCTCGCCGTGGCAGCGCGACAGCCACTCCGCGGTGCGTTTGCTCGCGGGGTCGCGCAGCGGCCCGGTCATGCTCGGCGGCATCGCCGTTCAGCTGCAACCGGGATGGAAGACCTATTGGCGCATGCCCGGCGATTCCGGCGTGCCGCCGCGATTCGACTTTTCCAAGTCGGACAACGTCGAAGCCGTGACGGTTCTGTGGCCATCGCCCACCAAGTTCGATGACGGCGCCGGCGGCCATTCGCTGGGCTATCACGATCAGATCGTGCTGCCGCTGCGCATCGTCGCCAAGAACGCCGACAAGCCGATGACCCTGCGCGCCGACATCAGCTACGCGGTGTGCGAGAAGATCTGCATTCCGGTGGAGGCCAAGGCCGAACTCGCCTTCACCAGCGTCGCCAGCACCGAGGACACGGCGCTGTCGGCGGCGCTCGACACCGTGCCGAAGCCGGCCAATATCGGTGATCCCAACGCGCTGACGATCCGTGACGTCAGGCGCGACGGCAAGAAGGACGTCATCGTCGATGTCGCCGTGGCCGATCCACACGACGTCCACCTCTATGTCGAGGGACCGACACCGGACTGGGCACTGCCGATCCCGACCGCGCGCGACAGCGGCACGCCGGGCATCAAGCGCTTCGCCTTCGAGCTCGACGGCGTTCCGCCCGGCGTCAAGCCCGACGGCGCGGCGCTGAAGTTCACGCTGGTCGGCCCGGACAAGGCGTACGAGTTCAACGTCAACCTGCCATGACGGCGCGGCCGCTACGGTTGAGCCTCCCCGATCCAACCCATTCTTAACGATGCGTTGATAGGAGAGAGGCTTCGCCGCCATCAGCGCGGCCGTGGAGCCCCCGCCGTGGCCGTGACGGACGCCCGCAACGCCCCCGCATCGACAGGCCTCGCAGCCCGGCTGAAGGCGCGGCTGGCGGCATTCGGCGGCAGCGGCGAAGCTTCGCTGACGCGGCGGCTCGCCGGCACCATCTTCCTCATCCGCGTGCTCAGTGCCGGCCTTGCCTATCTCAGCCAGATCCTGCTGGCGCGCTGGATGGGCGGCTCGGATTACGGCACCTACGTCTATGTCTGGACCTGGGTGCTGCTGCTCGGCAGCATGCTCGATTTCGGCATCGCCTCCTCGGCGCAGAAGATCATTCCGGACTACCGCACCTCGGGCGAGCAGGCGCTGCTGCGCGGCTTTCTCTCCGGCGGCCGCTGGCTCACGCTGGCAACGTCCAGCATCGCTGCGCTGCTGCTCGCCGGACTGATCGCGCTGCTGTCGCCTTGGATCGACGCCGGCGAGCGCCTGCCGCTCTATATCGGCTGCCTGACCTTGCCCGCTTTCGTGGTCGCCAACACCCAGGACGGCATCGCGCGCTCGCACGACTGGATGACGCTCGGGCTGATGCCGCAATTCATCATCCGCCAGACGCTGATCATCGGCTTCACCGCGGGCGCCTTCGTGCTCGGCTTCGGCCTCGGCGCAACGGCTGCGATGGCCGCCAGCGCCGCCGCCGTTTGGATTGCGATGCTCGGCCAGATGCTGGTGCTGAACCGGCGACTCGGCCGCCATATCGAAGCGGGACCGAAACAGTACGATCTCAGAGGCTGGCTCGCGATCTCGCTGCCGATCCTGCTGGTCGAGAGCTTCTATCTGCTGCTGTCCTACACCGACGTGCTGGTGCTGCAGCAATTCCGCTCCTCCGAAGAGGTCGGCATCTATTTCGCGGTCGTCAAGACGCTCGCGCTGGTGTCGTTCATCCACTACGCGATGTCGGCGACGACGGCGCATCGCTTCGCCGAGTATCACGCGCTCGGCGACAAAGCGCGGCTGTCGGCCTATGTCGCGCATGCCATCAAATGGACGTTCTGGCCGTCGCTAGCGGCGACCCTGGTGCTGCTGGCGCTCGGCAAGCCGCTGCTGTTTCTGTTCGGCGCGCAGTTCACCGCCGGCTACGACATCATGTTCATTGCTGCGATCGGGCTCGTCGTCCGCTCGGCGATCGGGCCGGTCGAGCGTCTCTTGAACATGCTGGGCCAGCAGCGCGCCTGCGCCTCCGCCTATGCGGCGGCGTTCGCCATGAACCTCGTGCTGTGCATCGTGCTGGTTCCGCGCTTCGGCGGCCATGGCGCCGCAGCCGCCACCTCGCTGTCGCTCGCGTTCGAGACGGTGCTGCTGTTCCGCATCGTCAAGCAGCGGCTCGGGCTGCACGTTCTCGCCTTCGGCAAGGCGTCTTGAGGAACCGTTGTCGACGCATCTGGTGCGTCATCTTGGCCTCGATTTGACGGAACCTGGGACCGCACGCACTGCCGTCGCCGATCGCACAGCGATCACGCAAGCGTTTGGTGCAGCGCCTTGATATTGGCGCGATCCTCCGGGCACATGGTTTGATCGCGCGGGGGAGATTGAGATGTCGAGACTGGGGCTCGCACTATCGTTGGCCGGAACGTTGATGCTGGCCGGCTGCATGGAAGCGACGCTGTCGCCGACATCCGATGCGGCCCTGACGCCGCGCGACAGGCAGCTCCTGTCCCGCGCGCCCTATGCCGAAGCCCAGATCCCCGAACAGTTCCAGCGCCACATCGTCGAGTACACCCGGCAGGAACAGCCGGGCACGATCGTGGTCGATACCGATGCGCGCTTCCTGTACTACGTCCTTCCCGACCGCAAGGCGATCCGTTACGGCGTCGCCGTGGGCGAAGAGGCGATGGCTTTCTCCGGCGTCGCCACGGTCGGCAAGCTCGCCGAATGGCCGGACTGGGTTCCCACCGCCGACATCCAGGCGCGCCTCGGCCCGTATCCGAAGCGCGTCGCCGGCGGCCCGGCCAATCCGCTCGGCGCGCGCGCGATCTATCTCTACGAGGGCAACAAGGATTCGCTGTACCGGATTCACGGCACCAATCAGCCCGAATATATCGGCCAGGCCATTTCGTCCGGCTGCATCCGCATGACCAACACCGACGTCGCCGATCTCTACGGCCGCGTTCAGATGGGCTCGACGGTGGTCGTGCTGCCGCCGGGCCAGAGCGTCGCCTCCACCACCGCAAACGTGTTCGCGCGCCGCAGCTGATCGACGCGCTCCGTCGCGCGGCGACCAAGCCGCTAAACTCAAAGCGGCGCGGGCACGCTGAGAAATTCTGGCGGCACGTGGTCGGTCAACCAGACGCCGTTGTCGGCAACGTAGAATTTCAGACCGGCGCGATGCATCGCTGCGGCATCGACCTGCACGACGACGGGCTTGCCATGCCTGCGCCCGACATTCACGGCTGTGGCCTCGTCCAGCGACAGATGCACCTGCTGGCGTGACTGCGGCTTCAGACCCTGTGCCATGATCGGCTCGACGAACCGCGTCGCCGTTCCGTGATAGAGCACGGCAGGCGGCTCGCGCGGCGTCAGTCCAAGCTCCACGTTCACCGAATGGCCCTGCGCAGCACGAATGCGCTGCCCGTCCTCCGAGATGGTGAAGCGCTTCTTGTCGCTGGTCGCAACCACCTGCTCCAGATCGGCCCGGCTCAAGGCCGTCCCCGCGGCAGCCGCACGCGCGATCAGATCATCGATGGCCACCCAGCCCTGCGCATCCAGCACCAGGCCGATCGTCTCCGGCTGATGCCGCAGCACCAGGCTCAGAAACTTGCTCAAGCGGACCGGATCGAGGGCCATCGTCTTCGTCCTAGCCGTAGCGCAGCTTCAGGCTGAGGATCGCCGCGACCAGACCCAGCGTGATGGCGTTGGCGACGACCAGCGGCAAATCGCTGATCAGCGCGCCGTAGAGCAGCCACATCGAGTTGCCGGTGGTCTGCAGCACGAACATGCCCATCGAGATGTCATGGGTCGAGCGCGAGCGCCAGGCCTTGATGACCTGCGGCAGGAACGAACACGTGGTGCAGGTGGCGGCGCCGAGGCCGATGATCGTGGTCAGCAAGATTTGGATCCGTGCGCTGGTCGTGGACGCACGCTTGTAGAATGAGCCGCGCCGAAGCGAAACCCGCCTCGGCGCGAAACTGATCATTTGCTCGAGGTGCGCAGCCCCACCACACCCGCGTGTCATTGCCCGCGAAGGCGGGCAATCCAGTACGCGGCGGCCTCTCGATCGCTCACTGGCGTCTCTGGAATACTGGATCGTCCGCCTACGCGGACGATGACAGTGAGGGGTGTGGCAGGCCCGGCCGTAGCCAGACGACGCTACTCCGCCGTCCAGCCGCCGTCGATCGACAAATTGGTGCCGGTGATCTGCGCGGCATCGTCGCCGCACAGGAACAGCGCCAGTGCGGCGACCTGCTCCACGGTGACGAACTGCTTGGTCGGCTGGGCATCCAGCAGCACGTCGTTGATGACCTGCTCCTTGGTCATGTTGCGCGCCTTCATGGTGTCCGGGATCTGCTTCTCGACCAGCGGCGTCCAGACATAACCCGGCGAGATGCAGTTGCAGGTGACCTTGAAGGTCGCAAGCTCCAGCGCCACGGTCTTGGTCAGGCCGGCGATGCCGTGCTTCGCCGAGACATAGGCCGACTTGAACGGCGAGGCGACCAGCGAGTGCGCGGAAGCCGTGTTGATGATGCGGCCCCAGCCGCGCTTCTTCATGCCGGGCACGGCGGCGCGGATGCCGTAGAAGGCGGACGACAGATTGATCGCGATGATCTGCTCCCACTTCTCCGGCGGGAAGTCCTCGACCGGCGAGACGAACTGGATGCCAGCGTTGTTGACGAGGATGTCGACCGAGCCGAACGTGGTTTCGCCGAGCGCGATCATGCCGGCGATCTCGGCCGGCTTGCTCATGTCGGCCGGCGAATGCACGGCCTTGACCTTGTAGTCGCTCTCGATCGCCGCGCGCTCCTTTTCGATATCGGCAGGCGCGCCGAAGCCGTTGAGCACGATGTTGGCGCCGGCCGAGGCGAAGGCGCGCGCATAAGCGAGCCCGATGCCGCTGGTCGAGCCGGTCACGACCGCGGTCTTGCCCTTCAAATTCGTCGTCATGTGCTTCACTCCTTCTTGGCGGCAGCGAGGCTGCCGTCCTGCGTGAGATCGTAGGTGACCATGGTCTCGCCGGACTGCGGCCGCTCCAGCCAGTCCTTGTGAGTCATCGATTGGTGGACGTCGCGCACGCCCGCCTCCCAATGCTCGACCATCGCGACATGGGAGAAATCGTAGTCCTTCGAGGACGTCTCGTAGTTCTTGCTGCGGTAGATCAGGTGCACCACCGTCACGGTGTTCTCCTGCGCCGCCTTGCACAGGATCTCCAGTGACGGATCGTTGCGCAGCTCCTCCGGCAGCTTGGCATAGAGCTCGCGGAACGCCTTGCGCGTGTTGTGGATCATCCGGTTCTTGTCGGTGTTCATCCGCGTGCGGCTGGAATAGCGGATGTCCTTCTCGCGTTCGGCCGCCTCCAGCAGCGTCCGCGGCAGATCGCCGCGCGCGGAGAACAGATCGACCTGAAAGATCAGGAGGTCGCGATCGGTCTCGGTATCGAGCACGTAGTCGAGCGGCGTATTGGAGGCGATGCCGCCGTCCCAATAATGCTCGCCGTCGATCTCGACCGGCGGGAAGCCCGGCGGCAGCGCGCCCGAGGCCATGATATGCTCGGGCCCGATGCGCTTGCCCTGCTTGCTGAATTCGACATTGTCGAAATAGGTGAAGTTGCCGGAGGTGACGCCGACGGCGCCGACGGAGAGCCGCGTCTTGAGATCGTTGATGCGATCGAAGTCGACCAGCCGCTCCAGGGTCCGCTTCAGCGGCGCGGTGTCGTAATAACTGACCGATTGCAGGCTGCCGGATGGCCATAGCGGCGCCGGGGGAAAGCGCGGCGTGAAGAAGCCGGGCACGCCGAACGCTGCGATCAGCCCGGCGCTGACTTCGTTGAAGGCCGAGCGGTGATGGTCGCCGTTGAGCAACGGCTTCCACGGCACCGGCGACGATACCATCTCCCAGAATTCCTTGAGACGGCCGATGCGCTTGTCGCGGTCGTTGCCGGCGATGATCGCGGCGTTGATGGCGCCGATCGAGATACCGGCGACCCATTCCGGCTCGAAGTCGAAATGGCACAACGCCTGATAGGCGCCGGCCTGGTAGGAGCCGAGCGCGCCGCCGCCCTGCAGGACGAGTACGCGTCGGGACTGGGTGGGAGTTGCAGGCAGAGGGGGAAATGGATGTTGCGTCATTACCGCGGTCATTAGCAAAGCAAGGCGCCACCGTGGCGTCACTTCGCGGTGACGTCAATCCACGCCAAGAATCCACGCCAAGGGAGGTCGGGGACGGGGCCATCGGCCCGAACGCGTGACCGCCGACCGTGCAATCCGCTGCGCAACCCGGCGTCAGGCCTGCCTGTCAGGACGGCTTCTTGCCGTCCGGCGCGGCCAGGATCATGGTCCAGAACACCTTGTACTTGGTATTCGGAGCATAGCTCGCCGCGATGCCTATTTTTGTGACACCGGTCTTCAGCATGTTGGCGCGATGCGGCGGCGAGTCGCGCCAGCCGGAAAACGCTTCTGCCAGCGTGTGATAGCCGGCCGACACGTTCTCGACCGCAACGGTTGCATCGTAGCCGGCGCCGTTCAGCCGCTTGGCCAGCGGCGCGCGCACGTCATGATCGAGCTTGTTCTTGTCGGCCATCGCCTGCGACTGCGATTCCGCCAGCCGCATCAGCTCCGGATCGACCTCGACCATGCCGAGCCCGTTGTTCTGGCGGTATTGCGATATCATCGTCGCCGCAGCGACAGCATCGAGCTTCGCTCCGGCCACCGCCATGTCGGCATACATGGTCGGTGCCTGCACGACCGGCGCCTCAGCTGCGCAGCCGGCGAGCAGGAATGCAACGGAGAGTGCGAGTGCCAGATGCTTCAATGAACCAGTCCCTATGCCGACGCGAGAGGCGGGTTGTTGCACATCAACCGTGGCTGAAAGGTGAATCGGAGGTAAGTTCCATTCCGACAATTGCTGCCGTTTTGGCCGGCAACGGTTCGTCAACCATGTCAACGGCGCGGTCAAGCCTGCAAGGTGGACCAAACCTCTGGAGCCCTGCCAATCGTGTGCCGAGCAAGGCGCCCCAAAACCGGGTGTCGTCCCGGCCTCCGCGCCGGGACCCATCACCCCAGGGAATGGTTCGAGGCAGGCGGGACGACCAGCCGTTTCTCACCGCGACATCACGCGGTATGGGTCCCGGCGTTCGCCGGGACGACAGCGGAGGTTGTGGCGCGCAGCTGAGCTAGGACGTTGCCGGGCTTTGTCCGCGACGACACCGAATGTTTGGCCGGCTGTCTTGGACCAACGACATCTAATCGGAGGCTGAGCTCAGCGGGTCCTCACCCGCCCGCAAAAATCCGATAGTGCCGCGGCTTCAATCCGACGCGATCGCCGACCCTGAGTTCGCGGTCGCGCGGGGCGTCGATCTCGATCGTCGCCATGCCCTCAGTCAGCGCGATCTCGGCGCGCTGCACCGGGCCGAAGCTGCGGACATGGGTGATGGCGCCGTCCAGCGTGCCGCTGCCGGCCGGGCCGATCACCATGTCGTGGCGGCGCACGAACAAGGTCGAAGCGCCGACGGCCGCGCCCTCGGCGGCGAGATCCAGCGGGCGCCCCTTGAGATGCACGGCGCCGCCGGAGATCTCGACCGGCAGCATGATCGATTCGCCGATGAAGCCGTGGACGAAGGCGGTCGCGGGAGCGTCATAGACGTCGCTCGGCGAGCCGACCTGCTCGATGCGGCCCTTGTCCATCACGACGACGCGGTGCGCGACCTCGAGCGCCTCTTCCTGGTCGTGGGTGACGAAGATCGACGTGACGTTGATGGAGTGATGCAAGGTGCGCAGCCATTGCCGCAGCTCCTTGCGCACCTTCGCGTCGAGCGCGCCGAACGGCTCGTCGAGCAGCAGGATGCGCGGCTGGATGGCGAGCGCGCGCGCCAGTGCGATGCGCTGGCGTTGGCCGCCGGAGAGCTGGCTCGGATAGCGGTCGGCGAGCCAATCGAGTTGCACGAGATCGAGCAGCTCCTTCACCCGCGCGCGGATCTCGGCCTCGCTCTTGCGGATACGGCGCGGCTGCACGCGCAGGCCGAAGGCGACGTTCTCGAATACGTTCATGTGGCGAAACAGCGCATAGTGCTGAAACACGAAGCCGACGTGACGCTCGCGGGCGCCGCGATCGAGCGCGCTCTCGCCGTCGAACAGGATCTCGCCGGAGTCGGGCCATTCCAGCCCGGCGATGATCCGCAGCAACGTCGTCTTGCCCGACCCGGACGGACCCAGCAGCGCCAGCAATTCGCCGTCGGCGACCTTGAGATCGACGCCGTCGAGCGCCTTGAACGTGCCGAACGTCTTGACGACACCCCTGACTTCAATGGTCACGCGGACCTCCCTCATCGAGTTGCCGTTCGAGGACGGTTTTGACGACCAGCGTGATCAGCGCGAGCATCGCCAGCAGCGAGGCGATCGCGAACGAGGCGACCATCTGGTATTCGTTGTAGAGGATCTCGACCAGCAGCGGCATCGTGTTGGTCTCGCCGCGGATGTGGCCGGACACCACGGAGACGGCGCCGAACTCGCCCATCGCACGCGCGTTGCAGAGAAGCACGCCGTACAGCACGCCCCATTTGATGTTCGGCAAGGTGACGCGGAAGAAGGTCTGCAGGCCGGACGCGCCGAGCGAGACCGCCGCTTCCTCCTCCTGCGTGCCCTGCTCCTGCATCAGCGGAATCAGCGCCCTCGCAACGAACGGGAATGTCACGAACACGGTCGCAAGCGCGATGCCCGGAAACGCGAACAGGATCTGCAGGCCATGGCTCTGCAGCCACGGGCCGAAGAAGCCCTGCGCGCCGAACAGCAGCACGAAGACGAGGCCTGAGATCACCGGGCTCACCGAGAACGGCAGATCGATCAGGGTGATCAGGAACGTCTTGCCGGGAAAGTCGAACTTGGCGATCGCCCAGGCGGCGCACAGGCCGAATACGAGATTGGTGCCGACCGAAACCAGCGCCACCAGCAAGGTCAGCCTGATCGCGTCCCACGCCTCGGCGTCGGCGAGCGCGGTGAAATAGGCCGCAATACCCTTGCCGAAGGCCTCGACGAACACGACGATCAGCGGCAGCACGACAAACACCGACAGGAATGCCAATGCGAGTGTCGTGATGACGATCCGGACCAGGCGCGGCTCGGTGCGCGGGTCCGGCCGGCCGGCCTGGGCCACGCGCTGCCTCGTCGCTGATGACGCCACGGAGGGCGCCTGCAGGGTCATCTCCACGCTCATCTCACGTCCTAATTCAACGGCGCCCGGCTCTGCGCCCAGCGCTGCAGCCGGTTCACGGCAAAGATGATCAGGAACGCCACGACCAGCATCACCACCGCGATCGCGGTGGCATCGGCGTAGCGGAATTCGGACAACCGGATCACGATCAGCAGCGGCGCGATCTCGGAGACGTTCGGCAGGTTGCCGGCGATGAAGATCACCGATCCATACTCACCGACGGCGCGTGCAAAGGCGAGCGCAAAGCCGGTCAGCAGCGCCGGCGTCAGGCTCGGCAGGATCACGCGCGTGACGATCTGCCAGCGCCCGGCGCCGAGGCTCGCCGCCGCCTCCTCGATCTCGGGATCGAGGTCGATCAGCACCGGCTGCACGGTGCGGACCACGAAGGGAATGCCGATGAAGATCATGGCGACGAAGATGCCAAGCGGCGTGAACGCCACCTTGATCCCCATTGCGGCGAGCGGCGCGCCGAGCCAGCCCTTCTGGGTGAACAGCGCCGTCAGGGCCACGCCCGCCACCGCCGTCGGCAGCGCGAACGGAACGTCGACGATGGCGTCGAACAGGCGGCGCCCGGGAAAGCGGTAGCGCACCAGCGCCCACACGACGATGGTGCCCATCACGAGATTCACGCAGGCGGCGGCGAAGGCGAGCCCGAACGAGATCTTGAGCGCACTCAGGGTGCGCCGGCTGGTGACGATGCCCCAGAACTGGTCGAGGCTGAGATCAGTCGAGCGGACGAACAGCCCCGCGAGCGGAATCAGGACGATCAGAGACAGCCAGGTCAGCGTCAGTCCCATGGTGAGACCAAAGCCCGGCAAGGTGCTGCGACGTGGTGCAAGTACGTTCAAAAAAAGGCCTGGTCCATTGATGAGAGATATCGATGATCGGTGTCCGCCCGCCGCCCCCTTGCCTCGTCGGCCGAGACCGGGGACAGCGTCTCACGCGCAGTGTCGCAGATCGCCGCAACGCCGGCTTCTGACCTTGTGGGTTCGAAGCCGTACCAGACCGGCGGTCACCAACTCCTTCCTCGTGATTCGATCAATTCTTATAGATTTGATCGAAGATCCCGCCTTCCGCAAAATGCTCCTTCTGAGCCTTGGTCCAGCCGCCAAACACTTCGTCGATGGTGAACAGCTCGACCTTGGCGAAGGCAGCCTCGTATGTCTTGGCGACCTCGGGATCCCGCGGACGGTAGGAGTTGCGTGCGGCAATTTCCTGACCTTCCTTTGTATACCAGTATTTCAGGTAGGCTTCGGCCACACTCCGCGTGCCCTTCTTGTCAGCCACCGTATCGACCACCGCAACTGGCGGTTCGGCCAGAATAGACAGCTGCGGCGCCACGATCTCGAACTTGTCCTTGCCGAATTCGCGCAGCGCCAGATAGGCCTCGTTCTCCCAGGCGAGCAGGACATCGCCGACACCGCGCTCCACGAACGTCACCGTGGCGCCGCGTGCGCCGGTGTCGAGCACGGGAACGTGCTGATAGAGATCGCCGACGAACTGCTTGGCCTTGTCGGCCGACCCGAGCTTCTTCAGCGCATAGCCCCAGGCGGCGAGATAGTTCCAGCGGGCGCCACCGGACGTCTTGGGATTGGGCGTGATCACCTCGACGCCCTTCTTGAGCAGGTCGTCCCAGTCCTTGATGCCCTTGGGGTTGCCCTTGCGGACCAGGAAAACGATGGTCGACGTGTAGGGCGATGCATTCTGCGGCAACCGCTTCTGCCACTCCTTGTCGAGCAGCCCCTTGCCCGCGATCGCGTCGATGTCATAGGCGAGCGCCAGAGTCACGACGTCGGCCTGCAGGCCATCGATCACGCTGCGGGCCTGCGCACCGGAGCCGCCATGCGACTGCTTGACCTCGACGCTCTTGCCGGTCTCCTTCTGATAGGCGGCCGAAAATGCCTTGTTGAACTCGACATAGAGCTCGCGGGTCGGGTCGTAGGAGACGTTGAGCAGGTTGATATCAGCCGCATAGGCCGATCCCGCCCATGCCAGCCCCGCGACAACCGCCAGAAGACGCCGCATCATCCAAGCTCTCCATTCCCAGGCCCGCGATGTTGCAGGCGCGCACGCCAGATCGCCGGATGTGCACGTCAGAGTCAACGAAAGCGGATTTTCTTGTTTCCGATCGGACATAGGCATTCTGCTACGAAGCGCTCGGCATTGGGATGGTTGTTCTGCCGCGGCGCAATGTCGTCATGGCGTCCCGGAAAGCCGGCCGATAACGCCTCACTAAACCGGGGACGTCACCACCGTGTGGATGCCGCACTCCGTCTTGCCGCGGCCGCGCCAGCGTCCGGCGCGCTCGTCTTCAGCGGACTCCGATCGGCTGGTGCAGGGCATGCAGCCGATCGAGCGGAAGCCGGAGGCCACCAGCGGATGCTGCGGCAGGTTGGCGGCGCGATAGATCTCGGCGATGTCCTCTCGCGTCACGTTCGCGAACGGGTTGAACTTGACACGTGCGCCGTCCTGCTCGACGACCGGGATCGCGGCACGCAGGCCGCCCTGGAAGCGCTTGCGGCCGTTGATCCAGGCGGTGAAGGGCGCCAGCGCACGTGCCAGCGGCTCGACTTTGCGGATCCGGCAGCAGGCGTCGGGATCGGAGAACCACAGCTCGTTGTCGGCGTCCTCGCGCGCCAGCGCCGCCGCGTCGGGCTTCATCGAGCGCACGTCCTGCAGGCCGAGGATTTCGATCAACTGGTCGCGATAGGCGAGCGTCTCGGCGAACATGTGTCCGGTGTCGAGGAAGATCACGGGGATCGCCGGATCGACATCGGCCGTCACTTTCAGAAGTGCCGCCGACTCCGTGCCGAACGACGACACCACGGCGAGCCGCTCGCGACCGATCGCCTGCAGCGCAGCGGCGATGACCTCACGCGGCGCAGCCATGCGCAGCGCAGCGTCGAGCGCCGCGACCGGCGTCTCTACGACGAGAGGTGATGCGGCAAGCGTGCTCACAGCCCGGCACTCTCCGAATGGCGCAGTTGCAGGCGCTGATGCAGCGCCGAGATCCGGCCATCGCCGGCCGGCTGGTAGAACACCGAATAGCGCTTCACGGTTTCTGTGAAGGCCTCGGCATCCGCCTGCTTCTTGACCTCGAAGGCGTCGAAGCCGGCGCGCAGCATGAACACGAACTGGTCGCGCAGCACCTGCCCCGTCGCGCGCAGCTCGCCGCGATAGCCGTAGCGCTCACGCAACAGGCGCGCCTGGGTATAGGCGCGGCCGTCGCGGAAGCTCGGAAACACCAGCCCCACCAGCGCGAGGCGGTCGAGATGTGGCACGAGGTCGTCGACGTCGCGGTTGTTCGGCCAGATCACCCCACACTTGCCACCGGTGCGGCCGAGCAGCGCCTGCGGATCCGCGAGCAAGCGCGTTTCCGACACCAGGATCGCGCCCTGCGCCGGCAGTTCGGCATCGTCGGTGATGCGGACGAATTCGTCCGCGATGATGTGTCCGCCCTTAACGAGTGGCATAAACCCGCTCCCTGAATGGTTCGACCCCGAGCCGCTTCACCGTGTCGACGAACAGCTCTTCGGGACGCGCGCGCAGCGCAAGATAGGCTTCGACGATGTCCTCGACGACGTCGGCGACTTCGGCATAGGGCACCGCGGGTCCGATCAGGGTGCCGAGCTCGGCGCCCTCGTCGGCGCGGCCGCCGATCGTGATCTGATAGAATTCCTCGTTGTTCTTCTCGACGCCGAGAATGCCGATATGGCCGACATGGTGGTGGCCGCAGGCATTGATGCAGCCGGAGATGTTGACGTGCAGCCGGCCGATCAAATTCGCCGTGTCGTGATTGGCGAAGCGGCGCGTGATCTCCTGCGCGATCGGAATCGAGCGCGCGTTCGCCAGCGAGCAGTAGTCCAGGCCCGGGCAGGCGATGATGTCGGAGACCAGGTTGACGTTGGGGATTGCAAGGCCGATCGCCTCGAGCGCCTTCCAAACCGCCGGCAGATCGCGCTTGCGGACATGCGGCAGCGCCAGGTTCTGCTCATGGCCGACGCGGATCTCGCCGAACGAGTACTTGTCGGCGATATCAGCGAGCGCATCCATCTGGTCCGCGGTCGCGTCACCCGGCGGCTTGCCGACCGGCTTCAGCGACACGGTGACGATGGCGTAGCCCTGCACCTTGTGGGCAGACACCGAGTTCTTGCGCCAGGCCTCGAATTTCGCATCGTGGGCGGCCTGCTTGAGCTCGTCCGGCATGTGCGGCAGCGTCTCGTAGGCCGGGTAGAAGAAGCGCGAGCGGATGTCCTCGATGATCCCGTCGTCGAGCTTGAGCACGCCGTCGCGGATCTGCTGCCACTCCTCCTCGACCTCGGCCGCGAACTTCTCGATGCCGAGCTCGTGCACCAGGATCTTGATGCGCGCTTTGTAGATGTTGTCGCGGCGGCCGTACTGGTTGTAGACGCGCAGGATCGCCTCGACGTAGCTGAGGATGTCGTGGCCGTGGACGAACGGCTTGATGGTCTTGGCGATGAAGGGCGAGCGCCCGAGGCCGCCGCCGACCAGCACCTCGAAGCCGGTCTGGCCCTGCTCGTTCTTCAGAAGACGCAGGCCGATGTCGTGGATCTTGATGGCGGCGCGGTCGTGCTCGGAGGCCGTGATCGCGATCTTGAACTTGCGCGGCAGGAACGAGAATTCCGGATGCAAGGTCGTGAACTGGCGCAGCAGCTCGGCCCAGATGCGCGGATCCTCGATCTCACCAGGCGCGACGCCGGCCCACTGGTCCGATGTGACGTTGCGCATATTGTTGCCGGAGGTCTGCATCGACTGGATGCCGACCTCGGCCAGGTCAGCCATCGCATCCGGCAACTCGGCGAGCTTGATCCAGTTGAACTGGATGTTCTGCCGGGTCGTGAAGTGACCGTAGCCGCGATCGTAGCGGCGCGCGACATGCGCGAGCCGGCGCAGCTGCTCGGAGGACAGCGTGCCGTAGGGAATGGCGATGCGGTACATGTAGGCGTGCAGCTGCAGATAGACGCCGTTCTGCAGCCGCAGCATCTTGAACTCGTCCTCGGACAATTCGCCCGACAGCCGCCGCTTCACCTGGTCGCGGAATTCGGCGACGCGCTCGTTGACCAGGGTGCGGTCGATTTCATCATAAGCGTACATGACAGGGCCTTCAGGCTTGAGCCGGGAGCGCGATCGTGGCGCCCGTGAGCCGGATGTGTTCACGCATATTGCCGGGCTTGACCGCGCCGTCCGCAGCGACCTCGACGGGGGCGATATAGGGACCAATGGCGCCGAGATCATCGGCCACGGCTTCCGTCAGCAGCGCACGGGCTTCATCGGCGGTGCGCACGATGGCAGCATCGCGCAACTCATCCGACCAGCTGTTGGCGCCGGTGCGGTAGATCACCGCGCCGTCCCAGGTCCGGTTCGCGGTGATGATCGAGGGACCGGTGATCTTGATCTTCTGTTGCAGCGGGGAGGTCATTCAGACGGGTTCCAGGAGTTTTGCAATCACGCCACTGAGATTCTGCTGACGCCATGGCGCCGAATGCGCCACGACATCACCGATGATGAGAATGGCCGGGCCGCCATCGATCCTGCCGACGAGATCCGGCAACTGATCGAGCGTGCCGACCGCCGCCTGCGCATCGGCCCGCGTCACCTTGGCGAACACGCCGACCGGCGTCTGCGGCGAACGACCGGCGGCGAGGAGACCGGTGCGCACGGCCGGCGCGGCGGTCATGCCCATGTAGACGACGACGGTCATCTTCGTATCTGTCAGGACCGACCAGTCGACCGCCTCGGCGTCACGCTCCTTGTGCGCGGTGAGGAAGGTGATGCGCAGCGCCTTGCTGCGGAACGTCAGCGGTACCTCGAACTGAGCTGCGGCGCCGAGGCCGGCCGTGATGCCGGGGACGATGGTGTAGGACACGCCGGCCTTGCGCAGCGCATCGACCTCTTCGCCGCCGCGGCCGAACACGAAGCAATCGCCGCCCTTCAGGCGCACCGCGCGCTTGCCCTCGCGCGCGGCGTCGATCAGGAGCTTGTTGACGGCGTCCTGGCCGATCCCGGGCTTGCCGACCCGGCGGCCGACCGGCACGCGCGAGGCGTCGCGGCGGATGCGGTCGAGAATCTCTGATGTCACCAGCTCGTCGTAGTACACGACGTCGGCATCCTGCAGCGCGCGTAGCGCCTTGATCGTCAGCAGATCGGGATCGCCGGGACCGGCGCCCACCAGCGTCACATGGCCTTCGCTGCGGCCGGCATGGTCCGCGCCCGCATAGGCCGTGGGATCGGCGATGCCGTGCAGCGCCGCCTCGGCTTCCTGCTTGCGCCCCGCGAGCACCAGCGCGCCGATCGGGCCGTCGACGATGCGCTCCCAGAAGCGGCGGCGCAGCGGCATCTCGGTGATGACAGGATTGATGGTCTTGCGGAAGTCGCCGATGAAGCTCGCGAGCTCGCCGATCCGCGCCGGCAGCAGCGCCTCGATGCGCTCGCGCACGCGCCGCGCCACGACAGGCGACGAGCCGCCGGTGCCGATCGCGACCACGACGTCGCCACGATCGACGATCGCCGGAAAGATGAAGCTGGAATGCGCGAGGTCATCCATCACGTTGACGGGAAGACCCGCCGATCGCGCCCGCGCCGACATCGCCACGCCAAGATCGCCGGCGCCGGCGCACAACACAGCGATGACACCGCTGAGATCGGCACTCAGCGGATCGCCGTCGGCGCGCTCGATCTGGCCGTGCTCATCGCGCAGACCTGCGAGATCGAAGTCACCATCGGTCGCAAACCAGCGAATGCGCGCGCCCGCTGACAGCAACACCCGAAGCTTGGCGCGCACCAGCTCGCCCGCGCCGATCAGCAGCACGGGTCCGGTCTTCAGATCGAGAAACACCGGCAGATATTGCATTGCGTTCTTCGGTTTTGACTCTTCGGGGTTGACTGGAATTATTTTCTATATAAGTGTCCCCATCAGAACGCAAAGAGAAAAATATTCCTTGGCTTCGCCATAGAATTTTCTCCCAAGCAGGCGATGGCTGTTAGCATGCACATTCTCACAAACGACGTTTCCAGAGATCGGTTGCCCTCGACCGAGTTCGAGCAAGCATCTTCCATGCCGCGCGTCCTGAGCGCCGCGCCGACGATGGACCATCTCGACCAGTTGGAGGCGCAGAGCATTTACATTCTCCGCGAGGCCTTTGCACGGCTGAAGAAGCTTGCGCTGCTGTGGTCGCTCGGAAAAGATTCCAACGTGATGATCTGGCTGGCGCGCAAGGCGTTCTTCGGCCGCGTGCCGTTTCCGGCCATGCATGTCGACACCGCCAAGAAGTTTCCCGAGATGTACGCCTTCCGCGACACCTACGCGAAGGAATGGGGCCTCGACCTGAAGATCGAGCCGTGCCCGCCGATCGATGCCGTCGATCCCACTTTGCCGCCCGCAGCACGCTCGGCTGCGCGCAAGACCGAGGGCCTCAAGATGGCGCTCGCCAAGTACGGCTTCGACGGCCTGATCGCCGGCATCCGCCGCGACGAGGAGGCGACGCGCGCCAAGGAGCGCGTGTTCTCGCCGCGGGGCGCCGAAGGCAACTGGGACGTCCGCGACCAGCCGCCGGAGTTTTGGGATCACTTCAACGCCTCGCCGCCGCAGGGCGCACACCTGCGCATCCATCCGATCCTGCATTGGACCGAGGCCGACATCTGGGCCTACACGGCACGCGAGAACATCCCGATCATCCCGCTGTATCTGTCCAAGAACGGCAAGCGCTATCGCTCGCTCGGCGACCAGGACATCACCAACCCCGTGGCATCCAACGCCTCCAATATCCCCGAGATTCTCGCCGAGCTCGAAAGCACCAAGGTGCCGGAGCGCGCCGGCCGCGCCCTCGACCACGAGACCGAGGACGCGTTCGAGCGGCTTCGCGTCGCCGGCTATCTGTGAGCGGAGCTTAAGGCGATGAACATGAGAGTTTCGTCCGCAGCCCCCGCCACGCCGAACGGCACCACCCGTCCGCAGGTCAGCATCGTCATCGTCGGCCATGTCGATCATGGCAAGTCGACCCTGGTCGGCCGCCTGCTGCATGAGACCGGCAGCCTGCCCGACGGCAAGCTCGAGATGCTACAGGCCGTCTCGGCCCGCCGCGGCATGCCGTTCGAATGGTCGTTCCTGCTCGACGCGCTGCAGACCGAGCGCGACCAGGGCATCACCATCGACACCACGCAGATCCGCTTCCGCACCAATGCGCGCGAGGTCGTGCTGATCGACGCGCCCGGCCACGCCGAATTCCTGCGCAACATGATCACCGGCGCCTCGCAGGCCGACGGCGCGGTGCTGATCATCGACGCGCTCGAAGGCGTGCGCGACCAGACCCGCCGCCACGGCTATCTCCTGCATCTGCTCGGCGTGAAGCAGGTGGCGGTCGTCGTCAACAAGATGGACCGCGTCGACTTCGGCCAGGCCCGCTTCGACGAGATCAAGGCCGAGATTTCGGCGCATCTCGAAGGTCTCGGCGTCAAGCCGGTCGCCGTCATTCCGATCTCAGCGCGCGACGGCGATGGCGTCGCCGAGCTGACGTCGCGCATCGGCTGGTATCGCGGCCCGACCGTGGTCGAGGCGCTCGATGGCCTGGAGCCGGCAAAGCCGCTGTCGAGCCTGCCGCTGCGGCTGCCGGTGCAGGCGATCTACAAGTTCGACGACCGCCGCATCGTCGCCGGCCGCGTCGAGGCAGGCGAACTGCGCACCGGCGATGAGATCGTGATCATGCCGGCCGGCAAGATCGCCAAGATCAAGACCGTCGAGGGCTGGCCGCAGACGCCAGTCACCACGCCGCAAGGCGCGGGCCGCTCGGTCGGCATCACGCTCGACCGCGAGCTGTTCATCGAGCGCGGCGACGTCATCGCCCATGTCGGCCGCGAGCCGCAGGCGGCGCGCCGGCTGCATGCCCGCATCTTCTGGCTGCACGACCAGCCGCTGTCGAAAGGCGACAGCATCCTGGTGCGGCTCGGCACCCGCGAGGCCCGCGGCAGCGTGGTTGCGATCGAGAAGGCCGTCGATCCCGGCTCGCTGTCCAACGAGGAAAACCGTGCCATCGCGCGCAATCATGTCGGTGAGATCGAGATCGCGCTGACCCAGCCGGTCGCCGTCGATCCCTACACCGAGAATGCGCGCACCGGCCGCCTCGTCATCGAGGTTCAGGGCCGCATCGCCGGCGGTGGTCTGGTGCTGACGGTCGACGCCGGCAAGCGCGCTCAGCCGGTCGACATCATGCCGGTGGAATCGGCGCTGCAGCCGCAGGAGCGTGCCGACCGCTATCGCCACAAGGGCGCGGTGGTCTGGATGACCGGCCTGCCCGGCGCCGGCAAGTCCACGCTCGCCCGCGCGCTGGAACGGCGGCTGTTCAGCCGCGGCGGCGCGCCCGTGCTGCTCGACGGCGACACCGTGCGCGCCGGCCTTAACAAGGATCTCGGCTTCACGCCGGAGGATCGCGCCGAGAACATCCGCCGCCTCGCCGAGGTCGCGACCCATCTCGCCCGCAACGGCCACATCGCGATCGTCGCCGCGGTGTCACCGGCACGCGACGACCGCGCCGCGGCGCGCCGCGTCGCCGGCGATCTGTTCCGAGAGATCCATGTCGCGACCGCGGCCGAGATCTGCGAGAGCCGCGATCCCAAGGGGCACTACGCCAAGGCCCGCGCCGGAAATTTGCAGAACTTCACCGGCATCGGCACCGACTACGAGCCGCCGCTCGACGCGGAGCTCGTGATCGACACCGCCACACGCGGCATCGCTGACGCCACCGACGAGCTCGAGGCCCTGCTGTTGCGGACCGGCGTGCTGTTCGACGACATCGCCGATCTCGGCGCCAACATCTGATTGCGTAGTCATGCAACAGTCATTCCGGGGCAAGGCCGCAGGCCTTGAACCCGGAATGACGATGAAGACGCGAGACCGCCAGCTTCTTGTCAGACCTGCGCTACAGCGCGCCGACATAGGCGGTGAGATCGTCGAGCTCGGCCTCGGTCGGCAGCCGTGACTCCATCTTCTTGGCATAGAACTCCCACATCAGCTTGACCGCGTCGCGCAGCGACGCCGTGCGGCCGTCATGGAAATACGGCGCGGTCGACGCGGCCGCGTGCAGGGTCGGCACCTTGAACTTGCCGCCGGTGCCGATGTCGTCCTTGCTCTTCTTGTCGAAGCTCGGCAACTGGTGGCAGGTGCCGCAGCCGCCGTCGCCGACGTAGAGATCGTAGCCGCGCTTCACCGCCGCGCTCGCATCCGCCGACGGCGTGCCGTCATCCTTGACCTGCCAGTTCTTCGGATAGTTCAGCGTACGCACATAGGCGACCAGCGCCGCCAACGATTCCTTCGACGGCTCCGCCCCCTTCATGCGGTTGACGATGATGCCGCGGATGCTGTCCTCCAGCGTCGCCGCCTGGCCGGCCCAGCCGAACACCGCGCGCTCGCCGACGCCCCACAGGGTCGGCGTATTGCGGCCGTTGGGATCGCCGTCGGCGACGACGTCGAGGCCGACATAGGTCTTGTTGTTGGTATGCCCGGTCGAGAAGTGGCAGGTGGCGCAGGAGGCCTTGTTGCCGCCCGACAGGCTCGCGTCGTTGAACAGCTCAAGCCCCTTGGCGGCGAGCTCCGCCTCGGAGAGCTGCGCCGGCGGCGTCACCGCCGCGCCAACCGTGGTGGGCGGCGCCAACGGATTCTCCGCGGCCACCGGCGTGACGGGCACCGTCGTGGGCTGCGCCGTCTTGGACGGCATCGGCTCGGACTGCATCGGCTTGGGCTTCCGCGCCATCGCGGCGTGCAGCGCCTTGCGCTTCCTGGCCGCAACGCTGGCGTGCCGGACCCTGTGCTTCCGGACCGGCGCAATGGCAATGTGCGCAGGCTTCGGCTTTGCCGCAGCCGCCAGGATCTGCAGCAATGTCGGCTTCTTTGCAGCTGCAGGGAGGTAGGACGCCGTCGACCTGTCGGCTGCGAGGGCGGGCAGAGCAAGCAGGCCGAGACACAGGACGACTGACCTCAGCCCAGTGAACGCCATCACCCGCCTCCCCCAACATCCTCTAGCTGCAAATCGTTATCGGTAGCCTTTACGTCCGAAGTGGGACTGTGCGGGGGCAATGAATCGGCGCACGCAGGTGTGAGCGGCTTCAGCTGCGCCCGTCTCCGATGGTCGTTCCCTCATCTGCAAACGCCCGCCAACACGCACGTGGAGATCGCCGGTGCCCCCTTGCACAATTCGACCGTGACCGTGACAATGCGGCGTCGTTCGCGGGGGCGGTGACGATGACGACAACGCTGGCTGCAAGACGGATTCGCGCGCGGGTGGCAGGCGCGCTGATCACCATCATGACGGCAGCCACTGCATCGGCGCAGCCGGCCACGGCACCGCCGATCGCCGAATTCGGCACGCTGCCCGACGCCATGATCTTCTACGTCGCCCATGGCGCGCCCGACGCCTGCGGTCCCGGCTGTGCCGACTGGATCGCCGCCGAAGGCACCATCCAGTTCGACACCTTCAAGCGCCTGATCGCGATCCTCGACCGCCAGTCCGGCCGCAAGCTGCCGGTCATCATCAACAGCCGCGGCGAGGCCAACCTCAATGTCGCCGTCAGCATGGGCCGCATCCTGCGCGACCGCGGCCTCGATGCCAGCCCCGGACGCACGCTGGTCGACGCCTGCCGCGACAAGCCGCAAGCCGATTGCATGACACTGAAGCGATCGGGCGGCCCATTGGATGCGAAGCTCGATGGTCAGCCGATCGTGTGCGAGACCTCCTGCGTGCTGATGCTGGCCGGCGGCGTGCATCGCAGCCTGCCGCCGCAGACGAAGGTCGAGCTCGTCGGCATGGAGATCCGCAACCGGCTCGCGCCCAACGTCTCCGCCGAGCATCGCGCCGGCCTGACCACCTATTACGGCGAGCAAGTCCGGCACTATCTGCGCGAGATGGGCATCGACCCCGGCCTGGTCGACATCGTCGACCGCAACTGGGCCGACCGCAAACGCCCGACCGAGGTGCCGCCCGCAGCCTGGCTCAAATTCGGCCTCGTCACCTCGGGCGCGCTGTAGGCGGCAAGGCAACAGACGACGAGCTTATCCTGCCCGAAAAACTACGGAGAAGCGCCGCTGGTTTGCTCTTCGACGGCAGCTTGCCGACGGCGCCGCCGCCGTATCGGCAAGCAGAAATTAGCACTTGGTCCGCACAGTTCCCGGCACGCGCGTAACGCTGTCGAGGCGCATGATGGAGCATCTGGCGGCCTATTGGTCGAGGGCGGAGCTGGAGACGAACGGGATTCTGCTGCTGCACCTGATGGGTGCAGCGGCCGTCGGCCTGCTGCTGGGTTATGAGCGCACCTATCACGGACGCGCCGCCGGCATGCGAACCTACGCGCTGGTCTGCGTCGCATCGACCTTGCTGACGGCGATCAACGGCTTTCCCGGCAGCTGGTATGGCGGCATGGCGGTGTCGCCGACCGTGTCCGACCCGACGCGCGTGATCCAGGGCCTGATGACCGGCATCGGCTTCCTCGGCGCCGGCGTCATCATCAAGGACGGCTTCACCATCCGCGGCGTGTCGACCGCCGCCTCGATCTGGATGACGTCGGCCATCGGCGTCATCATCGGCATCGGCTTCTACGGCACCGCGCTGTGTGCCACCGCATTGTCGCTGGCCGCGATGACCCTGCTCGGCGCGGTCGAGCAATGGCTGCCGCATCAGACCACGCTGGCGCTGTCGATCGTCTACCGCCACGGCCTGCAGCCGAGCGAGACCGAATTGCGCGAATGCATGCGGGCCTATGGGTTCGACGTGCTGGACTGGTGCTACGAGTACAGCGAGGCGAAACGGCAATTCCATTTCGAGCTGGTGCTGCAAGCCGCCGGCCATTTCGAGACCGCCCAGATGGCGCGCGACCTGTCGGGCGCCGAAGACGTCGTCGAATTCCGCCTGGCGCCGTCAAGGGCGTGAGGGCGGAGCGCGTAGCCGGATGAGCTCGGCGACATCCGGGACCTTCCGTGTGTCCCGAGAGTGCGCGCGGTCTAGAGTGGCTTGAGCGCCGCCGCGCGCGCATCCGCAGTTCGGTCCACCGCCTCGATCTTAGCAAGCGAGAGGCCGTTCGTCGCGCGATGTTTGCGTAAGATGTCCAACCCCAAGTAAACGCCAGCGAGCGCATCGCGCGAATTGACCTTCATGGCCATTTCACTCAACAGCGTCAGCGCACGTATTGCCGGTGCGACACGCGCAATGAAGTCACCCACGGCGAAAGCGACTTTCTCGTCTGACAGATGCCCAAAGCTGGCGTCGAGGCATGCAAAGAAGCGCTCCAGCTGAGGTTCCGACAATTTCTCGCGTTCGAGATAGAACTCCATCAGCAGCCATTCCAGCCCCGGCCGCTTGGCCAGGGTCGGATCGGACAGGATACGACAGACGAAATCGACATGTCCGTCCGACATTGGCGCGAAGGTCAGGAGCGACTCTCCGAACTCGTCGGAAATTACTCTCAAAACCTTTCGCGCCCGAGATGGTTCGGCCTCGATCAAACGACAATATGCCTGGTCGAAATCCAACGGAGGCTCCTTGAAAAGCTCGCACGGCGGGCAAGTAAATCAAGACTGATCAGCGCTGTTGCCGCACCGTCATTGCGAGCGCAGCAAAGTGGAAAAGACTGGATTGCTTCGCTTCGCTCGCAATGACAGTGCCACGGGATAACGATAGGAATCCTTAAGCCGACGGGCAAATCAAACTGACGCCACGCTCGTTTGGTCGGGGGTCTCATTGGAGAAGCACGCCTCGTGGGACTATTCGGCGCCTGCTCCGAAAAACCAAATTCATCAGTCCCCTCAACCTGATTTGCCCTGTCCAGTCCCCGCGCGAAAAATATTTCTATTTCTTTTTTTCAGAAACCACGCTTATCTCTCCGCATCCCGTCCCACACGAGGGACAGTTCGCGACCGTCACGGACGTCGGGTGCGAGATGCGGTGGGCGCTTTGGGCTGCGGCGTGAGCGATCATGTCGACGGACAGTCTCGAGGCGCACGGCCAAGCCGTGGGGTCCTGGCATCCCGATGCTGATGCCACGCTTGCGACAGCGCCAACGCGCTGCGTGGGCAACGGTGACCAAAAGCCCGGCGCACCGGGGAGACCACGGAGCAACCGTAGAGCCATCGCGCAGGGAAGGCCGGAGTGTCCGGCTGAGCCTGTGGTACCTGCCGCCTGCATTTTTTCTGCAGGCGGGCCATGGGTGCAGCCCGCACCCGGCCTTCCCTGCGCCCCTCGTTATTCGAGGCGTTCAACTGGCAAAACTCGGACGCAAACAGGCGCCGCGAGGACGAAGCCGTATGAGGTGCGTCGTCAATGCGTTGGACAGCGCCTTCCACAAACACAGCCGTCATCGCATGACTCCGACCGGGCTATGACGGCGGAGTGATCAGTTGCAAATGATCCTGTAGTTGCAAACAACGAATGCGGCCACAATTGTCATTGCGAACGAAGCGAAGCACTCCAGAATTTCTCGGCGACAGCCTGGATTGCTTCGGCGCAAGGGCTCCTCGCAAGGACGGTGGATGGAGTGAGGACGCCCAACCCGCGCTGTCGTCCCGGCGAACGCCGGGATCCATAGCCACCGGTCGGGCTGAGACGATGACTGGTAGTTGCGCCTCACCGATGGATTCCGCGGTATGGGTCCCGGCGTTCGCCGGGACGACATCGGAGGATGACGCGCCTTTGGTGGCCCACGTGCCACCGGCCCCCATGCGCGCCCCTACCGCGCCTTCTCCGCCCGGCTCAGCAGAAACACGCCCTGCTCGCCGAACATGTTCCAGAACCACCAGGGCATGGCGAAGCGCAGCGGGCGGCCGTAGCTGTCGAGCGCGACGGCGCGCTCCATCTTGACGCCGATCTCGTCGCAGAGCTGGACGAAATCCTTGATGGTGCAGAAATGGATGTTGGGCGTGTCGTACCAGGTGAACGGCAGATTGTCGGTGCGCGGCATGTGGCCGCCGACAAGCAACTGCAGCCGCAATCGCCAGAAGCCGAAATTCGGGAAGGTGACGATGGCACGTCGGCCGATGCGCAGCAGATTCTCCAGCACGACCTTGGGCTGACGCGTCGCCTGCAGCGTCTGCGACAGGATCACGTAGTCGAAGGCGTCGTCGGGATAGTCGACCAGATCGGTGTCGGCGTCGCCCTGCACCACCGCCAGACCCTTGGCGACGCAGTGGTTGACCCCCTCGCGCGACAGCTCGATGCCGCGGCCGTCGATGCCGCGGCTCTCCAGCAGTTGCAACAGATCACCATCGCCGCTGCCGATGTCGAGCACCTTGGAGCCGCGCTCGACCATGCCGGCGACCAGCAGATGATCGGGCCGATAGGCCAGCACCTCGCCGCCGGAAAAACCGTTCAGCGGCAGAACGCCCTGCTGCATGCTCATGTCTCAGCCTCCCGTCGCGACCTTGAGGCCGCGCGCCTTGCCGGCGGAATCGAGAAAGGCGCTGGCGATCTCGAAGAACTCGGGGACGTCGAGCAGGAACGCGTCGTGCCCCCTGTCGGTCTCAATCTCGGCGAACGACACCCGCGCGCTGGAGGCGTTGAGCGCATGCACCAGCGCGCGCGACTCCGCGGTCGGAAACAGCCAGTCGCTGGTGAACGACACCACGCAGAAGCGGGTCTTGATGCCGCGGAACGCCGCCGCCAGCACGCCGTCATGATCCGCGGCGATGTCGAAATAGTCCATCGCCCGCGTCAGATAGAGATAGGAATTGGCATCGAAACGCTCGACAAAGGACGAGCCCTGGTAGCGCAGATAGCTCTCCACCTGGAAGTCGGCATCGAACGAGAACGTCGGCAGCTCGCGGTCCTGCATGCGGCGGCCGAACTTGCGATGCAGCGCGGCGTCGGACAGATACGTGATGTGCGCGGCCATCCGCGCCACCGCGAGCCCGCGATGCGGATGAATGCCCTTGGCGGCATAGCCGCCGTGATCCCAGTCGGGATCGGCCATCACGGCCTGGCGGCCGAGCTCGTGGAACGCGATGTTCTGCGCCGAGTGCCGCGTCGCGCAGGCGATCGCGAGCGTCGCAAACACGCGGGCAGGATAGGCCACCGTCCATTGCAGTGCCTGCATGCCGCCCATGGAGCCACCGACCACGGCGAACAGCGTGTCGATGCCGAGATGATCGATCAGCATCGCCTGCGCGCGCACCATGTCGGGGATGGTGATGATTGGAAAATCCAGCCCCCACACCTTGCCGGTGGCCGGGTTCAGCGAGGCCGGCCCGGTGGAGCCCATGCAGCCGCCGATCACGTTGGAGCAGATGATGAAGTAGCGCGCGGGATCGAGCGGGCGGCCGGGGCCGACGAGTGTCTCCCACCAACCCGGCTTGCCGGTCACCGGATGGCGGTTGGCGACGTGCTGATCGCCGGTCAGCGCGTGGCAGATCAGGACCGCGTTCGACTTGTCGGCGTTGAGCTCGCCATAGGTCTGATAGGCGATCTGGAACGGCGCGAGATCGACGCCGCAATCGAGCCTGAGCGGCTTGGTCGCATCGAACCGCGCGACCAGCGAGCTCGGATGATCGACCTCGTGCGAACGCTCGTCCGGCGCGACCGGGCGCAGCGCGGATGCGGACGTCGCAGATTTGGACGTCGCAGATTTCGACTTGGGCGTCAGGCCTGTCATGTCTTTCACCCCGGCCCTCCGGCCAGAGCTCCCGAACCATTTGACATATCAGGCCAACAAAAACCCGGCCTGAACTGGGGTTCGGCCGGGATCGAAAACGTCCCCGGCCTGTTTAGCGAGTTTTTTAACGTGGCTGCAAGCCGGCCGGCTCAAATGACCACGGAACAGGCAGAAACTAGTCCCGCGGGCGCTCCTCGTCAAGGCAAGCTGGGGTTGATCGATCCGGCACCCCGGGGCTGCAGGTCAGCCAAGCCTCGGCCGCACAGGGTAAACTTGCTGTTGCGCAGGTCCCCCGCATCGGAGAGAACGGCAGCCGTTCCTTGTGGCCGCGCGTTTCCCGTGGCCTGCCGAAGAGTGACACGGACCATGTCGAACCCGCCGCCCGCCCCGCCCTCGCTCGCCGATCTGCGCAAGGAAATCGACGCCATCGACGAGCAGGTTCATCAGCTTCTGATGAACCGGGCCGACATCATCGACCGGCTGATCAAGGTCAAGAAGACCCAGGAGGTCGGCTCGGCGTTCAGGCCCGCACGCGAGGCCGACATGATGCGCCGCCTGGTGCAGCGCCATCGCGGCATCCTGCCGCTCGACACGGTCGAGGGCATCTGGCGCGTGATCGTCTCGACCTTCACTTATGTGCAGGCGCCGTTCTCGGTTCACGCCGACGTGTCGGTCGGTGAATCCGCGATGCGCGACTCCGCCCGGTTCCATTTCGGATTCGTCGTGCCCTATGTCGCGCATTTCAGCGCCCAGGCCGCGGTGGAAGCGGTAGCGCGCTCGAAGGGCGATCTAGCCTTGGTGTCGACGACGTCGGGCCATACACCGTGGTGGATCACGCTGGAGCCCGCGGGTGCGCCGAAGATCATTGCGCGAATGCCTTTCATCCAGCGCGCCGACCATCCGGCCGCGCTGCCGGTGTTCGCAGTGTCACGCGTCGCTGATGATGCGCTGGTGCTGGAGGTTGAGACCTGGAGCATCCGCGTCTCCGGCTGGAATGCGCAGGTCTCGCGCGCGCTGTCGCCGCTCGCCGACGTGATTGCGGTGCCCGATACCGCCTTCGATGGCGCCGCATTGCTGGTGTCGATCGAGGCGCCGTCGCACCTCGACAGCATCAAGGCAGCCCTGATCGCCGCGGGTGCCTCGGTGCGCTCGACGGCTCTCGTCGGCGGCCATGCAAAACGTTATACGGTTCCGAGCTGAGACGCCCTGCGCCAGTGATGATTTTCCGGAGTTGATGATGTCCCGCCCCGTGCCGAATCCCGGCATCCTTGACATTGCGCCCTACACGCCGGGCAAGAGCCCGACGCCCGAGCCGGGCCGCAAGGTGTTCAAGCTCTCCGCCAACGAGACGCCGTTCGGTCCCTCGCCGAAGGCGATCGAAGCGTTCAAGAGCGCGGCCACGCATCTGGAGGATTATCCGGAAGGCACCTCGCGGATCCTGCGCGAGGCGATCGGCCGCACCTATGGGCTCGACCCCGACCGCATCGTCTGCGGCGCCGGCTCCGACGAGATTCTCAATCTGCTCGCGCATACGTTCCTCAGCCAGGGTGACGAGGCGATCTCGACCGCGCACGGCTTCCTGGTCTATCCGATCGCGACCATGGGCTGCGGCGCCAGGAACGTGGTTGCCGCCGAGACCGAATATCGCACCGACGTCGACGCGATCCTCGCTGCGGTGACGCAGCGCACCAAGCTGGTCTGGCTCGCCAACCCGAACAACCCGACCGGCACCTACATCCCGTTCGACGAGGTCAAGCGACTGCGCGCCGGCCTGCCCTCGCATGTCGTGCTGGTGCTCGATGCAGCCTATGCGGACTACGTCTCGCGCAACGACTACGAGTTCGGCATCGAGCTGGTGGCGACCACCGAAAACACTGTGGTCACGCACACGTTTTCCAAGATCCACGGCCTCGCTGCACTGCGCGTCGGCTGGATGTTCGGTCCCGCCCACATCGTCGATGCCGTCAATCGCATCCGCGGGCCGTTCAACGTGTCGACGCCGGCGATGCTGGCGGCGGTGGCCGCGATCGAGGACACCGCGCATCAGCAGATGTCGAAGACGCACACCGAGACGTGGCGCAACTGGCTGACCGAGGAAATCGGCAAGCTCGGGCTGAAGGTGACGCCGAGCGTTACCAATTTCATCCTGATCCACTTCCCGAGCGACAAGGGCAGGACCGCGGCCGAGGCTGACGCATTCCTGACCCGGCGCGGCCTCGTGCTGCGCGCGCTCGCCAACTACAAGCTGCCGAACGCCTTGCGCATGACGATCGGCACCGAAGAGGCCAACCGTCTGGTGGTCGACGCGCTCAGCGAATTCATGGGGCCGAAGTGACAGTCGCGGGAAGATTCGAACGCATCGCGCTGATCGGCTTCGGCCTGATCGGCGGCTCGATCGCGCGCGCGGCGCGCCTCCAGGGCGTGGCCGGCGAGATCGTCACCACGGCGCGCTCCGAGAAGACACGTGCCCGCGTCGCCGAGCTCGGCATCGTCGATCGCGTGCTGGCGAGCAACGCCGAAGCCGTGAAGGATGCCGACCTCGTCATCCTCTGCATTCCCGTCGGCGCCTGTGGGCCGGTCGCGGAGGAGATCGCGCCGCATCTGAAGCCGGGCGCGATCATCTCGGATGTCGGCTCGGTCAAGGGTGCTATCGTCCGCGACATGGCTCCGCATCTGCCGGCCAACGTCCACTTCGTGCCGGCGCATCCGGTGGCCGGCACCGAGAACTCGGGTCCGGACTCCGGCTTCGCCGAGTTGTTCATCAACCGCTGGTGCATCCTGACGCCGCCGGACGGCGTCGACGCCGACGCGATCGATCGTCTCCGTGCGTTCTGGGCCGCGCTCGGCGCCAAGGTCGAGATCATGACGCCGGATCATCACGACCGCGTGCTCGCGATCACCAGCCATTTGCCGCATCTGATCGCCTACACCATCGTCGGCACTGCCGACGAACTGGCGCAGGTCACGGAGTCCGAAGTCATCAAGTTTTCGGCCGGCGGCTTCCGCGACTTCACCCGCATCGCAGCCTCCGACCCGACGATGTGGCGCGACATTTTCCTGAGCAACAAGGACGCGGTGCTCGACATGCTCGGCACCTTCACCGAAGACCTGTCGAAGCTGACGCGGGCGATCCGGCGCGGCGACGGCGAGGCGCTGTTCGACCACTTCACCCGCACCCGCGCGATCCGCCGCGGCATCGTCGATATCGGGCAGGATTCGGCAGCGGCGGATTTCGGCCGTCCGCTGCCACAGATCAAGAAGTCCTGAGATCAGAACAGCGGAGGGACGCGGGCGACCTTGAACGGACCGAGCACGACGACGCCATCGGCGAAGCGCAACGGGAACGTCCGCGCCTTGCGGCCCTCGAGCGTGGTCTCCTTGCCGAGCGCGTTGATGCCGAGCGCGACGCCGACATTGGCGTTCTGCTTGACGACCTTGCCGAGGCCGGGAATGGCGCGGTCGAGCGCGCCTAACAGGTTGTTGACGTCCTGCGATTTCACGCCCGGCGCGACGCGATCGAGCGTTCCCTGCGGCACGCCGTTTTCGAGCATCTTGTCGAGGCCGAGCGCCGGAATGACCTTTTCGATCCCGGCCACCGTCATCTGTACCTCGCCGTCGATCCCGCCATTGGCGGTCAGCGTCAGCGTGCCCGAGGCGATGGCCAGCAATTCGCCCTGCTGGATGCGCGACTCGACGATCTCGACATGACCGCCGGCCGCCTGGATCTCGCGAAACCGCTCCGGCCAGGGTTTTGGACGGAAGTCTCTGAGCCCCGTGACGCGCGCCTGGATGTCGGTGTTGAAGGGTTCAGCAAGCAGCGGATGGCTGCCCTGGATGCTGCCGCTCGCGATCTGCAGCGCCGTCTCCAGCACCGGATGATCCGACGGCGTGCCCTCGGCCAGACGCCCGTGCAATTCGGCGTGATCGGCCCGCGCCGCCGGCACGGCAGCCCCACCCTCGATGCGGTCGATGGTCGGCTGCTCGAACACGAGATCGGCGCGCTGCGGCGGCCCCGGGAGGCCACGAACGCTGGCTTCGCCGACGCGCCAGTTGACATTGAACGAGGCCGGACCGCGGCCGTCGGCGATAACAGCCGGTCCCTTGAATTCTGCGATGACCCGCTTCGGGTCCCACACCTGCGCGACGACGAGGATCTCGTCGAGCTTGGCATTCATCAACGGCGTGCCGGCGGCCTGCGAAAACAGGGCTACGCTCGGATCCGCACAGCGGACCTCGAGCCGGAACGGAAAGCCGGCGACCGAGCGGTTCGCGCAATCATAGACGCGGCCCGCTTTCGCTTCGCGCGCGCGCCAGGCATCGGCCTGGACATCCACTTGCGAAGCGGCGAAGAACCAGAATGCGCTCCACGCAACGGCGGCGATCAGGAGCAGGACGGGAGCTATGAAAAGCCCCCAGCGAGAGCGCCTGCGCGGCGGTTGCGACAAACGAGACATGCAGGACACCCTTTGGGCAGCAAATTAGGCGATTCCGCGATCACGGATTGTGTACTTAAGTTAACAATTCGCGATCACACACTTAGGCTTCCGCAGTGATGTCCGCAATGACCCTGTCCGACCGCGACCTTCCCCACGGCGACCTCTGGGTCTTTGGCTACGGCTCGCTGATGTGGCGCCCCGGGTTCGCGTTTCTCGAGCAGGTGCCGGCACGGCTGATCGGCGAGCATCGTGCGCTGTGCGTGTATTCCTTCGTCCATCGCGGCACGCCGGAGAAGCCCGGCCTCGTGCTCGGCCTCGATCGCGGCGGCGCGTGTCGCGGCATTGCGTTTCGGGTGGCAGCAGACAAACGCGACGAGACGATCGCGTATTTGCGCGCGCGTGAGCAGGTGACCTCGGTGTATCGCGAAGTGACGCGTGCGGTGTGGCTGGAGAACGACGCCCGCGAGCGGGTGAGCGCGCTGGTCTACGTGGTCGACCGCGGTCACATCCAATATGCCGGCCGGCTGTCGCCGCAGGAGCAGTTGCGCCATGTGCGCCAGGGCCACGGCCAGTCGGGCGCCAACCGCGACTACGTGCTCTCGACCGTGAAGGCGATCGAGGCGCAGGGCTTTCGCGACACGCAGTTGCACCGGCTGGCAATGATGCTGCACGACGGCGGCCATTCGCTGCATCCGACGCCGAAAGATGCGACATAGACCCTTTCAGGGTTTCACCGTCGCTGGCACGCGGCCGAACAGCTTCGCCTGCTCTGCCTGCCCCGCGTCGACGAGACGATTGGTCGCATCCTCGATCACGGTCTCGATGCGGGTCATGAATTCGTCCCGCGGCAGCCCCGGCGGAAGCGGATCGAGAAACTCCATCACCAGCGTGCCGGGATAGCGCAGGAAGGTCCGGCGCGGCCAGAACAGCCCGGAATTGAGCGCCACCGGCAGACACGGCACGCCGCAATCGACGTAGATCAAGGCGACGCCGGCCTTGTACTGCGGCGGAGCGCCCGGTGGACGCCGCGTCCCCTCCGGAAAGATCAGGAACTGGCGGCCATGCTTCACCTCTTCCGCCGCCCGCCGCATCACCTTCTTCAAGGCGCGGGCGCCGGAGCTGCGATCGATCGCGACCATGTTCGCCTTGACCAGATATTGCCCGAACAAGGGAATGCGCAGCAGCTCACGCTTCAGCACGAAAAACGGCTGATCGAAGAACTGCAGCAGCGAGATGGTTTCCCACATCGACTGGTGCTTGGCGGCGATGATCAACGGTCCCTTCGGGATCTTCTCGACGCCGCGATACTCGACGCGGATGTTGCAGATGATGCGCATCAACACGATGTTGCTCTGCGCCCACCAGTTCGCGACCCGCAGCACCGCCCGGCGCGGCATCAGAAGCGTCGGCAGCGCGACCAGCAGCCAGAACACGAAGTTCGGGTAAAACAGGATGTTGAACAGCAGCGAACGCAGGAAGATCGAGACCATCAGAAACCCAGTTAATTGGCTTGCGCCGTCGCCGGACGGCGCGACACCGAGCCGGTCGGCTGCTCGGCCTCGGGCGCGAGATCGAGGCCGAGATCGGCGAGCCGCAGCCGCGCTTCGGCTGCGACATATTTGGCATATTCGGACAGCAGAAGCCGAAGCGTCGGCCCGCTGGTCCACCACGGCTCGTCGCGCCACTTCTCGCCGACCACCGCATAGGGAATGAGGTCGATGCTCGGCATTGCATGCGAGAGTTCGACGATCGCGCGCGGCATGTGATAGTTCGACGTCACCACGATCAGCGACCTGAAGCCGCGCTCGGCGGCCCATCGCCGCGTCTGGGCTGCATTGCTGCGGGTGTTGATCGCCGAGTAATCCAGATCGACGCAACAATTGATGAACGACCGCGCCTCGGGCAGCGACCGGGTGATGTCGCTGGCCTCGTTGGTCGGGTGCACGCCGGAAATCAACAGCCTCCTGCCATAGCCGCCCGCCAGCAGTTCCACCGCGTCCGACACCCGTGACGAGCCGCCGGTCAGAACCACGATGCCGTCGGCCTTGCGCTCGGGCTTGATCTCCGCGCCGCGCAATTGCGACAGGAAACCCACGAAACCGACCCCCGCGACGAAGAAGCCGACCGCGAGCGTGGCGACGAGGCCCGCGAGCGCCCGGCCCACCACCACGATGAGCGACAGCTTGCGCCGGCTATTGTCGGTCCTTGGCCCCATGCAACGCCTGGCGATCCCTTGCCTGCCTGCGCGCGGCGCCATGCCGTCGCGCGATCCCGTCGTTCAAGTCCGGGAGTGCAGGCAGGTTTCGCCGCCATCCCGATCACGTTCCGTTGCCGCCGATCCTGGCGCGCGACGTCCTGCGTGTTCGTGACCCAGCTCACCCCGCCGTGCCTCACCCCGACGCAAACGATTTTAGGCGGTTTTCGGGCCAAGTGAAATCCACACTGAGACGGCTGGGGACAGAAGCTGCCATCAGTCGATGCTCGCCAGGGTCGCGAACAGGGTCCGGCGTGCCGCCCAGCCGGTCACCGCGGCGATTACGACCGCCTGCAGCGCGATCGCGACATAACCGAGGGGACGCAGCGAGAACGTGCCGAGCAGCGCCGCGAACTGATCGCCGACCGGCGTGCCGGAGAACCAGTTGGCAATCGACTCCGAGAACCCGAAGCCGAGCATCGCCATCCCGCCGCCGATCACGCCGCCCTCGAGTCCGAGCTGCAGAAAGTGGCGCAGGAAGTGATTGGCGATGTAGCGGTCGCCGGCGCCGACGAAATGCAGCACCTCGACGATCGGCCGGTTCGCGGCCATGGCGCCGCGGGTCGCGAACGACACCGAGATGATGGTGGCCGCGATCACCAGCACCAGAATGCCAAATCCTGCAAACAGCGTCGCGCCGGTCATCGAGCGCATGCGCTCGATCCAGGCGCGGTGATCGTCCACGCTGGCGGTCGGCGCCACCTGGGTCACGCGGTTGCGCAGCGCGTTGAGATCGAAGCTGGTCCCGGGCTGCACGCGCGCGATGATGACGCGGGGCACCGGAAGCTCCTCGAACGACAGGCCGCTGCCGAGCCAAGGCTCCAGCAGCTTGCTGGATTCGTCCTTCGTGAACGGCCGGACCTCGACGATCCCGGACTGCGCCCGCATCGCCTCCGTCACCAGGGCAATGTCGCGCTCGAGATCGCGGCCAGTCTTGGGGCGAACCTGCACCGTGATCTCGCTCGCCACCTCCGACTGCCACTCGGCCGCGGACTCGCTGACCAGCAGCACGCCGCCGGTCGTGATCGAGGCCAGGAAGGTCATGATCGCGACCACGGCGACGAGCGCGCGGCCCGCGATCGATGCGCGCGGCACGATGGGTGACACGATGCGGGCCTGAGCCGGCAGTTGCGGGCGGTCGTCGCCCAGATCGACCAGGAGGCCGCGATCGTCGACGCTACTCATAGATGTGCAATCGTCCCTGATGCAGCACCAGCCGGCGGGCCTCGTACTGGTCCATCAGCGTGATGTCATGGGTTGCGATGATCACCGCCGTACCCGAGCGGTTCAGTTCGATGAATAGCCGCAGAAGGCGGCGGCCCAGTGTCGGATCGACGTTGCCGGTCGGCTCGTCCGCAAGCAGCAGTTGCGGCCGCGAGATCACGGCGCGCGCAATCGCCGCGCGCTGCTTCTCACCGCCCGACAGGATCGGCGGCAGCGCATCCATGCGCTCGCCGAGGCCGACCCATTTCAGGAGGTCGATCACCTCCTTGCGGTAGCTCGACTCGTCCCGCCCCATCACGCGAAACGGCAGCGCCACGTTTTCATAGGTCGTCATGTGGTCGAGCAGCCGGAAATCCTGCAGCACGATGCCGATGCGCTTGCGTAAATCGGCGATCTCCTCCTTGCTCAGGAGCGAGATGTCGTAGCCGAACAGATTGACCAGCCCCCGGGTCGGCCGCAGCGACAGGAACAGGAGTTTCAGCAGCGAGGTCTTGCCGGCGCCCGACGGGCCGGTGAGAAACTGGAAGGAATGGGCCGGAATCTGGAAACTGAGGTCGCGGAGGATCTCCGGCCCCAGTCCATAGCGCAGTCCGACATTTTCGAACCGAACCAAAGCCTCAGCTCCGTTCGACGGCGTGCATGGCCCATCCGCCCGTAAGAAGTCCGGCGGTACGATGGCCCGATTGAGCGCCCGTTATGGTTTCCGGTTCGTTAACGGTTGCCATGTACCAATGGCACGATTGAGTTCCGAAGTTCGTCGACATGGCGGTCCTTGTAGCACGAACTGTCGGAAACAAAGCGGCAATGGCCGTTGGAGAACAGGCGCGATGTTCATCGTTTGCCCCCATTGTGCGACATCTTATGCCATCGATCTGGCAACCCTTGGTATGGCTGGCCGCAGCGTACGCTGCTCCCGTTGCAAGGAGGTCTGGCTGGCGCATCCCGAGGACGCGGTCGAGGCTCCGGCACCGCTGCCGGCCATGGCCGAGGCCGGGGCCGGGGCGATATCCGCGCCGCGCGACGCAGCCGACGAGTGGGAAGCCCTCGCCCGAGAGGGCGATGACGACGAACGGCCGCCCGAGGTGGATAGTCCGCCCCTGGCCGCCGGCTGGCCCGAGGACGCGCTCGCGGAGTCCGACGACGACACCGAAGCGGCCGAGCAGCCGGCAGAGAGCAGGGCCTCGCGTCTCGCCGGTCTCGGCAGGCTCCTCAGGCGCCCGGCTTTGCCGGATTTCCCAGGCAAGAGGGTGTTGAACCTGCCGGTGCTGACGGCTGCCATGGCGGTGCTCACGATTGCGCTGGTGGTATGGCGTGCCGACGTGGTCAGGCTGATGCCCCAGACGGCCTCGTTCTACAAGCTGGTCGGGCTCGAGGTGAACCTGCGCGGCCTCTCCTTCAAGGACCTGAAGGTGGCGACCGAAACCGTCGACGGCAAGCCGGTGCTGGTGATCGAAGGGACGATCGTCAGCCTGACGAAGAAACCGGTCGACCTGCCCCGGCTCCGCTTCAGCGTCCGTGACGCGCAGGGCACCGAGATCTACGCCTGGAACGCGCTGCTCGAACAGACCATGCTGAAGCCGGGCGAGCGCACCGTGTTCAAGTCGCGTCTGGCCTCGCCCCCTCCCGAAGGCCGCAATATCGATATACGGTTCTTCAACCGGCGCGATCTGGCCGCCGGCAGTGCATGATGATTGTGGTCTCGTGGGTCGCCCGCGGGGCCCACGAGACGGAGACGAAACGGCATGTCGCGCGTCCTGATCGCCGACGACGAAGAATCGATGCGGACGCTGGTCGCGCGCGCCATTGCGATGGACGGTCATGACACCGTGACGGCGCAGGATGGCGCCGAGGCCCTCGACATCCTCACCCGCGAGAATGGCGCCTTCGACCTGCTGCTGACCGACATCCAGATGCCGATCATGGATGGCATTGCCCTGGCACTGTCGGCCGCGCGTGATTTTCCTGACCTCACCATCCTGCTGATGACCGGCTTTGCCCATCAGCGCGAGCGGGCATCGAATCTCAGCGCCATCGCTCATGACGTCATCACCAAGCCGTTCTCGATCGCCGACATCCGGACCGCCGTCGCCGACGCGCTGGCGTCGAAGGCGGCGAAGACTTAGGTCGTGCGGATCGTGCGGCACCGCCAGCGTGTCGCATCACCGGCTGCGTGGACTGTTCGCAGTGATCCTCGATGGCGCTCCACTTTCCGCTCTCGTCCCGGCGAACGCCGGGACCCATAACCACCGGCGGTCCTTGAGACGCGTTGCTGGTCCTCCATCGTGCTCAATCCCACCTCCCTGTGGATCCCGGGTCGGCGCCGCCACCGCGCTTACGCGCGCTGACGGCTTGCCCGGGACGACATTGGAGTGTGTCGCGAGTGCGAGGATTCCACTCTCGCTTTGCGCCTCGCGAATGTTCGTCGAGAGGAGATGAACCCTCTCTCATCCGTCATTGCGGGGCGGGCATCTCGTCTCCTAATTCACGCGGTTGCACGCGTTCGCATTCCCGCGGCAGATCTTGCCCGAGCTTTGCCGGTCGTTGTCGCCCTCCTCAGGTCGGAGGGCGCAGGGAATGCCGGGTGAAGGCCTCACCCATGGCCCGCCTGCGAAAAAATGCAGGCGGCAGGTACCACAGGTGCTGCCGATCATCCGGCATTCCCTGCGCGACAGTCTTAACGCTTACTTCGCGCTCTCCCCGGGGACCGGCTTGATTGCCCCCGTCGTCAACGCAGCGCATCAAGCGCTGGCGTCGACTTGACCTCGGCACCGGGAGATCAGGACCACACGACTTCACGTCCGCAAGCTGCCGTTCGTCCGCGTAGCAAGCTACGCTGCGGCACCTCGCGGCCATCGCCTCCCCGCCTCGCGTGTCGTGACGATCGCGCGCAACGCCCCTCCGAGTGAGGCGGGATGCGCGGAAACATCGTCCTGATTTGCCCGACGACACAAGGGCTCACGCTGCGACAAACTGGCTCGACGGGCAGTTTGCGCAGAGCTGTCATGATTGGATTGCCCGTCGTGCGCGACATCCCACACTCAGCCGACGCTTCCGATCGCTTACTCTACGCGCCCGCCGAACAGGGACACGAAGCGGTCGATATTGTGCTCGCGCAGACCGAACAGCCAATAGCGAACCGGAATTTCCAGCGCGCCGATGCGGACGAGCCGTCCCGACGACAGCCACGGCTGTGCGGCGCGGTCTGAGACGAAGCCGATGTAACGGCCGCCGAGCAGCGCCGAGATCACGGCCGTGCTCGATGACAGCCTCAGCACGGGATGCGCCACGCGATCGGCCTCGACGCGGTGGGAGGCGAGAGCCGCGACCAGCGTCGGCGTCAGTTCGCCGTGCTCCCACAGCAAAGGCGCCTGCTCAGCGAGCGCCTTCCAACCGAGATCATCAGGCACCTCTCGCGCACGCTCCGGGTGACCGCAGAGCACCAGCCGGTCCGCGAACACCGCGACCTGCTGGAACTGAGGATGGCTCGGCATCGCGCTGGTCACTCCGGCGTCGGCCGTTCCGCGCATGACATAGGCGGCGACCTCGTTGACGCCTCCCCGGATGAGGTCCACACCATGCGCGCCGGAGCCATTCTCCCGCGCCAGCATTTGCGGCATCCAGAAGTCGTAGGCGTTCGCGGTGCAAGCAACGAGCGCGGAGGGCGAGAGGGGACGGCGGCCTTCGACGCGGCGCATCGTCAGTTCGACGTCACGGAGGATCCGTTCGGCCTCGTTCAGCAGAACCTGCCCCGCTTCGGTCAGCAAAAGCCTGCGACCCGAGCGGTCGAACAAGGGAACGTCGAGCTTCTCCTCGAGCTTCTTGATGGAGACGCTGACCGCCGATTGGGTGAGACCGAGCCGCTCCGCCGCATGGGTGAAGCTGCCGAAATGAGCGGCTTCGAGGAAGATCCTCATTTGCTCGAAGGTCATGGACTCTCCTGGGCCTCGGCGACATCCGGCTCGCCGCCGAATGCGCTCCCACGGACAAATTCGAACCAGTTCCCGAGCCGGGATGCCGTCAAACCAGTCACTCCCATGGCTTTCGATGAATTCGTTTCATCCTTGCAGGGACCAACATCAAAAGCGGCGCCGTATCATTCATACACTTCAGTGCGCATAAACTGAATGAATAAGTAGTTCTGAACTGCTTTCACGGCAGGCATTTCAGGACGCATTATCGATCAATTACGCTGTTATTTTCAGCACAAGCGCCGAGCGCCTGCGCGCGGCCCGTCTTGGCAGGACGCTTGCTAATTACTTCGCACGAGGTTTTCGAGCGAGGACAGCAAGGACATGCCGCCTGCTACTTCTGCGACACCGGCCGACGACGCATCGATCCACGATCGTGCTCCGCGAGCCTCCTACACAGCACGCGAGGTCGCCTGATGGAGTTCGGCATCTGGCTCCCGGTCTATGGCGGCTGGCTGCGTTCGCTGGACGCACCGACCGGGCCTGACGTCGCCGCCTGTCTCGCCATCGCCCAGCAGGCCGAGGCGCTCGGGTTCGACTTCCTCTACGCCTCGGAGAACCTGCTCAACTGCATCCATGGTCCGAGCGAGAGCGTCGCCGACGCCTGGAGCATTCTGGCAGCGATCGCCGCCGTCACCAGCAAGGTCGGGCTTTGCGGCGCCATCAAGCCCGGCTTCCGCTCGCCCTTCCTCGTCGCGCGCATGCTCGACACATTGTCGAAGATCGCGGAGCGCAGGCTCGGCATGAACATCGTGTGCGGCTGGTGGAAGGAGGAGTTCGATCTGTCCGGCGTCGACTGGCTGGATCACAACGGGCGCTACGATCGCGCGGGCGAATTCCTGCGCACGCTCTATGGCCTGTTCCAGCCGCCCGCCGAGATCGTCGAAACCGACGCTCTGCCGGGAGAGGCGCAGTCAATCGAGATCAAGCAGCCGCCCACCTACGGCCTGGACCAGAATGCTCTGCCCGAGGTCTGGATCGCGGGCCACTCCGACCGTGCCATGCAGATGGCGGCGGAATGGGGCCATTGCCTGTTCCTCAACGGCATGGGCGATGAGGAGCTGAAGCGGCGCATCGAGGCGGTGCGGCAGGAAGCCAACAGCTGGGGCCGGACGCTCCTGGTCGCAGCCAATGCCTATGTCATCGCCACGGAGACGACCGAGCAGGCGCAGCAGCGCTGGAAGACGGTGGTCGGACGTCGCAACGCTCAGACGATCGACTTTTTCCGCAAGGTCATCGGCAGCTCCGGCGCCGCCGCCTGGGCCGCGCTCGGCGAGGAGCAGATGGTCGATTCCAATGCCGGCTTCGAACTCGGCCTGATCGGTTCCTTCGAGGACATCCGCAATCGCATCCCCAGGCTGCAGGCGATGGGCCTCGATCGCATCGTCTGCCAGTTCGACGACCCGATGCGGGATGCCGGGCCTTTCATGAAGCAGGTGATCAGGCCGCTGCGGGACAATCGACTACTCGCCTTCGAAGGTCAGATGTCATGAGCCTCACCGAAGTGAGCATCACGCAGGTTCGATGGACTACACCGATCGTGGCACGCGACTTTCGCTGCCTGCGGGTGCGGTGGGTGATTTTTCCGCGAGCCTCGCGCGATCGCACAGAACATTCTTATTTCGCGCAGTCCGTTGCGATCTCGGATCGAATGATTCAGCTTGCTGAAGGTTGGATGTCATGAGCGTCGTCGAAGGAGAGGCTTCTGTTCCCACGTCTGCGGACGAACTCAAACGCGCCTTCAGGGACGTGTTCAGTCAGCTCGCATCCGGCGTTTCGGTCGTGACGTTCTGGCGCGGCGGCAACCTCCATGGCTTCACCGCCACATCGGTGACGTCCGTTTCGTTGGTGCCGCCTCGCGTGCTGTTCTGCGTCGCTCAAAGCAGCCGGAGCTACGCCTCGCTCAGCACCGGCATGAGCGTAGGCATATCGATCCTCACCTCCGGACAGCGGGAGCTGTCCGACAGGTTCGCGAGCAAGCTCGCGCCGGGGTCCTACGACGATGTGGAACTTATCGGCGGGACTCATCGTGCGCCGCTGATCGCCGGGGCTCTCGGACATCTCAGCGCGGATATCGTCGACCTGATCCCATCCGGCGACCATGCCATCGTGCTCTGCGACATCCACTCGGCGCAGGCCGCCGGCGGCGGCACGCCGCTGCTCTACCACGCCCGCAACTATCACACGATTCACCAGAGTTCCTGAACCCCGGAGTTATCGCAATGGACAAGTCTATCTTTGCCGCGATGCCAAGTCTGACGCCGACCCTCGGGTTTGCGTCGATGATCGGACTGGGCCTGTTCTCACTCGCCCTGTCCTATGCCGTGAAGACCCTGCTCGTTCGAAACACCCACGACTTCATCATCGCCGACCGCCGCGTCGGCTTCGGCTTCGGCGTCGGCTCGGTGATCGCCGTCTGGACCTGGGCCATGGCGGTGATGATGAGCTCCGCAATGACCTATCAATGGGGCCTGTCCGGCCTGTTCTGGTTCGTGGTGCCCAACGGCTTCGCCGTGATGGCGATGATCCCGTTCGCCCGCATCCTGCGCAAGAACATGCCGGAGGGCTACACGATCTCCGAGTTCATCGAGTATCGGTTCAGCAGGTCGAAAGCCGCGACCGCGATCGTGACCGTGACGATGATCTTCGGCATCATCCTGGAGATCCTGATCAATCTGAAGGGCACGTCCGTCGTCATCTCGACGGTGTTCGGAATCGACTGGAAGGTCGCGACCGTCGTCGGCATCATCTGCGTGCTCGCCTATTCCTATTTCGGAGGATTGTGGACCAGCGTGATGACGGGAACGCTCAACACGCTGATGATCACGGTGCCGGCCGCGATCGTGGTGGCGGCGGTGTATGCCGTGATCCCGGGCGGATCGGAAGCCGTCTTCACAGCAGCGGGCGCCGCCGATGCCCGCAACCTCTCGGTCCTGCGTCCGGACGCGGCCGCAGGTTTCGGCATCACGCTGGCGTTCGGCCTGCTCGCCGCCACGGTCTCGGACCAGACCTTCTGGCAGAAGGTGTGGGCGATCAAGAGCCGTGACGTGGGCCGCGTGTTCCTGTGGTCGGGCGCGCTGTTCTATCCCATTCCGATCTGCCTGGGCATGCTCGGCCTGGTCGGCATTGCCTACGGCCTGAAACCCGCGGATTTCGGCGGCGACATCGTCGCCGTCGGCCCCTACATCGTGTCGCATATCGGCCTCGGACTGACGCTTGTCCTGCTCTACGTGCTCGTCATCCTCGCCGCCTGCTACTCGACCATCGACGGCGCCAGCGCTGCACTGTCCTCCGTCGTCGCCGTCGACATCGTCAAGCGATACTTCCCGCAGACCTCCGAGAGCAACCTGTTCGTGATCACCAAGCTCTCGGTGCTGCTCGGCGGCATCGTGGCCACGCTGATCGTGCTGTCGGGCCTCGACTTCACGACCTTGGTGCTGACGACCTATGCGCTGAAGACCTCGATCCTGCTGCCGCTGGTGCTGTCTATCCTGTGGCCGAAGACCAACATGGTCGGCTTCGTCGGCGGCATTGCGCTGGCCATCGCCGTGGGCATGCCGATCTATGCGACGGCGGGCGAGCTGATAGGGACGCTGTCGATCCTGGCCATCAGCGGCCTCACCGTCGTCATCGCGGGCCTGATCGGCGGCAAGGACTTCGACCTCGCCGGCCTGCGGCGCGTCGGTGACGAAGTCTCGGCGCCGGCCGAATAGTTACGCGGGACGCGCCGAATCCTCGGCGCGCCCTCCCCCTCGATATCCCAAAGGAGCCAGCCATGTACGTCCTGATCACCATCGTCGGCATTCTCGTCACCCTGTTCTTCCTCGCCGGATTCTGGCGCGGCCTGCAGAACGCCATCGCCGAATATCGCAGCGGTGCGCCGGAGCCGACCGATGTTCCCGACTACCAATACGGCAGCCTCGCTGCGCTGTCGGTGATCGCCTCGGCGGTCATCATCGCCGGCGCCGGCTTCAGCCCGGCGATGATCTATGCCGGCCCGCTGCTCGCGCTGGTGACGGCGGCGGGATGCGGACTCGCGTTCTTCGTCGAGCAGAAGGGCGCCTGATCACTAAGACCGAAGTTCATGACCGACTGGATGAGTTCCGGACGCAAGGAGAGCATTGCATGACGACCACCACGAAGAAGAAGGCGCATCTTCTGGGATTCATCCAGCACGGCGTCAACAGCCACGCCACCGGCATGTGGCGCCACGTCAAGGACAAGATCGGCTGGGATTTCGCCCGGCCGGAATACTGGCAGCACATGGCGCGCACCATGGAACGCGGGATGTTCGACGCCATGTTCATCGCCGACGAGCTCGCGCCCTACAACACCCATGAGGACAGCTCCGACGCGATCGTGAAATGGGCGGTGCAGTGCCCGACCCACGAGCCCTCGACCATCGTGCCGATCATCACCGCCGCCACCAGGCATCTCGGCGTCGGCGTCACCCTGTCGACGGCGTTCGAGCATCCCTATTCGATGTGTCGCAGGCTCTCGAGCCTCGATCATCTCTCGGGCGGACGCGTCGCCTGGAACATCGTGTCGTCCTACTCCAAGAGCGAGTGGGACGCTTATGGCCACACCATGACCGAGCGCAGCGGCCGCTACGACCGGCTCGAGGAGTACATGGAGGTCTGCTATCAGCTGTGGGATTCCTGGGAGCCGGACGCGATCATCGCCGACAAGGTTTCGGGCATCTATGCCGATCCCGCCAAGATCAAGGTCGTCCATCACGAGGGCAAATACTACAAGTGCCACGGCCGGCACTTCTGCGCGCCGTCGCCGCAGGGACGCCCGGTGCTGTGGCAGGCCGGCTCGTCCAACCAGGGCCGCGACTTCGCCGCCAAGCATGCCGAGGCGATCTTTGCCGTGCATCCCAACGTCGACCGCATGAAGCAATATGCCAGCGATCTGAACGAGCGGCTCGCCGGCAAGTTCGACCGCAAGCCGGGCTCGGTGAAACTGATCTATGGCCTGCAGACCGTGGTCGCCGAGACGCGCGCCGAAGCGCAGGAGAAATATGCGCGGATCAAGGAATGCATTCCGCCGGAGGGCGCGCTGGCCTGGATGTCCGGCCATTTCGGGCTCGACTTCTCCAAATTCGATGGCGATGCGATCGTGCAGAACATCGAGGTGCCGGGTATCCAGGGCCTGTTCGAATCGATCATCTATGCCAAGGGCGGCGCGCCGGTCACGGTGAAGGAGGCCGCGATGATCTACGCGCAGGGCATGGGCATGCCGGTCGCGGTCGGCACCGCCAAGGACATCGCCGACCAGATGGAGCACTACATGGACGACGGCGGTGCCGACGGCTTCATGCTCGCTGCGACCTACACACCGGGCTGTTTCGAGGAGTTCGCCGATCTCGTCGTCCCCGAGCTGCAGCGCCGCGGCAGGTTCAGGACGCAGTATACGGGCGCGACGTTGCGGGAGAATTTGCTGGAGGATTGACGAGCGGCTCCTCGGACCTGCGCGATCGCCCTTGGTGATGCCGTCATGGCCGGGCTTGTCCCGGCCATCCACGTCGTTCGGCATTTCGAGAGCCACGTGGATGCCCGGGCCTTCGCCGCGCCGAAGCGGCTTCAGCCGCGCAGGCGGGACAAGCCCGGGCATGACGGTGAAACAATTTGCAGTTCGGCCCTTTGATGCGCGCTCACGCGCTCAGCGCACGCATCTCCGCATAAAGATCCGACTTGCCTTCGAAGCCGATGCCGGGAAGATCGGGCATGGTGATGTGGCCGTCGATGACCTTGACGCCATCGGGAAAGCCGCCATAGGGCTGGAACAGATCGGGGTAGCTCTCATTGCCGCCGAGGCCAAGGCCGGCGGCGATGTTAAGCGACATCTGGTGGCCGCCATGCGGGATGCAGCGGGACGGCGACCAGCCGTAGGTCTTCAGCACATCGAGCGTGCGCAGATACTCGCACAGGCCGTAGGACAGCGCGCAGTCGAACTGCAGCCAGTCGCGGTCCGGGCGCATGCCGCCGTAGCGGATCAGGTTGCGGGCGTCCTGATGGCTGAACAGGTTCTCGCCGGTGGCCATCGGGCCGGGATAGTAGTCGGCGAGCGTTGCCTGCAGGTGATAGTCGAGCGGATCGCCGGCTTCCTCGTACCAGAACAGCGGATAGTCGCGCAGCATCTTGGCGTAGGCGATCGCGGTCTCCAGGTCGAAACGGCCATTGGCGTCGACGGCGAGCTGGTTGTTCGGGCCGATCTCGGCGAGCACCGCTTCGATGCGCTGGCGATCCTCGTCGACCGGCGCGCCGCCGATCTTCATCTTGACGACATTGTAGCCGCGCTCGAGATAGCCGCGCATCTCCCGGCGCAGCGCCGAGAGATCCTTGCCGGGATAGTAGTAGCCGCCGGCGGCGTAGACGAACACGCGCGGATCGGCCTTGCGGTCGTGGCGCTCGGCGAGCAGGCGAAACAACGGCTTGTCGGCAATCTTCGCGACCGCGTCCCAGATCGCCATGTCGAGCGTGCCGACCGCGACCGAGCGCTCGCCGTGGCCGCCCGGCTTCTCGTTGCTCATCATCGCCGCCCAGGCCTTGTCGGGATCGATGTTGTCCTTGGTGGCATCCAGCAGCGACGCCGGGTCTGCCTCGAGCAGGCGTGCGCGAAAGCGCTCGCGGATCAGCCCGCCCTGGCCGTAGCGGCCGTTGGAGTTGAAGCCGTAGCCGACGACGGGACGCCCCTGGCGCTCGACATTGGTGATGACCGCGACGAGGCTCGACGTCATCTTGGTGAAGTCGATATAGGCGTTGCGGATCGGCGACGAGATCGGCTTCGTCACCTCGCGGACGTCGACGATACGGACGGTCATTGGTGTTCTCCTGGTCGTGGTCGCACGCGCCGCTTCAGAGCGAGGCGCCTGCGCAGATGGTGATGGTCTGTCCGGTGATGGCGGCCGCCTCGGGCGACAGCAGGAAGGCGGTGAGCGCGGCGACTTCAGTGGGATCGACGAAGCGGCCCATCGGCGGCAGCACCGGCGCGGTGTCGGCGCGGCTCGGATCGCGCAGGAACGGCGTGTCGGTGGCGGCCGGCGCAATGACGTTGACGGTGATGCGGCGCGGCGCCAGCTCGATCGCCCAGGACCGCGCTAGTCCGGTGAGCGCGGCCTTCGTCGCTGCATATTGGCTGCGGCCGGCCGCGCCATTGGCGGTGCGGCTGCCGATCAGGACGATGCGCCCGCCCTCGGTCATATCAGGCGCCAGCGCATTGGCGAGCGCTTCGGCGGCGCCGACATGGACGCGCCACATGCCCTCGCCATTGTCGGGCGCGAGCTCGCCGAGCCGGCCGACGCGCATGTAGCCGGCGGCGTGGACGAGCGCCGTCACACGCTCGATCTCTGCCAGGCGTGCGACCAGCGCATGCGGTTCAGACAGATCGGCCTGCAGACCCTCGAAGCCCGCATGGGTCAACGCCGACGGCGCTCGGTCGATACCGGTCACGTGCCAGCCGCCAGCCAGCAGGCGATCGGCGATGGCGTGGCCGATGCCCGAGCTCGTTCCGGTCACCACCGCGTGGCGGAGACCGGATCTGCTGTCGTGATCCTGGTTGCTCATCCCTTGTACGCAGCCGCCTCGGCCTTGACCTTCACCGCATCGAAGTTGTTGATCTTGTCGATCAGCTCGTTGGTGTAGAGCGCAGCATAGTCCTTGAGGTCCAGCCCGTTCATCGCGGCCTCGGTGCGAAACTCCTGCTCGTTGATCGCGCCCATCTTCGTATTGGCATAAGGCGGCGCATACAGCTTGATACGGCGACTGATCGATTGCAGGACAGCCTTGACCGCCTCGTCCTCGCTGGCGCCGCGCGGCGCGGTCTCTGGATAGAGCTTGAGGAAGGCCTTGGCACCGGCAGCAGGATTGGCGAGCAGGAACTGCGAGGCCTTGCACACCGAGCGGCCGAATCCGATCAGGAGATCCCTGTCCTTCTCGAACGTCGCCGGCATCGCCATCAGGAACTGGCCGCCGACCATCGGGATCGTGGTCGGCCGCGGCAGATAGCTCAGCTCGATGCCGGCAGCCTCGATCTGGCCAAAGCCCGTATCGAAATAGGCGAGCGCATCGATCACGCCGCGCTGCAGAGCGACGCCGGCCGGCGTGCCGTTGCCGACCGCGACCCAGCTCACGTCCTTGTCCGGATCGAGGCCGAGCGCCTTCAGCACGTTCTTGGTGACCGGGTACTCTGTGGCGCCGAAATCGGAGACCCCGATCTTCTTGCCCTTCAGATCGGTGTAGCTCTTGAGCGCGGAGCCGGGCGGGACGGCGATGTCCCACTTGTACGGGTAGGTGTACTGATAGAACATTTTGGCGCCGCCCCATTCGCCCTTGGCGAGCAGCGGCAGCGCCGTCGAGGGCACGCCGACGCCGATCGCCACCGAGCCGCGATCGGTCGCGACCTGGACGTTGGCGTTGGTGCCGAGCGCCTGGACGTCGAGCGAAAAACCTTCCTGCGCGTTGTAGCCGAGCGCCTCGCCGATCACGCAATTGATGACGGTGGCGTTGAGCGCCTTGAGCCCGACGCCGAAGCGGATCTTGCGCGCCTCCGCCGCCATCAGCCTGGCCGGCGCGGCGCTCATCAGCAGCGCCGCGCCGGCGCTGCCCTTCAGGAATGACCTGCGCGAAACCATCTCCCATTCCTCCCTGTTGTCTTATTTCTTGCGGTTGGCGCCCCAGTGCACGACCTTGGCCTCGCACCAGCGCACGATCCCGTGCAGCACGATGCCGAGCACGCCGAGAATGATCAGCGCGGCGAACACCCCGGCGACATCGGAGACGGCCTGGGCCTGGGTGATGACGACGCCCATGCCGCGCTGCGCGCCGAGGAATTCGGCGACGATGGCGCCCAGCAGCGCGTACACCACCGCCATATCAAGGCCGGCGAAGATGAAGGGCGCCGCGTTGGGCAGCTTGACGATGCGATAGGTCTCGAGCCGCGACGCCGACAGCGAGCGCATCAGGTCGATGCGCTCCGGCTCCACGGCGCGCAAGCCCGTGAAGCTGTTGATGAGCACCGGGAAGAACGACAGCAGCGCCGAGATCGCGATCTTGGAGCCGTCGCCGAAGCCGAACCAGATCACGATCAGCGGTGCGATCGCCACCTTCGGCAGGCTCTGCAGCGCGAACGCATACGGCATCACGAGACGCTCGATGGCTTCCACCTCGGCCATCAGCGAGCCGATGACGAGGCCGAGGCCAACACCAATGGCGCAGCCGACGGCGGCATTGCTGAGCGTGCTCCACAGCGGCAGGTAGTAGCCGAGCGGGCTGGCCGGACTGACCGCGAGCCCCGACCACAGCGCGCGAACCACGGCTTCGGGCTTGGGCAGGATGTAGGATGGAATGTTCAGCAGGTTGACTGCGGCGATCCAGCTCAGGATCAGCACGGCGAGACCGATCCAGGCGATCGGCGATCCCAGGCTGACGCGGCGGCGCGGACTTGCCGGCTTCTGAGACATGGCTGAAACGGCGACGTTGGCGAGATCAGTCATGGCCGTGCTCCTGGGCATTCAGCAGCCCGCGGACTTCCTTGGCGAGCCGCGCGTAGTCCGGATGCAGCACGATGTCGTCGAAGGTCCGCGGCCGCGGGATCGGCACGTGGAGATCAGCGAGAATGCGCCCGGGACGCGCCGACATCACGATGACGCGGTCGGCGAGGAAGATAGCTTCGGAGATCGAGTGGGTGATCAGCAGGATGGTCTTGCGGTTCTCCTGCCAGATCCGCTGCAGCTCGAGATTCAGGCGCTCGCGCGTCAGCGCGTCGAGCGCGCCGAACGGCTCGTCCATCAAAAGGATCTCGGGATCGCGCGCCAGCGCACGGCAGATGCCGGCACGCTGCTGCATGCCGCCGGACAACTCGTAGGGATATTTGTCGCCGAAATCGGCAAGGCCGGTGACGGCGAGCAGGCGGTCGATGCGGTCACCTGCCGGCGCGTGCTTGCCGCCGACGCGCAGCGGCAGCCCGACATTGTCGCGCACCGTCATCCACGGCAGCAGGTTGGCTGCCTGGAACACGACGCCGACCTTGCGCGAGGGACCTTCGACCTTCTCGCCGTCGAGCAGCAGGCGGCCGTCGCTGTAGCCGTCGAGGCCCGCGAGCAGACGCAGCAGGGTGCTCTTGCCGCAGCCGGAGGGACCGACGACGCAGACGAACTCGCCCGGCTTGATGTCGAGCGAAATCCGGCTCAGCGCATGCACCGCAGCGCCCGAGGCCGAGACATAGGTCTTGGACAGCTGGTCGATCGCAATCAGCACGCCGTCCGGCGCAGCCGTGGCGCGCCGGGGTGCATTGTCGACATCCATCATCAGCATGAGCGTCCACCCGGAATATTATTGGTTGTTGCCGGTGACGGCCGGGCCAGGCCCGGCCGTCTGTTTGTTGAAAGCTCAGGCCGCGGCCTGCACCGTCAATCCGGCCGCGGCGACCGCGGCACGGATCGCGGCCATCTCCTCGGCACTCGGCGCATGCGTCGGCGGCCGCACGGTGGCATCGCGGATCACGCCGGCGACCTGCATCGCCGCCTTCATGCGGCCATGCGCCTCGCCGGTCGGCTCGCCGCCGCCGTACACGGCGTCCTTGAGCGGATCGATCATGCTTTGCAGCTTCATCGCAAGCTTGAGATCGCCGGCGGTGACCGCTGCGAACAGGTCGTGGATCAGGTCCGGGATCAGCGAAGCGAAGCCGACCAGCGCGCCATCGACGCCCTGCACCATCGATGCCAGCAGATATTCGTCGTGGCAGGTCAACAGCGCCTTGTGCGGCGCCGCCGCGCGGATCGCCTTGATGTCGCGGGCGTACTTGTTCATCTCGCGGGTGCCGATCTTGAACGCCTGGACGTGATCGAGACGGGCGAGCTCTGCGAGCAGCTCGGACGAGAACGAGGCGCGGGTCCAGGCCGGATAGACGTGCACGATCAGCGGCAGCTTCGTGGCTTCACCGATAGCGCTGAAATAGTCCAGGCAGTGCTCGCGCTTGAAGCCGAAGCGCAGCCAGTGATGCGGCGGCATGATGTCGAGCGCGGTGGCGCCGGCCTCCTTGGCCATCAGCGCGTGCTCGATGCCGTCCTTGATGCCCTCGCAGACCACCGAGGAGATGGTCGGGCAGATGCCGCTGAGCGCCTTGGCGACGATGCGCGTCACTTCCGCGCGCTCCTTCGCCGTGAGGCTGAACACTTCGCCCGTGTGGCCGTTGGTCATGATGCCGACGATGCCGCGGCGCTTGCCGAGCCAGGCCGCATAGCGCGACAGCTCGGCCTCGTCGATCGAGTGGTCGGCATTGAAGGGGACGGCGATCGCCGGGATGATCCCCTTGAAGTTGGTCATGACGCTCATGTCGGGCTCCTGGTGAGTTCGGATGTCATCGGTTGGAAACGGTGGCGGTGGCGCCGCCCATGGCTTCGAGCGCACGCGACAATTGCGCCGCGGCTCGGAGCAGTGGGGCCACGCCCATGCGCTCGAACGCTTCGGCCGAGATGCGCATGGTCGGCGCGGCAACGCTGATGGCCGCGAGCGGCACGCCGTCGCGATCGACCACTGGCGCGGCGAGCACGCACAGCCCCGGCGCATTCTCCTGATTGGACAGCGCGTAGCCGGCGGCCTTCACCTGGCGCAGGCGCTGCAACAGCGCGTCGAGATCGGTGATCGTGGTCTCCGTGCGCTTGATGCGCGGCTGCGCTTCGAGCACCTCGATCTGCGTCTCGACCGGAAGCAGCGCGAGCAGCGCCTGGCCGACGGCGGTGGAATAGACCGGCGCGCGGCTGCCGATGCGGACGTCGACGCCGAGCCGGACGAGGCCGGCCTGGATGCGCTCGACATAGACGATGTCGCTGCCGTCGAGCACGGCGAGCGAGGCGGCCTCGTTCATCTCGCCGACAAGGCTGCGCAGGATCGGGCGCGCCTGGGTGCGCAGCTCGGAGCGCGCGATCGCGTTGAAGCCGAGGTCGAGGCATTTGAGTGTGAGGCGAAAGCGCCTAGTGTCGCCGACCTTCTCGACGTAGCCGAGCATCAGCAGCGTGTTGAGCAGCCTGAAGGTGGTGCCCTTGTCGAGCGCGGCGCGGCGCGCGACGTCGGCGAGCACCAGCTCCGGCTCTTCGCTGGTGAAGGCATTCAGCACCTGAAAGCCTTTGGCTAGCGACTGCACGACGCTTTTGCCAGCCTTGCTGTCCTCGTCCACTAGGGAGCTCCGACGTTTCCTGCTTGGCGCCCGTGTTGACGGCGGGCATTTTGATTTGCTAAGGTTCGGATTGCGAACTATAGTTCGTATATTAGAACGCGCGGAGTCGCCGCTGTCAAGCGCGCTCATGCGCCAAGCGCCCGCGGCTTGAAATCCGCGCAGCCAGCATGATCTCTCTCTGAGGGCCGCGACATCTCGCGGCCCTTTGCAGGAGTCCCGCGTGAGCGTCGCATTCACCAAGGAAGAGAGCGCCGAAACGGCGGCCGAGACGCAGCTGCCAGACCGGCCGGTCTCGCCGCATCCGAATCTCGTGACCGCGACCGGACTCAAGGCGCTCGAAGAGCTGCTGCACGAGGCGCAGGCAGCTTATGAAGCGGCGCAGACCATCGAGGACGTCAACGAGCGCAGGCGGGAATCGGCGCTGCCGCTGCGCGACGCGCGCTACTATGCAGCGCGGGTGCGGACCGCACAGGTGATGCCGGCGCCGGCATCGACCGACCAGATCGCGTTCGGCAGCACGGTGACATTCAAGCGCGGCGACGGCCGCGTCCAGACCTACACCATCGTCGGCGAGGACCAGGCCGATCCCAAGCAGGGCATGATCTCCTACGTCTCACCGGTCGCTCGCCTGCTGCTGGGCAAGTCGGCCGGCGACGTCGTGGAGGCGTCCGGCCAGGAGCTGGAGATTCTCAAGATCGCCTGAGGTCGCACGCCGGCAAGGAACGATGCTCAGACTTGGAATCATTTCCGATACGCACGGCCTGCTGCGACCCGAGGCGGTGAGGTCTCTGACCGGCGTCGATCACATCCTTCACGCCGGCGATATCGGCCGGCCTGAGATCGTGGAGCAGCTTCGCTTGATCGCTCCGATCACCGCGATCCGCGGCAACATCGACACGGCGGACTGGGCGAAGGCCTATCCCGAGACCGACACCGTGCATCTCGAGGGCCGGACGTTCTTCCTCGTGCACGATGTCCACGACCTGACAATCGATCCTGCAAAGGCTGGCATCGACGTCGTGATCTCGGGCCACTCGCATCGGGCGCGGGTCGAAACGGTCGACGGCGTGCTCTACCTGAATCCGGGCAGCGCCGGGCCACGGCGTTTCAAGCTGCCGATCACGCTGGCGACGCTCGACATCTCCTCAGGGACCCTGTCGCCGGTGATCCACGATCTCGGCAGCGGCTGACGCAAAGCGAAAGGGCGCCCATGGGCGCCCTCCGCGAACCTCGTATGAGATGCAATGATCAGAAGCGGTCGGCCAGCGCCATGCCGGGATCGCTGAACGAGGGACGGCCGGTCTCGACGTGGCCGGCGACGCGCCGGTAGAAGCTGTCGTCGGTGTCGCTGGTGACGACGAAGTCGTACCAAAGGCCCGACTTGCGCAGCTGCCAATAGAGCTCCCCGTGACGGCCGGGCGACGACACCTTGACGGTCCATGACGTCGAGGGACCGCCATGACTCGGTCCGGGAAAGAAGCTCGGCGCGCCGAAGCCGAAGCCCGGAGCGTCGAAGTCGGGAGCCGACCGGAAGCCCGGCACCGCGCCGAAGCCCACGTGATGGAAGCCGGGCAGCGGACCGAAGCCGGGGCACTGCGGCTCCAGCGCGGCCGAGACCGAGGCGGTGACGGCCTGCAGCGGCCCATAGATCTCGTTGGACTTCACCGTGAAGGTCACGCGGGCATGGCCGTCATTGCGCAGCTGCATGTGCAGGCCGCCCTCGAAGATATTGTAGCCGACGAAGATCTCGGGGTTGGCGGCATTCGGCGTCCTGATCTTGTCGAGGTCACCCTTGAAGTGGCGGTGGAAACCGTTCGGGCCGAGCACCCAGAGATCATAGAGGCCGTCAGTGCCGACGCTCCATTCGTCGTCGATCATCTTGCCGGCCTCGACGGTGTAGCGGCGCGGAATGAGATCGAGGTGCAGCTTGTCGTAGACGTGGAACACGGCCCCGGCAAAGCCGGTGTTGGCGAACAGCAGCTTCACCTTGCCCGCGGTAGCGTCGACCTTCGCGGTGGCGTGCAGGATATAGGGCAGCGGGCGCGAATAGCGCGCGCCGGTTTCCTGGAACAGCGGCTGCGGCGTCGCGGGCGCGACCGGCGCGGGCAGCGTCTTCTGATGCGCGTCGGACGCCTGCCAGTTGCTCTGGTCGGGCAGTTCCGGGAAACGCGGATCGTTCGGGCTGGCGAAGTCGAATGCCGAGGTGAGATCGCCGGACACGGCGCGGTGCCAGGGGCTGATGGCATCGACCTTGATGGCGAAACGCTTTTCGAGGAAGCGGCCGATCGAGGTGTGATCGAACACCTGCGAGTTGATCCAGCCGCCCTTGCTCCACGGCGAAACGACGTACATCGGTACGCGCGCGGACAGGCCCCACGGGCGGACATTGCCGCTGATCGTATCCGCAGCGGTGAGCACATTGCCGACGGTGTTGGAGAAATACTCGCCGTCGAGCGGCAAGGTCGCCTTGCCCATCAGCTTGCCGTTGGCGTCGTAGGACGGCACGGCTGGCGCCGGCAGATGATCGAAGAAGCCGTCATTCTCGTCGAAGGTCAGGAAGAAGACAGTCTGACTCCAGACCTCCGGATTGGCGGTCAGCGCTTCCAGCACCTGATCGGTGAAATTGCCGGCGCGGGTCGGACTGCCGCCGCCGGGATGCTCGGAGTTGGCCTGGGTCGGCAGGATCCACGACACCTGCGGCAAGGTGCCGGCCATCACGTCGGCCTTCAGCCGGTCGAGATAGTCCGGGCCGCCGGTCAGGCCGTGCACGTAGTTCGCATCGCCGGGCTGCGCGTGACGGAAGCTGGAGAATGCCAGACAGCCGTGCATCGCGCCGGTCCAGTTGTCGTTCATGTCCTGATAGATGTGCCAGCTGACGCCGGCCTTGTTCAGGAGATCAGGCAGCGTGTCCCAGTTGAAGTCACTGCCGACATATTTGTAGTTGGCCTGGGGCTGGGGCTGACCGGCCACCCAATTGTGCGGGTTCGGCCAGCAGCGCAAATTGTTGGGCTCGGAATCGTTGGTCGTCGAGTTGATGCCCTGCGCGCGCAGCGCGGGATTGAAGTTGGAGCCGGACCAGAACACGATCCGGTTCGGATCTGTACCCGTCGTAATCGAGGCGTGGTAGGCGTCGCACAGCGTGAACGCCTCGGCGAGGGCGAACTGGAACGGGATGTCGTCGCGGCCGAAATAGCCCATCGCATAGGGTGTCTTGTACTTCGCCCAATAGCCCATCTTGCCCTGATTCCAGGCCGCCTGGCTGTCGCCGAACGAATGCGGCGTGCCGTAGCCGACCAGCGCGTTCGAAGTCGTGGAGTCCCGGTGATAGGGCGGGATCTCGCGGGTGCCGTCGGACTGGAACCAGACCGGCTTGCCGCTTTCGAGCGGGATCGGGAAGCGGTCGCCGAAGCCGCGGACGCCGCGCAGCGTGCCGAAATAATGATCGAACGAGCGGTTCTCCTGCATCAGGATGACGATGTGCTTGACGTCCTGAATGGTGCCGGTCCGGCGTCGCGCCGGAATGGCCAGTGCCTGGCGGATGCTGGCAAAGGCAGTCGCCGCCGTGGCGCCTGCCAGAAAATCGCGACGTGTTGTCATGCTGATACGACCTTTTGAAATCCCAGAGAACGGATTCAGGGTTGGCGGGGCGAGCCCGACCTGCTCCTCCGAACGTCCCTGGGGTAGCAGCGCGACTTGACGTCGCTGTGAATTTTTTATTTATGAAATGAGTCTGAATGAGATTTTCTCAGTACCCGGCGGGGGGTGCAGCGTGACGGGATCGACCTTGAGTTCTGGACCGGCCGTGAACGGCATCCTGGCCCGCGTGCGCGAGTTGCAGAACGAGCTGCCGCCAAAGGCGCGGCAGATTGCGGAGCTGGTGGTCGCGCGGCCGGAGCCGTTCATCCACATGTCGATCACCGAGGTCGCGGAGGCCTGCGGGGTCAGCGAGGGGACGATCGTGTCGTTCTGTCGGCGGGTGGGCGTGCGCGGCTTCCAGGAGCTCAAGATCATGCTGGCGCGGGACCTGATCGAGCCTGTCAGGCTGATCCAGGAGGACCTGCATCGGGGTGATGACCCGGCGACGGTCACCGACCACATCTTCGCGGCGCATGCCGCCTCGCTGCAGGAGACGCGGCGGCTGTTGTCGATGGACGCGCTGGCGCAGGCGGGGAAGCTGCTGCGCGAGGCGCGGCGGGTCGAGATCTACGGCATCGGCAGTTCGGCGCCGGTGGCGCAGGACCTGTCGTACCGGCTGCTGCAGCTGGGGCTTGCGGCCAATGCGATCGTGGACTCGCATGTGCAGGCGGTCAGCGCCGGCATGACCGGGCCCGAGGTCGCGACCGTCACCGTGTCGCATTCGGGCAGCACGGTCGAGACGGTGCTGGCGACGCGGCTGGCGCAGGCGGCCGGCGCGCGCACCATCGGCATCACCCGGCTCGGCAAGTCGCCGCTCGCGGCGCATTGCGAGGTGCTGCTGTACACGGTCGCGAACGAGACGCGCTACCGGCCGGAGGCGATGAGCAGCCGCGTCGCGCAGCTGGCGATCATCGACACGCTCGTCAGCTGCTGCGCGCTCACCGACACCGAGCGCTCGGTCGAGAAGCTGCAGCACGCGGCGCGCATCCTGTCCGAGAAGCGCTACTGACCGTCCTCAGTAGTCCTTCAACAGCCGCTCGATGTAGTCGAGCTCGACCTGCGGCCGCGACTGATCGCCGAGGCGGCGGCGCAGCTCCTCGAGGATGCGGCGGACGCGCTGCACGTCGATCTCACCGGGGATCTTCTGCGAGAAATCGTCGATGTCGCGGCCGGGATGCATCGGACGTCCGAGCGGATCGGTCTGCTGGGCGCCCTGCTGGCGGCCGGCGCGCTGGCCGGGACCATCGCCCGGCTGGTCGCCATCGCCCTGCTGCATCGCGTCCGCAAGACTCTGCGCGCCCTTGCGCAGCGCATCCAGCGCCTTGCCCTGCGACTCCACCGCGCCCTCGGCATTGTTGTCGCCGAGCTGGCTGCCGGCATCGCCCATCGCGCCATCGGCCTCGTCGAGACCGTCGCCGGAATCGCCCTGGTCGCCTTGGTCCCCCTGCTCGCCTTGCTGACCCTTCTGGCCTTTCTGACCCTTCTGTCCCTTTTCGCCCTTCTGGCCCATGCCGCGCTTGGCGAGCTGATCCTGCAGCTGCTTGAGCCGGTCGCGCAGCGCCTGCTGATCCTGCTGCAGGTCGCCCATGCTCTGGTCCTGGTCGCCCTGCTGCCCCTGCTTGCCGCGATTGCGGTCGCGCCGCGAGTCCTGGCCCTGCTTGAAGGTCTTGTCGCGGAGCTGCTGCTGCTTGCGGATCATGTCGCCGAGCTCGTTGAGCGCCTGCTCCATGTCCTGGTCGCCGCCCTGGTTGGGCTGCGCCATCTGCAGGTTCTCCAGCATCTGCTGCAGCTGTTCGAGCAGCTCGCGCGCGCCCTCCTTGTCGCCCTGGCGCGACAGCCGCTCCATGCGGTCGATCATGTTCTGCAGGTCCTGCTGGCGCAGGATCTTGGTGTTCTGGTCGAGCGGCCGCTGCGCCATCTGCGGGTTGTTGCGCAGCTGCTCGGCGAGCTGGCGCATGTAGTTGTCCATCGCCTTGCGCAGATCCTCGGCGAGCTTCTTGATCTCCTCGTCGGTCGCGCCGCGCTCCAGCGCCTGCTTGAGCGCGTCCTGCGCCGCGCGCAGCGCCTTGTCGACGTCGGAGATGTTGCCGTCCTCGATGGTGACCGCGAGCGCCCACAGGCTGGCGACGACCTCGCGCAGCGCGTCGTCGGTGCGCGCCATCTCGAGCTGCCGCGTCACCGCATGCAGGCCGAGATACTGGCCGGGCTCCGGCGTGAACAGCTCCGGCGCGATCGCCAGCGCGTCGAGCGCCGTGAACACGTCGGCATTGCGGTTGCCGTCGAGCGCCAGCAGGCGGCGCTGCTCGATCAGCGCCCGCGCCAAGGGCTTGGTGAACAGCCGCTCCGGCAGCCTGGTCTCGAACGGCTCGCTGGTGCCTTCATTGCCGGCTTCGTCCTTCGCCGTCAGCGTGAGCGTCACGTCGGCGCCGGCGTAGGGGTCTTCGCTCAGATCCTTGACGGTCTGGCCGACGCCGTTGCGGGTGCGTGCGTTCGGCAGCACCAGCGCAAACTCCGGCGGCTGGAACAGCGGCCGCGCGACCGGCGCGTCCTCCGCCTTGGTCTCCGCAGCGCGCGCGGCGACCTTGGCGCGGGCTTCGGTGACGCCGTAGTCATCCTCGAGCTTGTAGGACAGTTTCAGCGAGCCGCGCGCCTGCCGCTCGGGGTCTTTGGCCATGCTGATGATTGGCGGCTTGTCCGGCGTCGCCGCGAAAACCCATTGCGGCTGCCCCGATGGCGCGCGCACGTGGACGGTGCCGTCGGTCTTGATCGTGTAGTGCTTCTCGGTGGTGCCCTTCGGCGCCGCGTCGCCGGCCGCAACCTCGCTCGGCGCCGCCTCGCCGACGCCGCCTGACGTGACGACGTCGAGATTGCCGCCGCTGGAGCGCACGATCAGCGTCGAGCCCGCGGGCACCACGATCGGGCCGCTCGCCGGCACCGCGCCTTCCTTGTTGGCGGCGGAGAGGATGATCGGCGGCTTCGCGGTGTAGAGCGGCGGCTTGACCCAGGCGTCGACCCGGACCGTGACCGGCGTCAGCACGCCGTTCCAGTCGAACGCCGAGGCCACCCGCATCGGCCGCTCGTCACCGGCTGCGACGTAGGTCGCAACCAGCAGCACGACGACCAGCGCGCGCACCGCCCAGGGGTCATGCAGCGACAGCCGCGGTCGCGGCGTGCCGGCGCGGATGCGCTTGATCGAGGCCAAAGTGCGCTCGCGCTGCGCCTGCCACAGCGCGCGCGCCAGCGGATCCTGGGTGGAGAGTGTATCGGTGAGCGCAGTGGCGGGGCGATGGGCGATGCCCGACCCCCGATCGAGCCGCGCCAGGCCTTCCTCGCGGCTCGGCCAGCGATATCGAAGCATCGGCACGGCGGCGCCGAGCAGAAGCAGCAGAAACAGCCCGACCCCGATCATGCGCGCGGCGAACGGCAGGCCCAACCAGAGCCCGGCCCAGGACACAATCAGGAACAGACCGATGACCGTGAGCAGCCGCGCGAGATGCGGCCAGCCGCGCTCCCAGGCAATGGCGAAACGCGCCCGCTTCAGCGCCTGCGCCAGCTTCAGCCGCGCAACGCCATCGGGAGTGCTTGCCGGCCCGGCCGGCTCGGGGGTGACACCGCTCAACAATCCCTCCAGGTTGCCCGGATGTTCACCCTAGCACAAAGGCTGCAGTGAGGCACCCGTTCCCAAGGTTCTTTCCCGCCGTCCGGGCTGGTTCACACGGGAGTGTGACCGCCCGGTTCCCGAAAAGCTACGGGGAGCCGGATGACAATAGCTGCGGGTCTTCCCAACGACAGCGGTGCCTGACGCACGCCGCCCGCCCCAAACTCCGTCATTGCGAGCGCAGCGAAGCAATCCAGGGCTGCGGGCGGGACTCTGGATTGCTTCGCTCCGCTCGCAATGACGCCGTGGCGAACATCACGATGCACATTATCAGACACTCCGCGGAGACATCATGCGCAAGACGAGCCCCATCGCTCCCGCGACGCCATCAGCGCCCGAGTGATGCCCAACATCTCACCCTCGAAAACAGAGGGCGCAGGGAAGACCGGGCGCCGGCCGGCGCCCATGGTCCGCGTGCAACAAAAAGCACGCGGCAGAACCACAGGCTCAGCCGAGATCACCCGGCCTTCCCTGCGCGATGGTGTTACGATTTATACGCGCTCTTCCCGGGGAACGGCTGTCTTGCCCCCGTCGCCGGCGATTCGTCACCGCCAACTTGGCATCAGCACCGCGATGCCAGAACCACGCGACTTCATCGTCGCATCGGGATCGTTCGTCCGCGCGAGCAAGCCCACGCTGCGCCCCAATGCGCCCACCGCATCCCGCACCCGACGTCCGTGACGACCGCGAAGCGCCCCCTCAGCGGGACGGGATGCGGGGAATAGAGCATGATTTCGGATAAAGCGCAAGAGGAGTTTTGGAATGGCGCCTGAATAGGGTAAGCGCGCGGAAGGCTCCCGTGAATTCAGCTATTCACGACGCAGATCACCGTAAACGGAAAGCTTAGCCAGCGCCATCCCGGCGAACGCATCACAAGAGCTGAGTCCGTGTAATCATCAAGACCGATAGTCATTCGGTTGCGAGCTTGAGAAGCTCGGAAACGTCAACAGCCAATTGCTTATGCTCCGAACCTCCACCCTTGTGCGCAATACCGACCACTTGATGTAGATCATTTACGATCGGCCCTCCGCTAAGACCATCGGACAGCACTGCGGAGACCTCCACGAATTTCACAGCATGTCTCGTGACGCTTCCATGGATCTGACCTGATCTCTTGCTAAGCTGATCTCCCGGAGCGTAAGCAGGGAACCCAAGCGCCGCGATATGATCATGCGGTCGTTCAGGGGACGTTACCACAGGTAAACTAAGGTATTCGCTTGGTGGCACGTCATGTTCTAGTATCATTAAGTCGCGATAGGGACATTTGCGGCTCGATGGCCAAGCTTTGAATTTCTTGCCGCCGTTACTTGGCCTAAAGAGGTCCGCCGTCGCACCCGAAGGCAAACTTTCTAGGACGTGATGAGCCGTCACTAATCCAACACTCTCAAGGAAGAAAGCAGTTCCTTGCCCGTTACTTGCTTCGTCGATCCAAAACTCGACCACCCAAACTGAACGCTCTGCAACTTCATCATAAGTCGGAGAGATCGGAATTGGGGAATTAGGAAACAGCTGATTGAACCGCTTGGCGAGAGTTCGATAGGGGCCGAAGCTACGCCCTCGAACTTGCGCGACCCATTCCAGTCGTCCACGAAGGATCTGCTCCAAGGTCGATTGCGTCTTGTATTTCTTCTGATAATCGGATTGCGCCGCCGCAAGCCCCAATTTCTCTGTCTTATAAAGAGCCGCGCGAAGGTTGCGGATGAACGTGCGCCTTACATTCGTGAATTCGTTTACGACGAGGCCCGTAACCTCCTTCCGTGTTTTTGGACCGGCATACCACACCTTGTCAGCAGCAACTTCGAAACCGTTGGAGGAAAACGCTGCAGCAAGTGCGACCGAAAGTTGATCTGGCTTCACCCTGCCGGGGATAGGTAACCCGGCGTTAAAGAGCGCCAGCGGAGGTGCATAGCTTGAGAATGAGATGTCGTCCGCATAACGTGTGTATCTCAATCGATACGCTTTCGCGAACGTCATAAGATCTCGGTCGAGACGATAGGCCACTAAGTTTGAAAGGATCGGAGAGGTCGGAGCACCCTGCGGGAGTTGGTTTGCTGTGACGCAGATCGAGCATATTGCTTCTGCAGTCTCGTCCGGAAGCCCCATGCTTGCTAGCATTCCGCGCACTCGGCGCCGAGAGATCACTCCGAAGAAGTTGCGAACGTCAATATTGAGGAGGTACGGTCGCCTCTGATGTTCACCGGCATTAGTGATCGCGCCCCTTTGTTTAACGAAACCATGCACGGGTGCACGGGGAGTGTAAAGCTGAAGCAGGAGTTGGTGCGTTTTGCGCTGTAGAAACTTTAGCCTTCGCTCCGGCACCATCAAAAGTCGATTTCCGCCGCGCCGCTTCGGAACCTGTATTTGCGTGTATCGATGAAAAGCGTGATTTTCTAAGAATTTTCGCTCGCCTGCCCCTACACCGAGATACGCATAGAAGTCGTTAGCCGACCCGAGTGCTTTGGGTAACATAGGCATGGTGAAAGGGCGCCCCCTCCTTCTCGCCCGTTCCCATAGGATTCGGGCCGCGGATCATATTATCAACCGTTGAGTCAGACGCCGCAGTTACGACAGCGCGGTATGCGAGGGGGCGCTTAATGGAAGCCATACCTAAGATGTCTGAGTCACGCAACTGCAACCGGCCATCTTTCGTCCGGCTGGGAACACCAGCGTAGTTCTATGCAGAGCTTGGGCTGGCATGACGATCTCAGACCTCTAACGCCCGAAATGATCACCCTAGATGTGCCCCTGCAATTACGGGTCGGAGTCGACTCGCTCATGCAGATCGCCCCCTGCATAAGCCGTACGAGCAGCGCAGGTATACGCGCCTCCTTCGGTGACAACGGCCAAAATTCACGATGAACATGCGATCTATCATTCGCACGCATCATGACAGCGCACTGAAGTCCTCCGCCTCGCCGCCTTGGCCGTCATGAAGTGCACTGGCCCGGGGAATGCTCCCAAGAGAGGGCTTATCCTAATCCCGAGAATCACGATCCTCATCATCGCCCCCTGAATGCCGATCTCCTGAACTATCGCCAGCTTGACTACGCAGGTGATCTGGCATGGGCTCAGACAAGGAGACCATCAGGTCGGTCCAAGCCCTAAGCGCCTCCCAGCTCTTCCGGGACAATCGCTGCGGAATTTCCAGCGCGGCCATTCCTTCAGGAAGAGGCAACGTGGCTCGCGGCGGCTGCATTGCAATCCCGGCCTCCTGGGCCTGCGCACCTGATCCAGTCTGATGGGGATAGGTCCCCATTCTCGCACCGCGCAATCCAACGCCAGACGCTGAAGATAGTTGAGTACTCATGGGAGCCGATCGGCCCAGATTTACCGCTACTGCTTGCCCATCCTGGTCAAGATCATTTGATGACTTATCAATCTCTTTAAGACCCGAGAAGGCGACAGTCTCGTCAAACGATCGCAAGAACAAGCTCGCGGCAGCTTCGGTAAAGCCTCTGTCCAACCGCAATTCGCTTAGGCAGTGACTGTCGCTAGGACGCTGAGGAAGCCATTTTTCCCCATATTCTGAGAATAATCGAGGGCGCATTGCGGCTTCCCTGATGGCCGCTTCGCGAGCCCCCGGGCGGGCATCGTGAAGGATCCTCTGCGCAAGATCGGAAAGCTGCACTTTCCGGTCGTCGCCCCTTCCACTATCTTCCAAAAGGCCGTAAGCTTTCAGAGCGGAGGCCGTTTGAAGCAACCCGCTACTCGATGGTGAATACCCCCACGTTCCGGCGACTGTCGCCAAGCGCGCAGCGCTGCGGCGGTGAGCCTCGTCAAACGCCTTAGCGCGCTCAAGGGCCTTAGGCAGAGAGATAAACGGGTAAGATGGGCTACGTTCCTTTCGCGCGCGGTCTTCAAAGTCCTCACTGTTCGTCATTCGCCGCTCCTCGGTTTTCAGCGCCTCTTATAACAGCCAGTCAAACTGAGGCAAGATAGGAAGTCTGGTAGAGATAAGATGCTAGTCAGTCTGTCTTGATGAAGATATCTTCTGACAAGATATTGACCGTTGAGCCGCGCTGTGTATTATGCGACTCATGGTTTGCGGAGGGTGACATGCTGATAGGACTGGAGCCTCGGCGTTAACTGTCGACCGGCGCGCGAGGCGAGGACCACATAGGAAAGGGCCACTACCCGGCTCCCTCACGAGGAAAGGTAGTGGCCCTCAATCGGCTCAGTTTTCGGGGCTCGTCCAATGGTAGGACACCCGCCCCTAAAGGCTTGGAGATGTCGGTCCGAATCCGGCTCCCTCAAGCATCGTATGCGATTGGATCGCCGTGGTTGCAGCCATGGCGATCCAAGTCACCAAGCCGGGAGCGCCCAGCCGGCGACTAATCTATAGTATATACTTTGCATAGCGCGTTTTCTAGAGTCCAAGGGCCAGTCCAAGACCAGGATGGCGCCTTAATGAACGTTCTTTTGCGAACAGCAGTGCCTATCATTGCTCGTCTGGACTGAAGGCCAGAGTATCTGCCCTATGCGCGAGTGCCCTAAATTCCGTTGGTGAGCGTCCTAGTGGGACAGCACTCAATAACGTAGACGCTATCCGTATTTTACCCTGGATCTGATAACGTCCCCAACTGCTCTGAGTGCAAAATGGACAGCCGGATAATTTTGGCAGGAGCGATCGTTTTCGCGACGTTGGTTGGCGCGTGGATGCTGCGGTTTGAACAGACCGATGGATTTAATCATCGGAACAGGTTCACAGGAGCCTATTGCCGCGTCTATCAGGAGTGCTGGTTTTAGACGACGCTGCCTTTGGTTGGGGAGTGATTAATTCACGAGATGCCGGCCCGCGAACAGCCCTGCCCCTCACAGCCACGACATCGATGCTCACGAAGTTCTTGGCGTTGCCATGCTCTACATCCGTCACCGTGACGACTAGGATAGACTCGGCAAAACCCTCACGGCCAAACCGGCGCCCCATCCAGCCCCGCAGTCTCCGGCAGCCCGCACATCAAATTCGCGTTCTGCACCGCCTGCCCCGCCGCGCCCTTGCCGAGATTGTCGACGACGCCCATCGCGATTACCAGGTTGCGCTCGGGGTCGGCGGCGTAGCTGACGAAGGCGAGGTTGGAGCCGGTGGCCCATTTGGTCTGCGGCGGCTTGTCGGTGACGCGGACGAAGGCGCGGCCTTCGTAGAAGCGGCGGGCGGCGTTCAGACACTGCTCGGTGGTGGCGCGGCCGCGGGCGTAGATGGTGGCGAGGATGCCGCGGGTCATCGGCACCAGATGCGGCGTGAATACCAGCCCGGCGGCGCTGCCGCCGCTGATACGCGCGATCGTGCTTTCGATCTCGGGCATGTGGACGTGCCTGAGCAGGCCGTAGGGGATCAGGTTCTCGTTGCTCTCGGCGTAGCCGAAGCCACTGCCGCCGCCACGGCCGGCGCCGGAGATGCCGGTCTTGGCGTCGATCACGATGTTCTCGGGCGCGATCGGCCGGTCGGCGAGCAGCGGCGCCAGCGGGGTCAGCGCGGCCGCCGGGAAGCTTGTGGGTCGCGCTCTCGCCGCCTCCACCGCTGTCATGCTCCGCGAAAGCGGGGCATCCAGTACTCCGCGGCAGTGGATATTGAACCGAGACGTCACGGCGTACTGGATCGTCCGCTTTCGCGGACGATGACAGTGGGGCTTACATGTCCATATTCAATGCGACGCGGACATCGGAAACGGTCGTGTCGTACTCTGTGGCGACTTGACGCGCGCATCAAGCGAAGGCTTGCGCCATCCAGCATCATTCACGTCAGATCAGACCGGGATTGTTCGATCCGGATTGTCCAACTTACGACGCATCCCCTCACAACCACGGCGCCGGCGTATCCATCGCGATCAGCTGCTCGACCTCGATCCGCGGCCGGATCACCGCGGCCTGATCCCCCTTCACCAGCACCTCGGGCACCAGCGCGCGGGTGTTGTAGGTGCAGGCCTGCACGGCGCCGTAGGCGCCTGCGGTCATGATGGCGAGGAGGTCGCCGGGCGCAGGTTCGGGCAGCGCGCGGTCGAGGGCGAGGTAGTCGCCGCTTTCGCAGACCGGCCCGACGACATCGGCCACGAACGCCGGCGCGTTCGGCGCGGGCTGCTTCACGGGCAGGATGTCGTGATGGGCCTCGTAGAGCGTCGGGCGGATCAGGTCGTTCATCGCGGCGTCGATGATGACGAAGTTCTTGGCCTCGCCGTGCTTCACATAGATCACCTTGGCGACGAGGATGCCGGCATTGCCGACGATCATGCGGCCGGGCTCGAACATCAGGGTGCAGCCGAGATTGTGCGAGATGCGCTTGACCATCGCGGCATAGGCGGCGGGCTCCGGCGGCACCGCACCGTCGAGGTGATAGGGGATGCCGAGGCCGCCGCCGAAATCGACGTGGCTGATGGTGTGGCCATCGGCGCGCAGGGTCTGCACGAACTCGGTGAGGATGCGGAACGCGGTCTCCATGGGGCCGAGATCGGTGATCTGGCTGCCGATGTGGACGTCGACGCCGGTGACGGCGATGCCCTTCATCTTGGCCGCGCGGGCGTAGACCTTGCGGGCGTGCTCCAAGGGAATGCCGAACTTGTTCTCCGACTTGCCGGTCGAGATCTTGGCGTGCGTGCCGGCATCGACGTCCGGGTTGACGCGCACCGAGATGCGGGCGGTGTGGCCGGTCTCCTGGGCGAGCCGCGCCAGCAGATCGAGCTCGGGCTCGGACTCGATGTTGAGGCAGTGGATGTCGGCCGCGAGCGCGGCGCGCAGCTCGGCCTCTGTCTTGCCGACGCCTGAGAACACGATCTTCCGTGCGGGGATGCCGGCCGCCAGCGCGCGCTTCAGCTCGCCGCCGGAGACGACGTCGGCGCCGGCGCCCAGCTTGGCGAGCGTGCGCAGCACCGACTGGTTGGAATTGGCCTTCATCGCGTAGCAGATCAAGACGTCCTGGCCGGCGAAGGCGTCCGCGAACACGCGGTAGTGCCGCTCAAGCGTGGCGGTGGAGTAGCAGTAGAACGGGGTCCCGACGGTGGCCGCGAGTGAGGTGAGATTGACGGCCTCGGCGTGCAGCACGCCGTCGCGGTAGTCGAAATGGTTCATGGGTCAGGTCCGCGCGCGGGGCTGCGAGAGGGGATTGTGGCGGCGAATTGCCGGGAAACCAGCGGGAATGTCAATTCACGCTGCCACCCTCCCCTGGAGGAGGAGGGTCGATCGCACGCGAAGCGGGCGAGCGGGGTGGGGTGATGTCTCCGCGACGGCGGTGTGCGTGGAGAGATCACCCCACCCCGCCTCGCGTTTCGCTTCGCTCAACGTGAGGCGACCCTCCCCCTCCAGGGGAGGGTGGCACCAACCGCTCAGCGAGCTGAGTTCGTACCCTATTTGCTGTCGAGCAGCGGATCCAGGAAGAAGGGTTTCTTCTGGCCGCGGGTGGCGGCGGGGGCGGCGTCGGCGCCGTAGCCGGAGTTGAACAGGCCGGGTTTGTTGGCAGTGTCGGTGGCGGTGTCGGCTGGGGCGGCGGACATCTGCGGAGCGGGCGGGGAGTTCGCCGGCAGGTCCAACGGGCCCTTGCGGCCGCAGGCGGCCAGCAGAAGAGCTGTGGCGCCGAGGACGAGGACGGCCCGGGCGGCGGAGGTTGGACGACGGCTGCGATTCACGTGTGAGATCCCCATGCGGGCGGCACCATACAGAGATTGCCCCCGCCTGACGAGTGCCGGAGTGCCACGCCGGACCGGTCAAATTTCGGACAGCAGCCCTACTTTCGCTGTTTTTCCAGCCGCTTCAGCCAGGCCTTGGCTTGCGACGCCACGTTCTTCGGCGCGGTGCCGCCATAGCTGGTGCGGCTCTTCACGGACGCTTCGACCGAGAGCACGCCGAGCACCTCGGCCGTGATCTTCGGCTCGACCTCCTGCATCGCCTGCAGCGGCAGCTCGTGCAGCGCCACGCCTTGCTTGGCGGCGAGCGCGACGATGCGTCCCGTCACGTGATGGGCCTCGCGGAACGGCATCTTCAGGGTGCGCACCAGCCAGTCGGCGAGGTCGGTGGCGGTGGCGTAGCCCTCGCCGGCGGCGGCCTTCATGCGGGCCTCGTCGGGCACGAGGTCGAGCGCCATGCCGGTCATGGCGCGCACGGCGAGCGACAGCGCCGCAAACGCCTCCATCGCGCCCTGCTTATCCTCCTGCATGTCCTTCTGGTAGGCGAGCGGCAGGCCCTTCATCACGATCAGGAGGCCGTTGAGCGCGCCGATGACGCGGCCGGTCTTGGCGCGCACCAGCTCGGCGGCATCAGGATTGCGCTTCTGCGGCATGATCGAGGAGCCGGTGGTGAACTTGTCCGACAGCTTGATCAGGCCGACCAGCGGCGAGGTCCAGATCACGATCTCCTCGGCGAAGCGCGACAGGTGCACCGCGCAGATCGAGGCGGCGGAGAGCGTCTCCAGCACGAAGTCGCGGTCCGACACGGCGTCGAGCGAATTGGCCATCGGGCGGTCGAAGCCGAGCGCCTCGGCGGTGGCGTGGCGGTCGATCGGGAACGAGGTGCCGGCGAGCGCGGCCGCGCCCAGCGGCGATTCGTTGAGGCGCTTGCGGGCATCGAGGAAACGGCCGCGGTCGCGACTGGCCATCTCGACATAGGCGAGCAGATGGTGGCCGAACGTAACGGGCTGGGCGGTCTGCAGATGGGTGAAGCCGGGCATGACCGTGCCGGCGTAGTCGAGTGCGCGGGTCGCCAGCGCGTGCTGATAGGCTGCGAGCGCGGCGTCGATGGCGTCGATCTCGTCGCGCACGAACAGGCGGAAATCGGTCGCGACCTGGTCGTTGCGGGAGCGCGCGGTGTGCAGGCGGCCGGCGGCGGGGCCGATCAGCTCGCTGAGGCGGCTCTCGACGTTCATATGGATGTCTTCCAGGGCCCGCTTGAACTCGAAGGAACCCTTGGTGATCTCTGACAGAATCGTGTCTAGACCCTTGCCGATATTTTTCGCATCACCCGTGGTGATGATGCCCTGGGCGGCGAGCATGGCGGCGTGCGCCTTGGAAGCGGCGATATCCTGCGCATAGAGATGGCGATCGACGTCGATCGAGACGTTGATGTCCTCCATGATCTCGTCGGGACGCTCCGAGAACCGTCCGCCCCACATCGTGTTGCTCATGCCTGAACCGCTTCTGAAAACCTTGCTGATCGCCACGGGATGGGACACACCGTCCGCACCTGCGAAATTCGCGCCTCTGATAGCCGCAACCGACCCGAGATGACAAACGATAAGCCTGACCAGTCCCCTGCCCGTCCCGCTGTCCCGCGCCGGACCGTGCTCGCGGCCGGCACGATCCTGGTGGTCGCCGTGGCCGGCGGCATCGCCGCCGTAGCCTTCGGCGGCCTGCTGAAGGGCCGCCCGGCAGGCGACCAGGCCTGCCAGGCGGCGGTGGCCACCGCCGCGCGGATCGCGCCGCTGATCAAGGGCGAGGTGGCGGCGCTGACGGCTGCGACGACGCCGCTGCGGCTGCCGGATCTGGCGTTCGACGATGCCAGCGGCCGGCCTGCGAAACTGTCGGATTTTCGCGGCAAGACGGTGCTATTGAACCTGTGGGCGACCTGGTGCGTGCCCTGCCGCAAGGAAATGCCGGCGCTGGACGGGCTGCAGGCCAAGCTCGGCAGCGACGATTTCCAGGTGGTCGCGGTCAACATCGACACCCGCGATCCGGACAAGCCCAAGGCGTTCCTGAATGACGCCAAGCTGACGAAGCTGGCCTATTTCAGCGACCAGAAGGCAAAGGTGTTCCAGGACCTGAAGGCGGTCGGCCGCGCCTTGGGCATGCCGACCTCGGTGCTGGTCGACGGCCAGGGCTGCGAGATCGCGACCATCGCCGGTCCCGCCGAGTGGAACAGCGACGACGCCGTCAAGCTGATCCAGGCGGCGACGTCGAAGGCCGCGGCGGGGCTTTAAGTAGAAATATCAGGCGGCGATGTTGAGGTTGCCGCCGACGCCGGGGCCGGCATTGGCGAGCGACAGCGTCTGCTGCGCGCCACCCAGCAGCGTCATGACCGCATCCTTCTGGGCGTTCAGGTTCTGCTTCAGGACCGACGTCGCGACCTGCTGCTGGGTCGCACTCGCCTGCTGCGCCATGACCGCAGCCACCAAGCTCATATCCATACGCACTTACCTCGCTGGAGAGCACGCTAGCCCAGGAGCCTTAACGAAGCGTATCGATGCAGGCTCCGGCTGCGCAGCAGCGGTATGATTTTAGCGCGTCGGCACCGGCTTGGGACCGCGATAGTCGTAGAAGCCGCGCTGCGTCTTGCGGCCGAGCCAGCCGGCCTCGACATATTTCACCAGCAGCGGACACGGCCGGTATTTGGAATCGGCGAGGCCCTCGTGCAGCACCTGCATGATCGACAGACAGGTATCCAGGCCGATGAAATCGGCGAGCTCCAGCGGGCCCATCGGGTGATGGGCGCCGAGCTTCATCGCCGCATCGATCGCCTCGACGTTGCCGACGCCTTCATACAGCGTGTAGATCGCCTCGTTGATCATCGGCAGCAGGATGCGGTTGACGATGAAGGCCGGGAAATCCTCGGACACCGCGACCAGCTTGCCGAGCCGTCCGACGAATTCCTTGGCGGCCTCGAAGGTCGTGTCGTCGGTAGCGATGCCGCGGATCAGCTCCACCAGCTCCATCAACGGAACCGGGTTCATGAAATGGATGCCGATGAAGCGCTCGGGGCGGTCGGTGCAGGCGGCGAGCCGCGTGATCGAGATCGACGAGGTGTTGGAGGCGATGATCGCTTCCGGCTTCAGGACGGCGCAGAGATCGTGGAAGATCTTGCGCTTGACGTCCTCCTTCTCGATCGCGGTCTCGATGACGAGATCGCAATCGGCGAGCCCGTCGAGGCTGTCGGCCAGCGAGATATGCTTCAGCGCCTCGCTGCGGGCGTCTTCGGAAATGACCTTCTTGGCGACCTGACGGGTCAGATTGCCGTTGATGGTCGCCATGCCCGATTTCAACCGGTCGGCGGTGACGTCGTTGAGCACCACGTCGAGCCCGGCCAGCGCGGCGACATGCGCGATGCCGCTGCCCATCTGTCCTGCGCCGATCACACCGAGCTTGTTGATCTTAGCCATGTTGTCATCCACCGGAACGGCACGCCATCTGCGCCCGTCCATGCCCTTGGAAGTGAGAACACCGGCCGCCGCGGTCCCACGCGGCCGGTGTCGTCAGCGTTACTTGCCGAGCTTGCCGAGCGCGTCCGTCAATTCGGGAACGGCCTGGTAGAGGTCCGCCACCAGACCGTAATCGGCGACCTGGAAGATCGGCGCGTCCTCGTCCTTGTTGATCGCGACGATCACCTTGGAGTCCTTCATACCGGCCAGATGCTGAATGGCGCCTGAAATGCCGACCGCCACGTAGAGCTCCGGGGCGACGACCTTGCCGGTCTGCCCGACCTGCCAGTCGTTCGGCGCGTAGCCGGCATCGACCGCGGCGCGCGAGGCGCCGACGCCGGCGCCGAGCTTGTCGGCGAGCGGCTCGATGTACTTGGCGAAGTTCTCGCGGCTCTGCATCGCACGGCCGCCGGAGACGATGATCTTGGCCGAGGTCAGCTCGGGACGGTCGCTCTTGGCGACCTCCTCGCCGACGAAGCTCGACAGCGCCGGGTCACCGGCGGCGGCCACGGTCTCGACCGACGCGCTGCCACCCTCGCCTGCCGCGGCAAAGGTCGAGGTGCGCACGGTGATGACCTTCTTCGCGTCCTTCGACTTCACGGTCTGGATCGCATTGCCGGCATAGATCGGCCGCTCGAACGTGTCGGGCGCCACGACCTTGATGATCTCCGACACCTGCATCACGTCGAGCAGGGCTGCGATCCGCGGCATCACGTTCTTGAAGCGCGAGGTCGCCGGCGCGACGATCGCGTCGTAATTGGCAGCGAGCTTGACGACGAGGTCGGCGAGCGGTTCGGCGAGATCATGCGCATAGGCCGCATCGTCGGCCAGCAGCACTTTCTTGACGCCGGCGAGCTTGGCAGCCGCGTCGGCGGCGCCCTTGGCGCCTTGGCCTGCGACCAGCACGTCGACATCGGCGCCGAGCGCGGCAGCCGCCGTCAGCGCCTTGTTGGTCGCGTCCTTGATCGCGGTGTTGTCGTGTTCGGCAATCAGCAGCGTGGCCATCAGAGCACCCCCGCCTCGGTCTTGAGTTTGTTGACGAGCTCGGCGACGTCCTTGACCTTGACGCCGGCCTTGCGGCCCGCCGGCTCGGTGGTCTTGACGACCTCGAGACGCGGCGTGAGATCAACGCCGGTATCGGCCGCGGTCTTCTCGGCGATCGGCTTCTTCTTCGCCTTCATGATATTCGGCAGCGACGCGTAGCGCGGCTCGTTGAGGCGGAGGTCGGTGGTGACGATCGCCGGCCCCTTGAGCTTGACGGTCTGCAGGCCGCCATCGACCTCGCGCGTGACCTTGAAGTCGGAGCCTTCGACCTCGAGCTTGGAGGCGAACGTCGCCTGCGCCCAGCCGAGCAGCGCGGCCAGCATCTGGCCGGTCTGGTTGGAATCGTCGTCGATCGCCTGCTTGCCGAGGATGATCAGCCCCGGCTGCTCGTCCTGGGCGATGGCCATGAGGATCTTGGCGACCCCCAGCGGTTCCACATTGCCCTCGGCCTTGACCAGGATGCCGCGGTCGGCTCCCATCGCGAGCGCGGTGCGGATCGTCTCCGAGGCCTGCGCAGGCCCGATCGAGACCACCACCACCTCGGTCGCCTTGCCGGCTTCCTTCAGCCGCAGCGCTTCCTCGACGGCGATCTCGTCGAACGGATTCATCGACATCTTGACGTTGGCGAGCTCAACGCCCGATCCGTCGCTCTTGACGCGGACCTTGACGTTGTAGTCGACCACCCGCTTGACCGGCACCAGAACCTTCATCGATCCTCTTTCGCTATAAATTGTCCGGGGTTGACCTTTCGGGCGCGGAACCTAAAGCCCCCGTACCCCCCGGTCAACGCGCGACGGGCGAAAAATCGCTAGCCCGCACGCCTCCGGGTTAACGGTTTTGCCCGGGCACCCACAACACATCGCCGGCGCCGTTCCCGTTCGCGGCCCTGCTGGCCACGAACAGGAAATCCGACAGCCGGTTCATATAACGAATGGCGGCCTCGCTCACCGGCTCGTCGGGCCGGCCTGCGAGTTCCGCCATGATCCGTTCCGCCCTGCGGCAAATGGTGCGCGCGACGTGCAGATGCGCCGCGGCCGGGGTTCCACCGGGCAGCACGAACGAGGTCAGCGGCGATAGCCGTTCGTTCAGCGTATCGATGTCGCGCTCGAGGCGATCGACCTGGCTGGACACGACCCGCAGCCGCTCCGCCTTTCCCTCGCGCTGCGGCACCGCGAGATCAGCGCCGAGGTCGAACAGGTCGTTCTGGATCCGGCCGAGCATGGCGTCGATCTCAAGCGCGTCGGCGAGATGCAGCCGCACCACGCCGATCGCAGCGTTGGTCTCATCGACGGTTCCATAGGCACAGACGCGCAGATCGTATTTGGGACGGCGCTCGCCATTGCCGAGCGCGGTCGTGCCGTCGTCACCGGTCCGCGTGTAGATGCGATTGAGGACCACCATGCTGTTTTCTCAACGTCTCAGTTTGCTCAGCGTCGCGCTTCTCAGCGCCGCATTTCTCAGCGCCCCATGGCCCAGATGGCCGCCATGGCAATGACGACCGCCACGAACTGCAGGATCACCCGCCAGCGCATCAGCTTCTGCGACAGGTTCGGCGAACCGCCGCGCGTCATGTTGACGAGGCCGAGAAACAGCACCAGGGCGACAGCGCCGACCGCGATCGGAAGGATGAATTTACCGAGAAGTGAGGCCATTTGGGCTAGATAACACCGCCGAAGCAGGAGCGCCATGGCGGATCGGGGCACCCGACGCTGCAACTTCTGGCTTTTGGGCTCGTAATATCAGAATGTACAAGGACGTTGTTTCGCGGAGTGCAGGAACAGGTGAAGGCGCTTCGCTACATCTTCCACGTCGTCATGGACGCGTTCTACACATTCCTCGCCGATGACGGCTGGGCGATCGCCAGCCATATCGCGCTGTCGACCCTGATGGCGCTGTTCCCGTTCCTGATCGTGCTGACCTCGCTTGCCGGCTTTCTCGGCTCCAAGGACCTGGCCGACCAGGCCGCCACCCTGATGCTCGAGACTTGGCCGGCCCAGGTGGCGGACGCGCTGACCGGAGAGATCCACGACGTGCTGACCACGACCCGGACCGATGCGCTGACCATCGGCGCCGTGCTCGCGGTCTACTTCGCCTCCAACGGCGTCGAGGCGCTGCGGGTGGCGCTCAACCGCGCCTATGGCGTGATCGAGCAGCGCCGCTGGTACTGGCTGCGGCTGGAATCGATCGGCTATACCCTGGTGGCCGCGATCACGGCGCTGGCGATGTCGTTCCTGATCGTGCTCGGGCCGCTGATGCTGGCCACCGCCCGGCGCTATCTGCCGCTGGCGGTCGAAGCCAACGAGCGCTTCGTCAACCTGTCGCGCTACGGCATCACCATCAGCGCCCTGATCGTCGCGCTGTTCATCCTGCACGCCTGGCTGCCGGCCGGGCGGCGCAGCTTCATGCAGATCATGCCCGGCATCGTCTTCACCTTCATCGCGTCGCTGGTGTCGGGCATCGTGTTCGGCCAGTATCTGGCGCGCTTCGCCTACAACTACGTGACCATGTATGCAGGTCTCGCATCGGTGATCATCGCGCTGGTGTTCCTGTATTTCATCGCCGCGATCTTCGTCTATGGCGGCGAACTGAACGCATCGATCATCAAGTCGCGGCTGCCGCGCGGTGTGTCGCTGCAAGAAGCGCAGTCGCTAGAGCCCGCGGCGAGACGGGCTTGAGCAGGAACGCGTCCGCACCGGCAGCGCGCGACGCCGCCTCGTCCTCGCCACGCCCGGATACACCGATGATCGGGATGGCCCCTTGAGGGCCCTCCAGACTGCGTACCCGCGCGATGGCCTCCACGCCGTTGATGCCGGGCAGCACCATGTCCATCAGCACCGCATCGTAGCTGCCGGCCGCGATCCGCTCGGGTGCGGCCTCGCCGCGGCCGATGAACTCGGCCTGGTGGCCGAGCTCGTTGAGGATCGTGTTGAGCACCACGCGGCCGAACGGATTGTCCTCGACTCCCAGAATTCGTAGCGGGCGGGTCGGCGCCAGGGTCACACCGTCCTCGCCGTCCCCCGCCGTCGTGTGCGGCGCCGTTGCGACTGTCAGCGTGACCGTCAGCGTGAAGGTCGTGCCGCCGCCAGGGTGCGGCGCCACGGCGACATCGCCGCCCATCGCGCGGGCCAATTGCCGCACCGACGACAGGCCGAGGCCGGCGCCGCCGAAACGCGAGGCGATCGAGACATTGGCCTGGGTGAACGGACGGAACAGCCGCTTGATTTCCTGCAAGGTCAGGCCGATTCCCGAATCCGAGACCTTGAAGGCGATCGCAACCTTGCCCTTGGCGGCGCGCTTCGCCGGCCTGCCGCGGCCGGCCCTGCCAGCCAGCGCAATCTCCAGCGCAACGCCGCCCTGCTCGGTGAACTTCACCGCATTGTCGATCAGGTTTTCGAGCGCGGCGCGCAGCCGCACGGGATCGCCGATCACGAGCCCCGGCAATTCGTCAGAGACCTCGACCTTGGCCTCCAGTCCCTTTGCCGCAGCTCGGCCCGACAGCGAGTCGCCGGCGGCACGCGCCAGGACCCGCAAGTCGAACAGATCCTCGCGCGGCAACGCTCCCGCCGACTCGTCCTTCGCGGCATCGACGAACAGGGTGGCCAGGCTCGACAGGTGCTCCGCCCCCGCCTTGATCGTATCGACCCAGCGCCGCTCGCGCTCGCCGAGCTCGGACGTGGCGAGCAGGTCGCTGATGGCGAGAATGCCAGTCAGGGGCGTGCGCACCTCGTGGGCGAACACCGCCAAGGCCGCTTCTACGACGCCCGCCCCAGGCGCTCCCATACCGCCAGTCCTGGACACCGATGCCTTCGCCGATACGGACTTGCTCGATACGGACTTGGCTGATCCGGACTTGGTTGATCCGGACTTGGTTGATCCAGGCTTGGCTGATCCAGGCTTGGCCGCGTTCCGCCGGCTCCCCGCCATCGCCGTGACCTGAGGAACGTGCTTCTGGAGCGGTCGCGCCTTCGCGCGCTCCTTGGCCGGCGCCGCCTCAGCGGCTGGCGTCTTCGGCTTCCGTGCTTTGGAGGAAGCCTTCGAGGACGCCCTCCCAGAGGGCATCTTTCCACCGGGCGACCTGGACGCGCCTGCGGGCCTGGGCGCAGCCGGCTTGGCCGGTCGGGCCCGACGCCCCGTACTCATCTTCCGAACGCGCTTCATCATGGCCCCTGTGACATGAACTCCGAAAAACGAAGGGGCACTTTTACTGTCATGTCTCGTCGTGCCGCTTTCGATTGAAGCTCCCGATTACCCGCGCCACCGAGCAGCATGGCACGGTCGTTCCCGGGTGTCACGATGCCCCAGAGGTTGTCCCCGCCGGAAACATTCGGAGATATCGCGGCTTGCGGCAGGACACGGCTAGACCACGCCGATCCTGTGTCGGATTTCCGTCGGCGAGACGCCTTCGGCGCGCAATGTGCGCAATCCCGTCGCCTGAGTGGATTTCGACAGCTTTTGGCCCTGGACGTCGCGAATCAGTTGGTGGTGCCGATAGACCGGCGGGGACAGGCCGAGCAGCGCCTGCAGCAGCCGGTGGACGCTGGTGGCGTGGAAAAGATCCTGTCCGCGGACCACCTCCGTCACCCCCTGCAGGGCGTCGTCGATCACGACGGAGAGGTGATAGCTGGTCGGCGTCTCCTTGCGCGCCAGGATGACATCCCCCCAGGCGCCCGGCCTTGCTTCGACCGTACCGGTCTCGCCCGAAGGCCCGGCGCCGTGCTCGTCCCAGGCCAGCCTGCCGGCGCGCGCGACCGCCGCTTCCATGTCGAGCCGCAGGGCATAGGGTGCGCCGCTGGCCATCAGCTCTTGACGCCGCGCTTCAGAGAGCGCCGTTCCGGCTCCCGGATAGAGCGGCGCCCCATCAGGGTCGCGCGGCCAGGCCCCATCCGCGTCCCGCTGCGCGACCAGCCGGGCGATCTCGGCCCGGCTCTCGAAGCTCGGATAGACCAGCCCCATCCCCTGCAGCCGCTCCAGCGCAGCACGGTATTCGGCCAAGTGCTCCGATTGCCGCCGCACCGGCTGCTCCCAGCTGATGCCGAGCCAGGCGAGGTCCTCAAGGATCGCCTGCTCGAACGCGGGGCGGCAGCGGGTCGGGTCGATGTCCTCGATCCGCAGCAGCAAGCGACCGCCGCTCTGCTGCGCGCATCGGAAGTTCAACAGCGCCGAATAAGCGTGGCCGAGATGCAGATAGCCGTTCGGGCTCGGGGCGAATCGGAAAACGGGTGGCATCATGATGGAATCGGGGAAACAGATCGCCGCCCCTGCTCTGCCTGTGCTTCGCGTTCCAGGCGCTCGACGACGGTCCGGTAAAATTGCTCTGCTTGCTGTATCCCCTCGCCCGCGCTGCCGCGACCATCCCCGAAAGCCGATCGGGCCAGCGCGAATTCTGCATCGATGAAATCGGCCACGGCCGGCGGCAGGGCGGCGCTGCCGAGTTCATGTGTCAACGCTTTCCGACGCATGAGATCCACGACTTCCTCTTTCAAGGCAGCCGGCGGGTCGCACTCTGCCATCAAGGTGGGGAAATGCATCGGCGCCACCGCCTCGGTCGAATGCAGGCGCAACCAGCGCAGCGTCGCGGCCGGCCGCAGCGCATAGAAGATCTTCTTCTGTGCGATGCTGGCGCCGTCGCCGAAATACACCCGTCGCTGCCGCTCGCCGAGGTGCAGGTAATGCCGGGCGATGGCATCGCGGTTCGCCACGCTTCTCGCGAAGGCGAGCAAGTCGTCGCGAAACCACGCGATCCCGCGATACACGACCGGCGACCGCAGCCACTCGATGATGACGGCGTTGCCCTTCAGCAGCAGGCGCAGCGCCTTGGCGAGATCCCAGCCATTGGCATCGAAATCATCCGCCAGCGGAAACTCGATGACGTCGCGCACCGGCCATGGCTTGATATGATCGCCCGCGCGCCGCACATAGACGAACCTGCAATCATAGTCGCTGTCGGGCGAGGCAAAGCCCCAGGCGCGGCTGCCGCTCTCGATCGCGAGCGGCAGAAACACGCCGTGCTCGCGAACGACACGATCCAGCAGGGAGTCGACCCCGGCCACCTTGCCGCGGTCCATGTCGGATGGGATGCTACGCAAGCTCATGGAGAGTTCCAGCCTTGACTGATGTTGCCTTAGCCTCAGGCCTCGATGCAGTCCACCGGGTGACCCACCGCGTCGCATTGCGTCCAGCAGCCCCATGACCCTCCATCTCGACAGCCAGGACCTTCTCGAGGACGCGATCCGCGACCTGGTGAAGCAGGACAAGCGGCTGGCGCCGATCCTCGCCGCCACCGGCATGCCGGCGTTGCGGCGGCGGGAGCCGGGCTTTGCCGGCATCGCGCACATCGTCTGCGGCCAGCAATTGTCGACCGCGAGTGCGGCAGCGATCTGGGGCCGGCTGCAGGCGGCGTTCGATCCGTTCGATCACGACGCAATCCGCCGCGCCCGTGCCGACCGGTTGGGTCGGCTTGGGCTTTCCGCCGCCAAGATCAAGACGCTGAAGCACATTGCGCGCGAGCTGGCCGCCGAAACCCTCAATCTCGATGTGCTGGCCAATGAGGACGCCGATGCCGCGCACGCGACGTTGACGGCCCTGCCCGGCATCGGACCGTGGACCGCGGACGTCTATCTGCTGTTCTGCCTCGGTCATGGCGATGCGTGGCCGGCCGGCGACCTCGCCGTGCAGGAGGCCGTCAAGGTCGGGCTCGGCCTTGCGACGCGGCCGACGGCCAAGCAGATGATGCCGCTGGCCGAAACGTGGCGGCCGCTGCGCGGCGCGGCGGCGCATCTGTGGTGGAGCTATTACCGCGTGCTGAAGAAACGCGAGGGCGTCATCACGCCGGCGAACTAACAGCTCCGGCGAACGCCGTTTCAAACAAAGTTGGGGTTGCAAAACGGTCATCGATGTCGGCCAGGATCGCACCACGGCCCACATCATCGAACGGCGGAGGTCTTCATCATGCAATCGTCCGACTTCATCGTCGCGCGCAACGATCTGGCACAATGCAAGACGATCGTCACCGAGCTTCCCGATGGCGACGCGCTTCCTGCCGAGGCGCTGCTGGTGAAGGTCGACCGCTTCGCCTTCACCGCCAACAACATCACCTATGCCCTGCTCGGCGAGCAGTTGAAATATTGGCGGCTGTTTCCTGCGCCCGGCGGCTTCGGCATCATTCCGGTGTGGGGGTTCGGCGACGTGATCGCGTCGCGCCATCCTGCCGTCGCCGAAGGCGAGCGGCTGTTCGGCTACTTCCCGATGGCGACGCATCTCGTCATCGAGGCCGCCGATGTGAGCAAGCGCGGCCTGCGCGATGCGGCCGCGCACCGGCAGGACGTCGCGCCGGTCTACAACGCCTATGCGCGGGTCGGCGGCGATCCGGCCTTCGCCGGACGGCAAGGCGACTATCAGGCGCTGCTGCGCCCGCTGTTCATGCTGTCGTTCCTGGTCGACGACTTTCTCGCCGAACAGGCGCATTTCGGCGCCACGACCGTGATCCTGTCCTCCGCCTCGAGCAAAACCGCGTTCGGGCTCGCCCATCTGTTGCATACGCAGCGCCGAGGCATCGGCGTGATCGGGCTGACCTCGCCATCGAATGCAGCCTTCGTCCGCTCGCTCGGCTGCTACGACGACGTCGTGACCTACGACGCGGTCGACAAGCTCGACGCGAGGTCGCGTGCAGCGTTCGTCGACATGGCCGGCAACGCCGGCCTGCGCGCCGCGCTGCATCGGCACTACGGCGACAACCTCGTCTATTCCGGCCGCGTCGGGCTGACGCATCAGGACGGCATCGACGACGCAGAGGCGCTTCCCGGCGCTAAGCCGGCCTGGTTCTTCGCACCCGACCAGATCAGGAAGCGCGCCAGGGAATGGGGGGCCGGCGGCATCGAAAGGCGGCTCGGCGCGGCGTGGCAGGACTTCGCCCCGCGGCTCGATGGCTGGCTGACGGTCGTGGACGGACACGGTCCCGACGCGGTGCAGCGCGTCTATCTCGATACGCTGCAAGGACGCATTCCGCCGGACCAGGGGCACATGCTGACGATGGCAGAATGAGGCGCTTTCCGCAGGGTGCCGGTCGCGTGTAGCCTTGCGCCAACTCGGATTGTGCGAATTCTCGGAGGCTACTTCATGTCCCCCATCCTCGGCTCTGGCGAGCACAGCTACCGCGTCGTCAAGAACTGGGCCAAGCTGCCAGACGGCTGGGCGCTGACCGACGTCGCCTCGGTGGCCGTCGACAGCAAGGACCGCGTCTACGCCTTCAATCGCGGCGCCCATCCGATGATCGTGTTCGACCGCGACGGCAATTTCATCAGGAGTTTTGGCGAGGGGCTGTTCAGCCGCGCCCACGGCCTGTCGATCGACGCCGACGACAATCTCTATTGCACCGACGATGGTGATCACACCGTGCGCAAATGCACCCCCGAGGGCAAGGTGCTGCTGACCATCGGCCTGCCGGAGCGTCCGACCCCGTTCATGAGCGGCGAGCCGTTCAACCGCTGCACCCACACCGCGCTGTCGCCGTCAGGCGAGATCTACGTCTCCGACGGCTACGGCAATGCGCGGGTCCACAAATACAGGCCCGACGGCCGGCTGATCCGCAGTTGGGGCGAGCCGGGCTCCGATCCCGGCCAGTTCAACATCGTTCACAACATTGCGACCGACGAAGACGGCTTCGTCTATGTCGCCGACCGCGAGAACCACCGCATCCAGATTTTCGACGGCGATGGCCGCTACGAGACGCAGTGGAACAATCTGCACCGGCCATGTGCGCTGTGTGCCTGCGGCGCTCGGCGCAAGACCTTCATCATCGGCGAGCTCGGTCCGGGCATGCCCGTCAACCTCAACGTTCCCAATCTCGGCCCTCGCCTCACCATCGCGGATGCGGGCGGCAAGCGACTGGCGCGGCTGGGCGGCGAGCACGGCCCGGGCCTGGAAACCGGGCGTTTCCTGGCGCCGCACGGCCTCGCGATCGACAGCCGCGGCGACATCTATGTCGGCGAGGTCGGCGTCACCAATTGGAGCACGAGCTTCCCTGACCGGCCGATGCCCGACGAGGTCATGATCCGCCTCTGCCTGCAGAAGCTGGAGCGGGTTTCGGCCTGACCGCGGCCCGCCGGCTGGCCAGGGCGGCGACCGCGGATCTGCAACTGATTTGCAGTGCAGCGGCGGGCCGTCCGGCCGCCGTTTCGACGCCTTTCGGGTGCGCCCTCGAACGACGGGAGAAGCCGTGTCAAGCCATTCTTGGGGCTTCACAATCCCGTCACGCTGCATGTAGTATGTGGGAGCATGCTGCTTCGCAGCCGTTATGGAGGCCAGGAGCGTTACTTGAACGCACATGTCTCGCAAGGCGGTTGGCCGGTGTTGGTGCTGAACGCGGACTTCCGGCCGCTGAGTTACTACCCGCTGTCTCTCTGGTCGTGGCAAGACGCGATCAAGGCGGTGTTCCTCGATCGCGTCAACATCGTCGAGTATTACGACCGCGCGATTCGAAGTCCGTCGTTCGAAATCCAGCTGCCCAGCGTGGTTTCGCTGAAATCCTTCGTGAAGCCGTCGACGCATCCGGCTTTCACCCGCTTCAACGTGTTCCTGCGCGACCGCTTTGCCTGCCAGTACTGCCATTCCGGCGACGACCTGACCTTCGATCACGTCATCCCGCGCAGCAAGGGTGGCCAGACCACCTGGGAGAACGTCGTCGCCGCCTGCTCGCCCTGCAATCTGCGCAAGGGCAATCTGACGCCGCAGCAGGCCAAGATGTTTCCCAAGCAGGCGCCCTACGCGCCGACCGTCCACCAGCTCCACCGCAACGGCCGGCTGTTCCCGCCGAACTACCTGCACGACAGCTGGCTCGACTATCTCTATTGGGACACCGAGCTCGATCCGTAGCGGATCGGCTCGGTCGGGGATTTTCGCGCGCCGTTGTGATCTCGGACCGGCGCCGTACGTCCGCTTGACCGCCCCGATCCGCTCGCCGATGGCTCGGTCGCCTGGCGGTATATTGGACTGGATTAACCCCACCTTAGGCCCCTGTTCAGCATGCTCGCGCGTTGCCGCGTGGGCCGCCATGGCTGCCCGCTTTCGTCACCGTTCGAGCAGGGCCATCCGTTTCGCGCATGCAGACCGCACCCACCGAGTGCAAAGCAGCGGCGCTCGCGAAGGCCCAGGCCGCGAGCTCGCTGCAGAACATCTTTCTGACGCTGTTCTCGAACGTGGCGATTGCGGTCTCGCTGGCGCTGCTGCTCTACGTCAGGGAAGGCGGGACGCTGATCTTCTGGTGGCTGGCAGCCGCCATCTCGTTCGCCTCGCTGCGCGCCGGATGGGTCTCCCACCTGAAGTCCTCGGGACGGATCGAGCGCGATCCGCAGCGGGTGCTGCGCCTTCTCACGATCATGGCCTTCGCAAGCGGAGTGCTGTGGTCCGTCGTGCCGCTCGGACTGCCGGCATTCTCGCAGGCCCACAACGTCAACGACGTCGTCTTCATCATGGCCGGCACCACCACCGGCGCCATCATCCAGAGTCTCGCTTATTCGCCGATGGCGATCGCCTTTGGCGCGCCGCTGATGGGCTCGACCGTGTTGCGGATGCTGATGTCCGGCAGCGACGTCGACTACATCGTCGCAGCCGACGTCGCCTTCCTGACCTTGATGCTGTTCCGCGCATCGCGGCTCGGCGAGCGCAATTTCATCGCGAGCCAGAATACCGCCATCGAAGCGACGGTGCTGGCGGAGTCCGTGGCCGAGGCCAACCACGCCCTGGAGCGGCTGGTCCGCACGGACTCGCTGACCGGGCTCGCCAACCGCGGCCACTTCCGCACCGTGGCCGCCGCGGCGTGCCGTTCCGGGCGTGGGGTCGCATTCCTCCTGATCGACGTCGACAACTTCAAGACCATCAACGATGCCCGGGGCCACGATGCCGGCGACCGCGTCATTCAGGCCATCGCCGCGCTGCTGCGGTCTGCCTGCCACGCGGACGATCTGCCGGTTCGCCTGGGAGGTGACGAGTTCGTCGTCGTGATGCAAGGCGACGATGTCACCAGCCGGTCCGTCGCCTTTGCCGAATGGCTGATGGCCACCCTCACGCAGCCGCTGGTGATCGCGGGCCAGATGTTGCCCGTCAGTTGCTCGATCGGCATCGCCGCGGACGCGGGCGGCAATATCGACATCGAGGAGCTCTCCGCGCGGGCCGATGTCGCGCTCTATCGCGCCAAGGATGACGGCCGCGCCTGCATGCGGGTGTTCGATGCCGAGATGCAGTCCGCACTCACGCTGCAGCGCCGACTCGATGCGGAGCTGCCGGCGGCACTGGCGCGCCGCGAGCTGCACGTCGAATTCCAGCCCCAGGTCGCGATGGCGACCCAGGACGTCATCGGCTTCGAGGCGCTGCTGCGCTGGAAGCATCCGAGCGCCGGCTTGATCCCGCCGCCGGACATCGTCTCCGCGGCGATCCGGCTGCGCCTGTCCGGCCAGCTCACCGAGTTCGTCGGCGAGCGCGTCTGCGCCTTCCTGCGCGCGCTCGACCGCAAGAAAGCGCCGACGGTCGGGGTGTCGATCAACGTCTCGCCGCGCGAGTTTCCGATCCACTCGCCGGCACAGACCCTCAAGACCGTCTCGGAACGTTACGGCGTCGACCCCAAGCGGATCGAGATCGAGGTCACCGAGGAGGCGATGTTCGATCCCAAGCGCTGCGCCGACGAATTGAAGCTGATCGACCAATACGGCTTTGGCCTGGCGATCGACGATTTCGGCGTCGGCCACTCCTCCATCGCGAACCTGATGGCGGTCGAGATCGACACGATCAAGATCGACCGCTCCTTCATCCACGGCATCGCCAGGAATCGCAGGGATCAGCAGCTCGTCGCCGCCATCACCGCCGTGGCGCTGCCGCTCGGCCACCGCCTCATCGCCGAGGGCGTCGAGAACGAAGAGGATGCGGAGTGCCTTCGCATGCTCGGCTGCTCCTACGGGCAGGGCTGGCTCTATGGCCGGCCGATGAGGGAGGACGACGCGATCGCCTGGCTCGCGCAGCGTCGCCACGCTGTGGCAACAGCGGCCGAGCCTCTGCCGCGCAGCGCGTAGCTGCAGCGCCTGCGAATGCGGATCGGGAGATGGGCGTGAATTCCGAAAAAGCGGAACACGAATATTTTTAGCGAAGCGGCTGGACAAAGTAAGCTCGATGAGGTCGCCTCATCCGACCGATTGGCCGACGGGCATGAAGCGCGACCGCGACCGCGCAGTACCGATCGAGCCTGCCGCGCGCGACTTCGAGTCCGCCGACAAGAGACGCGGCCTGGAACGGTCTCGCCTCCTGCATGATCAGGGACAGCCGCCGGGGCTGACTTCGCGCCGCTCTACACGACATCCAGCGCCGAGACGATCGCCCGCTTCGTGGCGCTGTGGATGTTCGCTGCTGTCCGGCGCCGGCTGACCGCCGACCGGCGCCGGGCCCCCCATCACGGCTTGGCGATGTGCCAGGCTCCGTTGAGGAAGCCGTCGCCGTTCACGTCGCCTGGCTTCTGATCCTTGACGAAGGTGTAGAGCGGCCGGCCCTTGTAGGCCCACTGCTTGGAGCCGTCGTCGCGCGTGACGATCGTGTAGCCGTCAGCCGGCTTGTCACTGCTTTCGGCTTTCAGAACCGGCCAGTTACCGACGCACGGGCCGTTGCAGGCGGATTTCCCGTCGCTATCCTTGTCGAACGTATAGAGCGTCATGCCTTTGTCGTCGGTCAGTGCCGGCCCCTTGGAGGTGGCGCCGGTCTGGGTCGGTGCGGCGAGCGCGATGCCTATCGTCAGCGTCGACATCGTAGCAGCGGCGAGCAGCGTGCGAATGCTGGTCTTGAACATGTCATCTCCTGAGCGAGTTGTTGAACGCGCCAGTAAAGACGCTTCGCATGGCCTTCTATTCCATCGGCTGCGCATCTTTCGGCTCGGTCGGGCAAGACGTCGTCATAGATCGTGTGCGTTACCGCATCCCGCCGTGGCGCAAAGCCACTCGCGGCGGGAATAAAATCGATACAAATGTGTTTGATGTCGTAGCGCATCGCCATGACGACGTTGGCGACGAGGCGCGTCGGCGCTATTCTCGCGAGCACGCTGACGGCGGCGCCTTGCTTGCGGCTAGAGGGATGCGTGCTCCCGTTTGGTGCGTGCCGATCGCGAGCAGCTTCTGCTTGCGGTCGTAACGATCGGCGAAGCGCCACAGCTTCGATCCGGTCGCGGTGACGAGCGTGAACAGCCCGCTTTCATCGGAGCGCTTGTGGTCTTTTTCTGCCGGCTTCAGGTGCCGGATGGCCGGCGTGGTCCGATTCCATCCAAAAGCGCGATGCCATCACCCAGCGGACTACCATCAAGGAGACCAGCAGAGGGGCGGACACCAACAAAACAGGGCGAACGTCGGCTCACGGCAAACGGCGGTCAACTCTGAATTGAGGGAGAAACGGATTTCGGCGAATCAGGGTGAGCGCCAAAATGGTGCCCCTGGCCGGAATCGAACCAGCACTCCTTGCGGAACTCGATTTTGAGTCGAGCGCGTCTACCAGTTCCGCCACAGGGGCATTCGCATCGGACCCTGTGCAGGAACCAGCGAAGCGGGGCGGACTATAGCGGGCGGCCGGGCAGGGTCAACCCGCACGGACGTGATGGACTGGTGTCTCGACAGGTTTCGCTGGCGGGAGTAGGAGCCGGAACGGCCCGGCGTGCCGCCGAAGGCTTGTCCGTTGCGGAGGGATCGATGACCAATACGTCTGTGATGGCGCGCCCGGCGGCGGGAGTCATGAGCCCGGCGGTGACGGCGGCCTTGCTGGCGGCCGGCATCGCGGCGGCGACCCTGGCGGGCGCCTGGTACATGCAGCTGGTCTGGGGCCTGCAGCCCTGCGAGCTCTGCCTCAAGCAGCGCTGGGCGTATTATGCGATCGTGCCGCTCGGGCTCTTGATCGCGCTCGCCGCGAGGGGCGGTGCGCCGCGCGGGCTGGTCTGGTGCGGCCTCGGCCTGGTCGCGCTGGCGGCGCTCGGCAATGCCGGGCTCGGCGTCTATCACTCCGGCGTCGAATGGGGCTTCTGGCAGGGCCCCACCGAATGCACCGGGCCGGTCGGCAATCTCGGCAGCGCCGGCACTCTCCTGGATCGGCTCGACAGCGTGAAGGTCGTGCGCTGCGACGAGGTGCAGTTTCGCTTCCTCGGCCTGTCGCTCGCCGGCTACAGCGTGCTGATCTCGCTGTTCATCGCCGCCGTCGCCAGCTGGGGCATGACTCGGACGCGCACCTAATCGTCGACGTCGTCCTGGGGCCGTCCGAACAGATGGACGATGCCGGGGGTGGCGATGGTGACGAAGACGAAGCGCGAGAGGTGATGGGCGCCGACGAAGATCGGGTCGATGTGCAGGGTCAGCGCCAGCGCCATCATCGCGTCCATCGCGCCCGGCGCGAACGCGACGATGGTGTCCGAGAAGCGCACATGCGTCGTCAGCACGATCACGGTGACGAACGCGGCCGAGATCGCCACCGCGATCGCGAACGAGCCGAGCGCGGCCCTGATGTGGCCGACCAGGGTCTTCACCCGCATCCGCGCGAAACGGCTGCCGATCAGCGCGCCGATGCCAACCAGCGCCACGCCGCGCATCCATTCCGGCAGGCCGCCCTCGATCAGGCCGGTGCCGTGCAGCACGCCGCTCGCGACCATGGCGCCGAACAGCCAGCTCGCCGGAAACTTGATCAGCTGCATCAGCATCGCCGCCCCCAGCGAGGCGACCAGCAGCGCGAGCAGCCCGAGCGGCGAGGCGACGCTCTGGCCAAGTGAGATCGGCGCGGCGGGCGCGACGCCGGCGATCGCCAGCACCAGCGGCAGTGCCGCGGTCAGGATGATCACGCGCAGGGTCTGCACCACGGCGATCGCCGGCAGGTCGGCGCCGCGCTCGACCGCCAGCATCGTGATCTGCGACAGCGCGCCGGGGCTGCCGGCGAGCAGCGCCGAGGTGCGGTCCCAGCCGTGGATGCGCTGCAGATAGAGGCTGGAGCCGAAGGTCGAGCAGAAGGTCGCCAGCGCCAGCAGCGCGATCGTCAGCGGATAGGCGCTGACATGGTTGATCAGCTCGCGCGACACCACCGCCCCGATCGAGATGCCGAGCAGCAGCAGCACGGTCTGGGTCAGGATCGGCGGCATCGCCAGGGGGCGGCCGGCAATCGCGGCGATCGCGGTCGCGATCATCGCGCCGGAGATCAGGCCGCCCGGCAGATGGGCGACGAGGAAGATCAGGCCGCCGGCAGTGCCGAGGGCGAGCGTCTCGAGCGCGCCCAGGGTCTTGGCGCGGCTCGGCAGGTCGAACGGGAGGGAGGAGATGATCTGGCGCACGGCGCCTTATGCCAAATGCGTGACTTGCGAACAATTCCCGCGGCTGCGCAGGGGCCATGCGCCGCTGCGCCGGCCTGTGCCCGTCATTTCGGCTTGTCGGGCACCGCCGTGCTCGCGGCTGCCGCCGCCTTGTCGCGCTTGCAGGCGGAGCGGAATTTGCCGCGCGGCTTGCCCTTCAGCCCCTGGTCGTCGGCCTCCTTGGAGCAGGCCACGGAGATCGCCCGGCGGGCCGGCTTGTCCATGGTCGCGAACTTGTCGGTGGCCGCGTCGGGGCGCGCCGGCAAGGTCAGTGAGGGCTGGGACGAGGCCGGGCCCGCGGCCGTCAGGGCGACGATGACGGCAGCCGCAGCAGCGGCGCGGGCAGTGAAAACCATGCTGAATTCCTCGAACGAAAGCCGCGACACCAAGTCCGGCCATGCTGAACCCGGTGTGAATGCAATGAGCCGGATCGGCAGGCGAGGCAAATTATATTTTCGCGTAGCTGCCGGCCGACCCGCTTTGTCGGCGACCGGCCGCCCGCTAGAATTGTGGCCCCATTCCATCATGCTCCACAGGGAGATCGAGAATGAGTTTTCACGCAAAATCATTGGTTGCTTCATCACTCGCTGCGTTGGCCGTCGCCAGCCTCGCGACGTTCGCCGCCGCACCGGCCCAGGCGCTGACCTCGCAGGAATGCAGCGCCAAGTACAAGCAGGCGAAGGAGGCCGGCACGCTGGGCGGCCAGAAGTGGAACGACTTCCGCAAGGCCCAGTGCGGCAGCGACGCCACCCCCGCCGCGGCGGCGCCTGCAGCGCCCGCGGCTCCGGCGGCGCCCGCTGCCGAAGCGAAGCCGGCAAAGGACACGAAGTCCGCAGCCAAGGAGGCCGCGCCGGCGGCCGCCCCGAGCGGCCCTGCGGTCTACCCGACTGCGGTCGATCCGAAATACGCCAAGGAGACGGCCGGCAAGGCGCGGATGCACACCTGCGTCGACCAGTACAATGCCAACAAGGCGACCAACGCCAATGGCGGCATGAAGTGGATCGAGAAGGGCGGCGGCTACTACAGCGAGTGCACCAAGAAGCTGAAGGGCGCCGCCTGAGCCAGACGCGCGGCCACACTTTGATCCGGCGGCCGGATGCCTCGCGCGTCCGGCCGTCGTCACGTCCGGTGCGATGGCGCCGCGGGCGTCGTGTGTCGCTGCGTGCCGATCCGTCCCTCACCTCCATTGCAGTCAATGGTCCGGTGAATTTCGGACTTGCCTTCGCCGGCGGGAAGTGAACCTGCTGCCGCCATGATTTCTGCGACTCAAGGCATTCTCGGCGTGCTCAGTGGCGGCCTCGTCGGGTTCTCGCTCGGCCTCGTCGGCGGCGGCGGCTCGGTGCTGGCAGTGCCGCTGATGGTCTATGTCGTCGGCGTGCCCGAGCCGCACATCGCGATCGGGTCGAGCGCGATCGCGGTCGCCACCAATGCCGCTCTCAACCTCGTCAACCATGCGCGCGGCGGCACCGTGATCTGGCCGGTGGCGGCGCTGTTCGCGGCGGCCGGCATCCTCGGCGCCTTCGTGGGCTCGCTGCTCGGCAAGATGGTCGACGGCCAGAAGCTGCTGGCGCTGTTCGCGCTGGTGATGATGGTCATCGCGATGCTGATGCTGAAGACGCGCGCGCGTGTGGGCATTCCCGACGTCAAGATGAGCATGGCCAATCTCCCCGCCGTCGTCGGCTTTGGCCTTGCGACCGGCACGCTGTCCGGCTTCTTCGGCATTGGTGGCGGCTTCCTGATCGTGCCGGCGCTGATGGCTGCCACCGGCATGCCGATCATGAATGCGGTGAGCTCGTCGCTGGTGGCGGTGACCACGTTCGGGCTCACCACGGCGTCGAGCTATGCTTGGTCGGGGCTGGTGGCCTGGGACCTCGCCGGGCTGTTCATCGCAGGCGGGATCGCCGGAGGGCTTGCCGGCACGCGCCTGGCGCGCCATCTGTCGGAACGGCGCGGCGCATTGAACGTGGTGTTTTCGGTCGTCATTGCGGCGGTGGCGCTGTACATGCTGACGCGCAGCCTGCTGCATATCTGGAGCTGATCGTGATGAAACGCAGCACATCGGACGCGACCGCGGCACCGACAAACCGGCGTGAGGTTCTTGGGCTTTTTGGCGCCGGCGCCGCGCTGTCTTTGTGGCCCCGCGCCAGCCGCGCCCAGGACGGCGATGAGCCCGACGAGGCCTCAGTGCTGCGCGATCCCGATGCGCCGGTGCTGGGCAATGCGGCCGGCGACATCGCGATCGTCGAATGGTTCGACTACAATTGTCCCTATTGCCGCAAGCTCGATCCCGAGCTGCAGCAGGTCGTGCACGACGACGGCAAGGTGCGCTGGGTGCTCAAGGAATGGCCGATCCTCGGACCGGTGTCGGTGGTGGCGGCGCGCATGGCGCTGGCCTGCAAATATCAGGACAGATACGCGAAGGCGCACGACGCGCTGATCGGCACCAGCTCGAAGCTCACCGAGCCGCGCATCGATGAGCTGCTCGCCGAGGCCGGCGTCGATGTCGATCGCGCCAGGCGCGATCTTGCGACCAATGCCAAGGCCATCGACAAGATGCTGGCGCGCAACGACAGCCAGGCGCGTGGCCTGCGATTCCGTGGCACGCCGTCCTTCATCGTCGGGAAGTTCAGGGTGCCCGGCGTGCTCACCATGGCGCAGTTCGAGCAGGTGATCGCGGACGCGCGCAAGGCCAAAACGGCCAAATAGAGACGGCCAAATAAGCGGCGCATGCGTGAGCCATGCAAAAGGCGCCTCGACCTGGGCCGAGGCGCCTTCAAAAACAACAGCGTCGCGCTGATTACTTCGACGAGATGCGTACCCAGTCGTCATGCGCGCGGGTCTTGAGCGAATTCCAGCTGTCCGCCGCGACGTCCCAGTTGACGATCGTCCGGTGCGTCTGCGCGGTCGGCCCATTGGCGACCTCCGACGTCTGCATCGAATCATGGATGTAGACGCCCAACCCCAGAATGAGCGCACCCAGGATCATTCCCACCAATGTCCGCATGATCATGTTCTCCAGTGTGACGGCCGACAACGCCGCCGTCGAAGCTTGGTTCCGCAACCGTTGCGGAAGGTTCAAGCAGGACCTGACAAACTAAGTACGCGGTTTTTCGGGACGCGATTCCGGCGCCGAGGTGACGATATTGAGTGATTTGAGCTCGTCGGGCTTGAAGGTGAACAGCTGGTCATGCGGCGTTTCCATCGCATGCACCCAGACCTTCAGATCGATGCCCATGTCCGCAAGGTAGCGCTGGCAGCGCGCCGAGATGTTCTGGGCGAGGCTCATGTCGTCGGTTGCCCTCACTGTCGCAGCGCCGGTCGGGACTGCGGCAATCTGATGCACGCCGATGATGGCCCGCTCGCCGGCGCGCCGCTCGATGCCGCCGGCGAACACGAGTGGACACGACGAAGCGCAATATTTGCCGGCCTCGATTTCGGTCGCGAATTTTCGCGTCCGGATCAGGCGGCCCATCGCGAGCGCGTCGGCGACGGAGCCGCCCGGCGAGTTCAGCACGATGGCCTTGACGTATTCGCCGTGCCGCTCGACCTCGTCGGTGAACGCCCGCGCGCTGCCCGGCGTGATCGTGCCGGTCGCGTAGAGCCGGCCGCCGCCGCGCAACTCGAACTGAATTGGTTGCTGCAAGGCGCGGTCGCCCTGCGGCAGCGGCATCAACCGCTTCAGCAGCGGCGCCAGAACCGAGGGCGGCTCGGCCTCGACATCCGGCTGCTGGCGCTGAACGTCGAACTGAGGTGGGGCCGTGTCTGATGAAGCATGCGGACCATTCAGCTCGACGAGATCGGCCGCAACCACCCCGAAGGTGACGACGATGATCGTGCGAAAGACCCAGCGCAGGATGCTCTCGTCGGGATTGTCGGCAAGCCACGCATGGACGCGTCGGTTCAGCGCCGAGGCCATGGACTACTTCCCAACTCTGGCCGAGGAGAGCGAGGTGACGTTCTCATCGGCCGCAGCGGCGGGAGCCGGTTGCGGCTCGATCGTCGGTGCGGGAGGTGCTTCGGCAGGCGCGACCGCAGGCCGCGCTTCGGCGGCGCGCCTTGCGTCCTCGACCTCCCTGGCGACCTGCATTGCGGTGACGAGATCGGCGGCCGTCAGGCTCGACGCGCTCGCCGCCGGCAGGCCCTCGCGGCGGATGGCGGCATGCACGACGCAGAGGATCAGCACCAGCACCGCCGGCATCAGGTCGATCGAGATCGCGCCCGCCCAACTCGGGATGAAATCACCGGCATAGCGCAGCACGGCTTCCGCCGGCGACAGCGTCTGATACCGGGTCGGCTCGATGCGCGGCAGCGCCAGGATCTTGTCGGCGGCATCGGCGAGCAAGGCGGCCTGGGTCGCGATCGCGCCTTCGACCTTGCCGACCACGGCGGTCTGGCGTTCGGCAAGGTCGCCGCTGCGTCCGCCCGCAGCGGGCGCGATGAAGCCCGACGACAGCGAGGTCGCAGCGCGCCGCACGGCCGGCGCGACCGAGGTCTGCTGCAGATTGGCGATCACGCCCATCAGGGTCAGGGATTCCGTGGCAAATGCATCGCTGCGCGTGGCGATCGGGCCACGGTCGGAGATCAGCTCGCGCATCTTGGCGAGGCTCTTGCTGCCCTGCTCGTACAGTGCGGAGACGCGCTTGCCGGACTCCTGCACCTGCTGTCCCAGCCCATCGAGTTGCGTCGACATCTGACTGAGGAGCTGGACGACCGTGCCCGAGCCGGAGGTGCCGGTGAGGGAGCCGGCGCGTTCGGCTTCCGCAAGCTTGGCGAAGCGCGAGGAGGCGAGCTGGATGTCGGGCAGCAGGCTTTGCGCGGCGATCGCCTGGCTGTTGGCCCGGTCGAGGTCGCGCGTGTAGTTCTGCACCGTGATGGCGAGATGCTGCTGGATGGCCGCCGCGCCGGCGAGCGCCGAGGCATTCAGCCACGACGACATGGCGACGATCATCAGCGAGCCCAGCAGCATGCAGCCGGCCATCATCAAACGCCCGATGCCGCTGGTCACATGCGGCATGAACTGCATCATGAACACCCAGAAGGCGTAGATGCCGACCGAGACCGCGACGGAATAGATGACGGCGGCGAAGAACACCGTGGTCGGGGAGCCGTTGAGAAGCTCGCGTACACCGAGATAGGTGTAGACGCCGGCGGCGAGCGCCAGGATCGCGGTCGTCAGCTTGAGCGTGACCTCGAGACGGGCCACGCCATTTGCAAGCAGGACGGAGGTCGGACGGGCAGAGGAAGGGTGCGCGGCGGGCGCGGACGGCGAGGGCATCGAGCGGTCCTTCGGCGGCATCGCATCCGCCATGTGCAGCGCCCCCGCTGTTTGGCCAAGCGATTACCAATGCGGAGAAAATCCGCCGAGATTATGTCGTTGAACTTACCAAACGGTCATGTCCCTCGGGATGCGGGACGGCGGCGTCAGCTCATCAGCCAGCGCAGCAGCTCCACGTTCGCTTCGCGCGGATAGCAATGGCTGAGATCGTCGATCTCACGATAGACGACGCGGGCGCCGGACTTTGCCAGCGCGTCCTTGGTGTGGCGTGCGATCTCGACCGGGAACATCCAGTCCAACTGGCCGTGCACGATCTGGATCGGCAGTCCGCGCAGGCGGTCGCGGTCGGCGATCTGGGCCATCAAGGGATGGAACGTCGCCGCGACCGGTGCGAGGTGCGTGAAGGGCGAGCTGCGCTCCAGCCCGCTGACGTAGCAGAAGGTGCCGCCATCGCTCATTCCCGTCAGCAGCATCCGCGCGGGATCGATGGCGACGCGGCTGCGGACGAGATCGAGGATGCGCACGAGATTCGGCGTGTCGGCATCCTCGCCCATCAGCGCCCAGGTCGGTCCTGTCGCGGTCGGTGCAACCAGGATGGCGCCGAGGCTGCGGGCGGCGCGCAGCCAGCTCCACAGAAAGTCGCGCCCATTGCCGCTGCCGCCATGCAACGCCATCACCAGCGGCCAAGCGCGATCGGCGGTGTAGTATTCCGGCACGTAGAGCGAGAAGCCGCCGCGGTTGCCGATCTCGTTGTGGTCGTGAAACACCGCGTCCTTGCCGGCTGACGCCGCCAGCGTTTGACGCAGCGGGGCATCGTTTTCGACCGCCGGATCCAGAAAGAATTCGCTCAGCGGCGGCAATGTCGCCGCCAGTGGAAACAGCGCCTCGAGCGCCCGCGGCAGCTGGCGCAACGCGCGGAAGACGTCGACCAGGTCGCCTTCGCCGCGCTGGACCGCGCGAAGCCCGGCGCACGACACCAGCGCGGCGTCGGAAGCGGTGTCGAAGGCAAGGCGGATATGGGCGAAGTCCGACGGCCAGGATGTGAGATGGGCCCGCGCCGTGTGCAGGGCCTGCTCGGGATCACCGATGTCGGCCATCACGCGATCGAAATCCGGCGGGTTCAGGTAGCGCGCGACGTAGGACAGCGCTTCGAGCGTCTGCAGCAGCGGCGGCAACACGATGAGAATATCGTCTACCACGGCGTCTGTCATGCAGGTCTCCTTCGTGCAGCGGGGGCCGAATTGTGTCACCCGCAGGCCGGCGAGCGCTCTCATGCAACGCAAAATCGGCCGTACGGGCAATGATCATTTTCCGAACGGACGTTCGATCTGCGCAGAGCATGTTTGGGCGCATCACGTTCGAGTCAATACGGCAGGGCCGTACTCATCATGATTCGATCGCGCGCGAGAGGCGTATAATCAGCGAATACACGTGTGGACGAATCGCGATTGACAAAAATCGGGCGCGATGTCGCACTTCATGAAAGCCGACGGCGCAGCGTGGAGTTCCGAATGGAGCTGCCTTGCTGGGGGACAAAATTGCCGACCGGCCCACAAGGGGGATGCGCATCATGACCAGTTCGCCGTCGGCCGCGTTGATCAACGCGGTGCTCGCCATGGACGTCTACAACAGGGGCGTCAACCCGACGCTCGTGGTCAATTTCAATCGCATCGGCAGCTATGAGCTGGTGGCGGGCAGCGTCACCTCGGCGGCCGACAATTTCGAGGCTGCGACTTATCAGCTCGCCGGCGACCCGTCGACGCGGATCATCTCCTATCGCGGCACCGACAGCATCGCCGACGTTCCCGGCTGGCTCGGCGGCGCGGGGCTCGCCGGCTGGCCGACGCAGTTTCCGGACGCCGAGGCCTACTACAAGAAATGGGCGACGACCTCCAACGTGTCGCTGACCGGCCACTCGCTGGGCGGCGGCCTTGCCGGCTACATCGCGGCGCTGAACGACAAGGTGGCTTACTCCTACGACGCGATGCCGTTCGAGTTCGCCGCCGAAGTCCGCTACGATCAGCTGCACGGTTTCTGGGGCGCGCTCACGTCCCACCCGGTCGATCGCTATTCCGACATTCACATGATCTCGGTCTCCGGTGAGGTCCTGCAATATGTCCGGGCCGCGGCACCCATTCTGGAAGCTCCGCTGGCGCTGCTGCAGCTCGGACCGATCGCAGGCGCGCTCGCGATCGCCGATGCGGCGATCGGCATCTCGTCCGAGCAGAAGACCGTGCTGGCCTCGGGCACCGATCTCGGGCTGGATCCGGTCAGCCTGCACTCGATCGCGCTGCTCACGATGATGCAGTGGGCGAGCGACAATGGCGCGCAGGACTGGAAGAAGGCGGCGGCCGTGCTGCTGGCGCCGCTCGAGGACAATTCGATTGCGTCGGCGGTCGGCATCCCCGCGGCCAGTGCCGCGAGCGGCGAGGGCGCGCCGGCCGACAAGATGAAGGACATGATCGCCTACTCGACAGTGACGGACGCGAGCGGTTACGGCAACAGCGCCGTGCAGGCGCTGTTCAACGGCGGCGACGTGCTCGGCAACAGCGTGAGTGCGGCAAGCGCCGCGGGCTACCTGAAGAACGGCGGTGTCGAGAAGGCGCTGGCCGAGATCGTGGTCGAGTATTCGGCGCTGCTGGCGCAAAACCACGACGAGGTGACGACCGCGACCTCCGGCGTGATCGGTCACGAGCACGGCATCATCTATCAGGACACGGCCAAGAACCTCCTGGTCGCGGATCTGTCATCCGATCTGTGGTCGCATGCCGACACCGGATCGGCGGTCGACATCATCGGCAAGGTCGCATTGATTGATGCCGTCGCGAGCTTCGATGGCGACGACGCGGCGCTCATCGACACGGCCATCAGCGTGCTCTGGGGCGGCAAGACGGACAATCTCGACTGGCTCAGTGCGGCGCTGAGCGATGCATCGACCACGGTTGCGATCGATCCCGTGTCGGGTGCGATCATTGCGGCAACCGACGGCGCTCTCCTGATCGCGGGCGGCGGCAACGACACGCTGCTGGGGACCGCCAATGACGACCTGCTGATCGGCGGCAATGGCAGCGACGTGCTCAAGGCCGGTGCCGGCGACAACATCCTGGTCGGCGGCGTCGGCGCGACCTATGTCTACGCGCCCGGCGACGGCAACGACGTCATCATCAACGGCGTCGCCTCGCTGGCGAAGCCGACCGGAACACTCGACTTCGGCAATGCCTACACGGCCGACAATTTCTGGTTCGTCAAATCCGGCAACGACCTCGAGATCGACATTCTCGGAACTCATCAGCAGGTGACGGTGGCCGACTGGTACCTCGGCGGCTCCTATCAGTTGCAGGAGATCAAGGCCGGCGGTCTGGAGCTCGACACCCAGGTGTCGCAGCTGGTGCAGGCGATGGCGACCTACGCTCAGGCGCATCCGGGATTCGATCCGACGATGGCTTCGCAGCTGCCGACCGATGCGCATCTGCACGATCAGGTCGCGGCGGCCTGGCATGTCATTGCATGAGGCAAAAGTCCGCGGTCTGCCTCAGTGCAGCCGCGGCGCCTTCAGCAGTTTTGCGCGGTCGGTCGACGTCACCGTGACATCGAACGTGACGCCCTCGTGATGCACCGTCAGCGGCACGTCGACGCCGGCGTCACCGAGCGCCCAGAGCTTGCGATAGAATTCGCTCTGGGTCGTCACCTTGTCGCCGTTGATTCCGAGGATGACATCGCCCGCCTTCAACTCGGCGCGCGCGGCCGGGCCATTGTTGGAAACGCCGATCACCACGACGCGGTCGTCGACCTCGGTCGCAAACATGCCGAGCCAGGGACGCGCGGGCTTGTTGACGCGGCCGAACCGGCGGAGATCGTCGATGATCGGCTTCAACAGATCGATCGGCACGATCATGTTGACGTGCTCGGCCTTGCTGTCACGCTCGCGTTCCAACTGCAGCGATCCGATGCCGATCAGCTCGCCCTTGGCCGACAGCAGGCCGGTTCCGCCCCAATTCGGATGCGCGGGATGGGTGAAGATCGCCTCGTCCAGCAGATACTCCCAATAGCCGGCGAATTCCTGCTTGGCGATGATCTGGCTCGCGACGGATCGCGTCCGGCCGCCGGCGCCGCCGAGCACGACCTGATCGCCGATCTTGGTCGCCGCCGACGAGCCGAGCGGCAACGGGGGCAGGTCGAGCTGGCCGAGCGCCTGCACCAGGCCGAAGCCGGTGGCGAAATCGAACCCGAGCACATGCCCTTCGACCACCCGCCCGTCATTGAGGTGCAGCCAGACGGATTCGGCCTCGGTGATCAAATAGCCGATCGTGAGCACCAAGCCTTCGTCGATCACCACGGCATTGCCGGCGCGCTCGGTGCCGAGCGTTTCCGCGCTGAACGCATCGGGCGGAATGATGGCATGCAGGCCCACGATCGAGGACAGCGCTTGATCGAGATCATATTGGTAGTCTTCGGCGCGAGGCTGGAAGGCGAACGGCACTTTCCATTCGGTCAAAGAAGGCATTTCTTTCTCCTGCTCTGTCGATACCCCGGGGGGTGTCGACCAAGCTCTTGCTTCGTGTCGCGTGATTTCGCGTCTTCGTTTCGCGTCTTGGCCACAGCGTCGACGCGAGCTTAACATCTTTGGGCGTCGGCGCCAGTTCCGAGGGCTCCGCAACCGCTCGGAGGGGTAAGGACGCTTCCGCGCGGCAGACTACCCGCGACCGCAGCCCTTGCTCATGATGGGCCAGACCAGCCAGGCGCCGGCGGCATAGAGGCTGCCGACCGTCCCCGCGCCCGTTCTCGCCGCGACGTGGAAACGCCCAGCCTCGAGCAAGGCTCCATCTGATGCGATGATCGCGGGGATCATGCGCTCCGTCGGGCCGAACACGACCACGGCGTCCGGCCTGATCACCAGCGCCAGGGCAGCCATGCCCGCGAACCATGCGAAGACGACCGCCAACAGCCCCTGCAAGGGCACGGCGCGCGACAAGGGGATCGTATCAGTAGTCGTAGGCATGCTCGAACGTATAGCCTGCGGCCTCGAAACGGGTGATGTCCTGAACCAGGGACCGCACCGGCACGTCGACGCCAATGCGGCGCGTGCCGGGACGGGACTGGATCGGGACACTGAATATAGGCAGTCCATCGAAGGCTGCCAGCCGTCCGTCGCCCGGAGGAACGACGATCGTGACCAGGATGCGGTGGTTGCCGGCCACTTCCCCGAGCGCAGCCCCCACATGGCGAGCGAGCTCCTTCGCGAAGGCGTCGAATTTGGCGTAGCGCTCGGTCTGCACCAGCACGCCCTTCGCGCCCTTGGCGTCCGTCACGTCGCGTATGACTTTCACGCCCGGCATGGCTGCGAGCTCCCCGGCTGAAAGGCCTGTCACCACGCTCTGAAGGGTCAGGACCGCGGGATCATAGCCGGCCGCATAGCCGATGACCGCCGCATAGGCGGCGCGGCCGGCATATTGCAGAGTGAGCGAGAAGCGCCGCTCCACCGCACGCACCGACGGCACGAACGGGGTCTCGCGCCAGAACTGCTCGAGCTTGGCAGCGAAGGGGTAGCGATACCATGGCGTCTGATAGAGGAACGCGGCGTAGTCCTTCAGCAGAGCGAGGTTGAACGCGTCCTCGGCGGTCTTGACGCCGTCGCTCGCGCCTTCGCTGAGGGCGCCGATGCTCTTCTCGTAGCCGCCTTGCAGCGCCATCTCGGCGGTGAAGCTGAATCCGATGATGTAGTTCGTCAGCTTCTGGTCCGACGTCGCCGGGCCGGATCCCGCAGCCTGCCGCGTGGCGCGGCACAGGCTGCGCCAGAAACCGGCGATGCTCGTCAGATAGTGGAAGTCGGACTCGGATGTCTGCCCGGTTACCCCGGCGAGATCGCTATAGGCGTGGACGATGTACCACTCCGGAAAGGTCAGGAAACTGTCGCCCTGGGACCTTGCATAGCCGGGATCGGTGATGCCGAAGTTCGACGTCACCACCGGCGTCGGCACGTCGGCGGTGCAGACGGTCTCGACGCTGATCACCGTCGTCGTGATGCCGATCGCGGCGGCGACCACGATCGCGCCGGCCAGATAGAGGATTTTGCGACGCAGGCTCATGCTGATGCGGGTCTCGCGCCCCAAGGCGACCAGCCGACCGTGATGCCGATCGCGCCGAGTGCGAGATGCGGCAGGCTGGAAAGAAATTTCACCAGCCACGACGTGTCGCGGATGCCATCGATGAAGATCGAAAGGTCGAGATAGCCCGAGCCGGTGAACACGCCCATCACACCATCCAGGAAATAGAGCGTGCCGAACACCCGCAGGAAGAAGACTGCGCTCCGCCGCGACAGCATCGACGCGAGCGCCCATAGGCCGGAAGCGACATGCAGCGCGTCCTTGTAGATGTCGAGCTGGAACAGGCCGAACACCCGTCCCTGCGCATCGATGAAGGCGGGGATGTAGTCGGTCGCTGCGGCAAACAGCAGCGCCACGGCGAGCGCGAGCGCGGCGATGCGATAGCGGTCCAGCGAGAAACCAATTGCAGCTGATGTCGTCATGCGAAGTAAGCGTCCCACATCGCATTGCGGAACAGGAGGTTGGGATCATAGCGCCGCTTGGCCGCGACGAAGCTCGCTGCCGCCGGATAGGCCTTCTCGACCTGGTCGCGGCGGGCATGCAGACGATAGGGCAGATAGAACGCGCCGCCGATCGCGGTGATGCGATCGATCAGTGCCTCGGTCGTGCGCAGCATGTCGATCTCGCCTTCCGGCGTCGCCAATTGCGAGAACGACATCACGGCCGCGATCCGGCGCACCGGGGCGATGGTGAGCGCCGGCGTCTTGTCCTCGGCGACGTAGCGCAAGGTGACGTTGAGGAATTCCGCACGCGCCTTGGGAATGATGTCGCGACAGGCGGCGAGGAAGTCGCCGAAGCGCTCGGGCGCGACGAAATATTCATGCAGGATGTCGGTCCGGTGCATGTCCTTCTGCGCCAGGTTGGCGACCGGCTCGGCCATCAGCGAGTTGCGGGTATAGTGGTTGTCGGAGATGGCGGGGCCGAGCCGCGTCTCCATGAACCAGCGCAGGCCCTTGGCGACCTCCCAGCCGGTCTGTGCGCGGTAGATCGTGTTGGCGACGCCCGTCAGCTTGCCCGAGCTCGCGACCGGCGGCAGGGCCGCGGGCGCATTGGACGCCGGGCGGAAGGTGACCAGCAGCGCGTCGTCGAAGAACGCCTTGCGCGACACCGACATCCGGCCATAGGCCATCTTCACATTGGCATCGCCGTCGATGCTGCGCGTGAATTTTTCTGCGAACTGCTCCGGCGCCATCCGCTCGAAGCGCGGTTCAAGCAGGACGTTCGGCGTCATCTCGACCTCGAGGTCGACGATGATTCCGAACAGGCCGTAGCCGCCCATCGCAAGGCCGAACAGTTCGGCATTCTCGCTGCGCGAGCATTGCACCAGGGTGCCGTCGGCGAGCAGCATGCGGATCGATTTCACCGTGGAGCCGAACGGGCCGTAGGGCACCGGCCAGCCATGGGCATTGACGCAGAACGTGCTGCCGACGCCGAAATCGCTGTTGGACTGCATCACGGCGGGCGAGAAGCCCCTGGGGTCGAGGGCGGCAATGACATCCCACCAGCGGTTGCCGGCCGAGGTGCGATACGTGCGCGCCGCCGTGTCGAGCTCGATCGGGCCGCCGTCGAGCGTCACGGCGGTGCCGTCGCGCGGCAGGCTCTGGCCGCCCATCGAATGCCGGGCCACCGCCGCGGTCACCGGACGCTTCGCGGCCGCAGCCTCCTTCAGCTCGGCACGCAGGCGCGCGATCAAATCGTCGGTGGCCGGCTTCGAGATCACGACATGCTTGGCCACCGGCGTCGGGTTGAGCCGGCTGGCATCGTTGAGGATCGTGCGCAGCTCGGCGCGGGCCTTCGAAAGCCGGGCGAGTGGCAGGGCCGCAGCGGCGCTCGCGGTGCGCAGAAACCGTCGTCTCGATATCATCGCGCGGGCTCTCTCCCAGCCGGGCTCGAGTCTACGCTATCATCGTAAACGTTTGCAGACCATCTCCGCCGTCAGTCGGCCGCCGATCGCGCCCGCAGCGGCATGATGCGAAAGTCGCGGCCGTCCGTCATCCAGGCCGCGCGCTCGTCGCGCAGCAGGGTCCGGCGTACCTTGCCGGAATCGTCGCGCAGCATCACGTTCACCAACTCATAACTTTCCGGATGCTTGTAGCGGCTGAGGCGATCGGCCAGAAACGCGCCCATGCCGTCGACGACGGCCTGCGCATCCTTGGCTCGGTCAATCTCGACGATGGCATGCACGCGCTGCCCGAGCTCCGGATCAGGCAGGCCGACGACCACGCAGGAGCGGATGTCGGGATGCGCCATCAGCGCCGCCTCGACCTCGGCCGGATAGATGTTGGCGCCGCCGCGCAGGATCATGTCGGCCAGGCGATCGCCGAGATAGAGATAGCCGTCAGCATCGAGCCGGCCGATGTCGCCGAGCGACTCCCAGCCGTCGGCCCGCCGCTTCGGCTCGGCGCCGAGATAGTGATAGGTGCTGCCGGCGCCATCGGCCGGCAGGAAATAGATCTCGCCGCTCTCGCCGGGCGCGACGTCGTTGCCTTGGGGATCGAGAATGCGCAGGCCGCAGCTCTCGTCGATCTTGCCCACTGAGCCCTTGTGCTGCAGCCATTCGGTGCCGGAGATGATGGTGCGGCCCTGGCGCTCGGTGCCGCCGTAGAGCTCATAGACGCGCTCCGGCCCGAGCCATTCGATCCATTTCTCCTTCAGCCATGGCGGCATCGGCGCCGCCATGTGGAATACCATCTTCAGGCTGGAGACATCGTAGGCGTTGCGCACCGTCTCCGGCAGCGCCCAGATCCGGTGCATCATGGTCGGCACGAAATTGACCCATTGGATGCGCTGCGCCTGGATCAGTCGCAGCGTCTCCTCGGCATCGAACTTCACCATCCCGGTCAAGGTGCCGCCGGCGAACAGCGCGTAGTGCGACACGATGAACGGCGCGTTGTGATACAGCGGGCCGGGATTGAGCAGCGATGCTCCTTTTGGAATTCCGAGCGGTGGCTCGGCCGCCGTGTCGGTCACCGCAGGCTGATGGTCGAGGATCACCTTCGGCCGTCCGGTCGAGCCGCCTGACGTCATCGCTTTCCAATAGCGCGCGACCGGCGCGGTGAACGGCTCGTCCGAGAAACCCTGAGGCGTGAAATCAGCCGGCAGCGCGTTCGGTGCATTCCAGTCCGCCTCGCCGCCGACGACCAGCGATGGCTTGAGGATCTCGAGCACGGCAGCCGCTTCGCCGCGCGGCAATCGCCATGACAACGATGTCGGCGTCGCGCCGCATTTCCACACCGCGAAGCTGGTCTCGAACAACGCATTGCCGTTGGGCAGGCCGATGGCGACGAAGTCGCCGGGCTTGACGCCCTTGGCGGCAAAGGCCCGGGCGCGGGCATTGGCGCGGCGTTCGAGCTGCTCCCAGGTCAGTGCATCCGTTCCGTGCTGAACCGCGATGCTGTCTTTCGGCTTGCGCTCGGCATACCAGCGCGGCACATCCGCCATCGGGATCAGCATCGGTTCCTCCATTTCGTCAGGCGCCTTGCACCGGCGCCGCATTATTGGTCGGCAGCTCGCGCCGCAGACATCACTGACGAGAGGTGTTGTGCCTCAACCGAGCCGAGCCGTCCATATGCGGAGGTCGCCGGGTTCCGGATGGCAGTTCTGCGAACGACGCGCGAGGGAGCAACTCGTGGGGCTTCCCATGGACGCTCGACAGATGATCAAACCATTCGGATATGAGCAGGCTGGTCGATGATGCGCTCGTTGCTGCATCGATGACCGTTACTCCTGTGGGCAGACATGGACGTGCCGTGCCGAAGCCTGCCGACGCTGCATGCGCGCCTGTGAAGAGGCGCTGCGCATTGAGGCGAGGCACCGTCAGCAGACCGTGCGGGGCGCCAGAAAAGCGAAGGCCGGACCCAAAGGCCCGGCCCGTCCGACCATGGCGACCGGATTGCTCCGGCCCTGAGAACGCCATCCAGACCAGTCGATCAGCCTCCGTTGAGCTTCGTCAACAGCGTGGTGAAGATACCTAAAAGTGTCAGGCCCAGCTTGTTGAGTATGGTGATGATCGCAAGTGCAATCCCCGCAGCGATCAGGCCGTACTCGATTGCAGTCGCGCCCGATTCATCCTCGTAAAATTTGAGAAGCAATTTCTTCATTGATCCCCTCCGCCGATCCTCCGTTGCTCTCGTCAGACGGCGCCCGCGAAACTACGGAATGGAACCTAAGGTAGTATGAACGGCGGTGCACCAAATTTCCCGACCTGCCATCATCCGGCGGAAATCCCAGTTGCAGCCGGTTCCAGTGCACGCAATCTGGCTCAGGCCGGCACGCCTGCGGCCCGCAGGGCTTCCGCATAGGTTGTGGCCATGGCGCGGACGGGAAATGGGATCCGGCTCAGGAATCCCGACACCGTGAGATCGGGTTCCACCATCAGGAGCCGACGTGCGACCTCGTTGGCACGCGCCACGTCGCCGCTGCCCACCAGCGCCACGATCAGGACCCGGAGCGCGACCGCAAAGCGTCGATTCTGCGCCAGCGCAGCCTCGGCCCACTTTATCCCGCCATCGAAATCGCTCTCCGCGACAGCGCAGATCGCCATTGCGCCGGCCGCGAACCAGCCGCGGGGATCGCGCGGGTTCAGCCGCTGGGCGCGTTCGATCATCGCCCGGCCTTCGGCGGGATGTCCGGACATGATCTCGATCCAGCCGCTCAAGGTGAGCGCCATCGCCGAATTGGGATTGATGGCGAGCGAGCGCCGAAACAGCTCGCGCGCCGGGGCGATGTCGTCGGCCATGTTCCAGATCGCGAACGCCGCCATCCACAGCACCTGTGCGTCGTTGGGGGCGCGCTCGCTCGCCTGCCAGGCCAGCGCCACGGCATCGGCGCGATAGTCTTCGCCGGCCGCGCTCCAGCCCTGGAAGTGGCGGAGCGCCTGGCAGTAGGCGCTCGCGGCCATCGCGGGCGCACAGATGGGATCGATCGCCAGCGCCTGATCGAGGCAAACGAGGGCGGCGGCGAGGCTGTCCGGTGTGAAGGCGTCGCGCAGGCTGGCGGCGCGCAGCAGCAGGTCATAGGCGTCCGGATGCGGCCGCGGCGCCGCGCGGCGGCGCTCGCCTTCGGCTAGCTCCAGGGTCGGCTCGATCGCCGCCACCACGCTTTCGGTGATGCGGTCCTGCAGCGCGAACAGGTCGGTCAGATCGCCGTCGAAGCGGTCGGCCCACAGATGCGCGCCGGAGACGGCATCGATCAGCTGCCCGCTGATGCGCAGGCGCGCCCCTGCGCGCCGCACGCTGCCTTCCAGCACATAGCCGACGCCGAGCTCGCGCCCGACCTCGCGAATGTCGACCGCACGGCCCTTGTAGATGAAGGAGGAGTTGCGCGCGATGACGGCAAGGCCGCTGCAGCGGGACAGCGCCGTGATGATATCCTCGACCATGCCGTCGGCGAAATAGTCCTGCTCGGGATCACCGCTCATGTTGGTGAAGGGCAGCACGGCAATGGCGGGGCTGTCGAGGGCCGGCGCCGACGTGACCGCTGTCGGAGTCTTGGCCGGGTCGTCCTGCTCGCGAACGTCACCGACGAAGCGGATGCCCTTGCGCGGGATGGTGCGGATCAGGCGCTGCGCCTCGCCGCTGTCGCCGATCGCGCTCCGCGCCGCGCTGATCCGGCTCGCCAGCGTCGCCTCCGAGACGATGCGGCCGCCCCACACCTCGGCCAGGACGTCGTCGCGGCTGACGACGCGGTCACGCGTCCTGATCAGGAACGCCAGCAGGTCGAACACCTGTGGTTCCATCGCAACCAGGTCGCTGCCACGGCGCAGCTCGCGGCGGCCGGGGTCCAGCACGAAATCATCGAAGCGATACAGCATGCGCCGCCACGGCCGTCGGAGGAACTGCGCACGCATTCACCTTGCGCACATCGCAAATCAAGCCGGCCTGCAGGAAAAATCAAGGTGGCCTGCAAGCGTGGCAGCTCGGGCTTTGGCACAACGGACGCAGCGCCCAACCAGGAGCCTGCCATGCGAGACGTTCTTTGCCACAGCCGCCGCCGTTTCCTCACCCTGGCCGGAACGGCCATTGCTGCCGCTCAGCTCGGTCCCAATGCGGCACGGGCCGAGGGATTCAAACCTGCATCGCCGCTGCCCGCGATCAAGCCGGGAGCGGTGACCTCCTTTGCCGCGATCAAGCAGGTCACGGCGGGTGAGCTCAGCATCGGCTATGCCGAGCTGGGTCCCGCCGAGGGCCCCGTGATCGTCCTGCTGCACGGCTGGCCGTATGACATTCACAGCTTCGCCGACGTCGCGCCGGCGCTGGCCGCTGCCGGTCATCGCGTGATCATTCCTCATCTGCGCGGCTACGGCTCGACGCGGCTGCTGTCGCCGGCCGCCTCGCGCAGCGGACAGCCGGTCGCGGTCGCCGCCGACATCGTCGCGCTGATGGATGTGCTCGGCGTCAGGACGGCGACGCTCGCCGGCTATGATTGGGGCGCGCGCACCGCCAACATCATCGCCGCGCTGTGGCCGGAGCGTTGCAAGGCGATGGTCTCGGTCAGCGGCTATCTGATCGGCAGCCAGCAGGCCGGCCGCATGCCGCTGCCCCCGGCGGCCGAGCTGCAATGGTGGTATCAGTTCTACTTCGCGACCGAGCGCGGCCGCGAAGGCTATGACAAGAACCGGCGCGACTTTGCCAGGCTGATCTGGCAGACGGCCTCGCCGAAATGGGCGTTCGATGACGCGACCTTCGCCCGCAGCGCGACAGCGTTCGACAATCCCGATCACGTCGACATCGTCGTGCACAATTACCGCTGGCGCCTCGGCCTCGTGCCGGGCGAGTCGAAATACGACGCGCTGGAGGCCAAGCTCGCGACATTCCCGGAGATCACGGTGCCGACCATCACGATGGAAGGCGATGCCAACGGCGCGCCACATCCCGCGCCCGAGGCCTATGCCAAGAAGTTCACCGGCCGCTACGAGCACCGCCTGATCACCGGCGGCATCGGCCACAATCTGCCCCAGGAGGCGCCGCAGGCGTTTGCGCAGGCCATCGTCGACGTGATGGCCGGCGCGTAGTACAGGCCGGTGTCAGGCGGGCGGACTTGCCGGCTGTCTGCTGCGCAGCCACGTCTCCCGCCGCACGATCCATTTCTCGGATCGGGTCTCGCCATTGTGGTGGGCGACATCGATGAAGCCGATGAACTCGGCGCCGGTCTTCTGCTTGACCCGCCGTGAGGCGACATTGGTCGCGACGTTGCAGACGGTGAACTGATCGAGGCCGAGCGGGCCGAACGCGTAGTCGTTCACGGCGGCGATGGCCTCGCTCATGAGGCCGCGATTCCAGTAGGGCTCGGCGAGCCAGAAGCCGCGATGGCCCTTCACTGACTCCACGCGCGGACGGAAGTGGATGTTGCCGATGGCCTCGCCGTCGCCCTCGCGCAGCACGAGGACCCATTGATAGATCTCCTCGCCTGCGGTGATCCTGTCGAGCTGCAACCTGACGAACGTCTCGGCGCCGTCGTCCGGATAGGGCCACGGCACGACGGCCGCGAGGTTGCGGATGACGTTCCAGTTGTTGAAATGACGCTGGATCGCCGGCGCGTCGTTGAGCGCCAGCGGCCGCAGGATCAAACGCGCGGTATGCAGCGTGGGCGTGAGCATGCCTGCGATGTTGTCGTCAGCCGACGCTGGCTTCAAGCCGTTGCGCGCCACGCATCCCCAACGATCGTTAACGCGCCGGGCCGCCGTTAAGGTTGCCAGAAGCTTTCGTTGGGCGGACGGAACCTGGTACTTCCACCCTGCCGGACCGTAGTGCATTAGTTGAATACACGCATTTGCAATCATGCTGCGTGTGTACAACCGCCGCAGGTGACCTGCGACGGCTCGGGCTCAGTGTTGCGCCCGAACGTCCGCGATCGCCTGCAGCGAGATCCGAACCCAGCTCTTGGGTCGACTCGATTCGGGGTGTCGTGGACATGAAGCGCCGACCGGCCAATCCTCAGTTGCGTCGTCTGCAGGCGGAGCAGCGCTTCGATCCGCGCACATGGCGCGAGCGGCAGCTCGGCCGCGCCGAGCCGTTCTATGGCTCGGAGCTGTTCCAGCTAGGCTGCCCGCCGCTGGCCTCCTTCATCGCCGCCTTCCTCGGCTGCCTGATGACCCTGCATCTGAGCGCAGCGGGGCTGTCTCCGCTGATCGCCTCGGCAACGGCCGCGCTGCTGCTGAGCTCGTCGCTGATCCTGACGCGGACGGCGGAGCTCGTGCCGAGCACGTTCTTCTCGTCGGCCTATGGCGGCAGCTTCGTCGGCATGACCCCGGTGGTGCTCCTGAACGCGAGCGTCATCCGCGCCGGCCTGCCGCTCGATGCCGCCTTCGTCCTGCTGTCGCTGTTCTGCGGACTGGTGTTCTGTCTCGGCTGTGCGCTCGACATGTGGCTGCGTGGCGGACTGGCCCGCGGCTATGGCGGACGCTTGGGGGCGCTGGCTGCCGTCGCATCGTTCCTGTTCATCGGCCTCGCGCCGTTGCTCGGCGCCGATGGCGAGCTGTTTCCGATTGCACGCCGCGGCGTGCTGGAGCAGGGGATCGGCGGAGCCGCGATGACGTTCGTGGTGTGCACGGCGGGCATGTTGGCAACCATGGCCGCGTTGCGCTGGGCGCCGGTTGCCGGGTCGCGGCGTGCGGTACGCATCTTCGTCGCCGCGGCCGTGGCCTTCGCCGGCCTCGTGATGCTGCAGCAATTCGTGCCGAGCGACGCCTCCGATCTCGATGCCTATTATGCCGGCTGCTTCATCGGCATGTCGTCGCAGCGGCGGCTGCGCAGCCTGCTGCAGGCGATGGCCGCGGCGGTCCTGCTGACGGCGCTGCTGATCCTCACCGGTCCCATCCTGCCGAGTGTCGGCGGCAGCCTCGGATACATCGCCTTCGTCTCGGTCATCTTCGTGGATGCCGCGGTCCGTCTGTTCGTCGAGGCAGGAGAATCGCCGTGGCAGACCGTCCTCGCCTGGACGCGGGGACTCGTCGCCGCACTCGCCATTTTCGGGGCGCTGCTCTCCAGCGAGTTGATGTTCCAGCGGCCGGCGGCGGAGCCCAGCGGGCCGTTCGTGGACGCGGACGGGGCCCTCGCGCCGGTGCGGACCACGCTGCCCTTGCGTGACTACGATCGGCGCGATGGCTTGGCACTCGGCCAGCCGGCCGCGGCCGTTGCCACGGCGCCGGATCTGCCGCTTCAGATCCTGGATCCGGGGGCCGCCAATCCGCTCGCCGCGCGGCGCCCGAGTGAGCCCAACCCGGATGTTGCCTTTCCGAACTCTGCGGAGCCGTCCAGACGGATCATCCGTTATGGTCAAACAGCAGGTGTCCAGACCCCGCCCTTGAAGCGCAACCAGGTCCGGGTCGTGCCGCATGCGACGCCGCGGCCGCGTGTCGTTGCCCGCCACGAGCTGCAGCCTGCGCCGGAGTGGCAGCCTGACCCTTCGACATTGGCGGGCCCCTGACGGCGGACGGCGAGCATTTTTGCGGCCAGAACCCGACTTGGCCACACGCCCGCACGCGTTTCGCCATGTTTTCACTTCATCGTGCACCACGCGGTGCTCAGCAGGTGATGCGAGCCCGTCCGGCTCATGTCTCCTGTACGTGCGTGCGGGACGCCAAAGACGATGTGGGATCTTCGCCCGTATCGTGGCTGTCGTCCGGCGATCGGGATGAGATAGGGCCAAGCCGATCCACATGGGGGCGGTTAGCAGATGCAACAGGCCTTTGATTGCGCGCCATACCGGACGGGCCTGCCGGTCCCCTTCCAGCCGCGTCCTCGGCAGCGGCGTTTTGATCTCCCTGTTGCGCTTCTCGTGTCCTTTGCCGGCGCCTTTCTCGGTTGCCTCGCCACGCTGCAACTGAACGCGCTGGGCCTGTCACCCGCGCTCGCCTCGGCGGCGGTCACGGTCGTGCTGTGCGCTGGTCTGGTCATCGCGTCTCCCGACAATCTCGAAGCGACCACATTCTCATCCTCGGTCTACGGCGGCAGCTTCAGCGGCATGACTCCGATCGGACTGCTCAGCGAAAGCGTCGCTCGTACGGGATTGCCTCAGGAGGCATCACTTTATCTGCTGTCGATTTTCTGTGGCCTGCTGTTCTGCATCTTCACTGCGATCGAAAGCCAGCGGCGCGTCGTGCTGTTGCAGGGCTATGGCGGTCGACTGGGCGTTTTGGCTGCGATCGGATCGCTGCTGTTCGTCACCCTCGGGCCTTGGCTCGCCGGACAAGGCGACTCGCTCCGTCTGGGGCATCTGAATCAGTTCGACCGGGAGCTTGGCGGCTCGCTCGCGATTCTTGCGGCCTGTCTCGCCGGGACATTCCTGACCATCTTCATGCAACGGCTTCCGCAGATTGCAGACGCGGGGCGGGCAGCCCGCACCTTCGTCTCGGCCACCCTGGCGTTTGCCGGAATGGCGATCATGCAGGCGCTCTGGTCCGACGAACGCTGTCTCGTGGATGCCTATTATGCCGGATGTTTTCTCGGGATGTCTTCGCCGCAGCGGCTGTCCGGGCTCCTGCAGCCGATCGTGGCCGCGCTGACCCTCACGGTGGTTCTGGTCCAGGCTTCAACGGTTCTGCCTCTGGTCGGCGGCAGCCTCGGTCTTGCAGCGTTCATTGCGGCGGCCGTCGTCGATATGGCTTGGCGGGCCGGTGGCGCGATGTCTGTCCCCCCATCCACAACGGTCGTGCTTGGCCGAAGCGTGGCCATCGCCTTGACGGCGGCGGGGTTTCTGCTGCCGAGCCATGTTTTTCACGGACTGGCCGACGATACGACCGGCGTTGTCTCGCGCGAGGCGGTGCCGGATCCAACTCCCGCTCCTGCGGTCTCGCTTGAAAGGCAGGTCGTGGACGCAGCTCCGCCGGAAGCTGAAGCGCCTGCGCCGGCGGAGCCTGCTGCGGAGCGCGACTCGGCGCCCGTCGCGGATGCGAAAGCCGAGATCGCTCCAACCGACGTCGTGCCCCTTGCGGTCGTTCCTCCTGAGGTCGGCCAGGCCGTGGCACCGCCGGTGCGCGTCGAGCTGCCTCGGGCGCGGCGTGCGAGCCGAACGGTCCCGGAGGTTTCGCCGCCGCGTCAGGCCGATTCGGCCTGGGGCATCATACGTGCCGGCGACGCAGGGCGGACCGGAGCGACTGATGCTCGACCAGCTCGCGCGAAGCCCGCCATCGTCCGTGCCGGCGTGCCAGCATCGGCCACGCCGCATCCGGTGACGCGATCCCAGCTTCAGAGCGCACCAAAGAAGCCGGTGCGGGCGGCCGCGACCGGCTCATCCGAATGAGGCATTGCGTGAGCTGAACTTGCCTTGAGCCGAGCTTGCCTTCAGCCGAACTTGCGCCGCGCGTCGAGCGCGAGCCCGATCCCGACGCTGCCGAGCAGATCGGTCTCGGCCACGCGCGCCTCGGGAAACAGCGCCAGGATCGCATCCCGCAGCGCCGGCACCATGCTCGAGCCGCCGGTGAGGAAGATCGTGTTGATGGCCGTGGCCTCGACGCCGGCATCGTCGAGCAGCGTCCCGACGGTCCGGACCACCCGCTCCACCTGGTCGGCGATGGCGCGGTCGAAATCCTTGCGGGTGAACTTGATGCGCGCCCATTCGTCCTTCTCTGACAGCACCGAGGTCAGCGACTTCGCGGCCGTCAGCGCGATCTTGGCCTGCTCGACGCCGATGGCGAGCGTATGGCCGCGATGGTCCTCCACCACCTTGATGAAGCGGTCGACGAGGTCGCGCCGCTCGGCCTCGTAGCGGATCTGGCGCAGCTCGTTGATCACGCCCTTCTTGTACAGCTGGTTGATGCGGTGCCAGGTCGCGAGCTCATGATAGTACAGGGTCGGCAGATTGCGCTTGCCGTCGGCGGTCAGGCTGCCATAGCCGAGATGCGGCATCACGCATCGCAGGCTCAGGAGCCGGTCGAAATCGGTGCCGCCGATATGGATGCCGCCATTGGCGAGGATGTCGTCGTCGCGCCGGGTCTTGCCGCGCCGCTCCGGCGAAACGCGCACGATCGAGAAGTCGGAGGTGCCGCCGCCGATGTCGACGATCAGCACCAGTTCCTCGCTGATGACCTGCTGCTCGTAGTCGAGCGCGGCCGCGATCGGCTCGTACTGGAACGCGATGTGCTTGAAGCCCTGGTCGCGCGCGATGGCCTCCAGCGCGCTCTGCGCCTCCGCGTCGGCCGCATCGTCCTTGTCGACGAAGCGCACGGGACGGCCAAGCACCACCTGCGTGACCTCGTGGCCCAGCCGCGTCTCGATCTGCGTCTTCAGATGCGCGAAGAAGAAGCCGAGAATGCCGGCGAACGGCACCGCCTTCTGCCTGATATAGGTCTTCTCGTGGATCAGCGCGGTGCCGAGGATGCTCTTCAGCGCGCGCATGAAGCGGCCGTCATGGCCGGTCAGATAGCGTTCGATGGCGCTGCGTCCGAACTGCACGCCGTGCTCCTCGAAATCGAAGAACATCGCGCTCGGCAAGGTCCGCTGCTCGCCCTCCAGCGGGATGAGCTCTGCAGATGAGGCATTGCTGAGGCCGACGGTGGTGTTCGAAGTGCCGAAGTCGATGCCACAATGGGCCGCTGCCGCCATGCTCGTCTCGTTTCAGTCCGGGGGGCGGTCCGCATAGCCGTTTCGCACTGCAATGTCATGTGCGAAAGTGAGGCATGACCGGCATGAGGAATCGTCACATGGTGCATGGCTGTTCCGCCGCGCAGCGCAACGCGCCGCTGGCGACGCGGGCCTTGGCTGTCCTCCTGACATTCGCAGCCGCGTTGGGGGCCGGCGCGTTTCCGGCAGTCGCAGCGGACCGCCCGGATCATGGCGAGGTGACGTCCCATGATTGCTGGGAGCCGAGCTCGACCGTCAAGGGTTGCGCGGTGGCGGGGGATGATGGGCAGTTCCGCGTGACTCCGTCCTTCAGAGCGAGCCTGCAATTTGATCGCAATGGACTGGCCGTTGTCCTTGTGCTCGGGAGGTCGAAAGGCGAAGCAGGCCGCTGGTTCTACGTGAAACGCGATGGCGCGATGGCCGCAGTCATGGCCTACGACAACGGCGCAGAAGAGTTTACCGATGGTCGTGCTCGTTCGCCGGTGGGAGCGAAGATCGGATACATCGATCGATCGTTGAGGCTCGTGATCCCGCCGACCTATGATGGCGCCTATCCGTTCGAGAAGGGCGTCGCCGTCGTTTGTCTCGGTTGTTCGCTCGTCTCGGAAGGTGGGCATAGCTGGTACGAAGGCGGGACCTGGGGATGCATCGACCCTGACGGGAAACCCGTTGTTGCTTTCAGGCCGCGCGCGCAGCAGCAGACTTTTGCCGAGATCTGCCGGGCGTCCTGATCGCTCCCGCAGCCTTCGGCGCGGCGCCGGAAGACCGCGTCGCATGCAAGCGGGGCCGGTCCTCACAGGGCGAGGATGAGCAGCCAGGAGCGTTCATTTCCCTGGCCGCTCGTCGATCATCCGATCGGCCTGAAAGCCGGACCCTCGAAGCGCAGGCCGGCTGCGCCGCGTTCGACGCGATCATGCGCGGCTTGGATCAGGCTGATATGGTGGGCTTCAGCAAGGCGCGCGCGACCATCCAACAAGGCTGCGAGGCGCGCGAGCGCCAGCGCCTTGTTGCGATGCTGGGAGCGGCCGTCGCGTGCGATCGCCGTCAGCCCGCTCGGCACGTGCACGGCGCGCACCGCGCTCTCGGTCTTGTTCTGGTGCTGGCCGCCGGGGCCGCCGGCGCGAAAGCTCTCGAACCGGACGTCGGTCGCGGCCAGGGTCGCCGTCTGCGCAGACAGCGGCAGGTCGACGACGCCGATGAACCAGTTCTTGCGCTGGTGATGCGGTCGCAACGGGCTGCGGCACGCCCACAGCAGTGAGCCCTGCGTCCAGCGCCGCGCGATATCGTCCGCCGCCGGCCCGTCGAGCACGACGATGGCGCTGGCCGGCCCGTGACGGTCAGCGCCGCCACGCGCGATCGCGCAATCGCAATCGGCAAGCTCGGCCTCGTCAGCGATCCGCTGAAGCGCATGCTTGACCGCAAGCCGGCATTCGGCGGGCCCGCGTCCCGCCGTGAGGAGCAGGCGTCTCATCGCCGGTCCTCCTTGCGCGGCCGTGCAACGGCGATCTTCTTCACCGTCACCAGCGGGCGGAAGCTGGCGACGACGCGCGCCAGCCCGAACGCTTCGAGGTCGGCGATGACGCCGCCGATCGGCTTGTAGGCCTCGGGCGCCTCCTCGACCAGCAGCGCGCGATCCTCGCAGATCACCCGGCCGCCGAACGGATTGCGCGCCAGCCGCTCGCGATCCGATTTGGTGGCGCCGACGCGGCCCATCATCGAGCCCCGATCGAACTTGCGGCCGGCACCATGCGCGATGGAAGAGAGCGCCTCCTGTGGCGCCGTGGCCAGCGGCGCGACCAGATAGGACAGCGCGCCGCGCGAGCCCGGCACGACGACGAGACCCTGGTCGGCTGGTGCCGCGCCCTTCCGATGCAGCACGCCGTCGGCGCGATGCTCGACGCAATTGTGCGAGCATTCGCAGACGGGGTCGGCCTCGCAGCGCAACGCCGTCGCGGCGCGCCGTGCGATGATCCGCCGGTTCAGCGAGGCCCAGCGCAGCGCGTGGTCGTGCGCCGCCAGATAGGCCTGTCCGGCCTCGCTGTCGGGCGTGAGCGGCCGCAAGCCGTCCGCGGCCTGCCGTTCGAGCAGCTGATGGCCGAGGCCGCGCGAGCCCGAATGCACCAGCAGATGCGCGCGGTCGCGATCGAGGCCCCAGGACGGATCGAACACCTCCTCGACCGCCTGCAACTCGCAGAAATGATTGCCGCCGCCGATCGTGCCGAGCGCGGCATCGAAGTCCGACGTAGCAAGTCCGCGCGTTGCGAGCTCGCTTGCGAGGTCGCAATCACCGGGCTTGGCGACGTCGCGCAGCCGGTCGGCCGCCTTGTCGATCCGAATACGGCGCGCGGCGATGTCGAGCGCGAACAGCGCCATGCCGCAGCCGGCATCGGAGCCGACGAAGGCCGGGTGAATGTGGTCGGCGAGAATGGCGCAGCCGACCGGGCCGAACTTTCCGGGATGGAGGTCCGGCATGCCGGCGACGGCACGCACGCCGGAGATAGCAGCAACCGCTTCGAGCTGGCGCACGGCGGCGCCCTCGATCCAGGAGCTGGACGAGTAATAGCCGTGGACCGGCGCACGGCCGCCCACGCGATGGGAATTGCCCATGTGAGTACCTTAGAGACAGACAGGGAGATTTGGTCAGGGACTAACAACGCGCGACAACGCACGCATGCCGCACCACACCTCGCCTCACGCGAGGATCAGGCCCGGCGGCTCCTGGCGGAGCAACGGATGATCGCAGTCATCGTCTTTCTCCAATCGGCGGAGCGGAATGCTCGACGCCGGCGGCTAGTAATCACATCGCCGACGGTTTGACAATGTGTCCTGATGCGGCGGGTTGCAGGTTGTGGCTCATGCGACACGGTCGATGATTGCCACCATCAGAACGGCGCCGGGACATCGCCGAGAAAATAGATGATGGCCACAAGAACCCGCACGCCCATCAGCACGAAGGAAAGTTGAATTGCGGCAACATGGCCGTCCAGGGTCGAGGCCACCGCCGTAGCGGTGTCATTGCCTGCTGCACGATGCTGCCGGCTTCGTTGGCGACGACCATCCGCGCCGTGCATGCGACTCGACAGGCTTGCCCGGACGCCAGCCTTCCCGCATTCGTCATACGTGGACGACATGGCGAAGACTACAGCGAGCTCCGAGCTGCCTGAAATCGTGGAGGGAAGCTCATGTTGGTACGAGATCGTTCGTGTTGATCGTGGCTGAAAAATCATCTTCCTGGAGATCGATAGGTGACGGTTCGAGCGGCCGTTGGCTGCACGGGTTCGAATCGTCACCTTCGTCATGACAGCGAACGTGTGGAGGGGTGAACTCGACTAAGATCATGTTTGTAAAGAAATGCGAATGCGGCCCGTTATGTCCTACGATGCCCTTATTCCCATCGCGACGAACGAGAAGGCCCGCGGGGTCCTGGTACCGACGCTGTTGCCTGTCAGAACGATGGCCGAGCTAGGCGTCACTTGCGGGAATACCAGGCCGTCCTGGGTGCTCTCGGTGATCGGCGGGCCGGGCTCGTTGAACTGACACTGCGTCCCGACGATCGCCGGCGGTTCTGCGAATGGCGGATTGAACGTGAGTATGTAGGTGCCGGGTTCGGAGCTCGCAACGCTGAAGTTTTTCGACGAGCCTGGCTGGATCGTGGCCTTCGCCCCGACGACCCCCCAAACCGTGCTACCAGTAACGTTTGTCATGTGATGCCTCCTCGGGCTGAGTTGTGAGTGTGTCGATATGTCGGCGTTCCGATCCGGACTTAACGGTTAAGGACCGTGCCGACAGGTTACAGAGCTTGTCTGCCAGCGTTTGCGCGGGCGTCTCAGATTGTTGTTCAATCCGTGCCAAATGAGATCTGCGTGCGGTTGGTGCGGTTGGTGCGGGGAGAGACGGATCTTGACGCCTGCCGGACGGGTCTGGACGCCGATCCGACGGCTGCCGCTACCATCCACCTGATCGGGCGGGGCCCTGCTTGGGGCCAAGTGGAGCGTCTCTCCTGGTACGGATGGTAGGAAGGAGCGTGCCGCGCCGTCGCTTTGCTTGTGATTGCGACAGTCGCTTGGATCGGTCTGCTGCCGTCGTGGCGCAGACGCACATCGTCTCACGTCGGGCGGCAACGGATCGCGACGCGTCCATGTCATTCCGGGATAGTGCCGAGACTCATCTCTCGCGGTCAGGCTCCGCTACGCAATGGCCGGGTCAGGGAGGTCGCCCACCGCGCCATGAGATCGGCGGTGCTGACCGCGTTCGACCCCACGAGCGGCGGCATGATTGGACCAGGCTGACGGGCCAAGCCCGCCTCGCGGGCCTGGCTCGGTGTCAGGCCGAAATGATCGTGGAATAAGCGGCTGAACTGACTGGCGGATTCGAAGCCGAAATCGACGGCGATGTCGAAGATGCGGCGATGGCGCATCTTCGGGTGCGTGATCGTCAGCAGGCAGCGGATCAGCCGGCGACGCTGGATATGGTGCCACAGCCCTCCCTGAGGTTTGAAGAGCCGATAGACCGTCGACCGCGAGCAGCGAAAGCGCCTGCAGATCCGGTCCGTTCCCAGATCGAAATCGCCGAGATGCTCCTCGATGTATCGACAGATCGCCGCGAAGGACGCATCTTTCGCAGCCGACGACTCGATGTCGCCGGACATCGCCAGCGAGTCCATCAATCCCATCGTCGTGCGAATGAGGCTGTCCGCCTCGTCGGCCCTTGCTGTCGCCAGATTGCGGTAGAGCGAAACGAGGTAGTCGACAAAGATGCGGGCGGCGGTGGACCCCTCGGGCAGAAAGGCGCCGCGGGCATCGCTCAGATAAGGAAGATGCTCGCGCAGCAGGGCGCGCGGGAGCACCAGCGTAATCGCACGGCCGTCGACGGATTGCGCATCGAGCTGATGGGCCAGGTTGACCGCGTATACGTTGCGTGGCTGTTGCGTGAACTCGGCGTTGCCGTTCACCACCCTGTTGTGGCCCTGAAGCATGAGCTGAAACAGGACATGGTCGCAGCCCTCGAACCGGGCCATCCACCGGCGGTCGCGCTTGAAGCGCTGCGCCGGAAAGCTCGAATCGGCCAGAACCGCAAGGCCCAGATGGTACTGGTGGATGTCGGGCAGCTTGCGGCCTGCGACAGGCCTTTCGACCGGCTCGGCATCAAAGTATGGCGCGATGCTTTGACGCCACAGCAGGCGATGCTCGCTGTCGGGCAGTTCCCCCGGGACCAGACACGCCTTGGTAATCCCTTCTTCCATGACCCCTTTGCTCCTCCGTCGCGCGTCCCTCAATGCAGGCGAACGGGTACGCACGCGCACCCGTTTCGGCAGTGCGTGATCACACGCTGCGGCAGAGCGGCACCAGCCTTTCTGCCAACGGGCCGACGACGGCCGGGTCGAGAATGACAGAGACCAAATGCGTCTTCGGCCGCAGGATATGAGCCGGATCGGATGATGGTCCGCGCGACTGCCTTGGCGGAACCTGCGTTGGCTATCGAGATGGGTCGCATCCTGGGGGGCTCAGATCAGTACGCCTGCCCGACAGTCCGATAGGGACAGTGCCGAGGTTTCGGCAGGATGAAAGTGGAGGCTTTTGCATCCCAAAGGCGCGTTATGATCAAAGTCCAGTTTTTAATAGAAGTAATCCGAGTCTGGACGCGCCGCTCGATCAATCCATGCGCTCGTACGAAGCGGCGAAAACAGGAATGTTTCCCCCGGTCATACGCCCAAGGAATGCGGTCCGCCCTGCGAGCTGTCGCTTCGCCGTCCCGTTGGTCTGGCGGCCGTCGTTCTCCGGCGGCGTGCCTCGCCGGGTTCGAGTCATGCTGCTGTATGCGTCGTCACGATACGGCGACGCGCCTTCCGTCCCGTGTTTCACATCGACGGTTGAGTCAAGCGATGTTCGGTCGTTGGTTAGCCGTCAGACCAGACGATCAGCAAGCCGGTCCGTCTCCCTGGCTTCCAGGAATTCGCGCTCGCGCGTTGTCCATCGGACCGGCTCGCTGCCCGATTCGCGCGAGCGGCTGGCATGCTCACCCATCACCCAGAGACGCCGCAAGGCCTTGCAACTATCCGGCGGCCGCTCTTAGACTACCTCAGCTGACCGCAATGGGGTTGTCGCGGGTGAGTACCCATGACCAAGAATAGTTGTGTCAACCTCGCGCTGTTCGCGACGCAGCAAAAGCTTCTTTTTGCGGACTTCTTCAAGCTTTACCAGACTGCTGCAAAACCCTGCCGGATCTTTGTGATCGCGGCGGATGCCAACGCAGTCGCGCGGGTCGAGAAGCTCGTAAAGCGCATCAAGAACGTCGGATTCGCCGAGGGCAAGAGCTTTGCCGAGATGGCGCTGCTGCAGGTGCCGATCTCGTTTCGAGATGTCGCGAGCCGAATCGAGAGGTGGATCTCGCCAACCCGCAAACAAGGCCCTGCCCTGCTCGTCGTCGACATGAGCTGGGGCCTCGAGACCAACTCGGCGACGGCCAATTTCGAGGGCTGGCCTGCACTTGCGGAAGCGCTCACCCAGCAGTCCGAGGTCTCGATTGCCTCTCTGTATAACCGCCGGGTGCTGATCGACGAGCAGTTGCTCGTCGCGCTACGCGGCCATCCGCAGATTCTCACCAGCAAGGGACCGGTGGACAATCCGCATTGGCTACCGTCGCGGCTGCAGACGCGCGGCGCGCTGCGCGAGCAGGTCGATTTCTGGCTCGGCGCCATCGCGCCGGAGCTACGGATCGGGACATCGGCCGCCGCGCTGCACGCAGCCGAAGGCGCCGACCCCATGTGGCTGTTGCGCCGCTCGGCGGAAGAGCCCAGTACGATTCATCTCGACAGCCGCGACCGCTGGAAGATCCGCTGCTTCGGACGCTTGCGGATCTACCGCAACGACGGCAGCCAGGTGAACTGGGACCCGCCCGGCGGAGCGACCCGCAAGACCAAGACCCTGTTCGCCTATCTGCTGCAGAAGGGCGGCCATGGCGCAGCCACCGACGAGCTTGCGGATCTGCTCTGGCCCGACGCCAAGGACATCGAGGCCGCGCGCAACCGCCTCTATCACACCGTGCGCTATTTGCGGCTGGCGCTCGGCCAGCCCAACGAACGCGACGAGACGCGCAACTATGTTCGACGCGAGGGATCGCGCTACGTGCTGGTGCCGCCGGAGCGCAGCTGGCTCGACATCTCGACCTTCGAACAGCTCTGCCGTCAGTCCCAGGGTCACATCAAGGCCGGCTCCAGCGACGAGGCGCTGATCTGCCTGCAGGCGGCGGACCGCCTCTACACCGGGGACCTGTTCGAGGACATTCCGGTCGAGTACGCCGACGATGGCGAGCGCGACTGGTGCTGGAGCAAGCGCTACTGGCTGCGCGACATGTTCTTCAAGGTGCAACGCGACGCGGCGCGGATCTATCTCGAACGCAACGATTACTCGGCCGCACTCGCGCATTGCCAGAAGGCGCTGGCGATCGATCCCTTGTGCGAGATGGCGCATGCCGAGGCGATGCAGGTGTTCAAGGCGCAAGGACGACGCGAGGCGATCGACCGTCAGTTCAAGCTCTACCTCGACTCGCTCAAGCATTTCGACAACCGGCCAAAGAGCGCTTCGCTTCAGGAGCTGCATCGCAAGCTCACGGCGTGACCGGCGCATTTTTCGCCGTCGGCGAAGCTGATGGCCTGAAGCCGGGGCTCCGGCCAAGCCAGGTCTCATGGCCGGCGAAAGCGCGTGGATTTATCTCGATTTTCCATCGAGTTACGGGCTAAAGAAAACCCAAAGGCCGCCGCTTAGAGTGAGCCTATAACAAAAGGAACAAAGGTCGCCATCGAGGGCGACGAATGGGAGGACGACATGCCAGGTTCGGCAGCTCAGCTGGCGCGGTGCCCCTATAGCGACGCCGCAAAAGACTTCGATCCCTTCGAGATGCGCGATCCGTTCCCGTTCTATGAATGGGCCCGCGCCGAGGCGCCGGTCTTCTTTTCCGACGAACTGAAATATTTCGTGGTCGCGCGCCACGCCGACATCAAGGCTGTGTTCGACGATTGGCGTACATTCTCGTCGGAGAACGCCCAGGCCCCGCTTCGCCCGATGTGCGAGGAGGGCAAGCGCATCATGCGCGAGGGCGGCTTCACCGCCTATTCCGGCCTGTCCGCCCGCGTACCGCCCGATCACACCCGCATCCGCAAGCTGGTCCAGGGCTGCTTCGGACCACGTCGATTCAGGGCGATCGAGCCGGAGATCAAGGCGATCGTGAATCAGGCGATCGATGGCTTTGCAGATCGCGGCCATGCCGACTTCTTCCGCGAATTTGCCTATGACGTGCCGGCGCTGGTGCTGTTCAAGCTGGTCGGTGTTCCCAACATGGACGTGCCACGCGTGAAATCCTGGGCGGTCAGCCGCGCGCTGCTGACCTGGGGCGACCTCAGCGATGACGAGCAGATCGTGCATGCGCACAACATGGTCGAGTACTGGAACTACTGCCGGGAGCTCGTGCGTCAGCGCCACGATGACCCGACCGACGATCTGCCCGGCGACCTGGTACGGCTGCAGAAGGACGGCGCCGAGATCAGCGACGAGGAGATCGCCGGCGTTCTCTATAGCGTTCTGTTCGCCGGTCACGAGACCACGACGACGCTGATGGCCAACGGCATGCGCGAGCTGCTGCAGCGTCGCGAGAACTGGGAAGCCATCATCGCAGAGCCGCGGCTCATTCCGACCGCGGTCGAGGAATCGCTGCGCTTCAGCCCGTCGATCGTGGCCTGGCGCCGGCGCGCGCTGAAGGACGCCCGGATCGGTGGCATGCCGGTGCCGAAAGACTCCAACATCCTCCTGCTCATCGGCTCCGCCAATCGCGACGAGACCGTGTTCTCCGCGCCGGCCCGCTTCGACGTCCGGCGCAGTGACGCAAGAAGCCATCTGGCGTTCGGCTATGGCATTCACACCTGTGTGGGCCAGCAGTTGGCGCGCATCGAGTTCGCCATCGCGCTGGGCGAGCTGACCCGCAGGCTCCCGGGCCTGCGGCTGGCCGCGGACCAGAGCATCGATTTCGTTCACAACATCTCGTTTCGCGTGCCGACGGCACTTCGGATCGAATGGGACATGGCCTGATACGACGCGTCCGTCACTGGCACGCGTTTCACAAGCAATAACAAGTCCGGAGCCGATCCGGACCACAAGGTGGGGACAGACGCATGGGCGCCGACGCAGCCGCATCCTTCATCGTGCCGTTCGAAGCCGCATGCGAGGACGACTTCCCGCGCATCGGCGGCAAATGCGCAAGCCTTGCGCGCATGATCGCGCAAGGCGTGCGCGTGCCCGCGGGATTTGCGGTCGCGACCGACGCCTATGCCCTGCATCTGCGAAGCAACGGGCTCGAAGCCACGATCCGCGACCGCCTGTCGCGGATCGTGCTCGACGATGTCGATGACGAGGAAAAGCTCTCGCACGAGATCCGCGATGCGATCGTGATCCAGCCGATGCCGGCTGCAGTCGAGCAGTCGATCCGCGACGCCTACCGCCGGATGTCGCCGGACGGCCAGCTGCCGGTCGCGGTGCGCTCCTCGGCGACCGCCGAGGATTTGCCCGATGCCAGCTTTGCCGGCCAGCAGGACACCTATCTCTGGGTGGTCGGTGAGGACGCCGTCGTCGAGAAGGTCAAGGCGTGTTGGGCCAGCCTCTTCAATGCGCGCGCCATCTCCTATCGCGCCGAGAACGGGCTCGGCCAGATCGACGTGCTGATGTCGGTCGGCGTCCAGAAGATGGTCAATGCGTCCGCCGCAGGCGTGGCCATGACGCTCGATCCGATCAACGGCGACCGCACCAAGATCGTGATCGATTCCGCCTTCGGACTCGGTGAACCCGTAGTCTCCGGCGAGATCACGCCGGACAATTTCGTCGTCGAGAAGGTGCTGCTGCAGGTGATCAAGCAGCGCATCTCCGAGAAGGATTTCGAGCTCGTCGCCGATCGCGCAGCACGCCGCACCGTCGAGCGCGTGATCGCGCCGGAGCGTCGCACGCTGCCCTCCCTGACCAATGCCCAGGTGCTCGCCGTCGCGAGGCTTGCCAAGTCGCTCGAGCGCAGCATGGGCTGCCCGCAGGACGTCGAATGGGCGATCGATGCCGATCTTCCCGAGGACGAGAACCTGGTCGCGCTGCAGAGCCGGCCCGAGACGGTCTGGAGCCAGAAGAAGAAGCAGACGACGGCGGTCTACGAGACCGGCATCGCCGGCGTGCTGGGGACCTTGCTCGCCCCGGTCCAGGCCAAGCGGTGAGCATCACGCCAACGAACAACAAAGACAACGAGGGGAAACGACCATGACGGCGCACGCGAAATTCCCGAGTCCCTACGATTTGAAGACGCCTGCGGGCGCTGAAGGCTGGGAGAAGCTCTATCCCTATTATCTGCAGTTCCAGAACAGCCTGCGTGACAAGGAGGACGGCAAGTTCTGGTTCTGCGACTCGCAGCACTGGCCGAGCCCGTTCAAGCCGTTCGACGCCGTCACCGTCGAGTTCGCCGTCAAGTGCCTCGGCCAATACAACACGCGGCACTATCTGATCCCGCCGGCCAACGGCGTCGAGTACCGCATCCACAACGGCTATTGCTACATGAGCCCGGTCGCGGTCGCGCCCGAGCTGATCGGCGGCCGCGTGCCGCATTTCATGGAGCGCGCCGGCTACTACTTCCAGAACTGGGATCGCCTGCTGGCCAACTGGGACAAGAAGGTCCGCGCCAACATCGCCGATCTTGAGGCGCTCAGCTTCGAGCCGCTGCCCGAAGCCGTGCCGCTCGACTGGATCACCGGCGGCGTCGGCCTCGACAACACCTATGCGCTGATGGAGACCTATGACCGGGCGATCCAGCTGCTCTACAAGACCTGGCAATATCATTTCGAATTCCTCAATCTCGGTTACGCCGCGTATCTCGACTTCTTCAGCTTCATGAAAGGGCAATTCCCGACCATTCCCGACCAGGCGATCGCCAAGATGGTGCAGGGCGTGGAGGTCGACCTGTTCCGTCCCGACGACGAACTGAAGAAGCTCGCCAAGCTCGCCGTGAAGCTCGGCATCACCGAAGCGCTGAAGAGCGGATCGGTCGACGAGGCGCTCGCCTCGGTCGGCCGTGCACCGAACGGCGCCGAATGGCTGACGGCCTGGAAGGAGGCGCAGGATCCCTGGTTCAACTTCACCTCGGGCAACGGCTTCTACTCGACCGACAAATACTGGATCGAGCATCTCGACATCCCGCTCGGCTACATCAAGGACTACATCGTTCGCGTGCAGCGCGGCGAGCAGATCGATCGGCCGACGGAAGCCATCGCCAGGGAGCGCGACCGCATCACCTCCGAATATGCCGAGATGCTCGACGCCGATGCCCGTGCTGCCTTCGAGGGCAAGCTCGGCCTCGCCCGGACCGTGTTCCCCTATGTCGAGAACCACAATTTCTACATCGAGCATTGGTCGATGAGCGTGTTCTGGCGCAAGATGCGCGAGCTCGGCGCCATCTTCCGCGATGCCGGCTTCTGGAAGGAAGCCGACGACCTGTTCTATCTCAACCGTCAGGAAGTGCGCGACGCGCTGTTCGACTACGGCAACGGCTGGGCGGTCGGCGCGCCGGCAATCGGCCCAACCTACTGGCCGCCGGAGATCGAGCGGCGCAGGAAGATCCTCGCCGCACTGGCGACGACACCACCGCAGCCCGCGCTCAACAATCCGCCCGATGTCATCACCGAGCCGTTCACGATCATGCTCTGGGGCATCACCACGGAAAGCATCGGCCGCTGGCTCGACGGTGCGGCGAACACGACCAAGCTGTCCGGCATGGCCGCCTCGCCCGGCATCGTCGAAGGCCGCGCGCGCGTGGTGCGCTCGGCCGACGAGCTCGGCCAGATCGAACAGGGCGAGATCCTGGTCGCGCCGGTGACGGCACCGAGCTGGGCGCCGATCTTCGGCAAGATCAACGCGATCGTCACCGACATCGGCGGCATGATGTCCCATGCCGCGATCGTCTGCCGCGAATACGGCCTGCCCGCCGTCACCGGCACGGGGCGCGCGAGCTCCTCGATCAAGAATGGCCAGATGCTGCGCGTCAACGGCTCGACCGGCGAAGTCACCGTTCTGTCCTGACCCCGAACCAACGGAAGGCCGGCAATGCCGGCCTTCTCCGCAAGATTGGACATTGCAATGCTCGACAGGCCCGACATCGGCAGCCGCTATGATCAGGTATGGCGCATCAGCGAGCCGTACATGCGCGCGCGCAAGAACGACGTTCATATTCCGTTGTCCTATGCCTATGCCCGCAAGCTGCTGGCACATCACCCGGACGCGGACGAGGACATCGTCTCGCTCGCGATCATCCTGCACGACATCGGCTGGTACGCGATCGACATGAAGGACATCATCGAGAAGGGTTTTGGCCCCAACATGATGCAGTCAGACGTGCGCTTTCTGCACGAGAGCGAAGGCGTGCGCATGTCGCGCGAGGTGCTGGAGCAGGCCGACTGGCCGGAGACGGTCATCGTCGCGGTCGGCGAGATCATCGACGGACACGACACCCGTCCCTACCCCCGCTCGCTCAACGACCGGATCGTGCGCGACGCCGACAAGCTGTGGCGCTTCACCACCACGGGCGTCGCGGTCGCCTGCGACTGGTTCAAGATGACTCCGCACCAATATGCGGCGCGGCTGACGACACAGCTCGCGTTACTCGAGACCGAAGCCGGACGAAAGATGGCCGAGGAAGCGCTGGCTAAGACCCAGGTAGCGCTGATGCTCGACCTGATCTGACTCCGGAGCCGCTGAGATGAACATGTTCATCGACGGCCGCTGGGTCTCAGCCCAGAGCGGTGCAACCTTCGATGTTCTCGATCCGGCCACCGGCGAGACGATCGATTGCGTTCCGGACGCCGGAAGCGCCGATGTCGACGCCGCCATCCGGTCGGCCGAGACGACCTTCCAGTCCTGGAAGGCAACACCGGTCGCCGAGCGCGCACGGCTGCAGAAGGCCGCGGCGCGGCTGATGCGCGAGAACGCCAACGAGCTCGGCCGTCTGTTGACGCGGGAGCTCGGCCGCCCACTCGCCGGTGCCATCACTGAGATCCAGCGCTCGGCCGAATTGCTCGACGTCTACGCCGAGGAAGGCCTGCGCCTGCACGCCGAGATGCCGCTGACGGGCGTTGCCGGCGAGAAGATCATCATCACCCGCGAGCCGGTCGGCGTCGTGATCGCGATCACGCCGTTCAATTATCCTGTGACCCTGCTCTGCTTCAAGCTCGGCGCGGCGCTGATGGCTGGTTGCACTGTTGTCGCCAAGCCTGCCGAGGACACGCCGCTGTCCACCTTGCGGCTCGCCGAACTGTTCCAAACGGCGGGCTATCCAACTGGCTGCTTCAATGTCGTCACGGGCCGCGGCCCTGATGTCGGCATGCAGATGATCGAGCATCCGACGCCGCGCAAGATTGCCTTCACCGGCGGCACCCGGGCCGGCAAGGCGATCGCCGCGGCTGCGGCCGGAACGATGAAGCGCGTCACGCTCGAGCTCGGTGGCCAGTGCCCGGCAATCGTCTGCGCCGACGCCGATATCGGCGCGGCCGCTGCTGCGATCGCGCGTCACGCCTTCGCCAATTCCGGCCAATTCTGCTACCGCGTCAATCGCGTCTACGTCGAACGTCCAGCCTACGCCGCGTTCCTCGATGCGCTCGCCGACAAGGTCTCGCAGCTCGACATCGGCAACGGCTTGACGTCGAACTGCGCGCTCGGCCCCCTCGTCAACGAGAAGATCTACCGCAACAGCGAGCGGCAGATCGCCGATGCGCGCGCCCGCGGCGCACGCGTCCTGAGCGGCGGCACCCGGCTCATGGGGGGCCTCTACGACAACGGCTGGTTCCTGCCGCCGACAATCATCGCCGATGCCGATCCCGCCTCGCTCGTGATGACCGAGGAAACGTTCGGGCCGGTGCTTGGCGTCGCTGCGTTCGACGATCGCAAGGAGGCGTTGAGGCTCGCAAATGCGACGGTCTATGGCCTCGCCGCCTTCGTGTTCTCGCGCAACCTCGCGACTGGACTGACATTGGCCGAGCGCCTCGAAGCCGGCTCGGTCTGGGTCAACGACATCCAACGGTCGAATCAGCGCGCCCCGTTCGGCGGCATGAAGCAGAGCGGCATCGGCCGCGAGAAGGGCCGCTACGGCGTCGAGGACTATCTCGAATACAAGACCATCTACCTCACCTACGACGCGGAGCTGCGATGACGCATTTTCTGCGCGACCAGGATGTACAGATCTGGCTCGCAGCGCGGCCGTGGCTGGACGTCCGCTCCAACGACGAGCATACGCTGATCTCCTATCGTCTCGGCCAGGCGCTGCTTCGGATCCATCCCGAAGCGGACGCTTCCGTGGTGCTGCCCGCGATCCTCATGCACGACGTCGGCTGGAAGAAGTTTCCGCCCGAGCAGCTCGCTGCCGCCGTGGGTCCCAATCCGAGATATCCCGAGTTGCAGCGCGCCCACGAGATAGAGGGCGTGAAGATCGCGGCCGAGGCGTTTGCACGGCTCGCGATCCCGGGGCTGCAGACCGAGGCCATCCTGGCGATCATCGACGGCCACGACACCCGCAAGAAAGCAATCTCGCACGAGGATGCGCTGATGAAGGACGCCGACAAGCTGTGGCGCTTCACCGGCCACGGCGTCACCACGATCGGCGGCTGGTTCGATACGCCGCCGAAGGAGACGCTCGCGATGCTCGAGAGCTTCGTGCTGCCGTCGATGCTGACCGACGCCGGCACCGCCATGGCCCAGGCGCTGATCGCCGAGGGCACAGCATCCGCGTTCATGGCGGATCTGCTGCACATCGAGGTTTCGCCATGAGTACGATCCAACTGCACGGCAAACGCGTCATCGTCACCGGCGCCGCCGGCGGCCTCGGCCGCGGTTTCGCCGTCGCCTTCGCGGCCTCAGGCGCCGAGGTCGTCGCCGCCGACATCCGTCTCGGCGGAGCCGAGGACACCGCAGGGCTGATCCGCGACCGCGGCGGCAAGGCGCATGCCGCCGAGGTCGACGTCGCCAGCGAGGCCTCCACCGCGGCATTGGCGGAGTTCGCGCTCGCCCGCATGAGCGGCGTCGACGTGCTGGTCAACAATGCCGCGATCTATGCCGGGCTGGAGCGCCGTGGCTTCGAGGCGATCGCCGAAGCCGAATGGGACCGCGTCATGCGCGTCAACGTCAAAGGCGTCTGGATGATGAGCAAGGCGGCTGCTCCGCTCATGCGGCGCGCCGGCGGTGGCGCGATCGTCAACGTCTCGTCCGCGACCGTCATGAGTGGCTCGCCGATGTGGCTTCACTACGTGTCGTCGAAAGGCGCCGTCATCGCGATGACGCGTGCGCTGGCGCGCGAGCTCGGCGACGACAGGATCACGGTCAACGTCATCGCCCCCGGCTTCACGCTCACCGAGGCCAGCCTTGGCCTGATGGAGAACGCCGCAGAATACGGCGTGTCCCGCGGCGCGCTGAAGCGCGCTGCCGATGTCGACGACATGGTCGGCGGCGCACTGTTCTTTGCCTCGCCCGCCGCAGCCTTCATCACCGGGCAGACCCTGATCGTCGACGGTGGCCGGCAGTTCATCTAGGGACGCACAGACTCATGCCAAGGATCACCTTCATCGAGCCCGACGGCACCGTCCGCCTCGTGGATGCCGAGCCCCACGAGAGCGCCATGCAGGCTGCGAAGCGCAACGGCGTCGATGGCATCATCGGCGAATGCGGCGGCTCCTGCATCTGCGCCACCTGCCATTGCCACGTCGACGAGGCCTGGCTCGACCGTGTCGGTCCGGCCGGCGACATCGAGGCCGACCTGCTGGAGTTCGAAGCCGCGGACGTGCGCCCGGAGAGTCGCCTGGCGTGCCAGATCCAGATCACCGAGGCGCTGGACGGCCTCGTGCTGCACGTTGCTGGCCGCAGCCGCTAATCGGCGGAAAAAGCCGCCCCGATCGCGCATCCCGCCCCTTACATTGTCGTCGCGCGACAGAAGCGTCGCCCGCGAGGCGTCCGAGCTTGTGGACATGCCGGGCATCGAGCTCTTCCACTGAACGGATCGCGCCCGTATCGCCGACGCCAAGCCGTCGTCCTTTCGACGCGGCCAATCCTGCCTTCACATTACATAGTGATGTCGGCCCTTGCGCAGCAGCAAGCATACGCCGCGATGCCGCGCGCGCACCATCGATTCTCGCACGCGACCACGACTAAAGAAAAACCAAAGGAGGCGCCATACACTGGATCGCAGAACATCGAGCGACGGTCAGACGCATCATCTCGATCGTACGTCATCGATATCAGCCGCAAACAGTCCGCCTGTTCAAGGGCGGCAAAGCGGAACGCAACAAGAAGAACGAACGCGGTCATAGAGCTCGGGAGGAGCAACGCATGCCGAAGCTGCAGCGGCGGGATTATTACGACACGGCCCGCGACATGAACTGGGCCTTCTCCTATGTCAGCGAAGACGAGGTCTTCCCCGAGGAGCTTTCGAAGAGCTTCGGCATCCACGGCGAGCAGTGGTGGGGCTGGGACGAGCCCTACAAGCTGACCTACCGCGAATACGTCCACAACCAGGCCGGCAAGGACGACGGCATCTACTCGATCCGCTCGACGATCGCGCGCTCCAATCTGTACGACAATCTCGACGCCGGCTGGAAGTCGGCGATCAAGGCGCATTATGGCGCCATTCCCGTCCCGGAATATTTTGCCTCGATCGGCGAGGCGCGCATGGCGCGGTTCGGCCGCGCCGCCGCCTGGCGCAACATGGCCGCGTTCGGCACGCTGGACGAATGCCGCCACGGCCAGGCGCAGATCTACTTCCCTTATTGCCTGCTCGGAAAGGACCCGCAATTCGACTGGGCCCACAAGGCGATGCACACCAACGAGTGGGGCGTGATCGCGGCGCGCAGCCTGTTCGACGACATGTTCACCGCCAACGACGCGGTGTCGACGGCGATCCAGCTCACCTTCACGTTCGAGACCGGCTTCACCAATCTGCAGTTCCTCGGAATGGCGTCCGACGCGCTGCATGTCGGCGACATCGAGTTCGGCGCGCTGATCTCCTCGATCCAGACCGACGAGGCAAGCCATTCGCAGCAGGGCGAGCCGACCTTGAAGATCATGATCAACAACGGCAGGAAGGCCGAAGCGCAGAAGATGGTCGACCAGATGTTCTGGCGCTCGTGGAAGCTGTTCGCGCTGCTGACCGGCATCTCCATGGACTACTACACGCCGCTGGAAAGCCGGACGATGTCGTTCAAGGAGTTCATGCAGGACTGGATCTGCCGGCAGTTCATGGATCAGTTCAAGGACCTCGGCATGAACGTGCCGTGGTACTGGGAGGAGCACTTCCTGCCGGAGCTTGACTGGGTCCATCACGCCTATCACATGGGCGTCTGGTTCTGGCGGCCGACGGTATGGTGGAATCCGGACGCCGGCGTGTCCGCCGCCGAGCGCGACTGGCTCGAGCAGAAATATCCCGGCTGGAACGACCGCTTCGGCAAAAAATGGGACGTGATCGGCGACAACGTGCGCACCGGCCAGATCGAGAAGACCTATCCGGCGACCTTGCCGATCGTCTGCAACTGCTGCCACATCCCGATCTGCAGCCCGAGCATCGGCAAGGCGCCGCGCATCACCACGCATAACGGCCGCAAGCTGAACTTCTGCTGCGAGGTCTGTGAGTGGGTGTGGAAGAGCCAGCCCGAACGCTACGATACCCATCTGTCTATCGTCGACCGCTTCCTGGCTGGCCACATCCAGCCGCCGACACTGGAAGGCGCGCTGCAATATATGGGCATCACGCCCGATGTCGCCGGCAACGACGCCCAGGCCTACGCCTGGAACGGCGCATCCCGCCTCGCGGCGGAGTGACCCGGCCGCGACGTACGGCCGGCATGGCGAGAGGCGCCGCTCACGAGCGGCGCACCTGACCGACACCACCACAGACATAACAACACATCTGGGAGGCAAGCGTGGCCCTGTTCCCGCTCCAAGCCAATTTCCGCGGCGACTTCGTCGTCATGCTGGTTCCCGTCGATGACGGCGACAGCATGAGCATCGTGGCCGACAAGGTCGCGCAGCACGCGGTCGGACTGCGCGTCGCGGAGAAGAGCGCGGCGAAATGCGTCTACTACGACGGCCGCGAATTGCCGTCCGCGATGACGGTGGCGCAATCCGGCATCGCGCCGATGGATTGGATCGAGGTGGCCTATGCCGAATGATCCTGACGTGACGTGGACGCAGGTCGCGACCTTGGACGAGTTGTGGGAAGGCGACTTCCTCGGCGTCGAGGTCGACGGCGAGGAGGTGATCGTCGTCCATCTGCAGGGCGGCGAGCTGCGCTGCTTCCAGGGCATGTGCCCGCACCAGGAGATCCTGCTGGCCGACGGAAAGGTCGATTTCGAAGCCGGCACCATCACCTGCTCGGCCCACGAGTGGGAATTCAGCATGGACGACGGCCGCGGCCTCAACCCACGCGACTGCCGGCTCTTCCGCTACGAGGTGAAGAAGGATGGCGAAGCCATTCTGGTCGGCGTGCCCAATGATGGCCGGCTGCGCCGCCTGCGCCACAAGACCGAACAGGACGCATAGGACAAGCTCATGACCGCGACAGCAGCCCCGAAACTGGTCGGCCCCGTCATCCGAGGCGTCGACGAGGACATCATCGACGCCGTCATTGCGGCGAGCGAGCAGGACAATCCGGACGTCGAGATCGTCATCGAGGATCGCGGCGGCTACGTCCGCGTCCAGGCCGACCGGAACTTCCGCCTGACGCAGAAGAGCATGCAGGCGGCGCTGGGGCGGCCGTTCCGGCTCGCCGAGATCGAGCCGAGCCTGGTGTCGTTCGGCGGACGGCTCGAATCGATGGACGACGAGTGGGTCTGGACCATCCACACAGCATAAATCCCCGGGAGGATACGTCATGACCGCAATGACCGCGAAGCCGGCTGCGCGCAAGCAGAAGAAGACCTGGAGCCTGTGGACCGAGCGCCGGCTGCCTTCGGAGTACGAGGCCGTCACCTACAAGTTCCACAGCCATTTCCGGCGCACGCCGGCGCCGTTCGAGCTGTCGGAAAACTGGTCGATCAACCAGTTCTATCTCAGGAATCGCGAAGGCTCGAAACTGAACCTGGACGATTGGGAGGGCTATCGCGATCCCCTCACCTACACCTATCGGCGCTATGTCGGCGACCAGAAGGATCGCGAGGTCTATTGCGACAACCTGATCGACGAGTTCGAGCGCCAGGACAGCTATCGCAAGCTTTCGGCGGCGTGGCTCGACTTCCTCGGCCAATCCTATCTGCCGGTGCGCTTCCCCGGACACGCGATGCAGATGAGCGCGGCCTATGTCGCGCAGATGGCGCCGTCGGCATTCGTGACCAACACCTTCTACTTCCAGATGGGCAATGAGATGCGCCGGGTGCAGCGCCAGGCCTATCTGGCCAAGGTGCTCGCGCTCGATACCGGCCGCCCCGAGCTCGCCGACAGCACCATTGCGCGGACGGTCTGGACGCAGGCGCCGCAATGGCAGGGCTTGCGCGAATTGATCGAGAAGCAGCTCATCGCCTATGACTGGGGCGAGGCGTTCGTCACGCGCAATCTGGTGCTGCGGCCGATCTTCGATCACATCTTCAATCGCGAGATTGCCGATCTGGCTCGGACGAACGACGATGATCTGCTGGCGCTGTTGCACGACGACTTCCGCAGCTACGACGAATCCTATGCGGTCGAGACCACCAAGGCGCTGGTGCGCTACGCCACCGGCAAGGTCCCCGAGCATGCCGTTCTGCTGCGGGAGTGGATCGCGAAATGGATGCCGCTCGGCGAACGCGCCGCGCGCGGCCTCAGCGAGGCGCTGTCCGCCGCCCCCGGCGCCCACAGCGCGCAGGTGATCCTGGAACGAACCATGACGGCCCACGCGCGGCTGATCGCGGATTGTGGCTTGTAGTCTGGCAGGCGCGGCCGGCGTGTTGCGCCGGCCGGCCGAAAAGGGATGGCGTTGATGACCCGGCAACTCCGCATCGAGCCCGACGGTGTCGCGATCGATGCCGTCGCGCATGACACCATCCTTCAGGCGGCGCGACGCGGGGGCGTCGTGCTGGCTTACGAATGCGGCTGGGGCAGTTGCGGCGCCTGCAAGGTGACACTCGTCGAGGGGCAGGTCGAACTGATGTATCCCGGCGCGCCGGCCGTCAATCCACGCGACGCGCGGCGCAACCGCATCCTGGCCTGTCAATCCCGCGCGATCTCGGACGTCACTATCGCGCGCGGTCCCGGCGAATGGTCCGCGCCGACGCCGCGATGCGTCGAGCAACAGGCGATCCTGCGCGGCATCGCCGATCTCGCGCCGGAGATTCGCCAGTTCAGCTTCGAGACCGCCGAGCCGATCGACTTCCGCCCGGGCCAATATGCGATCCTGCATCTCGGCGATGGCCTGCGGCGCTGCTACTCGATGTGCAACCTGCCGGGCACCAACATCCTGCAGTTCATCGCCAAGCGCTACGAGGGCGGCAGAGGCAGCAACACGCTCGCCGCCTTGGCTCTGGACGCGGGCATCACCATCGAGGCTCCATTCGGGGCCTGCACCCTGCGGCGCCAGCCGGGCCGCAAGGTGTTCGTTGCGGGCGGCACCGGCGTCGCGCCCATCCTGGCGATGCTGCGCGAAGCCGCGGATGCGGGGCTGGATTTCGGAGCGCCCGTCGACGTCATCTACGGCGCTCGCGCACCGGCCGATCTCGCCGCGGGTGACATGCTGGAAGCGGCGATCGCGCGGGTTGCCCAGGCGCGATATCTGCCCGTGGTCGAAGCCGCGCCGTCGGACTGGCCGCATGCGTCGGGCTTCGTCACCGATGCGATCAGAACGACGATCCCCGATCCGGCTGCGGCCGAGTTCTACGTCGCCGGTCCTCCCGTCATGGTCAACGCGGTCAAGTCGCTGCTGCGCGGCGCCGACGTCCCGATCACGCAGGTTCATTATGACGCTTTCGGCTAGGCCAGGCCTGCGCGGGAGCCCACCCGTCTGGGGCATGGCGCCGGGACTGCGCCGCCTCGCCGCGCGTTCCGGCAGCGCGCCGCGGCTGGCGCCGACATGGCCCTGCCGCCAGCTCGACGACACCTCGCCGGCCGGATATGCGGCGCAGCTCGCCTCGTCCGCAGGCGCGCTGACGGGTGTCGCGGAGGTCCCCGCGCCGCTGAATGCCATAGGACGCGCGTTCGCGCTCGATGACGCCCATGCGATGGGCCAGCCGGAGGCCTTCATATTCGCGCCGATCTGGCTCATCGTTCGCCCCGACGGATCGTTGCATCTGAGTCTGCGGCCGGAATGGGCGCAGAAGGTGGTGGCCAAGGGCTGGGGCACGGTCCATCCGTTCGCACGCTACATGGCCGGCGCCGTGCCGCCGCAGAGCCTCGTCATCTACGCGCCGCGCGACGACGATGAGCTGGCGATTTGCCGACGCATCATGAATGCGGCCCATTGCTACGCGACCGGCCGCATCGGCGAGGTCGCGTTGCCTGATAGCAGGTGGTGAGCGATGACGGATCTCTCGACCAGCACCGATGAAGGCGACGCCAGGCGGTTTCGCGTCCGGCTGGAACGTCCGGACGGGACGTTCACGTTCGACGCCGCCTCCGACGAATATCTGCTCTACAGCATGATCGATGCCGGCATCGACACCCCCTACATCTGCGAGCAGGGCTGGTGCCTCGCCTGCGCGGCCCGCCTGGTCTCAGGCAAGGTCGACCGCTCCGATGCGCTGACGGTCTATCCCGAAGATGCCGAAGCCGGCTTTCTTCTCTTGTGTTCGACCAAGCCGTGCTCTGATCTGGTTCTCATGCTCGACGAGCGCCAGACCCGGCGGGACATGATGCAACATCGGATCGAGCACAATCAGCTGGCCCGAGCCTATCCGCCCGGTGCACGCCTCCACTTTCGTCGCGGACGCGCCGCCCCACGGATCGACCCGTGCACCCTCTCGAAGAGATGAGCCGGTTACATCCGAGCGGCGCATCACTGTTCATTCGTCCAATATATCCAGGAACTGTTCGACCCTTCGTAGAGCCGGTTCATCGCTGCGACCGGGATAGACGACGCGATGGCCGTCGCGCTGCAGCAACCGGGAGCATGACTTCCTGATCCGACCCGGCAGCATCGTTGCGGCAATCGCCTCGGGCCCAACATCGAGACGCATGATTCCCCTTTGCCTGCAGGTGACCCTGAGCTTGGCGACAGCAAAGAAATTGCTGGCCGCAGGCGGCAACTTGCCGAACCGGCGCTGCGTTTCATCCTCGAGCTCACAAAGCTCGTCATCACTTCGGCACCGAGCGGCGCGCGCGTAGATTTCGAGCCTGACCGCATCCGACTGCACATAGCTCGAAGGAAGCAGCTCAGGGATGGGCAAGTTCAGCTCGGGAATCCAGAGTGCGGACATTCCGTCGCGATCGCCCTCCAGGGCGAGCGTCAGAAGGTGGCCGTAGAGCGTCGGCCCGAACACCTGCATGTGGCCGGACTGTCGATCGGAGCGCAGGTCGCCGCCGCCGCGGAGGTCGAGGTCGCGAGCGCTGATTGCAAAACCAGCGCCCGGCCGGTTCAATTCCTCCAGAACGGAAAGCCGCTTTTCCGAGCGATCGGAGCCGCCTTCCGTCAGGAAGTGTGCGAACGCCCGGATGCCGCCGCGCCCGACTCGCCCCCTGAGCTGATGCAGTTGCGCCAGGCCGAATTTCTCCGGCCAGCACACCACGATGGTGTTCGCACGTGGAATGTCGAGGCCGCTTTCCACGATGTTGGTTGCAAGCAATACATCGGCACGGCCTTCGACGAAGGCCATCAATCGCTCGTCGATCTCGTCCGTCGGCAACTTGCCATGAATGGTGATGATACGGAGTTCTGGCGCCAGCGCGTGGATCCTGGCCAGCATGGGATCCAGATCCTGGATCCGGGGACAAACGACGAAACTCTGACCGTTACGCCTGTGCTCGCGACTCAGGGCAGCGGCGATCGCGATGTCCGACAGCGGTGCCACCTTGGTGGCGACCGGGACACGATGGACCGGCGGGGTTGCGATCACGCTGAGATCCCGCAAACCCGTCAAGCCGGCCGCAAGGGTGCGGGGGATCGGTGTCGCGCTCATCCAGAGCCTGTGGCCGTTCTTGTTGAGGCCCGACAGCATGGCTTTCTCGGCGGCGCCGAAATGCTGCTCCTCATCGATGATGATCAGGCCGAGTTCGGCAAACCTCACCTCCTTGGATGCGAGCGAGAGGGTTCCGACGACGACCTTGAGGTCTCCGCTCTTGAGGCGCTCCCTCACCTTTCGCGCTTCTGTGGCCGAGGCGACCCGCGACAGGTTTCCGACTTCGATGCCAAGAGGCGCAAAGCGCCTGCGGAACGTTTCGACATGCTGTTGTGCCAGCACCGTCGTCGGCACGACGATGGCGACCTGCTTTCCTGCCAGCACGGCGGCTGCCGCGGCGCGCAGCGCAACCTCGGTTTTGCCGAAGCCGACGTCTCCACAGACGATCCGGTCCATCGGATGCCCCGATGCAAGATCATCCAGCACGTCGCGAATGGCCTTGGCCTGATCGGGGGTGGTGAAATAGGGAAACCGCGCAACGAACTTCTCATAGACGGCAGGGCGCGGCACGAGCTTCGGAGCCAGGCGACGCCGGCGCTGGCGCATCTGCTTGGCAAGCTCCTTTGCGACCACCTGAACCTCCGTCTCGGCCGCAGTTCGCCGCGGCCGCCACGAGCTGCCGTCGGCCTTGTCCAGCGAGGTGTCCCCGAGTTCAGCGGCATACGGCCAGATCACGGCCAGTTCGGCGATGGGGACGAGAACGGCGTCATTTCCTGCGAAGACCAGCCGGACCATCTCGCGCGCCGAAACATCGCCTGTGCCCATCGACCTCAAGCCGCCAAGGCGTGCCAGTCCTCGTTGCAGATGAACGACCACGCCTCCCTGCTCGGGCAGGTCCACCGCATCGAAGCCGGGTGTCCACGCCCGGTTCGGCGGGTGCGGCTGGTGCGCCCTGCTGCCGAGCACGTCGGCAGCCGTGATGACCACGAGCGGCTTTTTCCCGGGAACGACGAAGCCGGCGTCGAAGCCAGCCAGCAAGGCGCTCTGTCGCCTCCCTTTCGAGGTCGCCTGCGCCCAATCACCGACGCATTCGGCCTTGACGCCGCTCATCCGACCCATGAGACGCAGATCCGTTTCCACCGCGGCGACGAAGAGCACACGCGCGTCACTGCGCTGGGCTTCCTCGACGAACCCACGCAGGGCCTTGCGCGGAGACGCGGTCTTGTAGAACTCCGGGGTCGCACGATACGGGGTGGTCGGCGGCAACACGGTGATCTTCTTCGCCGCCAGCTGCCATTCGCTTCGGCTGAGATAAGTACGATCACGCTCGCCGCGGGCGGCCGCATCCTCGATCGTGCCCAGCCACGTGTCGGCATGCTTGGGCACGGTGCTGTCGGCGATCCATTTGGCGCGCGCGCAGTAGTCGAAGATGCTGGACTTTGTTCTGGTTCGTTTTCCGAACGCCAGCTGCTCGGACATCGGGTCGATCAGGAGCTCCCTCGTTTCGGAAATCACCTCCTGATCCGTCGGATCGAAAGCCGCAATGCGCCGGATCCTCCCTCCCGAGTGCTCTATCCTCAATGGTCCGGGAGCGCCGGCCGGGAATATTTCAAAGGTGTTGCCGTGAAACAGAACTCCACCGGGATAATCCGGACTGTCGTCGAGATCGTAGCCGAGAGCCTGCAGACGCGCCTCGAAGTCCTGCTCGGAATAGGCGGCCCCGGTTCGAAGTGGAAACCCGATACGGGACCAGTTTGCAGGCAACGGCAGCAGCTCCATGATCGCCTCCGCTGTCGTGATCAGCAGCATCGGCTTCCTTGCCGTGGCAAGGCGTCTCAAGGCGGAGCTCCGCCTGCCCGCGATATCACGCGACGGCTGCAGCTGATCGAACGGAAGCGTGTTCAAGCGGGGATAGACCAGCACATCACAAGCCGGCTCGATAATCGGGACGATCGACCCCAACCGCTCGGCTCGGCTCTCATTCTCGGCGAGGAACACGAGGCCGTTTCGGCCGGAAGCGCGCCATTGCTCCGCGAGATACAGCGCCAACATGCCGAGCGGCGACGCGGACGAAATGCCGGTCCGAACCGGAGCCTTCCTCTTTGGCGCAACAGCCGTCTTCTTCTTCCGCGGGGCGGCCTTTGACGACGCGGATTGATTCGCCGATGTGGTCTTGCGCAGCGTTGCGCTACGGGAGGTACGAAGAGCAGTGGTCACTGAAGTCTCGTGTTGAATTGACGAATGCGAGGCAAGCCTGTGCGAGGCAAGCCTGCGAATCTTTGGTGAGCTTTAGCGGATTCGGTGGCTTCGAGGGATCCAAACTTCGGAGTGTCGATCACCGTGCCCTCCTCGAGCGCAACGGTGTCACCAAGCAGCACCATCGTCGCAGTCCAGATGGGCACGCCCGGTCGCGGAGACAACTGCGACACAGAGCTTCGCGATTGAATGACTATGCTGCGAACGCGTCGATAAGCGCGCTCGCGGCCTTGGTGACGGGGCTGCCAGGAGCTCACGCGCCGTGCCGAGGCGGCGGAGGGAGCATCAACTGCAGCCCGACGGTCAGGCCGTGAGAGCTACGCGCAGGCCGCGCCTGCCAAATCTCATCTCTCATCTTCCTCTCATCCTCACGATTGTCAAACGGCCACTTGCCCTCGCTTGAGACATGCGTCTCGATACGTGCGCACGCGATCTCGCGGCCAATGGGCCCGAGGGATGCGGTGGTCGCGCGCCCCTGAAATGCGAGAGGCGCAGGGAGAGCCGGACCTCGACTGAGGCCCGTGGCCCGCCTGCAGAAAAAAATGCAGGCGGCAGGTACCACAGGTCCAGCCGGACGATCCGGCCCTCCCTGCGCGATAGTGTTACGGTGTCCTTCGTGCTCTCCTTGGGGACCGGGCTTTCTTGCCCCCATCACCCGCGCTGACGCTTGCGCATCAGCAGCAGGCTTGACCTCAGCATCGGGAGGCCGGGACCACACGACTTCGCCGTCCGCGACGCATACGCTCGTCTGGCGCAGCATCCACGTCCATCGCAGCCCACCTCACGTATCGTGACGACGCGTACGCCCTCTGCACGAAGCGGGATGCAGGGAGTGAACCATATCTTTCGGAAAAAGTGAAGTTGAATATTTTTGCGTACAGGGCTTGAAAGAGAGCAAACGATTGGAATTCAATCGGAAATCACCACGCATTACACAATACCATCGCGGCGCATCTACCGTCGGCTCTTGAAGGGCTCGCCAGGCAAAGCGGGGCCAGTTCGCAACCGATCGCGAGGTCGAGGCTCGCCTTCCAATGCTTCGATCGATGAAGATGCATCCTTCCCGGAAGCAATGCCTCCCTGACGAAATCTACCAATGAGTCGCCCGAGGCCAGGACGCATCAGGCAGCCAAGAAGAACGCCGAGCATTCCACAGCCGGTGAGTTGATAGTCCCATTGCAGCCCGGCGTGTCCAGAGCTGCTTACCAGCGCCTTATATACAATCAGGAACAGCACCGTACTGAATACGAACCGCCGGAAAAATTTTCTGACCAGGGAGAACAGCGCTCCAAACACAAATCCGACGAGAATGAAAAACGACTGCCCCCTCAAGTGAGACACAGACAGTTCCGCGACAGATCCGTCACCGAAGTTGCATAGAATAGAAGCGCATCACGAGAAACGGAGGGCTGGCTAACAACTACGACACGCTAGACGCGCCCGCACCTCGGCCAGGCGAGTTCAAGACGACGGCAAACTGCTGCTCGAATCTTTTCTGCTGTCCAGTACTTGGAAAATAGACAAGGCGCCCGGTGTTGATCACGTTGAAGCCATCCTTTGTCAGCCGGGGTTCCAGAATCCGGCAGACGTTCGCCTTAATCAGTATCAGCGGCACGCCGCGATCAGACAATAGGCTGGACAGGTCCTCGACGAGGAGCGGGTAATCGCCTTCGATCAGCGCGTCTCGATCCCTATCCGCATCTCGCGGGAGCTTATCGACTTGATGGTAGGTCGCGTCGACCAGAACCCAACCCTTACTCTGAAAGTCTCTGAGACCCACTTCTTTGGTCGCAGGGGTGGCCTTCAATTGGCGCATTAAGGCAGCGAACAACGGCTCCTTGATCGAGCCGGTCGGATCATAGAAATATTTTCCAGAAGACGGCGGCGATTCCGCGACGATGACAAGCTTGGCGACGCTGGGCTCATAACGGAGCCTCAGCGCGAGATAGTAGTCCTGTCCCCTCGCGATCATCGACGTTGCCCTCCTTCGAACGACCGCGATCACGGACGTGATCCGGAGCTTCGGCCTAGCACAACGAGCTATCGTTCACTGCCGATTTGCCCGTGGCACCACGCTTCTTCCCGCGGGCTACTCGTAGCGAGGCTGCGCCTCTCCGCCCGCGTCAGCCGATCGGCCCGGCCCTCCCTGAGCGAATGGCTCAAAGGGTCGTCCGTGCTCTCGTTGGGGACCGGGCTTTGTTGCGCGAGCATCGCGCTAGTCGGCATGCCCGCATACGAGAATTCTTAGGCCTTGGTTGCATTGCACCGCAGCGTTGCCAATCGACTGAATTGAGCGCAGGCTCTCCCAAAAGGCCTAAACCGCACCAGGGGAGACGCGCATGAAAGAGCCGGGACTCGACGGGCGCCATCGCGACAAGGATGGCGAGATCAGCAGGAAGCATGGCAACACGCTGGTCGGCACGTTGCGCAAGATCTATGGAAAGCCGTTCGCGGCGGGCTATCCGGAGACGACCGTACTCAGCGAGGTGCTGCATCAGCTCAACGAGACGTCGCTGAGCCAGTTGCGCAGGGATCACGGCACCGGGCATCTGGAGCACAAGATCAAGCAAGCGTCGAAGTGACGCTGAGCGATCCGAAGCGGCTGCGCTTCATGGTTCACCGCACTGCGATCGTGACCCGCTCAGCCGGTTCGGCCGGCTGATCTGTTGCGCCGACCATGCCGTCGGCGCAAGCGCGCACGGCCGCAACCCGGCGTGGGACCGGGGAGGAAACGGCAGCGAAGCTGCCACAGCGCGTGGCGCGGCCGAGGTCCGGAATGCGAGGCGTCCTGCGATCACGATCTTCCTTGCGGAAAGTGCTGGGCGGGCTCGGGGATCACGACCCAATCGTGCCTGCTCTGCTCCCAGACCGATCGAACGGGCGCCGGGTATGTCGGGTCGCAGATCGCCCCGACGGCGATCCCGATCGACGTGGGGTGCTTGCCGGCGCGGGCGTAGACGGTGGAGCCGCAGCGCGGGCAGAAGAAGGTCTCGAACGTGCCGCCCGTTGCCGTCGGCCGGACATAGCGGGTCGCCTCGCCGGTGATCCCGACGCGATCCTCCGGGTAGTAGGCCAACACGCCGAACGGTGCCCCGCTTCGCCGCTGGCAATCGCTGCAATGACAGGCGATGACCACCGCGCTCGGGCCCGGCAAGCGCGCCGAGAGTTGCCCGCACTGGCACCTGGCTTCCATCGTCAACTCCCCTTCTTTGCCGCATCATAACGCCGTGCGCAGGGTCGGCAACGACGTGGCCGTCGCGTCCCTGCCGGGCCGCATCGTCTGGCTTGATTGGCGTGCCGACATGGCGCTGATGAAGCCATCGGCGACGAGACCGCGGTGATCGCGCCGGCACGTGGCCGGGCCGCTCGTGATCGCGATCCACGGATGTCGCCGGCCGCCGACAACCGCAAGATCGGTCGAGCGCGCCAGGTCCGCATGCGCTTGACTGGGGATGCCACGGAGAACGGGACGATGACGGCGGCGCTTCGCAACTACCATGCCCGGATGCAGCGGGTGCTGGATCACATCGACCGCCACCTCGATGACGATCTGGATCTGGACGCGCTGAGCGGCATCGCGGCCTACTCGAAATATCACTTCCACCGGCAGTTCACCGCGACCTTCGGACTGTCCGTGCATCGCTACGTCCAGCTCGCCCGGATGAAGCGCGCGTCGTACCGGCTCGCTTATGCGGATGCCCAGAGCGTCACCGCCATCGCGATGGATGCCGGCTATGACGCACCGGACGCCTTCGCCCGCGCCTTTCGGCAGCGGTTCGGGCAATCGCCGTCGTCGTTCCGGAAATCTCCCGACTGGGAGCCGTGGCTTGCGGCCTTCGAACCTCTCGACAATGCCAGGAGCAAGCTGATGCAGACGATCTACACCGCCGACGACGTGACCATTCGCGATGTGCCGGCGACGCCGGTGGCAATCATGGAGCATCGGGGCGACCCGGCGACGCTCGGCGCCACCATCCAGCGGTTCATCGCCTGGCGCAAGGCCGCCGGCCTGCATCCCATGACGCATCCGACCTTCAATGTCTGGCGTTCGGAGCGGCGTCCTGCCTCGCCTGCGGACTACAGCGTGGATCTTTGCGTCGGGATCGACAAGCCGACCGACGCCAATGGCGAGGAGGTCAAGGCGGGCGAAATCCCCGGCGGACGCTGCGCGGTGCTCCGCGTCGTCGGCCATACGCACAATCTGGAGCCCGCCGCGCTCTACCTCTACCGCGACTGGCTTCCAGCCAGCGGCGAGGAGGCACGCGACTTCCCGATCTATTGCCAGCGGCTGAGCTTCTTTCCGGAGGTGCCGGAGCACGAGACGGTGGCGGAGCTGTTTCTGCCGCTGAAGTAGCGTCCAACGACGGTGACGCAACTCGTTCGGCCTCTGAAGCTCGAGATGGACGTCACGTTTGCAAACCGTGTCAGGAAAGCCCGCGCATGGGCTTTCCTGATCCTGAACGACATCGACAGATGCCGTTACTTCGGCAGGCTGCCCGCCTGGTTGGTGCCCGGGCCGACATTGCCCTGGCTCGACGAGGTGGAATCGCGGCCGGACTTCATGTTGCTGCCGGTGGTCTGCGACGAGGTCGCCGGGGCCGCGGCGTTGTGCTTCTTGTGGTGCTTCGCCTGTGCGGCGAGCGGCACGGCGGCGAGGCTGGCGGCGACGATGGCGGCCATCGCGAGTTGGGTCGTCTTCATGGATTGATCTCCATCAGGTTGAACTTCACGCACGCCCAACCGCTCGACGACATCGGAGTTCCGAGAAGGCGGGATCAACGATTGTTGTGACGCCGCGGCCGCGCTCGTTCAGCCGCGGTTCAGCTGGCCCTAGGCCGAGGCCGGCACGCGCGCGGCCTCCGCAGGCCGCGTCCGCGGAAACGGCCGGAACGTCAGCATCATCATGACAGCGCCGAGGCCCATCAGCCAGGAGCCGACATAGAGCCACGTGTAGCTGGCGAAGCTGTCGTAGATCAGGCCGCCGGCCAGCGGACCCGTCGCCATGCCGAGGCTGCCGGCCATCGCCGTGCCGCCGATCACCGTGCCCATGATGCTTTGCGGAAAGTTGTCGCGCGCGATCGCGGCGTAGAGCGGCATCGTGCCGGCATAGAGGAAGCCGAAGGTCGCTGCGACCGCATAGAACGCGGCGAGGTCGCGCACGAACACGTAGGCCAGCGCGCCGAACGCCTGCGCCAGCAGGCCCAGCACGAGCACGCGCTTGGCGCCGAAGCGGTCGCCGAGCAGGCCGAAGGCGATGCGGCCGCCGAGGCCTGCGAGCCCCTCGACGCTGTAGATCGTCACCGCCGCCATCAACGGAATGCCGCAGGTGACGGCGTAGCTGACGGTGTGGATGATCGGGCCCGAATGCGTAGCGCAGCAGAAGAAGTTGGTGGCGAGCAGGATCATGAATTGCGGCGAGCGCAGCGCCACGGATCGCGTCATCTCGGGCGGCCCGGCGGTGGGACCGGACGCGACGGCGTCGCCGGGCGCTGACGATGGCGGGCGGCCCACGAGCAACGACGTGGGAATCATGATGGCGGCAACGATCGCGGCGATGCACTGCATCGCGGTGCGCCAGTCGTAGCTGGAGACCAGCCAGGCCGCGAGCGGCGACATCGTCATCGGCGCCACGCCCATGCCGGCCGAGACCAGCGAGACCGCGAGGCTGCGATGGGTGTCGAACCAGCCGGTGACGGTCGCCATGACCGGCGGAAAGATCGCCGCTGTCGCGATGCCTGCGATCAGGCCGAACAGCAGCTGGAACGCCAGCAGCGACGATGTCAGGCTGGCCAGCAGTAGGCTCAAGGCGAGCAGGATCGAGCCGATCAGCAGCACGGGACGCGGGCCGATGCGGTCGGACAGCGTGCCCCAGGCCATGCTGGTGCAGGCCATCGCCAGGAAGGCGATCGTCAGCGCACTGGAAATGCCGGCGACGGACCAGCCGGTGGCGGCGGCCATCGGCTTGAGGAACACCGGCAGCGAGAACAGGCCGCCGACGGCGACGCAGCCGAGCACGCCTCCGGCCGCCACGATCACCCAGCGATAATTCGATGTGTTCATCTTGCGTCTCCTGCAGATTTCATCTGCAAGACGAGCGGGCGATCTCCGGGACGACACCCGCCGAAATGTTTTTAGCGAAGGGCCTTGCGGAACTCCGCTGCCGTGGCGCCGGCTCACACCGGAATCATGCCGTGCTGGCGCTTGGTCTCGGCGGTCTCGTCGGAGACGAGATATTCGATGAACGCGCGCGCGGCTTCGGTGTGCGCGCCAGTCTTGCACAAAGCGGCGGCGAACACCGTGCCCGGCTGCAGGGATTCCGGCAGCAGGCCGACGATGTCGATGCCGGGCGCGCCGAGCATCTCGCTGAGCTGCTGGAAGCCGATTTCGACCTCGCCGTCGGCAAGCAGCTTTGCGACGGGAATGCCGGGCTTGGCCTGGACCAGGCGCGAGGCGCCCTCGCCCTCCAGGCCCCAGCCGCGCGCGAGCGCCTGCACGTGGGTGCCGCTCGGGCCGGTGGAGATGCCGATCGCCTTGGCGCTCTCCATCGCCTTGCGCACGGCGGCTTCGTCGAGCGGATCGGGCTTCGCAGCCCCTGCACGCACCGCCATCGCCATCGGCGATTCCGCGATCTCGATGATGCTGCCGGGCACGAGGTGGCCGTCGGCCTCGAGCTTCTGCAGCGCATCGGAGGCGAGCACCGCGAAGTCGAACGGCTCGCCGGCACGGATGCGCTTGGCCGCATCGACGCCGCCGACGGATTCGATCGTGATCACCTCGCCGGTCGCCTCCTCATAGGCGGCGGCAAGCTCGGACAGGATCTGCCTCGTCGCCATCGAGGAAATGCCGGCGGCGAATACGCTCATGGGTGGCTCCGTTCAGCGAGGTTTCCGCGGGCGCTGCACAACGGGCGGCGCCGATCGTCTCTCCGGATATTGCACGCGGGGCAGCCGAGCAAGCACCCCTCACTTCGGCACGTTGCGATCGAGATCCTCGAGCCAGGCCGTGGCATTGCCGTCCGACGGCGCGCGCCAGTCGCCGCGCGGGGACAGCGAGCCGCCGGCGACGACCTTCGGCCCGTTCGGCATCGCCGAGCGCTTGAACTGGCTGAAGGCGAAGAAGCGCTTGAGGAACACCTCGAGCCATTTCCTGATGTCGGCGAGCGTATAGGCGTGGCGCTTGTCGGCCGGGAAATGCGGCGGCCAGGCGCCGTCGCCGACATCCTTCCAGGCGTGATGCGCCATGAAGGCGATCTTCGACGGGCGCATGCCGTAGCGCAGCGTGTAGAACAGATTGAAGTCCTGCAGCTCGTAGGGGCCGATCGCGGCCTGCGTGCTCTGCGGCGTCTCGCCCTCCTTCACCGGCACCAGCTCCGGCGAGATCTCCGCCGACAGCACCGCCTCCAGGGTGCGATCGACATCGGTCGAGAACTGATGCGAGGCGATCACCCAACGGATCAGATGCTGGATCAAGGTCTTCGGCACGCCGGCATTGACGTTGTAATGCGCCATCTGATCGCCGACGCCATAGGTGCACCATCCCAGCGCAAGCTCGGAAAGATCGCCGGTGCCGAGCACCAGACCGCCGCGGTCGTTGGCGAGGCGGAACAGATAGTCGGTGCGCAGCCCCGCCTGCACATTCTCGAAGGTGACGTCGTAGACCTGTTCGCCGCGTCCAAACGGATGGCCGATGTCCTTCAGCATCTGCGTCGCCGCCGGTCGGATGTCGAGTTCGGCGGCGTTGACCTGGAGCGAGGCCATCAGCGCATGCGCGTAGGACTTGCTCTGCGCGCCCGTGGCGAAACCGGGCATCGTGTAGGCCAGGATGTTGGTTCTGGGCAGGCCGAGCAGGTCCATCGCCTTGGCAGCGACAATCAGCGCATGCGTCGAGTCGAGGCCGCCGGAGACGCCGATCACGATGTGCTTGGTGCCGGTGGCGCGCAGCCGCTGCGTCAGGCCCGCGACCTGGATGTTGTAGGCCTCGTAGCAGTCCTGATCGAGCCGCGCCGGATCGCTCGGCACGAAGGGAAAGCGCTCGACCTTGCGCCTGAAACCGATGTCGCCCTCGGCCGGCTGCAGCTCGAAGCCGATGCGGCGATAATGCACGCCGGCGTCTTGCGCGCGCGCATTGTCGTCGAACGTCCCCATCAGCGCCCGCTCCTGGCGCAGCAGGTCGAGATCGATATCGGCGAAGATGGTCTGACCGGTCTGGCGGAAGCGCTCGCTCTCGGCGAGCAGCACGCCGTTCTCGAAGATCGAGGTCTGGCCGTCCCAGGCGAGATCGGTGGTGGATTCGCCGACGCCGGCCGCGGCATAGATGTAGGCCGCGAGGCAGCGCGCCGAGGTCGAACGACACAGCAGCGAGCGGGATTCCGCGCGGCCGACCGTGATCGGGCTGCCCGAGAGATTGGCGAGCACGGTGGCGCCGGCGAGCGCAAGCTCGGAGGCCGGCGTCACCGGGATCCACATGTCCTCGCAGATCTCGACGCCGATCACGAGGCCGGCGACGTCGGCTGCGGCGAACAACAGATCCGTGCCGAACGGCGCCATGGTCTCGGCGACCTCGATCATCTCGCCGCGGATGCCGGCGCCGGAGGCGAAATGGCGGCCTTCGTAGAACTCTCGATAGGTCGGCAGATAGATCTTCGGCACCACGCCGAGCACCTCGCCGCGATGGATCACGACGGCGCAATTGTAGATGCGATGGGCGAAGCGCAGCGGCGCGCCGACGATCACGACCGGCATCAGGTCATGCGAGGCTTCGACCAGCGTCAGCAGCCCGCGCTGGACGGCGTCGAGCAGCGCATCCTGCTTGACCAAGTCCTCGATCGCGTAGCCGGACAGGCAGAGCTCCGGAAAAACCGCGACCGCCGTCCCATGGTCGTGGCAGGCGCGCGCCGCCGCCAGGATCGCCGCCGCATTGGCGGTCGGGTTGGCGACGCTGGAGGCCGTGACGCAGGCGGCGACGCGGGCAAAGCCGTGCCGGTAGATCGAATGGAAGTTCATCGGGTCGGTCCATCTCCTGTCGCCCGATCATACGACATGGACCATGACGGGAGCCATAACAAGGACGCCGCACTGTACGCAGGGCTGGCCCCTGTATGCAGCCGTCGATCGCATATGTGATTTGCCGCCCGCACGCGCCAAATATACCAGGAGCAAAGACAAGCGACCGTCAGGGCGGGGGAAAGCGCGTTGACTGCCAGAGCATCCTTCTGCGCCGACGCGGCACGCGCCGCGCTGCTTGGGGCCGGCTTGGCCTTGGCCGTCCTCTTAGCCGTCCCCGCCCTTGCGGCGGATGTGCCCTCGCCATCGCCGGACGGGCTGGCACGCATCACCCGATTCTTCGACGACGAGGTCGCAGCCGGCCGGCTGCCGGGCGCGGTCGTGCTGATCCAGCAGCACGGCCGGCCGGTCTACCTGAAGAGTTTTGGCGTGCGCGACGTCAGAAGCGGCGTGCCGATGACGCCCGATACGATCTTCGCGCTGCATTCGATGACCAAGCCGATCACGAGCCTGGCCGCAATGATGCTGATCGACCAGGGCAGGATGTCGCTCAGCGATCCCGTCGCGAAGTACATTCCGGCGTTCGCCGACGAGAAGGTCGGCGTCGAGGCCACCGGAATGGACGGCTCGCGGGTGCTCAAGCTGGCGCCGCCGGCGCGGCCGGTGACGATCATGGACCTGCTGCGCCACACCTCCGGCATCACCTATGAATATATCGGCGGCGCGCTGATCGAACACGCCTACATGGCGGCGCATCTGTTCGGCGGCCGCTTCGACAATGCCGAGTTCGCCGATCGGATCGCCGCACTGCCTTTGGCGCGCCAGCCGGGAACGCTGTGGCGCTACGGCCATTCGACCGACGTGCTCGGGCGCGTCATCGAAATCGTGTCGGGGCAGACGCTCTATCAGTTCGAGAAGCAGCAGATCCTCGATCCCCTGGGGATGACCAGCACCAAATTCCTGCTGACGACGCCCGAGGAGCAGGCGCGCATGGCCGAGCCGCTGCCGAGCGACCCGATCCTGGTTGCGGCCGAACGCGCCCGGCGCTCCCACCCGGAATGGGAGTCCGGCGGCGGCGGGCTGGTCTCCGACATCACCGACTATGCGCGCTTCGCCCAGATGCTGCTCAACGGCGGCGAGCTCGACGGCACGCGCTATCTCAGCCCCGCGGCCTTCAAGGACATGACGGCGGACCATATCGGTGACGGCTCAGGCGTCGAGCGCGACTTTTTCTATTTTCCGGGCGACGGCTTCGGCTATGGCTATGGACTTGCGGTGCGCGTCGAGCCGGGCGAGGCCAGGCCGCCGCCCCCCGGCTCGATCGGCGAGCTGAAATGGGATTCGGGAAGCGGCACCTATTTCCTCGTCGATCCCAAGATCGACATGCTCTGCATCCTGATGGAGCAGACTCAGAACGAGCGCGGGCGCATTACCCCTGCGTTCACGAAACTGGTCTATGACGCCTTTGCCGCGCCGAATTGACCACGGCACGGCATTCGGTCCAGGCCTGCTCATCATCAGGGATCACAGCGCGGCATGAACCTCTTCGTCATCGGCTTCGGCTACACCGCCCAGCGCTTCGTCGCACGGCACGGCGGCGCGTTCGCGCGCATCTCCGGGACGGTGCGCAGCGTCGACAAGCGCGCGCAACTGGCGCCCTACGACATCGACCTGTTCGACGGCACGCCGCCCGCGACTACGACGCTGGCGAAGGCCGCTGAGGCGGACGTCGTGCTGATTTCGGTGCCGCCCGGACCCGGCGACGATCCGTCCCTGACGGCGTTTGGTGACGCCATCACGACGGGCCGCGCGCGGCGCGTGGTCTATCTCTCCACGGTCGGCGTCTATGGCGATCACAAGGGCGCCTGGATCGACGAGGACACGCCGCTCGCGCCGGAGCATGACCGCGTCCAGGCGCGCGTGCGCGTCGAGGAGGAATGGCGGGCGCGGATCGGCGACCGGCTCGCGGTGCTCCGGCTCGGCGGCATCTATGGGCCCGGGCGCAATGCGCTGGTCGAGCTGCGTGCGGGCCGGGCGCGGCGGATCGTGAAGCCCGGGCAGGTATTCAACCGTATCCATGTCGATGACGCCGCCGGCGCGATCATCGGCGCGATCCGGCGCGACAGCGGCGGCGCCTGGAACATTGTCGACGACGAGCCGGCCCCGCCCCAGGACGTCATCGCCTATGCCGCCGGCCTGATGGGGATCACGCCGCCGCCGGAGCTGCCATTCGACAGCGCCGAGCTGTCGCCGATGGCGAGGAGCTTCTACGCCAGCAACCGGCGCATCCGGAACATCAACTCCAAGCGCGATCTCGGCCTCGTCTTTGCCTATCCGACCTACCGCGCCGGACTGAACGCGCTGTGGGCCGACGGCGAAGGACGCTGAACGCCGAGATTTTGGCGCGCAAACACGAAACCTTTCCCGCTACGGGCGATTGCCTCGAACAGAGATTGTCATGCAGGCCTGACGCGACGAGACGTCGCGCAGTCCTCACGGATCAAAGGATGTTCGACATGCAAGGCGATCAACCCATCAACTGGCTGATGTTCTTCACGCTCGCGGCGGCGATCATCATCGCCGCCGGGGCTTTCCTGGCGTTCCTTCGCTCGCGGCACAATCGCGAGATCGCGGCGGTCGCGCTCGAAGGCGACGGCCGCGGCCGCGGCATGGCGCCGTCAGGCGCGCTGCCCGAACTCGGTGGCGTGTTCGTGCTCGCGCTGATCGTCGGTGGCCTCCTGGTCGCCGGCTATCAGAGCGGCGGTGCGACGCGCTTCGCCGGCGGCGACAAGCCGACACCGGTGCCGACGGCCCCGAGCAATACCGACCGCGGCACCACGGTGGGCGCCGGCGCGGCAATCACCCCGCCGCAAGCGCCGACCATGACCCAGCCATCGCGGCCCGATCCCGACCTGCGCACCGCGCCGGCGTCGTCACCGAGCGGGGCCGGCCCTGAAAGTGGCGGCCATCCGGAGGCCAATCCGCCGGCGAGATGAGACGAGCCTGCTCAGAAAGTACGAAGGCCGCGCGGTGCGCGGCCTTTTTGCAGTCCGAGAGGGCGCTCATTCAGATCGCGGCGGCGACCTTGTCGAGGCCGATGGTGCGGGCGAGCCGGCGGACCTCGTCCTTCTGGTCATCGCGCAGCTGCCACAGCAGCGGCATCGCGGCGGACTTCAGTTGCTGCACCTCGTCCGAATCCGGATCGATCGCGACGGCGCCCGGCTTGACCGCGCCCTGGCGCGCGGTGTGGATTTTGCGGGCGACGGCGCGCAGCGCGGTCTCGACCGCCGGCCAGTAATATTCCTGGCTCGACGACAGCCGCAGCCGGTCCTTGATGCCGGCGATCTGGGTGTCCGACAGCAGCGAATAGGCCTTCTGCACCTCCGGCTTGAGCGGCGCCGGCGCAGGCTCGCTCTTGGCGAGGATCTTCGACTTCGGCACGACCGGCTCGGCGGCGGCGACCGCGGCAGCCTTGGCCATCTCAGGCTCGGCCGGCGCATAGGCATAGGCCTGACGCAGCGTGGTCTTCGTCGCGGCAGTCGGCTGCGACGCCTCGGCAGGCGCCAGTGTGACCATGGCGAGCCGGTCACCCTTGGCGTCACGATTGGAGATCGGGCTCTTCGCCACCACTGGCGGCATCATCGCACCGGCTGACGGCACGCTGTCCCGCATCAGGACGCTCGTCACGGCCGCGCCTGCGATCAGCACGCCCAGCAAAGCGACAAAAGCGATCGACTTCGTCACGCAAATCTCCGTATCCCGGCGGAAAGACCGCACTATGCCGAAAACTGGGAGTTAATTAAGGCTTTACGATGCCACAGAAACACAGAGGCCACCATTCTGCCCTGTGAACATGGCCGATATTTTTTATGCCGCGGAAACGAGCTCCGCCGGCATCTGCAAGTCATAAGCAGCCTGGATGTCGGCGATGATGTCGGAGGCCTCCCACAACGCCGCCGGTTCCACCGAATGCAGGCTGATGGTCCAGTTCCCGCCACGCGCGGTGCGCGGAACGCTCATGATCTCGAACTGGACGCTGCGGCACAGCGGGTGCCGTTGCAGGGCATGCCCGACCCGGATCCGGATCTCCTCGAGCGTCGCGCGCTCCTTGCCCTGCCCCATGTCGATGCCCATCGCGCACGTCCGCCAAATTCAGCCGAGTTCGGCCGTGGCGGATTGTGGGACCGGATGGTTAATGCACGCTTAAGGAGAAAGACCGTGTGCCTCCGCATCAGGACCCCTCCCTGGCGCGGCCATACTCATCAGCCGTGCGCGCCACCAGCGCGGCCACCGTGGGAATGTCGGTGACGCCCGACGTGGCGTGCCCCGCGCTCCAGACGTCGCGCCAGCGCTTCGGCCGTGCTTCGCGCGCGCCAATGTCGATATCGCTGCCGATCTCGATCGCGCCGCGCACCGGCAGGGCATCGGGATCGAGCCCGGCCGCGACGATCGAGGGCCGCAACATGCTGGTCGGCAGACCGGTGAAGGCCGAGGTCAGCAGCACGTCGTCGGCGGAGCTTTCGACCAGCATCGCCTTGTAGCGCTCGTCCGCCGTGCTCTCGCGGGTGGCGATGAACCGGGTGCCCATATAAGCAAGATCGCAGCCCAGCACTTCGGCCGCGCGCAGCGCCACGCCGTCGCTGATGCCGCCGGCGAGCACGATCGGACCGGCGAAGAAGCTCCTGACCGCGCGCACGAAGGCGAAGGGATTGAGCCACCCGGTCTGGCCGCCGGCACCGGCCGTCAGCAGCACCAGGCCATCGGCACCGGCCGCCGCGGCCCGCTCGGCATGCCGGATCGAGACGACGTCGGCAAACACCAGCGCGCCGGCATCATGCAGCGGCGCGACGACCTGCGCCGGCGAGCCGACCGAGGTGATCACGAGTTCCGGCCGATGCCGCAACAGCACCGCGAGATCGTCATGCAGCCGCGTATTCGAGCGATGCACGATCAGGTTTGGGCAGACCGGCGCCGTCGCTTCGCCGCTGGCATCGCTGCTCCGTGCGAGCCGGCCTGCGATCTCGTGCAGCCAACTGTCGAGCTCGTCCGGCGTGCGGCAATTGACGGTCGGGAACGCACCGATCACGCCACTGGCGCAGGCCGCGCTCACCAGTTCGATGCCCGACACCAGGAACATCGGCGCCGCGATCAGCGGCAGGCGCAGCCGCGCCCGCAGGCCGGCCAATGAACTCGTCTGCACCGCATGCCTCCCTGATCCTTTGCCTGACTCAGGGATAACGACGCGGGCGCGGACGATCAATCGTCGCCGAAGAAGCTGAAGCGCGGCGCCTCCATGCCGACCGGCTGCGCCGCATAGGCGCGCGGCGTCGAATCCTCGCGCACGGCCTGCTCGACAGCGCGCAGATCCTGATCGCGGCGCTGGCGGCGGCGCTCGGCGACCTGCCGATGCCGCTCCGCGCGGCGCTGCTCCGCGACGCGCTGGCGCTCGACGTCGCGCGACCTCAGATCCGCGTCCTGAACCTTGTCCGCGGCCTTGTCTTGAATCTTGTCTTGCACCTTCTCTTGCACCTTCGCCTGTGCGCCCTCGGACGAACCGGCCTGCGTATTGGCGGGCGGCGGAGGAACTGCAGCAGCCGCAGCCGTCGTATCGACAGAAGCGGCTTGGGGCTGCGCATTGGTCGACGCCGGGGTCGTGGCGGCCGGCTCTGCCGCCGCCGGCGCCACCTTGATCGGCGCCGTCGCCGCTGCCTGGGTGGCGGCGAGATAGGAGGTTGCGGTTGGGCTCGGCGATGGCGACTCCGGCACGGAGCGCTCGAGCCTGGCCGATTCCGGCGCGCGCGACTTCGGATGCATGCCCTCCGCAATCATCAGCCCACCCCCGAGCCCAGCCGCGACGGCGATGGCGACCGTTCCGACTCCTGCAAAGAAAGCTGTCGAGCTGCGCATGGCCTTGCTCCTTGTTGTTCGGGCGGGCAACGCGGTGCGCGCAGCGATGTTCCGACCGGCACCGCGACCTCGCTTGAGCACAACCGACATTCTGATAGCCTTCGCTGTAAGCCCTGCGATGGAACACGATGGGGGCAATTCGGGAGGACGTTCCATGAGCGATCAGCTCCATTCATTTCCCGTGGTCTGCGAGCAGACCCTGCTTACATTGTCGCGCTACCCATCGCGCACCGCCTTCAGCTGGCCAGGCGGATCCTTGTCCTATCAAGGCGCCGTCGACCTGATCGGACGCTTGCAGAACGTGTTCATGCGCCTCGGCCTGCCGCCGGGAACGCGCGTCGCGTTCCTCACCGCGAACCGCGCCGACAGCTGGTGCGCCGGCATGGCGGCGCAGCTGTCGCGGCTGGCCATCACCTGGCTGCATCCACTGGGATCGCTGGAGGATCAGCTGTTCCAGCTGGCGGATTCGGAGTCTCAGGTGCTGGTGCTCGATGCCGCCGCGTTCCGCGAGCGCGGCGGCGAGCTGGCGTCGCGCGCCGACGGATTGCAGCACGTGTTCACGCTGGGGCCGGCGGACTACGGCGCCGATCTGCTGGCCGCCATCGAGCAGGCTGGCCACGCCAGCGCGCGCAACTTCGCCGTCCCTGCGGACATCGCGACCCTGAACTACACCGGCGGCACCACCGGAAAGTCGAAAGGCGCGCTGCGCTCTCACCGTGAATATGGCGGCTTCGCCACCGCGATCCTGGCCGATTTCGAGATTCCCGACCGCGCACGTTATCTGACGGTGGCGCCGATCAGCCATGTCGCCGGCACCAAGGTGCTGCCGACGCTGATGCGCGGCGGCACGGTGCACATGCTCAAGAGCTTCGATCCGGAGGCGGTGCTGGCGACCATCACGCGCGAGCGCATCAATTTCACGCTGTTCGTGCCGACCATGATCTACGTGCTGCTCGATCATCCCGCGCTGGCAAAGACTGACCTGTCGTCGCTGGAGCTCGTGCTGTACGGCGCCTCGGCGATGTCGCCGACGCGGCTGGTCGAAGGCATCGAGCGCATCGGAGCGGTGTTCTCGCAGCTCTACGGCCAGACCGAATGCTATCCGGTCTCGGTGCTGCGCAAGGCCGACCATGATCCGAAGCAGCCGGAGCTGTTTTTGTCGTGCGGCTTCCCGATCGCCGCCTGCGAGGTCAAGATCCTCGATGACGACGACCAGGAGGTGGCGCAGGGCCAAGCCGGCGAGATCTGCGTGCGCGCGCCGCACGTGATGACGGAATACTGGAAGCGGCCGGACATCACCGCCGAAACCCTGAAGAACGGCTGGCTGCACACCGGCGACATCGCCCGCCGCGACGAGCGCGGCTACATCTACATCCTCGACCGCAAGAAGGACATGATCGTCTCCGGCGGCTTCAACATTTTTCCGCGCGAAATCGAAGACGTGCTGACGCAGCATGCCGATGTTGCGATGTGCGCTGTCGTCGGCGTGCCCGACGACAAATGGGGCGAGGCCGTCACCGCGATCGTGGTGCCGCGCGCCGGCGCGCAGATCGACGCGAGCGAGCTGATCGAGCTGGTGAAGGCACGCAAGGGCTCCGCACACGCGCCGAAGCGGATCGAGTTCGTGAAGGAGCTGCCGGTGACCGGCGTCGGCAAGATCGACAAGAAGGTGCTGCGCGCGCGGTATTGGGAAGGGCGTGGGCGGATGGTGGGGTAGCATGAGGCGCAGGCCTGGCGGGCTCGCTTGCTCCGCCGGCAATTCCATTCTCCGCCGCGCTCCACAGCCGCGAGCGGTTGCGGGCGATCATTCTATTTCAAAACACCGGGCGACGCGCCAAGGTTACCCATGAACGTCATGATGAGCGGGGGCGATCGTCCGCGGGCCATGGCCCGCCAGAGCCACGGCGCCTACTTCTTCCCCTTCATCATGTTCAGTTTCACCGCCACGCCTATCAGCGCCTTGAATGCCTTCTCATCGATCTCGTCGCCTTCGTGAATGTCGATGGCGCGGCGGGTGTTGCCGTCGAGGCTGGCGTTGAAGAGGCCTTTCGGGTCCGGCAGCGCGGCGCCCCTGAGGAAGGTGAGCTTCACCGCCGCCTTGTAGGTCTCGCCGGTGCAGATGATGCCGGCATGCGACCATACGGGGACGCCACGCCACTTCCATTCTTCCACGACGTCCGGGTCCGCTTGTTTGATCAGGCTGCGGACGCGCGCCAGCATCGCGCCGCGCCAATCGCCGAGGTCCCTGATCCGGGCGTCGATCAGCTCCGACGGAGACTGGCTCCCCTCATCGACATTCGTCGCTTTCATTGATTTCGCCATGACGCTTGTTCCCCACCTGCTTGTAGTTCCACCTGCGTGTAGTTCGCAGTGCGCCGTATTTATACGGCTCGCCTCGACTGCTCAAGTTTAGAGCAATCTTTATAACTCGAAGGCCTAATCAGCCGCACGGGTATACCACGACGCCTCAACGTTGAGCGCTCGGTGCCCCCATTTGCAGCAACGCCCCCCCCCGCGAGCAGGCTGCACTCAATCCCTGAAACGATCGAAGCTGGAGTTGCAGATGCCGTCCTTTTCCAACCTGTCCATTCGCAACAAGGTGCTGCTGGCCTTTGGCATCGTGCTGATCACGGCCATGGGGCTCGGCGGCTTCTCGATCGATCGGCTGGGCAACGTCAACGGCTCGGCCGCCGAGGTTCGCGACAACTGGCTGCCGGCGACCGGCTGGCTCGGCACCATCTCCAAGGCCGTGGAACAATATCGCGCGCGCGAGGGCGCGCTGCTGCTGGCGCCCGCCGCCGAGAAGGATCGCCAGGAGCAGCTGCTCAAGGAAAGCCTGCAGCTGTTCGACCAGACCTGGCGTCTTTATGAGCCGACTGTCACGACGTCGGAGGAGAAGGCGCTGGTGGCCGCGTTCAAGAGGCCGTGGACCTCCTATGTCGAAGGCGGCAAGCAGCTGATGGAGTTGGCGCGCAAGAACCAGATCGAGGCCGCGACGGCGCTGTACGTCGGCAAGCTGCGGGACGATTTCAACGAAGCACGCAAGGCGCTCGAAAAGGACCTGGCGTGGAACGTCGAGCAGGGCAAGGCGGAGGCCGACCGGGGCGCCGCCGTGTATCAGTCCGCGCGCAGCTGGATCCTGGCTGTGATCGCGCTGGCTGCCTTGCTCTGCATCGCCATGGGGTATCTCATCGTGTCGGGCGTGGCACGCCCGATCACCGCCATGACGGAGGTGATGCGCCGGCTCGCCGGCGGCGACATGTCGGCTCACATTCCCGGCGCCGAGCGCAAGGACGAAATCGGCAACATGGCGAGCGCCGTGCTGGTGTTCAAGAACAACGCCATCGAGACCGAGAAGCTGCGCGCCGAGCAGGCGGAGGCGGAGAAGCTTGCGGCCGAGCGGCGCAAGCGCGACATGCACGAGCTTGCCAATAGTTTTGAGGGCGCGGTCGGACAGATCATCGAGACCGTCTCCTCCGCCTCGACCGAGCTCGAGGCGTCGGCGTCGACGCTGACATCGACCGCCGAACGCACGCAGCAGCGCACCACCGCCGTCGCCGCGGCGTCCGAAGAGGCCTCCACCAACGTCCAATCGGTCGCGTCGGCCACGGAGGAGCTGAGCTCCTCGGTCAACGAAATCAGCCGCCAGGTGCAGGACTCCGCGCGGATGGCCAACGAGGCCGTCGATCAGGCGCGCAAGACCAACGATCGGGTCAGCGAGCTGTCGAAAGCGGCCGCGCGCATCGGCGACGTCGTCGAGCTGATCAACACCATCGCCGGGCAGACCAACCTGCTCGCCCTGAACGCGACCATCGAAGCTGCGCGGGCCGGCGACGCCGGCCGCGGCTTCGCGGTGGTGGCCTCGGAGGTCAAGGCGCTGGCCGAGCAGACCGCGAAGGCGACCGGCGAGATCGGCCAGCAGATTTCCGGCATCCAGGCGGCGACCCAGGACTCGGTCGGCGCCATCAAGGAGATCAGCGGCACCATCGAAAAGCTGTCGGAGATTGCCTCGACCATCGCCGCGGCGGTGGAGGAACAGGGCGCCGCGACGCAGGAGATCTCACGCAACGTGCAGCAGGCCGCGCAGGGGACGCATGACGTATCCGCCAACATCTCCGACGTGCAGCGCGGCGCCAGCGAGACCGGCTCCGCGTCGTCCCAGGTGCTGTCGGCCGCGCAGTCGCTGTCGCAGGACAGCAACCGGCTGAAGCTGGAGGTCGGACGCTTTCTCAGCACGGTGCGGGCGGCGTAGTGATCGCCGCCATGTGAGAGAACTTGGGAACAAGAATTGTCGAGCGTATCCATCTGCGACACGGACGGTCGGCTCCCTCTCCCCGTTCTTCACGGGGAGAGGGTTGGGATGAGGGGCAACCGCACGGGCGGTGCGCGCGGTCAGACCTGTACCCCCTCACCCGGATTGCATCTACGATGCAATCCGACCTCTCCCCGCCCTAGCGAAGCTTCGCTTCGCCCTGGCGGGGCGAGGTGAACTGCGCGGACCGCGAGGCCTGTGCTCCACATCTCTCTGCCTGGCGAAACCTCACCCGCATCCAGGAGCGACTGATTAGTTCATTCCCCTCACCGCTTCTCGATCACCAGGCTCTGCACCACGCGGCCGAAATAGCCCCTGGCATCACCGAGCCGCGCCATCGCGAGGCCCGCCCCGTCCGGGCCGATCCAGCTTTCGGCATCGAGCAGGATCCAGTCGCCGACCGGCTCGCGCGCCATGTTGACGGTGAGATCGGCGTTGAGGAAAGTGTAGCTGTGGAAGTCGAGCGCGGCCGAGGTGCCGTTGCAGAAATCGCTCGCGATGACAGCGCGCATCGCCTGCGATACGGCATGGCCTTCCACCAGCGGCCAGTCGACGCGGTACCAGATCGCGCCCGGTCCCCTGACGCCGAACCGGCCGCGCGCGGCGCGCAGGGTCATGCCGCGCACGAACGGGCTGGTGGAGAAATCGGCGGGCTCGGGCGTGGCATCATCAGGGCCGGGCAGATCGACCGGCAGCTCGCGGACGTCATCCGGCAGCGGCACGGCATCCTGCCTGATCTTCAGCACCGTCGCCGTCACCACTACGGTATCGCCGGCGCGCAGGCGCACCGCCGAGAGCTGGATCTTGCGGCCCTCGCGCAGCACCTCGGTCTCGACGCTGAGTTCGGTAAGCGGCACAGGCCGCATCAGATCGATGGTGACGCGGGCGATGCGCATCGGCGACTTTGTCGGAATGCGTTCGGCCGCCCACACGGCCAGCGCCGAGGGCGCGGACCCATGCTGCATGCTCGGGTCCCACGGCCCCGCGGCATCGGGACTGACGATGACGTGATCGTTTGCGACGCGGAAGATCGGCTGCATCAGCGCGCGCCTCGCCACGCGTCACCCTGCGCTGGCAAAGGCGCGGTCGGCGCCATTCGGCAGTTCGATGTCGACCTCGAGCGTCGAGACATGTTTTCCCCGGTCCATGCGAACGATGACCTTGTCGGGATCGAGTACCACATGGCGCGAAACCACGGCGAGGATTTCCTCGCGCAGCTGCATCAGGAGATCAGGCTGGCCGCGCAGGCTGCGCTCGTGCGCCAGCAGGATTTGCAGCCGCTCCCGCGCGACCGGCGCAGAGGCCGCACGTCCGGCAAAGAGCCGCAATACGCTCATGCAGCCCTCCGTCCCAGCAGCAGGTTCATCAGGCCCTTGCGCTCGCTCGGGATCTGCATCTCGACCTCCTCGCCGAGCAGGCGGCGCATCGCGTCGTGATAGGCGCGGGCGGGCGCGCTGGCGGGGCTGTTGAGCGTCACCGGACAGCCGACGTTCGAGGCGCGCAGCACGTCCTGGCTCTCCGGCACGATGCCGAGCAGCGGCGTCGCCAGGATCTCCAGCACGTCGTCGATCGACAGCATCTCGCCGCGCGCGGCGCGGCCGGGATCGTAGCGCGTGATGAGGATGTGCTTCTCGACGCGCTCGCCGTTCTCGGCGCGCACCGTCTTCGAATCGAGCATGCCGATGATGCGGTCGGAATCGCGCACCGACGACACCTCGGGATTGGTGACGATGATCGCCTCGTCCGCATAGCGCATCGCCAGCATCGCGCCGCGCTCGATGCCGGCGGGGCTGTCGCACACCACCCAGTCGAACGTCTTGCGCAGCTCGGTGATGACGCGGCCGACGCCGTCCTCGGTCAGCGCGTCCTTGTCCTTGGTCTGCGAGGCCGGCAGCAGCCACAGATTCTCCAGCCGCTTGTCGCGGATCAGCGCCTGCGGCAGCTTGGCGACGCCGTGCACGACGTTGATGAGGTCGAACACCACGCGGCGCTCGGCGCCGAGGACGAGATCGAGATTGCGCAGCCCGACGTCGAAATCGACCACGACGACCTTCTCGCCGGCCTGCGCCAGCGCCGCGCCCATCGCCGCCGTCGTGGTGGTCTTTCCGACGCCACCCTTGCCCGACGTCACAACAAGTACTTTCGCCATCTCTCCAATCCTCCTGCTACTCAGTTCAATGCAACGATCTTCATGGAATGACCTTCGAGCCGGGCCTGCGCGGCCCGGCCGCGCAATGCGGCGTCGATCTGCTCCGCGGTCTGGTAGTAGCCGTCGATCGCGACCAGCTCGGCCTCGATCTTCTGGCAGTAGATGCGCGCCGCCGAATTGCCGTTGATGCCGGCCATGGCGCGGCCACGCAGCGCGCCGTAGACATGGATCGAGCCGCCGGCGACGATCTCGGCGCCGGACGACACCGCGCCGAGCACCGTGACGTCGCCATCGGGAAACACGATCGACTGGCCGGAGCGCACCGGCTGATCGAGCAGCAGCGAAGTCGGCTGCTGCAGCTGTGGCTTCTCCGGCTCGATCTCCTGCACGGCGCAGTGACGGCCGCCCGACAACAGAGGCGGCATGCCGAGCGACAGCCGCGCCTGCTCGACGCCTTCGAGACCGAGCACGCGGATGTTGCGCGACTCGATGCTCTTGATGAGGTGGGTGATGGCGAGCGGACTGAGATCGACCGCGGAGAGATCGAGCACGATCGGCTTGCCGACGAAGAAGCCGGGCGAGCCTTTGAGCGTCGCATCGAGCTCGCTGAGCCAATCGGCAATCGGCACGACCGGCGAGAACACGAAGGCGACGTAGGAGCGCCCGCGCAGACGAATAACAGGACGCACCGTTTCAGCGCTGGCACTCATGACCATCCGACCCAACCCTTCTTAGTGATTGGTTAACTGTCGGCGCCAGATGGTTAACAGATGGTTAAATCGACGCTAAGCCGCTCGAAAATCGACAGCGGCCTGCCCGACATAGTTCGATGATGATCGAATCAAGGCGCAATCTTGGCACGAATGAGACGCAATTTCCGAACATCTGCGTCAAGACCTGTCACGCCTCATTTTAATCACATCATGATGATAACTTTAACGTACATATAATGCGGAACCGACGGCTTTAGACGGTTCCGATCAATTGACACTCGTCAGGGGGCGGGGCATGGGATCGATAGAGGCGCTGAAGGCACGGCAAACGTGCCAGGGCGCCTTGCAGGAAGAGACCGCTGGCGTGCGATCGGTGATCGACGCAAAACGTCTGATTCTGCGAGTGATTTCGTGTCAACTGAAGTGGCAGACCGCTCCCGCTCTTCGTTTGAAATTCATCTCATACGACCGTGGCAGAAGCGTATCAGTTTACCGGAATCGAGCGTCAGAGGAGTAGCGTATGAGTTCGTTGAGTGAACAGAATCCGATGAACCCGCAGGATCCGCTGCACTATGCGCCGCGCTGGTTGCGCGAACGCCCGGAGGCAGCGCGTCTATCTCTCGTCGGCGACAACGCCAAGGCAGCGGAGGCGGCCGAGCGTCCCGCTTCGGGACAGCAACAAGGACCGCTCGATGCTCGCTTGGAGACCGCCGTGTTCGAATCCCTTCGCCAGTCGTTGAATCCGCAAGTCATGCGCGAGCCGCCGGATCTCGAGCGTGAGCGCGACCGCCGCTCGGTCGTGTTCAAGATCGCCGGCCGTTTCGCCGCCGCAACCGGTGTCGCCGCCGTGGTCGCGCTGTTCTTCGTCAACATCGTTCCGGTGTGGCGCCAGCCCGATGCGAGCTCGTCCTTCGTCGCTGCCGTGCAGTCGATGAAGACGTTGCCGCCGGTCGCGGCCGATGTGCAGGACGCCAAGGCGGACCAGACCAGCTCGCTCCCGGAGCGCGCGGAAGCCCCGGCGCCGGCCTTGTCGCAGTTCAAGTCCCTGCTCGCCTCGGATGCCCAGGCACCGGCGGCGGAAGCCGAGACTCCCGAGAAGCCCATGCTGCAGCAGTTCATGCAGTGGAACCAGAAGACCGGCCAGATGGAGCGGGTTCGCTAAACTCGCTGTTTCTGAGCCGGATTCAAGCACCTCGCACAAGGCGATCATGATCGACGTCCTACCGCAGAAAGCGGCAGCACGCGGTCCGTTAGCTCACGCCCGTATCGCAGCGATCCTGCTCGGGACCATCGTGGCCAGCGGAGCCCTAGCCGCGCCCGGCGAGAATGTGAGCGTGGCGCGCCAGCTCGGCAGCCGCGTCGGGCCGATCATTGGTTCGGCGCTCGCCTGCCGCGATATCGCCCGGCCGCGCATTCAGGCTATCATCGAGAAATTCCAGCTCGTCATCCGCGAAGCGGCCGCTGATGAGGCCGATCGTGACGAGTTGACCCGCCTGCTCGATCGCTATGTGGCGGAAGGTCGCAGCCTGATCACGACAGGCCGGATGGATTGCCGCAGCGCCGACCGCCAGCTCGCCGATCTCGAACAGTCCATCGCCGCACCCGCAGCGGTGCGATCAAACCTGCCGGGCGTGACGATCGCACCGTCGAGCGCGCACGCCGCGACCGCGCCGGCGCAGCTTCTGCCGCCCGTGGTCGAGACCCGTGGCGTCACCCAGAACGACATCAAGTTCGGCATGGTGATCCCTTACGGCGGCGCCGTGAAGGAGAGCGGACGGCAGCTGAAGATCGGGGTCGAGGCCGCCTTCAACCGCATCAACGAGGCCGGCGGCGTCAATGGCCGCGTGCTCAAGCTCGTCACCGCCGACGACGGCTACGACCCGTCGCGCACGCTCGATGCGATGAAGCAGCTGTATGAGAAGGACCAGGTGTTCGGCTTCATCGGCAATTTCGGTTCGGCCACCGCGGCGGTCGCGATTCCCTACGCACTGGAGCGGCGCGCACTGTTCTTCGCGCCCTACACCGGCGCCAATGTCGGGCGTCACGATCCGCCGGACCGCTACGTCTTCAACTACCGGCCGAGCTACGCCGAGGAGACCGACGCGCTCGTCCGCTATCTCGTGAAGATGCGCAAGCTGCAGCCGCGCCAGATCGTCGTCTTCGCCCAGAACGACGCCTTCGGCGACGCGGGCTTCGCCGGTGTATCCAAGGCCTTCCGCACCCTCGGCGCCAACGAGAACGCGATCGTGCGGGTCAACTATCCGCGCAACAGCGTCGACGTCGACGACGCCATCACCCAGCTCAGGCTGCTGAAGACGCCGGTCCGGGCCGTAATCATGCTCGCCACCTCGCGCGCGGCCGCCAAGTTCATCGAGAAGGCGCGCGACGTGTTCCCGGGCGCGGTCTTCGCCAACATCTCGGCAGTCGACGGCTCGGCGCTCGCGAGCGAGCTGATGCTGCTCGGCCCGCGCTATGCCGAGGGGGTCATCGTCACCCAGACGGTGCCGGGCGTCTCCGGCTATTCGAGCCTGGTGCTGGAGTACAAGAACGCGCTGGCGAAGTACTTCCCGGGCGAGCCCGCGGACTACATGTCGCTCGAGGGCTACATCTCGGCGAGCATCCTGATCGAGGGATTGAAGCGCGCCGGCCGCAGCTTCGACACCGAGCAGGTGGTCGATACGCTCGAGACCATGCGCAATGTCGACCTGGGACTTGGCGTTCAGCTCGGCTTCGGCCGCGCCGAACACCAGGCCTCGCACAAGATCTGGGGCACCGCGCTGGACGAAACCGGCAACTATCAGCCCATCGAGCTTGACTAGGATACCGCTGGAAGGGAGCCGGCACCCGCTACGACGGATAAAAACGCGACAGAGAAACCCGACATTAATTCGAAATGCCACGAATAGCAGAGCGATGAGGGTTGGAAGCTAACAGAGCAAGTGGATAATTGATGACCGTCCGTTGGTCCGCGTTGATCATCGGGAGCCTGTTTGGAGCTCCCTTCAGCCCCGCTTTTGCGGCAGCTCCCGACGTCGTCAGGGATCTGGCCGGCCGCGTGGGCCCGATCGTGGGACAGGCCTCGGCCTGCCCGGACGTCGCGCAAGGACGCGTTCAGACCATCGTCGACAAGTTCCGCGAAGCCATCCGCCAGTCCTCCAGCAATGATAGCGAGCGCGATCAGCTGACCCGTAGTTTCAACGGCTATATCGCCGAAGGCCGTAGCCGCACGGGGGCCTCGCCGGCGAACTGCGCGGCCGCCGAGCAGCAGCTGGCGGACCTCGAGCGCTCGCTCAGCCAGCCCGCCGCCGCATCGAGCCCAGCCTCCAAGGCCGAAGCGACGACCGGCGCCGTCACCAGTGGGCCGGTCCGCGGCATCACCGATCGCGAGATCCGCTTCGGCATGGTCCTGCCGTTCTCCGGCATCCGCAAGGAGACCGGACGTCAGATGCGGCAGGGCATCGAGGCCGCGTTCGCACGCGCCAACGATGCCGGCGGCGTCAATGGGCGCACGCTGCGCCTCGTCGCGGCCGACGACGGCTACGATCCGAACCGCACGCTGGCCGCGATGACCCAGCTCTACGACAAGGAGCAGGTGTTCGGCTTCATCGGCAATGTCGGCACCGCCAACTCCCAGGTCGCCATCCCCTATGCGCTGGAGCGCCGCGCGCTGTACTTCGCGCCGAACACCGGGGCCGCCGTTGTCAGGCGCGACCCGCCGGATCGCTACGTCTTCAACTATCGGGCGAGCTACGCCGAGGAGACGGCCGCGATCGTGCGCTATCTGGTCAAGATGAAGCGCATCTCGCCCAAGCAGATCGCCGTGTTCACCCAGCAGGACGCCTTCGGCGACGACGGTTTTGCGGGCGTCGCCAAGGCCTATCGGCAGCTGAACATCAACGATCCCGTGGTGCGGTTCACCTATCCGCGCGCGACGATGGACGTGGAAGAGGGCGTCAACCAGGTCAAGGCGCACAAGCCGGGGCTCAAGGCCGTCATCATCGTGGCGACCGATCGCGCGGCCGCGAAGTTCATCGAGAAGACGCGCGATGCGGTGCCGGGCCTGATCTACGCCAACGTATCCGCCGTCGGCTCGACCTCGCTCGCGACCGAGCTGAAACTGCTCGGTCCGCGCTTCACCAATGGCGTCATCGTGACGCAGGGCGTGCCCGCTGTTTCGGGCTATTCGAGCCTGGTGCTCGACTACAAGAATGCCCTGGCCAAATATTCTCCCGGCGAGGCGCCGGACTACACGTCTCTTGAAGGCTACATTGCGGCGACGATCCTGATCCAGGCGCTGAAGCAGACCAACCCGCTCGACACCGAACGATTGGTCGACACGCTCGAATCGATGCGCAGCGTCGATCTCGGCCTCGGCACGACGCTCGCATTTGGACGCGCAGAGCACCAGGCCTCGCACAAGATCTGGGGCACCGCACTGGACGAAACCGGCACGTATCAGGC